>NZ_BBWQ01000032.1 GCF_001463885.1 Aureimonas altamirensis | reverse complement strand
CAAGAAGAAGAAGGAAGAAGAGAGGAGAAGGAGGAGAGGGGGAGAGGAGAGGGGGAGAAGAGAAAGAAG
>NZ_BBWQ01000031.1 GCF_001463885.1 Aureimonas altamirensis | reverse complement strand
CGATTTTCCTGGTTGACGGTTTTGGTAGGTTAGTCCTATAAGCCGGCCATCGAGACGGCGGCGGCGCCGGGCCGGACTGGTTGGCTCAGGGAACTGGGTTGATTGGTTTGGAAGCATGGCTGGATTGGCTTGGTTAAGCCTGGTTGATCCGGCTGGGTTTTTGCGCTCTGGCCGTTGGTTTTGGATTTAAGAGAGTTGCGTTGAGTGGCTTTCGCGGTTTGGCTTTCGGGCTTGACTGAGGCGGTTGACGA
>NZ_BBWQ01000030.1 GCF_001463885.1 Aureimonas altamirensis | reverse complement strand
ATAAAGGCCGTTCTGGCCGTACCAGGTCAGCGTACCGCCGACGCCGTAGCCGGTGGCCTCGATGGAGCCCGTGCCATAGGGCGAGGTGATGTCGGCATCGGCCCGCCCATAGTGGACGTTGATGCCGCCGATCAGTCTGGACCCGTCCGCGAAGCTGGCCACATCGAAATCGTAGCCGGCCTGCAGGCGCCACAGATCGATGTCGTAATCGCTGAAGCTGGTGGACACGGCCGGATCGGCCACGATGCGCGAACCCTCGATGCGGCCCCAGGCGCCGCTGCCCTCGATGACGTCGCCCGGCGGGGTGGAGGCCAGCGCACCCTTGACGAAGGGCTGCGGGTCGGCGGTGCCCGACCAGACCCGGCTGCCCTTGCGCTGCTGCAGCGTCGGCAGGCGGTTCAGGCTCATCAGAACCTGCGGATAGGCTTCATAGAGCGGCACGCCGGGCTGGTAGACCGGGCCGACCGGAAGATCGGGGTCCACCGGCGGCAGCGGCGGAACAACGACCGGTGGGTTGACGATGGTGCGCAGATACCAGTCGCCGTCGGCCGGCGCGGCCGGGCTGCCCTGGTAGAGACCGTAGACGAAGGCGCCGCCGATCACCGCCGCCTCGCCCGTCGGGGCGATCGTGTCGGGGATCAGTGTGAAGGCGCCGGGCGAGGCCCCGTCCACCCGCACGATGCGGATGCCCTGGTCGGTCAGGGCGCCCTGGCCGCCAAAGTTGATGACGTCCACACGCGTCGTGCCGGTGCTGGCGCCGGTGATGGCCAGAAGGTCGGTCGGCGAGGCGTCGTCGCCCAGCAC
>NZ_BBWQ01000029.1 GCF_001463885.1 Aureimonas altamirensis | reverse complement strand
CGTGATGCGGCATGCGGATGCGGGCTATGAGGATGCGTTGGCTTGCGCGCGGGATCAGGGATTGAACCTGCCTGCGATCCTTTAGGCTGGGTTAGGCTTGGTTAGGGTTGTTGAAGCGAGGGGGCGGAAGCGCGGGGTTTCCCGCCCCGCCGCCCACCTCTAGTAATATGTCACTTCCCAATCGGCGAGGACGTGCGTGAGGCACTCTTTTGCCAATTCCAGTCGCATACGGTTGAGATGCGTCTGGCGAACCTGCCACCGTCTCTGGTCGGCGGTTTTCACCAGCTTTCGTGCGATGGTGAGCAGGTCTTCGGGAACGATTCTGTGGGCGATGCCCGTGAATGCGTCCACCGGCAGGAGGCAGCCGTCATCGGTCTCGATGAGACGTCCGGGGATGAGCCTCCATTCGCCGGTTTTGAACCGGACGTGCATTACCGCAACGGGTGCGTTGAGGGTGATGCAGAGGGTGGAGGATATATGCTAAAGGCTCGGTCAGCCATGGTGCTCTTTCTTGGTTATGAGCGTTATGGTCAGGCCCGGTGTGGGAGTTCGCGCTCCCCATCGGGCCGATACCGTTATAGGTTTAACGTTGAAGGAACGCAATGCCGCTGTGCGGCGATGGCTGGTCTGAGTGGCGGCCGATGCGTTTCGGGGGCTTATGGCGCCTTTGCCTATATCCGGAAGCCGATCATTGTTGTGATCCGCAGACAGGCGCTTCTGGCCCCGCCTTGCCGGCGTGATGCCGTCCTGGGAGCAACTGCGGCCGCTGGCGCTGCAGCATGACGTCTGCAATGTGTGGGCATCCTGTGGCCTGTGGCAGCCGTCACCGCCTTTGCCCATCATTGGAAGTCGATCATCATGACGACGCGCCAGCGCGCCAGCCTTGCCCCAGGATCGCACCGCTCTGCCCTGCGCCCTCCCTGCCCTCCCTGCCCTCCCTTACTGGCGTGGGCTTGGATCGGCTCTACCGCCGCTGGCGCTGCCGCATGACGTCCACGCTGCGGCAGGCGCCCTGTCGCAGCTTCTGCCGCCGCTGAGGACGTCATCTATCGTGACTATCCGAACGCCCAGGCCCTTACCCTCCGCTTGCCCTATCGCGGCGGCGTGACGCTTCTTGAGAGCAACGGGCTCCTTCGTCCCGCTGCATGACATCTGCGCTGCGGTGAGCGCTCTGTGGCCGTCTTCGCCGCCTTTGCCATCATTGGAAGCCGATCATCATGACGACCCACCAGCGCCCTGGCCCTGCCCTGGGATCGCATGGGTTTATCGGCTTTCGCCATCGCTGCGCCTTCCCTTCCCCGTCTTACGGGTTTTGAGGGGGTGCCTTCTCGCGCATCCGGCTCTGATGGAGCTCGAACCCGACCGGCTTCGCTTTCGCGTCTCGGCTTGGGTTTTGATGGAGCTCAAACGCGCACGGCCCCGCTTTGGGGCGGGGCGATTGTGATGTGTTGGGAAGCTGGTTTGTTGA
>NZ_BBWQ01000028.1 GCF_001463885.1 Aureimonas altamirensis | reverse complement strand
GAAAGCCTGGTCGATCCCATGCTTCTGCAGAACCTTCACAAACGCTTCTTCCGTCGTCATCTTCATGGGGATCGCTCCTTGTCATAGTGGATAGAGGTGGCCCCGGCCGTTCGCCGGGGCCTATCATTGCGTTTGGGTGCAAGCTTCAGCGCAGCCGGCTGGCTGATGGCGACATGGTTGCGCCCTGCGGGTGGAGCCTTGGTGCAGGACGGCGGATCGCCATGGCCGAGATCATGCTAATCAAGGCCGCGAAGACCACGTAGGCACAGACGTACCAAGGCTCGCCGCCGCCTTCCGCCAACAGGTAGGTGGCGATGATTGGGGTGATGCCGCTCGCGAAGATTCCGGAGAACTGATAGACGAAGGAGATGCCCGTATAACGGACCTCCGCATCGAACAGATCCGAGAACAGGGCAGCTTCGGGCCCGTAGCACATGGCATAGACGATCCCGAACGGGACGATGATGCCGATGGCGATCAGTGGCAGGCTGCCCGAAGCCATCAACCAGAAGGCTGGATAGGCGCACAGGGCCAGCAACAGCGAACCGATGGCATAGGTCTTCGGGCGACCCCAACGGTCCGACAGGCTACCGAAATAGGGAATTGTGAAGATCATTACCGCCGCCGAGATGGTGACGAGAACCAGCGCCGTCGTGCGGGGCACGTCCACATATTTCGACAGATACACGATCGAGAAGACGGCAAAGATGTTGAAGAAGACGCCGTCAATGTACCGTACGCCCATGCCCAGGATGATGTTCTTGGGGTATTTGCGCAGCATCACCATGAAAGGCAGCGCGACATCCTTCTTCGTTTCCTTGACCTTGGCAAACTCCGGGGTCTCGGCAACCTTCAGGCGGATATACATACCGACTAGAACCAGAAGTACGCTCGCCAGAAAGCCGACGCGCCATCCCCAGGCCATGAACTGCTCCTCCGGCAGAAGCGACATGACCGCAGTCACGCCTGATGCTAAGCATAGGCCTAGGGCTAGGCCGATCTGCGGGATGCTGGCGAAGAAGCCCCGCCTGTTTTCGGGCGCATACTCGTAAGCCATCAGGACCGCACCGCCCCATTCGCCGCCGATGCCGATCCCCTGGAGGATGCGCAGCAGAAGCAAAAGGATGGGCGCGGCGATGCCGATCTGTTCGTAAGTAGGCAGAAGGCCGATCAGGACGGTGGCCACTCCCATGATCATCAGCGTGATGACGAGCATGCTCTTGCGCCCAAGCTTGTCGCCGTAATGGCCGAAGATCAGGCCACCGACCGGCCGCGCGACGAAGCCGATCGCGAAGGTTGTGTAGGCGAGGAGGGTGGAGACGACCGGATCGTCCGCTGGAAAGTACAGCTGGTTGAAGACGATGCCGGCGACGATGCCGTAGAGAAAGAAGTCGTACCATTCGATCGTCGCGCCGATCACGCTTGCGCCGACGACGCGCCTTAGCTCGCGATCGACAGTTCCCGCTGTGCTTGCCATGCCTTCCTCCCAGATTGATGGCTGTTGACGTCTTCCCGGATCATGTCGGCGGCTTTTTCCCCGATCATGATGGCCGGAACATTCGTATTGCCCGACACGAGCGTCGGCATGACCGAGCAGTCGGCGACCCACAGCCCGTCCGTACCGCGCACCCGCAAGCGAGCATCCAGAACGGCGGTGCGGTCCGCCTCGCCGCCCATGCGGCAAGTGCCTGCCGGATGGAAGATCGTCACCCCGTTCTGGCGCGCGAAGGCGAGAAGGTCGGCATCTGTCGCAACAGCAGCACCGGGTAGAACCTCCTCCGCGACATAGGAAGCGAAGGGCTCGGTGGCCGCCAACCGCCGCGCAAAGCGCATGGCGGCCACCACGCAGGCTCGGTCCGTTTCACTGTCGAGGTAGTTGGCGTGGATCTTCGGCGCCGCGAAGGGCTCTGACGAGCCTAGGCGGATCACGCCGCGGCTTTCCGGGCGCAGCTGGCAGACCGACATGGTGAAGCCGGAATAGTCGTGGACGGCACCGCCGGCCATGTCTGCCGAAAGGGTGCCGATGTGGAACTGGATGTCCGGCGTGGCGGAACCGGGCAGCACGCGGGTGAAGAGCCCACCCTGATTGATGCCGATGCTCAATGGCCCACCGCGCGTGAGCAGCCATTCGAGCCCCATCCGCGCCCGCCCATAAAAGGAGCGCAGCGTATCGTTTGTGGTAATTGGCTTGGTGCACCGGTAGATCATGCGGATCTGCAGGTGATCCTGCAGGTTGGCGCCGACCCCAGGGCTGTCCTGCAAAACGGGGATCCCCGTATCGCGCAGATGCTCCGACGGCCCGATTCCCGACAGCATGAGGAGTTGCGGCGTCTGCACCGCGCCCGCCGACAGGATGACTCCGCGCCGGGCGGCGATCCGCCGGTCCCGGCCACCCTGCCGCAACTCCACGCCCACGGCGCGCCGCCCCTCGAAGACGACCCGTGCAACTTGTGCCTCCGTCAGGATGGATAGGTTCTTGCGGCTCCGCGCCGGCCTCAGATAGGCCTTGGCCGCGCTCATGCGCCAGCCGCCCTGCGTCGTCAGCTGATAGTAGCCGACGCCTTCCTGGGTGGCGCCGTTGAAGTCGGCCGTCTCCGGCACGCCGCAGGCGACGGCCGCGGACTTGATGGCCTCGATCAGCTCGTGCCGAACGGGAATGCTACTGACATGTAGCGGACCGGTCGAACCGTGCAGCGGGTCCTCGCGGTATGAAGGGTTGGTTTCCAGCTTGCGGAAATAGGGAAGCACGTCGTCCCAGCCCCAGCCCTCGTTCCCAAGCTGACGCCAGCCGTCATAATCTTCCTGCTGGCCGCGGATGACGATGAGGCCGTTGATCGAGGAACAACCGCCCAGGACGCGACCGCGCGGCCAATAGATTCGACGGCCCTCCATCCCTTCTTCGGGCTCCGTGTGGAAGCGCCAGTTGATGGCGTCGTTCCACATGGTCTTGCCATAGCCAATGGGCAGGTGGATCCAGAGATTCCTGTCCTTGGGTCCCGCTTCCAGAAGCGCCACGCTGTAGCGCCCGTCTTCCGACAGCCGGTTGGCAAGGACGCAGCCTGACGATCCCGCGCCGACGACGACGAAGTCGAATTCTTCCTCGAAATTCATGTGCAGTTTCCTCCCTGCAGCCAAGACACTGCACCCCACCACAAAGCGAGTCAACTCTATTTTGATACATATCGTCTCATTGAATGAGATTATGATGCTGCACCGCCACGGGATTGGAGTTTGTGCGGATGGTGGAGGACCGGTGGTAGTCCGTCGCGGATCGGCCTGTGCTACACAGACAGCAAGCAGATTGCGCAACGGAGGCCTGAGGGTTGAAAGCGGACGAACGGGATAGCGGATCGGCGATGCTGCGGGCGCTCGATCTTCTGGCCGCAATTGCCGGTGCGGACCAGCCGATTACCGTGCCAGAACTCTGCCAGAACCTGGGCCTTCCGAAGCCGACGGTCCACCGACTTTGCCAGCGGCTGGAGACGGAAGGCTACCTTTCGCGCGAGCCGGGGGGCCGCCATTTCATCGTTGGACCGCGCCTCTTGCGCCTTGGCCTCGATGCGGTCCGCACCTCTGTCACGACGGAGCGGCACGCCATCCTGCAACAGCTGGTGGATGCCTGCGAGGAAACCTGCAACCTCGTCACCCGTGCCGGTCTAGAAGCCGTTTATATTGACCGGGTGGAAGCCCGCTGGCCGCTGCGGCTGCATTTGGAGATCGGATCGCGCGTTCCGCTGCACTGCACTGCGAGCGGCAAGCTTCTTTTGGCGTATATGGCGCCGGCGCAGCGCAAGCGGACGCTTGATGCCCTGGCCCTGTCCAACTACACCACGCATACCATCTCCGACCGAGCGCGACTTGACGCCGACCTCGCGGTCATTTCCCGCAGGGGATACAGCCTAGACGACCAGGAATTCATCGAAGGTCTGGTCGCCGTCGCCGTACCGGTGCTGGACAGCGCCAACACGGTGGTGGCGGCCCTGGCATGCCACGGTCCGCTGCCACGCTTCGGCGTGGATAAGGCGACCGGCATTGTCCCCCGCCTCATGGAGGCGGCCGAACGCCTGCGGACGACCCTGCAATAGCCTGTGTGCACCGATACGGTCCTATCCGATGATATGCATTCCGGCTGCGATAAAGCTTGCGATGAAGAGGGTTTCGGCGACGATGAGGAGGATTGCGCCGGTTCCCACGTCGCGGATGCTTTTGAGGGATGTCTTCATGCCGACGGCA
>NZ_BBWQ01000027.1 GCF_001463885.1 Aureimonas altamirensis | reverse complement strand
CCCTCGATCAGGGCGACTTCCAGCGCCTTCACCTTGGCCTCATGCTCTTGCAGCAGCCGCAGCCCTGCCCGCACCACATCGCTGGCCGATCCGTAGCGCCCGGCCTGCACCTGCATGTCGATGAACGTGGTGAAATGGTCCCCGAGGGACACGGATGTATTGCGGGCCATCGCCGCCCCCTTCTTGTTCTAAGCAGATCCCAATATATACCAATAAGTACCAAGATGCAATCTGGGCGCTGGTGGTGCCAGCGGTCGCGTTCCCGCGACCGCAAGCGGCGCAGGGGGCGAAGCGCCCGGTGCGCGCCGCACCGCCTTACCCTTTTGGGTAAGGCCCTTGATCCTCGAAATTGCAGGAGGCTCTAGTGTTATTAGTGTTACCTACGGAGTAAGTTACGCGGCTCATAAGCACCTGTGAAAAATAGCATAAACCGGCATTTTGGTTCCGAAAGGGTCAAACTTTGGTTCCGAAAGGGTCAAACTTTGGTTCCGAAAGGGTCAAACTGCCTTCCCATCAACAACCGTTCCTGATAGGTCAAACAAAATAGTTCCTGATAGGTCAAAGTTACGCCGTATGAGCCTGCTTCCAGATCGGCACCCAAACTTGGATTTCTTCGTGCTCGATATCGCTGATGCGGTGCCGAAGGATGACATGGCGTCGATGGAGCACCCGTTGTTCTCGCTGGCAACGAAGCCGGACATGCGGCACCTCGAATATCGGAACGGTGACAACGTTCTGAAAATCCGGCCCTCTGGCCTCGGCCTGCCAACGATCTTCGACAAGGACATTCTCATCTTCACCATCAGCCAGCTGATGGCCCGGAAAAATCGGGGGGAACCGATTGGCGATACAGTCCGGTTCTCAGCGCGAGAGCTGTCTGTTGCCACAAACCGGCCTATCGGCGGGAACCACTACAAGCGCCTTGAGGATGCCTTCGCTCGCCTGCAAGGCGCGCAGTTCGTCACCAACATCAAGTCCGGGGGCAAGATCGAAACCCGGATATTCTCCCTGATAGACGAAGGAGGTTTTGTCCGCACTGACGATGAGCGATTCCGCCTCGACTACTGCGAAGTGAAGCTGTCGCGCTGGCTGATGCGGGCGATAGAGACTGACCAGGTGGTGACGATCACCCATGACTACTTCCGCCTGCGCAGGCCCTTGGAGCGCCGCCTGTATGAGATCGCCCGTAAGCACTGCGGCAACTCCCCGAAGTGGCAGATCGGGCTGGCAAACCTCCAGAACAAGACAGGCAGCAACGCCCCGGCAAAGCGCTTTCGCCACAACCTGCGCGAGATCATGCGGGCAGATGTGACACCGTTCTACAAGTTCGATATCGACGAAAACGACATGGTGACAGTGCGCCCTCGCTCTACGCCGGTCGATCTTTCTGCACCAATCATCATCCCAGAATGGGCCGAGGAACAGGCCAGAGCACACGCTCGAACCCTCGGTTGGGATTACTACACCCTACGGTCTAACTGGATGGCATACGCTCACGAGGAAACCGCCAAGGGCAACCCCCCGAAAAATCCCGGCGCGGCATTTGTGGCATACTGCAAAAAACAAGAGAAGCTGCGCTGACAGCGCCACCGAAGGACTGGACGCGAACAGGCGAACAGTCCACCATCATGGAAACCTGAACAGCAGGAAACCCCATGGTTTACACCCTCGGCGATGCCGCGAAAGCAACGGGAAAGTCCAAGGCGACGATCTCAAAAGCCATAAAATCAGGCAGAATATCTGCAACCAAGGATGAAACAGGGACTTTCCAGATAGACCCGGCAGAACTGCACAGGGTTTACCCACCGACTGTTTCAGATGAACAAAAGGAAACACCCGAGAAAACACCTGACGGAAAAGAAAATTCCGGTCTGGTCAGGGAGTTACAAGCCCGCCTTGAGGCGGCACATGAACGCCTCGCAGACAAAGAGGGGATAATCTCCGACCTGCGCGAGGACCGGGATAAATGGCGTCAGCAGGCAACCGCACTCCTGACCGACCAGAGACCGAAATCAGGATTCTGGGCGCGGATGTTTGGCAAAAGCTAGGTCTGCTATGCGGACGAAGCCGCCATAGGAAGCTACGCCGGCTTCTTCGAGGCTTCTTCGTTTGCAAGAAGCTGGCGAGCTACAAGATCATGGTTCAGCCAAAGAACGGGACCGGCAGGTGAACCCGTTTCGCCGAAGATCAGCTGCCCGGTCGCGGTCACGACATGATAGCTCAGCACGTCACTGACCAGCGCTTTATTGTCTTTGTGCAGTTGAACGATCTCGCCCGACGTGCCAATCGTCTGCTCTGCCTGTTCCGGGCTGTTGGGCAAGGGCCATGAGGCGAAGTCGTAGAAGCGTTGCATCGCCTCGTGGTTTTGGTAATCCGATATTTTCTGCAACAGATCGCCCAGCGTCACGCCTTCCTTCAGCAGCGCCTGACACTCGTTCCACAGCGCCTCGACCCACGCGCCGCCGCCCTCTTTCTGTAGCGCGCGAAGCAACGGAAGCAGCGACAGTTCGATGCCCGCGAACACGTCCGAGGAGTTGGTCCGGATCTCTGGACAATTGAAGACAGTCGCCTTCACGCCATTAGCCCAACCTTCCGTGGCAATGTCCTCCAATCGCATCTTTGCGTAGCCTTGGGTGTAGTTCGTGTATGTCTGCCAGCGGTAGTCGTCGCCGATCAGCACTTCGGTCCCGTGATAGCCATAGGCCGTATAGCGAACCTGCCCTCCCGACGCCTCGATCCGGTCCCGAATAGGGGAACTGGCGTCAAGGAGGTGCTGGAAGGTGTTGGCAGATACTTCATTGAAGTTCTGAAGAATTAGCTTGCCCAAATCGCTCTCGATCAAGGTCTGCGAGGACATGTGCCGCGCGCCACGGCCCTTGTAGATGCGGTTCGCGATTACGAGGAACGCTTTGGCCTTCGGAATGCCCCCCGCCATCGTATGCGCAAACAGCACGTTCTTGCCGTCCGGTATCATGCCGTCCAGTTCGCGCATAACGCGACCAAGTGTGGTCTTGAAGCGGTCGACACCATGCTTCCGACACATCTCGATATGCGTCCAGTCAAGCTTGTCGTCCTTCCACGACTCCACCGTCATCTTGTTGAGAAGCTCGGTCGGAGTAGGCTCTCCTGCTGGCGCATCGAGGTCAAAGCCCGCCATGAGCGGTTCATTTATGATCGTGCCGCCAAGTTTCTCCTCGGCTTCTGCAAGTTCTTCGGCCGTCAGTGCGCGGAGGGCGTTATCCTCTTCCCGCCGACCGACCGTGATCCCCACGATCTTCATGCCGGCCTTGCGGGCCTCGTCGACAAGACCTGTAGCGTATCCCCGCCCGAACAACTCGCCGAACAGGACGAACACGTCGCCTTCTTTGAACAAGGTGTTGCGGCTCATATCAGAAGGGATGGGATAGTTCATGTTTTCCTGCGACTGCGGCTCTCGTTCCATGCCGCGCAGTATCAGAAGCCATGTGAAAGGTCATCACTGCCCGATACGCGTCAATGGCGGCCGGGTAGAGCTTTGTGCTCTCATCTGACATTTTGCACCGCGTGCCCCTTGCCGACGAATGGCGGCTTTGGGCTGGAATATACGTCTCCCGAAGACCGAACTCCCATTGGTTATCGGCAATCCCGCGCGCTGGATCGGAACGACTTCCCGGGTTTCTCCCTGTCCTGAAGGGCCGCCGGAGTTTTTCAACAGCATCGGCTCAAACCGTCGATAGGCCAGCCCCGGCCCGCTCGCTCCATTGCGGGCTGTAGGGGCGGGGCTGGCCGGATCAATGGGTAAGCCCGCTGTCCCGGTCGTGGTCGCGGGCTTCCCGCTCCCGCAACCGTTCCTGCTGCCGCTCTTGCTCCTTCAGACGCTCGGCCTCCTGCACCCGCTGGCGTTCCTCGGCCTCCCGGCTTTCCTGCAACCGCGCGGCGGCCTCGGCCAGCGTTCCCCGGTCGATCCCCTGCGCGGCCTCCCGTAGCCGCTCGGCCAGGCTGCGGGCGGATTCCGGCTCCGGGGTTTGACCAGGTGCGGCCACGGTATCGGACGCGGTGCGGCTCTGGCGGGCCTCCCATGCCTCGCGCAACCGCGCGGCCAGGTCCTGCCTCCCCTCCCGGCCATCCCGATCCGCAGCGCCGGCATAGACCAGACCCTGCGCCGGCGGCCCGAGGCGATCCACCGCCCGCCCGATCCAGTCCCGCACCTGACCGGCCAGAACCTCCGCCACACGCGCAACCTCGGCCGCCTGCGCCTTGACCTCGCGCCACACCCGGACGGCCGCAACCTCGATGCCGCGTTCCTTCATCTGCCACGCCCCGGCAGAGAGTTGCGGCAGCGGATCCCGGTCCAGTTCCACCGCCCGCACCGTCTGCCGCAGCGCCTCGGCCTCGTCACCGCGATCATGCGCCGCGGTGGCCCGCTCCTGCGCCTCAATCCGCTGCGCCTCTAGCGTCCGGTGGTCGATCCGCTCGTCATGGCCGCATTGCTCAAGGGCGCGGTTGCTCTCCCGCGCCCATGCCTCACGCCATCCTTCCAGCATCTCGACCGCGTTCCAGTCCCGGTTCTTCGCCCCGAACCCCTCGGGGCCGATTTCGCGGGTGGTCAGCAGGATATGGGCATGGTGGTTGCGATCATCGCCTTCGCGCCCCGGCGCATGAAGGGCGATGTCGGCCACCATGCCACGGGCCACGAACTCGCGCTGGCAGAACGCGCGCACCAGCTCGACGCGCTGCGCATGGTCCAGCTCGGCAGGCAGAGCCACCCGGATTTCGCGGGCAACCTGCGAATTCTTCCGGGTCTCTGCCGCCTCGACCGCATTCCACAGCGCCGCCCGGTCCTGCACCCATGCGGGCGCATTGGCAGGGGCGAGGGTTTCGACGTGATCGACGCCACCGCGCGCACGGTAATCGAAGGTCAGCCCGGTGCGGTGATCCTCGATCCGTTCGCCCACGCGGTAGGCCGCTGCCGCTGTGGCGCTGCGACCGGCAGAGCGGGAAATCATCGTGGCCCGAAGGTGGTAGATCGCCATTTCCGCGCTGCACTTGGCTAAGGGTTCAAGGGAAACGCAGGGTTCCCTTGCCCACACAAACGCGCAGCGTTTGTATAAGTGGGCACTTCGTGTTTGACACGCTATCCACTACGCGGCACAAATTCAACGATTGTAAAGAGGAAGGGCGGAAGAATGGCGCGCACCATCGACCAGCAGATTGCAGATGCGCAAGCGAAGCTGGCGCGGCTCAAAACCCGTCAGAAAGCCAGCGACACCCGCCGAAAGATCATCGTCGGCGCCATCGTCACCACCGAAGCCCTGAAAGACCCCAAGATTTCCAAATGGCTGGCATCCACCCTGCGCAAACACGCAACCCGGGACGTGGACCAGAAGGAAATCGCCGGACTGCTGGCCGACCTCGATGCCAGGGTGCAAAGCGCCGGGGCGGGTGAGGCATGAGCGGCAACACCGATCCGTTCCTGGTTCTGGTCGATGATATTGGCGCGCTGCGCCGCCAGATCGAGAACCTGCAACGCACCAGCCTCGACAGGGACGAGGCCGAACACCTCAACGCGACCATCGCCAAGAGCCTCGACAACATGGCGCAAACCGGCAAGCGGCTGGAACAGCGCCTTGAGGGCCAGCTGCAGCTCGCCACCGCCAAGACCAACCGCGCCGCCATAGAAGCCGCGCAGGACGCCGCCAGAGGGGCTATCAGGGAATCCCATGCCGAGATCCTCCAAACGGCCAGGAGCCTCTCACAGGCCGCAGGAGAGGCCCGCAGGGAGGCGTGGCGCTGGTTCGGCGGGTTCTGGGTCTGGCTGACCTCGATCGGGGCCGCAGGAGCGCTTATCGGCGCGCTGGCAGCCTTCTGGATCACCGGCAGAGGCGATGCCAAAGCCTTCGGCCAGCATCCTCGCATCTACTGCCTGTCCGCAGGCGGTGAATTCGCCGATCAGCGGGACGGAAGCCGATACTGCATCTTCATGGTTTCACCACCGACACAGCCAGCCGGGGAGTGACGGCTCACAGGTGCCGCTCCGCGTCCTGTGCGCTATGCAGGACGCGGACAATCTCCAGCCAGTCCCCCCGGTCGCGGAAATAGATCACATGCGAGCCGGTGGGGCATTTGCGATAGCCAAGGCGAACATTCGTCGCCCGCCCCTGCTTCCGGCCCGATGCCAGCGCATGGCAGGCATCCCGGATTTCGTCGGTGTAGCGGTCAGCCTGATCCGGCCCCCAGTTGTCGGCGCTGTAGTCCCAGATACCGTCAATGTCGACTTCTGCCCGAGGCGAGAAGGAAAGGGCCTTCATCTGCCCTCATACTCCGCCCGCTTCCGCTTCTTGAACGCTTCGAAGTCAAAGGGCTGCGGTTCGCCGGATTCCTCG
>NZ_BBWQ01000026.1 GCF_001463885.1 Aureimonas altamirensis | reverse complement strand
GTCGACGGGCAGGCGCAGGCGACCTGGTACGACAGCGACATCTATTCCGATACGCTGAACGTTCAGGAAGCGGATGGCAACAACGGCTTCGGCTACGCCTTCAGCATCGAAGCCGGCAAGGCCATCGATATCGCCTACCAGTGGACGCTGACGCCGCAGGCGCAGCTTGTCTATTCCAATGTCGATTTCGACACGTTCGACGATGCCTTCCAGGCCACCGTCCGGCGGCTCGGTGGCGACAGCCTGAACGGGCGTCTTGGCCTGTCGATCGATCACGAGCGTAGCTGGCAGGGCAGCAGCGGCGATACACGGCGCCTGAAAAGCTACGCCATCGCCAACCTCACTTACGAGTTCCTGGACGGCACCGAAGTCGGCGTCGGCACGGTCAGCTTCACCTCGCGAGAAGACCGCTTCTGGGGCGGGCTGGGGCTCGGCGCTACCTATGATTGGGCCGACGACGCCTATTCGCTCTACGGCGAAATCGGCGCCCGTAGCAGCATCGAAAGCTTCGGCGACGCCTATGCCCTCGACGGGACCATCGGCTTCAAGGCCCGGTTCTAGGGACATACCTACGTAGGATGTTGTCAGGAATTTAGTCGCGACGTAATATTTGTCCTTTCTGGTTGTGAGGGGATTGGACGATGATGCGTGCGTTGTCTTGGCGACGTGAACTTGGGGGTCTCATCGCTGCCATGGCGTTGGTCCTGGCGTCGAGCGCGACAAGGGCCGAACCTGCGAGCGAGGCGACACGCCGGGCAAATGCGCAGGTTATGGAGCAGCTCCCATTTTCTGACAGGCAGGACTTCGAGAACGCAGCTCGGGGACTGCTGCGCAAACCCGACACGCTGACGATCAAGGACGCCTCCGGCAAGGTCGTATGGGACCTGGAAACCTACAAGGCCTTCATCGCGCTCGACACGCCGGCTCCCGATACGGTCAATCCAAGCCTGTGGCGCAATGCGCAGCTAAACCTTCAATACGGTTTGTTCGAGGTCGCCGATGGCATCTACCAGGTCAGAGGCTACGATCTGGCAAACTTCACCTTCATTCGCGGAGACAGCGGATGGATAGCATATGACGTCGGCAGTACCGCCGAGACGGCCAAGGCCGCCTATGCCCTCTTGACCGAGCAATTCGGTGAACGACCGATCGTCGCGGCGATCTACAGCCATCCGCATCTCGATCATTACGGCGGCATACGCGGTCTCATCGCCGATGAAGACGTTCGATCCGGCAAGGTGCAGCTCATCGCGCCCGAAGGCTTCATGGAGCATGCGGTCAGCGAAAACGTCATCACCGGCAATGCCATGAGCCGGCGCTCGATCCTCATGTACGGTCCGTTGCTGCCGCGTGGTCCGGAGGGCAGCGTCGGTGCCGGACTGGGCCTTACGACGCCCCGGGGCACGCCGACCCTGATCGAACCGAACCATTATATCACGCGCTCCGGAGAGCAGCTGACGATCGACGGTGTCGAGATGGAGTTTCAGCTCACGCCGGGAACGGAAGCGCATGCCGAGATGAACACGTATTTCCCGCAGTTCCGTGCCATGTGGATGGCCGAGAATACGACCTCCACGATGCACAATATCCTGACCCTTCGTGGCGCACAGGTGCGGGATGCACTGGCCTGGGCCCGGTACATCAACGAGACGCTGGAACTGTACGGTGATCGGATCGACGTCAAGTTCCAGTCCCACCACTGGCCGCTGTGGGGAACCGAGGAAATCGACGATTACCTGCGTAAACAGCGCGACCTGTACAAGTTCATCCACGATCGCACCGTCAATCTGATCAACCAGGGTTACACCGGCGAGGAAATCTCGGAAATGATCGAGTTGCCGGCGTCCCTGGAGGGCTTCTGGTCGGGCCGGGGGTATTACGGCACGCTCAGGCACAATTCCCGGGCGGTCTACCAGCGGTATATGGGCTGGTACGACGGCAACCCATCCAGCCTCAACAACCTGCCCCCGGCCGAAGTGGCGCCCCTGTACGTTTCGGCGATGGGCGGACCGGAAGCCGTGATCGCGCTGGCAGACGATGAATTTGCCGCCGGTCATTATCGGTGGGTAGCCGAGCTGCTGAAGCACGTCGTGTTCGCCGACCCGTCCAACACGGCAGCCAAGGAGCTTTTGGCCAAAGCCTATGAGCAGATGGGATATCAGGCGGAATCCGGACCCTGGCGCTCCATCTATCTGCAAGGAGCCTTCGAGCTTCGGAACGGGACACCGCAGGTCGGCGCTGGAAGTGCGAGCCCGGATGTAGTGCGCGCCATGTCGCCCGAAATGCTATTCGATTTCCTGGCGGTGCGCCTGAATGCCGACAAGGCGGCCGGGCAGCGATTGGTGTTGAACGTCAACTTCGATGATATCCAGAAAAATTACACGCTGACGGTCGATAACTCCGTGCTGAACTACTCCAGTCGTCAGTCCGCAACGGCGGATGCCACGGCAACCTTGAGCAAGGATACGCTGGACGATCTCAATCTCGGGACAGCCACTGTTCCGGACCTTGTAGCGGACGGGCGGATCAAGATCGATGGTGACGCCAGCGCGTTCCAACGGTTCTTTGCCATGCTCGATACATTCAGCCCGGATTTCAATATCGTTACTCCATAGGGGATGGGGCGTGAGGGTGGTCAGCTTGGGGAGTAAGGTGGAAATGCGTCAATTGATGCGAGTTGCAGCCATGGCTGCTTCGTTGGTGCCGATGAATGCTTTTGCGGACGGAGCGCGTGACTGGCTGAACGTCCCGGTCGATATGAACTTCATTTACCTGTATTATACATATAATAAGGGCGAGTCCTCCATCGACACGTCCCTTCCCATCACCGGCGCGTCAACCGAGGCATCGGTGCCCGTCGTTCGATACGCACGTTCATTCGATGTCGGGGGAAAGATCGGCGGGGTGCAGCTGATCGTCCCCTACGCGTTCACCGAGTTCGAACTGGACGGGACCCGGATCAACCGGTCCGTCGACGGGATCGGCGACATACAGGCTGTCGTCATCGCAAATCTCTTGGGTGCACCGGCGCTATCGCGCGAGGAGTTCGCACGCTGGTCGCCCGAGACATACCTGACGGCCTCGGTGGCTGTAAAAGCGCCGACCGGCAGGTACGATCCCAACCGCCTGGTGAACATCGGGGCGAACCGTTGGGCGTTCAAGCCTCAACTATCCTACGGAATTCCATTGCAGCCGGACGAATGGCTGACCTTCAACGGAAATATCGAGTTTTTCACCGACAATGACAGGTATCGAGGGGTATCGACTCTCAGTCAGAACCCGCTGGCGACGGTCGAGGCGCATTACAGCCGCAACCTGACCAGGGCACTGTGGCTTTCGGCGGACGCGTACTATTCCTATGGCGGGGAAACCAGCGTCAACTCGATCGGCCGGGACGATACGCAAAGTACCCTCAAGCTTGGCGTCAGCGGCAGCCTGAACCTGACGCCGGCCGACGCAATCGCCGTCTCGGCGACGCATTCCGTCTGGAAGCGAGACTACACGCCCGATACCTTCACCTTGGCCATCAACTACAATCATGCCTGGTGACGGGCATCGACGTCAGAGCAGCTTTGACCCGGGCTGGCCACCCTTTGCCGGAAATCGTTCGGCGAGATTGTCGCGGCATATCTCCATGAAGATGTTGGCCAGCTTTTCGTTCTGGTTCTTGTGCGGCAGCAGGACGCCGTAGTTGAAGTCGAAGCTCGGCTCGAATGGCCTGGCAACCAGCCCACGGGCCTGAAAGTCGCTTGCCGTGAAGGCGTCGCACAGCGTTACGCCAAGCCCTTCCAGCACCATCTGGCAGGCAATCGCGGACAATGGCGTATTGGCGACGATGCGGGGGCGCACGCCCGCATCGTCGAAGACGCGGGTCAACGCCCGCGCGGCAAAGCTGTTGGGGCCATGGCCGACGAAATCCTCCCCCTGCAGGTCGGCCGGGCGGATGATGTCATGGGCCTCAAGCCGATGCGGCGGGCGGAACACGCACAGGGCCGGCGCAGCGCAGAACAGCTCGGCCGTTACCCCTTCCTTTTCCATGGGCAGCATCGAAAATCCGACGTCGAACTGCTCGTTCGGAACCCAGGATGCGATCGCTTCCGACCGGTGGACCTGCAGTGTCACCTGCACGTCGGGATGCAGACGCGAAAACCTCGCAATGGCCCTTGGTATGAACGAGGCCGACAGAACCGGCATCGCCACGATCCGCAGCGTGGACGTGCGATGGTGGCGGATCTGCTCCATCCGCTCGGCAATGCGGTCGAGCCCGACGAAGCTGCGCTCCACTTCCTGGTGCAGCGCAAGGGCCTCGGCGGTCGGCACCATCATCCCGTTCCGGCGGATGAACAATGCAAAGCCCGCCATGTCCTGAAGTTCGCGCACCATGCGGCTGACTGTCGGCTGCGAACTGCGCAGCAAGCGGGCGGCTTCGGTAAAGCTGCCGACCAGCATGACGGTCTGGAAGACCTCGATATGTCTATGGGGCGGCATGGCTATTTCCTGTGAAGTCGGAGGCGGCTTTCCAGCCCGCAACGGCTTGCCCAGGCGCGGTGCAGACCGGTGACCGTACAAGGGCAGATCATATCAGAAATGAATGCAACAATAAATTTCTAACGCGTTGACACATTGGCGGCGGCACCGGAACCATGGGGCATCACGGTTCAATTTCCCCAACGGACGGAGCAAGCTTCATGTCGCATCGCGCCAATACTGCCGCCCTATACGCATCGGTCTGCCTGGCCTTGACGCTGCCGCAAGCCGCGAGTGCACAGGAAACGCTGACCGTCGCCGGCTATGGCGGCTCCTTCGAGCGGCTGATGCGCGAGACGATCATTCCGTCCTTCGAGGCGGCGCATGGTGCGCGTGTCGAGTATGTGGCCGGCCAGTCCACCGCTACGCTGGCCAAGCTGCAGGCGCAGCGCGCAGCGCAGGAAATCGACGTCGCCATCGTGGATGACGGGCCGATGTACCAGGCCGTGGATTTCGGCTTCTGCGCCGCCATCGAGGACAGCCCGGAACTTGAGGCGGTCGTGCCGGTGGCGCGTCTTGCCGACTCGGCGGTCGCCTTCGGCATCGGCGTGACGGGACCGGTCTACAATACGGAAATCTTCGAGGCGGAAAACCTGCCGGTCCCGACATCCTGGGCCGATCTCGGCAATGATGTCTACAAGGGGCGGATCGCGCTCCTGGGTGCTGGCAGCACCACCGGGCTGCACGGGCTGATCATGGTGGCGCGCGCCGAAGGCGGCGGCGAGGCCGACATCGATCCGGGGTTTGCGGCCTACAGCGAGAAGATCCGCCCCAACCTCGTCACCTTCGCGCCTTCGGCCCCGAAGCTGGAAGAGCTTCTGCAGAGCGGCGAGATCGCCATGACGGTCGTGTCGCGCTCGCGCGCGCTGGCGCTGCAGAAGCAGGGCCTGCCCATTGCCGTTGCCGAGCCCAAGGAAGGCGCTGTCGCGCTGATGGTGACCATGTGCCCGGTGGTGGATAGCGACGTGCCCGATCTCGCTCAGGCCTTCGTGCGGCATATGCTGTCGCCGGACGCCCAGGTGGCATTGGCCGGGGCGGGCTACACCCCGGTCAACGGCAAGGTGGAGCTGAGCGAGGAGCTGCTGGCAACGGTGCCCGCCCGCACCGACGAACTGGACAAGCTTGCCCGGATCGACTGGCCGACCGTCAACAAGGAACGCGGTGCCTGGACGCAGCGCTGGAACCGTGAGGTCGAGCGCTGAGCGTTCGAAACATCCCCGGGGCGGATGCAGTCGGCCCCGGGCCTCAAGCCGCAACGAACCCGCGCGAACAGGTAGGACATGGCGAAGATTGCAATCGAAGGGCTCAAGAAGCGATTTCTGGCCTATGTCGCGCTGGATGGCATCGATCTGTCGATCGAGAAGGGCGAGTTCGTCGGTTTGCTGGGGCCGTCCGGTTGCGGCAAGACGACGACGCTGAACATCGTTGCCGGCTTCGAGGCACCGACCAGCGGTCGTGTCCTGCTGGATGGGCGGGATATCGCGAATATCCCCGCCAGCAAACGCGGCATTGGAATCGTCTTCCAGAGCTATGCGCTGTTCCCGCATATGACGGTGGGTGAGAATGTCGCCTTCGGATTGAAGATGCGCAAGGTCGGCCGGGCCGACCGCGACAGGCGTGCCGCCGAGGCATTGGACCTCGTCCGCCTGACCCACCTTGCCGACCGCTATCCGCGCCAACTGTCGGGCGGGCAGCAACAGCGCGTGGCCATTGCCAGGGCCCTGGCCATCGAGCCGGAGCTTCTTCTGCTCGACGAGCCATTGTCCAATCTCGATGCCAAGCTGCGCGAAGAGATGCAGCTCGAAATCCGCGCCATCCAGCGGCGTGTCGGAACCACCACCATCATGGTGACGCACGACCAGTCGGAGGCGCTGGCCACATGCGACCGCGTCGCGGTGATGAATGCCGGCCGCATCGTCCAGTTTGCCGACCCTCAAACCCTGTATGACGCGCCGGGCAGCGAGTTTGCCGCCAGCTTCGTCGGCCGTTCGACGCAGGTGGTCGGCGTGCTCGCCCAGCCGCAGGATGGGGGCAGCCGCGTCCGCGTCGGCACGGCCGGGATCCTGCTTCCGGCCCACCGGAGCGCGCTGCCGCCGGGCACACGGGTACGCATGGCGCTGCGCCCGGAAAAGATCGAGATCGTGGGGCAGGGGCGGGGCCATGTCGATGCGCGGCTGCGTGCCCGGGTTTTTCAGGGCAGCGCATGGCTGTTCGAATTCGAAACGGAGTTCGGGCCAATTTTCGTCTGCGATCTCAACCGGGGCACGAGCGGCATCCGCGAAGGCGAAGTCGCCGGGCTGCACTGGGCGCCGGAGTCCACCATCCTGATGGAGGAGACCGGCGATGACGCATAGTCATGGCCGCCGGCGCCCCATTCTGCTGACATTGCCGGCGCTGCTGCTTTTCGCCCTCCTGCTCGTCGCGCCCCTGGCGATGATCGCCGGCTTGAGCCTGCAGAATTACGATCTGACAACCGGCCTGATCTTCGGGTTCACGCTCGACAACTACATCGATATCGCGACGGACGGATATTACCATTCCATCTTCCTGCGAACGATTTCCATTGCCGTGGCCACGACGCTGGTCTGCATCCTCATCGGTGCGCCGGAAGCCTACATCCTTTCACGCATGCGGCGGCCGTGGCGCGCGATCTTCCTGGTGGTCACGCTCAGCCCGCTGCTGATCTCGGTCGTGGTGCGCACGCTCGGCTGGGCGCTGTTGTTCGGCCGCAACGGCGTCATCAACGATGCGCTCGGCGCCCTCGGGCTGGCAAGCGCGCCCATTCCCTTGCTCTACACATGGCACGGCGTGGTGATCGCCCTCGTGCACGTTGCCGTTCCCTTCATGGTGATCTCGGTCTGGGCGTCCCTGCAACGCATCGACCCCAAGGTGTCGCAGGCGGCGATATCGTTGGGCGCAAGCGAGGTTTCCGTCTTCTTCCGGATCATCCTGCCGCAGGTGATACCCGGGGTCCTATCGGGCTCGCTCATCGTCTTCGCCATGGCAGCAAGCGCCTTCGCCACGCCGGCGATCATCGGCGGGCGCCAGCTCAAAGTGGTTGCGACGGCCACCTATGACGAGTTCCTCGGTACGCTCAACTGGCCGCTCGGCGCCGCGATCGCAGTGGTGCTGCTGGTCGTCAACGCCCTCATCATGCTCAGCTACAACACGCTCGTAGAGCGCTACTATGCGAGGTTCTCGCGATGAACCGCAACGGCCTGCTCGCCATCGCATTCCACACGCTCTTCGTCGTCTTCATGCTCGCGCCGCTGGTCGTGGTCATGTGGATGTCGCTGACCCCCAGCGATCTGCTGCGCCTTCCGACGACGTCCCTGTCGCTGCGCTGGTTCCGCGCCATCCTGGACGACGGTCGCTTCATGTCGGCATTGTGGCTCAGCACGCAGCTCGCCTTCGTTGCGGCTTCCCTGTCCGTAATCCTTGCCATCCCGGCGGCGCTGGCGCTGGCGCGCTACGACTTTCGGGGCCGCAACGCGCTGGTGGCGTTCTTCCTGTCACCGCTGATCATTCCGCATGTCGTGCTCGGCGTCGCCTTTCTGCGCTTCTTCACCCAGATCGGGGTGACGGGCTCGGCGACGGCGCTGGTCGGCGCGCATGCGCTGGTCATCTTTCCCTATGCGCTGCGTCTGATCCTGTCCGGCCTGACGGCAAGCGACCCGGCCATCGAGCGGGCCGCAGTCTCGCTTGGCGCGTCGAGGTTGATCGTGTTCCGCAGCATCATTCTGCCTGCGATGGTGCCGGCCATAGCCGGCGGCTGGATCATATCCTTCATCCAGAGCTTCGACGAGGTGACGATGACGGTCTTCATCGCCACGCCATCGTCCATGACCCTGCCGGTCCGACTCTATCACTACATCGAAGAATCCATCGATCCGCTGGTCGCCTCGGTTTCGACGATGGTGATCCTGCTCACCTTTCTCCTGATGTTCGTCGTCGACCGTCTCTACGGGCTCGACCGCATTCTCGTCGGCAAGGGCAACTGACGGCCTTCCGGCAAACCAACCAACTACGGATGAGTATCATGAAAGCAATCGTCGTCGGGGCCGGTGTCATCGGCTCCTCGGTCGCCTATCGCCTCGCGCAGGGCGGCGCACAGGTTACTCTGGTGGAAGCCGACCGCGTCGGCGGCGGCACCTCCTGCGTCAGCTACGCATGGGTGAATGCCTGCGAAAAGCTGACATCGCACAGCTATTACAAGCTCAACTATGCCGGCCGGCAGGCGCATGAGGCGATCCTCGATGAATTCGAGTCTCCCGCCTGGTATCATCGCCCGGGCGTGCTGCAGTGGCAGCATGCCGAAGCCGAGGCCGGCGGGCGCGACGACAACGACCCGTTGGACAAGTACCGTCAGCTCGTGGAGTGGGGCTATCCGGCAGAGCTGATCGACGCCCGGGATGTTCGCGAGCTGGAACCGCAGATCAATGCCGACGCGATCGGCAACGCGCCCGTCATCCATTATCCGCAGGATGGCTGGCTGGATCCGACATTGTATGCCGGCTCGTTGACGGAAGCGGCCATGGTGCGGCACGGGCTGACCCTCGTGCGGGGAAAGGTCGCCGGCCTGGTGGTCGAATCCGGTCGCTGCACCGGCGTCAGGCTGGACGACGGGTCCGTTCTCGGCGCCGATGCCGTCATCAACTGCTCCGGCCGGTGGTCCAACGAGACGGTGGGCGAGGGTGCCCCGCATGTGCCGCTGGCGCCGACCGTGGGGCTGATTGCCTATACGGCGCCCGCCGGCATAGGGCTGCGGCGCGCGCTACGCACCCCGCTGGTCAATATGAGGCCGGATGGCGCGGGGCGGCTTCTTCTGCGCTCGAACGAGCTGGACCAACTGGTGGGCAACCACGATGCGCCGGCGCTCGATCATCCGCAGGCATTGGAACTGTTGCGGCGTGCCGAGGCTACCGTTCCGGCGCTTGCGTCCGTGGGCATCGAGGCGGTGCGCATCGCCATCCGCCCGATCCCGCAGGATAGCTACTCCGCCGTCGGACCCGTTCCGAACCTCGGGAATTACTGGGTGGCCGTCACCCATAGCGGGGTCACGCTCGGAGCCTTCATCGGCGAGGCCCTGGCCGACGAAGTTCTGAATGGGCGGCCCCGGCCTGAACTTGATGATTTTCGCCCGGCTCGGTTCTTCCAGAAGGAGCCGGCCTGATGCGCGTCGCCATACTGGGTGCGGGCGCGCAGGCGTTCGGTTGCGCGGCCCTTTTGATGGAGCGCGGGCACCAGCCCGTGCTGTGGTCTCCGTCCGGTGCAAGCACCGCGGCTTTCCGCGATGGGGCACCCTTGACCAGCGAAGGCAAGATCGAGGGCAGCTTCGCCGTCTCGACGGCCCAAAGCTGCGCCGAAGCGATGGCGGGGGCGCAGCTCGTTCTGGTGGCCCTGCCGGCGAACGGGCATCGCCGCGTCTTCGACGAAATGGCAGCAGCCCTTCAACCAACGCAAATCGTGGCCATCAGCTCGCACGCCTCGCTGGGTGCGTACTATCTCATCAAGCGTCTGGTGGCACATGGCACCGGCGCATGTGTGGCCGCCTTCAACACCACGATCCTGCGCTCGCGCCGGACATCGCCGACGCGGGTCAGGGTGGCGACCTTGCGAAAGGCGGTGGATGTGGCTGTGGTTCCGCAATCCGCTTGCGCGAAGACGCTGGCTTTGCTTGCCGATGCGTTCGGCGAACGCTTCCGCCCCGTCGATGGCCTGCTGTCGATCGCCCTCGGCAACGTCAACCCGCAAAGCCACATGGCGCTCGCCCTCTGCAACTTCACGCGGATGGAGAAGGGCGAGGCGTGGGGGCAGAGCGACAATCTCACCGCGTCGGTCGGGAGGCTGCTGGAAGGCCTCGATGCGGAGCGGCTGGCCGTCGCAAACGCGGCGGGCGTTACGGTGCGCTCGATGCGCCAGCATTACAGCCTGACCTATGGCGTGCCGGATGCGCCGCTGGAAGAGACGGCTCGGCAGCTTGCCGCCCAGCCGAACCCGCAAGCCGGGCCGACGACCATCGACACGCGCTACACGCTGGAGGATGTTCCCTTCGGCCTGGTGCCGATGGTGGCGCTCGGCGGCATGGTCGGTGTCGCAACGCCGTTGCATGCCGCGGGGCTTTCGCTGTTCGGCGCCCTCTACGGACGCGACTTCTCCGTAGAGAACGATCTTCTGCCAGCGCTCGGGACAACCAGCCTGAAGGATCTTCTGGATCTCGAGGCGCAGTTCGACGGGGCCGGTGCGTAGAGGTGAGCGCACTGGTGGATAGCTAAGGTTCATGGCGGCCCGCGCGACCGGGCCGCTACTGGTTGGCGAAAATTCCGGTATTTGCCTTCCGCCGCTTGGCATTGCCAAGATGTGCATAGAGGGCCGCTGCGGCGTCCCTGCGATCACCCTGTCGCAGCAATTCCAGTATGTGCAGATGGTCGTCGTTTTGTTGGCGAACCTGTTCGCGACGCAGCGTCTGACGGTACTCGACAAGACGGCGCAGATGATTTTGTCGTTCCACCACCCCAAGCACAAAGCGGTTGCCCGACATGGCCGCGAGGCCCTCATGAAACTGGGAGTTCGCTTCGAAGAGCTCGATCTGGCCCATCGTCTCCCAGCCTCCGTCGCGGATATGAAACTGCTGAGCCTCCAGCCGATCCAGTACGACCGCGTCCAGCCTGAAACGATCCCCCTGCATCCCGGAAGGTTCGATCATCTGTCGAAGCTCGTAGCTCTCACGGTAGGCCTCGATCGAGTCGATCAGCTGCACGAAACTCCAGCCGCGTCCGTCGCGCCGCTCGATCCATCCTTCGGCCGCGATCCGCGTCAGGATCCTCCGGATTCTCTCGCGCCCGAGGTCATAGCGGCGCATCAATTCCGTCTCGCTGACGATCTCGGGTAGATACCCCGTCAGCCGGTCATCCGCTATGCGTAGATAGACCTGCTCATCGCCGACGATCTCGATCGTATCGCCCTCATTGCCCAGCGGTTTGTGAAGGAAGAAGCCCCGGTTGGGGATCCGTGTCAGGACACCATCCTTCTCCAGTTGCGACATCGCGGCCCGTATCGGCCCGCGCGAAACCCCGATCTCCCGCTGCAGCGCCGCCTCGGTCATGTGATGCCCTTCCGGCAGGCCGTTGGCCCTTATGTGCCTGATGATCTTGGCCGCGACTGTCCGATGAAGCTGATTGGTCATTGTTCCCACCTCTGCGGCGGCATTGTGCATCGCCACCCAGCAGAATGCCAGAAAGCTTGCGGTCCTCTAAAAATTGTTCTATGTGCAGAATTAGAACAATATCTGTTTGCGGTGTTATCCGTCCATGGGAGTGGATCGGTTCGCGGGCAGTTCGGGAGAGATTACAAGATGGCTCTGTTTCAACGCCCATGCCTCGACGGCATGTGCGGCACCATGTGTCCGCGCGCTTTCGTGACGATCAGTCGATCCGGACGGGAGGTCCGGGCATGACGACGCTCCTCGCATATTCGATGATCGTCGTGTTCATGACGGCGATCATGACGCGAAAGCTTTCCGCGCTGATCGCGCTGATCCTCGTGCCGACGGTCTTTGCGCTGATCGGCGGTTACGCCGGCGAACTGCCGGCCATGATGATCGACGGCATCCGGTCCATCGCCCCCACGGCGGTTTTGCTGCTCTTCGCCATCCTGTATTTCGGGCTGATGATCGATGTCGGCCTGTTCGACCCGGTCGTCCGGCTCGTCGTCCGCCTGTCGCATGGTGATCCGGTCCGTGTGGTCGTCGGTACGACGCTTCTTTCCGCGGTAATTTCCCTCGATGGGGACGGCTCCACCACCTATATGCTTTGCGTCACGGCGATGATGCCCATGCACAGGCGGCTCGGGCTCAATCCCCTGATCCTGCCACTGGCAATCATGATGCCGAACAGCATCATGAACCTGATGCCGTATGGCGGCCCTCCGGCCCGGGTCATGGCCGCCCTTCATCTCGATCCGAGCCAGGTGGTTCTGCCGCTGCTGCCGGCGATGGTCCTGGCCACGCTCGGCTCGGTTGCCATCTGCTACTATCTCGGCCTGAAGGAGCGCAAGCGGATCGGGCGCATCCCCGAGCCTGCCCAGCGCGGGGTGAAGAAAGATGACCCCTTTGTCGGCAAGGAGGGCGACTTTGCAATGCCGGCATCGAGCGTGCCGAGCGCGACGGGATGGCGGGCCGCCTTCAACCTGATCCTCACGCTGACTCTGATGCTACTTCTGGTGCTCGACATCGCGCCCTTGGCAATCCTTTTCATGGTTGCCTTCGCCATAGCGGTCACCGTCAATTTTCCCGACGTCGGGGCTCAGCGCGAACGGATCGCCGAGCACTCGCCGAACGCGTTGGCGGTGGCGTCGGTCATCTTTGCCGCCGGCATCTTCACCGGCGTCCTGAAGGGGACGGGGATGACGGACGCCCTCGCGCAGAGCATCATCTGGCTTATACCCGATGGCCACGGCAGCTGGCTGCCGCTGATCACCGCACTCGCTTCCGCGCCGTTCACGTTTTTCCTGTCCAACGACGCATTCTACTTCGGCGTCGTCCCGGTGCTGGCCGAAGCGGCCTCGACATACGGCATCCCGCCCGAGGAGATTGCCAGAGCCTCGCTGATCGGCCAGCCGGTCCACCAGCTAAGCCCGCTTGTCGCGGCGCTCTATGTGCTGGTCAATCTATCCAAGGTCGAACTCGGTGATTTCCAGAGGTTCGCCATCAAGTGGACGCTTGTCCTGACGGGCTTGATGCTCATCGGAGCCGTCGCCATGGGTGCGGTGACGCTGCCCTCATTTGCAAACTAGGAGATGTCGATGACGCAGACCCGTTATTTCGACGCAGATCCACTGATCGACTACAGCACGGCGATGTTCGAATCCGTCGGTATGCCGAAGGACGACGCCGCAACCGTGGCGCGCGATCTGGTGAAAGCCAACCTGCGCGGGGTGGATAGCCACGGTGTCAGCCGCATGCCCATGTATCTGACCCGGCTGCGGGCGGGACTCGTCAATCCGAAGCCCGACGTGAAAGCGACCAGGGTTGCCGGCGCCGTCGCGCATGTTGATGGCGATAATGGAATGGGCTTCATTGCCTCTCATCGCGCGACGGATCTGGCCTGCGATCTTGCGGAAAGCAACGGCATCGGCCTTGTCGGTGTGCACCGCTCCACGCATTTCGGCATGGGCGCCTCCTACGCGTTGCAGGCTATCGAGCGCGGCTACATCACGCTCATATTCACCAACTCGTCGCCGGCCATACCCATGTGGGGCGGGCGAAGCACCTTCCTGGGGGCAAGCCCTATCGCGGCCGGCATTCCCGGTGGAAAGCACGCGCCGTACGTCATGGATATGGCCATGACGGTCATCGCCCGAGGCAAGATCCGCCTTGCCGCGATGAAGGGCGATCCGATCCCCGAAGGGTTGGCCCTCGACGTGGATGGTCATCCGACGACGGATGCCGCAAAGGCCTTCGAAGGCGTTTGTCTGCCGTTCGGCGGGGTCAAGGGTTCCGTGCTGGCGACGCTCATGGATTTGATGGCGGGAGCCCTAACCGGCGCGAACTTCGCGGGCGACGTCAAAAGCCTCTACTTCGATCATTCGGAACCGCAGAATGTCGGGCATCTGTTCTTCGCCATGAAGCCGGATCTGTTCATGTCATTGACCGATTTCGAGACGCGGATGGATACTTTCTACGAGCGCATAAAGGAACTGCCGCGCGCCGCCGGTGTGGACGAGATCATGATGCCTGGCGAGCCCGAGCAGCGTCGCGAGCACCATCGTATGCTTGCCGGCATCCCCATTACCGACAACGTCATCGAAGAACTGACGACAGAAGGCCGCAAGGTCGGTGTCGAGTTTCCGGAAGGCCTGTCCCAGCCCCGCAGCGAGGCCGCATGACGCAGCGCTGGTCCGCGCATATCGGCTATCTCTACACCGAGTTGCCCCTTGCCGAGCGGCTGCAGGCCGCCGCGACCGATGGCTTCACGGCGGTCGAGCATCCATCCCCCTATGCCATTCCGGCTGCGGAGATGCGCCAGCGCCTCAAGGAGCTGTCGCTGACATTCTCTCAAGTTACCAGCGGCATGGGCGATCCGGACCGAGGCGAAAAAGGTCTGGCGGCCCTGCCGGGGCGGGAGGCGGAGTTTCGGCAAGGCTTTGATCGAGCGCTCGAGTATGCCCTCGCCGTCGGATGTCCTTTCGTCCATCCGATGGCAGGCGTTCCCGTGCATCTCGACGCGGCGGCAACAGAAACTTACGAAGCCAATATTAGCTACGCCCTCGCGGCCGTTTCCGGAACGCCGATCTCTCTCCTGATCGAGCCGATCACCATACCGGGCTATGCGATGGGCTCACTGGACGATGCCATGGCACTGCAGGATCGCCATGGACCGCGTATCAAGCTGCTTCTGGACACGTATCACGCCGCGGTCCAGGGCATCGACGCCACGAGCTGGTTTTGCAGCAATCATCGGCGTGTCGGACATATCCACATTGCGGATCATCCGGGACGCCACGAACCGGGAACCGGTTTGATCGATTTCGACGGTTTTCTGGCGGCGCTGCGCATGCACGATTATGCGGGCGCCGTAGGCTTCGAATACGTCCCCACCAAAAGCACGAGCGACAGTGCCCGTTTCCTGGCGAAATGGGCCTCATCGATGAGCAACGACCGCAGGATCTGAAGGAAAGGAGGCCACCAATGGCCCATATCACGTCCACCAACCCGGCTACGGGACTGGCGATCGACACCTATGAACTGCACAATGACGCTGCCGTCGACAAGATTCTCGATGCAGCGGTGGATGCCCAGCGCGCGTGGAGAGCCGTTCCCATCGAGCAGCGCGTCGGCCTTTTGACCCGCATGGCGGAAGCGCTGAGATCCGGCAAGTCGCGTTATGCCGAGATGATCGTTCGGGAAATGGGCAAGCCGATCGCAGAGGCCGAGGCGGAGATCGAGAAGTGTGCCTATAATTGCGACTTCTACGCCGAACACGCGGTCGCCTACCTTTCAAACGAGCCGGTGCCGTCGAACGCATCGGAAAGTGTGGTCGCGTTCGACCCACTCGGCGTGGTTCTGGCCATCATGCCCTGGAACTATCCGTTCTGGCAGTATTTCCGTTTCGCCGCCCCGGCACTGGCCGCTGGCAACGGATCTGTCCTGAAGCATGCGAACAACGTTCCGGAATGCGCCCTGGCGGTTCAGGAGGTCATGGAGAAGGCCGGCGCTCCTGCGGGGTTGACCGCCACGCTCTTGATCGACAACTCCAAGGTCGCAGCGCTCATAGCCGACGACCGGATCGCCGCAGTCACTCTGACCGGATCGACCGAGGTTGGATCCATCGTTGCTTCGCAGGCGGGTAAAGCCTTAAAGAAGCAGGTCCTGGAGCTGGGTGGTTCCGACCCGTTCATCGTACTCGCGGATGCGGATATCGAGAAGGCCGCAGAGACCGCGGTAAAGGCACGCTACATCAATGTCGGCCAATCCTGCGTGAATGCCAAACGCTTCATCGTCGAGGACAGCGTCGCCGATCGCTTCGTCGAGCTGTTCGTCGAGCACGCCAAGGCCCTGAAGGTCGGCGATCCGATGGCGCGCGACACTAATATCGGGCCGATGGCCAGGGAAAACCTGCGCTCCACGCTGCACGCCCAGGTCGAGCGTTCGGTTGAAGGCGGAGCAACGCTGGCGCTCGGCGGCACGCCGGTCGACGGACCAGGCTATTTCTACGCGCCGACCGTGCTCGACAATGTAACGCCCGATCATGTGGCCTTCCGCGAGGAAACATTCGGTCCGGTGGCAGCCATTATCCGTGCCAAGGATGCCGATGAAGCGATCCGGCTTGCCAACGACAGCGAGTTCGGCCTTGGCTCCGCCCTCTGGACCGCGGACATCGAGCGCGCAAAGCAGCTCGCCCGTTCGATCGAGGCGGGCGCGGTCTTCATCAACGGGATGACCGCCTCCGACCCCCGCTATCCGTTCGGGGGCATCAAGCGTTCGGGATATGGCCGCGAACTCGGCGTCTATGGAATCCGCGAATTCACCAACATCAAGACCGTCTGGATCGGCCCGGCCAACGCGGCCCAGCCCGTCGAGGCGACCAAATAGGGAGAAGACCATGACCGAAGCGGCAATCCTGCGGCCAACCGAGCTGAAAACCAACGACCGCGGCGGCGGTGCCAGGACTACGCCTCTGGTAACCCGTCGCTGTGGATCCACCAGCATGATCAACGGGATTACCGCTTTCGATCCTGGTGCGGCGATCGGCGTTCACAAGCACAATTGCGAAGAGAGCGTCATGGTCATCGAAGGCCAGGCAATCGCCGAGATCGATGGCGTACAGCACCGGCTGGAAGCCAACGACACGACGTGGATCCCGGCGAATGTTCCGCATCGTTTCATCAATCCGACCGACAAGCCCATGCGGATATTCTGGACCTACGCGACCATCGACGCCACGCGGACGATGATCGAAACCGGCGAGACGCGGACAATAGACGCCGAACACGGCCACAAGCCCGCGTGACCCTGGGCACGTCAAGTGTCGCTTCACGTCGTAACTTTCAGCCCGATATCTGAGGTCAGCGCATGTATGTGGAAATCGCGGAAATCGAAGTGACGGACCCGTCAGGGTTCGAAGACGCAGTCAGGCAGGCCGAGCCGCTCTTTCTGGCTGCCAAGGGCTGCCACGGCCTGTCGCTGCACAGGGTGGTGGAGAACCCGGATGTCTACCGCCTGATCGTCAAATGGGAGACAGTCGAAAATCACACGGTCGATTTTCGGCAGTCGGACGCGTTCGGCGAATGGCGACGACTGGCATCGCCCTTCTTCAGGGTGCCGCCGACCGTTACCCATTCCAAAGCGGTCATCTGACGAAGCGCCTGCCTGCGGGCTGCCATAGGGCAGTCCGCAGACTTGGCTTTGGCAGTGAACTGAGCGCCAAGATTGTTTCATATGTTAAATTAGGACAATTCGAACACTGGGGCCGTGACATGAAACCGGTGGTAGCCCACCGCCTTCGTGGCGACCTAAATCCGACTACGGCATGCGGATTGATGCACGCGAACGTCGGCATCGGTGACGATGCCACTATCCTAGTAGCTAACGGTTGCGCCTTGCATGGTTTAACGGGCCGAGAAATTACTTGACTATAATGGTCATATTTGGCTTGTGGACGGGGTCGCGTAACGAGCCTTCAATCCATGCATGCCAGCGAGCAGAAATCGCTCATAGATGCCGCCATCGAGACCTACTACGACGAGATCAGGTCGGCAGTCAGCCGTCGCGGCGCGTCATCGTCGCAGGCGACGGAAATCGTCCACGACCTTTATATAGCGCTGTCGGGAAAACCGCGGGCGCTGGATGGTGCGCGCTCGATAAAGGCCTTTCTGATCAAGGCTGCTATCAATCTGGGAATAGATCGGGGTCGCCGAGCCGCCTTCGAGGCGCGTCTCTTCGCAGCTCTCGACGCCCAGGCAATTGAAATCCCTGCAGATCGAACCGATATCACGAACCTTCTCGATCGGCCGCGAAGGCTGGCATGCTTGCGCGCCGCGATCCTGGAGCTTCCGCCACAGTGCCGGACGGTTTTCGTTGCTCACCGTCTCGGGAGTGTCACCAAGGAAGAGATCGCCACCGCCCTTGGCATCCAGCGACGCATGGTGGATCGCCATTTGCGCAAGGCGCTCCTTCACTGCCTCGATCGCATGGATGAATTCGACTCGGAATGAGCCTTTTTGACGCTGTCATTCGTCTTGTCATGAGATAGGCAGGACAGGATGACCCAGCCATTGACGCAACGCCGGCAGCAATCTCGCAAACAAGCCATCGATTGGCTGCTTCGCCTCGAAGATGGCGAGTTGAACCCGTCGGAACGTGTCCGCTTCAATACCTGGCTCGATCAGGACCCCCTCAACCGCTCGGCTTTCGAGAAGGCGCAGTCGCTTCTAGGCCAGAGCCGCACGGCCTTGGCTGCGGATCCGAAAGCAACGCGGCAGGCGCTGGAGGGTGGCAGTCGAACGCCGATCATCGGCACGGTCTCGGTTCTTGCTTTGGCAGTTTCAGCAACGATCTGGCTTGCCGACGTGCCGATGAGACTGGTCGCCGATGACATGACGTCGCCGGGCGAGCTGCGCTCGATCACCCTTGTCGATGGCTCGCGGGTTTTGCTCAACGGCCGTTCCTCGATAGCCTATGATTTCGGCCCGGACCGGCGTGAAGTCTCGCTGCTTCGCGGCGAAGCGTATTTCGAAGTAGCGAGCGACCCTGCACGGCCCTTCACCGTAAAGGCGGGCGGCGGCGAGATCCGGGTGCTCGGAACAGCCTTCAACGTCAATCTGGGCTCTGCCGCCACGGAAGTCACGGTGACCGAGCACGTCGTCGAAGTGTCCGGGGAAGGCGGAACCGAGCGCATAAGCCTGACTCCCGGCAACCAGCTCCGCTACGACCCGGACGGCCATCTCGGACCGGTCAGCGTGGTCGATGCCGTGGCCGAAACATCCTGGCGCAACCGTCGGCTCGTCTTTGAGGATCGTCCCCTCGGCCAGGTGGTGGAGGAACTGGCCCGCCATTTGCCGGGGCAGGTCGTCGTTGTCGGATCTGCGCTTCGCGCCCGCGCTATTTCCGGGACGTTCGACCTGACGAAGCCGGACGAGACGCTGGCCAGCTTTGCCCAGGCTTTTGGCTTACGGACAGCCCGGGCCGGGCCCTTTGTCACTTTGATCTATTAAGTTTGCACGCTGACGGCCCAAACGACCACTCCCATTCGTCTTCACTGCAACGCCCGCATTTTTACGCGCTGGGGTGGCGCGTGCGGCGTCGAGGGTGTGGGGCAATGCATAACCGAAAGACCGTTCGTTCTTTCTCCTATGGGTCGATGGCACGCATGTTGGCGCTTGCGGCGTCGAGTGTCGTCCTGACGGCGGCCGGGTTGGTCCCGACCATCGCGTCCGCCCAGGAGGAAACCGTTCGCTTCAACGTTGCCGCCGGAAGCCTGGCCTCCGGGCTGAATGCTGTTGCCAGCCAAAGCGGATTGCAGATCGGTTTCGACAGCGCGCTCGTCCGCGGCATGCAGACGGCCGGTCTGAGCGGCCAGTTTACCGCCGAGGAAGCGATACGCCATCTGCTTGACGGAACAGGGCTTTCGTACAGTTTCAGCGGTCCCCGGACCGTAGTTCTGACCGTGCCTTCCGGACAGAGCGCCGACGTTTCGGGGGAGGAATCCATCGGGTCCGGCGTCATCGCACTGGATACCGTTACCGTAACGGGTGAGAAATTCTCCCGCGACCTTTCCAGCACCTATACGAGTGTCGGAGTGGTGACCGGAGAAGAGATCGAGCGCGACGGCCTGAACACGATCAGTCAGGCAGTCAATCGCATGGCCAATGTCCGCTCCTTCAACAGTGGCAGCGGGAACACCAGTTTCGCCATCCGCGGCCTCAGCGCCGAAGGCGTCACCCAACCAAGCCGTTCCTCGCCGGTGGTATCCGTTGTCGTCGACGGCGTCGAACAGGGCATCGAGGCGACCAGGCGTGGAAGCCGGGGCGTTTGGGATGTCGAGCAGGTCGAAGTGCTGCGCGGTCCCCAGTCGACCTTGCAGGGCCGCAATTCCCTTGCCGGCTCTGTGGTGGTGAAGACGAAGGACCCGACCTGGACACCGGAATTTCTGGTCGACGGCATGGTCGGCAACAACGACTTTCTTTCCGGCGCCTTTGCACTTTCGTCGCCCATCATTGCCGATCAGCTTGCATTCCGCGTGTCCGGGCAGGGCTGGAAGGAGACGAAGGATATCCATTATGCCGACCCCGCAATCGCGTCCCTCGGCGAAGACGAGTTCCAGGAGATCCGGGGCAAGCTGCTATTCACACCGGAGGCGCTGCCTGGATTGACCGGCCTTTTCAGCATCAGTCGCACGCATGACAAGCCGGGATGGAGCTTCGTCAGCGGCCCGGACTTCTTCGCGCGGCGTTTCGATGACCCAACCAACAGCGCAGCCGAATACCGCGACACCTACGTGAACCGCTACGTCGCCGACCTCAGCTACGAACTCTCGCCGGACTGGACGGTGAAATCCGTGACGGCGCTCGCCGATACCGACGTGAGGATCGCAAGCCCGGAAGGGTTCTCCTTCATTCGCGATGACACGCGCGAAGGCAAGGATGTTTCCCAGGATCTGCACCTGACCTACGATCCGGCCGATGGACGGTTCTCGGGCGTGGCCGGCATCTTTGCAGGACGCTTCACGACGGACATCGACTCGCATATCGACACGACCCTGCTGGCGCCGTTCGGCGTTCCGCTCATCAACATCCAGACGCTGGAAGCGCAGAACCGTACCGAGTCCATCGCGCTGTATGGCGATGGCCGGCTGAAGGTCGGCGATCGCTGGACCTTGATGGCCGGAGGTCGCATCCTGCGCGACAAGGTTTCGGCCGACTATCGCGGTGTCGCGCTCAACCTGGACGAGACCCTTGCCACGGGCCTTCCGGCGTTCGGCTCCCTCGACGAAAACAACGCTGTGTCGAACACGGTTTTCCTGCCCAAGGCGGGGGTCTCCTTCGATGTAACACCCAGCCAAAGCGTCGCCCTGACGGCCAGTCGCGGCTACCGCGCCGGCTTTTCGGAGGCCGTGCCGGGCTCGACCTCAATCAACAGGATCGAGCCGGAATATCTCTGGTCCTATGAGGTCGCCTATCGCTCGCAGTGGCTCGAAGACAGGCTGCAGCTCAATGGCAACGTCTTCTATTACGATTACCGCGATCAGCAGATCCTGACCTACAATCCGAACTTCCCGGGCCAGACCGTCACGGCGAACAGCGCGAAATCGCATGCCTACGGCGCGGAATTGGAGGCGCGCCTTCTGGCCACGCCGAGCATCGAACTGTTCTCCTCGGTCGGTCTGTTGAAGACCCGCTTCGACGAGGGGGTGACGGCCGATGGCCTTGATCTGCGCGGTAACGAGTTTCCGGAAGCACCGACGCTGACTGCAACCATCGGCGGCCTGTACCGCCATGAAATGGGCTTCTTTGCCGGTGCGGACGTGTCCTACACGGATGGCTTCTTCAGCAATGGCGACCTTGCCAATTCGTCCGGTCAGTTCGTTGACGGCTTCACGCTGGTCAATGCGCAGTTCGGCTACGAGACCGAATGGCTGACGATTGCAGCCTTTGCCAAGAACCTCTTCGATGAAGACTATCTGACCAGCATTTCGGCTGGTGGAGACCTCGCGTCCATCGGAGATAGCCGGAGCTTCGGGCTCCGGGTCAGCGGGCGGTTCTAGGGGGTGACTGAAGGGCAGGATGCGATCGGGAGAACGGGCCACGGCGCGGAACCGGAGGTTTCGCCCCTCGCCACCTTGATCACCAACCTGGCGAGGACGCGAAAGGGCTTTCGCGTCAGTATCGGCACGGCTCCATCGGGTTGTCGAACCGTCTCCGACATCCTGGCGGACGCGACAATCATGGACGCATGGCTGAGCGCCCAGGCGGTCTACACCACCGACCTCGATCGGAAGGCGCAGGCCGCATACCTCATCATCGACCACTCATCCCTTGTCGCGATGGGCGTGGCTGCGCCGTATCTGACGCTGCGCATCCTGCCCGAAATTCGACCCGACCATGTTGCCCTGACCTTCACCACAGGCATGACGACACACGAAGGAAGATCGGTCGAGGAAACCGAAGTTGCACTTCATTTTCTGTCGGAGCGCTTTGCAACCGATAACCAGGAGCTGCAGGTTCATCCGTGTCACACGCCGCGGGGCGGCGAGTGCCTTCGAAACACGCTGCGGTCGGATCTGGAAGGTCACTTCCAGCCGGTCGTGCATTTGCTCGCCAGTCTGAGCGGGCTGTCCAGGAGTGCGCTATGGCGTTTGGTTGCAGACCAGATCCTGGCGGTATTTCTGGAAGTTGGCAGGCAGATCGGAAACGAGGAAGAAGCCAGGCTGGAAGCATTGGCGATCATCAAGCATCCGGGATCGCCGCTCAACAACCGCCAGACCAGCCACTTCTCGATCAGCGTTCGGGCAACCGACGACCCCTCGCGCATCCTATCATCCCGTACCTACCGGGCGCGGGGTGGTTGCTGTCGCTTCTATACGTCGCGCACTGGCCGCTACTGCTCAACCTGCGTCCACCGCGATCCGATCGAACGCAATCGCGACCTTGAAAACCGCCTGCGCAGCCAGCTTCGACAGGATGGGATGCAATGACCCTGATGCGCGGCTTCCTTTGGGTGATCGCACTCGTCGTGGCCCTGTCCATTCCGCACGTTGCGCAGGCATGCGAAGGCCGATCGATCGAGGATGACGGTATCATGGGCGGCACGGTCTGCGTGCCGAAGAGCCCGCAGCGCATCGTGATCCTCGACCCAGGCTACAGCCTCGGCATGGCGATCGAACTCGACCTTCCGGTGGTCGGCGCGCCCCTCATGGGCATGAGCGATCATGCGCTCAGGACGGAAGCCGAGGCACGGGGGATCGGCAATCTCGGTTCGTTCATGGAGCCCAGTCTCGAAACCATCATCGCACTTCGGCCGGACCTCATCATCGGCAGCGCGGCCCTTGGCGAGCCCGCACGCATCATGGGATCGCGTATCGCGCCCACTGTCCTGATCGGGTCTGCCGACTGGAAGGATTATTATCGGACCCTGGCCAAGATCGTCGGGCAGGAAGGCCGTGCCGACGCGTTGCTCGCGCCTTTCGAGGCGCGTGCCGCAAGCCTTAGCGGAAAGCTCACCCACCATACCCTGTCTGTGGTGCGCATTACCCCATGGGATTTCCAGGTCTATCTCGACGCACCAAACGCCTATGCGCCGTTTGCCGTCGCTGCCGAAGCCGGCGTGCGACGCACGGCCTATGAGACCGCGACGGAAGGACCGACCGTCAAGCGGCCCGACTGGGAAGACCTTGCCCAACTGGACGGCGATGTCCTCTTCTACATCGTCGGCGGTGCGAACAATTCCGACACCAGTGGTCGGCACGAGGAAGTGACAGGCAATCCGCTCTGGCAGATGCTGCCTGCGGTGAAAGCCGGCAGGGTGTACCGCGTCGATGCAGGCACATGGATGGAGTTCAGCGGTGTCGCCGCGGCCAATCGCGTGCTGGACGACCTGGAGCGTTATCTTGCTGCACCCTAGGACATCCGCACCGGACCGCGCAGCCGGCAGTCCGCCGATGGGTGTCTGCCTGGGCCTCCTCATTGCCCTCCCTGTGGCATGCTTGTGGGCGATGATGCTTGGGTCGGCGTCGCTGGAACCCGCCGACGTCCTGGCCGCCTTGCTGCATGCCGACGGGTCGCGCGAAGCCCTGATCGTCGGAACGGTGCGGCTGCCCCGCATCCTTGCCGCCGCAGGCGCAGGCGCAGCGCTCGCCGTTTCAGGCTGCCTGATGCAGGCCATCACGGCCAATCCACTGGCCTCGCCCGGTCTGCTCGGCGTCAACGCCGGCGCAGCCTTTGCCGTGGTTGCCGCGATCGTTCTGTTCCAGCCGGCTTCCGCAAACGCTTATGCCTGGTTTGCCTTTCTGGGCGGCGCTGCCGCCGGCGCAACCGTCTATGGCCTTGGTTCCGTCGGAACCGGCGGTGCGACGCCGTTGAAGCTGACGCTGGCTGGCGTCATCATCTCCGCGTTCCTCGGCTCCGTGACCACCGCCATCCTCATCCTCGATCAGGCGACGCTCGACACCGTCCGATTCTGGACCGTCGGTTCCCTGGCTGGTCGGCAAATGGACCTCGTCCGGCCGCTGATCGCCTATATAGGCGTCGGCCTTGTGATCAGCATCCTTGTCGGTGGCCATGTCACGACGCTGAGCCTCGGCAGCGACCTGGCCCGGGCAGTCGGCCAGAACATCGTTCTGTGGAGGCTCGCCGCGGGTGGGCTCGTGGTCATACTGGCCGGCAGCGCGGTCGCCATGGCGGGACCGATCGGCTTTGTCGGTCTCGTCGTACCGCATATGGCTCGCTTCGTTGTCGGCCCGGATTATCGCCTTGTCATTCCAGTCAGCGCGCTCGGCGGCGCCTTGCTCGTCGTCTGCGCCGACGGCATTTTTCGCCATGCCCTTCCTGGCTCCGATTTTCCGGTCGGCATCACCATGGCCGCCATCGGCGCGCCCGTCTTCATCTACCTTGCGCGCCGCGTAAGGATGTCCTGATGCTACGCGCGGTGGTGATCCTGTCGACGGCGATCGTATCGCTTGCGCTGATGTCTCTTTGCCTTGGCGACCTGCCACTGTCCTTCGCTGAAGTTCTCGGCGCCCTTTTCCAGCGTTCCGAAGGAAACGAAGCCGTCTCCCTCGTCGTCAATACGGTCCGCTTGCCCCGCATACTGCTCGGTGTGCTTGTCGGCGCATCCCTTGCCGTCGCCGGCGCACTTGCGCAGACAATCATGCGAAACCCCCTGGCAGAGCCAGGCCTCATCGGCATCAACGGCGGTGCTGCATGTGGCGCGATGATCGTCCTGACCCTGTTGCCGGCTGCAGGAATGGGTGTGATGGGCATGGCTGCCTTTGCCGGTGGCCTGGCCATGGCGGTCGCCATCTACGTGCTCGCCTGGCGTGGCGGCGCGAATCCACTGCGTATCATCCTTGTCGGTATCGGGCTCAGCGCCGTCAGCACAACGCTGATCAGTTTCGTGGCAGTTTTCTCCGATGTCGCTACGGTCCAGCGCGCTCAGGTTTGGCTGTCGCGCTCGATCTATCAAGCGAGCTGGGAGCAGATCGGGGCGCTTGGCCTGTGGCTGTCGCTCCTCGGACCTCTTATCCTGATGGCCTCTCACCAACTCGATACGATCGCGTTCGACGACGAGACCGCTCGAGGTGTCGGACAGAACGTCGAACGGACACGCCTTCTTCTGATGCTGGCGTGCGTCCTCCTCTCGGCAGCCGCTGTCTGCGTGTCCGGCCTGATCGCATTTGTGGGGCTTGTCGCGCCCCATATCGCGCGTCGTCTTGTCGGCCAAGCGCATATCCGCCTGCTGCCCACTGCCGCGCTGGTCGGCGCCGCGCTTCTGCTCGCGGCCGACCTTGCAGGCCGCACACTGATTGCGCCGGCCCAGCTTCCGGCCGGACTTGTCGCAGCGTTGATCGGTGCCCCGGCCTTTGGCTGGCTGTTCTGGAGGAACCGCAATGCCGAAGGTTGATGCCGATCCGCTGATATCCGTCAGCGGTCTGACCGCCGGCTATCCGGGAAAACCGGTCATCGAGGCCCTGGATCTCACCATCCTGCCGGGAAGCCTGACCGTTCTGATCGGCCCCAATGGCTGCGGCAAGTCTACACTTCTGCGCTGCCTTGCAGGTTTGCTGATGCCGACGGCCGGTACGATCGAGCTTGCTCGTGCGCCGCTGTCCAGTCTGTCTCGCAAGGCGCTTGCCAGGCGCATCGCCTTTCTGCCCCAATCGCCTTCGGCACCGGCCGGCCTGACCGTGCGCGACATCGTCCGTCAGGGCCGCTATGCGCACAGGTCGCTGTTCGGCGGCTGGTCCAGGGCGGACGAAACCGCTTTCGAAACCGCGATTGAGATGGCAGGAATCTGCGATCTGAGAGACCGGGAACTGGCAACCTTGAGTGGCGGCCAGCGCCAGCGCGCCTGGATTGCAATGACCTTGGCCCAGGACGCCGACATCCTGTTGCTCGACGAGCCGACAAGCTTCCTCGACATCGCGCATCAAGTCGACGTGCTGAAACTTCTGCGGAAGTTCAAGAAGAGCGGCAAGACGATGGTGGTGGTTCTGCACGATCTCAACCAGGCACTTCGCCTCGCGGACCGGCTGGTTGCGATGAAGGGCGGGCGGATCGTGACCGCCGCCAGCCCGGCATCTGCTTTGCCTGTGCTCGAAGGCGTATTCGACCTGCCATTGCGCTTCGTTGTCGATCCCGCCGACGACGCTCTGATCGTCGTACCGGCGGGCACGGCCGACGGGCCACGGGCAGCAGGGTGAGTTTGGATTTCCGCTTCCACGGCAAACCTGTGTACAGTGATCGACAGCTGTTTTCCAAGGAGATGCCAATTGCCCATGCGACATCAAACTGCTGGTCAGGCCTATGAAAAGCTGGACCTGGTTGACCAGCATTGGGTACTCCGGGGTGAGGTCGAAGTTCCGCCCGAGGCCGAGGGCGTCAGTCTTGTTCCGGCGGTGGACAAGTCCGTCCGCATTCTCAAGCTTCTCAATGGCTACCCGGCCGGGCTGACCCTGGCCGAGATCGTGCGGGCGACCGGCGTTACCAAATCGCACGGCCACGGCATCTTGCGCACCCTGTGCGATCACGACTGGCTGCTGTTCGATGCCGCCAGCAAGCGCTACCGGCTCTATGTGGGTATCGCGCGCGACCTGTCCGGCGCACTCGACGAAGAACTGCCGATGCGCGAGCTTCTGCCGACGCTGGACCTTCTCAGCGAGGAGGCCGGCACATCGTGTGTCCTGTCCAAACCCCTGCCGGATGGCGGTTTTCTGGTGGTTGACAAGCGCAGTGCAAGCAACAATGTCGAGATCAGTTACCCGATGGGGTTCCGGCTGCCCGCCGACGCATCCGCGCATATGAGGGCGAACCTTGCCTGGAGATCCGGCGCCGAGGTCGACCGCCAGTTGGCGCGCATCACCTTTCACAAGCACACGGCCGAAACCATCGTTGGCGAAGCGGCAGTGCGAGCCGAGCTGGCAGAGACCCGCCAGCGCGGCTATGCCCGCAGCGTTGGCGAGTTCACCGAAGGCGTAATGGCTGTCGCTCTGCCGGTGTTCAACCGTAAGGGGGAGGTGGCTTTCACCCTCGATTGCGTGGGAACGGTGCCATCCATGCTGCCGCGCGAAGCCGCGATCGCCGGCGCCCTGCAGCGGGCGGTTGGCCGCTTGCATCAGCGCCTGGGCAGCCGGCTTCCGGCCGGCTATCCCCCTGCCGCCTCGCGAGGCTAAAGCATCACATCGCCGCTATTGGGTCCGAGCGTCTGGCCGACATAGACATCGCCTGAGGGGCTGGCCGCCAGATGAAGCGCCGTCGGGGCGACCTCATCCGGCACAGCCGCACGGCCCAGCGGCAGCAAGTCCTGCGTGCCGGCCATCGTGGCCGGGTCTAGGTTGGCGTTGAACGTCGTCAGGACGGGTCCGGGCGCGATGGCATTGACCAGTATGCCCTCCCGCGCCACTTCGCGGGCCAAGGCCTTGGTGAAGCCGATAACGCCGGCTTTGGCCGCGGCATAGTGCGTAAAGCGCGCCGCGCCGCGCTGTCCGATCTGACTGGCGATGTTGATGATCCGGCCCGAGCGCTCCTTGCGCATGATGGGCAGGGCAGCACGCGATGCCAGGAAAACGCTGGTCAGGTTGCCGTTCATTACGGCGTTCCAGCTGGCCAGGGACATGTCGGCAAGGGCCATCTCGGAGATGGCGCCGCTGCTGTTGACGAGGATGTCGAGCCGGTCGAAGCGTGACAGGTATTCGGCAAATATTGCCTCCACGCCCGTTTCGCTGGTGACGTCGTGCAGGCAGGCGCAGGCGGCACCGGCGCTGATTGCATCGCAGGCCGCCATCTGCTCGTCCAAAGCGTCGACCCGGCGGTCGACGAGGCAGACTCGGGCGCCTTCGCGGACAAAGAGCTGGGCAATGGCGCCGCCGATGCCACCCCCGCCCCCGGTAATCAAGGCAGTCTTGTCGCTGAGCAATCCCATGATGCGTTTCCTTTGATTGAGATCAGGCGGCTTCGCGCACGGTCTGGACGAGTTGCCCGATGGCGTCCGAGAAGCTGGGCGGCGGCCCGCTTCCGGAGTCGCGCGCCAGTGGCTCGACGTCGAACGTCGTGTCGTAGAGAAAGCTCTCTTCCAACGCGGTCGGATGCGCCTGCGCACCGACGGCGGCAGAGATCGTCTCGGCAGCCGCCCGGTAGCTGACACAGTAGCGGACGGCGTCATAGTGGGGGGCCATCCTTGCCGCATCGGCGAGACCGGCGAAAAGCCGGGCGCAGTCGCCGACCTCGATGCTGGGCTCCATGTTGCCTGCCGGATATGGCACCACGCCGGTCGCCAGACCTTCCGCGATCATCTGGTGCAGAGGGTTGGCGGTGGCGCGGCCCGGACCGAAAACCGAGCCGATGCGGATGCTGGTTGTTTCCATGGTGCTGCCGGCCCAGGCAACCAGTTGCTCACCGAGCGTCTTGCTGACCGCATAGAGACTACCCGGCCGCCCACCGACGCGCTGATGCGCGGCGACAGAGGAGGCGAAGATCAGTCGGCGCACGCCGGCCCGGCCGGCCGCCTCGATGACGTTGAGCGTGCCGTGACCATTGATGGCAAGAACCTGGCCGGGCGCGTCGTTGAGCAGCATCGGACCGGATACGCCGCCCAGGTGGAAGATCACCTCGGGGCGCGCTGCCATGATGCAGTCGGTGATGGCGGGAGCGTCACGCAGATCGATCGGCTGACCTGCCGGGGTATCCAACCCGGTGACGCTATGTCCGAAATCGATCAAGGCGGCGCTGAGCCGACGGCCGAGGAAACCCTTGTGGCCGGTAACGAGACAATGCATGACCCAACCTCAGCGCAGCGTTTCCGCCTCGGTATCCCTGACGAACGCGTCATAGTGATCACGAAACCATTCGGCGATGTCGCGGCGGCGGGCGATCCAGACGTCACCCGTGCTCATGGCGTATTCCAGGAAGCGATGAAGCGCGGCGGTGCGGGCTGCCTGCCCCATCCAATGGGCGTGGATGCCGATAGTCATCACCTTGGGACGGGTTTCGCCTTCGCGGCGGAGATAGTCGATGCCATCCTTGCAATAATCGAAGAAGTCCTGCGGCTTCGAATAGCCCTGGGCGATGATGAAGCGATGATCGTTGTAGGTGCTGCTGTAAGGCAGCACGAGATGTTGCTTGCCCAGGACGTCGGCATAATAGGGGACATCATCGGCGACGGAGTCGCAGTCGTACAGGAAGCCGCCTTCCTCCACGAGCAGTTCGCGCGTGTTGAGCGAGCCGCTGTGGCGGGTCTGCCAGCCGATGGGCCGTTCGCCGCAGGTCTGCCGGATGATATCGACCGCAGCGGCGATGCGCTCCTTTTCCTCCTGGCGAGACATGGTCCACACCTCTTCCCAGCGATACCCATGCGAAGAGCCCTCGTGGCCGGCCTCCTGCACATAGGCGCCAACCTCGGGATTGCGGGCGAAGGCGACGGCACAACCCGAGAAGGTGATCTTGAGCTTGAGATCGTCCAGCATGCGCTGCAGGCGCCAGACGCCGGCGCGGCCGCCGTACTCGGAGACGGACTCGTTGGCGAGGTCGCGATATCGGGAATCGAGCGGATAGGGGAATTCGAAGATCCGGTCGTTCTTGCGATCACCAGAGGGCCAGGAGGCTTCGGCTCCCGTTTCGTAGTTGAGCACCAGGGCCAGGGCCACCTTGGCGCCATTGGGCCAGGTGACCTTGAGGCCCCGTCGGCCATAGCCGGTGAAATTGCGTACCGGGCCGGGGCCCGGCGGGTCCTGGAGGACGTCGAGACGAGGATTGGACATGGGTGACTTCCTGTTGGGAGGGGGCCTAGCGCTCGCGCCAGGCAAAGAGACGGTCTTCAAGCGCCAGGAACAGGTAATTGCTCGACAGGCCCAGAAGTCCGATGACCACCGCGCCAACCATCATGTTGTCGATCTGGAACCAGACGCGGGAAAAGTTGATGAGGTAGCCAAGGCCTTCATTGGCGGCGATGAACTCGGCGCCGACGATGACAAACCAGGCTGTGGCGAGAGCCAGCCGCACCCCCACCATCACCTGCGGCAGGGCGGCACGTAACGTGACGTGGGAAAAGGTCTGGCGGCGGTTGAGACCGAGACTGCCCGAGGCCTGGTAGAGGACGGGTGGAATGTCCCGTATCGCCTCGACCGCGGTGATGAAGATAATGAAGAAGGTGCTGTAGGCGATGAACAGGATTTTGGTCGTCTCGCCGATGCCGAACCAGACGATGAAAATCGGCAGGAGCGCCAAAGTCGGCATAGGCCGCAGAAGCTCGATGACAGGATCGATGACGATTTCGACCAGGCGACTGCCCGTCACCAGCACCGCAAGCAGAACCGCCAGCGGCAATGCAATGGCCATGCCGGTCAGTACACGCAGCACCGACGCGGTGATGTGGGTCCATAGAACGCCGGTCACAGCCAGCTGCCACCCGGCAACCAGAATGCGAAGGGGTGAGGGGACCAGCACCGCATTGTAAAAGGGCACGATTTCGTTGAGCCAGGCGAGGCCCTGCCAGAAGAGCAGCACGGCGCAGAGGCTCAGCACTTTGGGCGAAACAGTGAAGCGCGACACGCTCATCGTGCATCCTCTGAATGGACGCCTTCGGCCAGTTCGAGATGGCGATGAACTTCGCGTTCGAAGGCGACGACGGCGTCGTCGAGCCGATTGCGTGGACGAGGCAGCGGACTCTTGATGCTGGCGATGATGTTGCCGCCCTGGCGGCCCATGATGGTGACGCGATCCCCAAGCAGCACTGCCTCCTGGACGCTGTGGGTGACGAAGATGACAGTGCGCTTGAGCGTCTCCCAGATGTCGAGCAGCTGATATTGCAGGTGCTCGCGCGTCTGGGCATCCAGCGCGGCGAAGGGCTCGTCCATCAGGATGACGTCGGGCTCGGCAACGAGGGTACGGGCGATGGCTGCGCGCTGACGCATGCCGCCGGATAGCTCCTTGGGATATTTGAGGCGATGGTCCCAGAGGCCGACGGTGCGCAGCATGCGTTCGGCACGTTCGCGCTGTTCCGGGCCGGGGAGGCCACGCGCTTCGAGGCCCAGTTCAACATTGCGCTGCACTGTGTACCAGGGGAACAGCGCATACTGCTGGAAGACCATGCCCCGGTCGGGTCCGGGGCCGTCGACAGGCTTGCCGCCCACCAGAATGCGCCCGCTTGTGGGCTGGGCGAAGCCGCCCACCAGATTGAGCACGGTCGACTTTCCGCAGCCGCTGGGACCAAGAAGGCAGATGAACTCGTTTTCGGCGACCGTATGGGAGAAGTCCGCCAGCGCCGTATAGGGTTGGGAACCACGCCGGCCGCGGAATGTCATTCCGACATTCTCGAAAGCAACGCTGTGAGACATGGGTATGTTTTCCGGTGGGCGGTGTCGGGGCTAGATGCGAACCGCGTCGGGCAGCACTTCACGCAGGAGGCTCATGTCGAGCAGGTCGGCAATGGGCGCACCGGTTTCGAGGTAGCCGCGACTGATCGCCCAATCCTGGTAGACAGGGTAGCCTTCGATCACGCGGTTATCGACGATGGGGCTGTAGTCATTGGCCTGGAGGATGGCCAGGAGGCCGTCGGCCGGAATGCCAAGATTGCGGGAGATCGGCTCCACAGTGCTTTCCGGGTCGGAAACAATGACCGCGGTCGCCTTGGCCAGCGCGCCGATCAGGGCCTTGAGCGTGCCGGGATTGGCTTCGATGAAGTCGCCCGTGGTTGCAAGGCCAGTGGAGAGATAAAGGTAGTTCACCGCCTTGGGCGTATTGGGGTCTTCGATGTAGGACCGACTGCCGGTGAAATACACGCGCCCACCCATCCTGGCGGCGTTGGAGACATAGGGTTCCCAGCAGGCCATCACATCGATATCGCCGCGCATCAGGGCCATGGCCTGTTCAGGCGGTTCGACATTGACGAACTGCAGGCTGGAGAAATCGATTCCGTAGTCCTTGCACATGTTGAGAATGGCAAGCTCTACGGCGGCGCCGCTATACATGCCGACGCGTTTGCCAGCCAGATCGGCCGGCTTGTCGATGCCGGAATTGTTGCCGATGACCACGCCTTGGGTGTTGGAAATGTCGGACAGCTTCATCACCCATTTGAAGTCGATCCCCTTTTCGCGGAGAGATGCGAGCTGCTCTAGTGCCGAAGCCAGGATCTGTACGCGGCCGCTTGCGGCAAGACTGGGCAGGTCAGGGCCATTGACGGTGTAGTTGACGGCAACGTTGAGGCCGGCTTCCTCGAAGAACCCCAGCTCCTGCGCCAAAGCTATCTGGGCAGAGTGCTGCGGATCGCGCACGCTGATCAGTTCAATGTCGGTTGTTTCAAGCCCGGCCTGAGCGAAGGACGGATGAATGAGCCGAGTTGCCGCCGTGGCTCCGGCCAAGGCCGCCGCACCCTTCAGAAGGCTGCGACGCGATACAGAATCCCACACCATGATGACGTCCCCAAAAGTTCTATATAGAGAACAATGTTCTCTATAATGTCCGGTGCTGATCGGAATTGCAATAGATTGGACTGCCTAATATATAGGCGTACACAGCCGGACGTTTCGGATATTTTCAGGCAGTTTTAGAGCCGACGTTGGTAAGGATTGCGGCTCAAGCATCGGAAAGTGGGCCGACCTCGTCCTGATTAAATTTTCCGCTTCGAAAGCGACGATGCGCCCACAATTTGGTCGGCGATCGATTGGCTGATACCGGAACCGATTGGGAGAAAGGCCGCGTGAACCCAGATCAGACCTTGAAGAGCGGATACGAGGTCGGTGCCCGACGGATAGCCGAAGCCATAATCGCCAAGGCCACCGCTCCGAGCGCGTCAGACAAAGATCGGACGGACGCGGAGACCGCCATGATAATCCTTGCCAAGGCCGAGAAGCGTGCCGGGTCTGCCGATCATGCGACCGGTGAAGCAATGATCGCCGAGCGGGTCGAAGCGCAGATCGTCGAAATGACGAGGCATGGTGCCTCTGACGAAGAGATACACGCTTCGGTAATGCAGTCGGTTGCGCGGTCGCAGGCTTTGGAGCAGCAATTGACGGCCAAACTCGATCATGAAGCCGCGAATGCATGGAAGGAAGCATTTGAGCATCTGGCCCGCATGATCGACGCCGGCGAGCCGGGATTGGTTAGGTGAGCCCAAATCGCTAAGGCGAAGGGTTATCCACCTTCGATCCCAAGCTGCTGCGCAGTGATGGACGCGGCATTGTAGCAGTGGAATGACGTGACCTTGCCGTTCGCCAGGTGGAACACACGTCGCAGCACGGAACATCGATCGTGAGACCTGTCGGCGCAAGTGTGCCGGAGGGCAGGACCAGATCGCCGAGGTGCGTTCCGCGAATGGCCAGTTCCACCACCACGACGTCACCCGCCGTGTAGAGCTTGGAGAGCTCGCGATGAATATCCGGGAAGGCGGTGGTCAGCCTGCCGATATAGTCGCCGATCGCTCGACCGCGCAGCGTTGCCCCGGTGGGAATATCGGTCAGGTAGCCGTCGTCGGAGAAGGCGGCGACGAACCGCTCCATGTCCGATCCTTCGCCTTCGGCCAGGTCGTATAGCTCGCGGATGATCGTTTCGTTGTCACGCATGATGGGGTCCTTCTTAAAACCGGACACAGGGCGGGCGAGCGGTGCTCAGATCTGCGCCTGCCCACCATCGGCGAACAGTTCGCTGCCGTTGACGAAGCTCGACTCCGCGGAGGCCAGGAACAGGGCTGCGGCGGCCGTCTCGTCCGGCGAACCAAGCCGTCCAAGCGGAATCTGCGCCTCCATGGCCGAGACAAACGACCGCCCCGCTTCCTCGCTTGGCGACAGGCCGTGGAGGCCCGGCGTCGAGGTGGCGCCTGGCACCAGCACGTTGACGCGAATGTGGCGCGGGGCGAGGTCCAGGCACCAGTTGCGGGCAAAGCTGCGGATTGCCGCCTTGCTGGCGCTATATACGCTGAACGCCGCCGCCCCCGAACTGGCGGTCGTAGAGCCGGTCAGGATGACCGAGGCGCCGTCCACCAGAAGCGGCAGCGCCTTCTGCACCGTGAACAGCGTACCCTTGACGTTGGTGGCGAAAGTGCGTTCGACATGCTCTTCGGTGATGTCTTCAAGAGCCGCGAATTCACCGCCGCCGGCATTTGCAAACAGGACATCGATCCGGCCGGCGTCCCGGGCCACGATCTCGAAAAGCCTGTCCAGGTCTACAAGGCTTGCTACGTCACCCTGTACGCCGATTGCGCCGTGGCCGACTTCGGCCACCGCTGCGTCGAGCTCGCGCTGCCTTCGGCCCGTCATGAAGACGCGCGCGCCCTCGCTTGCGAAGCGTTTGGCGCTTGCCAAACCGATACCGCTATTGGCGCCTGTGATGACGGCCACCTTGTCTTTCAAACGATCCATCGACGTCTCCTTAGTGTTGGAGCCGATATGGACAGGCGCTGGCGCAGAGACTAGTACGGACAAAAAGGTTAGTGAAAGGATCGGGATGTGAGCCAGGGTAACAGCGACTGCGGCCTCGACGTCGCGCTTGCCGTGATGGGCGGCAAATGGAAGCCGATCATTCTGTACCACCTGCGCCCGGGGCCACGGCGTTTCGGTGATCTTCGGCGTTTGGTGACAGGCATCAGCGAGAAGGTGCTGATCCAACAGTTGCGAGAGCTCGTCGCGGCGGGCGTCATCGTGCGTCGTGACTACAGCGAAGTGCCGCCCAAGGTCGACTACACCGTGACGCCCTTCGGGGAGACGCTGGTCGAGGCGCTGATGCCGCTCTGCGTCTGGGGCAACGAGCATCGAACCCAACTCGAGGCCCACGGCCTTGTGCCAGCTGTGGCAAAAGCCTTACCGTCGCATGGCTCGTGACCCTAACAAAGAGTCCTTAGCTCATGTCCCAGTTCAGTCCCGCATAAGCGGATATTGGACAAGTGCGCACGAGTGAATCGTGCGAGGTGAACGCGACGCCCTTACTCGGTGAGCCAGTGTGGTGAGGACGACGATTCGTACGCGGCGGATCGAACAGCAGCTTTATCGAATTTATCTTCGCAGCAGAAAGCGCGCGGCGAGGAAATTGACAGCGGTCGTCGCAACCATAACAATAAGAATGCCGATGCGTGGCGCAATTCCCGCATGGTCCAGTCCTTGAAGTAACGCAAGGCCAAACAGAAAAACGCCGAGATACGTCGCTCCCAATAACAAGCGATCAACGGGTGCTGTACGGCCTTCTGGAAACACTCGAGCAGGATAAAAAATCATAATGAACGCGATCCCCGTTAACCAGGCAAACGCGTAAGCAAGTTGATGAGACATCGCGTAAAGGAGGGCTTGATACACGAGCAAGGTTAAAGCCGCATTCAAGGCGCCCGCAACAATAAAGCGGACTGCATCTGATTTTAAGGATGTGCGCAAATCAGCTCTTGCTCGATGCGGCCGCCAACTTTAAAAAATCGCCATAGTCGCGGATGTAGTCATTGCTTTCGTATAGATGTGAGGCCGCGACCATCAGGACGCTTTCACGATCGAATTTATACTGCACCCCCCAAACCATTGGCGGAAGATATAGGCCCATGGTCTGATCCGTGAGGCGAACCTCGCGCCTATGCATTCCATCGTCAAGCACCACAGAGACCCCTCCATGTGCGGCGACAAGAAACTGCTCGCAGCGATGATGGGCATGCTCTCCTCGCACGTGATGACTGGCTACACCATAAACCAGGAATATTCGGGCTGGCGCAAAAGGAAGCCCCTTATTCAGTTCCAATGGAGTGAGGCTACCGCGCATGTCAGTGAAATGAGGCAAGCGCTCTACGAAGCAGCGGCCGATGCCGAGTTGAACGCGACTCCCTATTGCCACGCCCAATTCACCTTCGGAGATCGTCGATGACCCCTCAGTCCCCTCGCGTTTTGTCGCCGAATTGTCTTGGTAGCCGATGATTTTAGCCGGGTTCCCAACAACCGTTGCATTGGCCGGAACGTCGCGCGTCACGACCGCCCCAGCGCCAACCATCGCACCGCGACCTATCTTTACTCCGGGCAGGATTGTTGCATTGGCTCCAACTGACGCGTCATCCTCCACAACCGTTTGGAGAAATGCCTCTGGATATTGCTTCGACCTAGGGAAGCGGTCGTTGGTGAAAGTGACATTGGGGCCAATGAAGACACGGTCGCCCAACCGTACTCCATCCCAAAGCTGCACGCCGCACTTCACTGTCACGCCGTCGCCCACTACGACGTCGTTTTCAATGAAAACGTGATCGCAGATGTTGCAATCCCGTCCGAGCCTGGCTCCTGGCAACACGTGTGCGAAGGCCCAAATCCTTGTTCCTGCGCCGACGTTTTCAGTTTCACATAGTCCTTGAGGGTGGACGAATGGCTGATTGTATGATGCTTGCGACAAACTGCAGCTCCGCCGATTGATGATGCTAGGCCCGAGGACTTCCGACAGAAGTCACTACCCTGCTGATGATGCGCAAGGGGCGGCGTTTTGTATTTTCGAAGGTTCGCCAAAGATATGAACCAAGGATGCCCTGAACGGCAAGCATCGCCGAAGCGGTGAATGTAACCAATACAACGATTGCGGCGTAGCCGGGCTCTGTCACGAAGCCGGCGATGCGTGCAAAGGCTATTACTAGACCAAAGGTCAGGCTTAGGAAGCAGCCGGCAACACCGAACCACAGCACGCAAAGGATCGGGAGGTCGGAAAATGAAAAAATGCTGTCCATCATGTAGCGGAGGCGACGCGAAAGGTTCCACGAGCTCGTACCCTTCAGCCGCTTGCGCCGTTCGTAGGGTACAAAGGTGCGTCGAAAGCCAATCCAGAACAGCTGCGCAATCAGAGAGCTGTTCGGCTCTGCTATTTCGAGGACCGTGTCTGCCGCCATCCGGTTGCAGCCAAATATGTCGACGCCGCCCTTGGGGACGTCTTTGACAACGAGCTTCCGATAGAGCCACCAAAAGCCGTTTGAAAGGGCATCACGAAGCAAAGCGTCATGTCGGCCCATGCGTTGACCGAAAACAACGTCGGCGTCATCATTCTCAAGTATCGCGTAGAATTTGCAAATGAGCTCAGGGGGTTCTTGCAGGTCGGCCGCCATTGCAGCGATCACCTGACCTTTACTCAACTCAATACCTGTGCGAATGGCCGTAAAGGAACCGAAATTTCGGCTGTGAAACGCAATCTGCGATTCGAAATGCATGCGTTCGCGGGCTGCCAGCAGCAACTCGCCCGAACGGTCCGGTGAGCCGTCGACAACAAACACGACCTCCATTCCGCCGACGTCGCGATCAAGTGCGTTCAAGGCCTCGACCAGATCCTCGACATTTTCCTCGTTGCCGTAAATCGGGATTACGAGGGATCGTAACTTGGCATCAGACAGTTCAGGAGCTATGCCGTTGGCAGAGGTTGCTAGATCTGCCACGAGCTCAACGCCTCGCAAACGTTGTTGATTTCATCCTCACGCATTGTCGGAAAACAGGGTAGCGTTAGCAGACGCGGGACGCTGGTCCGCGCCACAGTTAGCCCCCCTGGCGCCTCTCTGCTCGGCAATCTCCCCCAGGCAGGCTGGTCGACATCAAGCACTGGATAGTGAATATCAGTGCCGATACCATTCTCGGTCAGGTGCTGCCGCAGGTTGTCCCGCTGACCGCATAGAACGACAGCCAGATGACCAACCGTATTAGTTGGCGCTCGAACAAGCACTATCCCGCTCGGTAGTGCCGCTGCGTAGCGATCCAGTATGAAGGTTCGGCGAGCGTTGGCCTCGTCTAATCGAGGCAGGAGAACCGAAAGGATCGCCGCTTGGACCTCATCAAGGCGAGAGTTCCGACCAAATGGCTCGCCGATCGTGTATTTCGCGGCCCAGCCGTACTGGCGCAGTGCGTTCGCAGCGGCCGCCAGATCGGCGTCGCTACTGACGATCGCTCCCGCATCACCGCAAGCGCCGAGGTTCTTTGTGGGGTAAAAGCTGAATGTCGCTATATCCCCAAGGCTCCCGACCCTTCTGCCCCCAACCAGAGCGCCATGAGCTTGAGCGCAGTCTTCCAGGATTGCGATATCGCCTCGTCCCATCTCGTTCATTCGGCGCCGCAGCACGGGCACATCCACTGCCCCACCATAGAGATGCGTTACAACCACAAACGCAGTGTCAGGGCTCACGCACGAAAGTATGGAATCGATCGATACAAGTTGGCTTGCTTCGTCGATATCTGCATAGACGGGTACAAGCCCGGTCAGATGGCAGGCGATTGCGGAGTAACCGCCAGCATTGGGAACTGTAATCACTTCCCGGCCCGCAGGCCGGCGAGATGCGATAATGGCTCGATATGCGATCTCAAGGGCGTCTGACCCGTTGGCGACACCGATACAGTGTTCCACCCCGACATAGGCAGCGAATTCGGCGCAGAAAGCTTCAGTTTTCTTCCCGTTTAGCCACCAGCCCGAAGCCAGTGTTTCCGAGGCAGCTTCTAGCAACGGCGCGGCGTACTCGTCGATGTTGCGTCTCAGGTTATTCAAGGGGATTCTCGGCATATTGACTCGTGATCGCTTTCTGTCGCCCGTCCGCTACCGAAGGTTAGCTACGTCATTTTGCGCCGACGCGGAAGGCCTGAGACCTGAAGGCAAATCACAATCACGCATTTTTACTTCGTTGCCGCACAAGACCTAGAGTTTTGTGGCAAAGACGCGCGGCACGGGCCGCATGCCGAAGAGTGATGCCATAGAGGGGGGGTCCGCTTCGCATCTCTGATCTGATCCAAACTAAAGTCTCGATCTCGGCAGATAGAGGGTAGCTACAGTCTACGCCTGTTTGGTGCGATCAGATCGGGCATGTATGGCGCCTTCGGAGCTTTCTGCTCTAAACGGCGAAGCGGGCAAGCCGCTTCAAGCGCGGCCTGTCGTTGTGTTTGGCGTTAAGACACCGTTGCGACGCAGGTATATTATATGGGACGGATGACGCTACCAGAGAAGAACGGGGTCAGTAGTCTCAAACATGGACGACGAGTTGAGCAGGCAAAGTCCCACGAATATCAGAAGTTGGACATAAAAATCTTTCCTGACCATGTAGGGGAGACAATCCCTTAACGCAAAAATTCCCAACGCGCTGTAGCCGACTATTAAAGGCATAAAGAAGCGAACCTCCACTATGAATGGGATCGCTGAAAACGCAGGGAAAACTAACGCAATCAGCATTAAAATTCTTTGCATTTTCATGTCACCGCACCAGCGCACTAATTTGGTTGCAGCAAGCAAAGCGATAAACAGAACTGAAAAATTGACGGCGGAAATCAACATAATGTTGCGTGAGAAATCATAAATATAAACACTATTATACTTTATATCAATCCCGGAAAAAAAATGTTGTCCGTAAATTATTGCCATGTCTTTCGGGTATGTCAGCCATAAGCGCGCATAATGGGTTGCCGGGATGGCGCCATCAAAAAAAGATTCCTTGCTGCTTTTGATGCCTTCCTTCGATAGGATTTCTGCACCTCGTTTGTCAGGAAATACAAGTGATCCGGGGTATGTGGCATCTCCAGCGTTCCACTCAACTTTGCGAAACTGTAGGCCGCCTTTGAGTTGGCCTTCAAGCACGCTGTTTTTTGGAGCGGCTGACGTATTCATCCAAACCAGAGCTGATAACGGCATGAGGAAGCATCCCAAGAGAAAAACTGCAGCGAATGCAGTTCGCTTTGAAAGCTTCTGGCGCAGCACGATAATGACGAGCAATATCGGAACTGATACTACGTAATTCAGCCTGAGCATTATCGAGAAGGCAACCAGGATACCTGCTAGCGCGTACCATCGGCCTCTGCCCTCATTCAGGGCCTTGACTAAGGCTAATAAGCCAGTCGCAAAGAAAAATAGAGCTGTTGTATCGGTTTGCGGATACAAATAATAGCCAGAAAAGAACACAAAATTCCACAAAGAGAATAGGCATATTTCTAGTATTCTTATGCGCTTTGATAATATAAACTCGTATAGTTTAGGAAAAATGTATACAACTAGAAAGGCAAACATCATCGACAACGAGAACCGAAGTGTAATTAATTCGCTAACGCCAATCAGGTTAGAAATTTTAAATAGCAAGTTATAAAGTATGAACGTAAATGGCCCACGATACTCGACGTAAGATGTCTCCCTGTTTTCGTCGTATAGTGTTCTTGCGACTTCCCAAGTATGATATGCGTCACCTAGGAAAGGTAGGTCGGAGTTAGCGTAGCAGTAGAGCGCCATTACTCCGAACGTAAGTGAGAATGCGATAAAACGCGAACTCTTAAATGTACTTGCATTTATATGAAGCATATTGCTCTTTTGCTACCGTCTGTTGAGTGTTCGCCTGCAATCCCGTTAAGCAGTGCGCGGCTGGCTTATTGATACATGAGCCATTGAATTGCTGAGGTTCCCCCAGAGGCACACCAGAGAGGCCGATGATGCCACTACGCGCCACCCCAGCTATCACGGGCGGTATTATGGAACAGAGAGATCGATGTCCTATCCCATAATAAGGCCGCCGACCAGCCGGGCAATACTCTCGCAATGCCAGCGCCGACTATGTCAACCATTGGACGCTTTCCCTTCAACCGTTGCCTCGGCGCGCAGGATCGGAGAAACGCTGTAACGTTTGATCCAGTGAGATGGCAAAGGCTGTCTCACCGTTGATCAACGCAAGTATAAGAACCAACTTGGCTGACCTGCTGAAGCGGCTAGGCTGTGAAGCTTTCATTGCGCGGCAGAGTGCCAGACCTAGTTCAACTGGCGCCTGGCGAGGGAGGGGCGTCGTTATTCTCGCTGACACACGCGGTAACAACCAGATGTGTCTGGTGATCCCAGTTGGATTCGAACCAACGACCCCCAGATTAGGAATCTGGTGCTCTATCCTGCTGAGCTATGGGACCAGCCGGCGCGGACAATAGGCGAAGAGCGGCCGGCCGCAAAGGTGGAAAATGTCCGTGCCCGACTATTCCTGTGCGCTGAAAATGGCGAAGGCGCGGCCCGCCGAAATCTCGATCTCGACCGGACCCAGCGCTTCGTTGGACTGGGTGAGAAGAGACCCGAAGGGAAGCTCGATGTTGCCGAGGGGCCATTTCGCGCCGCGGATGGTCAGCCCGGACAGGGCCGAGAATTTGCAGACGGAAAACTGCATGCCCCGCTGCGCCGCGTGGCGCAGGGTCCGGCCCGGCACAAGCGGAAAGACATGCTCCCGCCCGTCGAAAAGCCATAGCCTGTCGAACCGGTCCGCTTGGGCGACCGCCATGTTGAGGTTGGAGAAGGCATGATCGGTCCGGGCGCCGCCAAGCGCCCCGATGACGAGCAGGTCCACCGCGCCCATGTCTGCCGCCAGGCGCAAGGCCGTTTCTCCGTCGGTTTCGCCCTTGTCGCGCGGAAGGTCGTGGCGAGGCACGAGCGGGTAGGCGTCGAGGGTGGCTGGATCGACCGAATCGAAATCGCCGACGATCAGGTCAGGCGTCACGCCCAGCGCGGCCGCATGGCGCAAGCCTGCGTCCGCGGCGATGACGCGCCGGCCCGCGATCGCCGCGCGCAAGGCGGCACCGGCGCTGATATCGCCTGCAAGCAAGAGGGCGAAAGAAGTCACGGCGGCGTTCCCTTGCGCTTGCGCCCGAACTGGCAGGCGTTAAAATGGCGTCCACTCACGGGGTGCCCCATACGGGGGCTGAGAGGCAAGAGCCAACCCGAAGAACCTGATCCGGCTCGTACCGGCGGAGGGATGGGAGATGGCCGCCGGCCCCGGCTGCCGCTTGCGCCTTCCGGCTACCATGGATGCCTCATGCGCACGCTGCTGCTGCCCTCCCTTCTTTTTGCGACTCTGGCGACCGCTCCCCTGTCTCAAGCACTCGGGCAGGATGCGGAAAAACCGGTCCTGACGGTCTATACCTATGACAGCTTCGTACCGGACTGGGGGCCGGGTCCGCGCATCGAGACGGGCTTCGAAGCGATCTGCGGCTGCGACCTGCGCTTCGTCGGGCTCGACGACGGCGTCGGCATCCTCAATCGCCTGCGTCTCGAAGGGGAGGGTACCAAGGCGGATGTCGCCCTTGGGATGACCACCGATCTCATCCCGGAACTGCGCGCGACCGGCCTGTTCGCGCCGTCGGGAATCGACCTGTCGACGCTGGATCTGCCCGTCGCCTACGACGATGCCGATTTCGTGCCGTTCGACTATGCGCCGCTGGCCTTCGTCTACGACAGCGAAACGGTTTCCAACGTACCCGAGAGCTTCGACGCGCTGATCGCCGGGCCGGCCGACGAGAAGATCGTCATCATGGACCCGCGCACCTCTACGCCCGGCCTTGGCCTGCTTTTGTGGATGAAGGCCGTCTATGGCGACGCCGCCGCAGAAAAGTGGAAGGCACTGAGCCCACGTATCCTTACGGTGACGCCGGGATGGAGCGAGGCGTACGGGCTGTTCACCAGCGGCGAGGCGCCCATCGTCCTGTCCTATACGACCTCGCCGGCCTACCACATGGTCGAGGAAGGAACCGAGCGCTACAAGGCTGCCCGCTTCTCGGAAGGGCAGTACATGCAGGTCGAGATCGCCGGGGTTCTGAAAACCTCGGAACACCCGGACCTTGCCAAGGCCTTCCTGGAGTATCTGGTGTCGCCGGAGGTTCAGTCCTTCATTCCGGTGACCAACTGGACGCTACCGGTGGTCACACCATCGCAGTCTCTGCCGGACGCCTTCGGCAAACTCGTATCCCCGGCCAAGGCGCTGTTGATCGATCCCGAGGACGTAGCCGCCAACCGGCAGGCCTGGACGCAGGAATGGTTGCAGGCGATTGGCCGCTGACGCCATCCTGCGGATGAAACCAAGCGGCGGGCGCCGGCTCGCCGGGACGCTTGGCCTCGCCTTCATCGCGGTGGTGCTGCTTGCGCCTTTCCTGGCGCTGCCGCTGGCCACCGGGGCACGTCCGGCCCTGGCTGTCGTCGCGGCCGACCCCTATGTCCACGGCGTGCTCCGCTTTACCCTGATGCAGGCGGGGCTGTCCGCGCTTCTGTCGGCACTCTTCGCGTTGCCCCTGGCCCTTGCGATGCACCGTCGTGTCTTTCCCGGCCGACAACTCATCCTGCGCGTCATGCTGCTGCCGCAGGCCCTGCCCACCCTGGTTGCGGCGCTCGGCATCCTCGCCGTCTTCGGCCGCTCGGGGGTCTTGTCTTCGGCGCTGGCGGCGGCCGGGATCGGCCGGCTGGATATCTACGGCCTGACTGGCATCCTGATCGCGCATGTGTTCTTCAACATGCCGCTGGCCACGCGGCTGATGCTTGCGGCCCTGTCGGCCATTCCGGCGGAAAGCTGGAAACTGGCGGGGCAATTGTCGATGGGGCGGCGGGCTACCTTCCGGCTCGTCGAGTGGCCGGCCATTCGCGCCGCTCTCCCTGGCATCCTGACGCTGGTTTTCATGCTGTGCGTCACAAGCTTCGCCATCGTGCTGGTTCTCGGTGGCGGGCCCTCGGCCACGACGCTGGAAGTGGCCATCTACCAGGCGCTCCGCTACGATTTCGACCCGGCCCGCGTGACCGCGCTGTCGCTGCTGCAGATCGTTGTCGTATCCCTCGTGCTTGCGGTATCGTCCGTCCTCGGCCGGCCGGATGGCGGCATCACGTCGCTCGGGGGGAGGGCGCGCCGCTACGACAAGGACGGCCCTGCCGCCCGCCTGGGCGATACCGCTTTGATCGTGATGGGCCTGGCTTTCATCCTGGCGCCGTTTGGCGCCATCCTCTGGAATGGCCTTGCCTCCGATCTTCGCGGGCTTGCGATGCAGCCAGCCGTACAGCGCGCCCTTCTGACCAGCCTTGCGATCGCCGTTTCGGCCACGGCGATGGGCCTTGCCCTTTCGCTGGCGCTTGCCCTCGGCCGGCAGGGCAGGCGACGCGGCCTTGTCGATTATGCCGGTAGCGTCGTGCTGGTGGTTCCACCGATCGTGGTGGGTGCGGGCTGGTTCCTGATCCTGCGTGAGGTTGCGGCAGTCGCATCGCTGGCGCCGCTGGTTGTGGTGACGGCCAATGCGGTGATGGCCGTCCCTTTCATGTTGCGCGTCCTGACGCCGGCCATGGACCGCGCGGAGGCGCAGCGCGCCCGGCTTGCCGCCCATCTGGGCATTCGCGAATGGGCCTATTGGCGGCTGGTGCTCTGGCCGGCGCTGCGGCGTCCGCTGGGGCTTGCGCTCGCCTTCGGATTGTCGCTTTCGCTCGGAGATCTTGGCGTCGTCGCCCTGTTCGGCAGCCAGGACCTTGTCACGCTGCCTTATCTCCTGCTGCAGCGCATGGGCAGCTATCGTACCGCCGATGCGGCCGGCATCGCCCTGATCCTGGCCGCAACCTGCCTGACCTTGATGTGGCTTGCCGAGCGCGGCGCCCAAACCGACAGGACGCCATGACAGCGCAAAACGCCCTTGTCCTAGACGACGTAGCCTTTGCCCATGAGGGCCTGACGCTGCGGTTCGATCTGCACGTGGCCGCCGGAGAATGGCTGGCAATCATCGGCCCCAGCGGCGCCGGCAAATCGACGCTCCTGGATATCGTGGCCGGGTTTCTGCAACCGGACCGGGGCCGGGTGCTGTTCAATGGCAGCGACATGACGACCGCGGCTCCGTCCGACAGGCCGGTGAGTTTCGTCTTCCAGGAAAACAACCTGTTTCCCAACCTGACGGCCGAGGCCAACGTGCTGCTGGGGCTGACGACAGCGTTGCGTGCGAGCCCGGCCGAGAAGCAGTCGGCGCTGGCCGCGCTCGACGCGGTCGGTCTGGCCGGTTTCGGCAAGCGGCTACCGGCTGCCATGTCGGGCGGGGAGCGGCAGCGCGTTGCTCTGGCGCGTGCGATGGTGCGTAAACGGCCGCTGCTTCTTCTGGACGAGCCGCTCGCGGCCCTCGGGCCGGCAATGCGGCAGGATATCCTGGCGCTGATGGCGCGCCTTCGGCGCGAGGCCGGACTGACGATCCTTATGGTGACGCACCAGCCGGACGACGCAATCGGCTATGCCGACCGCATCGCCTATGTGGAAAACGGGCGCATCGCCGCCATCGGTACGACGTCCGAGATGCTTGGTCCTCCGCCCAACCCCGCGCTGGCAGCATATCTTACCGGGTAAAGGCTGGCACCGCCGTTGGTGGGCCCCCATATTTCGGTCGGATTTGGCGGGCAATCGGCTATCGACGGTTATTCGCGCACCTGTTGCGCCTCGGTGCTTTCGCGGGTGCTGCCGGGCACGCTACCAATACAGCGCAATGCAGTGCCGCGACGAGGGGTTAGGGGAATCATGACGGCCACCATGTCGGTTAGACGGGGCGATCCTGCCGGCCTGCGCGACAGGCGCGCGGGCTGGCGCGTACTCGCCTGTCTTTCGGCGGGGCTGGCCTTGTCGGCCTGCACGTCGCTTGGCGCCAGCATGGAAGACATGGCTTCCGGCGCGTCGAACCAGACAGGTTTCCTGCCGGCCCAGCAGCGTCAGCCGATCAGCTTCGAGAGCGCGCAATCCAGCGATCCGCAATCCTCGATCGGACGCTCGCAGCATCCGCGAATCCTGGCCGCCTATGGCGGTGCGTATTCGGACCCGAAACTGGAGCGCGCGCTTGCCGCCGTCGTCGGACGGCTGGCCGCCTATTCCGACGATCCGACCAGGGCCTATTCGATTACGGTGTTGAATTCGCCCAACATCAACGCTTTCGCGCTGCCCGGCGGTTATCTCTACGTCACGCGCGGCCTTCTGGCGCTGGCCAACGACTCGGCAGAGGTTGCCGCCGTGCTGGCGCACGAGATGGGGCACGTCTCTGCCAATCACGGCATCAAGCGCCAGGAGCGCGAGCAGGCGGCGGAACTGGCCGGTCGCGTGGTGAGCGAGGTTCTGTCCAGCCCGCAGGCCGGGCAGGCGGCGCTGGCGAAGGGCCAGCTTAGCCTTGCCAGCTTCTCGCGCAACCAGGAGCTCGAGGCCGATGCCCTCGGCATCCGCCACGTCGGCCGGGCCGGCTACGATCCTTATGCAGCCGCCCGCTTCCTGGAGGCGATGGAATCCTTCAGCCGTTTCCGCAACGCCTTCCAGGCCACCAACCCGGAACTGGACTTCCTCGCATCCCATCCGGCATCGGCGCAGCGCATAGATTTCGCGCGCCGGCATGCTGCAGAGTTCGGCGGACCGGGAACGGGCGTTACCGACAGGGACCGCTATCTGACCGGCATCGACGGCATGCTGTTCGGCGATACGGCTGCGGAAGGCTATGTCCGCGAGCGCAATTTCTTCCACCCCGGCCTCGGCATATCATTCAGCGTGCCGCGTGACTTCGTGATCGACAATACGGCCGAGGCGGTGCTGGCGACCGGACCGGGAGACACCGCGATCCGCTTCGATGGCGTCGCGGTGTCCGAGCGCACGCCGCTTGAAGACTATGTGCGCAGCGGGTGGATCGGCGGCCTCGACCAGGCATCCGTCCAGCCGATGCGCGTGCACGGACTTGAGGCGGTCAACGCCAAGGCGCAGGGCGGCGCCTATGCCTTCGACATCACCGTGATCCGTGTCGGCGGACAGGTCTACCGCTTCCTGACCGCCATGCCGGCGGCATCGTCGAGCCGGCTGGAGCCGATCGCACGGGAAATCTCGCAGAGCTTCCGTACGATGACGGCAGAAGAGCGCCAGGGCCTAAAGCCGCTGCGCATCCGCGTCGTCACGGCCGGCATCGGCGATACCGAAGCCTCGATCGCCGCGCGCATGCAGGGTGTGGACCGCAAGGTGGAGTTGTTCCGGCTGTTGAACGGCCTGAGTGACGCCGGCGGCGTGCGGACCGGCTCACGCTACAAGATCATCTCCGAATAGCGCATGAAAAAGGGCGGCGTCGCTGGACACCGCCCTTTCGGATATAAGCCGCCTTCAAGCCTCAGCTTACATAGGCCGCCTGATCGGGGTTGCGCGCCAGAAGGGCAGCGCGGAGCTTTTCCAGTGCGCGCGTCTCGATCTGGCGGACACGCTCCTTGGAGATGCCGAGCTCGCTTCCGAGCGCCTCGAGCGTTGCTCCATCGTCCTGCAGCCGGCGTTCCCGGATGATGCGCAGTTCGCGGTCCGACAACACATCCAGCGCGTCCGTCAGCCAGATAACGCGGCGCTCGTCGTCGATGGAGCTGGATACCATCTCGTCGGGAAGCGGGGCGTCCGATACCAGGAAATCCTGCCTGTCGGCACTGCCCGACTCGTCTTCCATCAACGGTGCATTCAGAGACGAATCCGGTCCGGAAAGACGGCTGTCCATCAGCGCGACGTCACCCACCGACACGTTCAGCGCCTGCGCGATTTCCCTGTACATTTCGCTCGAGGCCAGGCTCTCCGACCCCTGGCTCAGACGGGCACGCAGACGACGAAGATTAAAGAAAAGCGCCTTCTGTGCAGAGGACGTGCCGCCACGGACGATCGACCAGTTGCGCAGGATGTAATCCTGTATGGACGCCCTGATCCACCAGGTCGCGTAGGTAGAGAAGCGAACTTCACGCTCCGGCTCGAAGCGGGCTGCCGCTTCCAGCAGGCCGACATGTCCTTCCTGGATGAGATCGTTCATCGAAAGGCCGAAATGGCGGAACTTCGATGCCATCGAGATCACCAGCCGCATATGGGCGGCCGTCATGCGATGAAGCGCATCCTGGTCTTTCAGGTCCTTCCAACGAACTGCGAGCTGGTATTCCTCGTCTCTTTGGAGATAGGGCGCGGCCATCGCTGCCCGGATCATTACGCGGCCTGCGGACTGGGATTTCATCTCGGAGCCTTTCGCTGAAATCTGACAGTACGTGTCACGCGAGGCTCGTACCCACCCCCATCGTCTCACGCACGAGGATAACCCCGCACGCAACCGTTGGTTCCCGGAAGGTGGAATATTTCTGCGAGATAGATCGCCCGGCCGCCGCGGCAAGGGACAAGGGTGGTCATAATGGTCGCAGGCGGTATTTCGGCATTGACAAGGGGCGTGCGGGAAAGCCCGCGCAAAGAAAAAGCCGGCGCAGAGGCCGGCTTTCTTAAGAGGGCCGTCAGACTGTGGATCAGGCGGCCTCGTCGGCCTCGATCTCGTCCTCGTCGTTTTCGGCAACCTTGGCGCGGGCCGGGCGCTTGTTGAGGTTGATCTCGATCAGGCGCACGGCTTCCGTCTCGGACACTTCGTTGACGGCCGCGAGCTCGCGCGCCATGCGCCCAAGGGCCGCCTCATAAAGCTGACGCTCGGAGTAGGACTGCTCCGGCTGGCTGTCGGCGCGGTACAGGTCGCGGACCACCTCGGCGATGGAAATCAAATCGCCGGAATTGATCTTTGCGTCGTATTCCTGGGCGCGGCGGCTCCACATCGTACGCTTGACGCGTGCGCGGCCCTGCACGACCTTCAGCGCCCTGTCCACGAAATCCGTCTCGGACAGCTTGCGCATGCCGACGGACTCCGCCTTGGCAACCGGCACCTTCAGCCGCATCTTGTCTTTTTCGAAGTCGATGACGAAGAGTTCGAGCTTCATCCCCGCAACCGTCTGCTCTTCGATGGCTACGATCTGACCGACGCCGTGGGCGGGGTAGACGATGCTTTCACCAGTCTTGAAACCTTGACGCTGGGAGGTCTTCTTCTGAATGCTCATACGCCTGATAAAACTCCCTGTTGTGCGCGGCCTCGAGTGCCGCTATGCACGGGGACGACACGCAGGGTCGCCGGATTAGAGCGCGGGCCACCTCATGATGGCACGACAGTCTGCACTGCCGTCAGGGTTTCGCGGGGCCAAGATTGCCTGTCCGGCCAAAGCCGGATGAGTGCAACCAACGGTGACGAAGAAACGCCTTTCGGAAGTGCCACGAAGCCGGGTGATGCAAGTTGAAGCAAGCCAGCATTCGACTGTTGCGAAAATAATACCCTAATTCCGCATAAAACTCAAGGAAATTGCAGGGATCGTATGCGCGCCGCAGCATGCGGCCCGATATCGCATATCGACGCCTTTGTTCTCGATTCAACTTCGAGTGGGCAGTGGTGCCCTGAAATTTGCCGCAGTGCGTCAGCCGAAGGCCGGCTGAGCGACCCTCAGCCAGGATTGTTAGCGGCCTAACCCTGCGTAAAGCTTGTCAGTCGCCGGCGCCGGGCTCCGTGGAGAAGAACTTCTCGAGCTTGCCTTCCACGCCATCCATATCCTTGGCATCGGACGGAGCGTCTCGCTTGATCGTGATGTTGGGCCATTTCTCGGCAAAGTCGGCATTGAGCTGCAGCCACTTGTCGAGGCCCGGCTCTGTATCCGGCTTGATCGCCTCGGCCGGGCACTCCGGCTCGCAGACGCCGCAATCGATACATTCGTCCGGATGGATGACGAGCATGTTCTCGCCTTCGTAGAAGCAGTCGACGGGGCAAACCTCCACGCAGTCGGTGTACTTGCAACGAATGCAGTTGTCAGTCACCACGTAGGTCATGTCACCCTGTTCCCGGACGCACCGGCGGAACGGTCAGGATCACGCCGGTTGGTTAATGAGGCTGGCTGCGGCGACCCGACATTGGGACAAGGTCGCCACGCCGGGCGGAGGTAGCCCCTTGCCGGTTGCGTTGCAAGAGCAAAGCTTGTCGCCATAAGCCCTTATCGCGATAAAGATTTCCCTTGCTCATCCGTGTCGGCGGGTGGGGCCGGGGATGTCAGCTCCTCGAAGAGGGCGGCCGCCTCGCTGGCCGGGCCGCGCCTGTCTCCGGACGTCAGCACACGCAACACACGAACGGATCTGTCCAGGCGTATGGTCAGGACATCGCCCGGCCGCACGAGCCGTGCGGCATGGTCCACCTTGTCGCGGTTGACGCGGACAGCACCCGAGATGGCCAGCTTCTGCGCAAGGCTGCGCGATTTGACGACGCGCGCGAAGAACAGCCACTTGTCGATACGCTGCTCCCCTGCCGCCATTCCCCGGCCCTTACTTCTTGAGCATATCCTTCAGCGCGGCCAGCTTGGCGAACGGGGAGTCGGGGTCCAGCGGCTTCTGCCGCTCGGGACGCCTGTCTTCCCGCATGGCGGGCTTGCGCTCATCCTGGTCCGGCCTCGGCTTGCCACGCCCTTCCGCGCGCTTGGGCTTCTGCCAGGGCTTGCGCTGCTGCGCACCCTCCTGGCCCTCGCGGTCGTTGCGCCTTGTTTCGCCGGGTGCACCGGCCTGGGCACCCTGGGTTCCCCCCGGGCGGCGTCGCTGCTGCTGGCCGCCGCGATTGGCGCGCGCATCGTCGCGCCGTCCGCCGCGGCCCTCGCCGCGATGCGGCTTCCAGAGCTGGACAAGTTTCGGCTCTTCCGCAGCGGCGTCCACCGACGCGTCCGCCGCATCATCGGTTGCGGCCACGGCCTCATCATCCGCCACAGCCTCGCCGGCTATGATGTCCACCGTATCTGCCGGCGTATTGTCGGACAGGATGGCATCGACGGGAACAGGCGCGTCTTCCGGCACCGTCTCGACGGCTTCTTCGTCGGTGACGGCCGCGGCGGGCTGCATCAATGGGCTTTCGGCCTGTGTCTCGGCTGAACCGTCCGGCGAGGCCGCCTCGCTTTCCTCGCGCGGCGATATCGCCTCGGCGGGCGCGGCGATTGCGGCTTCCTCGATGATCTTGGCGTCTTCGGACGGCAGTTCGGCCAGGGCCGGCGCGGATGCGGCCTCCTGCGCGGCGACCAGGCGCTCTACCTCGGCCTGTTCGACGCTGCGTGCCCGATAGCCGAGTCCTTTGAGGATTTCGTCCATGTCGTCGGGCGTCGCGCCCAGAATGGACATCATCGCCGCCGTCACCTGGAACTCGCGGCCGTCGAATGCACCCTCCGGGCGCTTGCCGACGCCGGGCTTCCAAGCCAGAGCCGGGCGGATCAGATCGGCAAGGCGCTCCAGTATGTCGACGCGCACAGCGCGGCGGCCAAGAACGCGATAGCCGGACAATGTATAGAAGATGGGGTCGAAGCCGGCATCCAGCGGCGCGGAGGTGCGCCCTGTGGCCAGAAGCTGCGGTACCTCGCCGAAGCCGGGCCTATCGCGACCGTCGTTGCGGATGCCCCAGAGAAGGGTGATAAGCTGCGCCGGCGCAGGCTTGACCAGCATGGGCAGGAAGATGTGATAGGCCCCGAAGCGTACACCCAGGGCGCGCAGGGCCGCGCGGGCGTCCTGATCCAGGCTGCGGACGTCATCGGCGATCTCGCGTCTCTGCAGAATCCCGAAATTCTCGGCAAGGCGATAGGCGATGCCCTTGGCCGTGCCTTCCAGGCCTTCGCCGGCCTCCAGGTCCACCAGTGGCTTCAGCACGGTCGAGACCTGATAGGTGACATAACGCTCGGCCCGGGCCTGTACCTTGTCGCGCTGGGCGCCGGCCAACTGGTCGTCGGCCAGAAGCACGATGCGCGGACGCAAGGGCGAGTCGCCGGCGCTCAGCACGGCGACTGGGGCCCCAAGCCATCGCAGAAGGCCATCCGAACCGAGGGCGAAATCGCCATTTGGTGCGTTCGCGAAGCGCTCCGCCCGGTTGTCGTACTCTCCGGACAGGGCCTTCTGCGCCGCGGCGCGCACGGCTTTCGCATCGGGGCCGTCGGATTTGGCGTCCGGCGTGAACCTGAACCCCTGCAGCTCGCCTACATGGTGACCCTCCACGAGCACCTTGCCGTCGCCGCCGATCTCAGCTTCCATGAATGCGTTCTCTCTCAGCCGCCTCATTAAGACGCTTGTCCTGCGGTCTACGAAGCGTTTCGTCAACCGCTCGTGCAACGCGTCGGACAACCTGTCCTCGATCGCGCGCGTCTTTTCCTGCCAGTGTGACGGATCGGCAAGCCATCCGGGCCGGTGCGAAATATAGGTCCAGGTGCGGATTTCCGCGATCCGCTGCGACAGCGCGTCGATATCGCCTTCGGTGAAGTCGGCCCGCTGAACCTGCGCCGCCATGTAATCTTCGGCGACATGGCCGCGCCCGATCAGGTCCCGGTAGATGGACGCGATGATGTCCGCATGCTGGGCCGGAGCGATTCGCCGATAGTCGGGAAGCTTGCAGGCCTCCCACAGAAGTTCCACCGCGCGCGCGCCCCTGGCCATTTGCGCAATGCCGGGATCGGCCGCCAGAAGGCCAAGCGCCCGCTGATCGACGGACGGCAGGCTGCGGGTCAGGTCGGGCGCGCTGGGCGCCGCGTCCAGGCTTTGGCGCAGCGCGTCGCAGGACGCGAAGTCGAGCTGCCGCGAGCGCCATTGCAAGACCTTCAGCGGCTCGAAGCGATGGGCTTCCAGCGCCTCGACAAGTTCCTGCGGCAGCGGATCGACCTGTCCGGTCACGCCGAAGGTTCCGTCACGGACATGCCGGCCGGCGCGCCCGGCGATCTGGCCGTATTCGGACGGCGAAAGCTGGCGGTACTGGAAGCCGTCGAACTTCCAGTCCTGGGCGAATGCCACATGGTCCACGTCGAGGTTCAGCCCCATGCCGACGGCATCGGTGGCCACCAGAAACTCGACATCGCCATTCTGGTACAACTCTACCTGCGCATTGCGCGTGCGCGGGCTGAGCGCGCCCAGCACCACGGCGGCGCCGCCGCGCTGGCGCCGTATCAGCTCTGCGATGGCGTAGACCTCGTCCGCCGAAAAGGCGACGATGGCGCTGCGGCGTGGCAGGCGGGTGATCTTCTTGGAGCCGGCATAGAGAAGTTGCGACAGGCGCGGCCGGGTCTGCACCGCAATGCCCGGCATCAAGCGCTCCAGCACGCCGCGCATGGTGGCGGAGCCGAGGAGGAGCGTTTCCTCGCGGCCGCGCATATGCAGGATCCGGTCGGTGAAGACGTGGCCGCGCTCCAGGTCGCCGGCCAGTTGCACCTCGTCGATGGCGACGAAGGCCGCCCCCGAATCCACGGGCATCGCCTCGACGGTGCAGACGGAGTAGCGGGCGTTCGGCGGCTTGATCTTTTCTTCGCCGGTGATCAGCGAAACCGCCCCGACGCCGACCCGGTCGACGACCCGTTGATACACCTCGCGCGCCAGAAGGCGCAGGGGAAGGCCGATGACGCCCGACGAATGGGCGACCATGCGCTCGATCGCGAGCCACGTCTTGCCGGTGTTGGTGGGTCCGAGAACCGCTTTGACACCGGTCGCGTCGAAGCGCTCGGGCCGGGCAGGCGGTCTGGTATTGATCGGGCGCATGTCCATCATGTCACCCGATAGTTGGGACATGGGCGGGCGTAACGCAATCACCCCGTGGTGCGCGCGACGACCGTCAACAGGTTTCAGGCATCCAGCGCCGTGGACAGGCCTTCGGACAGGAACCGCAGCCAACGCTGGTGCGAAGGCTCCACCCGCCATGCGACGAGCGCTGATGCGGCGCGCGGCTCGTTCCGCCGCCATGCGGCCATCAGGCGCAGCAACCAGGTTTCGTCGTCGCTGACCGCCCGGGCGCCAGGACGGTAGATTTCCATGTCGCGGCGGGCGTGGTCGGCCAGCCCGCGGAAGAAGCATACGGAATAGCGCTCCAACGAAGCCTCGCGCCCCGCCGCAAGCAGAAAGCACGCCTTTTCCAGATTCGGCTTCGGGGCAAGCCGACTGCGCAGGGCAAGCCAGCGCAGGCGGTCGAGCAGGATGCGCTGGGAATCGTCGAGCGTCTCCAGCGCCGGCATGATGCGTGACGAGGTGGGGCAGGCGGGAAACGCCAGAACCCTGCCTTCGGGCTGGTATACGGTTTTGCGCGATGCAGACGAGGTCATTCGACGGTTCCCGCAGTCCGGGCGGCCATTAACATGATCGCCGATCTCAGCTTCAACTATCAGACTGCATTTCGAATTTCCAGTGCGCGGCGTCAAGCCGGGCGGGTGGCGGACAACATGTAGTTGACGTCCGTGTCGGAGGTCGCACGCCATTTGCCGGCCAGCGGGTTATAGGCGACGCCCGTCCGTGCCGCCAGCGTCAGGCCGGCGGCCTCCAGCGGGCGCTCGATTTCCTCGGGGCGCACCAGTTTCTCGTAGGAGTGGGTGCCGCGCGGCAGCCAGCGCAGAACATACTCCGCGCCGACGATGGCCAGCGCCAGCGCCTTCATCGTGCGGTTGATGGTGGCAACCACCATCACCCCGCCGGGCCGCACCATGCCGGCGCAGGTGGCCAAGAAAAACGGAACGTCGGAGACGTGCTCGACGATCTCCAGCGCCAGGACGACGTCGTAGGTTTCGCCCGCTTCCGCCAGCGCCTCGGCCGTCGTGGCGCGATAGTCGATGTCAAGGTTGCCTTCGGCGGCATGCAGGCGGGCAACCTCGATATTGGTGGCGCTGGCATCGGCGCCGGTGATGGCGGCGCCCAGCCGGGCCAGCGGCTCGCAGACGAGGCCGCCGCCGCAGCCGATATCCAGGACGCGCAGGCCGGACAGCGGAAGCGGCGCCAGCGCATGGCGGCCGAAATGCCGCACGATCTCGTTGCGGATCCATTCGAGGCGGACGGGGTTGAACTTGTGCAGCGGCCGGAACTTGCCATGCGGGTTCCACCATTCGGCGGCCAGCCGGGAGAAACGCTCCACCTCCGCCGCGTCGATCGTCGTCGCCTTGTTGTCGGACATGATGCCTCCGCCTGCCTTGGTCAGGGTTAGGTGGATGGGCTGCCCCGTCCGGCAAGTCAACCGGAGGCTTCTTGCAGCAAGCCGTAATTTCGGTTACTGAGCGGCGCTTTCGCGATCCGGGCTGCAGGTGCGGCCTGGTGTCGCGTGTCATTTCAACTTTTCGGCGGTGTCACGCTGCCGGACAACATCAAGCTCTTTGTCCCATGGCGCGTCTCGTCCTCAAATTCGGCGGCACCTCGGTGGCCGATGTCGACCGTATCCGCAACGTGGCCCGTCACGTCAAACGCGAGGTCGATGCCGGTCACGAGGTGGCGGTGGTCGTTTCCGCCATGTCGGGCAAGACCAACGAGCTTGTGAGCTGGTGCCGCGAGGCATCGCCGATCCACGACGCACGCGAGTACGATACCGTCGTCGCATCCGGAGAGCAGGTCACGGCCGGCCTCCTGGCTATCGTGCTGCAGTCGATGGGCGTCAATGCCCGCTCCTGGATGGGATGGCAGATCCCCATTGCAACCGACACTGCCCATGGTGCGGCCCGCATCGAGGATATCGACGGGTCCGATATCATACGCCGTTTCGCCGAGGGGCAGGTGGCGGTGATCGCCGGCTTCCAGGGCATCGCGCCCGACAGGCGGATCGCCACGCTCGGACGCGGCGGATCGGACACCAGCGCCGTCGCCGTCGCGGCCGCGCTGAAGGCCGACCGCTGCGACATCTATACCGATGTCGACGGCGTCTACACGACGGATCCGCGCATAGAGCCGAAGGCCCGCCGCATGGACCGCATCTCCTTCGAGGAGATGCTGGAAATGGCGTCGCTGGGCGCCAAGGTGCTGCAGGTGCGCTCGGTCGAGCTGGCGATGGTTCACAAGGTGCGCACATTCGTGCGTTCTTCTTTCGAGGATCCGGATGCGCCCGGCATGGGCGATTTCGAAAACCCGCCGGGTACCCTCATTTGCGACGAGGATGAAATCGTGGAACAGCAGGTCGTTACCGGCATCGCCTACGCCAAGGACGAGGCGCAGATATCGCTTCGCCGCGTCGAGGACAGGCCCGGCATCGCCGCCGCCATCTTCGGCCCGCTGGCCGATGCCGGCGTGAACGTCGACATGATCGTGCAGAATATCTCCGAGGACGGCACGCGCACCGACATGACGTTCACGGTGCCCGCCAGCGACCTCGACAAGGCGACAACCATCATCGAAAACGCCAAGTCGGACATGCGCTTCGACGTCATCCAGTCGGAAGGCGGCCTGACGAAGGTGTCCGTCATCGGCATCGGCATGCGCAGCCATACGGGTGTTGCGGCGACGGCCTTCAAGGCACTGGCGAACCGGGGCATCAACATCCGCGCCATCACCACATCGGAGATCAAGATCTCCATTCTGATCGACGGCGAGTTTTCCGAACTGGCGGTTCGGACCTTGCATTCGGTGTACGGTCTCGACAAAGCTCGTCCCTGAGCACGGGCGCCATCTCGAACGCCCGAATCGACATCGCCCCGCGGGCGATGTCCCAACGTGACGGACGGATGACGCCCTTGACGCGAAGCGATTCCCCCGGGCCGCGGGTGTTGTTGCGCCGCATGCGCGAACTGATGGCCGAGCCGCTGGAGCCCCAGGCGCGGCTGGACGAAATCGTCCGGCAGATCGCCGCCAACATGGTGGCGGAGGTGTGCTCCCTCTATATCCTGCGCGCCGACGGCGTACTCGAACTCTATGCGACGGAAGGGTTGAACCCCGGCTCGGTCCACCTTGCGCAATTGCGCCTCGGCGAGGGCCTGGTCGGCACCATCGCCGCGACGGCCCGTGCGCTCAACCTCAATGATGCCCAGAAGCATCCGGCCTTCACCTATCTGCCGGAAACGGGAGAAGAGATCTATAACTCTTTCCTGGGGGTGCCGATCCTGAGGGCGGGCCGCATCCTGGGCGTGCTGGTGGTGCAGAACAAGGCCAAGCGCGTCTACCGCGACGAGGAGACCGAAGCGCTCGAAACCGTCGGCATGGTGGTGGCCGAGATGGTGGCCGCCGGCAGCCTAGAGGGGTTGTCGCGGCCGGGCGTGGTGCTGGATCTGTCGCGTCCGGTGATGATCGAGGGTGCGGCGCTGGCCGATGGCATCGGCCTCGGCAGCGTGGTGCTGCACGAGCCGCGCGTCGTGGTGACCAACCTGTTCAACGAGGATGTCGAGGGGGAAGTGGCGCGCCTGGACGGTGCCTTGTCTTCACTGCGCATCTCCATCGAGGACATGCTGTCCCGCCGCGACATCGCGGCGGAGGGCGAGCATCGCGCGGTGCTCGAAGCCTATCGAATGTTCGCCAATGACAGGGGCTGGGTGCGCAAGCTGGAAGAGGCGGTGCGCAACGGCCTGACGGCGGAAGCCTCGGTCGAGAAAGTGCAGTCGGACATGCGGGCGCGCATGATGCACATGGCCGACCCCTATCTGCGCGAGCGACTGCACGATTTCGACGATCTGGCCAACCGCCTGCTGCGCCAGTTGATGGGGCAGGCCGCCGACCTGTTCGGCGAGGATGGCGGGGGCGACGCCATCATCGTCTGCCGCAACATGGGCGCGGCCGAGCTTCTGGATTACCGCCGCGAGCAGGTGCGCGGCCTGGTGCTGGAAGAGGGCGCGGCAACAAGCCACGTCGTCATCGTGGCCAAGGCGCTGGGCATCCCGGTGGTGGGACAGGCCAAGGGCGCGGTCTCGATGGCCGAAAAGGGCGACGCCATCATCGTGGACGGGGAAAAGGGCGTGGTCCATCTGCGCCCGCCCTCCGACATCGAAGACGTCTACGCCGAGCGCGTGGCCTTCCGGGCCCTGCGCCAGGAGCGTTACCGGCAGCTACGCGACCAGCCGTCGGAGACGAAGGACGGACGCCGCATCCGGCTGCTGGTCAATGCCGGCCTTCTGGTGGACCTGCCGCAACTGGCCGATTCCGGCGCCGACGGCGTCGGTCTTTTCCGGACGGAGCTGCAATTCATGGTTGCTTCGGCAATGCCAAAGACCAGCGAACAGGAGCGGCTCTACGCCTCCGTGCTGGATGCGGCCGGCGACAAGCCCGTGACGTTCCGCACACTCGATGTCGGTGGCGACAAGGTTTTGTCCTATCTGCACCAGTCGGCCGAGGAAAACCCCGCACTCGGCTACCGCGCCTTGCGGCTGGCGCTCGACAAGCCCGGCCTGATGCGCACCCAGCTTCGCGCCCTGCTGCGCGCGGCAGGCGGGCGCGAGTTGCGCGTCATGTTCCCCATGGTGACGGACATGGAGGAGTTGAAGCAGGCGCGCGACCTGATCTCCCGCGAGTTCAAGCAGCAGACGCGCTTTGGCCATGTCATGCCGCGCCGCCTGAAGCTGGGCGCGATGATCGAGGTGCCGTCGATGCTGTACCAGCTCGACGAACTGATGGCGCTGGTGGACTTCGTATCCATCGGCTCCAACGACCTGTTCCAGTTCTTCTGTGCCGTGGATCGCGGCAATGCGCAGATTGCCGGGCGCTTCGACGACCTGTCTCCGCCCTTCCTGAAGGCGCTGCGCGAAATCCTGCGGGCGGGAGAGCGCAACGACGTGTCCGTGACGCTGTGCGGCGAGATGGCGGGACAGCCATTGTCGGCCATGGCATTGATTGCGCTGGGCTTCAAATCCATATCCATGACCACGTCCTCGATCGGACCGGTCAAGGCGATGCTGCTGGAGCTCGATGCCGGGGACCTGTCGCGCGAGCTCGACGCCTTCCTGGAAAACAGGTTCCGGCAGGGCCGGCTTCGAGATTTCCTGCGGGATTACGCCGCCCGCAACTCCATCCCGCTTTAGGCCGGCGCTGCGCGCGCCGACAGCCAAACGCATCAATTCAGGAATCCCATGGCGATCTTGCCTGCCGATACGATGAACGAAATCCTCAAGCGGTCCGAGCACCTGGAGGCCGAGATGGCCAAGGGACCGGAGCATGAGGTTTATGCGCGCCTGGCCGCGGAATATTCCGGGCTGGAAGACGTCGTCGCGGCCATCCGCGCCTATAATGCCGCCACGCGCGAGCGCGCCGACCTGAAGGGCCTTCTGGACGACCCGAGCGCCGACCGCGAAATGCGCGATCTGGCCGCGGCGGAGATGGACGAACTGGCCGACCGCATCGAGACGCTGTCGGACGACATCCTGATCCTGCTTCTGCCCAAGGACGCGGCCGACGAGAAGGGCGCCATCCTGGAAATCCGGGCCGGCACCGGCGGCTCGGAGGCCGCCCTTTTTGCCGGAGACCTGTTCCGCATGTACCAGCGCTATGCCGAGTTGCGTGGCTGGAAGGTGGAGATCCTCGACGCCTCGGACGGTGAAGTCGGCGGCTATCGCGAGGTGATCGCCGAGGTGCGCGGCAAGGGGGTTTTCTCGCGGCTGAAGTTCGAATCGGGCGTGCACCGGGTGCAGCGCGTGCCGGCAACGGAATCGTCCGGGCGCATTCACACGTCGGCGGCAACGGTGGCCGTGCTGCCCGTCGCCGAGGATGTGGACATCGAAATCCGCGCCGAAGATATCCGCATCGATACGATGCGCGCATCCGGCGCCGGCGGCCAGCATGTCAACACCACGGATTCCGCCGTGCGCATCACCCACCTGCCCACCGGCATCATCGTCACCTCGTCCGAAAAGTCCCAGCACCAGAACCGCGCGCGGGCCATGCAGGTTCTGCGCGCGCGCCTGTTCGACATGGAGCGGCAGCGGGTCGAGAGCGAACGGTCCGAGGCGCGCCGCTCGCAGGTGGGCTCGGGCGACCGGTCGGAGCGCATCCGCACCTACAACTTCCCGCAGGGGCGCGTGACCGACCACCGCATCAACCTGACCCTCTACAAGCTCGACCGCGTCATCGAAGGTGAGATGGACGAGCTGGTCGACGCGTTGATCGCCGATCATCAGGCGGCGCAACTGGCATCCATGGGTGTCGATGCCTGAGGTGCCCACCATCGGCGAGCTTCTGGCAGAGGCGCGGGCCGAGCTGGCTGCGGCCGGCATCGACAGCGCTGCGGCGGATGCCCGCATTTTGATGATGGACAGCCTGGGCCTGACGTCGACGGATCTTCACCTGCGCTCCGGGCAACGCCCTGCGCAGCCGGTGGAGCCGTTCCGGGAAAGGCTTCTGCGGCGGATTTCGGGCGAGCCGGTCTACCGCATCCTCGGCTATCGTCCGTTCTACGCCCACGAGTTCACGCTGTCGGCGGATACGCTGGAACCAAGGCCGGACACCGAGGCCCTGGTGGATCTGGCCATCGAGGCGCTGTCCGCCCGCTTCGGGCGGGAAACGCCGTTTCTGTTTGCCGATATCGGAACCGGCACGGGCGCCATAGCGGTGTCGCTGCTGGCCGCGTTTCCGCTTGCCAGGTGCATCGCCGTCGACATCGCGCAGGGCGCCCTGGACACCGCTATGCAGAATGCGCGGCAGGCCGGCGTCTCTGACCGCATCCGCCCGCTTGTATCCGACTATATGGGCTCGATTACCGAGCCTTTGGACGCCATCGTTTCCAATCCACCCTATATTCCTTCACACGAGATCGATGGGCTGGATGTCGGTGTCCGCTGTCACGACCCGCGCCGCGCGCTGGACGGCGGTGCGGATGGTCTCGATGCCTACCGCGCCTTGGCTGATGGCGCGGCGAACATTCTGCGGCCGGGCGGCGACATGCTGCTGGAGATCGGCGCTGGCCAGGGCGACGACGTGCGCAACCTGATGGAGCATGCGGGGCTTGCTTTCGTCACGTCCAAGGCGGACCTCGGCGGGCACGAGCGTGCACTTCTGTTCCGGCGTTCCGCCCGATGACAATTACGAACACAATGCACAATTAAATAGGAAGAGGACCAACAAACCTCTTGTGAGCGCGCTTCGGAGCCACTAGGACTAAATCCAGAGACGGATATTCGGCAGGGCTGGCGCAGCGCTTCATACGAGGCGGTCGCGCCGAAAGCCCCCCGAAAAGGCTCCGATCCGTCCAGGTGTCGGTGAACACTCGCGGGACACGACCAACACGAAACATGGCGAGCATGGGCGGCGCATTCGCTGAAGCGGATTCTGCCGCAACTGCTCAAACGCTGATTTTCATGCGTGGCGGCCTGTGCCGCCCGAAAAGATGGGGCCAGACCGGACGAACAGGCAGCGCGATTTTCATGCGCCGACCGAAACGGACCGTGTGATCCAAAGACAGGAAAAGCATGAGGCCACAACAGCAGAACAAGCGTATGCGTGGACGTGGGCGCAAGGGCCCGAATCCGCTGGCGCGCAGCTACGAATCCAATGGACCGGACGTGAAGATTCGCGGCACGGCCCAGCACATCGCCGAAAAATATACGACGCTGGCGCGCGATGCGACGGCCTCCGGCGACCGCGTCATGGCGGAAAACTATCTTCAGCACGCCGAGCATTACGGGCGCATCGTCGCCGCCGCGCAGGGGAGTTTCCAACTCCAGTCCAATGAGCGCGATTATGATGGCGACGAGGACGAGGGCGACGATCTGCCGGTCGAGGGCAGCGCCCCGAACGGCCAGCACAACAACGGCCAGCACAACGGCTACAATGGCGATCGTCAGCACAATGGGGGCGAGCGTCAGCACAATGGCGATCGTCAACACAATGGCGGCGAGCGCCAGCACAACGGCCAGAACCGCCAGGATGGCGGCCGGTCGGACAATCAGCGCAACGACGGCAACCGCGACCGCCGCAACAATTTCCGTGACCGGCAGGGCAATGGCGAGGGCTACGCGTCCGAGGCCGGGTCCGAAGGTGACGACGGCCAGAACCGTCAGGATGGCGGCCGGTCGGATAACCAGCGCCACGACGGTAACCGCGACCGCGACCGTCGCAATAATTTCCGCGACCGGCAGGGCAATGGCGAAGGCTACGCATCCGAGGCTGTGGCCGAAGGTGAAGACGGCCAGAATCACCAGAACGGCAATCGCAACGACAACAACAACCGCAATGACGGCAGTTTCCGTCGTGACCGGGACGATCGTCGCACCCGCTTTGCCGAGCGCCGCGAACGCTTCAACCGCGAGCGTGGCGACGGGCAGGTCGGCAGCGATGGCCAGGATGTCGGCGCCGTGGGCGCACCGCAGCCGGAAATCGATTCGCCTGCATTCGCCGACGACGCGTCGACGACGCCGTCCGTCGAGGTGAAGGCCGAGCAGGGCCGCCGGCGCGGTCGCCCGCGCCGCGATGAAGACGAGGCGGCAGCCGGCGCCGATGCACCGGTGAATGCCGAAATTCCGGCTCCGGCCGCCGGGCAATCCCCCGCCACCGTAAGCGCCGATGCCGTCGACGCGGTCGATGCCGATGCGAAGCCCGCTCCGCGCCGGCGTACCCGCGCCGCCGCCAAGGTTGAGGGCGATGACGCCGGTTCGGAAGCGCCCAAGCGCAAGCCGGCCCCCCGCGCCCGCCGCAAGAAGGCGGAAGATGACGACGCATCCGATGAGAACCATCTGCCCGCGTTTCTTGTGGGTTCGGATAGCTGATCGCCATCTGCTGCATGGGATCGGATTGAATCTGGGCCGGCTTTGCCGGCCCTTTTTCTTTGCGCCCAATCTTTTACCGGGGCATCTTTTCGGCAGGCTCGACCCATCCCATATCCGCTGCAGCGGTTCGCCTGAAGGGAACCGACTCCACGGTGTGGCGATGGATGCCGAAGATCGGGCCGTCGCCGTAAAGGAGATGACCGGATGAATATCGAGAAATACACGGAGCGTGCGCGGGGCTTCGTACAAGCCGCGCAGACCCTCGCGCTCACGCGCGACAACCAGCAATTCCTTCCCGAACATCTGTTGAAGGTTCTGGTGGACGATCCGGAAGGGATGGCCACGGGCCTGATCGAACGCGCCGGTGGCCGGCCGCAGGACGTAAGGCTGGCGGTGGACGCCGCCGTTGACGCCATCCCCCGGGTGACGGGCGGGGCAGGGCAGATCTATCTTGCGCCGCAGACGGCCAAGGTGTTCGCCACGGCCGAGGACATCGCCAAGAAAGCAGGAGACAGCTTCGTAACGGTGGAGCGGCTGCTGCTTGCCCTGGCCATGGAGAAAAGCGCCAAGACCTCCGAGATCCTGGCCAAGGCCGGCTTGACGGCCAATTCCCTCAACGCCGCCATCAACGAGATCCGCAAGGGCCGCACTGCCGACAGCGCATCCGCCGAACAGGGCTACGATGCGTTGAAGCGCTATGCGCGCGACCTGACCAAGGATGCCCGCGAAGGCCGGCTGGACCCGGTGATCGGCCGCGACGATGAAATTCGCCGCACGATCCAGGTTCTGTCGCGCCGCACCAAGAACAACCCGGTTCTCATCGGCGAGCCTGGCGTCGGCAAGACGGCCATCGCCGAAGGGCTGGCCCTGCGCCTCGTCAATGGCGACGTGCCGGAATCGCTGCGCGACAAGCAGTTGATGGCGCTCGACATGGGCGCGCTGATTGCCGGCGCGAAGTATCGCGGTGAATTCGAGGAGCGGTTGAAGTCCGTTCTGTCGGAAGTGCAGTCGGCCGACGGAAACATCATCCTGTTCATCGACGAGATGCACACGCTGGTCGGCGCCGGCAAGGCGGATGGCGCCATGGATGCGTCCAATCTGTTGAAGCCCGCGCTGGCGCGCGGCGAGCTGCATTGCGTCGGCGCAACGACGCTGGACGAGTATCGCAAGCACGTCGAAAAGGACCCGGCGCTTGCCCGTCGTTTCCAGCCCGTCTTCGTGGACGAGCCGACGGTCGAGGATACGATCTCGATCCTTCGGGGCCTGAAGGAGAAGTACGAGCAGCACCACAAGGTGCGGATATCGGACTCTGCCCTGGTGGCGGCTGCGCAGCTTTCCAACCGCTACATCACCGACCGCTTCCTGCCCGACAAGGCCATCGACCTTGTCGACGAAGGCGCGGCACGCCTGCGCATGGCCGTGGATTCCAAGCCGGAAGCGCTGGACGAGATCGACCGTCGCATCGTGCAGCTCAAGATCGAGCGCGAGGCCCTGAAGAAGGAAAAGGACGATGGCGCCCGCAGCCGGCTGGAGCGGCTGGAGGCCGAGTTGGCCGACCTGCAGGAGCAGTCCGATGCGTTGACCGCCACTTGGCAGGCCGAAAAGTCGAAGCTCGGCCATGCCGCCGAACTCAAGCGCCAGCTCGACGAAGCGCGCAATGCGCTTGCCATCGCGCAGCGCAATGGCGAATTCCAGCGCGCCGGCGAGTTGGCTTACGGCCAGATTCCGGACCTCGAGCGCCAGTTGAAGGAAGCCGAAACGGCAGACCAGTCGCAGACGGGTTCGATGGTCGAAGAGACCGTCACTGCCGATCATGTCGCGCAGGTCGTTTCCCGCTGGACCGGCATTCCCGTGGACCGGATGTTGGAAGGCGAGCGCGATAAGCTCCTGCGGATGGAAGATGTCCTCGGGCAGCGCGTCGTGGGACAGGGCGAGGCGGTGCAGGCCGTTTCGCGCGCCGTGCGGCGTGCGCGTGCCGGCCTTCAGGACCCCAACCGGCCCATCGGATCGTTCATCTTCCTTGGCCCGACGGGCGTCGGCAAGACGGAGTTGACCAAGGCGTTGGCCGGTTTCCTCTTCGACGAGGAAACCGCGATGGTGCGCATCGACATGTCGGAGTTCATGGAAAAGCATTCCGTGGCCCGGCTGATCGGCGCGCCTCCCGGCTATGTCGGCTATGAAGAGGGCGGTGTCCTGACCGAGGCGGTTCGGCGCCGGCCCTATCAGGTGATCCTGTTCGACGAAATCGAGAAGGCGCATCCGGACGTGTTCAACGTTCTGCTGCAGGTTCTCGATGATGGTCGGCTGACGGATGGACAGGGCCGTACGGTCGATTTCCGCAACACGCTGATCATCATGACGTCCAATCTGGGCGCGGAGTATCTTGTGGCGCTCAAGGACGACGAGGATGTCGAACTGGTGCGTGGGCAGGTGATGGATGTGGTGCGGGCCAGTTTCCGCCCCGAGTTCCTGAACCGCGTCGACGAGACGATCCTGTTCCACCGGTTGCACCGCTCCGAGATGGGCGCGATCGTCGATATTCAGATGCGGCGGCTTGAAAAGCTGTTGCAGGAGCGCAAGATCACGCTGGAGCTCGAACCGTCGGCACGCGACTGGCTGTCGGAAAAGGGCTACGACCCGGCCTATGGCGCGCGCCCCCTGAAAAGGGTGATCCAGCGCGAGGTGCAGGACCCGCTGGCCGAGCGCATCCTGCTTGGCGAGATCAAGGACGAGGACAGCGTCAAGATTTCGGCTGGCAACGACAGGTTGCAATTCTACGTTGTCGGCTCGAAGGCCGAGACACCCGGCGACCGGTTCGCTGCATAAGCCAAAAAAAGGGGCGGCCTCGCGGCCGCCCCTTCTATTTGCCTATCAGGCTCCGGTCAGTAGTAGCCGAGGCCGTAATAATCGTTGATGCGCCGCCCATAGGCCGGATCGACCCAGTCGGGCCGGTCGCTTTCCGAGTAATGCGGTGCGCCTTCGAGCTGCTCGCGTGTCAGGCCGACGACATAGCCGCCTTGCCGCTCGTCGTATTTCAACACTTCCCAGGGCAGCGGATGGTACTCTTCGCCGATCCCCAGGAAGCCGCCGAACGACATGATCGCATACTTGACCTTGCCGTCGCGCTTGCCGATCACGAGATCGTAGATGTGCCCAAGGCTGTCGCCTTCGGTGTTGTAGACTTTCGTTCCATTGACCCGGCTTGCTTCGATGGCGTCAGCACCAACCTGTACGTCACCGTTCGGGCTTACCTCATAAGTCGAGGACATGGGGATACCTCCCTTTTTCGTCCTTGGTCCGCTTCTGGAACGACGCAAGCCGCGTGCTCGTTCCGGTTCGGCATTGTCGAAAGCAGGATCGAAAGGCTGGACAACAAATGCGGATTATAGATTTCGCCGATGGCGACGGCGTTCCGGCCATCGGGCAGGGCACCTGGATGATGGCCGAGGGCCACCAGTTGCGCGATGAGGAGATCAAGGCGCTGCGCGTCGGTTTCGATCTCGGCCTGACACTGGTGGATACGGCCGAAATCTATGGCGGCGGCGCTTCGGAAGAGCTGGTGGGCGAGGCCATGGAAGGGCGCCGCGACGAACTCTTCGTCGTTTCGAAGGTCGCCCCGTCGCATGCGTCGTCTCTCGGCACCATCCGCGCGCTGGAGGCAAGTCTCAAGCGCCTGCGCACAGACCGGATCGATCTTTATTTGCTGCATTGGCGCGGCGGCTTTCCTCTGGCGGAGACGGTCGATGCGCTGGGCCGCCTGCGTCAGGAAGGCAAGATCCTGATGTGGGGCGTCTCGAACTTCGATACGGACGATATGCAGGAACTGATGGAAACGCCTGGCGGCCGCGCCTGCGCCACCAACCAGATCCTCTACAATCCCGAGGAACGCGGAACCGAATATGACCTTCTGCCGTGGATGCGGCGCGAGGGGATGCCGGCCATGGCCTACTCGCCCGTGGGGCAGGGTGGGAGCTTGCTGCGGCATGAAGCTCTTGCCCGCGTTGCCGGAAGGCACGGTGTCAGCCCGGCGCAGGTGGCGCTGGCCTTTGCGATCCGCGATGGAAACGTGATCGCCATTCCGAAAGCCGGCACGCAGGAGCATGTGCGGCAGAATGCCGCTGCGCTGCACCTTCATCTGGAGGCCGAGGATATGGCGGTGCTGGACGCCGCATTTCCGCCGCCGTCGCGCAAGGTCCCACTGTCTATAATCTGACCCGATATCGGTTTTGGACGAGGTTTCGATGAACCTGCGAGCGATTGCGCTTCTCTGCCTGGCACTATCGACGCTTACGGCCTGCGGCACGATTGCGCGTGGGACAAACGATGACGTGACGATAGAGGTGGAGCCGGCGGACGCGCTGGTGCGCACCAGCTACGGCCGGGTGTGCCGCGGCCCCTGCAAGATCCGTGCGCCGCGCGCCGAGGATTTCACCGTTACCGCCGAAAAGCCCGGCTATGCCAGCCAGACGGTGGAGGTGCGATCCAGGGTCAGCCTCGCTGGAGCCACGGGGGCGGCACGCAACGTCATGACCGGGGTGGGCGTGGTGGGTGCCGGCGTCGACGTCTATTCCGGTGCAATCTACGATCACGAGCCCAATCCCGTCCGCTTCCGCCTGCGCCGGGCCGAACAGGGGCCGGCACGGCCGGGATCATAAGATGGCGTTGCTCGGTATTTGCCATTCGGTAACCATATCTTGCGATAGAATGAAGCCTGAACATATTCGTTTGGGACGGTGAAACCTCTGGTCGAGCGTCTCGGCTGGAAAGGATTGATGATGATGGCGTTGCGTTCTCGCTGGACATTCGCGTTCCTGGCGATCCTGCCGCTGGCCGCGACCTCCGCGCAGGCGCAATACGGCTATGATTACGGGCGCGATCCCTACGGTGCGCGCGATCCCTATTACGATAACCAGAATATGGGAGACGTCCGCCGCTTCATCGACGAAGACGGACGCATCGTGACGGTGGATCCTTATGGCCGCGTCGTCTCGATCGAGGAGCCGGCCCGCCGTGCGCCGCCTGCCGGCGCCATTCTGGAAGGACCGGCAGAGCGATACGATCCGTATGGCAATTACGGAGCCGGCCCGTCGGATTCCATGCCCTTGCCGCCGCCGGGCGCCTCGCAGCGCGCCGGTATCCCGCCGGTGGACAACACCTATACGGGCTCGGTCAACCCGGCAGAGCCGGCCATGCCGGCGCCCGGCCAGCCGATGATCGAAACCAACCCCGCACCGGCGGTCGCCGGCCCGACCGGGCGCAACGCGAAGGCCGAAGTGGCCGCGCTGCAGGTGATCCTCGATCGCGCGGGCGTATCTCCGGGCGTCATCGACGGACGCATGGGGTCCAACGTCAACAAGGCCGTCGCCGCCTATCACGAAATGACGGGTCGCCTTCTGGACGCGACAAGCCCGCAGGCGCTGCTGGAAGAACTGTATGCGACGGGCGGCCCGGCGGTCGTGGAGTATGAAATCACCAACGAGGACGTTGCCGGGCCCTTCGTCGCCTCGATCCCTTCGGACTATGCCGAAAAGGCCACGCTGCCGGCGATGTCCTATGAGCGCGTTTCGGAAATGCTGGCCGAACGGTTCCACATGGACGAGGCGTATCTGAAGGAAATCAACCCCGGCGCCGATTTCAGCCGTCCGGGCACCATCCTGCGGGTGATGGATACGGGCTCCAACGTCAAGACGCCGGTTGCCCGCGTGGTGGCCGACAAGGGCCGCGAGCAGGTGCGCGCCTACGACGAATACGGCCGGCTGGTCGTTGCCTATCCCGCCACGATCGGCTCATCCGCGACACCATCCCCCACCGGAACGCATACCGTGGCGCGCATCGCGCTGAACCCGAACTATACGTACAACCCCAAGATCAATTTCCAGCAGGGCAACAACACCGGCGTCCTGACGATCCCACCGGGGCCCAACGGCCCGGTCGGTTCTGTCTGGATCGCCTTGTCCAAGCCGACCTACGGCATCCACGGAACGCCCGAGCCGTCGCAGATCGGCAAGACGAACAGCCATGGCTGCATCCGCCTGACCAACTGGGATGCCCAGGAACTGGCAAAGCTGGTGAAACCGGGCGTAACCGTGGAGTTTCACGACTGACATGATCTCCATCCGGCCGGTCGTCTTCGCCGCTTGCCTTTTCGCTTCCGGCATCGGCTGTGGCGCCGCCGGGGCGCAGCAAAACCCTCCCGTTCCGACGCCGGTCCCCGGTGGCGAGACCGCCGTACCGGACGCTCCCAGCCTGGAAGGGCAGGATATCCCGGAAGAGGCTATCCCTGTCCCCGAGCTGAAGCCGGGGGAGCAACCGGAACCCGGCGCGGCAGACCCGCAGCCTCAGCCTGCGCCAGAGCCCGAATCCAAGCCGAAACCGACGTCCGCCGATATGCCCGAGGGCCCGCAAGCCGCTCCGCAGGGCCCGGCCCAGCCAAGCCCCGCCTATATCCCGCCCGAAAAAGCGCGCACCAGGCCGGAGCCGTCTGCCCCGACCACGCCGGAAGCCGCCGTGACGCCGGAGGAATCCGTCGAGGCGGCGGAAGCCCTGCTGGATGCGGAGACCTGCGAGGGCGAGTTGAAGAAGCGTGGCGTCGAATTTTCCATCGGAGATTCGATTGCCGATGGTGATTGTGGCGTGCTGCGCCCGGTCACGATCAAGTCCCTCAGCACCGGCATGACGGTATCCCCCGATACGCAGATGCTGTGCCGCACGGCACTGGCGCTGGATATCTGGGTGGCCGAGGGCGTGGTGGCGGCCGCAAAAAAGGCGCTGCCCGACGAGGAACTCTCCTCCATCACGCACGCATCCACCTATGTGTGCCGCGCTCGCGCCAGCGAAAGCCGCATTTCGGAGCACTCGCGCGGCAGCGCCATCGACATCGCCGCCTTCGGGTTCCGGTCGGGCAAGAGCATCACCGTCGAGCGGCAGGAGCCGGCTTCGGCGGACGATCGGTTTCTGGCGGATTCACGGCGCGCGGCCTGCGGTCCGTTTCGCACGGTGCTCGGACCCGGCACCGATGCCGATCACGATACGCATTTCCATCTGGATATCGCTGCACGCAACAATGGCTCCACCTACTGCCGATGAAACTTGAGGCTGCGTCGCCCCGCAGCTACAAGGCGTCTGACTTCAAGGTTTCCGGGAGGGACGACAGATGCCATACGATGCCGCAGCAAACCGCTATGACGACATGCCCTACAGGCGCACGGGGCGCTCGGGGCTTCAACTGCCGGCAATCTCGCTGGGGCTCTGGCAGAATTTCGGGGGTGTCGACAGTTTCGAAACGGGGCGCGCCGTGCTGCGCCGCGCCTTCGACAGGGGCGTCACGCATTTCGACCTTGCCAATAATTACGGCCCGCCCGCCGGCTCGTCCGAAGAGCAGTTCGGGCACTGGCTGGACCTGGATTTCCGCCCCTATCGCGACGAGTTGATCGTATCAACCAAGGCAGGCTACCTCATGTGGCCCGGCCCTTACGGCAATCTCGGCTCGCGTAAATACATCCTCGCCAGCCTGGACCAGAGCCTCAAGCGCATGGGGCTGGACTATGTGGACATCTTCTACCACCACCGGCCCGATCCCGACACGCCGCTTGAAGAAAGCATGGGAGCGCTGGATCAGGCGGTCCGCTCGGGCAAGGCGCTTTATGTCGGCGTCTCTTCCTATTCGCCGGAGCTGACGCGCGAGGCGTATCGCATTCTCAAGGCGCAGGGTACGCCCTTCGTCATTCACCAGCCGTCCTATTCCATGCTGAACCGGTGGGTAGAGGACGGCCTTCTGGATACGCTGGCCGAACTCGGCCTCGGCTGCATTGCCTTCTCGCCTTTGGCGCAGGGCCTGCTGACGACCAAGTACCTGAATGGCGTGCCCGAAGGCTCGCGTGCGACGCGCAGCGTTTCATTCTCGCCGGAGCTCATCACCCCGGAAAACATCGAGCGGATCTCCGCGCTGAACGAGATCGCCAAGGCGCGTGGACAGACCCTGGCGCAGATGGCCATCGCCTGGGTTCTGCGCAATCCGGCCGTATCCTCGGCACTGATCGGCGCGAGGAACGTCGAGCAGCTCGACAATTCCCTGGATGCGCTGAACAATCTGCAATTCTCAGAAGAGGAATTGCGCTCCATCGATACCCACGCCACAGAGGGCGGCATCGATTTGTGGCGCAATCACTCCAGCATCAAACCGACCGCCTGAGGCGGCGAGGTTTCGTCAGCGGCCGGCAACCCGCATGTCGGCCGCGCCTTCCTCGATCAGCGTATCGATACGGGCGCGTTCTTCCTGGAAGGCGTCCATCTGCTCGCCCTTCAGGGCGCGGCTTGCCGGCAGGCGGATGCGCATCGGATCGACCCGCTGTCCGTTGACCGAAACTTCGTAATGCAGGTGATTGCCGGTGGACAGGCCCGTCGATCCGACTGCGCCGATCACCTGTCCCTGCCGGACCTTGGCCCCTACGACAACATCCTTGGCGATGGAGTTCTGGTGCGAATATGAGGTCTCGTAGCCATTGGCGTGCTTGATGACGGTCTGGCGTCCATAGCCGCTGGTCCAGCCGGCATGGGTGACCGTGCCGGATGCGCTGGCCAGGATCGGCGTGCCACGCGGTGCCGCCCAGTCCACGCCCCAATGCATGCGCGAATAGCCAAGAACGGGATGCCGGCGCGACCCGAAGGACGAGGTGAAGCGCCCGTTTGGAACGGGGTTGCGCAGCATGAACTGGCGCGCACTGCGCCCCTCGGCGTCGTAGAAGTCGAGAATGCCGGCGTCTGGGTCCCAGAAGCGGTAGTATTTCTTCTCGAAATTGCCGAACCGCGCCTCGACATAGAGGATATCGGAATTCTCGTCGGCTTCCGTCTTTCCGTCCGTCAGCGAATAGAGGACGGTCAGCTTGTCTTCCGGCTCCAGGCGCGCCTGGAAATCGAGATCGGCGGCCAGAAGGCGCACCAGCCGGCGCACCAGCCTTTCATCCAGCCCGTAGGAAAGCGACGCCTGGTAGATGCCGTCATAGACGGTCGGCATGCTGGAGCGCATCGGCTCTTCGGTGGCGTTCTCGTCGAAGGCCTCGGCAACCGAACGGCTGAGCTGCGGTTCCGGACCTTCCATGTAGGCGCCGTCATCGGCACGCCCCACGGTCGCCAGATGGTCGATGCCCCGATAGGCCGATACGCGGACAAGGCCGGGGTCGCCCTCATGCGCCAGGAGGCCAAGCCGGAGCACTTCGCCGGCGCGCATCTCGGTGCGGCCCAAGAGCTTGCCGAGTGCCGCCGCCGCCTTGCTGGCCTCTGCCTCGGGGTAGCCGTTCTCGGTCAGCGCCTTTTCGATGCCGTAGGTCTCGCGCAGCGGAATGATCTCTTCCGTATACCGGCCGGCATGGGCGGTGCCGTCGTCGGCCTGCGATACGGAGACGTTTTCCTGGATGACGCGGAAGGCAGAGCCCGGGACATACCCCTGGATGTCGCTCATCGGATCGAAGCGGCCTGGGTCGAACGGCAGGAAGGCTGCAACCTGGACGGGCGTCGTCTCCAAATCTTCCTCGGTCTGGCGCAACAGCGCCTCGGCCTCTTCCGTACCGATATCGTCGAGATCGTCCAGGTCGGCGCTGGCCATGTCGAAGGGCTCGACGGCAAGCTGGACATCCGACTCGACGCGGGAGCCGTAGATCTGTCCCTGCTCGCCCAGCCGGTCGGCGTCGACCTCGGCGTCGTCTTCGGCAAATACCTTCAGCGGATCGAAATCGGGGTAATCTTCGGTAGCGGTATGCCGCGCGCCCAGCATCATCGCCACATAGGCGATCGGCACCGTCCGGATCACATCCCGGTTGCCGTCGCTGATCATGGTGGGAACTTCCAGCACCTTCTTGCTGCGCGACAGGGGAATTGCGGTCGCAAAGACGCGCTCGCCGCGGATCGTCGGCACATCGGGCGCCGCGGATGCCGCCGCCAGATTCTGGACGGCAGGCCGCGCCAGGACGGGATGGCCCTCATGCGCGGCCGAAAGCGCAATGCCCATCAGCGTCACGGAGGTGACGCCGGTCAGAAGCGTACCCGCCAGCCAACGCGCCGAGACCTGACGCCGATCCGGCCGCCGCCGCTTGTCGGCGACCAGCGGAGGCGTATCCCCCAACTCGTCGAGCACATGGCGTTCCTGCTTCATTCCGCTCCTGCTCGTTACCCACCCCGGCCTTACCGCGAAACGATTGGCCGGTTTATCCCTTGCCTGTCAATCTCGCGTGCGATTTGGCCGTCGATAAGGCGAGCGTAGGGGGGCTCCCAAGGCGGGGGATTCGCTGGCTCAGGCGGGCGATTCCCCGAGATTCGGCCGCAAATACACCCCTGGGGTTTGACATCGGGGGAGGGGATACCCAGATAGGGTCCAGGCAAGTCGTTGTCGTACAAAGCCTTTTGAGGTTTTTCGACAGTTTTG
>NZ_BBWQ01000025.1 GCF_001463885.1 Aureimonas altamirensis | reverse complement strand
ACCGTTCGGAAAAATTCTAAATTCGGCCAATCATTTCAAGGCGATGCTCAGCGCGCTTACGCGTCACCGTCCTGTCATCCGGACATTCTGGGGATGCCCGATTCTATCCAAACGCGGCCATCCAAGGCGAATCCCGGTGGAATCGGCCGGGTTGAGGCGGGAATCGCGCTGAGTGGCAGCTCATCACAATTCACATCGCAATTCGAAACCAGTATGAGAATCGGCATGAGTGCGTCGCAAACAGACAAGAGCCGCGCCTACGAGGCGATCCTGCGGGAAGCGGGCGTGCGTATCACGCGCCCGCGCAAGGTGATCCTGTCCATCGTCGGCGGGCATGCCGACCATCCGGATGCACTGGAAATCTATCGGCGCGCGGTGGCCATCGACCCGGCGATCTCGCTGTCGACGGTCTATCGGACCATGAAGCTTCTTGAGGAAAAGGGAGCGATCCACCGCCATGCCTTCGAGGGCGGGCCATCGCGCTTCGAGCATGCCGCGGCCGAGCACCATGATCATCTGATCGACATGGACACCGGAGAGGTGGTCGAGTTCCACTCCGAACGAATCGAGGCGCTACAGGAAGAGATCGCGCAGCGCCTCGGATATGAGATCGTCTTTCACCGCCTGGAGCTTTACGGGCGCAAGCGGCGGTCCGGCTGATCAGACCAGTTTGGCGTCCAGCGTCACCTCTATGGCGCCCAGCGCCTTGGAGATGGGGCAGTTCTCCTTGGCCTTGGTGGCCAGCTCCTGGAACTTCGAATCGTCGATGCCGGGAACCTTACCTTCCAGCGTGATCGCCGAAGACTTGACCTCGAAGCCACCGGCAGCCTGCTCGACGCTGACGACGGACCGTGCCTTCAACTCGTCGGCAGGGGTACCGTTCTCGGCCAGGAAGTGCGACAGTTGCATCGCGAAGCAGCCGGCATGCGCTGCGGCAAGGAGCTCTTCGGGATTGGTGCCGGATTTGCCGCTTTCGTCTTCGAAACGCGACTTGAACGAGTAGCCGTGATTGTCGAGAGCGCCCGACTGGGTCGTCAGCGCGCCCTTTCCATCGGCAAGGGCCCCGTTCCAGATCGCGGTTGCATGGCGTTTCATGCGTCGTCTCCCTTCTGGTCGCCGCGGGTCGCGGCGTTTGCTGCCCAAAGATGGTGTTGCGACGCTGCCCTTCCAGCCCGGCTTTCAAAAATGCGAAACCTTTTACCCGGATGCTGGCGCCCGAACGCGCAAGGATGGCGAGAATGACCGGCGAAATCCTGACCCATGCCGAGCCGGGCCTGCTGGACCGCAAGGCCGAATGGCTGAATTGCTTGGAAGGCCAGCGCGGCGTGAGCGCGAATACGATCGAGGCTTACGAGCGGGATGTGCGTCAGCTTCTGGTGTTCCTGACGCGTCATCACGGGCGCCCGGCCCGCCTGACCGATCTTGCCGATCTGCCGCAAGCCGACATCCGCAGCTTCCTGGCATCGCGGAAAGCCAATGGGGCCGGGGCCCGGAGCCTGGCGCGGGGCCTGGCCGGAGTGCGGTCCTTCATCCGCTTTCTGGAGCGTGACGGGCAGGCATCGAGCGCGTCGGTGCGCACTGCGCGCACGCCCCGCCTGCCGCGCCGCCTTCCGCGACCGCTGAGCCCGGCCGACGCCGTGACCGTGACGGACGAGGCCGGCGCCATGGCGACCGAACCGTGGATTTCCGCCCGCAACGTGGCCGTGCTGACGCTGCTCTACGGCTGCGGCCTGCGCATCTCGGAGGCGCTCGGCCTGCCGGGAGACAGCCTGACCGACGCAGGCGCCATATCCATGCGGATTGTCGGAAAGGGCGGACGGGAAAGGCTGGTGCCGCTGCTGCCGGCCGTCCATCAGGCCGTCCAGGCCTATCGCTCGTCCTGCCCATGGCATCTGGACGCATCCGGGCCGCTTTTTCGTGGTGCGCGCGGCGGCCCGCTACGGCCGCAGATCATCCAGGCCGAGATGCAGCGGCTGCGCGGACTGATCGGCCTGCCCGATTCGGCGACCCCGCACGCCCTGCGCCACTCCTTCGCGACGCACCTTCTGGCCGGCGGTGGCGACCTGCGCACCATCCAGGACCTGTTGGGGCACGCCTCGCTTTCGACCACCCAGGCCTATACAGGCGTGGACTCCGCCCGCCTGATGGCCGCACATGCGGCTGCCCACCCCCGTGCCCGGAGATCCCGCAATGTCCCCTCCCCGGAAGCCTAGCGCCGGTTTGCGCCGCATCGGCGCCATCGCGCTTATGGCAGGCCTTTTGACAGCATCGGGGCTCGCCGTCGCCGCCGAAGGCTGCCCCTCCGGAAGCGACCTGACGGCCGGGTTTTCGCCTGCCCAGCGTGCGGCGGTCGCCGCCGCGGCGGCCAAAGAGGCCAATGGCGAGGGCCGGCTGTACCGGCTGACCCGCAATGATGGCGCGGCGAACTTCCTGTTCGGCACGCTGCATGTCACCGATCCGCGCGTGCTGGCCTTGCCGACCGCCGCCCGGGAGGCTTTCGATTCGGCGACCACGATGGTGATCGAAACCACCGATCTGCTCGATGAGCGGAAGATGGCGGCGCTGATTCTGTCACGGCCCGACCTGATGAACCTTCCCGACGGCCAGACCCTGCCCGATCTTTTTTCCGGCAGCGATGCCACGCTTGTTCAAAACGGCCTGGAAGCGTCCGGCATGCCGGCCGCGACGGTGCGCACCATGCAGCCATGGTTTCTTGCGACCGGGCTAATGATGCCGGCCTGCGAGCAGCGAAGGATCGCCGATGGGGCGACGATCCTGGACATGGATCTTGCCGCCCGGGCACAGGCTGCGGGCAAACCCGTGCTAGGCCTCGAAACAGGAGCGGAGCAGTTGGAGGCACTGGCCTCCATGCCAATGCAGGATCAGGCCGACATGCTGCTATCGGTTCTGCAGAACCGCGACCGCATGGACGACCTGTTCGAGACGATGACGGCGATCTACCTGCGCGGGGAGATCGCCACCATCGTACCGGCCCTGGAGGAGATCGCGCCCACAAGCGAGGATTCGGCGCGTTCGGCCGAAATCTGGCAGGCGTTCGACGAGCGCATCGTGCGCCAGCGAAACCACCTTATGCGCCAGCGCGCCGAGCCGATCCTGGCCAAGGGCGGGGCGTTCGTGGCCGTCGGCGCCCAGCATCTGATCGGCGCGGAAGGGCTTGTCGAATTGTTTCGACAGGACGGCTGGACCTTCGAGCGCCTCGACTGACCCGAACATGAAAGGGCCCGGCCGCACGATGGCGGCCGGGCCCTGTTCAATCTGGATGAAGATCGATCCTTACATGTGGATCGGCTTGGCGAAGGTGGCGAAGGCCGCTTCGCGCACGGCTTCCGACATGGTCGGGTGAGCATGGCAGGTGCGTGCCAGATCCTCGGACGAGCCGCCGAACTCCATCAGGACGGCCGCCTCGGCGATCAGCTCGCCTGCGCCATAGCCGACGATATGGACACCCAGCACCCTATCGGTCGCCTTGTCGGCCAGAACCTTGACCAGACCGTCGGTGTGCTGCATGGCGCGCGCCCGGCCATTGGCCGTGAAGGGGAACTTGCCGACGCGATAGTCGACCCCGGCTGCCTTGAGCTCTTCCTCGGTCCGGCCGACGGAGGCAACTTCCGGCGCGGTGTAGACCACCGAAGGAATGACGGCGTAATTTACGTGGCCGGCCTGGCCCGCCAGGATTTCGGCCAGGGCAACGCCTTCGTCCTCGGCCTTGTGGGCCAGCATCGGGCCCTTCACCACGTCGCCGATCGCATAGATGCCCTTGACGTTGGTGGCATAGTGCCCGTCGATCTCGACGCGCCCCGCCTTGTCGAGTGCGACCCCGACCTCTTCCAGGCCAAGGCCGGCCGTGTAGGGGCGGCGTCCCGTCGACACCAGCACGACATCGGCCTCCAGCGTTACGGCATCGCCGCCATTGACCGGCTCGAACGTCACGCGGCCCTTGCCGCCCTCGGCCGAAACGCCCGTCACCTTCGAGCTGAGGTTGAATTCCAGTCCCTGCTTGGCCAGCAGCTTCTGCAGGGTCGAGGAGGCTTCCGCATCCATGGACCCGAGGATCTTGTCGAGATACTCGACCACGGTCACCTTGGCGCCGAGACGCGACCAGACCGACCCGAGTTCCAGCCCGATGACGCCGCCGCCGACGACGATCATCGTGCCGGGAACCTGCGGCAGCGCGATAGCGTCGTCCGAAGACACGACGACCTTGCCGTCATAGGACAGGTCGACGCCCGGGATACCCGCCACTTCCGAACCGGTTGCGATGACGATCGACTTCGTCTGCAGGGTCTCGGCCGTGCCGTCTTCCTTCGTCACCGAAACCTCGGTTGCGGAGACGATACGTCCGGCGCCGATATAACCGGTGATCTTGTTCTTCTTGAACAGGAAGGCGATGCCGTCGACATTGGCCTTAACGGTCTTGTCCTTGTGCGTCAGCATGGCACCGAGGTCGAGCTTGGGGTCCACGATGACACCCAAAGTGCCAAAGGAATGCTGCGCCTCGGCGAACATTTCCGACGCATGCAGCAACGCCTTGGACGGGATGCAGCCGACATTGAGGCAGGTGCCGCCATAGGTAGCGCGCTTTTCGACGACAGCGACCTTGAGGCCAAGCTGTGCGGCCTTGATGGCGCAGACATAGCCGCCGGGCCCGGAACCGATCACAACGAGATCGAAAGTTTCAGCCATAATGGAAAGTCCAGTCCGATGTTCAGAGGAAGCGAATGAGCATGAGGAACAGCCCGACGCAGGACGCCACGAAGGCGAGGCTGCGAAGATAGGGAATTCCGTAGATGTAAAGCGGCAGGTAAACGAGGCGGGCGATGAACCACAGCCACGCGCCGAAAGCCGCGACGCCGCCGCTGCGGGCGGTGACGGCAAGGCCCAGCGCAAGCGCGATGAAGGCGGGCCAGGTTTCCAGATAATTGCGAAGGGCGCGTTCGGCACGCCCGGCCTTGGGCCCCAAGGGCTTCATCTCCCCGTCGCGCGGGCCTGCGTTCCATTCCAGCCCACGCTCGCGTGTCGCCAGACGCCCCTGCAACAAAATATGCACGAACAGCAGCACGACCGAAAAGCCGAGCACGAGAAGCTCTGATGTCAGGGGAAGCTCGGTCATGTCCGCAACTCCTTGCCGACCCGTTCGGGACGGTCGATCTTCAGGGAAGTATGGCCCGTCCGCCGCTGACATCCAGAATGGTGCCGGTGGAATAGGACGCCGAGTCGGAAACGAGCCACAGGATCGCTTCCGCCACTTCGTCGGCCGTGCCGGGCCTGCGCATCGGCAGGTTGGGGGTCATCTGCGCCACCCGGTCGGGGCGCCCGCCGGACGCATGGATATCCGTATCGATGATGCCGGGGCGCACGGCCGTGACGCGGACGCCGTCGGCCGCAAGCTCGCGCGCCAGACCGATGGTGAACGTGTCGATTGCGCCCTTGCTGGCCGCATAGTCGATATTCTCGCCGCCGGCGCCCAGCTTGGCGGCTGCCGAGGTGAGATTGACGATCGACCCGCCCTGGCCGCCCCGCGACTGCGCCATGCGCCGTGCCGCTGCCCGGGCGCACAGGAAACTGCCGAGGATATTGATGCGGAACGTGCGCTCCAGCCGCTCGGCGGTCATATCGGCCAAAAGGCTGGGCTGGTCGAAGACACCGGCATTGTTGATCAGGGCCGAAAGCGGGCCCATCGCGTCGGCTGCGGCGAAGATGGCCTCGACGTCGGCCTCGCTGCCCACATCGCCCCTGACGCTGTCCGCCGTGCCGCCCGCCTGGCGGATCCGCTCGACGACCGAGCCGGCCGCCGCCGCGTTGCCCGCGTAATTGACCAGCACCGCGTAGCCGGCTGCGGCCGCCTTGAGGGCGACCGCGGCGCCAATGCCCCGCGATCCGCCCGTAACAACCATGACGCGCTCGACCATGATGTCGCCCCGATCAGAGATCGAGGACGAGGCGTTCCGGATCCTCAAGCGAATCCTTGACGCGCACGAGGAAGGTGACGGCTTCCTTGCCGTCCACGATGCGGTGATCGTAGGACAGCGCCAGATACATCATCGGCCGGATTTCCACCTTGCCGCCAATCGCCATCGGCCGCTCCTGGATCTTGTGCATGCCGAGAATGCCCGACTGCGGCGCATTCAGGATCGGCGTCGACATCAAGGACCCGTAGACGCCACCGTTGGAGATGGTGAAGGTACCGCCCTGCATGTCGGAGACCGACAGCTTGCCGTCGCGTGCCGCGATGCCCAGGCGGCCGATTTCCTTTTCGATCTCGGCGATGCCCATCTGGTCGGCATTCCGCACGACCGGCACGACGAGGCCCTTTTCGGTGCCGACCGCCACGCCGATATGGGCGAAGTTCTTGTAGATGAGGTCGGTGCCGTCGATCTCGGCGTTCACGGCCGGGATCTCCTTCAGGGCATGGCAGACGGCCTTGGTGAAGAAGCCCATGAAGCCAAGCTTCACGCCGTGCTTCTTCTCGAACAGGTCCTTGTACTTCTTGCGCAGCTCCATCACCGCGGTCATGTCGACCTCGTTGAAGGTGGTCAGCATGGCTGCCGTGTTCTGGGCATCCTTCAGACGCCGCGCGATCGTCTGCCGCAGGCGGGTCATCTTCACCCGCTCCTCGCGGGCGGCATCCGCCTCGCCCGAGGGCGCGCGCGCCGCTGCCGGGGCCGCGGCGACAGGAGCCGAAGACCCCTTCGCGATGGCATCCAGCACGTCGCCCTTCAAGACCTGGCCGCGCTTGCCGGAGCCCTGGACGTCGGCAGCCGCGATGCCCTTGTCGGCCATCATCTTCTGCGCCGACGGAGCGGCAGGCATGGCATCGCCATGGCTGGGGTTCGGCAGCGTGGTGTCGGAGCCGTCTTCGGCGCCTTCCTTGGGTGCCTTCTCGATGGTTTCGGCCGGCTTGCCGGAGGCCTTGGCCGGCGCGGCGGCGCCCGCACCGTCGCCTTCACCGATGACGCCGATCAGCGCGCCCACTGCAACGGTCTCGCCTTCCTGAACGACGATCTCCTGCAGGACGCCGGCCGACGGAGCCGGCACTTCGACGGTGACCTTGTCGGTTTCGAGCTCGGCGATGGTCTCGTCCTGCTCAACCCGGTCGCCCGCCTTCTTGAACCACTGGCCGATCGTGGCTTCCGTGACGCTTTCGCCAAGGGTCGGAACTTTGATTTCGGTGCTCATGGACGTTTCGTCTTCTCTTCCGGATTGACTTGATCTGTTCAGTTGCGGCCGGCCGGATCGCCGTTACCGAGTGCATCCTCGAGGAAGGCCCCGAGTTGCTCCATATGCTTGGACATGGTGCCCGCCGCCGGCGACGCCGCGGCCTGCCGGCCGGTGTAGCGTGCGCGGCGCTTGTCGGTGCCGATCCTGTCGAGAACCCATTCCAGATAGGGGTCGATGAAGCTCCAGGCACCCATGTTCTTGGGCTCTTCCTGGCACCACACGATCTCGGCCTGCTTGAAGCGCGACAATTCGTTGATCAGGGCCTTGGCCGGGAACGGATAGAGCTGCTCGACGCGCAACAGATAGATGTCGTCGATGCCGCGCTTCTCGCGTTCTTCGAGAAGGTCGTAATAGACCTTGCCGGAGCACAGAACGACCCGGCGGATCTTGGAATCCTTGACCAGCGAGATATCGCCGATGCCGCGCTGCGCATCGTCGTGCAGCAGGCGGTGGAAACTCGCCTCGCCCGAGAAATCGGCCAGCGACGAGACCGCCCGCTTGTGACGCAGCAGGGACTTGGGCGTCATCAGGATCAGCGGCTTGCGGAAATCGCGCTTCATCTGCCGACGCAGGATATGGAAGTAGTTGGCCGGCGTGGTGACGTTGGCCACCTGCATGTTGTCCTGCGCGCATTGCTGCAGGAAGCGCTCCAGCCTAGCCGACGAATGCTCCGGCCCCTGGCCCTCGTAGCCGTGCGGAAGCAGCATGACCAGACCGGACATGCGCAGCCACTTGGCCTCGCCGGACGAGATGAACTGGTCGATCACCACCTGTGCGCCGTTGACGAAGTCGCCGAACTGGGCTTCCCACAGCGTCAGCGCATTCGGCTCGGCCAGCGAGTAGCCGTACTCGAAGCCAAGGACCGCCTCTTCCGAGAGCATCGAGTTGATGACCTCGTACACCGCCTGGCCCTTGGCGATGTTCTGCAGCGGGATATAGCGGTTTTCGCTGTCCTGATCGTACAGCACCGAATGACGCTGGCTGAACGTGCCGCGCTCGGAGTCCTGCCCGGACAGGCGGACCGGATGCCCTTCGGCGACGAGGCTGCCGAAGGCCAGCGCCTCGCCCGTGGCCCAGTCGATACCCTCGCCCGTCTCGATGGATTTGGCGCGGTTGTCCAGGAAGCGCTGGATGGTGCGGTGAACCTGGAAATCCGACGGCACCTCGGTCAGGCGCTTGCCGATCTCCTTGAGCGTCTTGACGGGCAGTCCGGTCGTGCCGCTGCGCGGCTCGTCGTTGCTTTCGGCGCGGCGCAAGCCTGCCCACGCGCCGTCGAGCCAGTCGGCCTTGTTGGGCTTGTAGCTCTGCCCGGCGTCGAACTCGGAATCGAGCTGGGCGCGCCACTCGGCCTTGCGTGCGTCGACTTCCTCCTGCGAGATGACGCCCTCATCGATCAGCTTGCGGGAGTAGATCTCCAGCGTCGTCTGATGATTGCGGATCTGGCGGTACATGATCGGCTGGGTGAAGCCCGGCTCGTCGCCCTCGTTGTGGCCGAAGCGGCGATAGCAGAACATGTCGATGACCACCGGCTTGTGGAAGGTCATGCGGAATTCGGTCGCCACCTTGGCGGCATAGACGACCGCCTCCGGATCGTCGCCATTGACGTGGAAGATCGGCGCCTCGACGATCTTCGCCACATCCGACGGGTAGGGCGAAGACCGCGAAAAGCGGGGATTGGTCGTGAAGCCGATCTGGTTGTTGATGATCACGTGGATCGAGCCGCCGACGCGGTGCCCCTTCAGGCCCGACAAGCCGAAGCATTCGGCGACCACGCCCTGCCCCGCAAAGGCCGCATCGCCGTGGATCAGCAGCGGCAGAACCTGGTTGCGCACCTCGGGCGGCACCACCTCGGTGCGGGTACGGCCGCCACCGAGCTGGTCCTGCTTGGCGCGCGCCTTGCCCAGCACCACGGGATTGACGATTTCCAGATGCGACGGGTTGGCCGTCAGCGACAGGTGAACCTTGTTGCTGTCGAACTCGCGGTCCGAGGACGCGCCGAGGTGATACTTCACGTCGCCGGAGCCTTCCACGTCGTCCGGGGCGTAGGAGCCGCCCTTGAACTCGTGGAAGATGGCGCGGTGCGGCTTTGCCATGACCTGGGACAGCACGTTGAGGCGGCCGCGGTGCGCCATGCCCAGCACGATCTCCTTGAGGCCGAGCTGGCCGCCGCGCTTGATGATCTGCTCCAGCGCGGGGATCAGCGATTCGCCGCCATCCAGACCGAAACGCTTGGTGCCCTTGAACTTGACGTCCAGGAACTTCTCGAACCCTTCGGATTCGATGAGCTTGTTGAGGATGGCGCGCTTGCCCTCGCGGGTAAACTCAACGCCCTTGTCCGGCCCTTCGATGCGCTCCTGCAACCAGGCCTTCTCGGCTGGGTTGGAGATGTGCATGAACTCGATGCCGATCGTGGAGCAATAGGTGCGCGACAGGATATCGACGATCTCGCGCACGGTCGCGAATTCGAGGCCGAGCACGTTGTCGATGTAGATCTTGCGATCCATGTCGGCAGCGGTGAAGCCGTAGGCCTCCGGCGACAGTTCGTTGTAATCGTCTTCGGGCTGGGCCAAACCCAGCGGGTCCAGCTTGGCGTGCAGATGGCCACGGACGCGGAACGCGCGGATGAGCATCAGCGCGCGCACCGAATCGCGCGTTGCCTGGCTGACCTGCCCGTCGGAAAGCTCGACGCCGTCGGCCTTGGCCTTTTCGCGGACCTTCTTCTCGACGCGGATTTCGGCCTGGCCCCAATCGCCGTCCAGCGCCGAAACCAGATCGCCGTTCGCCGCGATCGGCCAGTTGCGCCGTGCCCACGAGGCGCCTTCCGCATTCTTGCGAACCGTCGCCTTGTCGTCCTTCAGCTCGCCGAAGAAAGCGCGCCATTCCTCGTCCACCGAGGCGGGGTTTTCTTCGTAAGCGGCGTACAGCTCCTCGATATAGTCGGCATTGCCGCCATACAGGAAGGAGGTAAGCGCGAAGGTTTCGTTCGCCGGATTGCGTGCCATCTCGTCTTCGCGGCGCATGCCTGGTGCGCCGTCTCCCAGATTGTATTGCGCTGAAGGGCCGTCATGGCCCTCTTTTCACGCTGACGCCGGCGTAGCCGCCGCCACGCCGGTTATGCTGAACATTCCGGCCGAAGATAGGTCTTCGGCCGGCGATTTTGAGGGGCGTGCCGTTTCAGCCCTTCAACACTTCGACAAGCGTCTTGCCGAGGCGGGCCGGAGAAGGCGACACGCGGATGCCTGCTGCCTCCATGGCCGCGATCTTGGATTCGGCGTCGCCCTTGCCGCCGGAAACCACCGCGCCGGCATGGCCCATGGTGCGGCCCTTGGGCGCCGTGCGGCCGGCGATGAACCCGACCATCGGCTTCTTGCGACCCTTCTTGGCCTCGTCGGCCAGGAACTGGGCGGCGTCTTCTTCGGCAGAGCCGCCGATCTCGCCGATCATGATGATCGAATGGGTCGCCTCGTCGGCCAGGAACATCTCCAGAACGTCGATGAACTCGGTGCCCTTGACCGGATCGCCGCCGATGCCCACCGCCGTCGTCTGCCCAAGGCCCTCATTGGAGGTCTGGAAAACGGCCTCGTAGGTCAGCGTGCCGGAGCGCGAGACGATGCCGACATTGCCCTTGCGGAAGATGGAGCCCGGCATGATGCCGATCTTGCATTCCTCGGGCGTCAGGACGCCCGGGCAGTTGGGGCCGAGCAGCCGCGACTTGGACTTTTCCAGGCGCGCCTTCACGCGCACCATGTCGAGAACGGGAATGCCCTCGGTGATGCAGACGATGAAGGGAACCTCAGCCTCGATCGCCTCGATGATCGCCTCGGCCGCGCCGGCCGGCGGCACATAGATGACGGAGGCATCGGCGCCGGTGCGCTCGCGCGCCTCGGCGACACTGGCGAAGATGGGCAGTTCCTCGCCCTTCGAGCCGTGCCAGGTTTCCCCGCCCTTCTTGGGATGGATGCCGGCGACCATCTGGGTGCCGTAATAGGCAAGCGCCTGTTCCGTATGGAAGGTGCCGGTCTTGCCGGTAAGGCCCTGAACCAGGACCTTGGTGTTCTTGTTGACGAGAATGGACATCGTGTTTCTTTCGAACTCCGGAGGGGTCGATGGGCTGGTTCAGGCGACAGCCGCGACGATCTTCTGGGCGGCGTCGTCCAGATCGTCTGCTGCGGTGATGGCAAGGCCCGATTCGTTCAGGATCTTCTTGCCCAGCTCGACATTGGTGCCTTCGAGCCGCACGACGAGCGGAACCTGCAGCCCCACCTCCTTGACGGCCGCGACCACGCCTTCGGCGATGATGTCGCACCGCATGATGCCGCCGAAGATGTTGACGAGGATGCCCTTCACGTTGGGATCGGCGGTGATAATCTTGAAGGCCGCCGTGACCTTCTCCTTGCTCGCGCCGCCGCCGACATCGAGGAAGTTGGCCGGCTCCTTGCCGTACAGCTTGATGATGTCCATCGTGGCCATGGCCAGGCCGGCGCCGTTGACCATGCAGCCGATATCGCCATCGAGGGCGACATAGGCGAGGTCGTACTTGGACGCCTCGATTTCCTTGGCGTCTTCCTCGGTCGTGTCGCGCAGCTCGCGGATGTCCTCATGACGGAACAGCGCGTTGCCGTCGAAGGACACCTTCGCGTCGAGGACGCGCAGGTGCCCGTCGGTCATGACGATCAGCGGGTTCACCTCCAGAAGGGACATGTCCTTCTCGACGAAGGCCTTGTACAGCGCCGGGAACAGCGTCTCGCCGTCGGTACGCGCGGCGCCTTCCAGGCCATAGGCATCGCTGATGCGGGCGGCATCCTCGGCCGTCACGCCCGTTGCCGGGTCGATGGCGACGGTGATGATCTTTTCGGGGGTGTCGTGCGCCACCGCCTCGATGTCCATGCCACCTTCCGTCGAGACGACGAAGGCGACCCGGCCGACCGAACGGTCGACGAGCAGCGAGAGATAGAGTTCGCGGTCGATGTCGGCGCCGTCTTCGATGTAGAGGCGGTTGACCTGCTTGCCGGCGTCGCCCGTCTGCGCCGTCACCAGCGTATTGCCGAGCATTTCGCCGACATTGGCGACGACGTCCTCGACGGACTTGGCCAGCCGCACGCCGCCCTTGGCCTCGGCGCCGAGTTCCTTGAACTTGCCCTTGCCGCGTCCGCCTGCGTGGATCTGGCTTTTCACGACATAGAGGGGGCCCGGCAGCTGACGGGTCGCTGCCTCGGCCTGCGAGGCTTCCGTTATGACCACGCCCTCGGCAACGGGCGCGCCGAAGCCCTTGAGAACCTGCTTGGCCTGATATTCGTGGATGTTCATTGAAGATGGTCCTCGTGTTTCGCCTGGCGGCGCAACGAATGGAAAAACCGCCGCCCGGTCCGGGCGGCGGCAAGGTCTTTACTTGAGGTTCGGCGCGATGCCCTGGCAGGCTTCCATCAGGCCCTTCACGGAGCCGACCGATTTTTCGAAGGCGGTCTTTTCGTCGCCGTTCAACTCGATCTCGATGATCCGCTCCACGCCTTCGGCGCCGATGACGACAGGCACACCGACATACAGATCGTTCTGGCCGTACTCGCCCTTCAGGGCCGCAGCCGCCGGCAGCACGCGCTTCTTGTCCTTCAGGTAGCTCTCGGCCATCACGATGGCCGATGCCGCCGGCGCATAATAGGCCGAGCCGGTCTTGAGCAGACCGACGATCTCGGCGCCGCCGTCACGCGTACGCTGGACGATCTCTTCCAGGCGCTCGGCCGTCAGCCAGCCCATCTTGACGAGGTCCGTCAGCGGAATGCCGGCAACGGTGGAGTAACGCGTCAGCGGCACCATCGTGTCGCCATGGCCGCCCAGCACGAAAGCGGTGACGTCTTCCACCGAAACCTTGAACTCTTCGGCCAGGAAGTGGCGGAAGCGCGCCGAATCGAGCACGCCGGCCATCCCGACGACCTTCGCCTTGGGCTGGCCCGAGAACTTCTGCAACGCCCACACCATGGCGTCGAGCGGGTTGGTGATGCAGATGACGAAGGCGTTCGGCGCATATTTGGCGATGCCCGCGCCGACCTGCTCCATGACCTTCAGGTTGATGCCAAGGAGGTCGTCACGGCTCATGCCGGGCTTGCGGGCCACGCCGGCCGTCACGATGCAGACATCCGCACCCTCGATGGCAGCGTAGTCGTTGGCGCCGGACAGGCGGGCATCGAAACCCTCGACCGGGGACGATTCCGCGATATCGAGGGCCTTGCCCTGCGGGGTCCCTTCGGCGATGTCGAAGAGGACGATGTCGCCCAGTTCCTTGAGGCCGGCCAGGTGAGCCAGCGTGCCACCGATCATGCCGGAGCCGATAAGAGCGATCTTAGAACGTGCCATGTTTCCCTTGTCCCTGCCGGTGATGCAGCGGGCCCAATACCGCCCGTGTGCCGGACGCAATAGACGTATGCGACGGCAAACACAATCTCTGAACCCCTGAACTCAATGCATTCAACCGTTTAGAAGATGTGGGGGTTACGTAAACGTAACTCGATTTCCCGTGCGCAGGGAATGCGCTGGCGCCGGATACCCCTTTGGAAAGTTTTTTGCGCTGCGGGACGCGTCAGGGCGCCATTCTGCGCCTGGCTGCATCGCCGGCATGCTCACGATAATCTTCCGAACGCATCTCGGTCAGGCGAGATACGGTCCGCGCAAATTCGAAGGCTTCCGTTCCGCCTTTCGCCTCGTAAAGGTCTTCCGCCGGGACGGCCGCCGATAATACGACATCCTTGCCGGCATCGTAGAAGGCGTCCACCAGGATGATGAACCGCTTGGCCTCGTTGCGCTCGGACCGCGTCAGACGCGGCACGTCTTCGATGATGATCGTATCGAAGCTCTTTGCCATCTCCAGATAATCACGCGGACCGAGAGGGCGTTCCATGAGATCGGCAAAGGAAAAGCGCGCCGCCCGGTTGCCCGACCGGGGCACCTCGATCGTCCGCCCGGTCACGGACAGCGAAGTTGCGCGTTCCGGCGTACCGGCAAGGATGCGTGTCCAGATGGCATCGACGGCCTTGTCAGCCTCGGGCCCGAGCGGCGTGACGTAAAGCTCGTCCCCGCCCAGCTTGGTCATGCGGTAATCCTGCGGCGCATCCAGCTCGAACAGGTCGGCATTGCGTTTCAGGATGTCGATGAAGGGAAGGAACAGGCTGCGATTGAGCCCATCCCGATACAGATCGTCCGGAGCGACGTTGGATGTCGCCACAAGGATGACGCCGGCGTCGAAGAGTGCCGTAAACAGCCGGGCCAGAATCATCGCATCGGCGATGTCGGTTACCGTGAACTCGTCGAAGCACAGGAGCTGCGCTTCGCGGGCAATCGCCTCCGCCACCGGCGGGATCGGATCGTCGCCCTTCGCCCTGCCGTCCTTGACGGATTGCCGGTGCGCCTTGATGCGGTCCTGCACGTCGGACATGAAGGCGTGGAAGTGCACGCGGCGTTTCGGCGTGCCGGACACGGTGTCGTAGAACATGTCCATCATCATGGACTTGCCACGACCGACCTGCCCGTAAATGTACAGACCCTTGACCGGCTCCGGGCGGCTGCGCCCGAAGAGCCAGCCGAGCGCGCTCTTTTTGGAAGAAAGCGAGCGGCTCTTGATCGCGCGGGCGAGCACGTCGAGCCTGTCGGCAAGGCGGCGCTGGATGTCGTCCGGCGCGATCGTCGCGTCGCGGATCCGGCGCTCGAGCTCGGCCCTGACCGGACCGCGCTCGCTGCCCGGTACCCCGTATCCGACGTTCTGCGGCATCTGCCCTCGCGGCTCATGCGGGCGTCGCGCACGGCGACGCCCTGCGGGTTCGCGTCAGCGGTAAAGGCTGATCTGCGTTCCGCTGGAGGTGCTGCCCTCGAAGCGCGTGCCACCCGTATTGTTGAGCGTCGCGACGGTGCCGCCCTGGTTGTCCTTCAGCACGACCTGGCTGCCGGACACGTCCCATGCGGAAATGTCGGCCACCTGGCCGGGGCAGCCGCGGGATGCGGCGCGGTAACCGCCCGTCCACTGCGTCAGCGCCATGAAGATCTGGCAATTGCCGCCGCCGGCCGAAACGCGCCAGGCGCCGACCAGGCCTTCCCGCGTCACGGGCGCGGTTGAGGCCGACTGCGCAGGCGCTGCGCCCGGCGTGGCCGAAGCGTCGGTCGGCAGCGTGCCGGCTGCCGGCGCCGGTGGCGCGGGGGGCGGCGGGAGCTGGTTGGAATAGACCTGTCCGGTAGGCGCGGGCGTCAACGGGGCCGGCTGGCCATAGCCACCGCCGCCGAGCGAAGGCCCGGCCGTCTGCGTGCAGCCGGCGAGCATCGCCAGAGCCAGAGTAGCCGCACCCATCTTGATCCATTGCGTCATACGCCGATCCCTCTCTATCGCGTCCGCCCGACCAGACCTTGGCCTGACCGGGACGTAACCCTTGCGTCGACCCTTCAAGATAATTTTTTCGCGGGCTTCGCAAGGGGCGGACACCCCAAACCCGAATCGACGAGCCGCATTTTGTTGCCCTGCCGCCACAAAAGATACACTCAGGGCTGTTCGGCCGCGACCGGTTCAGGGTCGACATCCACCAGTGGCCGATGGAAATCGCCGGTCTGGGCGTCCATCGCCCAGAGTTCCCCGGTGGAAATATCGAACCACGCGCCGTGCAGCGACAGGCGCCCCTTGCCTTCCAGAATGGAAACGCATGGGAAGGTGCGCAGATTGGCCAGCGACATCCGGATGGAGACGCGTTCCAGCGCGGTCTGCTTCTCGCTGTGGGTCAGCATATCGTTGCCGGCCACGCTTTGCGCCAGCGGTTCGATGAGGCTCATCCACTTGCCGATGAAGTCACCGGGCGACAACGGCTCGGTATCGGGATGGAGCGCCGCGTTGATGCCGCCGCAGCGGCCATGGCCCATGACGACGATATGCTTCACCTTCAGGGCCTGCACGGCAAACTCAAGTGCGGCCGAAGTGCCATGGAACTCTCCGGTTGGCGTATAGGGCGGCACGAGGTTGGCGACGTTACGCACCACGAACAGTTCGCCGGGCGCCGATCCGAAGATGGTTTCGGGCGCCGCGCGCGAGTCGCAGCAGGCGATGACCATGGTTTCGGGCGCCTGACCGTCCCTCGCCAAAGAGCGATAGCGCTGCGTTTCCTGGAGATAACGGCCTTCAATGAACTGGCGGTAGCCGTTCAGGAGGTGTTCGGGCAGAAGTGACATGAAAGGTGCTGCTCCCTGCATGGCGTCCGGCTTCGTCTACCTGCTTTTCGGGCGCAAACACAACCGTCCGCTTTCAGGCGCGGCGACCCCCCGCCCCTGCCAGACGCCGCATCTGCACCATCGCAAGCGGCGAGCGCAGCGCATCGGCGTCGGTTTCCAGGGTCAACTCGTCGGCGCCCCGCTTCGTCGTCCGGGCGAGGATCTCGTACACCGCCGCCGTGGTGGACTGCAGCGCCTTTTCAGGGGATGCACCGCCAAGCAGCCGGGCAAGGAAGACGGCCGACGTCAGGTCACCCGTACCGCTGGGCGCCCCCTCGATATGGCGATGCTCGGCCAGCGTTGCAGAGAACCCGTCCACGAGGAGGTTGGCGATCCCCCCGCGCAGGAGCGCGAAAGCGGAGGTAACCAACACCAGACGCGGCCCCAATGTGGCTGCTGCCTCGATCAGGTGCTGGTTCGTATTCAGCTCAAGCCCCGTCAGGAATTGAAGTTCGAAGCGGTTGGGTGTCGCGACATCGGCGAGTGGAATAAGCAGTTCGCGGATCGCCGCCAGCGTTTCTGCCGGTTGATAGAGGCGGCCACCCCCGCTTTGCCCGCCATCACCCAGCACTGGATCGCAGACGAAAAGCGCGTCCGGGCTTTGTGCCTTCACTGCCTGCACCAGCCGCGCCATATCCTCGACCTGGCCCGGTGCGCCGAAGTAGCCCGTGACCACGGCGCCGATTTCGCCGAGCTTGGGCGAGTTGCACAGATCCTCGATGAAAGCCGAGAATTGCTCCGGCCCGGGCACCAGCCGCGTCGCAGGGCCGTGTCCCGGGTGCCATGGCAATGTCACGGTCGGAACGGACCATACCGGATGCCCGAGCGATTCGAGCGCGAACACCATTGCGCGGTTGCCGACGGTGCCGCGGACGACATGGCTGGAGACGGCGATGACCGCAGCTTTATCGGTTCCGGAGCTTTCGGGATTCGAACGGAGCGCCATATGGACGTGTCACGGGATGAGATAGGTGACGATGAGGGACCCGGCGAGAAACAGGAAGAATGCCAGACCGGCCAGCCGGCCGATCCGCGTTCCCAGCACTTCCATCCTGTCGGACTGGTCCGCGTCGCCCGCGCCGAAATGCCGTCGCGCGTCGAGCACGATGCGCTCGATGCCGGCTCCGGCCTGGGGCTCGGTCTCCTGCCGGACACGGGTCAGGATAGCGTCGGACTGGCGCCGGCGCTCGTCTTCCGGATGCTGTTTCTCCATGCGCGCGAGCCTGACCGAAAACCCCGCCGAGGGCAATGGCCTTGCAGTCCGGTGGACTTTAGCCGGCGCGCGCCGTATGTGCCGCCCCAAAGAGCTGATTCCCATAACGTTCATGGGAATTCGCTTGAGGAAACAATAATACGAATGACCGGAAACGACCTATGATCACTTCCCAGAAGGCCCGGATAATCGAGGATGTCCTGAGAGAGACTCCGGAGGGGCCCGCAAGGCGGCTGGTTCCGATGCTGCTTTCGCGTCCACCCGCAGAGGATCTCGGTGCCTTTTCGGCCAAGGCCCTCGCCATCTCCGCGGAACGGGCCTTCGCCGCGCTCGACGCGCATCGCTCGGGCAGGCCGCTGGTGGTCACCGAACAGCCGGACGAGTTCGTTCTCGATGGGCGCAAGCTGCTCCTGATCACACTCGTCAACGACGACCGGCCGTTCCTCTTCGACAGTGCCGTCGCCGAGGTGGCGGATTCGGTCCCGGCCATCCACTACATCTCGCATCCGATCCTGGACATTCATCGCAATGGCGAGGGCCGGATCATTTCGTTCGAGGCGTCGCGACCAGAAGCGGCAAGCGACCAGGATTCCCGCGTCAGCCTGATCCAGTTCGCGCTGGAAATACCGCTGGAAGCTGCATCCATCACCGGGCTCAAGGACCGGCTCGAAGCGATCCTGAACCAGGTTCTCGTCGTCAACAGCGACTTCGATGCGATGCTGGCCCGCGTGCGCCATGCGGCGGTGGAACTGCAGGCGCGGGCAGACCAGATCGACAACCACGAAGACAAGGCGACCGCCGAGGAGGCCGTCAGGCTGCTCGAGTGGCTGCTCGACAACAATTTCAGCTTCTTCGGCATTCGGGAATTCACCTACCACCGCGATGCGGAGGGTGAAACCATGTCCCGCGTCGAAGGCTCGGAACTGGGCATTCTGCGGGATCGGGACGTACGGGTTCTGCGCAAAGAGCGTACGGCCCAGGTGACGAGCCCGGAAATGCACGCCTTTCTGGATGAAGCGAACCCGCTTCTGGTTGCCAAGGCCAATACGCGATCGCTGGTCCACCGCCGCGTTTACATGGATTATGTCGGGGTCAAGGAGTTCGACCGGGACGGCCGCATCGTCGGCGAAATGCGGATCGTGGGTCTGTTCACGTCAAGCGCCTACACGCAGTCGATCCGAACCATACCCTTCATCCGGCAGAAGGCCGAGCGTGTCATCAGGCGCTTCGACTTCCGCCCGCATTCGCATTCGGCCAAGGCGCTCCTGAACATATTGGAGACCTATCCGCGCGACGAACTCTTCCAGATCGACGTGGACACGCTGGAAAACTTCGTCGGCATCATGATGGAGTTGGGCGAGCGCCCGCGCGTCCGTCTGCTGCCGCGCATCGACCCGTTCGACCGGTTCGTCTCGGCCATCGTCTTCCTGCCGCGCCAGCGATACGATACCCGCCTGCGCGAAGCGGTTGGGCAGTTGCTGGCACAGGTCTATGAGGGCCATGTCTCGGCCTTCTATCCTTCGATTTCGGATGGTCCGCTGACATCGGTACACTTCATCATCGGCCGCTCAGGCCGGGAAGGCGTCATCCCGCGCCCCGATGTCGAGGCCTTGGAAGCCCAGATCGCCCAGCTCTCCCGCGATTGGGCCGCTGATGTCGAGACGGCGCTGGCCAGTACCGGCCGGGCGGGCGACTACCGGACGCTGCTGACGGCACTGCCGGACGGGTACCGCGAGGTGACATCGGCGGAAGATGCCGCGCGCGACCTCACACGCATTGCCGCATTGTCCGAGGCATCGCCCTTCACAATCGACTTCTACCGTCTGGACGGCGATGCCGACCACATCGTCCGGCTCAAGCTCTATACGCTCGGCGACACGCTGCCCTTGTCCACGCGCGTGCCCGTGCTTGAGAACATGGGCCTCTCGGCCCTGTCCGAGCGCAGCTTCACCGTGCACCGGCCGGACGGGCTTCTGGTGCATATCCACGATATGGACCTCACCCGCCGCAATGGCGGCACGATCGAGCTGATCGATGGCGGCCTGTCGCTGGAGGCGCTGTTCCAGGCGGTTTCCGACAGCCGCATCGAAAATGACGGCTTCAACCGGCTGGTTCTAGAAGCCGGGCTGGAATGGCGACAAGCCAACGTCCTGCGAGCCTATGCCCGCTACATGCGGCAGACCGGCCTGCCCTTCTCGCAGGAATTCATCGCCGATACGCTGGTGCGCTATCCAAGGATCGCCGCGCTACTGTTCGATCTCTTCGCCCGCTCCTTCGATCCAACGCTGCCGCGCGTGCCCGACAGCGCCGAGCCGGAGGCCGACCTTCTTGCCAAGGCCGCCAGCCAGCGCGGATGCGGCGCGATCCTTGCCGATCTGCGCGCCGCCCTCGACAAGGTCGATGCGCTCGAAGACGACCGCGTGCTGCAACGCTTCGTCACCATCGTGCTGGCGACGCTTCGGACCAACTATTTCAGCGTTACGGACGTCTCGGCCGCCCCCGACTCGGTACCCGGCCATGTCGAGCCGGCTTTGGCCTTCAAGTTCGATCCGCACCGCATCGAAGGGTTGCCGCAACCCGTTCCCTTTGCCGAAATCTTCGTGTTCGACGCGCGGGTCGAAGGCGTCCATCTGCGCTTTGGCAAGGTGGCACGTGGCGGCCTGCGCTGGTCGGATCGCAGCCAGGACTACCGCACCGAGGTTCTGGGGCTGGTGAAGGCGCAGCAGGTCAAGAATGCTGTGATCGTGCCTGTCGGGGCGAAAGGCGGGTTCTACCCCAAGAGGCTGCCCGATCCCGCCCAGCGCGAAGCCTGGTTCGAGGCCGGCCGGTCGGCCTATGTGGTGTTCATCGCTTCGCTGTTGTCGGTCACCGATACCGTCACGCCCGAAGGTACCGTCACCCCGGCGAACCTTGTTCGCCACGATGCCCAGGACCCCTATTTCGTCGTGGCCGCCGACAAGGGCACGGCGACATTCTCCGATACGGCGAACGCCATCGCCATGGCCGACGGCTTCTGGCTGGACGACGCCTTCGCCTCCGGCGGGTCGGCCGGCTACGACCACAAGGCAATGGGCATCACGGCGCGCGGCGCGTGGGAGGCGGTGAAACGCCATTTCCGCGAGATGGATCACGATATCCAGACAACGCCCTTCACGGCGGCGGGCTGCGGCGACATGTCGGGCGACGTGTTCGGCAACGGCATGCTGCTCTCGCCGGCCACACGCCTTATCGCCGCCTTCGACCATCGCGACATCTTCATCGATCCGTCACCGGACGCCGCCGCATCCTTTGCCGAGCGCCAGCGGCTGTTTCAGAAAGCGCGGTCGAGCTGGGCCGATTACGATCAAAGCCTGATCTCGGCCGGCGGCGGCGTCTTCTCGCGGCGCGAGAAACGCATAACCCTGTCCGACGCGGCCGCTGAGGCCATCGGCTGGGACAAGCGCACCGGTACGCCCTCAGAGGTTATCTCCGCCATCCTCAGGGCTCCGGTGGACCTTCTGTGGTTCGGTGGCATCGGAACCTACATTCGCGCCGATGCGGAAACCGCCGCGGATGTCGGCGACAAGGCCAATGACAGCGTGCGCGTTACGGGGCGCGAGGTACGGGCCGCCGTCGTGGGCGAAGGCGCCAATCTCGGCGTTACCCAGCGCGGCCGCATCGAATACGCCTTGCGCGGCGGCCGCATCAATACCGACGCCATCGACAATTCCGCCGGCGTCAACACCTCCGACGTGGAGGTGAACATCAAGATCGCGCTGAAAAGCGCCATGGCGGAGGGGCGACTGGCGCGGCCCGACCGCAATAGCTTGCTGGCCCGCATGACGCCGGATGTGGCCGACCTCGTTCTGGCCAACAATTACGAGCAGACGCTCGCTCTGTCCCTGGAGCAGATCGCCGGGGCCGACAGGCTGCCGCTGCAAGGCCGCCTGATGGCGCGCCTGGAAGGCGAGAAGCGGTTGGACAGGGCGGTGGAATATCTGCCGACCGACCGCGAGCTGGCCGATTTCAAGGCAGCCGGCCGTGGGCTGACGCGGCCGGAACTGGCCGTCCTGCTTGCCTATGCGAAGATCGATCTCTTCGACCAGCTCATCGCCAGCCCGCTGCCGGACGACCCGTATCTGGAGGAACGGCTGTTCGCCTATTTCCCGCCTGCCATGCGTGACAGCCATCGCGGCGACATCGAAAGCCACAGGCTGCGCCGCGAGATCATCGCAACCGATCTTGCCAACGCGCTCGCCAACCGTCTCGGACCCTGCTTCCCGACGGCGATGAGCGACGCGACGGGGGCGACGTCCGCACAGGTGACGCGCGCCTTCGTCGTCGCCTATGACGGCCTCGACATGGCTGCGCTGATCTCCCGGATCGACGCACAGGACAACAAGCTGCCCGGTTCCGTGCAGAACGACCTGTATCGCATGGTGACGCTGACCTTGCAGATCGTGACCGCATGGCTGGTGCGCAACATGCCTCCGGAAACGGAAACCTCGGTTGCCGTTGCGGCCTTGCAGCGCATGCAATCCACCATGAAGCCGAAGCTGCTGGAGCTTGCCAGTGACCGCGCACGGGAAAAGTATGCGGCCCGCCTGCAGGCACTGCTGGACAAGGAAATCCCCGAGCCTCTGGCCCACGAGGTAGCGCTGCTGCCGCTGATCGGCCTGATCCCGGACGCCGCCCGCGTTTCACGTGAAACGGGCAAGCCGGGCGATGCGGTCCTGTCCGCCTATTTCCAGATGACGAAGCGTCTGCGCATCGGCCGGCTGGAGACGGCGATCATGGGCATCCGGCCGCAGGACTATTTCGAGACCCTGACCCTGGAGCGTGCCGGCAGCCAGATATCGAATGCGCGTCGCAGACTGACCACCGATGTCCTGACGCGCTTCGGCCAGAGCGACGACCCGGTTGCCGCCTGGGCCGCCGAAGAGGGCGAGAAGATCGACCGGATCGCGGATCGCATCAGCGAACTCGTGGGCAGCGGCGAGACTTCGGTTGCGCGGCTGACGCTGGCGGCGGGCCTGCTGATGGACCTTGCAGGCTGAGACCATCGACAGACAAAAAGAAAGGGGCGCGCCATGCCGGGGCGCGCCCCTTTTTTATGATGCGCGCTTGCCCGCAATCAGTGGCGGAAGTGACGCATTCCGGTGAACACCATGGCAAGGCCGTTCTCGTCCGCCGCCTTGATGACGTCCTCGTCCCGCATCGAGCCGCCGGGCTGGATGACGGCGGTGGCGCCGGCCGCGACAGCCGACAGAAGACCATCGGCAAAGGGGAAGAACGCATCGGACGCTACAACCGAGCCCCTGGTCAACACGGGGCCGCCGGCTGCCTCGGCTGCGTCCTCGGCCTTGCGCGCGGCGATCCGCGCCGAATCCACGCGGCTCATCTGCCCGGCGCCGATGCCGACCGTTGCCAGGTCCTTCGCGTAGACGATGGCATTCGACTTCACGTGCTTGGCAACGCGGAAGGCGAATTTCAGGTCAGCCATCTCTTCGGCGGTGGGCTGGCGCTGCGTCACCACCTTCAAGGTTACATCGTCGACATTGCCGTTGTCGCGGCTCTGGACCAGCAGGCCTCCGGCAACCGACTTGACCATCAGACCCGGCATGCGCGGATCGGGCAGGCCCTCGGTCAGAAGCAGACGCAAATTCTTCTTTGCCGCAATGATCTGCATCGCTTCATCGTCGGCGCCCGGCGCGATGATGACTTCGGTGAAGATCTTGGTGATCTCACCGGCCGTTGCGGCGTCGAGACGGCGGTTGAGCGCGACGATCCCGCCGAAGGCGGACACCGTATCGCAGGCATAGGCACGCCGATACGCATCCAGCAGGGTTTCGCCCTCGGCCACGCCGCAGGGGTTGGCATGCTTGATGATGGCGACCGCGGCGGCCCGTGCCGGATCGAACTCGGCAACCAGCTCGAAGGCGGCGTCCGTATCGTTGAGATTGTTGTAGGACAGTTCCTTGCCCTGCACCTGCCGCGCGGTTGCGACGCCGGCGCGTATTTCGGACGTATGGTAGAAGCTGGCGTGCTGATGCGGGTTTTCGCCGTAGCGCAGGGTGCTGGCCAGCGTTCCGGCAAAGCTGCGCCGCTTCGGCGCCGTATCCTGCCCTGCCGCCGCAAACCAGTTCGATACGGCTGCGTCGTAACCTGCCGTCAGCGCGAACGCCTTGCCGGCCAATTTGCGCCGAAGCTCCAGGTCGGTCTGCCCACCGCCTGCCACCATGGTGTCCATGAGCGCCGCATAGTCGGCGGGATCGGTCATGACGGTGACATAGGGATGGTTCTTCGCACCGGCGCGGATCATCGCGGGTCCGCCGATGTCGATATTCTCGACGATGGCGGCTGCATCCGCCCCGGACGCGACCGTCTCCTCGAACGGATAGAGGTTGACCACCAGAAGATCGATGCCGCCGATGCCGTGGGCCTGCATCGCCTCGGCATGGGTGGGGTCGGCGCGAATGCCCAGAAGGCCGCCATGCACGCTCGGATGCAGCGTCTTCACACGCCCGTCCATGATTTCCGGAAAGCCCGTGATCTCGGACACGTCCTTGACGGTCAGGCCAAGCGCGGTCAGCGCACGCGCCGTCCCGCCCGTCGACAACAGTTCGACGCCCTGCCCGGCCAGGAAACGCGCCAGCTCCTCGATGCCGGTCTTGTCGAAGACGGACAGAAGGGCGCGCCGGATCGGAAGTCGGTCCGGGGCAGGATAGGTGTTTGCAGCAATGGCCATCATCATCTCCGGCTCGGCGCGCTTTCTGTCCGGTAGGGCGCGCGGGATAGCTCACATGCGGGCAGCGCCCGCCTTCGAGCCGGGGTGATAGGGCATTTTGCCGAAGAGTTAAATCGTCCGGTGGTGTCGAATGCAGGTCATTCGGCCGCGCGGCCGGCACGGAACGGCTCGGTCTGGCGCGCCAGATCGTCCATCGTCTGGGGCGCAACCGTTACAGCGCGGCTCATGCCGCAACCGCTGAGGGCCAGGCATGCGGCCAATGCGGCCAATGGAAGACGAGTTGCTGAAGCGGCCATGGCGATATCCCGGTGTTTGGAGGGTCGCCCCGGATATAGGGCGCACACGCCGTCCGGCTGCCTCTGCCCGATCACATCCGTCGTTCGAGACGCCAATGAAGCTCGGATTGGTTTTCGCCGAAGGTCAGGACGATCTGGCGTGTGCGCCGGGCACCGCGTGGATCGGCAAAGAAGATCGACTCCTCGAGCGCAGGTGCGCCATCGGCAAAGAACCACCAGACTTCGCCACCGGCAAACAGGCGAATGCCGCTGCCGGCGATCTCGGCTTCCACATCCGGGTGGAGATGGAAACGGACATGCGTTTCGGCAACCGCGTTTCCGGCGCGGCCACGGGCCGGGCGATTGGAGCGGAACAGGCGGTCCCACCCCTCCACCAAGCGGCCATCGCGCGAGAGGAACAGATCCCGCTCGTGAACCAGTCCGAAATTTGCGCGGTATCCATCATGCGCCATGGAAAGATGCAGGCCGTCGGCCTTTTCCTGCCGCTCGGCGACCACTTTGGTGGGGCCCGATACCAGCGGGCTTCCCAGGAAGCGGTCGATCAGCCGCGACCGCGCGAAGCGCGACGACGAATGGTCGGCGACCGTCAGCGTCGAATGGGCCGCCGTGCTGCGTGCCAGCCGCCGCCAGACGGCCTCGGCCTTCGGTGGCGCGCCGCAATTGACGATCAGGCGTCGTGCGCCGGAGGAAAACTCGAAGGCCAGCGTACCGGCATGGGCATCGACCGACAATGCGCCTTCGGGCGCGATGCCGGTATCGGCGATCAAGGTGCAGTTGGCCTGCGCCAGCCGGTGATAACCGGTCTGCCGCATGTGGGAAACCGGCTCGCCCAATGTCTCGTCGAACCGCAGAAGCGCCAGCATCAGTGCCTGGCTGCCGGACGTCGCCCCGTTGAACAAGGCGAGCGCGCCATCGGCATGCCGGAAGAAGCGCAATGCGGGCAGCATCCGGTCGATCGCCGCAAGCAGGCTGCGCGGCACCGGCTGCTGGCGTTGCGAAAACAACTGCCGCAGCGGCAGAAGAAGTGACAGGATCTCGACGATGGTTTCGGGGTTACGCGAGACATGTCCGCCATCGGGAAAGATCTGGCGATCCAGCTCGTCGGAGACGTTCTGCGCCGCGGTCTTCATTTGATGGGCGTGGGCCGGGACGCAGAGCGCGGCATAGGCCAGCGCGATGCGCACCATCAGGCGCGGCATGCCGTCGGTGACCTCCGGCGCGATGCGCCGCAAATAGCGCGCTTCGGCCGCGATGAGGTCCAGGAACCGTCCACGGAACTCGTCCTTGCCCTGCGCCATGACGATCGGGCAATGGGTCAGGAAGGAAATCACCCGGCGCGCCATCACCTCGGGTGCGGAGCTGACGGGCGACCGCCGCCGCCGGGGCAGGCCCATGAAATCGTCGACGAGGGCGCGCGCGTTTTCCGCTGCCAGGGCGTCCTGCATTTCCGAAAGGTGGCGCAGCCACGAGAAGCCATAAAGCTCGGCCTGCCAGGCCAGGGGGGCATCGCGCCGCTCGAAGGGCGACGTGTCGGTGATCTCCACCCGATGTCCCGCCAGATGGAAATCGCCGGCATAGATGGTTTCGGCGGTCGCCATGTCGCCGTGACGAAATTCGCGCGGCACCGCCAGGATGCGGTCCGGGCCCATGCCCGGCAGAATGGACAGCCAGGGCGCGCGCGCCACGCGCCGCACACGGCGCCACGCCTCTCTCAGCGCAAGACCTGCTAACCGTGGGTCGTCAACCAGTTCCGCAGCCATGATCGCCGGGCTCCCCTGCGCGGCTGCCCTCGCCGGGCGGCCGTCGCGATGATTCACTCATGCGGCATTTTCGTGAATCGAGGTAAAATTCTTCTTAACCGCCGGTCGCCGGCTGACGAAGAAGCCGCGCTGCGTAGAATCCGTCCATTCCGGCCAAAGCCGGATTGGCGTCCGGCGCCATTGCCGGCGTGGTGCGGACATCGCCCACCGGCGAGATGGCAGCCTCTAGCCCCGGCAGCTCGTCGGCCGCTATGGGCTTTCTGCGATACTCGGCATGCTCGGCCAGGAATGTCTCGACGACGTCTTCCCCTTCGGCGGGATCGAGCGAGCAGTTCGAAAAGACGAGGAGGCCGCCGGGCCGGACCGCCCGGGCCGCGTGGCGCAGCAGGTCGGCCTGCACTGCCGCCAGCTTGTCCACTTCTTCGGCGCTCTTCGTATAAGCGACGTCGGGGTGGCGGCGGATCGTGCCGGTCGAGGAGCAGGGTGCATCCAGGAGCACGCCGTCGAACGCCCCGCCGGAAACGATGTCGGCCTGCCGAATATCGCCCTGCACCGCCTGTATCGGCAAACGAAGCCGCTTGAAATTCTCTTCCAGGCGGGCCAGCCGGCTTGCGGATATATCCATCGCGGTGACCTCGGCTCCCGCCGCGGCCAGTTGCGCGGTCTTGCCGCCGGGCGCTGCGCACAGATCGGCGATCCGGGCGCCGGAGACGGAACCGAACAGTCTGGCCGGTATGGCTGCCGCGGCATCCTGCACCCACCAGGCTCCCTCTTCGAACCCCGGCATTTCCTGCACCGGGCGGGACGGGTCCGCCTCCAGGCGCACGGTACCGAAGGGCAGCAATTGCCCGCCCAGGCGCTCTGCCCACAGGGCTGCGTCGCCATCGCGGACGGTGATATCAACCGGTGCGATGGCGCGATGGGCGGCGGCGATGGATGCCAGCGCCTCGGCGCCGTAGGCCGGCAGAAGACGCATTTGCAGCCATTTCGGCATATCGACCAGCGGATCGGCCTGACGGGCGATCAAGTCGTCCCTCTCGCGGGCAACGCGTCGCAGGATCGCGTTGACCAGACCGGCAAACCGGCGAAGGCGGGGGTCGACATGGGTCTGCGAGACGGCAAGATCCACCGCAGCGGAATCCGGCACGTCCAGAAACAAGATCTGCGCCATGGCCGTATGGAGAAGGCTGTGCAGGGCGTCGGCATTCCCCGGCAGCGGACGCTCGAGGCACTGCGACAGGATCGCGTCCAGCGTCCCGCGCCGCCGCAGCGCCGACACGAGGATGGCGCGAACCAGGGATTGATCCCTGCCGTCCAGACGCCGGAAGGCCGGATGGCCGCTCTTGCGGTCGGTCAGGCCGTCCAGCGATGTCTGCGACACGACCACGGCCGACAACAGCCGCGTAGCCACCTGGCGTGCGGCCAGGCCCGGCTTGTCGTCCATCTCCGCGTCTGCGGGCTCCTGCCCGCTCCGCGGCCTTTTCTTCAACCCCATGGTCCTCGTCGTCCACCACCGCTATTGCTTCCGCCGCTCCATGGACCGCGCCGCCGGCCCTCGTCAAGGAAGCCGCCCTGTTGCGCCGTCGATGCGAACTGGCCGGAGCCGCCTGCCGCCGGCTGCATTTCCGCGGCCTGCGCCTTAAGGGCCGCGATCCGGTTGTTGGTATCGGGGTGTGTCGAGAAGAGATTATCCATCCGCTGGCCATTCAGCGGATTGATGATGAACATATGCGCGGTCGCCGGGTTGCGCTCGGCATCGACATTGACGGTCCGTCCGGCGGCGGAGGCGATCTTGGCCAGAGCCGATGCCAGCCAGATCGGGTTGCCGGCGATTTCCGCACCGCGCCGGTCTGCCGAGTATTCCCGCGTGCGGGAGATCGCCATCTGGACGATCATCGCAGCCAGCGGGGCGACGATGACCGCTGCGAGCACGCCGATGATGCCCAGCGGATTGCTGTTGTTCTCGCGGTTGCCACCGAAGAAAAACGCGAAATTGCCGAGCATCGAGATGGCGCCCGCCAGCGTGGCCGTGATGGTCATGATCAGCGTATCGCGGTTCTCCACATGAGCCAGCTCATGCGCCATGACCCCGGCCACCTCCTCGGGCGTCAGCTGCTGCAGCAGGCCGGTGGTTGCGGCGACTGCCGCATTCTGCGGGTTGCGGCCTGTCGCGAAAGCGTTGGGCTGGCTGTTTTCGATGATGTAGACGCGCGGCATCGGCAGGCCGGCATTGGCGGCCAACCCCTTCACCAGCCGGTAGTAATCCGGTGCGGTGCGCTCATCCACCTCGTGCGCGTGGTGCATGCGCAAGACCATCTTGTCGGCGTTCCAGTACGCGAAGAAGTTCATGGCAATGGCGATGAGAAGTGCGATCATCATGCCGCCACGGCCGCCGATCAACAAACCGACCCCCATGAAAAGGGCGGTCATCACCGCGATCAGCATGGCAGTCTTGAGCCTGTTCATGAGCGTCCATATCTCCAGCGATACAAGGCCGTACGGCCCGTGTACAATCTGGTAAGGCCGCGTGCCTCCTTCAATACAGGGGCGAACGGCAACACGCCATGGAGCAGGATCATGACGCAGGACAACGCAGCGCCGGCACGGCGGTTCGAGGATCTGCCGGCGGCGGCGCAACGGGCCCTTCTGGAAGCCCAAGAACGGCGCGCCGCCGAGCCGAAGGCAGACGACAAGCCGGTCGAGATCAACGGACGCAACGGCCCGGAGCCGGTCCGCTACGGCGATTGGGAAAAGAACGGCATCGCCTCGGATTTTTAGAGAATTCGCGCTTGATCCAAGGGCGTCCAGGGCCCATTTCATGCCCTGGGACACCGCCTGAAATGACGGATGTCGAAGGACGACCTTCCATAAGGCCATCACCGTAGGGACGACCCGCGCTACTCGGAGTTGTCGTCATGGCTTGGGCCTATCTTCTTATCGCTGGCATTCTGGAGGTCGTCTGGGCCTTCTCGATGAAGCAGTCTGCGGGCTTCACGCGTTTGGTGCCGAGCATCATCACCATCCTGTTCATGGGCGCGAGCTTCAGCCTTCTGTCGATCTCGATGCGCACGCTTCCGCTCGGAACCGCTTATGTCATCTGGACGGGCATCGGCGCTGTCGGGGCTTTCATCGTGGGCATCGTCGTCCTTGGCGAAGCCGCCAATCCGATGCGATTGCTGGCTGCCGCATTGATCGTTTCAGGCCTTATCCTGATGAAACTCGCGACGCCCGCCGGCTGAAAACACCGATCCTCTACACCGAAAAGTGATCATCATCGGGGCAGACCCTTCCTCTGCTGCCATGCCGTGCTATTCTCAGGCGGACTTATCATGCGGGGAGTGTTTCACGTGAGACACGAGATTGTTCGCGCCGAAGATGAGAATGCCCGGACCCTCGCCCGGTTGATCCGGCAGGGATATGACAGCTTCCAGCCCCAGATAGCTGTTCGCCTGTGGACGGGCGAGCGCCTCGGTCCGGTCGATGGACCGGTCGTGGTGCTTCATGATCCGGTGGCTCTGTCGCGTCTCGCCTTTCGGCCGACGATCACGACCCTTGTCGAGCTGTGGATGGAAAAGGCCTTCGATGTCGAGGACGGCACCCTGTTCGACATCGCCGGGGTCAAGAGCCGGGTCAAGACCAAGCAGGCCCTGAAGCAGATCGGCAAGTGGCAGGTGGCCCGCGCGCTGCCTGCGCTGCTGCGGCTACGGCGTCAGGGAAAGGTCGTTCACCAGACCGTCGGGAACGGCGCTGGCGCCAGCGGTTCGACCCGGCAGGCGATCCAGTATCATTACGATGTCTCGAACGACTTCTATCGCCTGTTCCTCGATCAGCGCATGCTCTACTCCTGCGCCTACTTCGATGGCTGGCACGACGACATCGACAAGGCGCAGCGCGACAAGCTGGACATGATCTGCCGCAAGCTGCGCCTGCAGCCCGGCGAGCGGATGCTCGATATCGGCAGCGGCTGGGGCGCCCTGCTGATCCATGCGGTTTCCCACTACGGGGTCGTGGGCCATGGCGTGACGCTGAGCCAGGCCCAGTTCGACCTGTCGCGCGAGCGGATCGCCGAGGCAGGGCTGTCCGACCGGATCACGATCGAGCTGAAACCGTTTCAGGATCTGTCCGGCAGCTTCGACAAGATATCGTCCATCGGAATGTTCGAGCATGTCGGCTTTGCCCATCACGACGAATATTTCGCGGCGGTGCATCGCCTTCTCGAACCGGGCGGGCTTTACCTGCACCATGCGATCACGCGCCCCGCAAAGAAGACGGTGCGGCAGTTCCATCGCAAGTCGGCGGAGTACAAGGCTTTGACGCAATTCATCTTTCCGGGCGGAGAGCTGGATTACATCGGCCACTCGCTCCAGAAGCTCGAGGCGTTCCGCTTCGAGGTGCATGACGTGGAAGGCTGGAGAGAGCATTACGCCCGAACGCTCAGGTTGTGGGCCAATCGCCTGCACGACAAATTCGACGCCGCGATCGGCATGATCGGCGAACCGCGCGCCCGGCTCTGGCTGGCCTATCTGGTGGGATGCGCCATCAGCTTCGAGCGCGGTGATGCGTTGATCCAGCAGACGCTGGCCTCTCGCAAGGTCAAAGGGCCCAGCAAGCTGCCGCCCACGCGCCGCGATCTGTATAGCTGAACGAAAAAAGGGCCGCCCCGTCGAAGGAGCGGCCCCGTGATTGCGAGCTCTTGCCGTCAGGCCGTGCCTGATTGGCCGAAAACCATCGTCAGAAAGAAGGCTGCCCCTTCCCGTCGACGCACATTTCCGATCCTGTCGGCAATTGCAAACCACTCGACATTGGATCACCTCCTTCCGTTTCGTTGAACACAACTGAAATATTGGGGGCGACCGACGGCCATTGCAAGGCAGGTGCGCGTTATTTTGTGCGCCGCCCCGTCTCGATCCGTCCCGTAGCCTGCTCCAGAATATCCAGAAGCTGCCGGATATCCGCCTGGCTGAGAGATCCGATCGTTTCCGCCAGGCGATTGGCAAGCACGGTCGCCTCGGGGGCAAGACCGCCGGTTTCCACCGTCACCCGTGGGTGAGACAATTCGGCCAGCCGCTCCAGCTCTTCCGCATCGTCCCAGATCACACCCAGATAGCCGATCATCCGCTGCAGCAGATACCAGCTCGGACGGCCCCGCCGGCCATGCTCCAGCGCCGAAAGATACGCCCCGGACACGCCGAGCGCCTCCGCCATCTGACCCTGGCTGACCCCCTTTTCGCGGCGAAGCGCGCGAACCTTCTCGCCGAATGGTGTCATGTCTTGCGCAGCCTGACATAGAAGGCGCCCTCCCCGCCGTGGCTCCGTTCGGCGGTGTCGAACCCGGAGACGAGGCGGCGGAACGCATCCGTGGCGATCCAATGCGGGAAGGCGCGGCGCAAGGCGCCGGTGGATCCGGAAGAGGACCCCCGGCCGGTAATCACCAGGACATGGCGCAGCCCCATGCCATGGGCTGACCGAAGGAAACCCAGCAGCGCATAATGCGCTACTGCCTCGGTCTTGCCGTGAAGGTCTATGCGTGCGTCGATCTCGAGCCGGCCGCGGCCCAGCTTGCGCCGCACCGGCCGGTCGATCCGCTCCTGCACGATCTGGGAACGCGGCGGTTGGCCGGGCGCATGATCCGGCCGCAGGGCCATGGCCGGCCGCATCGCCTCTGACGGGGCCTTGCCGGCGGCGGCAGCGCTGTCTTCAGGCAGTGCCGGCAGGACATCCCGTCCGGGCAGCGGGCGCGCCGTGCGGGCGACGGCCGACCACAGGCGCTTGTCTTCCTCGGTCAGGACGCCGCGTCGCTTCATGCCTCAAGAGAGCCTCAGCTTTCTTCGGATTCGGTCTCGACCAGTTTCCAGTTCGGATCGCGCGAGCGGGTGTCGCGGGCGAAGGTCCAGACGTCCCGGACCTCGACCACCGTTTCGGGATCGCCATCCGCAACCGTGCCATCGGGCTTCAGCACCGCCGAGATGAGCTGAGAGACGATGCGCAGGGTCACGTAGGCTTCGGTGCCCTTCAACTCGGCCGATACGACCCGGGCATCGTCGATCCCGACGAACGAGGATTGCATGCGCTCGCCGCGCTTTTCGCGGTCGGTGATGGCCGTGTCGAAGCCCTGGTAGACTTCCGGGGACAGGAGGTTGCGCAGCAGCTTCCGGTCGCCGTCCGCAAAGGCGGTCACGATCATTTCATAAGCGACCTTCGCCCCGTCCACGAAGGTGGGCGCGTCGAAAGAAGGATCGGCATCCTTGATTCGCCTCAGTTCGGTATTGGTTGTCGTACCGGGCTCCGCCAGCTTGTCGATGGCCTCGTAGCTGCTTGCGACCGGCTCGGCATCGGGCATCCGGCGGCTGGGCAGGGTTACGACATTGCCGGGGTTTGCGGCCCCGTTCTGCTCGTTGCGCGTGTAGGGATCGTAGGGCGGGCGCTCGTTCCCGGTGCGGCGGCCCAACACCGTCCACAACTGGTAGAGGACGATCACCGTCACCACGATAAAAAAGATCGTCCCGAAACCCATGCTCTCCGCATCCCCTGAATCCGTGTAAAAGCTATTTCTCGCATATAGACATGGTGCGCCCGGCATTCAAATCACGCCGCGCGATACCTATGTGCCCTAAATTCAATCTGCCTCGACGGCATCCGACCGGGAAAGACACCGCCTGCCCATGCCCGCACTCCTCGTCCTGATCGCAATTCTTGCTCTTCCGATGGTCGAGATCGGCGTCTTCATCGCCGTCGGCAGCCAGATCGGTATCGGCTGGACCCTGGCCCTGGTGGTGATCTCGTTCCTGCTCGGCATCGTCCTGTTTCGCAGGCAGGGCTTCTCCACGCTGAAGGCCGCCCAGACCGAAGCACGCGCCGGCGTCGTTCCGGAGCGCCCGATCGTGCATGGCGCGATGATCGTCATGGGGTCCATCCTCCTGATGATCCCGGGCTTCGTCACCGACTTCTTCGGACTGCTGCTCTTCATTCCGCCGGTGCGCGACATGATCTGGAACGCCATGCGTTCGCGCATCACCGTACGCGCCTACGGTCCCGGCCACCGCACCTACACCACCGGCACCGCGCACCGCGTCGGCCCTGAGGTAATCGACCTGCCGGAGGACGATTTCGCACGCCGCGACGGCGATCCGGATTCTCCCTGGTCGGACGGCCAGGCTGGCGGCAACCGTACGTTGCCGCCAGACCGGTCTTAGGTTCGCTTGTCTCCCCGGACCCGGCATGCTAGCGCAACACCAGCCTGACGCATCGATATCACGAGGAAATTGGATGTCCGACACCGAAATGGCCAATGGCCAGACTGCTACGGCCGCGGCCCCCAGCCTGAACGTGCTGACGCAGTACATCAAGGATCTCTCCTTCGAGAGCCCGAATGCGCCCGGCGTTCTCCGTGGCCAGTCAAAGCCGCCGGCCATCAACATCGGCGTCAACGTCTCGGCCCTGCCGGTCAACGGCTCCGACGGCGAATACGATGTCAAGCTGACGCTCAACGCCCGTGCCGGCGAAGGCGCCGAAGCGATGTTCCTGGTCGAGCTGCAGTATGGCGGCATCTTCCGGGTACAGAACTTCCCGCAGGAGCATCTCCTGCCGGTCCTGTTCATCGAGTGCCCGCGCCTTCTGTTCCCCTTCGCACGTCAGGTCATCGCCGACGTCACGCGGAACGGCGGCTTCCCGCCGCTGATGGTCGACCCGATCGACTTCGCTGCACTGTTCCAGCAGCGCATGGCCGAAGAGCGCGCCCGCCAGCAGGTGCAGCCTTCCTGATACCGGTTTCATTGCAGTCATCGTTACGGGGGCGCCATTCTGTGGCGCCCCTTTTTCATGGCTATGTTCCGGGGTTTACTCGACGGGCAGATAGGTGCGCCAGATAGCCTCCTCGCCGAGGGTGGCGACGAAAGCGGCATGGCGGGCGCGCTGCGCATCGTCCAACCGGGGTGGCAGGGGGGCCGGCCGCTGCCGGGTGGGTTGCAGCACGATGTCGCCAGGCGTGTCGTTGCCCTGGGACCGCCCTTCTTCCGGGTTCAGCAGCAGTGCCGCCTGCCGGCCGCCGATCAGTTCGATATAGACCTGCGCCAGCAGCTCGGAGTCCACCAGCGCCCCATGCTTATCGCGGCGCGAAGTATCGATCTGGAAACGCGAGCACAAGGCATCCAGCGTCGCGGGCGCCATCGGAAACTTGCGCCGTGCCATGGGCAGCGTATCGATGATCGACGACAGGGGGATTTCCGCTCGCCCGATCCGCTTCAACTCGGCATTCAGGAAACGCACGTCGAATGCGGCATTATGGGCGATCAGCATCGCATCGCTGAAGAAGGCGACGAAATCGTCCGCCACCTCTTCGAACAGGGGTTTGTCCTTCAGGAAATCGTCGGAAATGCCGTGGATGTCGAACGCCCCCGGATCGACCCGCCGGCCCGCCGGCCGGATGAAGCAATGGAACTCCCGGCCCGTCGGAATATGGTTCCACAACTCGACGCCGCCGATCTCGATGACCCGGTCGGCCTCGAAATCGAGACCGGTCGTTTCCGTATCGAAGACGATTTCGCGCATGGAACAACCCCCGAAACTCCAGCCTGTCCCCTCTTCGCCCATCGGCGCGCGCGCCTCAACCCCGGTCGACGAATTATCCAAGGTGCCGGACGATCGCCTCCACAGCTGTCCTCGCCGCATCGAGGCCCGATGCGGTATCGATCACGAAATCCGCCCTTGCCCGCTTGTCCGCATCGGGCATCTGCCGCGCCAGGATCGCGTCCAGCTTCTGCGCCGTCATTCCGGGCCTTGCCAGCACCCGCTGGCGCTGGACGGCCTCCGGTGCGGTCACGACAAGAACCGCGTCCATATCCGCCTCGCGTCCCGTTTCGAACAGCAGTGGAATGTCGAGGACAACGAGCGGGTGGCCGTCGCGGCGCGCTGTTTCCAGAAAGTCGGCCTCCGCCCGGCGCACCAAAGGATGGACGATCGCCTCCAGCCGCCGCAGCGCATCCGGATTGCCCACGACCGCCCTGGACAGCGCCGCGCGGTCGATGACGCCATCGCGCAGGGTGCCTGGAAAGGCCTCGTCCACCAATGGCGCCTGGGGTCCGGCATAGATGCCGTGCACGGCCGCGTCGGAGCTGTGCACCGGCACGCCCAGCGCCTCGAACATGGCTGCCGTCGTGCTTTTGCCCATGCCGATGGACCCGGTCAGGCCAAGAATTTTCACGCCGTCAGTCCGTGACGGTGCTGGCGATGCGGAAGGCATGGTCGTGGCCGTCCCGCACCAGAAGATATCGGCACGAGAATTCCAGCGCCACCTCGCCGTCGGCGCGCTCCTGACGCCAATGAACGACGGCATTGGCGCTTTCGGCTCCGCCCGTCAGCTCCAGGATTTCGAAGCGCGTGTGCACGATTTCCTCACGCTCGAAGATGTCCAGCAGCGCCTCGATGTTTTCCAGGAGTTCGTCTTCGTCGGCAAAGGTATTGCCGCGTCCGCCCTGCCACAAGGTTGCGGGGAAGGCAAAGCAGGCGGCCACGGCGTCGCAGTCGAAATCGTCGAACCCTTCCGCGTAGTCGGTGAACAGGCTCATCGCCTCGTCCCGCGTCGTCGCTGTGCCCTGCCCTGCCGTATCCATCGTCAAACTCCCTTTTCGATATCGCTGAGGACAAGGCTGCGAAGCGCCTCGTCCACCTGCGGCGTCACACCGAACCATCGCTCGAAACCCGGCACGGCCTGATGCAGGAGCATGCCCAGCCCATCGGCCGTCCTCAAACCACGCGCCCGCGCCGCCGCCAGCAGAGGCGTCTCGACGGGCACATAGACGATGTCTGTCACCAGGGCGGCATCGGCAAGGCCCGCAAGGTCGGTTACCGGCAAGGCCTCGCCGTCCGGCGCGTGTGCCGGGCGCGTATTGACGAGCAGATCCGCGGCACTCATCAAACGCGCCTCATCCTCGATCCCGTGGGCACTGACGCGCTCGCCGAACCCTTGCGCAACCGTTACGGCGCGCGCCGGATTGCGGTTCACGATATGCACGCTGCGTGCACCGGCCGAAAGGACGGCGTGAACCACCGCCCGTGCTGCGCCCCCGGCTCCCAGCACCACGACCGTCTCGGCATCGCGCCAGCCCGCCAGGCGGTCATCCAGATTGGCGGCAAAGCCGTGGGCGTCGGTGTTGCCGCCGATTAGAACATCGTCCTCGAACCACAGCGTGTTGACCGCACCGATGGCCGTGGCCGCGGCATCCAGCCGGCCGGCGGCACGCAAGGCCGCTTCCTTGTGGGGAATGGTCACGTTGCCGCCGATAAACCCGGCGGATCTGAGATCCGACAGGAACTGCTCGATCTCTTCGGGTGGCACGCCTGCGCGCTGGTAACTGCCGGGCAGGCCGTGCCGCTGCAACCAGGCTCCGTGGATCAACGGCGAACGCGAGTGCCATACCGGCCAACCCGTAACGAAGGCGCGTGGTATGGTCTTGTCAGTCATCGAGGGCGCCTTCCGCCTGCAGATCCTTCACCAACGGCAGAAGCGGCAGGCCGACGATGGTGAAGAAATCACCCTCGATCCGATCCATCAGGAGAATGCCCGGGCCTTCGATCTGGTAGGCTCCGACACTGCCCAGAACCGCCTCTCCGGCCTTGGCAAGATACTGGCCGATCTCGGCCGGCGTCAGCGGACGCAAGGTGATGGAGGCCGTCTCAACATGCCGCTTCAGCACCACGCCGCTTCTGACCAGCGCGTAGGCGCTGTGCAGCCTGTGCGTACGCCCGGACAGGGCCAGAAGCGCGCGGCGCGCCTCTTCCATGGACGCCGGCTTGTGCAGGAGGACGCCATCCAGCTCGAGCGTCTGGTCGGCTCCCACCACGAAGCGCCCCGCAAACCCCTCCGAAACGTCGGTGGCCTTCGCCTCCGCCAGGATCGAGGCAAGGTCTTCCGCCGTCACCTCCGCATCTCCGAACGACTCCTCTACGGCCCGTTCATCGATGCTGGAGGCGACCGCCTCGACCGCGATCCCGGCCTGTTCGAGAAGGCGTCGCCGATGCACGCTGCCCGACGCGAGAATGATGGGTTCCGCCACGCGAACCTCCCCTGGAACTGTCCCAATATCCCTTCTAGCCAGCCTCGCGCCTGCGTTCCAGACGGCGGACTCGATTCTTCATGGCGGCGCAAGGGGAACCAACCCGCCGCCCCCGACATTCTGGCACGTCTGTGGGAATCACTGGACGGCTTGGGGGCGTGCTGGAGCCTTGGCTGGACGCGGTGGGAAACAGCCATGCTTTTCCACACACGTAGCCGGGAGAACGCTTGTGCCCGGGGCAATCTGAATATCGGGGACAACCCGTCATGCCATGCTGCGTTTCGCACCCATCATCCACAGGCGGCAGCCGCGCCTTGTTCGAAACAACACTTTGATATCGAACGATTATTTCAGATATCCCGCTAAATCCACAGGGTGCCGTCGATCGGGTTTCGCACAGGCGTCTGTCAGAGCCGCCAAAACATGGCTAACGATCCGTGACCATGAATTCCTGCAATCCACGGCCATAAAGAATAAGAATCCTTTTCTATAGGGATTCTATACTTAGGGGATAAATGCGATCGCCGGGTCCGACGATCGATCGACGAGGAATGGAAGCCATCATGCCAAGACGCCGATTGCTGAGGGCCATCGACGGAGAAACGCTCGACACGCCGCCGATCTGGTTGATGCGCCAGGCGGGGCGCTATCTGCCCGAGTATCGCGCTACGCGCGCCGAGGCCGGCTCGTTCCTCGATCTCTGCTACAATCCGGAACTGGCGACGGAAGTCACGCTGCAGCCCATAAGGCGCTTCGGGTTCGACGCGGCCATCCTGTTCTCGGATATCCTCGTCATTCCGGACGCCTTGCGGCGCAATGTCCGTTTCGTGGCCGGCGAAGGGCCGCAGATGGACCCGCTGCTGCCCCGTGAAGTCGAGACGCTGGATCCGTCCATGGCCGAGACGCATCTGGCACCGGTCATCGCGGCAGTCGCCCGCATCCGCGAGGCCCTGCCCGACGAGACGGCGTTGATCGGTTTCTGTGGTGCGCCCTTCACGGTCGCCACCTACATGATCGCCGGCCACGGCACACCGGACCAGGCCCCTGCCCGGCTGTTCGCCTATCGCCATCCGGACGAGATGGATGCGCTGCTGGCGCTGCTGGCCGACATGTCGGCGCAGTATCTTATCCGCCAGCTTCGTGCCGGTGCCGATTGCGTGCAGATTTTCGACAGCTGGGCCGGAATCCTCGACGAGGCCGGTTTCCGCCGCTTCGCCATTGCCCCGGTCAAAAGGATCGTCGCGCAGGTCAGGGCTGCCGAGCCCGGTGCGCGGATCATCGGCTTTGCCAAGGGCGCTGGGGCCTATCTCGACTTCTATCGCGCCGAAACGGGCGTCGACGTCGTTGGGCTGGACTGGACCGTTCCGGTGGCTCAGGGACGCCGCCTGCAGGCGGATGGCGCGGTGCAGGGTAATCTGGACCCGCTGCGCCTGATCGCCGGCGGCGCTGCCCTGGAGGACGGCGTAGACGCCATCCTGGCCGGGCTGGGCGATGGTCCGCTGATCTTCAACCTTGGACATGGCATCACCCCGGATACGCCGATCGCGCATGTCGAGGCGCTCGTGCGCCGCGTTCGCGCTCGCTGACATCAACTTCCCCTTCAGGAGATCCGCATGAAATCCAACCGCGCCCTCTGGATCGCCCTTGCAGTGGGCGCCCTTTTGATGATCGCCCTGTTCGCTCTGGTTCCGCCTGAAGCGATGCCGTGGGTCAAATCCCTGCATATCGTGGCGGTGATCTCGTGGATGGCCGGAATGCTCTATCTGCCGCGCCTGTTCGTCTACCACGCGGAATCGGCGGTGGGCTCCCAGCAGGCCGAGACCTTCAAGATCATGGAGCGCCGGCTCCTGAAGGGCATACTCAACCCTGCCATGGTGGTGACCTGGGCCGCCGGCCTGTGGCTGGCATGGATGTTCAGCTTCCAGGGTGGCTGGCTGCACGCCAAGATCGCTCTCGTGCTTGTCCTGTCGGGCATGCACGGCTATCTCTCCGCCTCGCAGCGCCGTTTCGCGCGCGACGAAAACAGGAAGAGCGCCAAATTCTGGCGTAGCGTGAACGAAATTCCGGCCGTGCTGATGGTGCTGATCGTCATTCTGGTGGTGGTCAAGCCGTTCTGACCCCGATGGGGCACCCGGCGGACGAAGGAAAAGGATATCGCATGTCCGACAGCAGCCGGCCTTTCGCCGCAATCGTCATGGGCCCGTCGGGGGTCGGAAAGACCACCACCGCCAAGGGTGTTGCGGACCGGCTGGGATGGGAGTTCGCCGAAGGGGACGAGTTTCACCCCAAGGCCAACATCGACAAGATGTCGGCCGGCATCCCCCTTGATGACGACGACCGGGCACCGTGGCTGCGCTCTATTCGCGACTGGATGTCCGAGCAATCGGATGCCGGCCTAAACTGCGTTCTGACCTGCTCGGCCCTCAAGAAGCGCTATCGCGATATCCTGCGCGAGGCACGGTCGCAGGTTCTGTTTATCGAACTCGATGCGCCCATGGACCTCGTGGGCGAGCGTATGGCCCACCGCAAGGGCCACTATATGCCGACGTCGCTCCTCAAGTCGCAGTTCGACACGCTCGAGCCGCTCGATGCGGAGGAGGGCGGAATCATCGTCAGCGTCCGCGATACGCCGGAAAAAGTGATCGATGATGCCGTCGCAGCCCTCGAGAAGGCGGGCGCGAAGCCAGCCGGCTGTACGGTGGCCTGACCATCGAACCTCTTGCCCTGAGGCAGAGAGCGGTTTATATGCGGTCCATCCCGCCTTTCGGCCGGTGCCTGCAAGGCACTGGCCCTGCAGTTTAGCCGAACCCGCTTTTTTCAAGTTTACGGCCTGCGTCCCATCCCCCTACAGCATGCACCCACCGGCTCTTTCAGGTCCGCGATGGGTCGGAGCCATAGAATTCATGCCTGAGATCAAACTCCAGGACCTCAAAAATAAAAGCGCCCCCGAGCTGATCGCTTTCGCCGAAGAGACCGGCGTCGAGAACGCATCCGTCCTGCGCAAGCAGGAATTGCTGTTCGCGATCCTCAAGCAACTGGCAGCCCAGGATGTCGAAATCATCGGCGAGGGCGTGGTCGAGGTGCTGCAGGACGGCTTCGGTTTCCTGCGCTCGCCCGAGGCGAACTACTTGCCGGGCCCGGACGACATCTACATTTCGCCGTCGCAGCTTCGGCGTTTTTCTTTGAAGACCGGCGATACGGTCGAAGGGCCCATTCGCGGCCCCAAGGACGGCGAACGGTATTTCGCGCTTCTCAAGGTCAATACGATCAATTTCGATGACCCGGAGAAGATCCGGCACAAGAGCCATTTCGACAATCTGACGCCGCTCTATCCGAACGAGCGCTTCAAGATGGAAATCGCCGATCCGACCCGCAAGGATCTGTCGGCTCGGGTGATCGATCTGGTGGCGCCGCTCGGCAAGGGCCAGCGCGCCCTGATCGTCGCGCCGCCGCGCACCGGCAAGACCGTGCTGCTGCAGAACATTGCCCATTCCATCACGGCCAATCATCCGGAATGCTACCTCATCGTTCTTCTGATCGACGAGCGTCCGGAAGAAGTGACCGACATGCAGCGGTCGGTGAAGGGCGAGGTCGTTTCCTCGACCTTCGACGAACCCGCCACCCGCCACGTGCAGGTTGCCGAAATGGTGATCGAGAAGGCCAAGCGCCTCGTGGAGCATGGACGCGATGTCGTCATCCTTCTGGACTCGATCACCCGTCTCGGCCGCGCCTACAACACCGTCGTGCCGTCATCCGGCAAGGTGCTGACGGGCGGTGTCGACGCCAATGCGTTGCAGCGTCCGAAGCGCTTCTTCGGTGCCGCCCGCAATATCGAGGAGGGCGGCTCGCTGACGATCATCGCGACCGCGCTGATCGATACCGGATCGCGCATGGATGAAGTCATCTTCGAAGAGTTCAAGGGAACCGGCAACTCCGAGCTGGTGCTCGACCGCAAGGTTGCCGACAAGCGCATCTTCCCGTCCATGGACATTCTCAAGTCCGGCACGCGCAAGGAAGACCTGCTCGTACCGCGCCAGGACCTGCAGAAGATATTCGTGCTGCGCCGTATTCTTGCGCCGATGGGCACAACCGACGCGATCGAGTTCCTGATCGACAAGTTGAAGCAGACGAAGACGAATTCGGACTTCTTCGACTCCATGAATACTTGACGGTTGAGCAACCGCTAACGACAGGGGCGCCGGCGCTGTGAAGCATCGGCGCCTTTTTAGTTTCCGGTCCTGTACGCGGCCTGAAATGACCCGTTGACGATGCCGCGCCGTCATGCGACCGCATCGCGCATGTTAGACGCAACCGATACGATCGTGGCCCTGTCCAGCGGCAGCCTGCCGGCTGGCATCGCCGTATTGCGGATCAGCGGTCCCAAGGCCATTGCCACCGTAAACCGCCACGTTACCCGGTTGCCGGAGCCACGGCATGCCGGCCTCAGAACGATCCGTGATGTCGATGGGGCCATTGTGGACAGGGGACTGGTCATCCTGTTCCCAGGTCCGGACAGCGTGACGGGCGAAGATCTGGTGGAGTTGCATTTGCACGGCGGCAAGGCCGTCGTGGCGGCCTGTCTGGAAGCCCTGACGGGCCATCCGGGCGTGCGCCTGGCCGAGGCGGGAGAGTTCACGCGGCGTGCCTTCGTAAACGGTCGCATGGACCTGACGGAAGCTGAAGGGCTCGCCGATCTGCTGGCCGCGGAAACGGAATTCCAGCGCAAGCTCGCAATAGCCCAGACCGGCGGTGCCATGCGCCAGGCCTGTGAGGGGTGGATGCGACGGCTGACCCATATCCGGGCGATGCTGGAGGCCGATTTCGACTTTTCCGACGAAGACGATGTCGCGGACGATGTCGCGGCCGGCGTTTCACGTGAAATAATCGCTTTGCGTGCCGAGCTCCAGGCGGCCCTGGCAGATGCGAGGCGGGGCGAAATCCTGAAGGATGGTTTCAAGGTCGCGATCATCGGCGCACCGAATGCCGGTAAGTCGAGCCTCCTCAACTGCCTTGCCGAGCGCGACGTCGCTATCGTATCGGACATCCCCGGGACCACGCGGGACCGGATCGAGGTTACGCTCGATCTCGGGGGACTTGCGGTCCGCCTGATCGATACTGCGGGCCTGCGCGACACGGCAGACCCGATCGAGCGCCTTGGTATCGAACGTGCCATCGACGCTGCCCGTCAAGCCGATCTGGTTCTTCATCTGTGTCCTGTCGGTGAGACAGCCGACACCTTCGATGCCGGATCGGATGGCCCGCCGACCTGGATCGTCACGACCAAGGCCGATATGAGCACCGAAGCGCTTTCGGGGCTTGCCGTCTCGGTGCGTAGTGGCGCCGGCATCGACCGTCTAGTCGAGCTTGTGCGCGGTCTGGCAAGCGAAGCGGCGGGCAGCCCGGAAGGCGGCATCCCGACGCGAAGCCGCCACCGCGACGCTATCGGCATGGCCGTCGGCTATCTCGGCGAATGCGACGTCGAGACTCTGCCGCCAGAGGTGGCGGCGGAACTGCTGCGGATGGCGTCCGACGCGCTCGGCCGGATCGTCGGCAAGCGGGACGTGGAAGACCTGCTGGATGTCATCTTCTCGCAGTTCTGTATCGGCAAATAAGCCGAAACGGCCGGTGCCGCCGACCGGCGATTGACATGCGTCGCCGGACTTGGCTTAACCACCCGCATGAAGGATGTCCTGAACTTCGATGTCGTGGTTATCGGTGGTGGCCATGCCGGCTGCGAAGCGGCCGATGCGGCCGCGCGCCTCGGTGCGCGCACGGCTCTGGTGACGCATCGTTTCGAGACCATAGGCGCGATGAGCTGCAATCCGGCCATTGGCGGCATCGGCAAAGGGCATCTCGTGCGCGAGGTGGACGCGCTCGATGGGCTGATGGGCCGTGTTGCGGACCGGGCAGGCATACAGTTTCGTCTTCTCAACCGACGCAAGGGGCCTGCCGTTCGCGGGCCACGGACCCAGGCCGATCGCAAGCTGTATGCCAACGCCATGCAGCAGGCGATCCGCAGCCGACAGGGGCTGACTGTCATCGAGGGCGATGCATTCGATATCGCCATCAATGACGGTGGCATTGAAGCCGTCATCATGGCGGACGGACGCAGGCTTGCCACGGCCAATGTCGTTGTCACTACCGGGACCTTTCTGCGCGGACTGATCCACCTCGGCGAGCGGCAGATCCCGGCCGGGCGGGTAGGGGAGGCGGCAACGCTTGGCCTGTCCGCAACATTCGAGCGGATGGGGCTGCGCCTTGGCCGCTTGAAGACGGGCACCCCGGCGCGCCTGGACGGGCGCACCATCGACTGGGCTTCGCTGGAGATGCAGAAGCCGGATGAGACGCCCTATGCCTTTTCCTATCTGACCCGCCGGATAGAAAACCCACAGATCGATTGCGGCATCACACGCACCACACAGCGGACGCACCAGCTTATCCGCGACAATCTCCATCGCTCGGCCCTCTATGGTGGCCGGATCGAGGGGACGGGCCCGCGCTACTGTCCGTCCATCGAAGACAAGATCGTCAGGTTCGGCGACCGGGAAGGGCATCAGATTTTTCTGGAGCCGGAGGGGCTGGACGACGACACGGTCTACCCGAACGGCCTGTCCACCTCGCTGCCGGAAGACGTTCAGGATGCGTTCCTCAGGTCCATTCCTGGGCTGGAGGCGGTTCGTATCATCAAGCCCGGCTACGCCATCGAGTACGACCATGTCGATCCAACCGAGCTGAGCCGTGGGCTGGAGGTGCGGAAGGCACCGGGCCTGTTCCTGGCAGGGCAGATCAACGGCACGACCGGTTACGAAGAGGCCGCTGCGCAGGGTCTGGTGGCCGGGCTTAACGCGGCCCGCCGGGCGTCCGGCCAGGAGGCCGTCCTGTTCGGCCGGGAAGAAGCCTATATCGGCGTCATGGTCGATGACCTGACGCGGACCGGCGTTACCGAGCCCTATCGCATGTTTACCTCGCGCGCGGAATATCGCCTGTCGCTGCGCGCCGACAATGCCGATCGGCGACTGACGCCGAAGGGCATCGAACTTGGCCTGGTCGGACGCGAACGCCGGTCCGTCTTCGAAGCCAGCGAAGCCCAACTGGTCGATGCGGAAAAGCGGTTGAAGGCCTTGTCTTTGACGCCCGCCGAGGCACAGCGAGAGGGGCTTCACGTTAACCAGGATGGGCGCCGCCGCACCGCCTGGCAGCTTCTGGCACAGGACGGTGTCGATCTTGATCGGCTGTCGGCGGTATGGGCCGATGCAATCCTGCCGCTTCCGGCCCAGATCCGAGAGCGGGTAGAGATCGAAGCCAGCTACGATGTCTACCTTGACCGCCAGCGGCGGGACCAGGCAAACCTGAGGCGCGACGAGCAGAAAGCGATCCCGGACGGGTTCGACTTCGCGGCATTGAAGGGTCTGTCCACCGAGATCGTCCAGAAGCTTTCGGCGCGCCGCCCGAGTTCGCTTGCCGAGGCGGAGCGTATCGACGGAATGACGCCCGCCGCCATGGCCATCCTTCTCGTAGCCTTGAGGCGTCATGAGTTCAGCAAAGCCGCAGCCTAAAACCGACGACGATATGAAGGCAGTTCTGGAACGCTGGCCTGTTTCACGTGAAACGCAGGACAGGCTGGCGGCCTATGCCGCTCTCGTCCGTACGTGGCAGAAGCACATCAACCTCGTTGCGCCATCGACCGTGCCGACGTTGTGGAGCCGCCATATCGAAGATGGCCTTTGGCTGGACGAGGTTGCCGGGCCCGTGCAGCACTGGGTCGACATCGGGTCGGGGGGTGGATTTCCCGGACTTGTTCTGGCCTGCTTTGCTGCAGAACGGGCGGGGCATCACGTCGATCTGGTGGAGGCGAACGCCAAGAAATCAGCCTTCCTCCGCACAGTGATCCGCGAGCTGGCGCTGCCGGCAACCGTGCATTGCCAGCGGATCGAGGCGGCAGGCCCGGTACTGGGGCGGGCCGATGCCATCAGCGCCCGGGCGCTTGCATCCCTGGACAGCCTCTTGGGGCTCGTCTCGCCGTCGATACAGCCAAAAACTGTGTGTTACTTCCTGAAGGGGCGGGCGCATGAAGGCGAAGTTGCCGACGCCACTGCCCATTGGCACTTCGACATGGTAAAGCATCCGTCAAGAACGGAAGCCGAATCCGTTATCCTAGAGATCGGAAATTGCCGGCCCATGGCTGCATAACCTGTCTCACGTGAAACATTCGGGCCGGTCGAACGAGGCGACAGGAGCATCCTGTGGATAGTTTGTCATCAGGGCGCATGCGGGTCATAACGATCGCCAATCAAAAGGGCGGCGTCGGCAAGACGACGACGGCAATCAATCTCGCAACGGCCTTGGCTGCGGTGGGCAAAAAGACGCTGCTGATCGATCTGGACCCGCAGGGCAATGCCTCGACGGGCCTCGGTGTCGAGAAGGCGGTTCGGGACCGCTCTTCCTATGACGTGCTGCTTGGCTACGCGTCGGTGGCCCAGGCGGCCATGCAGACGGTGGTGCCCAACCTTTCGCTGATCCCCTCGACGCTCGACCTCCTGGGCGTCGAAATGGAGATCGCCTCGGCCGCCGAGCGCGCCTATCGTCTCCGGGATGCGCTCCACGAGCATAGCCTGACGCGATCCCAGTTCGATTTCGTGCTGGTCGATTGCCCTCCCTCCCTGAACCTCCTGACCATCAACGCCATGGCAGCGGCGGATTCGATCCTTGTGCCGCTTCAATGCGAGTTCTTCGCCCTCGAGGGGCTCAGCCAGTTGCTTGAAACCGTCGAGCAGGTTCGCGATACGCTGAACCCGACACTGGCGCTGCACGGCATCGTGCTGACCATGTATGACGGCCGCAACAATCTGGCGGAGCAGGTGGTGGCCGACGTGCGCACATACATGGGCGACCATGTCTACCAGACGGTCATACCGCGCAATGTCCGTGTTTCGGAGGCGCCGTCCTTCGGCAAGCCGGCGATCCTGTACGATATGAAATGCCCCGGCAGCCAGGCTTATATCCGCCTGGCGTCCGAAGTGATCCAGCGTGAACGCGAAATGCTCGCCGCATGAAGAGGGACCAGATGAAGGAAGACAAGTCGCGCGCCCGTCTTGGACGTGGTCTGGCGTCGCTGATCGGTGGGGCAGGCGATGCTGGTCGGGAGACTTCGACCGGGCTTCCTGCGCGCCCGTTCATTGCCCAGCCGCAAGCCGGGGGAGAACGTAAGGTGCCGGTGTCGGCCCTGACGCCGAACCCGAAGAACCCGCGCCGAACCTTCGAAGATGCCGATCATTCGGAACTGGTGGCGTCCGTGCGCAATCACGGTGTCGTTCAGCCGATCCTTGTGCGCAAGGTACCCGGCCAGACCGAGCTGGAGATCGTCGCCGGCGAACGGCGCTGGCGGGCGGCGCGTGCTGCGGGCTTGAGTGACGTTCCCGTCGTCATCCGGGACATCAGCGACCGGGAGTCGCTGGAAATCGCCCTGATCGAAAACGTCCAGCGCGCCGACTTGAACGCCATCGAAGAAGCGCTCGGTTACGAGATGCTGATCGACGAGCACGGCTACACCCAGGCCGATCTTGCCGACATTCTTGGCAAGAGCCGAAGCCATGTCGCCAATACGCTGCGGCTTCTGAAGCTTCCAGATGCCGTCCGCACCATGGTTGTGAAGGGCGAATTGTCGCCCGGCGCCGCGCGTACGGCGATCTCCATGGACGATCCGGAAGGTTTCGCCCGGCAGGTGGTGGGGCGCGGGTTGAGTGTCCGTGAGGCCGAAAAGCTTGCGCGCGGGGACGACGTCTCTCCGGCGCGGCGTGCGCGAAAGTCTGGTCCGGCTGCGGCTGCAAAGCCGGTGGAGGCAGATGCTCCGCAGGATGCCGATACGGCTGCGCTCGAGAAGTTGTTGACCGAGGCGTTGCAGATGCCGGTCAGCGTCCGCCTGAAAGGCGAGGGAGGCATGCTGACCCTCGAATTCGGCAATCTGGAGCAGCTCGACGACCTATGCCGTCTGTTGCAAGGCGGCAGCGTCGACGCCTGAGGATCAACCTCGACGGGTGCGTGCGGCTTCCACGCCTATGTCCATCAGCAGGCGAAAGGTGATGACCTGCTGAAGGGCCGCTTCCTTGCGGCTTTTCAGGATGTCGGTCTCCATGCGTCGCAGCATCGTTGCGATAGCGTCCTGCGACCAGAGCGAAAGCGCCGCTTCCAGGGCGCCTTGCCGGCTGAAATGAACACGACGCCGCGCAACGATGTCCTTTACCGATTTGCCATCGCGATCCAATTCCTGCCGCATGAGCTGCAGTTGCTGGAAATGACGCAGCATCGGGTTCTGGATCTGGAAGGCACTCACCCCCGATCCCATCAGGCGGTCGATCAGATGGGGAAGCCGGCGAACCTCTCCCGAGGCGGCCGCATCGATGGCCTCGTCGACCGTTTCCGACGATACGTCACCGACGATGGACAGGATGTCGGTGCTGGTGATCGTGGCCTGACCGCGCGCGTAGAGGCACAGCTTCTGAATCTCCCCGCGGGAGGCAAGCCTGTCAGCGCCGAGACGGCTTTTCAGAAGGTCTCGCCCGGCCCGGTCGATGGACAGGCCGGCGGCCGACAATTCTTCATCGATGAGACGGTCGAGCCCACGCTGCTCGTCCGGGTAGCAGGGCAAAGCGAGGGCGGCGCGACCGCGCTCCACATTGACGCGGAGCGCCGATGATTTTCTCAGCTCGCCGGCCTCGATGATGATGGTGGTTTCGGCCGGAGGCTTGGCGGCAAGGTCTGCCACGGCATCCGCCAGGGCCTTGCCGTTGCCGGCATTGCGGATCCGGATCAAGCGGCGGCCGCCGAACATCGAGACGGTGTTGGCCTCGTCGAACAGGCGGCCGATGGATTTTTCAAGCTCGTCGGCCGACAGCGTGATGCTGGCGAAAGGGTCGCTCAGGTCGACGCCGGACAAGGCGGCGACACGCGCCGAGCGCTCCGACACGAGCCCGGTATCGGGCCCGTACAGCAGAAGGACCGGAAACGAGGTGTCCGGCCGCGACAGGAATGCGTCAACCTCGCCGGCCTTCTTCTGAGCCATGCCCGTTGCGTCAGCTTTGCGGCGCTTCGCGCTTCAGAACAGGCAGGACGGCCATACCCACGCGGTCGGCCAGTTCCCGCGCCGCACGAGCCCGCGCGTCTTCCACGGCGCTCTGCGAGGCGTAGAGCTGCGAATTGCGGTCGTAGGGCACGGTGCTGAACCGCGACCCTGCGCCGATCGTCTCGCCATCCGACAGGCGGATCAGCGTGTAATCGGCCTGCATCCGGTAGGAGGCCGCCGACGGAACGCCCGTGCCACTTTCGACCGACGTGACCTGGTCCAGCGCGGTTACGACGTAGCGCACCTCGTACAGGGGGCTGGATACAGGGTCCGCACCGTTGAGACGATAGACAAGCGCGTTGCGGAAAAGCTGGTCGGTGCGTGTCGCGGCGGCCGCCACGGACACGCGTCCGCGCATGTCGGTCAACAAAGCAGGGCCATCGAAAGCCGGTCCCGTCGATGTCTGTGGCGGTGCGTAGGCTGGGCCGGACGTGCAGGCCGCCAGGAGGGCGAGGCCGGCCAGCGCGCCGGCGGTGCAGATGCTGCGCAGCCGCGCGTGATCAGATAACGACATTGACAATCCTTCCGGGTACGACGACGACGCGCCTGGGGCTGGCGCCCGCAAGTGCGTCAACCACGACATCTAGGGCGAGAACCGCCGCTTCAATCTCTTCGACGGGGCTGTCCTTGGCAACGCGCAGATCGGCTCGCTTCTTGCCGTTGATCTGCACCGGCAGCACGATTTCGTCATCCACCAGCAAAGCCGGATCGACGTTGGGCCATGGTTGCGAGGCCACGAGGCCGTCCTGGCCGGCGGCCTGCCAGCACTCTTCCGCAAGGTGCGGCATCATCGGCGCCACAAGCCGGATGAGGATGGACAACGCCTCCGAGCCTGCGTCACGGACGGCAGGGTCAGCGGCAAAGGCGGGCGTGGAGAATGCCGCCGACAGTGTGTTGACCAGCTCGTACAGGCGCGCCACAGCCTTGTTGAAGGCCAGCCGCTCGATATCGTCGGCCACGCCGGCCGCGGCCCGATGCGCCGCACGCCGGACTTCCATCGCCAGGGCCGGATCGGTGACGCCGCCCACAGGCGCGGCGCGCAGCGTTTCCGCCGCTTCGTTGACGACGCGCCACAGGCGCTGGACGAAGCGGAAGGCGCCCTCGACGCCGGCCTCCGTCCAGATGACGTCGCGATCGGGCGGGGAATCCGACAACATGAACCATCGTGCGGTATCCGCCCCGTACGAGGCGATGATGTCATCCGGGTCCACGACGTTCTTCTTGGACTTGGACATCTTCTCGATGGGGCCGATCTCGATCTCCTGCCCGGTGGACAGCCGGCGGGCGATGCGGCGACCATCGGCTTCCTCCAGCGCGATATCCGCCGGTGCCACCCACTCCCGCCCGTCGCGATAGGTTTCGTGCACCACCATGCCCTGCGTGAACAAGCCCTTGAAGGGTTCGTCGACGGCCATGTGCGCGCAGGCGCTCATGGCACGGGTGAAGAAGCGGGAATACAGAAGGTGCAGGATCGCGTGCTCGACGCCGCCGATATACTGGTCGACCGGCAGCCAGGCATTGGCCAGCGCGGGTATGGTCGGCTGGGCGGCATGCGGCGCGGTGAAGCGCGCGAAATACCAGGACGAGTCGACAAAGGTGTCCATCGTATCCGTTTCGCGCAGGGCCGCGCCGCCACACTGCGGACAGGTGGCCTTCCGCCACGTAGGATGCCGGTCGAGCGGATTTCCGGGCGTGTCGAAATCGATATCGTCGGGCAATACGACAGGCAGGTTCTCTGGAGCCTCGGGCACGATCCCGCAGGCATCGCAGTGGAGGACGGGTATCGGGCAACCCCAATAGCGCTGGCGCGAGATACCCCAGTCGCGCAGGCGGAAGTTGACGCGCCGCTCGGCCTGCGGACGTCCGTTGAGCTCTGTTCCGGCCAGGCGTTCGGCGACCGCGTCGAAGGCGTCGTCCGGGGCCATCCCATCGAGAAAGCCAGAATGGAACAAGGTGCCGTCGCCCACATAGGCCTCGGCGCCGATGGCAAAGCCGGTGGGCTCGGCGCCGGCGGGCAAGACCACGGGCTTGACCGGCAGGTCGTAGGCGCGGGCAAACTCCAGGTCGCGTTGATCGTGGGCCGGGCAGCCGAAGACGGCGCCGGTGCCATACTCCATCAGCACGAAATTGGCGACATAGACCGGCACCGTCCACGATGCGTCCAGCGGGTGGATGGCGCGCAGGCCGGTATCGTAGCCCCGCTTCTCGGCCGTTTCGATGGATTCCGTGCTGGTTCCGCCGCGCCGGATTTCGGCGATGAAGGCGGCCAGCTTCGAGTCCGTCGCGGCTGCCGCACGCGCCAGCGGGTGGTCGGCCGCCACCGCGATGAAGGAGGCGCCGAACAGCGTGTCGGGACGCGTGGTGAAGACTTCGACCTCGCGGCCGACCCCTTCGCCGGACATCTCGGCAACGGACAGACGCTCGTTACCCGCGAGGGCCCAGCGCAGCAGAAGACCCTCGGACCGACCGATCCAGTTCTTCTGCATGACGCGGACCTTTTCCGGCCATCCGGGCAGCGTATCCAGCGCATGCAGCAACTCGTCGGCATATTGCGTGATGCGGAAGAACCATTGCGTCAGTTCGCGCTGCTCGACCTCGGCACCGGAGCGCCAGCCGCGCCCATCGATGACCTGTTCGTTGGCCAGCACGGTCTGGTCGACCGGATCCCAGTTGACCTTGCTCTTGCGGCGATAGGCCAGCCCTTCCTTGAGTAGGTCGAGGAACAGGATCTGCTGGCGATGATAGTAGTCGACATCGCAGGTTGCGAATTCGCGCGACCAGTCGAGCGACAGGCCCATCGATTTGAGCTGTTCGCGCATGGCGGCGATGTTGGCGTAGGTCCACTCGCGCGGATGGACCTTGTTCTGCATGGCGGCGTTTTCCGCCGGCATGCCGAAGGCGTCCCACCCCATGGGATGCAGCACGTTGAAGCCCTTGGCGCGCTTGTAGCGCGCGACGACGTCCCCCATCGCATAGTTGCGAACATGGCCGATATGGATGCGTCCCGACGGGTAGGGGAACATCTCCAGCACGTAGTATTTCTCACCCGGCGCGTCGTCTTGCGTTTCGAAGAGCTTCGCGCTCGACCACGCCTCCTGCCAGCGGGGTTCGGAGGCGCGCGGGTTGTAACGTTCTGTGGCCATGGTGACGCGGCGATCTTTCGGCGGTGCTGTTATGTTTATGGGATGCTTCACCATGCCCCGTCCGCTCCGTCAACAGCGCAGGGTGTCGGATCCGGCCAAACTGGGGTACAGCCGACGCCGGTGGAACGAAATGGAGATCGCTTTCGATGATCGACGTGGCCGGGCAACTCGCTGAAGTCCTGGGGCATCTGCGCAAGGCAGAGCAGGAGGCCGGGCGGCCGGACGGTTCGGTCGACCTCGTTGCCGTGTCCAAGACCTACGACGCGGAGCATATCCGCCCGACGCTGCAGGCCGGACACCGCATCTTCGGCGAAAACCGGGTGCAGGAGGCGCAAGGCAAATTCCCCGCGCTGCGTTCGGAGTTTCCCGATATCCGCCTGCATCTGATCGGGCCGCTACAGTCCAACAAGGCCGCCGATGCGGTTGCGCTCTTCGATGTCATCGAGACAGTGGACCGGGAGAAGATCGCCCGGGAACTGGCAAAGGAGATCGAGCGGCAGGGGCGTGCGCCATCGCTCTACGTGCAGGTCAATACGGGCGAGGAAGAGCAGAAGGCCGGTATCGCGCCCCAGGAAGCAGTCGAATTCGTCACACGATGCCGACAGGTCCATGGCTTGGCGATCGACGGGCTCATGTGCATTCCGCCGGCCGGCGAAAACCCCGGTCCGCACTTCGCGCTTCTGCGCAAGCTGGCGCGTGAAGCCGGCTTGGCAAAGCTTTCCATGGGAATGTCGGGCGATTACGAAATCGCCGTCGCCTTTGGGGCGACGGGCGTTCGCGTGGGCAGTGCGATCTTCGGCGCGCGGAACGCTAGCGCCTGATCCGGTTTCACGTGAAACAAATGCCCGGCACCCTGTGAATGATGGGGGCGGGTCCTACTTGTCGAGTGGCCTGCAACCGCCCGAAAGTTCCTCATCGTGTTTCGCCAAGCCTCTTCGCCGGACCTCGCCCGGCAGACCGTCACGGTTACCGCGATCGTGCTGGCCATGGTCGTCGGCCTGCTGACGCTGTATGTCGGCTCGTCCGCCGTCTTCATACTGTTCGCCAGTTTCATCCTGGCCGCCATTTTCGATGGTTGCTCCAAACTGTTCCAGTGGATCGGCATCCCGAGGCCGGTGGCGCTGCTTCTGTCCTACCTGGCGATCTTCGCCCTTGTCGCAACGCCGGTCGCCCTGGGCGGCGTCGCGCTGGTGCAGCAGTGGAACGAGTTGTTCGCTGCCGTCGAGCAGCAGTTCGGACGGGCATTGGAAGCGCTCCGCGATAGCGGTCTTCCGGTCGGGGGAGGATCGGACGGGGATACGCTGAGCCAGCTTCTGCCCGATCCCTCGGGCGTATTCTCGTCGGCGTCGCAGGCCGTGTTTTCCGTTCTTGGCGGGTTCGGCAACATCTTCGTGATGCTGTTCCTGGCCATCTTTATATCCTGGCAGCCCGGGTTGTACCGCCGTGGGCTGGTCAGCCTTGTGCCGAAGGACAAGCGAGCCCGGTTCGACGACGTGTTGCGCAAAAGCGCGCACTCGCTTCGCCTGTGGCTGGCTGGTGTCGGCATTTCGATGGTGATCGTCTTCGTCGTATCGTGGATCGGCCTGTGGGCGATCGGGATGCCTTATGCCTTCCTGCTGGCTTTGCAAGCCGGCTTCCTGGCCTTCATCCCGACCATCGGGCCGTTCGCCGCCGGCGTCATCATCGTGCTGGCCGCCTGGTCGGAAGGGATGGAGATGGCCCTGTGGGCGCTTGGCGTCTATCTGCTGATCCAGGGTGTCGAAAGCAATGTCGCCGAACCGATCGCCCAACGCTTCACCTCTTCCATCGCGCCGGCGCTGATGGTCGGCGCGCAGCTTCTGTTCGGCGTGCTGTTCGGCCTTCTTGGCCTGATCCTTGTGGTGCCCATGCTGGCCGTTGCCCAGACCCTCGTGAGCGAGCTGTACGTCAAGGATGTTCTGGGCGGGCCCGTGGAGGAGGGCGATGGGTCGTGACGCCGACCCTGTCGCAGAATTGCGGCATGCCGGGCGGCAATTAGGCACCGGCGGTAATTCCCTTTGCGCCCGGGGCTGACTAGATTGCATGCAGGGCAGCCGCGTCTGCTGCCGAAATGAAATGCTGGGAGGAATGGAATGGAGACTCCGGTCGTCGCCATCAAGGACGAATGGAAGAAGGGCGCCCGCCTGAGCGAGAGTACCTACGCCGACTGGTACGCGCGCAGTATCGAAGACCCTGACGGTTTCTGGGCCGAGCACGGCCGGCGGATCGACTGGATCAAGCCCTTCGAAACGGTCAAGAACACATCCTTCGCGCCCGGCAATGTGTCCATCCGCTGGTTCGAGGATGGTACGCTGAATGTCGCGGCAAACTGCATCGACCGCCACCTTGAAACCCGCGGCAACCAGACCGCAATCCTCTGGGAGGGCGACGACCCCGGCGAAAGCCGGTCGATAACCTATCGAGAGCTTCACGGCGAAGTCTGCCGGATGGCGAACGTGCTCAAGGGCCGCGGCGTCAAGCGCGGAGACCGCGTCACCATCTACATGCCGATGATCCCGGAGGCGGCCTATGCCATGCTGGCCTGCGCGCGGATCGGGGCGATCCACTCCGTCGTCTTCGGCGGCTTTTCGCCGGACGCCCTGGGCGGTCGTATCGAAGGGGCGGGCTCATCGGTCCTGATCACCGCCGACGAGGGCCTGCGCGGCGGGCGTACGATACCCCTCAAGAAGAACGCCGATCGCGCGGTGGATATCGCCGCAAAGGCCGGCCAGGCGGTCGAGACCGTGCTGGTGGTGCGGCGCACCGGCGGCGATGTCGACACCGTCGAGGGCCGCGATATCTGGTGGCACGAAGCGCGCGAGACCGTTTCCGAAGATTGCCCGCCCGAAGAGATGAACGCCGAGGATCCGCTGTTCATCCTCTATACCTCCGGCTCGACGGGCAAGCCCAAGGGCGTGCTGCATACGACCGGCGGTTACCTCGTCTATGCCTCCATGACGCATGCCCATGTATTCGACTATCGCGACGGCGAGGTCTACTGGTGTACCGCCGACGTCGGATGGGTGACCGGGCACAGCTACATCGTCTATGGGCCGCTGGCCAACGGCGCAACGACGCTGATGTTCGAGGGCGTCCCGAGCTATCCGGACGCATCGCGGTTCTGGCAGGTCGTGGACAAGCACAATGTCTCGATCTTCTATACCGCGCCGACAGCCATCCGCGCCCTGATGGGCGCCGGCGACGAACCGGTGCGCAAGACGTCGCGCGCGTCCCTGCGTATTCTGGGTTCGGTCGGCGAACCCATCAATCCCGAGGCGTGGAACTGGTATTACCGTGTGGTCGGCGACGAACGCTGCCCCGTGGTCGACACCTGGTGGCAGACCGAAACCGGGGGCATCCTCATCACCCCGCTGCCCGGCGCCACCCCGCTGAAGCCGGGCTCGGCAACGCGCCCCTTCTTCGGTGTGCAGCCACAGATCGTCGACAATGAAGGCAATATCCTCGAGGGGGCGGCCGACGGCAACCTCTGCATCGTCGATTCCTGGCCGGGCCAGATGCGCACGGTCTATGGCGACCACGAGCGCTTCGAACAGACCTACTTCGCCACCTATGCCGGCAAGTATTTCACCGGCGACGGCGCGCGGCGCGACGCCGACGGCTATTACTGGATCACCGGCCGGGTCGACGACGTTCTGAACGTGTCCGGCCACCGCATGGGCACGGCCGAGGTGGAATCGTCCCTCGTGGCGCATCCGAAGGTGTCGGAAGCGGCAGTGGTCGGCTATCCCCACGACATCAAGGGGCAGGGCATCTATTGCTATGTCACGCTGATGGATGGCATCGAGCCCAGCGACGAACTGCGCAAGGAGCTGGTCCAGCACGTGCGGGCCGATATCGGGGCGATTGCATCTCCGGACAAGATTCAGTTTTCGCCCGGCCTGCCCAAGACGCGCTCCGGCAAGATCATGCGGCGCATTCTGCGCAAGATCGCAGAAGACGATTTCGGCGCGCTTGGCGATACGTCCACCCTGGCCGATCCCGGCGTGGTCGATGACCTGATCGACAACAGGCAGAACCGCAAGGGCGCCTGAGCGCCTTCGGCAACAGAAAACAGAAGAGGCCGCCCGGCGTCATGCCGGGCGGCCTCTTTTCGTTTGGGCACGGGTACCTGTGAAGGCGTCCGTCAGGCGCCCTGTACCGGTGCCGGCGTCTCGTCCTTCTTGGGCTTGTCGCGCGAGAAGGTACGCATGACGAAGACGAAGAAGATCGGCACGAAGAACACGGCCAGAACGGTGGCCGAAATCATGCCGCCGATGACGGCCGTGCCGATGGCGTTCTGGCTGGCCGCGCTGGCGCCGGTGGCGATCGCCATGGGGATGACGCCCATGGTGAAGGCCAGCGAGGTCATCAGGATCGGCCGGAACCGCAGGTGCGCTGCCTCGATGGTCGCCTCGATCAGGCCCTTGCCTTCGGCTCTAAGATCCTTGGCGAACTCCACGATCAGGATGGCGTTCTTGGCCGATAGTCCGATGATCGTGATGATGCCGACCGTGAAGTAGACATCGTTCTCCAGGCCGCGCAGCAGCACGGCGACGACGCAGCCGATAATGCCCAGCGGCACGACGAGCATCACCGCGAACGGGATGGACCAGCTTTCATAGAGTGCCGCAAGGCACAGGAACACGAACAGCATGGCCATGCCGATCAGGATCGGCGCCTGCGAGCCGGACGCGATCTCCTGCAGGGATTGGCCCGTCCATTCGAAGGCGAAGCCCTGGGGCAGGTCTCCGGCCAGCCGCTCCATTTCGGCGATCGCCTCGCCGCTGGAGAAGCCGGGCGCTGCCGAACCGGTGATGCGGGCCGAAGGATAGCCGTTGTAACCGATCAACTGCGATGTGCCGACCGTCCAGTCCACCGTGGCCACCGCCGACAGCGGCACCATGCCGCCCTGGGCGTTGCGCACGTTGAGCTGGAGCACCTGCTCGGCATCCATGCGCGCCCTTTCGTCCGCCTGCACGATGACGCGCTGCATTCGGCCATTGTTGGGGAAGTCGTTGACGTAGTTGGAGCCGAGGCTTGTGGAGATGGTGTTGTTGATGTCGGCAAAGGTGATGCCGAACGTGTTCGCCTTTTCGCGGTCGATGTTGATGATCAGCTGCGGCCCATCCGGCAGGCCGTCGAAGCGCACATCCGTCAGGATGGGGCTTTGCGAGGCCGCTCCCAGCAACTGGTCGCGCGCGGCGGCAAGCGCCTCCGGGCTCTGGCCTCCCCTGTCCTGAAGGCGGAACTCGAAGCCGCCCGCATTGCCGAGACCCTGGATGGGCGGTGGCGAAAGGGCAAAGGCGATGGCATCGCGGAACTGCAGGAGACGCATGGTAAACGCGCCTCCGAGCTCGCCCGCGCTCTGACCTTCGCCCGTCCGCTCCGACCAGTCCTTCAGCGTGATGAAGGCGAGGCCGGCATTCTGCCCTGTACCCGAGAAGGAGAAGCCCTGGATGGTGATCATCTTGTCGACGGCCGGGTTGGCAAGGATGAACTCCTCGCTCTGCCGCGTCACTTCCCGCATGCGGTTGGACGTTGCGCCGGCGGGGCCCTGGAAGCTGGCGATCAGGTACCCCTGGTCTTCCTGGGGCAGGAAGGCGCTGGGGATCTGGACGTAGAAGTAGCCAAGGCCCGCCAGGAGCGCGATGTAGATCAGCATCAGGCGACCGGCCTTGCGCACCGAGCGTCCGACGATATTGCTGTAGCCCCGCGACGTCTTGTCGAAGCCTCGGTTGAACCAGCCGAAGACGCCGCCCTTGGCATGGTTGTGACCGGCCTTTACGGGCTTCAGGAAGGTGGCGCAGAGGGCCGGCGTCAGCGACAGGGCCATCAACGCCGAGAACAGGATGGACGTCACCATCGTCAGCGAGAATTGCCGATAGATGACGCCGACCGACCCGGGGAAGAAGGCGAGGGGCACGAACACCGAGGCCAGAACGAGCGTGATGCCCACGATGGCGCCGGTGATCTGTGACATCGCCTTGCGGGTGGCCTCCAGCGGCGGCAACCCTTCCTCGGACATGATGCGTTCGACGTTCTCGACCACCACGATCGCGTCGTCGACGAGGATGCCGATGGCGAGCACCATGGCGAACATGGTGAGGACGTTGATCGAAAAGCCCGCCGCCAGCATGACCGCCAGCGTGCCCGACAGGGCAACCGGAACGACGAGCGTCGGAATGATCGTGTAGCGGAAGTTCTGCAGGAAGATGAACATCACCACGAAGACGAGCACGATGGCTTCGATCAGCGTGTGCACGACCTTCTCGATCGATGCTTCGACGAAAGGCGCGGTGTTGTACGGGATGTCGTAGGTGACCCCCTGCGGGAACAGCGGCTGCAGCCGCGCCATCACCGCTTCGACGCCCTCCGCCGCAGCCAGCGCATTACCGGTGGGCGAAAGCTGGACGCCGATCGCGGCGCTGGGCTGACCGTTCAGGAAGGTGGTGAAGGCATAGGATTCGGCGTCGATCTCGACGTCGGCCACGTCGCGGAGACGGACCAGCGATCCGTCTTCGTTGGAGCGCAGAACGATGGCCCCGAACTCATCGGGGGTCGATAGCTGGCCCCGCACCAGGATGGTCGCGGTGGTCTGCTGGCTGACCGGGTTCGGCTGCGCGCCGATGGAGCCTGCGGCAACCTGCGCATTCTGGGACTGGATGGCCGCGGTGACGTCGGAAACCGAGAGGTTCAACCCGATCAGCTTGTCGGGATCGAGCCAGATGCGCATGGCCCGCTCGGAGGCGAACAGCTGGGCGCGGCCGATGCCGGGCACGCGGCGGATTTCGTTGATGACGTTGCGGCTGAGATAATCGCCCAGTCCGACGGCGTCGAGATCGGAATTCTCGTCGGCGATCAGCGAGACGACCATCAGGAAGCTCGAGCCCGCCTCCTCGACCTGGAGGCCCTGCTGCATCACGACGGACGGCAGCGACGCTTCCACGCGCTTGATCCGGTTCTGCGTATCGACGACCGCCTGGGCGATGTTGGTGCCGGATTCGAAGGTGACGGTGATCTCGACCCGGCCGCTCGCGTCACTCGTCGATTCGAAGTAGATGAGGCCCGGAACGCCGTTCAGCTCTTCCTCGATGGGCTTGGTGACCTGCAGATAAAGGTCTTCCGGCGACGCGCCGGGATAGTTCGTCGAGATGGTCAGCTGCGGTGGCGCGACATTCGGGTACTGGGAGATCGGCAGGTTCGGGATCGAGATCACGCCGGCCAGTACGATGAAGATCGCGACCACCCAGGCAAAGATGGGTCGGTCGATGAAAAAACGAGGCATCTGGCTGTCGGTCCCTTATTCGGCCGTCTGGCCGGCCGGTGCCGCATCGCCTTGCGGCGCAGCCTCGGTCGGGGTTTGTGTCTGGGCGTCGCCGCCCTCCGCACCGGCCGGCTGGGCCTGCGACGGATCGGTCCATTCGACCGGCTCGACGGTTGCGCCCGGACCGGTCTTCTGGAACCCGTCCACGACGACGCGCTCTCCCGCCTCCAGACCCTGGGAAACGACCGCACGGTTGCCGATGGCGCGGCCGATGACGACGTTGCGAAGCATGACCTTGTTGTCCGGGTCGAGCACGAAGAGCTGCGCCCGGCCCGCCGTATCGCGCTGCACGGCCTGGCTGGGCACGGCAATGGCGGCCTGGTCGATACCCTGCTCCACCGCAACGCGCACATACATGCCCGGCAGGAGGTTGCCGTCGCTGTTGGGGAACTCGCTGCGCAGCGTCACCTGGCCGCTTGCCGGATCGACCGTGGCTTCCGAAAACAGAAGTCGTCCCGGCTCGCCGTAGCTGGAGCCGTCGTCCAGCATCAGGCTGACCTTGGCGACGTCCGGCTCGATCTGCTCCAGCTCGCCGCGCGCCAGCGCGTTGCGCAGGCGGATGAGCTCCGTAACCGGCTGCTGGACGTCTGCATAGACCGGGTCGAGCTGCTGGATGGTGGCAAGCGCCTCGGTGTTGTTCTGGCTGACGAGGGCGCCCTCGGTAACCAGCGCGCGGCCGATCCGGCCGGCGATCGGCGCACGCACCGTGGTGTAGTCGAGGTTGATCTCGGCACCGCGCAGCGAGGCCCGGGCGGATGCAAGGTCGGCTTCGGCCTGCTTCTGCGTGGCGATGGCCGTGTCCAGGCTCGACTGGCTGGTCGTCCGCGTCGAGACGAGCTGGCGTGCGCGTTCGGCATCCTGGTTGGCCTGCAGAAGCACGGCCTCGGCGCGCATGACGGCGGCACGGGCGGCCTCGACCTCGACTTCGTAGGTCGCGCGGTCGATCTCGAACAGCGGCTGGCCCTCTTCCACATCGGAGCCCTGCTCGAAGACGCGGCGCACGATGATGCCGCCCACGCGCGGACGCACCTCGGCGATACGGGTCGGGGCGATGCGCCCGGGAAGATCGGAGACGACAGGCAGAGCCTCGCGCTGGGTGGTCACGATGCCGACCTGGGATGGCGGCATCTGCGGAGCACCCCCGCCACCGGCCTGCTCTTCGCCCCGGCAGGCCGCCAGAAGCAGTGTCGAGGCCACGAGGGGCAGCAGGACGAGTGTCTTCATCTTACGCATCGGGATGCCTTTGCTGTTGCGGCGTCGGGCCGCACGGACGACAGCGCGGACTCCGGGCATGGGTCGACGCGTCTGATTTGCAGTGCGACATAGATACATCGGTGCATGTATGTGCGCAACCCGGGCGCATAGTGAATTTCGCCCTTACGCTGTTTTGCAGTGCAGCATCGACCCGTCGCATGGGGGCGATGCTGTTGTTCCGCGACCGCAAGATGCTGCATAAGACGTCCAGTCGCAAGCGCGGTTAACAGCGCGCGTCACCGGGAGGATACCAGCATGTCCGTATCGGACCAGTCCGTCGTCATCGTCTCTGCCGTCCGCACGCCGCTGGGGCGGCTATCGGGTGCCTTGGCGCCGTTCGAGGCGCCGCAGCTCGGCGCCCATGTCATTGCGGCGGCCCTGGAGCGGGCAGGAAATCCGGATGGCGCATCGGTGGACGAGGTTCTCATGGGCTGCGTCCTGCCGGCCGGCCAGGGCCAGGCTCCTGCGCGGCAGGCCGCGCGCGGCGCCGGGCTGCCCGACAGTGTCGCCGCCACGACGATCAACAAGGTCTGCGGCTCGGGAATGAAGGCAACCATGCTGGCTCACGACCTGATCCGCGCCGGGTCGGCGTCGGTGGTGGTGAGCGGCGGCATGGAGTCGATGTCCAATGCTCCCTATCTGTTGAAGCGCGCCCGCAACGGCTACCGCGTCGGTCACGATACGGTGTTCGATCACATGATGCTGGACGGTCTCGAGGACGCCTATGAGAGAGGGCGTCCGATGGGCGATTTCGGCGAGGCGGTTGCCGCCGCGTATCAGTTTTCGCGGGCCGACCAGGACGCCTTCGCCATGGAAACCCTGACGCGTGCCCGTTCTGCGGCGGCCGACGGCGCCTTCGCGGCCGAAATCGCGCCGCTGACCGTATCGGGCAAGGGCGGCGAAACCGTCGTGGATACGGACGAACATCCGATGAAGGTGCAGCCGGAGCGTATTCCCGGCCTGAAGCCGGCTTTCAGGCCCGATGGCACGATCACGGCGGCAAGCGCCTCGGTGAACGCGGATGGCGCTGCTGCGCTGCTTCTGACCACCTCGGCCCATGCACGCGCGCACGGCCTGCCCGTGCTGGCAACGATACTTGGCCACACCACCCATGCCCAGGAGCCGGCATGGTACGCGACGGCGCCTATCCCGGCGATCGCCAGGCTGCTCGACCGGCTGGACTGGCGCGTCGACGATGTCGATCTGTTCGAGATCAACGAGGCGTTCGCGCTGGTCGCCATGGCGGCCGCGCGCGAACTGTCGATCCCGCGCGAGCGGCTGAACGTCAATGGCGGCGCCTGTGCGCTTGGCCATCCGATCGGCGCGACGGGAGCACGCCTGATCGTGACGCTGGTCCACGCTCTTCGGGCGAGGGGCCTTCGGCGTGGTATCGCCTCGCTCTGCATCGGCGGTGGCGAGGCAACCGCCATCGCGGTGGAGTGCCCGCCGGCCTGACGCGCATTGCCCTTGGCCGGCGCCGACCCACATCTTCAAGGACTCTCAGAACGGAGACCTATCGATGAGTGAAACGGACGAGCTTGCGGCCCTGGACAGCGAAATCCAGATGGTGGAAGCCAATATGCGCGACCTGACGGAAGCGGCGGCAGCGGCCTCCGGCGCCGCTAACGAGGAAAACATCGCCCGACGGCTGGAAGAGCAGCAAGAGACGCTCGACGAACTGCACCGGCGTCGCAAGGCGCTTGGGGGAGAATAGCTAGCGCGTTTCGGCGTGATGGGCGGCAGCCAGGTCTGCCATGCTGTCGAAGCGAAAATCGACATGCGGCATGACGCCGGGGTCCATCGTCGCGCCGAAGCCCGATTGCGCATGCCGGCGGTAGATCCAGCAACTCTTCAGGCCCATGGCATTGGCAGGCCGATGGTCGTGGAAGAGGCTTTCCGCCGTATGCAGGATACGGCCTTTCTCCACGCCCAGGCCCCCGAGGTTTTCCAGCATATAGTCGAAGTTTCGGGCGGCTGGCTTGTACGAGCCGATGTCTTCGGCCGTATAGACGGCATCGAAGGCGACGCCGAGTTTGCGTTGGCTGTGCGCAAAGGAACGATTGTCCACATTGGACAGGATCACCAGGCGATAATGCGACTTGAGGTAAGCCAGGGCTTCTGCTGAATCCGGGAAGGTCGGCCAATCCTTGACGCTGTCGCCATAGGCCTCGCAATCGGCCAACGACGCCTCGATCCCCCATTCTTCCGCAAGGCGTTTGTAGACGATGGCCAGAAGCTCCCGGTAGGGGCGCGCGGGCGTCCACGCCTGCTGGGCAGATTCGTGCCGGGCATGCGCCTGCAGGATCTGATCGCGGGACAGGCTGTTCTGCAGACGCCCGGTCAGGCTGCGCAAGCCTTCCACCATGCCGCTTTCCCAATCGATGAGCGTGCCGTAGCAATCGAAGGTCAGCGTGTCGAAGTCGTTCAGTTTCATCGTGCGTCCGCGCCGTCTTGAATGGATCGTGACCCTCGATAGCTGGTTTTTCCGACCCCGGATTGGCGATTTCTACGACGAAGCGGCGTTTTCTCGCATGGCCCGGCGATAGGCGGCCGGCGTCGTATCCAGCGCACGGCGCATGGCGCGCGACAGGGCGCTTTGGTCGCCATAGCCGGCAGCCAGGGCAATTTCCGCCAGCGGCAATGTTCCGGTGGCCAGAAGATCGCCGGCCAGCCGCAGGCGCGCGGCGTCCAGAAAGGCGTGCGGGGTGGTGTCCATCGTCGTGCGGAACCGGTCGTGCAGGCGGCTGACGCTCATTCCGGCGGCCTGCGCCATCGAGCGCGTCGTCCATCGGTCCTGCGGGCGCGTCTCGACCGCGGCCAGCATGGCGTCGAAGGCGTCGCGGGACGTGGGTCTGGTGTCTGCAAGATTGTCTACCAGAAGTGCCAGCCACGGCTGCGCCCCGGGGGCTGCCCCATCGGGCGTACCGGCTGTCGCCAGCGCCATGTATTCGACCAGCCGTGCCGACATACGCGATATGGCTGGAAAGGGACGAAGGCGAAGCCGGTCTATCTGGCAGGCCGGCAGCAGCGTCATGTCGACATCGACGATCAACGACCGGTTTGCCCCGGCAGCCTCCTGACAATGAGATACGCCTTCTTCCACGAAGGCGGCGCGCATGGGAGACACACGATTGGTGCGTCCGCCGATCTCCATCTCGAAGCTGCCGCGCAATGGCAGCACGAACTGTGCGAAGTCGTGCCGCTCCGGCGGGTGGCAAAGCCCGTAGCTTCGGATGTGGAAGGCTGGCTGCAGCATATCCCGGCGACGTCCGACAGTTTGAAGCGTGTCCTGCCTCTATACTGCGGGGCCTCGCCGGGGCATAGGCCTTATTGGGCGGACAGGGCGGCCGACTGCTCGTCCATGCGGCCGATCCCGAAGAAGAGCGTCTCGCCGGAGGAGTCGTCGACCCCGTCATTGTCGGTGACCACGAAGCCGAAGCCTTCGGCGTCGATGGCGAACCCCTCGACCTTGTCCACCACGTATCCGTTGGTCTGTGACTTGAGGTCGGGGATGAAGTCGCGGACAAGCTCCTTGCGAACGACCGGAAGATCGCCGCCCAGCGCAGCCGGCTGCATATCGGCAAGGCTGACGCGCGTCAGGCTTTTCAGCGCGGCCTTGTCGCCGATCAGGTTGTCGCGCTCGATCAGATAGGCATGCCCGTCGTGGATCGTCAGCTCCGACAGGCCGACCCAGGCGCCCTCCTGGGCGGGCGCTTCCAGCGGGTAGCGCACGGCGCCCCATTGTCTGGTTCCGAGGTCATAGGCCAGCAGCTTCGTCATACCGGCAGGATCGTCGGCCCAGGGGCGCTGGATGGCAACCCAGAGCCTGTCGCCATCGAGCGCGATACCCTCGGCGCCAAACCGCGTCTGGCCGGCCAGGAGGATGTCCGGAAACGCAACCGATTCCACGATGGCGCCGGAAGCGTCGACATGCACCAGCCGGTGCGGAACCTCCTTCGCGGCGTCGCCCTCGCTGGCAAGCCAGAAGCCGCCCTTGCCGTCGAGCGCAAGTCCCTCGATATCCAGCTTGCCTGCCGGCTCGCCGTTTTCGGTAACGGTCATGGCATCGACGATGCGTGCGGGCGCCGCCGTGGCGTCGATGGTGAAGATGGTTGGTGCGCCCTTGTAGACGCTGTCGCTGGCGGCATAGAGCCAACCGGCTTGCGTGGCATCTGCTGCGAGTGCCCCCAGCGCGCCCCAGCCGATGGGCTTGCCGTCCCGATCATCGGACACGAGCTGCGGATAGGCCGGCTTGCCCTCGCTGCGCTCGAACAGCATGACGTGGCTGCGTGCGGCACCGTCTTCCACCAGATCGGCCTCGTTCGCGGTAGCCAGGAGATTGCGTCCGGGGATGGCGACAGCCCCCTCCGGCGATATGCCGGACGGCAGCAATTGCAGGAATTTGGGATCACCGCCCGTGTCGCGGTAGACGCCGACGACGGAGCCGCGTTCCGACAGAACGAAGATCAGGTCGTCATCGCTGAAGCGCGCGACTTCGAGCCCTTCGGGTTCCACGCCCTTCGCGTCGGACCGCTTGTCCGGATAATGGCCGGCCCGCGCGACATGCATCTCGAAGGAGGGGCCGGATTCATAGGAAACGCTGCCGTTGCGGTTGAAGATGGTGAACCCCCGCGTGCCGCCCTTCCAGTCGCCTTCGTTGGCGATCACCAGACGCCGGCTATCCAGCCATTTGACGGCATCGGGCTCGCGCGGGCGGGCATCGAGCGAATTGGAAAAGGACAGGACGCCGTCGTCCTCTGCGTCGATCCCTTCCAGCGCGATGGTTCCGGCGCTGAAGTGGCCTGTGACGGTGCCGGACGCGCCGTCGATGATCACGATATGGTTGTTCTCCTGCAAGGTGACGGCCAGTTCGTTGGCATCGTTGAAGGCGACGAATTCGGGTTCCGGGTCTTCCGGGGCAATCTCGGCAAGCCCGGTCACGTCGACCTTCCTGAGGCTTTCGCAGTCCGGCAGTCCGTTCGACAGCGCAAGCAGCACCACATAGCCGGCCGGCAGTTGGGGCAGGGCACCATCGTTCAGCTCTTCGTCACGCTCGTTCTCGATCGCGACGGCCGCCATCGTGCCATCCGGCGACACGGCAACGGAATCCGGCTGGCCGCCAAGCTCGCATCTGGCCACGACCGCGTGCCCGGACAGCGAGACGGCGGCCAGATCACCCGCCGGGTCCGTCTTGGAATCCGATGTCCGCAGGCCCACCAGCACATTGGCCCCGGCCATGGCGACGGATGTCGGCTCGCCTTCGAAGGCCACGTATCCGGCCGCCTTCGGGGCCTTCGCATCCGTGATATCGATGAAACCTATGCCGCCATGCGGGCTGTCGGAATAGACGAGCATCGTCCCGTCGCTCGAGGCCGCGATGATCTCGGCCGAAGTCTCGCTGTCGCGGTCGACACCCTCGGGCAGGTTCAGCGCAACCGGAAAGGACGCGATACGATTGAAGACGGGCTCGGCCGCCGCGGACAAGGCCGATGACGTCAGAAGCAGCGCGGCGAGGGGCAGGGTCATGGGGTGGCGCACGGGGGCGAACCTCTTGCTGTGGCGATGCCGCTTCCAAGCAAAAGGGCGCTACACCCGCATGACAGGTCGATGACGAAACAATGACAGGTTGCGTCTACCGGACGGTCAGAACGGTGTTCTAAGACCGTCGTCGGCTATGCGCAGAAGATACTGGCCATAGGTGCTCTTGCCGAGTTCGCGGCCGAGCGAGCGCAACTGGTCGGCGTCGATGAAGCCGTTGACGAAGGCGATCTCCTCGGGGCAGCAGACCTTGAACCCCTGCCGCTGCTCGAGCGTCTGCACGAACTCCGCGGCCTGCAGCAGCGAATCCGGCGTACCGGTGTCGAGCCAGGCAAAGCCGCGTCCCATCGGTTCGACGGAGAGTTTGCCTTCCTCGAGATAGACCTTGTTGAGGTCGGTGATCTCGAGTTCGCCGCGCGGGGACGGCTTGAGGCTGCGCGCGATCTCCGACGCGCGGCCATCGTAGAAATAGAGGCCGGTGATGGCCCAGTTGGATTTCGGCTGCGTCGGCTTTTCCTCGATGGAAACGGCGCGGCCGTCTGGCCCGAACTCGACCACGCCGTACCTTTCGGGATCGCTGACATGGTAGGCGAAGACCGTTGCACCGTCGGCGCGGCTGGAGGCATTGCCCAGCAGTTCGGGCAGGCCATGCCCGTAGAAAAGGTTGTCACCCAGGATCAGCGACGATGGCTCGCCGCCGATGAACTCCTCGCCGATCAGATAGGCCTGCGCAAGGCCGTCGGGGCTTGGCTGCTCTGCGTAGGACAGCTTGATCCCGAGCCGTTCTCCGCTGCCAAGCAGGGCCTGGAAGCGGGGCAGATCGTGCGGCGTGGATATGATGAGGATCTCGCGGATCCCGGCGGACATCAGGACAGACAGCGGATAATAGATCATCGGCTTGTCGTAAACGGGCAGAAGCTGCTTCGACGCCACGAGCGTCATCGGATGCAGACGCGTTCCGCTTCCGCCGGCGAGGATGATCCCCTTCATAAGCCTGTCCCACTCCATGCAAACAATCGCCGCCTTCTACCGGAAGACTGTCGGCTGCGAAAGATTTTCCTGCATGGCGCGGCGATACGCCTACCAAAGGGCGATTTTCCTTTCTGCCGGATTTGGTCTAGAGCGATTTGAAACGAATATGCATCGCGGGCCACCCTGCCGAGGTGGCGACTTTCATGGAGAGATGATGCTCGATATAAGAAAGCTTGCCTTGCAGGACGTGCTTGAGATCAAGCCCCGCAAGTTCGGCGACGACCGTGGCTTCTTTGCCGAAACATATAATCGGCAGCGCTTTCACGATGCGGGCGTCGCGACCGAGTGGATTCAGGACAACCAGTCATTCTCGGCCGAACCGTTCACCCTGCGCGGCCTTCATTATCAGGAGCCGCCCTTTGCGCAGGACAAGCTGGTCCGCGTCCTCAAGGGCCGCATCCTGGATGTCGCGGTGGATATAAGGAAGGGTTCGCCCGATTTCGGCAATTGGGTCTCGCTGGAATTGTCGGCGGACGCCTTCAACCAGATCCTCGTGCCGGCCGGCTTCGCGCATGGCTTCCTGACGCTGGAGCCGGATACGGAGGTCTTCTACAAGGTTTCCGCGCCCTACAGTGCCGAGCATGATCGATCCATCCGCTTCGACGATCCCGATATCGGGATCGACTGGCCGCTGGGAGGCCGCATGCCGGTGCTTTCGGCAAAGGATGCGGCAGCGCCATATCTGGCGCAGGTTGAAACGCCTTTCGTATTTGGAGCCTGAGCGTTGAAGATCCTTGTCACCGGCGGTGCCGGCTTCATCGGTTCGGCGGTCTGCCGCCATCTGATCCACGATACCGAGCACGAGGTCGTCAACCTCGACAAGCTCACCTATGCGGCAACCCTCGGCTCGGTGGCAGAGCTGGAGGGCGACGCCCGCTACCGCTTCGTGCGGGGCGATATCTGCGACCGGGCCTTCGTGGAGGGGGTCCTTGCGGAAACGCAGCCGGATGCGATCATGCATCTGGCCGCCGAAAGCCATGTCGACCGCTCCATCGATGGGCCGGGTGACTTCATCCAGACCAATATTGTCGGCACTTACCAGCTTCTGGAGGCGGCGCGTGCCTACTGGAACGCATTGAAGCCTGCGCAGCAGGAGGCCTTCAGGTTCCATCATATCTCGACCGACGAGGTCTATGGCCAGCTTCCGCTCGACGGTAGCCTCTTCACGGAAGAGACGCCCTACGCGCCGTCATCGCCTTACTCGGCGTCGAAGGCCTCATCGGACCATCTGGTGATGGCCTGGCACCACACCTACCATATGCCGGTAGTGCTTTCGAACTGCTCTAACAATTACGGGCCGTTTCACTTCCCCGAAAAGCTCATTCCCCTGGTCATCCTGAATGGTTTGGAAGGAAAGGAGCTTCCGGTCTACGGCAAAGGTGAGAACGTCCGTGACTGGCTGTTCGTGGAAGACCACGCCCGCGCCTTGGCGCTGGTCGCCACCAAAGGAGAGCCGGGCCGATCCTATAACATCGGCGGGCGCAACGAGCGGTCCAACCTGACCGTCGTCGAGACGATCTGCGATACGCTGGACAGGCTCCGGCCGCTTGCCGACGGAGGCAAGCGCCGCGACCTGATCCGCTTCGTGACAGACCGGCCCGGCCACGATCTGCGCTATGCGATCGATGCGACACGTATCGAGAATGAACTCGGTTGGCAGGCGCAGGAGAACTTCGAGAGCGGCCTCGAAAAGACTGTGCGCTGGTACCTCGACAACGAGGCCTGGTGGCGACCCATACGCGAGAAGCGTTATAGCGGCGAACGGCTGGGCCAGAAGGCTTCCGCATGACGTTGCGACTTCTTGTAACCGGACGCGAGGGGCAGGTGGCGCAGGCCCTGCTTGCCAAGCAGACCGACGATCTGCAGATCGAAGCTCTGGGCAGGCCGACACTCGACTTGACCGACCCGTCGTCGATCGACCGCGCGATCGCGGCCTTCCGACCCGACGTGATTGTCAATGCGGCGGCCTATACTGCGGTCGACAGGGCCGAAAGCGAAGAAGAGACGGCTTTTGCCGTCAATGCGACGGGCGCCGGCAACGTCGCGGCCGCGGCCGCCGCTGCCGGTCTGCCGATCATCCACATCTCCACCGACTATGTCTTTCCCGGCGACAAGGCGACGCCTTATGTCGAGACCGATCCGACGGGGCCGCAGGGCGCTTATGGCCGCAGCAAGCTGGCAGGTGAAGCGGCCGTCGCCGCCGCCAACCCCCGTCACGTTATACTGCGTACGGCTTGGGTCTATGGCCCCTATGGCAACAACTTCCTGAAGACGATGCTGCGGCTGGCTGAAACACGCGATACTCTGCGGGTCGTGGCGGACCAGCATGGCACGCCAACCTACGCGCCCGACATCGCCGAAGGGATACTCGCCGTTGCGCAGCGGCTCGTTTCCGACGCCAGCACCCCCTCCGGTGTGTTCCACATGGTCTCCGCCGGCGAGACGACGTGGGCGGGTTTTGCGGAGGAAATATTCCGCCGATCGGCAGCCCTCGGCGGTGCGGCAGCGACGGTGGAGCCGATCGGCACCTCCGAGTATCCGACACCCGCACGGCGCCCGGCAAACTCCCGCCTCGACACCAATCTGTTTACCCGGACTTTCGCTTACCGGCTCCCGACATGGCAATCCGGTATCGAGCGATGCCTGGAGGCTTCGGCTGACGCTCGGTAAGACCAGGGGTATCGAACGCGGATGAACGGCGGCCGGAGACTCGCATTCATAGTGACGGAGGACTGGTTCTTCGCGTCGCATTTCCTGCCGATGATCCGCGCGGCCCGCGATGCAGGCCTGGAGCCCGTCGTGATCGCGCGGGTTCGAAAGCATGGCGACAGGATCGCCGATGCCGGTGCGCGGGTCATTGCATTCGAAGCCGACAGGCGCAGCCTCAATCCCTTCGCGATCCTGGGGTCGATCGCACGCATGGCCGCGATCCTGCGTCGTGAAAACATCGACCGGGTGCATCTGATCGCCTTGCGCTCCATCATCGTGGGCAGCGTGGCGGCCTCGCTTGCCGGCATCGGCAAACGTGTCTTCGCCGTCACCGGCGGCGGCGTCCTGACGGCGCGCAAGGACCGACTGGGCCGCTTCTCGGCGCGGTCCATCGTATGGCTGATACGCAAAGCGCTTGAAACGCGCGAGACGCAGTATCTGTTCGAGAACCCGGACGACCCCGTCAGCTTCGGCTTCGAGCAGGGGAATGCGCGGGTTACCATCGTCGGAGGCGCCGGCATCGATCCCGATCACTTCCGCCCTACTCCAATGCCCGAAATTCCGCCGCTCAAGGTGGCGATCGTCGCCCGCATGGTCTGGTCGAAAGGGATCGATCTGGCTGTCGAAGCCGTCACAAGGGCCCGTGCACGGGGCGGAGCGATCGAGCTGTCGCTGTTCGGGGCGCCGGATGCCCAGAACCCCAAGTCCATACCGAAGGCGACCTTGCAAAGCTGGTCGGCGCGCGAGGGTATCGACTGGCACGGCGTGGCAATCGACGTTCGTGCCGTCTGGAGCGTCCATCATGTGGCTTGCCTGCCGTCGCGCGGCGGGGAGGGGCTGCCGAGAACTTTGCTTGAGGCCGCAGCATGCGGCCGCGCACTGCTGACCACCGATGTTCCGGGTTGCCGAAGCTTCGTGCGCGATCGGGTCGATGGGTTAGTGGTCGCTCCCGACGATGTGAAGGCGCTCGAAGACGCGCTTGTTTCCCTTTGGTTCGATCCGGATCGGGTTCGTTCTTATGGTGCGTCGGCACGTGACCGGGTCGAACGCGGGTTCACCGAAAGGGACGTCGTCGCCGCTACGACGGCACTCTATCGACGGTGGGGTCCATGAACCGGCCGCGCAGCAGCGGTCTCGCCGCCGCGATAACGGTCTACCGTCCAGACCATGCCGCCCTCGAAAGGCTTTCAGGTGTTCTCGCCGGCTGCACGGAACGCATCTATGTCTATATCGACGGCCCAACCGGTGAGGCGATCGATCTTGATGGATTGGCGATCTTCGAGGGTCGTGATGCTTTCCGCGTCATCCAGTCGCCCCATAACGCCGGAATCGCCACTGGTCTGAACAAGATGGTCGCTGCCGCGATCGAGGATGGCTTCAAGAGGCTGATCTTCTTCGATCAGGATAGCGACGTCGAGCCGCAACTGCCCTGGGCGCTCGACGCGGTACTTGGCGAGATAGGGCGACAGGGTTACAGGCCTGCCGCGGTGGGGCCCATGCCCACGGCTGCCGAGCCTCAGTCCAAGGCACCGTCCTATCGCCCTACGGGACGGCGCTCGGATGCCAGGGAAGAGGTTGCCTATCTGATCGTTTCCGGTTGCTGCCTCGATCTCCCGGCCTTCGAGGCGATCGGCCCCTTCCGGGAGGATCTCAGGATGGACGGCGTCGATGTGGAGTGGTCGTTCCGGGCCCGGTCTCGCGGCTACAGCCTGTGGTGCGATACCGCTTCCATCATGCCACATCGGGTCGGCAACGGCATTGTGCGCCTTGGTCCGGTCGCCTTTCCCCGTCAGAAGGCGGCTCGCATGCTCAATTACGTCTACAGTCAGGCATTGTTGCTTCGGCTTGCCCACGTGCCCACAAGCTGGAAGCTGCGTTCGATGATCTATGTCCCGCTGCAGGTGCTCGCCTACGCGCTTAAATCACCCTGGTCGCCCGGCTTTGTCGGACGAGCGATTGACGCGGCACGCTCCGGTTTCGCCGCAGGAGGCAAACGGTGACGTCCGTAACCGTCTTCGTGCACATTCATTATCCCGATACATGGGCACCGATCCGCGACCGTCTGCAGGCATGCATGGCGATACCATATCGCATCGTCCTGACAACGACTTCCGATCCGGATCAATTCGACCCTCCGAAGTCCGAATACCTCCTTGCGATGTCGACTTATCCAACCGAGAACCGCGGTCGCGACGTCCTCCCGTTTCTCGAAATGCTGCGGCGGGCCGAGCCGTTCGACGTCGGGCTTAAACTGCATGGCAAGAAATCGCTGCACAGGCTTGACGGTGTCTCGTGGCGAGATGCCCTGCTGCAATCCCTGTTGCCGTCTGCGGACGAGGTTGCCGCCATCGTCTCCCGGATCGCGTCCGACCCCGGCATTGGGATCGTCGCTCCCGATAATTCGCTGTGTTCACTGGACCGCCATATCGGCCGCAACATGGGGGCAATGCGCAAGATCGCATCACGGCTGCGTGTCGACCTCGAAACGCTCTTGGCAAAGACCCCGTATTTCGCCGCCGGAACCATGTTCTGGTTTCGGTCCGATGCTTTCCAGGCCCTTGGACAGCTCGATTACGCCGGTGCGTTTCCGGCTGAGAAGGGACAGACCGATGGAACGGCGGCCCACGCTTTCGAACGTTTATTCCCGGCCATCGCGGGTCAGGCAGGGGCAGCAACCGTTACCGCTTCCATGATCCCCGCATTGCCGGACGGCCTGACCTCGGACGCTTTGAAGGCCAACGCCCTGGACGTCCTTGATACGGATAGTGTCCATGTGCGCCGTCCAAGCCGCCTTGGCGTATTCGTCATGCGTTACCTATGGTTCGTCACACCTTTCTATGCGGCGATGCCGGTTTCCGTCCGCCGGCTTGTCAAACGCGTATCCAGCGACGCCTTCCACTCCAACGGCCGGTAACAATATGCCGGCCTTGTTGGACAGCCGATCACGAATTGGCTATAGGCGCCTCACCGAAAAACTTGTCTATCCAACGTATGACAAGTGACCATCCAAGGCAGAAGCATATGACAGGCGCAGGCGGTCAACGCGTTCTCGTATCTCATGCGGGACAGTCTTTCGCGCAACGGCTCGCGGCCCTGGGCCGGGACGTCAAGCACGCGATCGGAATGCGCGAACTCTGGTTGTTTCTTGGCTGGCGCGACGTGCGTCGTCTTTACCAGCGTTCCGTTCTTGGTCCGCTCTGGCTGACGCTCTCCATGGGCGTGATGGTCGGCGGCCTAGGCGTCCTGTATTCGCAGATATTCGGCATGGATATCTCCACCTACCTGCCGTTCCTGGCGACCGGCCTGATCTTGTGGGGGTTTATCGGCAGCGCAATCAACAATGCCTGCACCGTTTTCACCTCAGCCGCCTCGTCCGTCCGTCAGATCCATTTGCCATTGATGGTCTATGTGCTGCAGTTCGCCTGGGCACAGCTGATCACCTTCGCGCATAATCTTCTGATTTTCGTCGTCGTCGCCGTAATCTTTCAGCTGAATCCGGGCTGGAGCGGGCTTCTGTTCCTGCCGGCCATGTTACTCATCCTGTTGAACGTGATCTTCTGCGCGATGATCCTCGGCCCGTTCTCGGCCCGCTTCCGCGATATGCCGATGATCGTTCAGAGCATCACCCAGGTGGCCTTCTTCATGACACCGATCATATGGAGCGCCACACAGCTTCCCGAGCGCGCGGTCTTCGTGCATTTCAACCCCTTCTATCACTTCATAGAGATTGCGCGGGACCCGCTTCTCGGTGGCACTGGAACCGTGGAAAACTGGGTCGTCGTTGGAATCCTGACAGCGGTGATGGGCGTGGTCGCCACTCTCTTTCTCGCACGGTTTCGTGCTCGCATAGCGTATTGGGCTTGATACGATGGCATCGATCACACTGCAGAACGTACAGGTCGACATCGTCATATTCGACGCAACGAGCCGGTCCCTGAAGAACAAGGTTCTCGCTGCCGCGACAGGCGGACAGATCCGGCCGCGCGAGGGGCGTGGCAAGCTGACCGTCCGCGCCATCGACGATCTGACGCTCGATCTTCCTCACGGCACGCGGCTAGGCCTCGTCGGCCATAATGGTGCCGGCAAGTCGACCCTACTGCGCGTCCTGGCGGGCATCTACGAACCGACCGGCGGTTCGCTCCGCGTCGAAGGCGGCACAGCCGCCATGTTCGATATCGGTTTCGGCATGGACCCGGATGCTTCGGGCTGGGACAACATCATCCTGCGCGGCATGCTGCTTGGCTATTCCCGCAAGGAGATCGAGGCGCGCCAGACGGAAATCGGCGAGGCCACCGGGCTCGGCGAATTCCTCAACATGCCGATGCGAACCTACAGCGCGGGCATGTCAACGCGCCTTGCCTTTGCGATCTCCACCTCCATTACGCCGGAGGTGCTTTTGATCGACGAGGGGATCGGTGCCGGCGATGCCGCATTCCTGGAGCAGGCGGAGCGCCGGCTGAACGAGTTCATCGGCCAGGCCGGGATGCTGATCATGGCCTCCCACTCGGAAGAACTGCTGCGCAAATGGTGCACAACCGGCCTGTGGATGGAGCACGGTAAAATGCGCTCCCATGGCCCTCTAGAGGCGGTTCTCCAGGAATATCAGCAGTCGCGGGGATAACAACAGGCTGCTGTCGGGATTGGTCGCGGCAGCGGCAAAGCGGTGACTGCAGATGCGAGGGGCGCATCGGCAGTAGGCTGCGACATGAAACGAGGCGGTACACCGTCCCGATCAAAGCAAAAAGCGCACATTGCGGTGTTTTGAAATTTGGCTGGGGGACCTGGATTCGAACCAAGACTAACGGAGTCAGAGTCCGTTGTTCTACCCTTAAACTATCCCCCAGCGGGGTGCCGAACCAAGCCGACGGGCGCCTCTATAACAATGGCACCGCGTCGATGCAAAGGGAAAATGACGACCATTACAAAAAGATGGATCGTCATGGTCGCTTAACAATCTCCCCTCGTCATCTTGTTGCCAATGATGCGCTGCAGTATGGTCGATCAGAGGCGACCATAGCGCGCGCCATCCACCTTCGACAGGCTTCCATCATGCTTCCGACAACCGATGTCGCGGACACCGTGCCGCCGGCCGGCAACGCCGATGTCTCTGCTGCCAAGGGTTTTGGCAGCGAAGCGCCTGCCCTGGCAGCCCTGTCGATCGCATCCTTTGCCATCGGCGTCGGCGAATTCGGAATCATGGGCCTTCTCCCGGGTGTCGCCGACGATCTCGGGGTCACCATCCCGCAGGCAGGTCTGCTGGTGACCGGCTATGCCCTGGGCGTCGTCTTCGGCGGCCCGCTGCTGGCCGGGCTGACGTCGCGCATGGAGCGCCGGCGGCTTCTGCTCTGGATGGTCGTCATCTTCATCTTAGGCAACCTTGCCTGCGCCCTGGCGCCCGGCTACGGCCTGCTGATGGCGGCCCGCGTCTTCACCGCGCTGGCCCACGCCACCTTCTTCGGTATCGGCGCCGTGCTGGCAGCCGATATCTCGCCGCCCGGCCGGCAGGCCCAGGCCATCTCGCTGATGTTCGTCGGGATGACGCTGGCCAATGTGATGGGCGTACCCCTCGGCACGTTCATCGGCCAGGCCTATGGCTGGCGCGCGACGTTCTGGGCCGTTACCGGGCTCAGCATCCTGTCCGGCATCGCCCTCTACGTCTTCCTGCCCCGCAGCTATCCTCTGGCCGGCATTGCCTTCCGGGACGAGATCCGTGCGCTGACCCGGGTGCAGGTGCTTCTGGCCATGCTGCTCAGCGTGCTGGCTTCGGTCGCGTTCTTTTCCGTCTTCACCTACATCGCCCCGATGCTGGAGCAGGTGACCGGGCTTGCACCCGCCAGCGTTCCTTACGTCCTGCTGGTCTTCGGTGTCGGCCTGACGATCGGCAATGTGCTGGGAGGACGGCTGGCCGACTGGAAGATGATGCCGGCGATCATCGGGCTGTTCGTGGCGATGGTCGTCGTCATGATCGCGCTCTATCCGGCCATGACGAACGCGCCGGTCATGATCGGCGTCATGTTCCTGTGGGGTATCGTCGTCTTTGGGCTGGTCGCACCGATACAGATGCGGATCGTCTCCCGCGCGGTCGGGGCGCGAAACCTGGCTTCCACCTTCAACCAGAGCGCCTTCAACCTTGGAAATGCGATCGGGGCCTGGTTCGGCGGTGCATTGATCACCCTCGGCCTGAGCTATCGCGATCTTCCGCTTGGGGCTCTGGTCATGGCCGTGCTGGGCGTGTGTGTCGCGCTGTTGTCGGGCTGGCTCGACCGGCGCTCTCGCCAATTGCAGGCATAAAAAAGGGGCCGGCAGATGCCGGCCCCAGATTGCAAAGCCTTGGCTTCGATTAACCGCCCTGCAGCGGCGAAATGGCGATCTCGACACGGCGGTTCTGCGCACGGCCCTGCTCGGTCGCATTGGATGCGATCGGCCGTGACATGCCGAAGCCCTGGATGTTGAGGCGATTGCCCGTGACACCCTGCGTCTGCAGGAACTGGCCCACGCTGGCAGCGCGACGCTGGGACAGCGCGAAATTGTATCCCTCGGCACCGACATTGTCGGTGTGGCCCATCACATCCACGATGGTCTGGTTGTACTTGTTGAGCACGATCGCGACCGATGTCAGCGTCGGGTAGAATTCGGAGCGGACCTGATCCTGATCCGTCGCGAAGGTGATGTTGGACGGCATGTTCAGGATGATGCGGTCGCCCTGCCGCGTTACGGAAACGCCCGTTCCCTGCAACTGCGCACGCAGATCGGCTTCCTGCCGGTCCATGTAGACGCCGATCCCGCCGCCCGTCAGGGCGCCGACGCCGGCGCCCAGAAGCGCTGCCCGTCCGCGATCCACGCCGGCGATCTCACCCACGAGAAGGCCACCCAGCGCGCCGACGCCGGCGCCGATGCCGGTGCCTGCAGCCGTGCGCGAAATCTGGGACTCGTTTGTATAGGGGTTCGTCGTCGTGCAACCGCCGAGAACGGCAAGGGAAACACAAGCGGCCAGGGTCTTTTTCATCGCAGGCTCATCTCTCAGAAAGCTCGCGCAGGATGTGCGCCGTCCATGGTTAATATTGCATGAACGGCGCTGCAACCAGACTGTGGCCGCATGGCGGCCGAACGCGTGGCTCGGCCGCCGGTTGAACCATCAGGCCGCCTGACGCTGGTCCAGCAGCTTGCGGTTGACCAGCAACTCGGCGATCTGCACGGCATTCAACGCCGCGCCCTTGCGGAGGTTGTCGGCGACGACCCAGATGTTCAGGCCGTTTTCGAGCGTCTGATCCTCGCGAATACGTGAAATATAGGTGGCATCCTCGCCGGCCGTCTCGAGCGGCGTCACGTAACCGCCGTCCTCATGCTTGTCGATCACCAGGCAACCGGGCGCTTCGCGCAGGATGTCGCGCGCCTCGTCTGCGGTGATCGGGTTCTCGAACTCGATGTTCACGGCTTCGGAGTGGCCGATGAAGACAGGAACGCGGACGGCCGTGCACGTGACCTTGATCCGCGGATCCAGCATTTTCTTGGTTTCGGCCATCACCTTCCATTCTTCCTTCGTCGACCCGTCTTCCATGAAGACATCGATATGCGGAATGACGTTGAAGGCGATGCGCTTGGTGAACTTGCGGGCGGTGACCGGGTCCGCCACGAAAACGGCGCGGCTCTGCTCGAACAGCTCGTCCATGCCTTCCTTGCCGGCTCCCGAGACCGACTGGTAGGTCGACACGACGACGCGACGAATGGTGGCGCGGTCATGCAGCGGCTTAAGCGCCACGACCAGCTGTGCGGTGGAGCAGTTTGGATTGGCGATGATGTTCCGCTTGCGGAAGCCGGACACCGCATCGGCGTTCACTTCCGGCACGATCAGCGGTACGTCCTGCTCGTAACGAAAGGCCGAGGAATTATCGATGACCACGCAGCCCTGCGCGGCGATCCGGGGGGCCCATTCCTTGGCGACCGAACCACCGGCCGACATCAGCGCAATATCCGTATCGGCGAAATCGTAGGTTTCGAGCGCACGGATCTTCAAGGTCTTGTCGCCGAATGTGACTTCCTTGCCCTGGCTGCGGCGCGACGCCAGCACCACGACCTCATCGGCCGGAAAGCCGCGCTCGTGAAGAATGTTGAGTATTTCCCGGCCGACATTACCCGTCGCGCCGACGACAGCTACCTTGTAACCCATCTTGGACCCAGTTCCTCTGCTCCCCGCGACCTCGTCAAACGCCTCCAACCCCGTCCCGGGGGAGTGCGGGACGAAGGTATCAGCTAATCGCGGTTTTAATCGTGGAGCGTGTGAACATGGGCCCGCATATGCGCCCTCGGGCGCGGCTTGTCAATCGAAGGGCCGCGGGGCGCTCAGCGCGCGCCGCGACGCCTGCCGCGCTCGTCACGATCCTCGTGGCCGAACAGTTTCTTCATTACCCAGCCGATTACCACGGCCTTGATCAAACCTCTGATCATATCCTGAGATTCCCTGTCTAACTTATCGATGTACAAGACAACGGCGATGTGGGCGCCCTCGTTCCGTGACCATCGACAGACCAGCGTGTGCCGGCGCTCCGCAGGATTTCCCCAGACAGAATTTTGCCACTTTTCATTTACGCTGGATAGGTTAGCGTGCCTGTCAACACACATCAGGACACGTCGGTGTGTAAGCAACGAGACCGCCTACAAACAGCGGCCGGGAGGGGAACTACGTGGCAAGCTACAATGATACGACCGCGTCCGAAAGCAAGACCAGCATGACGCGGGAAGAGCGGAAGGTGATCATCGCCTCATCGCTCGGTACCGTATTCGAATGGTACGACTTCTATCTCTACGGCTCTCTGGCGGCCATCATCGCCGCGCAGTTCTTTGCCGGTGTCAATCCGACGGCAGGCTTCATCTTCGCGTTGCTGGCCTTTGCCGCCGGCTTCGCGGTGCGCCCGTTCGGCGCCCTCGTCTTCGGGCGGCTGGGCGACCTCGTCGGGCGTAAATACACCTTCCTCATCACCATCATCATCATGGGCCTGTCGACCTTCCTGGTCGGCCTTTTGCCCAACTATGCGTCGATCGGCGTGCTTGCCCCGATCATCCTGATCATCCTCCGCCTCCTGCAGGGCCTTGCCCTCGGCGGCGAATACGGCGGCGCCGTGGTGTACGTCGCCGAGCATTCGCCCAACGGCAAGCGCGGCTACTTCACCTCGTGGATCCAGACGACGGCCACGATGGGCCTGTTCCTGTCGCTGGTCATCATTCTCGGCACCCGGACGATCATGGGCGAGGCGGCATTCGCCGAGTGGGGATGGCGCATTCCGTTCCTGATCTCCATCTTCCTTCTGGCAATCTCGGTCTGGATCCGCACCAAGCTGAACGAAAGCCCGGTGTTCCAGAAGATGAAAGCGGAGGGCAAGGCGTCCAAGAGCCCCTTGCGTGAATCCTTCGGCCAGTGGCCGAACCTGAAGATCGTGCTTCTGGCGCTGTTCGGCCTGACGGCCGGCCAGGCGGTGGTCTGGTATACGGGGCAGTTCTACGCCCTCTTCTTCCTGACTCAGACGCTGAAGGTGGACGGCGCGACCGCCAACATCATGATGGCGGTGGCCCTGCTGCTGGCGACGCCCTTCTTCCTGATCTTCGGCATCCTGTCGGATCGGATCGGGCGCAAGGCGGTGATCATGGCGGGTCTTGCCCTGTCGGTGGTGACGCTGTTCCCGGCCTTCCAGATGCTGACGCGCATGGCCAACCCCACCCTCGCGGCGGCGCAGGCTTCCGCGCCGGTCCATGTGACCGCCGACCCGGCCACCTGCTCGTTCCAGTTCAACCCGGTCGGAACGAGCCGCTTCACCAGTTCCTGCGATATTGCCAAGGCGTTCCTGGCCAGGAACGCCGTGAACTACGACAATATCGAAGCGCCTGCCGGCACAGTGGCCAACGTGCGCGTCGGCGACGTGGTCATCCAGAGCTTCGAGGGTGAAGGCCTGTCGGCCGCCGACCTGAAGACGCAGACCGATGCCTTCGGCGTAGCAGCGACGGATGCGATCCGTGCGGCCGGCTACCCGGCGGCCGCAAACCCGGCCGAGATCAATTATGTCGGCACCACGGCCATCCTGTTCTTCCTGGTTTTCCTGGTTACGATGGTCTACGGACCGATCGCGGCCTATCTGGTGGAACTCTTCCCGACGCGTATCCGCTACACGTCCATGTCGCTGCCCTATCACATCGGCAATGGCTGGTTCGGCGGCTTCCTGCCCACGACGTCGTTCGCCATCGTGGCGGCAACGGGCAACATCTACTCCGGTCTCTGGTATCCCGTGGTCATCGCCGCGATGTCGCTGATCGTCGGCATGATCTTCCTGCGCGATACCCGCCACGTCGATATCCATAAGCTGGACTGACGGCAGAGCCTGCGACACATGAAAAAGGGCCCCGGTGGAGACACCGGGGCCCTTTCCTTTTGGATCTTGTTTGCGCCCTCAGGCGGCGGCGAGCTTGTCGCGGAAGACCGCTGCGATGGCGTCGCCCATCTCTTCCGTGCCGACCTGTCGCGTGCCTTCGGCAACGATGTCCGCCGTGCGGATGCCTTTTTCCAGCACTTCCGCGATCGAGGCTTCCAGCTTGTCGGCTTCGCCGACCATGCCGAAGGAATAGCGCAGGCACATGGCGAACGAAGCGATCATGGCGATGGGGTTGGCGACGCCGCGTCCGGCGATATCGGGCGCCGAACCGTGTACCGGCTCGTACATGGCGCGCCGCCGTCCTGTGGCGTCGTCCGGCCGGCCGAGCGAAGCGGACGGCAGCATGCCGAGCGAGCCCGTCAGCATGGCCGCGATATCGGACAGCATGTCGCCGAAGAGGTTGTCCGTCACGATGACATCGAACTGCTTGGGCGCGCGAACCAGCTGCATGCCCCCGGCATCGGCCAGCATATGCTCCAGCGTCACGTCTGCGTAATCGGCATGGGTTGCCGTGACGACCTCGTTCCATAGGACGCCGGATTTCATGACGTTGCGCTTTTCCATCGACGTCACCTTGCCGCGCCGCGTGCGCGCCAGCTCGAAGGCGGCGCGTGCGATGCGCTCGATTTCGTAGGTATCGTAGACCTGCGTGTCGATGCCGCGCTTCTGGCCATTGCCCAGATCGCGGATTTCCTTCGGCTCGCCGAAATAGACGCCGCCGGTCAACTCCCGCACGATAAGGATGTCGAGCCCGTCGACCAGCTCGCGCTTCAGCGAGGAGGCGTCGGCCAGGGCCGGATAGCAGATGGCCGGGCGCAGATTGGCAAAGAGTTCAAGCTCCTTGCGCAGGCGCAGAAGCCCGGCTTCCGGCCGATGCTCGTAGGGCACGCCATCCCATTTCGGACCGCCCACGGCGCCGAACAGGACGGCGTCCGCGGCCAGGGCCAGCGCCATGTCGGCATCGGAGATCGGCACGCCATGCGCGTCGTAGGCCGAACCGCCCACCAGGCCGCGCTCGATGGTGAAACCCGTGCCCGCTTCCGCGTTCATGAGGGCGATCAGCTTCTCCACCTCGGCCATGGTTTCCGGGCCGATCCCGTCACCGGGAAGAAGAAGCAGGTTACGGGTTGTCATGCGGCGGTCCTCCGGCCGGTAATCGGAATTATGAAAGATCGGGCAGGGCCGACGCGTTCAGGCCCAGGGGCGGTCTTCGGCGAGCTTCTGCTCGAAGGTCGAAATGCCGGGCGCGCGCTCGAGGGTCGTGCCGATATCGTCGAGACCGTTGAGAAGCCGGTGCTTGCGCGATGCCTCCAGGTCGAAATGGATCACCTGACCGTCCGGCCGGCGGATCTCCTGGGTGTCGAGATCGACGGACAGCCGCGCGTTGGAGCCCTTCTCGGCATCCTTGAGAAGCTCTTCCAGTTCCTGCGGGGTCACGCGGATCGGCAGGATGCCGTTCTGGAAGCAGTTATTGTAGAAGATGTCGGCGAAGGACGTGGAGATGACGCAGCGTATGCCGAAATCGAGCAGCGCCCAGGGGGCATGCTCGCGCGAGGAGCCACAACCGAAATTGTCCCCCGCGATCAGGATCTCGGCCTTGGAGTAGGCCGGCTTGTTCAGCACGAAATCCGGATCGGGCGAACCGTCCTCGCGGTAGCGCATATTGGCGAAAAGGCCGACGCCGAGACCCGTGCGCTTGATCGTCTTCAGGTAATCCTTGGGGATGATCATGTCGGTATCGATGTTGACGATGGGCAGCGGGGCGGCAACGCCCGTCAGCGTGTCGAACTTCTGCATCGCATGTCTCCTCGGCTACATGGCTTTTTCCGCTTTCCGATATATCAAGGTGGCAGGCGGGTCAAAACCATTGCGGCATCCGGCGGCATTTGGCAGGAAGCAGGGATGACACAGACACCGCGCTTTCTGAGATCCGCCTTGTTCGTGCCCGCCGCAAACGGCCGCGCGCTGGCGCGCAGCGCCGATTTCGACGCCGATGCGCTGATCTTCGATCTGGAGGATTCCGCAGCACCGGAAGAAAAGGCCGAGGCACGAGAGCGCCTGCGCGATCATCTGGCGACGCCCCGGGGCAGCGCCATGCGGGTGGTGCGCATCAACCCGCTGGCGACGCCGGAAGGCACCGAAGATCTTTTGATGGCGCGCGGCGCGCATGCGGATGCGATCCTGGTGCCGAAAGTGGATAGGGCCGCCGATCTCCTCGATGTGTCGGCGGCGCTGGAGCAGACGGACGCCCCGCCGGCCCTGCAGGTGTGGGCGATGGTGGAAACGCCGCTCGGCATCCTGAATGCGGGCGCGATCGCCGCCGTGCGGATGGCCTATCCGCTGGGGGCGCTCATTGCCGGGCCGAACGACATCGTCGCCGCCGGCCGACTGCGCCCTTCCGCCGGCCGGCCCGAACTCATCCCCTGGCTGGCCCAGATCGTGCTGGCCGCGCGGGCCTACGGCATTCCCGTGCTGGATGGCGTCTACAACGATTTCCGGGATGCCGAAGGTTTCGCCGCCGAATGCGCCGCCGGCCGGCGCATGGGCTTCGATGGCAAGACGCTGATCCACCCCTCGCAGGTGGAGCGTGCCAACGCCGCCTTCGGCCCCACCGCCGAAGAGGTGGAAGCCGCGCGTGACATCGTCGCCGCCTTCGACGACCCGGCCAATTCTGGCCGTGGCGTTATCGGCATCGGCGGGCGGATGGTGGAGCGGCTGCATCTCGCCGACGCACGGCGGCTCCTCGACATCGCCGAATCGATCCCCAATCCGAAGGACAGGTCATGAAGCTTTATCGTCTGCTGACAGGCGTCGACGACGCCGCCTTCTGCCACAAGGTTTCCCTTGCCCTGTCAAAGGGGTGGGAGCTGGCCGGCAGCCCCGCCTATGCCTTCGACGCGGCAGAAGGCGTCATGAAATGCGCCCAGCCCGTCACCAAGGTGGTCGACGGCAAGGATTACGATCCGTCGATGAAGCTCGGCGAACAGTAGGCCGGCGGGCCGGCGTCAGTCGGCCGCGGCTTCCAGCGCTTCCATATCGTCGTCGGACAGGCCGAAATGATGGCCGATCTCGTGGATCAGCACGTGGCTGACAAGCATGCCCAGCGTTTCCTCGTGCTCGGCCCAGTAGTCGAGTATGGGCCGGCGATACAGCAGGATGCGGTTGGGCATTTCGCCCGTCATCTCCGTGGCGGCCGCTGCGACGGCGCGCCCCTCGAACAGGCCGAGAATGTCGAAGGGGGATTCGAGGCTCATCTCCGCCACGACGTCATCTTCCGGAAAGTCGGCGACATGGAATCGGATATCGCCGCATAAGGCGCGAAATTCCGCCGGAAGGCCGGCATAGGCATCGATGGCAAGCTGCTCGATTTCGTCCAGGCTGGGCGCCATGCGCCGCGACCAGTCGTCGCCATGGTCAAGTTGTCCCATCCCCTCAAAGCCTCCGCAGGATACCGCCTGCCGCTCTTTTAGACGAAGCATCGGCCCGTCGCCATCCATCCGGCGTTCTCTTGACTCTGCGTCGGGGCTCTGGAATCCATAAGAACATAACAGGAACAAAACCCTTGGAGCCCCTATGGAGCGGCGATGCGACCCATCTGCCGAGATGCAACCGTCATTGCCGGACAAAGCCCGGCAACTGGCGGAATTGCGGCATCGGATCGCTCGTCTGGAGAAGGCGTCGCCGGCGCTGAATTCCGAAAGCGAAGCGGTGTCCGGCGGGCAATTCGTGCCGCTGCGCGTCGATTCGGCAGACAGGGTGCTTGGAGGCGGCTTTCCATCGGCAGCGCTGACCGAGATCCGCCTTGCCGAACCGCGCGGTGGCGGTGGCGGGGCGGGCTTCCTGGCCGGGGTGGCCAGCCTGTGCGGCGCTTCGGCCGAGCGTCCCTTGCTGTGGATCAGCGAACGGCACGTCAAGGCAGAGCTGGGCGTCTTCTATGCGCCCGGCCTGCGGACATTCGGGCTGGACCCGTCCTCCCTGCTTCTGGTGCATACGCGGCGGTTGCAGGAGGCCCTTTGGGCAGCGGAGGAGGCGGCCGGTTCGGGTGGTGCGGCGCTGGTCGTGCTCGAAGTGTCCGGCAACCCGCATCTTCTGGGCCTGGAAGGCACACGGCGGCTGCATGTGCGGGCCCGTGCAAGCGGCCTTCCGCTGGTGCTGTTGCGGCAGGCCGGGCAGCCGGAAGCCACCGCGGCCCCGTTGCGCCTGCAAATTGCCCCTGCCGCCGCAGGGGCCGTACCGGACCTTTCCCATATCGGCCGGCTCGTCGGGCAGCCTGCCTTCGATGTCGCGGTGGAAAAATCGGCGTCGGGCCGGCCCGGCAGATTTCGACTGGAGTGGAACCAGGATGAGCGTCATTTCACCGCCGCCGAGCAGAATTCTGGCCGTGTGCCTGCCGCATCTGTCGACAGACAGGCTGTTTCGCAAAAGCCTTGGCCGGTCCTGGCGCCGGACGTTTCCCTTGCACGGCGGCGCCGCGCCTGATTCGCCAGTTGCGGGAAGCCTCGCACCCGAGGCTGCCGCAACGGCGGGTCTGTTCCGCGAGGCATCGGGCAGCGCCCATCGCGCGCCGCGCGGTGGTGGCCTGGCGGCCGAGGCCCGGCATCCTGCATGGCAGGGCGCGACGGACGAACTCCAGCCGCTGGCGCTCTACGACAAGGATGGCGGCCTCATGCGCATCCGGGCGGCATGCGAGCGCGCCCGCCTGGCGGGGCTGGTGCCGGGCCTGTCGCTGGCAGAGGCGCGCGCCCGCTTCCCCTTTGTCCGATACGAGGAAATGGACAGGGGCGCGGATGCCGGGTTGCTGGCCGCGATCGCGGATTGGTGCGATCGCTATACGCCGCTGGTTGCGCTGGATGGGCTGGCGGGGCTGTTTCTGGACATTTCCGGCTGCGCGCATCTGTTCGGCGGCGAGGACGGCCTGATGCGCGACCTTGCCCAACGCATGGAAGGGCAGGGCCTGGCTGCCGGGTTGGCCATCGCGTCCTCTGCCGGGCCGGCTGCGGCGCTGGCCGTCCATGCTCCGGGGACGGTGACGAGGCCCGGCGAAGAAGTCGGCCTTCTGGCGCCCTTGCCCTGCCGCGCGCTGCGTTTCGAGCCGGCATTGTCGGCGACGCTGGACAGGCTGGGCCTGCGCCGCGTCGGCGAATTGCTGTCCATGCCGCGTGCCTCTCTCGGGCGCCGCTTCGGCGCGGCCTTCATGGAGCAGCTGGATTTTGCGATCGGCCGCAGTACCCGCCCCTTGAACCCGCGACGCCCGGTGCCGGCCCTTATTCATGAGCGGCGCCTGTTCGAGCCGATCGGGCGGGTGGAGGATATCGAGAATCTCATCCTGCATCTGGCCCAACGCCTGAAGCCGGATCTCGAGCGTCTGGGGCAGGGGGTGCGCCAGCTCGAACTGTCATTGTTTCGTGTCGATGGCGTGGTCGAGCGCATCGCGCTTGCCACCGCACGCCCCATGCGGGACCCGGCCTCCATTCGCCGCCTGTTCTGCGAGCGTCTCAAGGCCATCGGCGACGAACGCGATGCCGGCTACGGCTACGACCTCCTGCGCCTGTCCGTCTTGTCCATGGATGTGCTTGACGACGACCAGTCCAACTTCCTGGCAAGCGGCGTGACGGCCGAAAGGATGGTGACGCTGGTGGACAGGCTGACGGCGCGGCTGGGCCCCGGGGCCGTCCAGTCGCTCCAGGACGTGGCTTCGCATTGGCCGGAAAAGGCGCAGGCCCTGGTGGCCGGGTTTTCCGGTACCGCCGCCGCCACGGATACCGCAATGGAGAGTCTGCCGCGTCCCTTACGCATTCTGGACCCGCCCGAACCGGTCGAGGCCATCTCCGTCCTGCCCGAGGGAGAGCCGATCCGGTTCGTCTGGCGGCGGGCGGCGCACCGGGTGCTGCGCCTCGAAGGTCCGGAGCGGATCGAGCCGGAATGGTGGCATGACGACGTCACCACCGCCACCCCCGGTCTGTTCCGCGATTACTTCCGCATCGAGGACGATGCGGGACGGCGCTACTGGATGTTCCGCGAGGGCCTGGCCGACATGCGGCCTGCCCGCTGGTTCCTGCACGGCATATTCCCATGATGAAGGACGCCGACAAGATAGCGGCTGCCTTCCGGCCCATGGGCGAAGGCTTCTGCGAGATCGGCGTCCAGTCGAGTTTCTCGTTTCTGCGGGGGGCCTCCTCGCCGCAGGAGCTTGTCCTCACCGCACGGATGCTCGGCCTGGGAGGCATGGGCCTTGCCGACAGGAACAGCGTGGCAGGGGTGGTCAGAGCCCTGCAGGCTGCGCGCGATTGCGGTTTCGCCTTTCGACCCGGGGTACGGCTGGTGTTCGCCGACGATACGCCGGATATCCTCGCCTATCCCGAAGACAGGGAAGGCTGGGGAAATATTTGCCGGCTTATCAGTTTGGGAAATCTGCGCGCCGACAAGGGGGAATGCCATCTGGAGCTCGGCGATCTCCTGTCATGGAGCGGGCACTGCCGGTTCGCGATGCTGTGTCCGCAGACGCTGGCCGGCGCCTTGTGGGCCGGTGTCGCCGATGGTTCGGTGCAGGCGCTGGTAAAGCTGCGCGAGGCCGCACCCGGCCGCGTCTGGCTGGCAGCCGCGGCCCGGCAGGATGGGCGCGACAGACGTTTCCTCGCCCGTGCGAGCAGTCTGGCGGCGCGGGCCGGCGTGCCCATGCTGGCCACCAACGACGTCCTCTACCATGTGCGGGAAAGGCGGATGCTGGCCGATGTCGTCACGGCCATCCGGACGCATGTTCCGCTTTCCCGGGCCGGGCTTGCCTTGGCGCGCAATGCCGAGCGCCATCTGCGCGGCACGGCGGACATGGAGTTTCTGTTCCGGGACCATCCGCAGGCGGTGGTGGAAAGCCGGCGCTTCTTTGCGGGGCTGAACTTCAACCTGAAGACATTGCAGTACGAGTATCCGGATGAAGGGCTTACCCTGACGCGCTCGCCGGCGGCCGAATTGCGCCATCTCGCCTATGATGGGGCCAACAGGCTTTTTCCGGCCGGAATCCCCCACAAGGTCCGCCACGAGATCGAGAGAGAACTGTCGATCATCGAGCAGAAGGAATACGAGCCGTATTTCCTGACGGTGCACCGCATCGTCATGGCTGCCCGCGACATGGGCATATTGTGTCAGGGGCGCGGATCGGCCGCCAACTCCACAATCTGCTACTGCCTCGGCATAACGTCGGTCGACCCGGAGCGCGGCAACCTGTTGTTCGAGCGCTTCATCTCCCTGGAGCGGGACGAGCCGCCGGATATCGACATCGATTTCGAGCATGAAAAGCGCGATGACATCATCAACTGGATCTACGAGACATACGGGCGGGACAAGGCAGCCATTGCCGCGACGGTGATTTCCTATCGCTCACGGTCCGCCGCGCGCGAGGTCGGCAAGGCCTTCGGCCTGTCGGAAGATGCGGTCGGGGCGCTGTCCGCCTCCGTCTGGGGTACGTCGCATTCGGCCCTGGGCGCCTGGGAGGCACGTGCGGCCGGTCTCAGCGATGCCGACCCCACCACGGCCAATGTCCTGCACTTCGCGCATGAGCTTGCCGGCTTTCCGCGTCATCTCTCGCAGCATGTCGGCGGCTTCGTGCTGACACGGGGCAGGGTGGACGAGACGGTCCCCGTCCTGAACACGGGTGACAAGAACCGGATCATCGTGGAGTGGGACAAGGACGATCTGGAAGAGATCGGCATCCTGAAGATCGATATTCTGGCGCTCGGCATGCTGAGCTGCCTTCAGCGCGGCTTCGCCATGCTGGGCGCGCATTATGCCGAGGATTTCGGCGGTCATGCGCCTCTTCGATTGGGTGTCCTGCCCAAAGAGGAGGAGAGCGGGCCGGTCTGGAAGATGATGGAGCGCGCCGACACGCTGGGCGTGTTCCAGATCGAAAGTCGGGCGCAGATGTCGATGCTGCCCAAGCTCAAGCCCAAGGAGTTCTACGACCTCGTCATCCAGGTCGCCATCGTGCGCCCCGGCCCCATCCAGGGAGACATGGTGCACCCCTATCTGCGGCGGCGTATGAAGCTGGAGGATGTGAATTACCAGAAGCCGGAATTGAAGGACGTTCTCGGGCGGACACTCGGCGTGCCGCTGTTCCAGGAGCAGGCCATGCAGATTGCCATGGTGGCCGCCAATTTCTCCGGCTCCGAAGCCGATGAGCTGCGGCGCGCCATGGCCACCTTCAAGCGCACGGGCAAGGTGCAGGACTTCCGCGACAAGATGATCGGCGGCATGGTCGAGAACGGCTACGATGCGGAGTTTGCCGCCCGATGCTTCCGGCAGATCGAGGGCTTTGGCGAATACGGCTTTCCCGAAAGCCATGCGGCTTCCTTCGCCGTGCTCGTCTACGATTCGGCATGGTTGAAGTGCTATTATCCGGATGTCTTCGCAGCCTGCCTGCTCAACGCCCAGCCCATGGGGTTCTACGCGCCGGCGCAGATCGTGCGCGATGCACGCGAGCACGGGGTGGAGGTGCGCCCCGTCTGCATCAACGCGTCCGATTGGGACAACGGGCTGGAGGAAGCCGCATTCGACGCGACGCGCATGGCGCGCCGCAATCTGGACATGGCGCCTCATATCCGCACCCGCCATGCGGTGCGGCTGGGCTTTCGGCAGGTAAAGGGCCTGTCCGAAAAGCAGATGAGGCATCTTGTGGAGGTGCGCCGGCAACGCCCCTTCGATTCCGTACGGGATGTCTGGCTGCGCACGGGATTTGCCCGTGCGGTCGTGGCGCGGCTGGCGGACGCCGATGCCTTCGCCGCGCTCGGGCTTTCCAGGCGCGATGCCCTATGGGCCGCCGAGGCTTTGGATGCCGGCGGGGCAGCCGAGCACCTGCCGCTGTTTGCGGTTGCATCGACGCAGGATCTGCATCGGGAGCCGGAAGCGAACCTGCCGCCGATGCCGCCGGGCGAGGAGGTCGTGAACGATTATCGGTTCCTGTCCATGTCGCTCAAGGCGCACCCCATATCCTTCCTGCGGGGGGATATGCGCGCCCTGGCGGTAACCCCGCATTCGAGCCTGCCGGATATCCGCTCCGGCCGGCGCATCACGGTGGCCGGTCTGGTGCTGATCCGGCAAAGGCCAGGTTCTGCCAAGGGCGTGATCTTCATGACGCTGGAAGACGAGACCGGAATCTCGAACGTCATCGTCTGGCCCAAGGTTTTCGAAACCTATCGTGCCGTGGTGCTGGGCGGACGCTTCCTGAAAGTGCGGGGCCGGTTGCAGGCCAGCCACGGCGTCATCCATGTGGTGGCGGAAGAGATCGTCGACCTGACATCCATGCTGGCGCGCATCGCAAGGGGCGGGCTGGAGGGCGCCCGCCTTCTTGCGCCGACGGACCATGTCAAAAGTCCGCTACGCAACCACCGGCCGGATCACCGTGCGCCGATGCCGCGTTCGGACGAGGTCGCCGAAGCGGCAGCTGCGCTTGGCGCGGCACTGGCCCGCGCCGACGAGGTTCGCCGCCCGGACCCCGGCTCGCACCGGGGAAGCCGCGCCTCTGCACGCCGATAGGTACGTAGCGTGTGCGCCTACTTTTCCTGCATGGCGCCGCTGAAGGCCTTCACGACCGGCTTCATCAGATATTTGAGAACGCTACGCTGGCCCGTCCGAATATCCACCGTCGCCGTCAGCCCTGGCTTGACCAGAATCTGGTCGGACTTCGCATTCCAGGTCTGATCGTCGTCGAGACGCACATGGACGCGGTAGTATGGCGTGCTCTGCCCGTTGGCGGCGGTATCGGTCAGCGTGTCCGGGCTGATCAGGGTGACGCGCCCATGCAGCGAGCCGTAGATGGAATAATCGAAGGCGTCGATCTTCACGGAGGCCGGCAGGCCCTCTGCCAGCTTGCCGATATTGGCGGGCGGGACCTTTCCTTCGATGATGACCCCGCCGTCGGTGGGCGCGATCTGCATCAGCTCGTCACCGGGGCGCAGGACGCCGCCGACGGTGTTGATACGCAGAAACTTCACCACGCCGGTCACCGGCGAGACAAGGTCGGTATGCTTCAGGATATCCTGCCGCTCGTCGATCTTGTAATCGGTAGAGGACAATTCCTCTTCCAGCTTGGCGACCTCGGCCCTGGCATCCTGGATCGACTTGTTCCGGATATCGGCGATCTTTCCGTCCAGTTCCAGCACGGCGCGCTGGGCCCGCAGCATTTCCAGCTTGCTGACGTCGCCGTCCTTCAACAGGCGCTCCGTCATGTCGAGCTCCTGCTTCGCCATCTTCAGCGCTTCCTGCAGGGTATCGAGCGTCTCGTCGATCGCCCGCTGGCGTTGCTCGTGAAGGCGCGTCTGCGCCTCGACGAATTCCGGATACTGGGACAGGTCTTCGTCGAAGCTCAGGTCGCCGTTGACGGCTTCGGCTCGCGCGCGGGCCAGCGATGTGCGCAGGGCGGCCCGCCGCGAGCGGCTTTCCTCGTATCCCGCTTCGGCGCGGCCGCGTTCCAGCACGGCAAGCTTCTGGCCAGCCGTGACGACCTGACCTTCCTGGACGAGGATCTGCGACACGACACCGCCGTCCACAGACTGGATGATCTGGGTGCGCTCGCTTGGGATGATCTGGCCCGTCATGCGGACCGCCTCGTCGATCTCGAAGAAGCCCGCCCATCCCACGAAGATCGCAAGCCCGATTGCCAGCAGGACGGACATTGGAAACCGACGTCCGTGGGAGCGGTCGGCATGATGGCTGGTCGTCGTGCTCATGCGGGTACCTTTTCGGCCTGGCCCTGGCTCATCTGCTGGAGGTGACGCAGCACCGCATCGCGCGGGCCGTCCACGACGACCTTGTTTCCGGTCACGACGATCAGCCGGTCGACGAGGGAGAGCATCTCCGGCTTATGGGTGACGATGACGACCGTGTCGTCCTTGCGGATTTCGCGGCGGAGGGCCTGTATGACCATCTCCTCTGTCGCGCGATCCATCGAGGCCGTCGGTTCGTCGAGCAGCCATACCTTGGGTTTGCGAAGGAATGTGCGGGTCAGGTTGACCAACTGGCGCTGTCCGCCGGACAGCCCGATGCCGCCCTCGAAGATGGGTTGCTGCAGCCCCTTCGGATGGCCGGCTATGACAGCCGTCATGAGCCCGGTCAGCCGCGCAGCCTCCAGGATGGTTTCGTCGCCCGGGTCCAGGAGGCCGAGGACGAGGTTGTCGCGGAGCGTCCCCGCAAAGAGCCGCCCTTCCTGCTGGAGGTAACCGACATTCTCGGCAATGACCGGCTTGGACAGATGGGACAGGTCGACGTCGTCGAGGGTGATGCGCCCTTTGCCCGGCTTGTACATGCCGCTCAGCAGCCGCAGCAGCGTCGTCTTGCCGGCGCCGATCGGCCCGATGACGCCGATCTTTTCACCGGCGTTGATGTCGAGCTTCTCGACCTGGAAGGCGACACGCTCGCCGTAGAAGGAGGCGACCGTCTCGAAGCGATAGCGCCCGGTCAGTTGCGGCAGGATGACGGGATGCTCTTCGCCGTCATGATCGTCCTTGAGCTGCCACAGCCTGTCCAGCCCCTGGATCGATGCCCGCACATTTGACCATTGCACCAGTTGCCCGGGAATGGCGGAAACGGGCGCCAGAGCGCGGCCCGACAGGATGGAGCAGGCGATCAGGCCGCCCATCGTCACGTGGCCGGTACTGACGATCAAGGCGCCGGCGGCGATCAGCCCCGAATAGCAGATCTGCTGCATGGCCGCGGCGATATAGGCCGCATGTTCCGAGACATGCCTCATCTCCATCTCGTTCTGCCGGGCGTCGTCGGTGACGCTGAGCCAGCGCGACAGCATCCGCCAGCCGCCCTGTCCGGACTTGATCGTCTCCGCGCCCTCGATGGTTTCGACCAGAAGGCCGTTCTTGAGGTTGCTTGCGGCATTGGCCTTCATCGCCAGGGCGTCCATGCGCCGCCGGTAGTACAGGCCGATGCAGATGCTGACGATGAGCATCGCGACGGGGATCGCGGCAATCCAGCCGACGATCGACCAGATGATCAGGATGAAGAAGATGGCGAAGGGCGCATCGACCAGAAGGTAGGACGAGACCGAGGTCAGGAAGGCGCGCACGGACTCGTAGCCGCGGATCTGGGCAGCCAGCGAGCCCACGCTTTTCGGCATCTGGTCCAGCCGGACGGACAGAAGCCGCATGTAGACGGCGCGCGTCAGATGCTGGTCGACGAAGTCGACGAGGCGTTCATAGGCCGCGCTGCGGGCGTATTTCGAGGCAAGCTCGAACATGATGGCGGCAAAGACGCCGATGGTCAGCACCAAGAGGGTCTGCGTCGCACCGGTGGGGACGACGCGGTCATACACCTGCATGGAGTAGAACGAACTGGCGATCGCGATCAGGTTGATGAGAACCGTGCTGAGCATGATGTCGCCCAGGGTCTTCCAGTGCGAGAAGACTTCGTCGCGGATCAGATGAAAGACCTTGCTGCTGGATGCCTTGAAGGGCAGCGCCATTCGCATGCGGAAGAAGCTGGCATCGGCGGCTTCTTCCCAGACGCCTTCGACGAAGCCCTGCTTCTCGGCGTCCCAGCTTTCCATGACCCATTGGCCCTGGCTGTTCTGCCCGCGCAGGATCAGCCACCGGCTGTCGCTATGGACAACCACCGGAACGATCGCCGGATCGGGCCGAGTCATGGCCCGAAGCTTCGGCAGATGCAGGCGCGCCACCACGAATTGAAGCTGCGCCATCGGCTTCGTACCGGCCTTCTCGGCGGCTTCGGCGGCATCCTTGAGAGCGAGCCGGTCTACGACCTCGCCCTGCAGGGTGGCGATGCGACTTAAAATTGCGAAAAGCACGCTCAACTGCGCTGCCCTTTCGTGTTCGGAGCTGAGGGTGAAATGCCTTCGGCAAGGATGTGCAGTCGCCACTTCACGATGACGGCGGTGGCGCGCGCCTCGGCCAACTGGACCTTCATGTCCATCAGCTCGCGCGCGCCGCTCATGACGTCGAGCCATGTCTTGCGGCCGGCGATGAACTGCCGGTCCCACGAATCCTTGGTCAAGCTGGTGGAGTGGACGGCGTTTTCCAGATTGCGGATGCGTTCGTCGATGGAGCTGGCGATGGCGAGGTCGGATGACATCTGCTCGACCAGTGACAGCTCACCCGTGCGGATGGCCAGTTTCGCCACATCGCGGTCGTAGCTTGCGTTCTGGATTTCCAGGACGTTCGAGAACCCGGCGCCGAACTGGCTCTGTACGCCGAAGACGACACTGTCGACCGGTTCGTCGATCTTGATGTCCTGGCGCCCGTACTGGCGCTGCGCCCGCACGAAGATTTCCGGCGACAGGCTGGAGCGCGCCCGTACGACCGATTGATCGGCAACCTTGACCTCCGCCCCGAGACGCCGAAGCAGCGGGCTGCGCTCCCGCGCCTGCTCGATAAGCTGCGGCCCTTTGGATGGATCGACGGATGGGCCCGTCAACTCTTCGGCAAGCTCGCTGGCGACGAGGGGCCCGCCGACAAGCTGGCTGAGCGCCGCGATGGCGGTTTCCTCGTTGGTCTGCATCTGATTGATGCTGACGCGAAGCTGGTCCAACCGGCTTTGCAGCATCAGCATGTCGCTCTCGGCCGACGCTCCGGCATCGATGCGCCGGTCGATCAACTGGCCGAGATCCAGATAGAGCTTCTCGCTTTCCTGCATGGCGCCGCGCTTCAGGCGCGAAGACAGCCACTGGCCGTATTTTTCGAGAATGTTCAGGGACACACCCTGCCGCTCATGATCGAGATCCGCCTCGGATACCTCCACGCCAGCCTTCGCGCGGCGCAGGGTCGAGGTGAGCCGCCCCCCCGTCCACAAGGGTTGCTGCACCTTCAGCACGGTGACGGTGCTGTCGCCATGGAGATACGGGTCGCTCTGGCTGACGGCGTCTTCCACGGTGACGCTCGGCGTCGCCAGGAACTGAAGCTTGGCGGCGTTGACCTGGTTCTGGGCGCTTTTGATCTTGCTGGCCTTGATCCGCAACGACGGGCTGTCCCGCTGGGCCCGGTCGATCAGGTCGGCGATGCCGTAGCCTTTACCGCGCAGCGGTGTTTTCGGCGCGGGAGCAGGCAGTGGAGATGCAGTGGGCGCAGCGCCGGACATATCGGCGATGGGGCCGGCTTGCGACGATGGCGCGGTACCGTCGGCCGTGCCTTGCGCCGGATCGTGCTTGATGAGGTCGGACAGGAAAGCGACGCCTTTGCCGCCGTGCGAGCCATCCCCGACCGTACAACCGGCGAGACCCTGCAGGAGGGCAGCGCCGACGACGAGCCCCAATCTGAAATCGCTGCGCATTCGGACCTACTGTTCCAGCCGAGAATTAAAATATCCTAATACATATATATTAATAAATTCACGCATTGCGATGCCAGTCCCTGCTGCCGCATGGGCGCACGGTCCATATGCCAGGCCCCATTGCCGGCAATCAAACATGCAATCGATGACTTGTAAATGCTATAGGTAATAGTGATTGAGCTATGAAAATGCTGGCAAAACTTCAGATGCTGTTGAGGCGGCGCATCTGCGGCGGCGCGAGGTCGGATATGCGACCATTTGTCGCTCCAAGATCCTTCAGGATGGGGCAGTCGGGCCTGTCGTCTCCGCAGCAGCTCTCGGCGAGCGTTTCCAGCGTGTCCACCATGGCCTGGATTTCTCGGATCTTGTCTCGCAGGTGATCCAGGTGGGCTTCGGCAATGCGCTTGACGTCCCTGCTCGGTCGGCTGCGGTCCTGCCAGAGCGACAAGAGCTCGCCGATCTGCTCGATGGTGAAGCCGAGATTGCGGGCGCGGCGGATGAAGCCGAGCCGATGGATATCGTCCGGACCGTAGATCCGGTAACCGCTCTCGCTTCGTCCGGCGGGGCTGACGAGGCCCGTCGCCTCGTAGTAGCGGATCATCTTTGCCGATACGCCCGATGCGGCTGCAGCCTGTCCGATATTCATGGTGCCGGTCCCGTCTCTCGATTCATCCACAATGTGTGCACCGCGGATGGCTTGCGCAAATTACTTGATATCAACATATTGAAACGATGGCGATTTCCGACACTGACGAGAGACCCGTTTCCTATGAGGCGACCCTGCTGGTCCGCGATACCTGCATCTGCCTGCATGTGCAGCGTGCGGCGCGGGCGCTTGCCCGTCGTTTCGATGCGATCCTGGCGCCGCACGACCTGACAAACGGCCAGTTCTCCTTGCTGATGTCGCTGAACCGCCCGGAGCCGCCGGGCATGGGTTCGGTCGCCGCGCTTCTGGCGATGGACAGGACCACGTTGACGGCAGCGCTGAAGCCCCTGCAACGTCGTGGCCTGGTCGATATACTGGTCGACCCTGCCGACAAGCGCAGCCGCCGTCTGCTGCTGACGCGGCAAGGGCAGGAGCTTCTTGCGTTGGCCCTGCCATTATGGTGCGAGGCGCATGAGCGCATGGAGCAGCAGATGGGGCCCCAGGCTCTGGACGATCTGCGCGCGGGCCTGGCCAGCCTAGGCCGTTAGCTGCCGGCTGAGAATATAGGAATCCATGATCCAGCCGTGCCGTGCCCGGGCCTCCCGGCGATAGGCCGCGATCGTTTCGGCCAGCGCGTCGAGCGGGCCTGCGAACAGTTGCTCCTGCGGCAGGCCGACATAGGCCCCATAGTGGATGACATAGTCTGCGCCGCACGCTTCCTGGAAGGCATCGCGGCTATCCAGCATCACCGCGACCGTCTCCGGCCGCTGCGACATCAACGCGGCCAGCCCCCGGCCCGGCGTGATCGTGACGCCGCCGCCTATGGCGTTGAACGGAATGCGGTGCCTGGCCACAAGGGCCTGCAGGCTGCTGATGCCGGGAATGACGGAATAATCGACATCGTCGCGCTCCCGGCAGACCGCCTGCATGATGCGGAGCGTGGAATCGTAGAGGGTCGGATCGCCCCAGACCAGGATGGCGCCGGATTGTCCGGGCTTGAGCTCGGCATCGACGAGGTCTCCCGTCAACAGCCGCTTGCGCGCGTTCAGATCGTCGACCACGGCGCCGTAGCCGCTTTCGCGGCTGGCCCATTGCGGGCTTTCGCCCCAGACGAGGCGGTATGGCGCGCCGGCCTTGTGGCGCTCGATCAGATGGCGGCGAAGGTCGGTGAGCTGCGATTTGTCCTCGCCCTTGTCGAACAGGAAGAAGACGTCGCTGGCGGCGATCGCACCAACGGCCTCCATTGTCAGGTGGTCGGGGTTGCCCGCTCCGATTCCGATGATGTGAATATGCCGCATGTCTGCCTGAACCCTGGCCCCAGTGCATCCAGCATAGGCCGGCGGGAACCGGATGGACAACGCGTTTGCGACCGTCCACCGTTGTCGTCTGATGGACAGGGAGTCGCGTGGCGTTGGACAGCCTCATCAATCTGGGAACGGCCTATCTTCTGGCGGAATGGATCGTCCGCCTCGTAATGCTGGGGGTGGCGCCGTTGCGGCGCACCCCGGACGCCGCCCGAAGCTGGCTGCTGCTGGTGTTCTTTCTGCCGATACCGGGCCTGATCCTGTTTCTGCTCATCGGACGGCCGCGCTTTCCGCCCTGGCGAGCCGCCCGGTTTGCAAGTTTCGCGCCGGCGCGCGACCGTGTCATGGAGACGTTGCGGCACCAGGACCTGCCAGACCTGGCCCGGCGGGAGACGGAATTGTCGGCCCTGGCAAATCGGGTCGGCGCCTATCCGCCGGTCACCGGCAACCGGCTTGAATGGCTGGACGACTACGACCGCATGATCGCGCGCCTCGTCGCCGATATCGACGCGGCGAAGCATCAGGTGCATATCCTGGTCTATATTTTCGCGGACGACGAAACCGGGCGGCTGGTCATAGATGCGTTGCTGCGGGCGGTGCGCCGGGGCGTGACGGTGCGCGTGCTGATCGACGCGCTCGGCTCGCGCCGCTGGATGAAACGCACCCTGCGCCTGCTTCGCGGCGGCGGCGTCGACGCGCGGCAGGCGCTGCCGCTGCGGTTTCTCCGCGATCGGACGCGCGGCGACATGCGCAATCACCGCAAGCTCTATCTGGTCGATGGCCACATCGGCTATGCCGGTTCGCAGAACATCGTGGCCAAGGATTTCAGGCCGGGTATCGTCAACAAGGAACTGGTCGTCCGGGTGGAGGGGCCGGCCGTTGCGGCCATGGGCTCCGTCTTCCAGAGCGACTGGTTTCTGGAGACCGAGGAACTGCTGGACGATCCGCCGCTGCCCGAGCCCTGCGGCGACGGAATGGTTGCGCAGGTGCTGCCGTCCGGCGCGGACTACCCGGTGGAAGGCTTCGAGACGCTGCTCGTGTCGCAGATCAACGCGGCCCGCTCGCGCGTTATCGTCACCACGCCGTACCTTATCCCCGATGCGGCGCTTCTCAATGCGCTGCGCACGGCCGTATTGCGCGGCGTCGAGGTGCATCTGATCGTATCGCTGGTGGCCGACCAGCTTCTCGTCAGCCTGGCGCAGCGATCCTATTACGACGAGCTCCTGCACATCGGGGTGGAAATCCACCGCTACAGGCACTTCCTGCTGCACGCCAAGCATGTCAGCATCGACGGCCGCGTGGCGATCGTCGGCTCCAGCAATGTCGACATCCGTTCGTTTCAGCTCAACGCCGAAGTCAGCGTCCTTTTGTACGACGCGGCCGAGGTGGCCATCCTGGAAGCCATCCAGGACGGCTATATCCATGCATCCGAAAAGGTCGATCCGAAGACATGGCAGGAACGGCCCTTGAGCCGGAAGCTATTGGAAAACTGGGCTCGCCTGATCAGTCCGCTGCTGTAGAGCGTCAGCGGCTGGTGGGCCGCATGGCCTCCCGAACCGCGGCCAGCCCGCGTATCCCTTCGCGGTTGCCGGTGGCCGCCACGGCCTTGAACACCCGCTCCGCATCGCGATAGCGGCGAAGCTGCATGTAGGAATAGCCGCGCAGCACCATCAGGTCGAGTTGTTCGGGCACGATCCGCGCCCTCTGATCCAGCGTCATGATGGTTTCGACAGGGCGGCCGGCGTCGAAATTGCTGGTCGCGCGCTGCGACAGGATAGAACCCTCCAGCTCGATCCTGCGGGCACGCGGCTGCGGGGCCATGGTGGCGGCGACAGCCGCCTTGTCCACCAGGTTCTGCCGAAGATAGGCCAGCGCCAGGCCATAGGCGGCATCCTGCCGGGTTGTGGGATTGGTCGTCTGGAGACCCACCTCGAAAGCCGGAGCCGCCTCCATGGGGCGGTTCAGCTCCATCAGGCACCAGGCGCGGTTCAACGCAGCCTGTGCCGACAGGCTCTGCGGCGGGACAAAGCCGCGACATCCCGTCGTGCCAGAGCCGCCGCCACCACCGCCGCCGGACGCGGCGACGCGCGGGGCAGGGGCCTGTTGCCGGGCGGGTGCCGGCTGCTGCTCGGGCGCTGCCGGCTGCATCATGGGCGCCGGCTCCGCATAGGCCATCGCCTGGGGCAAAGGCTGCGGCTGCGGCTGTTGGATCACCTGCGGCAGGGGCTGCTGGGGTTGGGGCTGCTGGGGCAGGGCCTGGGCGATCGGCTGCAGCGGCACGGGCTGCATGGTTTGCACAGGAGCCGGCGGGGTCGTTGTCGCCTGCGGCGCAGCGCCCCGCCAATCCCGTCCGATGTTGGCGATGCGCTCGGAGCGGCCGGCCCATTGCTGCTGGATCGCCCGAAGGCCCGCCGCATCGCCGAGCCGCTGGCGCGTCAACGCCAGGCCGAATGCCGCCAGCTCGCCGTCGGGGCGCCACTCCAGGCTCGTCGTGAACCACTGTCCGGCGGTCTGGAACTGGTTTAGCGCATAGGAATACCAGCCGAGCTGCTCGGCGGTCGCGGCGTCGCGGCCCGTCGCCACCTCCTGCACGATGCGCGCAAGGACTTCCTGGGGCAGGCTGACAGGCGGCTCGATCGCCAGAAGATTGGCCGCGGCAGCTAGATACACCGAACGCGACTGGGTCGATTCGCTGCTGTATGGCCGCATCGCGGCCTCGGCCTCGGCAAATTGGCGAAGGCCGATCAGCGAAAGGGCAAGTCCGCGCGCCGCCTCTGCGGTGGGCTCGCGTTCCGCCGCCATGGAAAACCAGCGCCGCGCATCGTCATAGGCCTGACGTTGCACATAGTACCAGCCGAGGAGCATCGGATCGCTTGCCGTGTCGGAGGCCCGCGCGGCTTCCTCCACCAACCGCAGGTCGGCCTGCGGAACGGTTTCGTCGGGGTTGCTGCCGCCATCGGCAACGGCCTGACGTGCGATATCCACGCGCACCGGCTGGAACTCGCCCACGCCGTTCGGGCCGGTCCGCTCCAGCGACAGCAATTGCTGCAGGTCGTTTTTCGACAGGAGTGGCAGCGCCATCTGAACCGTTGCAAGACGCTCGTTGGCGTCGTTGCAGTTGGTCAGGATGTAGCGGTAGGCGTCGGTCGCCCGGGCCGGACGATCCGTCTGGGCAAAGGCGGCGGCCACCCGCCACAGCACGTCGACGTCGCTGCAGGTCAGCAGGCTGGGATTGTCGGCCCCCAGGCGCACCACCGTCTCGAATTGCTTGAGGTCGGACGCATTGATGATCTGCTGCCGGGCCTCGGCTAGCGCGAGCCGGTCCAGAAGGTCGGCCGGAACCTGCCATGCCGGTTCGCGCGCCTGCCGCTGCGCGATCGCTTCGCGGACCTGGGGATACTGGCCCTGGGCGTAGAGTTGCCACATCCTGTCGAGCTGCGGATCGCCGGCATCCTCGACGGCCAGTGGGTCGGCCGGCGGCGTCCAATCGGGATAGAGCGAGCGCAGGCGGGCGATCTCGGCCTCCAGCCGGCGCGTGTCGCCCTGCCGTGCGAAATAGCGCAACGCCGTTTCGTCGACTTCCGGCACACCGGATGCGGCGGGAGCTGGGCCCGAAGCCGGGGCCGGGGATGCTGCCGGAGCGGTGGGGGCCGGCGTCGCCTGCGCCAGAAGGCGGCTGTCGGGGGCTCGTGTCACGTCGGACGAAAAGGGCGACAGCGGCCCCGATATTCCCAGGAGGGCGATCAGCCCCGCACCTGCGCCGAAGAGGCTGATATTGTTCATGACAGGCACTCCGGATGGCGCTCGGCAACATAGGCGAGGGACAGGAGATGCAGCGTCGACGGGTAATAGAGCGTAGGCTGGAACTGGCGCAGCTCGGCCGGAATGGCGGTTTTGTCCAGGGCGCAGGCGGCCAGCGCCGGCAGGATGCGGTAGCCGGGGTCGGTCAAACGTTCGGTCACCTGGCCATTGGTCAGGTCGACCAGGTTGACGGCGGTGCCGTCCGGCGCCATCGCCGAAATCAGGCTGCGGATCAGCTCCGGCTCCGCAATCTCGCCCCGGATCAGATACAGCGGTATGCGGATGGCGTTATAGCCGAACTCGTCCTTGAAGCCCTTGGCCGGCCGCGGCACGGTCTCGACCGACAGCCATTCGGGCGGCAGCGGCCGGTCCGGGCCAAGAGAGCGCTTCGTCAGCGCGATGCCGTTTTGCGACAGGGCCTCCCAGTCGGTGCCGGGAGCCAGTTGCTGAAGCACGGGGAAGGCCTCGAAGACCCAGTAGGACAGGTTGACGACGGGTCCATCGTCTCGCGCGTCGCTGCCATAGCCGTCCACGCCCGGCAGAAGGATCGGCGCGCCGCCGTGCTGCACCACGACCTTGTCGGCGATGGAGGTTGCCAGCGCTGCGCCGGCGTTGGTGAGGTCCGCCCGCTGCCAGGCCCGGCCCGCGAGGCCGAGCGCATAGGCGATGAGGATGTCGCCGTCGCTGGCATTGTTGGGGTCGGTGACGCGGGGTGTCGAAGCGGGGTCCCAGCGCCACATGGCCAGCCCGTCGTCACGCAGCAGCATTTCGGTCCGGGTGAAGGACCAGATCCTTTCGAAATCTCCCCTGTCGTCCGCCAGAAACGCCAGCAGCATCCCGTAGCCCTGGCCCTCGGTGTGGCTGATGCGGCCGTTGGCCGTATCCACGACGCGTCCGTTCGGCTCCACGAAGGCGTCGGCATAGGCGCGCCAGTCGGCCGCGTCGATGGAAGCCGCAGCGGCGGGACCGGTCAGCGACAGCATGGCGAGCGCACAGGACAGGAGGGCTTTCAGGCGTCGGATCATCAATGGCGCCCCAGGCGTTTGGTCAGCCACGTCGTCGCGACGCCGAGGATGATGGAGAACAGAATGAGCATCGCGGCGTACAGAAGGATATTCTCCGACAGGGCGTTTGCGGCCACCAGGCGCAGGTTCGAGTAGGATAGGGGCTGCGTCTGGAAGAACTCGACATTAGACACCGGAACGTTCGCGTAGCTGTCGGTCGACGCGGTGTAGTTCATCAGGCGCCCGGTCAGCTCGGACCATCCATCCGACCGCACCAGCCGGTCGATGCCGGTCAACATGTCCTCGTCGGTGGCGGCTGTTGCCAGCGTCCAGGCTGCGTCGCCGCCGGGGCTGGCGCCCTGCGCCAGAATAAAGGATACGCCGGGCGCGGGCATGTAGGGCGCATCGTCGGACGGCAGCAGCCGCAGCGCGTCGAAAGACAGGTCGAATGTCTCCGACAGCCATTCGCGCAACCGTTCCACCGGATGCAGCCAGTTGGTGCCGACTTCGCTGCTCCACCGGTTCATGGCTGCGACGGTTCCGGCGGAAGCGGCCGACTGGCCGGTCGTGTCACCTCCGCTGACGCGCGCCTGCTCGGCGATGCCGACCGCTGCCAGCACGCCCACCGGTACCTGTGGCAGCGTGCTGACGAACAAGGCGTTGCGGTTGGACAGCGATGTAATGGGAATCGTCGTATCGATCGGGATCACCCGGCCGGCCGCCTGGGCGAGACGGGATACCAGCGTCGCCGTTGCTGCCAGCGTCTCGCGGCTGCCGCGATCCATGATGACGGGAAGAGGCTCGGTCAGCCGGTTGTACGGGAAGCCGGTGCCCCCCAGTGCCGCCAGGTTGGGGCGCGTGCCGATCCGCGCAAAGTTGGGGATGTCGAAGGTGGATGTGTCGAAGAGCGCGAAGCGGACGTCGTTGCCGGCGCTTGCGCCCGGGGCGCAGACGGCGTCGCTTGCCGTCAGTAGCACCACTTCGATCGCCACTCGGTTCAGCCCAGGCCGGAAGTGCCGCATCGTGACGTTGACGGGCACCTGCCGCAGGATCGCGCCGCTGCCTGCACCCAGTGGCACGGTGGTTGCGATATTGCCGTTCACATAGACGTCGAGATGGCTGCCGGGCAGGATATCGCGCGAGTAGGCGGCATCCAGCACCAGCCGGGCCTCTCCGTAGGCTTCGGCGTAGAAGTCCGAGGGGATGCCGATATTGAATTCGGTATTGAAGCGCCGGCCGGAAAATTCGGACGTGGCAACGCCCAGCGTTGCAAGGCTGATGCTGGAATCGCCCAGAACGAACGGGGCCTCCGGGTAGATCCAGCCATTGTAGGACAGAACGGTGCGGATGACCGAGACGGCGCGTTCGGACGGGGCGGTGATCTGGCGGATGGCGGCGTTGACGTCGGACCATCCGGCGCCGGTCACCAGCATGACCGTTCCGCCCTCGACGATGCCGGGCAGGAAATCGAGGGTGGCCGCGCTGCCCGCCTGGTCGGGAAGTTGCGGCACGAGACGGCGGAGAGAGCCCGCCGGACCCAGAAGGACGACGGCCTCCCCCGGTCCCATTGCCTGCGGCAGCTCCGATACGACGCGCACCGACTGGTTCGGCATTGCAGCCATCAGCGACAGACCCTGCGCAAGCTGAACCAGAGGCTCCGTGGCCGAGGCCATCTCGGTGGCGGGCACGACGATGGTGAAGCGGGTGGAGCCGGTGGCATCGACGCCGAGGGCCCGGAAATCCTCCAGCCGGCGCATCTGCCCCGCATCCGGATCGGAGAACTGCAGGAAGGTGCGGGCGGTGGCGATCTCCGTCCACAGATCGTAGGTGGACGAGATGCTGCAATCGGTCCGATGCCGCATGGAGGCTTCGAACTGGATCAGGTTGTAGCCCGGCTTGAGAAGGCCCGGCGCGATGTCCGACGCAAGGTCGGAGACGGTGTCCGGCGAGGCGATGGCCTCGTCGACCAGCATCGCGCCGTTGATGCTGACACGCAGCCGCGAGGCTTCCGGCGCAACGAAGATGGCATTCTGGTAGCCGATGCTCAGCCGGTTTCCGGCTGCGGCCTCTTCCGGCGTCAGATAGATGGACCAGGCGCGGCGCGCCGTCTCGCCGGCCAGCGTCAGGCGTTCGAACGGCGAAACGAACCGCTGGAAGGGCCGGGCCTCCTCGACAGTGGCGGGGGGCTGCGCGGGGCTTGGCGCTTGCGCAGCCGGCGTCTGCCCGGCGGGCGGCGGAGCGGCTGGTTGCTGGGGTACGGGGGCGGGTTCCTCCGGCCGCTCGTCGGACATGTCGAAGGGGCTGGACTGCGCCATTGCGGGGCCGGCGCCGGACAACACGCAGAGAAGCGCAACGAGAAGGGGTGCGAGGCGGCGCTTCATTGGGCGGGCGCCTGGACTGTGGCGGGCTTTTCGGCCCGTCCGAAACGCTGCCGGAACATATAGAACAGGCCCCGCTGCGTCTGGAATACGGCGATCTGCAGGAAGTACAGCGTACCGCGGATCACGCCCGGGTTCCTGCGACGCGATTGCTGGATGGCCGACCACTGGTCGGAATTGGCGAAGACGAGATCGGAGATCAGGCTGTACTGCAAGGCAGTTGCCGGTGCGAATTGGCAACCGATGGCCGCGCCGTTGCCGACGCGTTCGACATTGCGGATGTCGATGGCAAGGGCCTCGCTCCGCATCGGACGGCTGGGCTTGAACCGCAGGATCGCATCGACATGCTGGCCAAGATCGGCGGGCAGGGTGCCGAAGACGCGGATGCGCGCGCCGGAGACGGAGACGTCCTCGATGGTGCCGGGCAGGACCTGTCCGTCCACCTCGATCTCGCAACGGCGCTTGATCCGCACGCGCTGGGTCTGGCGCTTGGACGACCGTTCCGAAACGACGCCGAGCGCACATCCCGCGATCAACAGGTTGAGCAGGTTCCAGCCACCCACCACCAATGTCAGGTCGGCGCGATAGGGCTCGGTGTAGATGCGCCAGATGGTGACGCCGACGGCGGCCAGGAGCACGAAGAAAATGACGAAGAAGGGCAGGGCGATCTCGGACAGCCGGCTTTCGGCGATGGACTCGTCCTTGGCCGTCACCTTGAAGGTCGGCTTGCTGGGGTTCAGCATCACGGAGATGACGGCCGGCAACAGATGCACCGTCTGCACATACTCGTACAGCTCTGAAATCCATGGCCAGCGGAAATAGCCGTACATGTAGTTCTGCATCATCAGGTTCACGGCCATGTAGGTCAGCGTATAGGCCAGGAACTCACCACCGGACGCCGTGAAGATCTCGAGGTCGAGGAAGAGGTAGAACAACGGCGCGACAAGGAACATCGCGCGCGGAAACGGAAACAGCCAGAACAGTGTCGACGACATGTAGCAAAGACGTTGCGGCAAGGAGAGCCCGCGCTTCAGCGGCGGGAAGCGATACCGCAGGATCTGCATCATGCCCTGTGCCCAGCGCGAGCGCTGGCCGATGAAGCTGGCGAAGGTGGCGGGTTGCAGACCGGCGATCAGCGGCTTGTCCACATAGACGCTGTTCCACCCGCGCGAATGCAGCTCGATCGCGGTTTCGCAATCCTCGGTGATGCTGACACCGGAAAAGCCACCGGTCGTCTGAAGCGCCTTGCGGCTGAGCACAGCGGCCGAGCCGCAGAAGAAGGCCGCGTTCCATTTGTCCAGGCCGCGCTGGATGATGCCGTAGAACATCTCGTTCTCGGACGGCATATGCGTGAATGTCCGCAGGTTCCGTTCCACCGGGTCGGGGTTCAGGAAGAAGTGCGGCGTCTGAACCAGGAAAAGCTTCGGATCCTCGCGGAAATAGCCCACCGTCTCGCGCAGGAAGTCGCGCGCCGGCGCATGGTCGGCATCGAAGACGACGATGAGTTCGCCGGTCGAGAAGGCCATGCCGTTGTTGAGATTGCCGGCCTTGGCATGCTCGTTGCGCTCGCGCGTCAGGTAGATGGCGCCCAGCGACGCGCACAAAGCCTGAAGCTCCTTGTATCGGCGCTCGGCGCCCTGGGCCGATTCCGGGTCGTCCGCATTGCGCTTCTGCACCGTGCCGCCGTCATCCAGCAGCCAGACCTTGAGCTTGTCGGCCGGATAGTCGATCGCAAGGCACGCGGCCAGCGTATTGGCCAGAAGCCCGGCATCCTCGTTGTACGTCGGTACGAAGACGTCGACGAAGGGCAGGTCCTCGGGCTTCTCGGCCGGGCGCGGCGGCCGCGGCGGTATGGGCGAGGCCACCACGAACAGGCTGAGGAACAGCATGAACACGCTGTACATCTCGGCCAGATAGACCAGCAGTCCCGGCACGAAGTTCTCGGGCTGGTTGATGGGTGGCAGCGTGCTCGTCGTCCGCCAATAGACGTATCGCAACACGACGGCGGTACCGAGCGCCAGCGCCACCAGACGCCAGTTGCCCGAAAGCTTGAGCCCCTTGATGACGGCCATCGCCACAAGGATCAGCGCAACCGAGATAAGCTGCGTCTCGACGCTGACCGGAAGCGTGATCAGCGAAATCGACAGCGCGGCGGTGAGTGCCCAGAGCAGGAAGGTGCCGGCGGTCATTCGTCACCTCCCGTGGAGCCCTTGCGCGGGTGCTCTATCGGCATACGACGCCCTCCCCGCTCTCATGCGGCATGCAGAGCGGCGTGGACGGCCTGTCACTGGAGGGCGGCGGCGGGGCCATCGGCACCGACGGGGTCTGCGCAGCCGGCGGAGGCGGCGGAACGGGCGTGCCGACAGGCGCCGGCAGCGGTGCCGACGACACGGGCGCGGGCTGTTGCTGCACGGCCCTGCGGGCCGGCGCGGCGCGCCGTACGACCGGCGCAGGCTCGGGTTCGGGATCGGCTAGCACCGACTCGAAACCGCCGGCCGCAACCGGGTAGATCGGATCGCCCGGGCGGCCGAGCGTTTCGGATGGGCCAGCGGGCTCGCCGTAAGGGTTCCACTGGTAGTTGTCGAAGAAGGCGTTGATGGAGAAGCCGTACATCGTCAGCAGGAGCTGCTCTTCGCTCTGGTTCGGTGCACAGAGCCGCATGCGTAGCTGGATCGTGCCGCGCGCACGCAGGATCAGCGTCGCATTGTCGATGCCGACGATGCGCTGCCAGGCGTACAGGCATATGTCGCCGCTGCCGGCGCGCCCGATCGCGTAGGAAAATGTGCCAAAGCGGTTCTGGACGTAGGTGGGCGACTGGCGCATGGGCACGCCGGGCATCGCGGCGGCGATCTCCTTTGCGACTTCAGACGCACGCAACGGCCGGTCGTTGAGCGGACTGTCGCCGATGCCGGGGCCGGAATTGCCGACCGGGCCGAAGAACTGCACGAGGATGTAGTTCTCGCCGCTCTGGCCGCCCTGCGTCCCAAGCACGATGCGCTGCTCGGTGGCGTCCGTGTAGCGCCGCTCGATGACGCTGACCACCTGTGGCCCGCCCGCCGGCGGCATCACGAACGCGCCCTCCGGCGGCACGTAACGGTAGCTGGAGGACAGGTCGGGCTGACCCGTCATGCACCCCGCAAGCAGCATGCCCGCAAATGCCACGCATGATAAACGCAGGAAGAAACTCGTTGAGCGCGGCATGGGCACGAGGCTGAAACACTCCTGTCGATAGTGCCGGACCATGGGAGACGGCTTCCGGCGTATCGCAACCTGCCGCCGCTACCCCTTTCGAGTATACGGAAAAGGCGGTAGGCCGGATGCGAACAAGAGTATTTATTCCGTTTCGCAGACCTGACGTCCAGTTGCCGGGATTGTGCACAGGAAAAATACCAGTGGTTGTGTCCGCCCAGCCACGTACAAATTTTACGCCTTAAGACTTCTCTTGCGTCCAATCGGTGTTTCCAAGCGCCGCGATGATTATGTAGTACGGCAGATATCCGATGATCCGGGGCCCGTATGGCGCCCCCATCGAATCGCAAGAGACGAGGTTCGAAAGGCAATGACGAGCAAGCTGCAACAATTGCGGGACATGACGGTAGTCGTGGCCGATACGGGCGACATCGAAGCCGTCCGCCGCCTCAAGCCCGTGGACTGCACCACAAACCCGACCCTCGTGCTCAAGGCCGTGGCGCTGCCGCTGTTCGCCGAAAAGCTCGACGAGGCGGTGGCCTGGGGCCGCCAGCAATCGTTCGGCGCAGACGAGCGCGTCGCCGCCGTGGCCGACAGGCTGGCCGTCTCGGTCGGTGCGGCGCTGTCCGAGCTGGTGCCGGGGCGGGTATCCACCGAGGTGGATGCGGACCTGTCCTTCGATACCGAGGCCTCGGTGGCCAAGGCGCGGCAGATCATCGATGCCTACGAGCAGCGCGGCGTCGGCCGTGAGCGCATCCTGATCAAGCTGGCAGCGACGTGGGAAGGTATCCGCGCAGCGGAAATCCTGCAGCGCGAAGGCATCGACTGCAACCTGACGCTCATCTTCAACGAGGCGCAGGCCATCGCATGTGCCGATGCGGGCGTCTTCCTGATTTCGCCCTTCGTCGGCCGCATCCTGGATTGGCACGTCAAGCAGAGCGGCAAGACCTTCACCCCGGAAGAAGACCCGGGCGTGCTGTCGGTGCGCAGCATCTACCGCTATTTCAAGGCGCATGGCGTGAAGACGGTGGTGATGGGCGCTTCGTTCCGGTCCGCCGGCGAGGTCGAGGCGCTGGCAGGCTGCGACCGCCTGACCATTTCGCCGGCCCTGCTGGACGAGCTGGACAAGGACGAGGGCACGCTGGAGCGCAAGCTGTCGCCGGATGCGGGCGGGGAGGCTCCCGAGCGCCGCTCCTACGACGAGAAGGCGTTCCGCTGGGCGATGAACGAAGATGCGATGGCAACTGAAAAGCTGTCGGAGGGCATCCGCTCCTTCGCGGCCGACCTTGCCAGTCTGCGCCGGCTCGTGGCCGAGCGCCTCGCCTGACCGCTTTTAGCGGAACAGGGCGCGCAGCTCGTCTTCCTTGTCGTTGACGAGCCAGCCGTAATAATTCTCCTGCGGCAGCCGCTTGGGCTGCCGCGCCGCCGCCCTCTGCCGGTTGTCGCGCGCCAGTGTCGATGCCCGCGCCGCCGGATTTCCAAGGTTGTAGAGCGTCGCGACAATGCCCGGATTCTTCGAGATGTCGAAGCCGGCGATGTTGCGATAGGCCGTGATGGACGATCGGATGACAGCCGCCATGTAGGCCAGCGTCTTGTCCGGATCCATGATGGCGGCGTAGACGCCCGCCGCATCGGCCGGGTTCAGTTCCGGATAGCCGGATACCCGATGCACGACATCCGAAACCGACAGTGCCGTCAGCGGGTTGAGCTGGCCGAGGCCGAAGGTCTGCCCGGCGTAATAGGGCTGGAAGAAGGTGGCGCCGAAGCGCTGGTTCGGGTAGCTGCGCCCGTCCACGGTGCGGCCCCGGAAATTGGCTTCGAAGACCGTTTCCCGGCAATTCCACAAGGCTTCGTCACTGCGCGAGGCATCGCAGGCGCGGAACTGCTCACGCGACAGGAAGTCGGTCAGCGACTCGCCCTTGTAGGCGAAGGTCAGCCCCGACTGCAGGTAGGATGTCGCCTTGACGTAGTAGGTCTGCAGCCGATCCAGCGCGTCGACATTGTAGGTGTGTTCGCCCACCAGCGCACCGGCGATATGGACCGGGTCGATGGAGTAGCGCCGCGATACGGCGACGATCTTCGTGCGCAGATCCTTGTCGCGCTTGAGCAAGTCGTAGATGCGCTGGTACTTGGTGTCGAAGGTCGTGCGCAACTGCCGCGTTCGGCTGTGGGAGCCGCCGGGCACGGCCGGCTGGCTGGCGTTGCGGTTGCCGGGCGGCACCAGATCCTGCGCCTTCGCCGCAACCGGGGACAGGCCCACCAGAACGGCGAGGCACAGGGAAAGCATGCCGGGAAGCCGACGCGTGAACCGAACCATCGCTGACATTATCCGGAAGATCGCAGGCGCGCCGACACCCGGCGCACAACACAAAAAAGGGTGCGCGCTGAATAGCACGCACCCCCAGCCGGTACAATCGGAAGGTTAATCGGCCGCCTTGCTGAGGCGGATGATGCTGCTGTCGCCGCCGCCGCGCACTTCCGTCACGGCATAGACTGCGCCGTCGGGTCCGACGCGCACGTCGCGGATGCGCGCATCCAGCGGCACGCGCTCTTCGGACGCCACCCGGCCATTCTCCAGATGCACCACGACGACGCCCTGCGAGACGAGGCCGCCGATCAGCATGGCGCCCTCCCATTCGGGAATGGCGTCGCCATCGTACAGCGCCATGCCGGACGGGCCGATGACGGGGTCCCAGTAATAGACCGGCTGCTCCAGGCCGTCGGCGGCGGTCTGTCCGTCGCCCACTTCCGCGCCGGAATACTCCACGCCATAGGTGATGACCGGCCATCCGTAGTTGAGCCCGGCCTCGGGCATGTTCAACTCGTCGCCGCCCTTCGGGCCATGCTCGACGGTCCAGAGGTTGCCCTCCGCATCCAGCGCGGCGGATTGCAGGTTGCGATGGCCGTAGGACCAGATCTCCGGCAGCGCATCGGCCTGGCCGGCGAAGGGGTTGCCTTCCGCCGCCTCACCGTCGGGGGTGATGCGGAACACCTTGCCGAGGCCGCTGGACAGATCCTGCGACTGGACGCGGGGTTCCGGGTCCGACCGCTCGCCGACGGTGACGAACAGATTGCCGTCCGGCGCGAAGACGAGGCGCGAGCCGAAATGCTTGTCGCCATCATAGGTGGGCATCTGCTGGAAGATGACCTCGACATCCTCAAGGCTGGCCGAACCGCCATCCTCGACAAGCCGCGCCTTGGCGACGCTCGTTCCGTTACCGCCATCGCGCGGTTCCGAGAAGGAGAAGTAGATCGTCTGGTCGCTCGCGAAGTCGGGGCTCAGCGCAATGTCGAGAAGGCCGCCCTGTCCTTCGGAAGCCACTTCGGGCACGCCGGCGATCGGTTCCCCGGCCTCGCCCTCGGCGGTCACGATCATCATCTCGCCTTCCTTGGCGGAGACGAGCATGCGGCCATCCGGCAGAAACTCCATCGCCCAGAGATGCGGAAGGCCCTCGGCGACGACTTCGGTGACGATCTCGGGCATCGCGCCGGGCTGGGGCGCGCGTGTCTGGTCGGCGCTGGCGGGTTGCTGGTCCGGGGCGTTAGACGGGTTCGTCTCGACCGGCGCGCCGGGCGTTGCCGCGGTTTCGCCCGTTGCGGGGGCCTGCCCTTCGACATGCCCGAGGCCGGAATTGTCCGTCTGGGCAAAGGCCGCTCCGGTCAGAAGCGCGGTCGAAGCCAGAAGTGTCGTGAATCGCGTCATATGGGTCCCGTTTTCGAGAGTGGTGGTGCTCGAAGGACCTAATGAAAAAGGCGGCACTCCGTTTCCGAAGCACCGCCCTTATCGCCTACACGATTTCAACACTCATTCGTGAATGGTATGCGTTACCAATCAGGGGGTTAGAGGATGAAGCGCGACAGGTCGGTGTTGCCGGCGATGCCGTCGAGCGCCTTGTGGACATAGGCGGCATCCACCAGGTGCCGCTCGCCGCCCCGGTCGGGCGCATCGAACGAGATTTCGTCCAGCACGCGCTCCATCACCGTCTGCAGGCGCCGGGCACCGATGTTTTCGACGCTCGCATTCAGGCTCACGGCGATATCGGCCAGGGCGTCGATCGCATCGGCGGTGATCTCCAAGTCGACATTCTCGGTCTTCAGCAAGGCCACATACTGCTTGATCAGCGAAGCCTCGGTCTCTGTCAGGATGCGACGGAAATCGTCCTTGGTAAGCGCCTGCAACTCAACGCGGATCGGAAGCCGGCCCTGCAGCTCGGGCAACAGGTCCGACGGCTTGGCCACGTGGAACGCGCCCGAGGCGATGAACAGGATATGGTCCGTCTTCACCGGCCCATGCTTGGTGGCGACGGTCGTGCCCTCCACCAGTGGCAGCAGGTCGCGCTGCACGCCTTCGCGGCTGACACCGCCGCCCATGCCGTCCTGCCGGTTGGCTACCTTGTCGATCTCGTCCAGGAAGACGATGCCGTTGTTTTCGACCGCCGCGATGGCGTCGGCCACCAGCGCCTCGTTGTCGAGCAACTTGTCGGATTCCTCGTTGATCAGAAGCTCGTAGCTCTGGCGCACCGTGGTATGCATCTGCTTCGTGCGGTTGCCCATCGCCTTGCCGAACATCTCGGACAGGTTCAGAACGCCGATATTGGCGCCCGGCATGCCCGGAATGTCCATGCCGCCCATCGGGTTGGACGTATCGGCAACCTCGACGTCGATCTCCTTGTCGTCGAGCTCTCCGGCGCGCAACCGCTTGCGGAAGCTGTCACGCGTGGCCGGCGAGGCCGTCTTGCCGACCAGCGCGTCGAGCACACGCTCCTCGGCACCGCGATGGGCCTTGGCGCGCACCTCTTCGCGCTTCTTGTCGCGCACCAGCACGATGCCGATCTCGACAAGGTCCCGGACGATCTGCTCGACATCGCGGCCCACATAGCCGACTTCGGTAAACTTGGTCGCTTCCACCTTGATGAACGGCGCGCCGGCCAGACGGGCCAGGCGCCGCGAAATCTCCGTCTTGCCGACGCCGGTGGGTCCGATCATCAGAATGTTCTTCGGCATCACCTCTTCACGAAGCGAGCCTTCGAGCTGCTGCCTGCGCCAGCGATTGCGCAAGGCGACGGCGACGGCGCGCTTGGCATCGTTCTGGCCGATGATGTGGCGGTCGAGTTCGGAGACGATCTCGCGGGGTGAAAAGTCGGTCATGATCTTTCGCTTGTCCGGAAATTGAGATGGCCCGGCCGGGCCTGTCGGACGACAGATGGGGACACGAACCGAATTTTACCAATGGCAGGGCCGCGCCCACCCAAAATGGCCTCAAAAAGCTGGGTATGAGCGGACGGATGGTGCGATGCCGATTCATTCGGCACCCGATCGCGCTTAAGGTCAGATTCTGGGGCAACGAAGGAACCGGCATGCCGTTCGACGAAGGCAGGGCGTCAGCCGCAGCAAGCCAGGCACTGAGCGACATGCTGGACATGCCGTGGCCGTGGGCCGCGTCGGACGTATCGCGCGTGCTGGGCCGCCTCTGCCATGCCTACGGTTTCACGCATGGCGCCCTGTCCGTCTTCCAGGGCACCGAAACAGGGCAGGGCGAGTTGCGTGCGGTCGCCAGCAACTGGAGCGATCCGTTCCGCGATGGCTTCGAACGGCTCGGCCTCGGGCGCTATTCTCCGGTCATGCGTGCGCTGAAGGCCGATCCATCGCCCTTCGTCTGGGATATCGAAAGTCTCTTCGGCTACACGCCGGGCGGCGGCGAGCCCGCCGACGAAACGGTCAGCTTCCTGTTGTCGTGCGGGCATGTGCATGGCCTGTTCCTGCCTGTCCATGGCCCCGGCGGGCTGCAGGGTGCCGGCGTCTTCGGCGGCACGCAGCCGGCATCGGACATCGCAGCGCGCACCGAACTGCACTGCCTGACGTTCACTCTGTTCGGAATCCTGTCGGCTTGCCGGCTGGAGGAGAACCGCTCCAACAACCCCTTGTCGCACCGCGAGATGGATTGCCTGCGGCTGGCCATGCTGGGAAAGACTTCGTCCGAGATCGGACAGAGCCTCGGCGTCTCGGAGCATACGGTATCGCAGCATCTGGCATCGGCGACCCGCAAGATGAACGCCGCCAACCGCACCCATGCGGTGGCGATGGCCGCGCAGCTCGGCTATCTCAGCTAGGCTGACGCCCAGGCCCTACCGGCTCTGCGCGCCTTGATCTCTCTGCAAATGCGCAACGAGCGCCTCTGCGCCGGCTGTGACGTCGTTCCAGGTGGTGTCGAAGCCGCCGGCATCGCCATAATACGGGTCTGCGATGGGCTCGCCCTTGCGGCCGGGAACATGGTCGAGCAGCATCGACAATTCGGCTGTCGCGCTTTTGGGCCGCATGGCCTCAAGGTCGGAGAAGTTTTCGGTGTCCATCGCCACGATATGGGTGAAACGCCTGAAGTCGTCCGGCGTCACGCGGCGCGCACGCTTGGCCGCCATGTCCAGCCCCGCCTTGCGCGCCACGGCCTGGGCACGCGGGTCGGGTGCGTAGCCGAGATGGTAGGTGCCGGTGCCGGCGGATTCGATGTCGGCGTCCAGCCCGGCGCGCTCCGCCGCCGCGCGAAAGGCGAACTCGGCCAGCGGCGAGCGGCAGATATTGCCAAGGCAGACGAACAGGACGGACGGACGTTTCATGAATCAGATCTTCCGCAAGGCGACCTGCTCGACGCGGTGCAGCCCGCCCTTGCGCAGGATCAGGTCGGCGCGGGGGCGTGTCGGCAGGATATTTTCATAGAGGTTGCGTGCGTTGATGTTGCTCCACAGACCTTCGGCGATCACCAGCGCCTCGTCATGCGAAACCTTCGAATAGCGATGGAAGAACGAGCCTTCCTGCCGGAATGCGGTCTCGCGCAGCTTCATGAAGCGCGAGACGTACCAGCGGCGCAGGTCGGCCTCGTCGGCGTCGATATAGATGGAATGATCGAAGAAGTCGGAGACGAAAGGCACCGCCTTTCCGTCCTTCGGCATCTCGCGCACCTGCAGGACGTTCAGCCCCTCGAAGATCAGAATGTCCGGCCGGTCGACCGTGATCGTCTCGCCCCGCATCACATCGTAGTGGAAATGCGAATAGACGGGCGCCCGCACCTCCGGTGCACCGGCCTTGATGTCCGACAGAAAGCGCAGGATGGCGCCGACATCGTAGCTTTCCGGAAAGCCCTTGCGCTGCATCAGGCCCTCGGCTTCCAGCACCGCATTCGGGTAGAGGAAACCGTCGGTGGTTATCAGGTCCACCTTCGGCGAACTCGGCCAGCGGGCCAGCAATTCCTTCAGGATACGCGCCGTGGTCGATTTGCCGACCGAGACCGACCCCGCGATGCCGATGATGAACGGGGTCTTGCGCAGTTCCGGACGGCGCAGGAAGCGCTGCCGTTCCCGGAACAGCAGCTGCATCGACTCGACATGCGACGACAAGAGCCGCGAGATCGGGAGGTAGATGCGCGCCACCTCGTCGAGGTCGATCGCGTCGCCCATCGAGCGCAGCCGGTTCACTTCCTCGGCGGTCAGCGTCAGCCGCTCGTCGGCGCGGAAACCACCCCATTCCTGGGCCGAATAGAAGCGATAGGGCGACAGGCCCGAGGGCGACATCTGGTCCATGGTCAGGTCTGCGCCCCGCGCGCGGCCTTTTCTTCCAGGCCTGTCTGCGCCGTGCGGCGGGCCAGCTCGGCCTCCACGGCCGCCAGCGGGATACCGCGCAGGTGCAGCAGCACCATGAGATGGTAGAGCAGGTCGGCGGCCTCGCCCGTCAACGCCGCGTCGCTTTCCTGCAGCGCCGCGATGACCGTCTCGACTGCCTCTTCACCGAGCTTCTGCGCCACCTTCGGCATGCCGCGCGCCGCAAGCTTTGCGGTATAGGAGGATGGGTCGTCGCTCGACGCCCGCTCGCGGACGCGCGCCTCGAGGTCGCGCAGCGTGAATTCCGTCGTCATCGTTTCAATGTCCGTCCAGGCGCATCGACAGGCCGGCCGCAGCCATATGGTGCTTGGCCTCGCCGATCGAATAGGTGCCGAAGTGGAAGATCGACGCCGCAAGCACTGCCGTCGCATGCCCCTCGCGGATGCCGTCCACCAGATGGTCCAGCGTGCCGACGCCACCGGAAGCGATCACCGGCACGCTCACGGCGTCGGCCACGGCCCGGGTGAGTGCGATGTCGAACCCGGCCTTGGTGCCGTCCCTGTCCATCGATGTCAGCAGCAGCTCTCCCGCCCCGAGAGCGGTGACGCGCCGCGCGAAATCCACCGCGTCGATGCCGGTGCGCTCGCGCCCGCCATGCGTGAAGATTTCCCAGCGCGGGGCCTCGTCGCCGGTGGAGACGCGCTTGGCGTCGATGGCGACGACGATGCACTGATTGCCGAACTTGTCGGCCGCCTCGGCTACGAATTCAGGTCGCTTCACGGCTGCGGTATTGATGGACACCTTGTCGGCGCCGGCCAGCAGCAGACGCCGGATATCGGCCACCTCGCGTACGCCTCCACCCACCGTCACCGGCATGAAGCAGGCCTCTGCGGTGCGCGCCACGACGTCGTACAGCGTGTCGCGTCCATCCGACGAGGCGGTGATGTCGAGGAAGCAGAGCTCGTCCGCTCCGGCGGCGTCATAGGCGCGCGCCGCCTCGACCGGGTCGCCCGCATCGATGAGGTCGACGAAGTTGACCCCCTTCACGACACGGCCGTCCTTGACGTCGAGGCAGGGGATGATCCGGCTTTTCAGGCTCACGTGACGTGGGTTCCGCTTTCTGATCTCCGTCAGCCGCTTATGCGCCTTCCGGACGGTTTACCGCAAGATGCGCAGGGCCTCGGCAACGTCGATACGCCCGTCATACAGCGCCCTGCCGGAGATGGCCCCCTCCAGAACGGCGGCGTCCGGCGCGGCAAGGCGCTCGATATCGGCCATCGAGGCGAGGCCCCCGGAGGCGATGACCGGAATGCGCACCGTATTGGCAAGATCGATCGTGGCCGGCCAGTTGATGCCGGCCAGGATGCCGTCCCGGTCGATATCGGTGTAGATGATGGCCGACACGCCGGCATCCTCGAAGGCGCGCGCCAATGTGGTCACGTCCAGTTCGGATGCTTCGGCCCAGCCTTCCACTGCCACCTTGCCGCCGCGCGCATCGATGCCGACGGCGACACGGCCGGGAAACAGCCGTGCGGCCTCGCGCACCAGATCGGGCCGGCGTACCGCAACGGTGCCCAGGATGACGCGGGACAGGCCGCGCGCAAGCCAGCTTTCCACGGCGTCGATGCTGCGGATACCGCCGCCGAGCTGCACACGGACATCGCCGCCCACCGCCGCCAAAATGGCGTCCACCGCCGAACCGTTGACCGAGCGTCCCTCGAAGGCGCCATTCAGGTCCACGACATGGAGATGGGCGAAGCCCTGGTCGCGGAAGGCGCGCGCCTGGGCGGCAGGATCGTCGTTATAGACGGTGGCCTGGTCCATGTGGCCGAGCTTCAGCCGCACGCACTGGCCGTCCTTCAGGTCGATTGCCGGAAAGAGATGAGGCATTCAGGGCCTCCAGGCCAGGAAGTTGGCGATGAGCGCCAGGCCGAGTGCCTGGCTCTTTTCAGGGTGAAACTGCACGCCCGCCTTGTTGCCCTCGGCCACCATGGCGGTGACGGGGCCGCCGTAGTCGGCCGTGGCAATCACCTGCGCCGGCCGGGCCGAAACAAGATGATAGGAATGCACGAAATAGGCGTGGAGCCCTTCGGGCCCGGTGGGAATGCCGGCCAGGAGGGCGTGGTCGGACGAGGCGTCTATCGTGTTCCAGCCGATCTGCGGGATCTTCAGCGTCGGATCGGCCGGAACGATGGGCTCCACATCGCCGGCGATCCAACCAAGGCCCGTCGTGATGGTTTTCTCCAGGCCGCGTTCCGACATAAGCTGCATGCCGACGCAGATGCCCAGGAACGGCGTTTCGCGGCGCTCGACCGCGTCGCGCAGGGCCTCGACCATGCCGGGCACCGAATCGAGCCCGGACCGGCAGTCGGCATAGGCTCCGACGCCCGGCAGCACGATGCGGTCGGCAGACCGCACATGCTCGGGTTCGTTCGTCAGGGATATCCGGGCATCGATACCGTTATCGGATGCGGCCCGCTCGAAAGCCTTAACCGCCGATCGGAGGTTTCCCGACCCGTAGTCGATGATGGCGACGGTTTGCATGGCTGGTTCAGCCTCCGATGGGGTCGAGCAGCGTGCGCACCGCCCGCGCGGCCTGCCGGCCGGCCGGCGTCAGCGCCATTGGCCGGGCCGGCGCGTCCTTTGCGGCGCCTTCCGCGTAGATGCGCTCGGCATCGTCGAGGCTGTCGGCATTCAGGATCGCGGCTTCCCTGTAGCCGAGGCGTCTGAGCTTCGCCAGGCGCCATGCCGGCCCTTCGAGGGCGACGAGGGCGCAGAGCGCCAGGATGGCGAATTGCGTATAGCCGGAGCCTAAGGCGCGAAAGGCGAACGCCACCGCAGCCGATGCCGCGACGAAGCCGATGGTCGCCAGCCAGAGGCGGTTCCACAACAGCCAGACGAATGGAAACAGCAGGGCCAGCCAGGAGAACCGGTCGCGCACGAAGACGGTTTCGGCCGCGGGTCGGCGCGACGGCGGGTCCATGACAACGAAGCGCGTCATCTCAGGCCAGAACCCCTTTGGTAGAAGGGATCAGGTCGGCCTGTCGCGGATCGATGGCCAGCGCATCGCCCAGCACGCGGGCAACCGCCTTGAAGCAGGTTTCGGCTATGTGATGGGCATTGTCGCCGTACAGCGTCTCGATATGCAGCGTCAGCCCGGCGTTCTGCGCCAGCGCCTGGAAGAACTCGCGGACGAGCTGCGTGTCGAAGGTGCCGATCTTTTCGGCGGTGAACCGGGTGCGGAACACCAGGAAGGGCCGGCCGGACACATCGACGGCAGCCCGCGTGAGGCATTCGTCCATGGCCAGGTCCAGCGAGGCGTAGCGCCGGATGCCCCGTCGCTCTCCCATGGCCTTGCGAAGGGCCTGACCCAGCGCGATGCCGACATCCTCGACCGTGTGATGATCGTCGACATGCAGGTCGCCCTCGGCGGCCACGGTCAGGTTCATCAGCGAATGGCGGGCGAGATGATCGAGCATATGGTCGAAGAAGCCGACGCCGGTGGCGACGTCGGCGCGCCCCTGTCCATCGATCTCCACCCGAACGCGGATGGCAGTTTCCTTCGTGGTGCGCTCGATCGCTGCATCGCGCCGCCCGGCCGTGTCGCCCATGACCGCCTGTCCCTTAACGCTGTCGATGGGCGATCCTGTAGGCCAAACCGGGCTGCGAGGAAACCCCGGCCGTACGCGCCGGTTTGCGCGCGCCGCCGCTGCCACCCATATGAGCGGGCAAAGAGCCGCCCAGGCGGCGCATGACACAAGGAATCGGCGACAATGAGTATGGAACAGCACGATCCGGCCAAGATGTACGGCACGACGATCGTGACGGTGCGCAAGGGCGGCAAGGTGGTCGTGGCGGGCGACGGGCAGGTATCGCTCGGCAATACGGTCATGAAGGGCAATGCGCGCAAGGTGCGGCGCATCGGCAAGGGCGGCCAGGTGATCGCCGGCTTCGCCGGCGCCACCGCGGACGCCTTCACGCTGCTGGAGCGCCTGGAAGGCAAGCTGGAGCAGTATCCGGACCAGCTCATGCGCGCCTGCGTGGAACTGGCGAAGGACTGGCGCACCGACCGCTATCTGCGGCGCCTGGAGGCCATGATGATCGTGGCCGACAAGAGCGTCACCCTGACGCTGACGGGCAATGGCGACGTGCTGGAGCCGGAAGGCGGCGTCATCGCCATCGGCTCGGGCGGCAATTATGCGCTGGCCGCAGCCCGGGCGCTGGCCGAAACGGACCTGTCGGCAGAGGAGATCGCCCGGCGCGCCATGCGCATCGCGGCCGAAATCTGCATCTACACCAATGACAATGTCGTGCTGGAGAGCCTCGACGAGGCGTAAAAGAAAAGGGCCGATCTCTGTTTTGGAGATCAGCCCTTTATCAAACTGGTGGAGCCAATCGGGATCGAACCGACGACCTCTTGAATGCCATTCAAGCGCTCTCCCAACTGAGCTATGGCCCCAGGCGAAGCACCGGGATTTCCGCCCGGCATCGCGCTGTGTGGCGGCTTCGTATTGGAATGCCGGTTGAAGATCAAGCGCTATTTGTCGCTTTTTCTCCACCGGCCTCCACAGCCGCCCCGGTTTTACCGGTCAGACGTCGTCTTCGTCGTCGCGACCGCCGCCGATGATGTCGGTCATGTCGTCGTCTTCGTCCTCGTCCTCCTCGAGGAAGGTCGAATCGTCATCGCCATCGTCATCGACCACGATGCCGTCGTCATCGTCGCCGTCGACGTCGGGCAGATCGTCCTTGCCGCTGTCATCGTCCTCGTCGATGTCGTTGATCGAGACGGTCTCCTCGTCGGTGTCGGCCACCTCCGTATTCTCGTTCTCGGTCTCGTCTTCCGCGCGCGGGGCAGCGGCAGCGCGGCTGCGCGACGGTGCGGCCTTGATGGCCTCGAAGAAGGAGAGGGGATATTCCTTGCCCGTGAAGGGCGAGACGATGGGATCCTTGTTCAGATCGTAGAATTTGCGGCCCGTCTCGGGATCGACCCGTTTGGTGCCGAGTTCTGGTTTCGCCATCTTGACCTCGTTGCCATCCTGAAGGGAAGAAAGCCGGAGCGTTCCGGCCGATTGCTGGCCCGGACGAAGGCCGACACATGCGCGCCGCCCACCGGAAAAATCGTTGGTCCCTTACGGCCTTGCCTTGCCCTTGTCAAAGCATGTTCCAACGCAGCCAAAAGGAACCAAACCACGTGACGGGACGCAGGGTTGCATGATAACGCGGGTTGCGCCCGGACAGGGCGGCAGAATGCGGTAAACGGCGGTGCAAGGGTTCAGGGTGCGACATGAGCGGACATGGTGATGGTGGGGGCCCGTTGCGGGCGACCTTCGGGAGCGCCTTGAGCGGCACTGTCAGGGTGCCGGGCGACAAGTCGATTTCGCACCGTGCCTTCCTGTTCGGTGGCCTTGCCGCCGGCAGAACGCGGGTTACCGGACTTCTGGAAGGCGAGGATGTGTTGGCGACGGGCCGCGCGATGCGGCAGATGGGCGCCCGCATCGAGCGCGACGGCGACGGCTGGGTCATCGACGGCGTCGGCAACGGCGCCCTGCTGGAGCCGGAGGGCCTCCTCGATTTCGGCAATGCCGGCACCGGCTCGCGCCTGACCATGGGCCTCGTCGGCACCTATGATTTCGCAACCTGTTTCACCGGTGACGCATCCTTGTCGCGCCGGCCCATGGGCCGTGTCCTGGATCCGTTGCGCCAGATGGGAACGCAGGTCATCGCCCGGTCGGGCGACAGGCTGCCGCTGGCCATCCACGGGCCGCGCGTCGCAGCGCCCATCACCTACCGCGTCCCCATGGCGTCGGCGCAGGTGAAGTCGGCCGTGCTTCTGGCCGGCCTGAACGCGCCGGGCATCACCACGGTGATCGAGCCCGTCATGACGCGCGACCATACGGAACGGATGCTGCAGGGCTTCGGTGCGACCGTGTCGGTGGAAACGGATGCCGCAGGCGTGCGCACCATCCGCCTGGAAGGGCAGGGGCGGCTGTCGGCCGTACCGGACTTCGTCGTGCCGGGCGATCCGTCTTCAGCCGCGTTCCTGGTGGTGGCGGCGCTGATCGTGCCGGGCTCCGACGTGACCATCGAGAACGTCTTGATGAACCCCACCCGTACCGGCCTCGTCCAGACGCTGATCGAGATGGGCGGCGCGATCGACATCCTCAACCAGCGCGAATCGGGCGGTGAAACCGTCGCCGACCTGCGCGTGCGGCATTCGGAACTGAAGGGCGTCGACGTGCCAGCCGACCGCGCTCCCTCGATGATCGATGAATACCCGGTTTTGGCGGTGGCGGCCTCGTTTGCGGCAGGCACGACGCGCATGAACGGGCTGGACGAGCTGCGCGTCAAGGAAAGCGACCGGCTGGCTGCCGTGGCGGCCGGCCTTGCCGCCAACGGCATCGACCACGAAGAGGGCCACGACTGGCTCACGGTCACCGGTCGTCCCGATGGGCGGGGTTACGGGGGCGGCACCGTCGCCACCCATCTCGACCATCGCATCGCCATGAGCTTCCTTGTGCTCGGCCTTGCATGCCAACGGCCCGTCACTGTGGATGACGGCGCGATGATCGCCACCAGCTTCCCCGAGTTCGTCGGCCTCGTCGCCACGCTCGGCGGCACGGTCGAGCCGGCGTGATGGCGGGCGACGCAGCCCGAAAGCCGCTGACCATCGCCATCGACGGCCCGGCGGCGGCCGGCAAGGGCACGCTGGCCAAGCGCATATCGGCGCATTACGGCCTGCCCTACTTGGACACGGGGCTCTTGTACCGCGCAGTCGGACGGTTGGCGGCCGACAGCGGCATCGACCTCGACGACGCGGATGCCGTGGGCCGCATCGCGCTGACGCTGGACACCGACCAGCTCGACGATGGGTCGCTGCGCGGCCGCGAGGCTGGTGAGCGCGCCTCGCGCGTTGCCGTCCATCCGCAGGTCCGTGCCGCGCTGATCGATGTGCAGCGGCGCTTTGCCTCGGCGCCGGAGGGCGCCGTGCTGGATGGCCGCGACATCGGCACGGTGATCTGCCCCGACGCGCGCGTGAAGATCTTCGTGACGGCGTCGCCGGAGGTGCGGGCGCGGCGGCGGACGGACGAGCTGTCGGCCAAAGGGCGCGACGTGTCCTACGAGACGATCCTGGCCGAGGTGCGCGAGCGCGATACCCGCGATGCGGGACGCGTCGCCGCACCGTTGAAACCGGCTGCCGACGCGCACTTGCTGGATACGAGTGAAATGGATATAGAAAGCGCGTTCCGTGCGGCTTGCGGTTTGATCGATCGCGCCACATCTTGAGCGGATGGCTCGGGTTCCATGCCCGATGCCACACCGGCACGGCCGGAACGGGTCCCTGTGAAGGCAGTGACCGCCGATCACGATAATGAAGAACTGCTCCTGGCCGGTCCACCGCGCCGACTTTCAGCCTGCCGCGTCTTTGATGGCGTCGCCGGTTTCGCTTCCCGGGTTCTCTACCGGGGAAGCCGGATTGGACAGGGGTTCGACGCAACACCAACCATGGCGCGCGTCCGCTTCCGCAAGCGGGCATCCAAGGAGAACGAATGTCCAACACACAAACCGCGCGCGATGATTTCGCCGCATTGCTCGAAGCGTCCTTCCACGATCACGACGTTGCCGAAGGCACCGTGGTCAAGGGAACGGTCGTCGCCATCGAAAAGGACATGGCCGTCATCGACGCCGGTCTGAAGGTCGAAGGCCGCGTCGCCCTGAAGGAATTCGGTTCCAAGGGCAAGGATGGCGAGCTGAACGTCGGCGACACCGTCGAAGTTTATGTCGAGCGCATCGAAAACGCCCTCGGCGAGGCCGTCCTGTCGCGCGACAAGGCCCGCCGCGAAGAGAGCTGGGTCAAGCTCGAAGCCCGCTTCAACGCCGGCGAAAAGGTCGAAGGCCAGATCTTCAACCAGGTCAAGGGCGGCTTCACCGTCGACCTGGATGGCGCCGTGGCCTTCCTGCCGCGCTCGCAGGTCGATATCCGTCCGATCCGCGACGTCGGCCCGCTGATGAACACCCCGCAGCCGTTCCAGATCCTCAAGATGGACAAGCGCCGCGGCAATATCGTCGTCTCGCGCCGCACCGTGCTTGAAGAGAGCCGCGCCGAGCAGCGTTCCGAGATCGTCCAGAACCTCGAAGAGGGTCAGGTCGTCGACGGTATCGTCAAGAACATCACCGATTACGGTGCGTTCGTCGACCTCGGCGGTATCGACGGCCTGCTGCATGTCACCGACATGGCGTGGCGCCGCGTGAACCATCCGAGCGAGATCCTGCAGATCGGCCAGTCGGTCAAGGTGCAGATCATCCGCATCAACCAGGACACGCACCGCATCTCGCTGGGCATGAAGCAGCTCGAGGCGGATCCCTGGGAAGGCATCGGCGTCAAGTATCCGATGGGCGTGAAGGTCACCGGCCGCGTCACGAACATCACCGACTACGGCGCGTTCGTCGAGCTGGAGCCGGGCATCGAAGGCCTGATCCACGTTTCGGAGATGAGCTGGACCAAGAAGAACGTCCATCCGGGCAAGATCCTCTCCACCTCCCAGGAGGTCGAGGTTGTCGTGCTCGAGGTCGATCCGGTCAAGCGCCGCATCTCGCTGGGCCTCAAGCAGACCCTGCAGAACCCCTGGGAAGCGTTCCGCGACCAGTTCCCCGTCGGCTCGATCGTCGAGGGCGAGGTCAAGAACAAGACCGAGTTCGGCCTGTTCATCGGCCTGGACGGCGACGTCGACGGCATGGTGCACCTGTCGGATCTCGACTGGAACCGTCCTGGCGAGCAGGTCATCGAGGAGTTCAACAAGGGCGACCTTGTGAAGGCGCAGGTTCTCGACGTCGACGTCGACAAGGAGCGCATCTCCCTCGGCATGAAGCAGGTCGGTGGCGATCCGTTCGTCAACGCTGCCGAAGCCGGCGACATCCGTCGCGGTGCGGTCGTCACCTGCGAGGTCACCTCGGTCAACGAGGGTGGCATCGAGGTCAAGATCGTCGATACGGACCTCACCTCCTTCATCCGTCGGGCCGATCTCGGCCGCGACCGCGAAGAGCAGCGCCCTGAGCGTTTCTCGGTCGGCCAGAAGGTCGATGCCCGCGTCACCCAGTTCGACAAGAAGGCGCATCGCGTCGGCGTGTCGATCAAGGCGATGCAGATCGCGGAAGAGAAGGAAGCCGTTGCCCAGTACGGTTCGTCCGACTCGGGCGCCTCGCTGGGCGACATCCTCGGCGCGGCCCTGAAGAACCGCACCGACGACGAATAAGCCTTTACGATATCGCACCTTGCGACATCGTCAGAACCGGCCCGCGGCGCTTCATCGGCGCCGCGGGCTTTTTTGTGGGGGCAGGCGCTTGCCAAGCGAAGGCCTAACCCCGATTGGTTGGATTGCAGACCGCAGGGCATGAGGACGGCGCGATGAGAAATTGGGAAGAACGGTTCGAGACGCTTCCGCGCGGCAAGATCGCCGCGATCGCCACCTCGATGGAGCTGGCCCGGAAACCGGAGCTACGGCCCGAGCGGCCCGGTGCGCCGGGCGTCATCCGTCCGGTTGAGCGTCCCGATGTCGATTGGTATCTGGAAGTCTACCGGCGTGTCGGTGCGGACCATCTGTGGTTTTCGCGGCTGTTCATGGAGCGCGAGACGCTCGCCGCCGTCCTGTCGGATGCGGCCACCTACGTGGCGGCACTGACGATCGACGGTCAGGACGAGGGCCTCCTGGAACTCGACTTCTCGGAAGACGATACCTGCGAGATCAAGTATTTCGGCGTCACCGTTCCGCTGCAGGGCGTCGGCGCGGCGCGCCGTTTGATGAACCATGCGATCGAAACGGCCTTCGCGCGCCCGGTCAGCCGCGTCTGGCTGCATACCAACACGCTGGACCATCCCAATGCGATGGCCTTCTACCGGCGCACCGGCTTCGAAGCGGTGTCGCAGCAGATCGAGGTTGCGGACGATCCGAGGTTGCGCGGCGTGCTGCCGATGAGCGCCGCGCCCCATGTGCCGATCTTCCCGGTGGATCCGGAAGCCTGAAGTCTGTCAGGCCCGCGTGACGGAGTGGGAGAAGATGTCTTCCTCTCCCCATCCCAAAAGGTCCAGGCGCGCGCGGGTCGGCAGATAGCGGAAGGATTCGCGTGCGATGTCGAGCCTGCCTTCCCGCTCGAGGCGCTGCAGCAGTACGCCCATCAGGTCGTGCAGGTACAGGACGTCTGACGCGGCATAATCTATCTGCGCCTGCGACAGCGTCTCAGCGGCCCAGTCCGAAGATTGCTGCTGCTTTGAAAGATCGACGCCGATCAGTTCCTTGGTAAGGTCCTTCAGGCCGTGGCGGTCCGTGTAGGTGCGCGTCAGGCGCGAGGCGATCTTGGTGCAGAAGACCGGTCCGGGCATCACGCCGAAGGCATGATACAGGGCCGCCATGTCGAACCGCGCATAGTGGAAGATCTTGACCTTGCTGTCGTCGGCCAGGAGCGCCTTGAGATTGGGGGCGTCGGTCTGCCCCTTCGCGATCTGCACGACATCGGCCGATCCGTCGCCGGGCGAAAGCTGCACCACGCACAGCCTGTCGCGGCGCGTGTCGAGGCCAAGCGTCTCGGTATCGATGGCGACGGAGCCGGTATAGCGGGCAAGGTCGGGCAGGTCGCCCTTGTGTACGCGGATGGGCATGAAGCGGTCTTCCAGTCAGGATGGTCCGCTTGTGTAACCCATCGTATGGGGCGCGGCCAGCAAGCGCACAGCAAAAAGGGCGGTGCCGGAGGCAACCGCCCTTTCGATCGTCTCGCCTTGCGGCGATAAAGCTTAGAAACGGCCGAACGTGACGGCGCGCTTGATGTCGCCGCGCGATACGCCGATGTCGGCGAGCTGGCGGTCGTCCAGCGAGGCCAGCTCGTTGATGACGCGCTGACGGTTGCGGAAACTGCGGATGCGGGAAGCGAGCTGAGAGATCATTTTGGTTCCACCTACGGGCTATCAAATCTGTTGACAGTCATATAATTCGACTGCCTGCCCAATAGGAGAGCAATTGCTGCACATCAGTTGTGCGTTCCGCGCATGGCATTGTCATATCCGTGCCACGAACGCAGGTCGTGACCGAAAAATCTGCACAAAAAATAACCGGCACCCAGAGGATGCCGGCCATATGATTTAAAGTTGTGCTGCCTTACTGGCTGGCAGCCGTCCACTGGCTGACGGTGTCGGCATTCGCCTCGACCCAGGCCTTGGCGGTGGTGGCAGGGTCCGCGCCCTCCTCGTTCTCCAGCATCACCTTCTGCTCTTCTTCGAGGCTCAGCTTGAAGTTCTTCAGGATGGCGTGAACTTCCGGCATGTCCTCGGCAAGGTCCAGGCGCGCCACGGTGTTGACCGTCTCTTCGCCGCCGAAGGCGCCCATCGGGTCTTCCAGATACTTCAGGTCCCAGCGACCGAACATCCAGTGCGGCGTCCACGTGGTGACGACGATGTCTTCCTTGCGGTCGATGGCATCCTTCAGCGCCGCGGTCATCGTGGCGTCGGAGCCTTCCACCAGCTTGATCGACGAAAGGTCGTATTCCTCGATCGCCTTCTCGGATGCCTGCATCAGGCCGGCGCCGGGGTCGATGCCGATGACCTGGTTATCGACGAGGCCGCCCTTTTCCTTGAGGTCCGCCACCGAGGCGATGTCCGTGTAGGCCGGCACGGCCCAGCCGATCTTGGCGCCTTCGACGTTCGGACCGATCAGTTCGACCTGGTCCTTCAACTCCTCGTAATAGGCGGCATGCGTCACCGGAAGCCACGCGGCCACCATGGCATCGGCCTCGCCGGTGGCGACGGCCTGCCACATGGCGGCGGCCGGCAGCGGCGTCAGGTTGACCGTGTAGCCTTCCTGTTCCAGCACGGCCTTCAGGATATTCGTCGCCACCACGGCGTCGGACCATTCGACATAGGCAAGGTCGACCGTGCCGCCCGACTGGGCGCTGGCCGGCCCCGCGTAGGCGGCCGTGGCAAGGAGTGCTGCGGTCAATACGCGAATCATGTTGTTTCCTTCCTGGGTTATGAAACGGATGGGTGCGGCGCCCTCAACTGGGGCGCGCGCGCTGCGCCATGGCCTGGGTGATGCGGTCCAGCACCACGGCCACGATCACGATGGCAACGCCGGCCTGGAAGCCCGATCCGGCGTCCAGACGCTGGATAGAGCGCCAGACTTCGCGGCCGAGGCCGCCGGCGCCGATCATGGAAGCGATCACCACCATGGATAGCGACAGCATGATTGTCTGGTTGATGCCGGCCATGATGGTCGGCAAAGCAAGCGGCAGTTGCACCTTGAACAGCTTCTGCGTCGTCGTCGTGCCGAAGGCGTCGGATGCCTCCACCAGCTCCTTCGGCACCGAAAGGATGCCGAGGGCGGTCAACCGGATCACCGGCGGCATCGAAAAGACGATGGTGGCGAAGACGGCCGAAACCGAGCCGAGGCCGAAGAAGGGGATGGCCGGGATCAGATAGACGAAGCTGGGCATCGTCTGCATCATGTCGAGCACGGGACCGACGGTCTTCCAGGCCCGCTTCGATAGCGCGCAGAGAATTCCGAGGGGAATGCCGATCGCCAATGCCGCAAGCGTGGCAAGGATCACCAGCACCAGCGTCTCCATGGTGGGGCCCCATAGACGCAGGTTCCACAGGAACAGGAAGCCGACGCCCGCCAGTATGGCGACGCGGCGTCCGGCCAGCCACCAGGCGAGCAGCACGATGGCTACGATCACCACGGGTGGCGGCAGCGCGGTCAGAAGCTCCGTCGCCGTCTCGATCCAGCCGCGCACGATGCGGCTGGTGCTGCGTGTCACATCCGAAAAGTGGGCTGTGAGCCAGGAGAGGGCGTTGTCGCTGTATCGGTCCAGTGGGAATTTGGGAACTGACCAGTCCAAGACGCGTCTCCGATTTCTTCGGTGGATTCAATGGCATCGGACGCTCCGGACAGCGCCTTGAGCGCCATCGCCTGCGTGATCTGCCCGAGATAGGTGCCGTCCTCGGCCACGACCGCGAGGCCATGCGGCTCTTGAGCAAGGCGCGGAAGTATGGATTTCAGCACTTGCGATGCGCCGACGGTGGCGACACCCCCCTGCATCAGGGCCTCGACCGGGCGGTCGCCGCCCCGCGCGCCCCTGAGCTGGTCGCGCGAGATCCTGCCGATCGGCGTGTTGCGATCGCAGGTGACGATGAAACCGTCGCCGCGCCGCCCGTCGACCATGGCGAACGCCTTGTCGGCGCTGGCCTTGCACGGAACCGACGGCGTCTCGCTGCTGGCCAGGCGGCCGGCCGTGATGACCGAGGAAACGTCGATATGTTCGACGAAGCGGCGGACATACTCGCCCTGCGGCTTGAGAAGGATCTCTTCCGGATAGCCGCTCTGCACGATGGCGCCGTCCTTCATCAGCACGATGCGCCCGCCAAGGTGGATGGCCTCGTCCAGATCGTGGCTGACGAAGACCACCGTCTTCTTCAGGGTCCGCTGCAAGGTGCGCAGCTCGTCCTGCATGTCGCGGCGGATCAGAGGGTCCAGCGCGGAGAAGGCCTCGTCCATCAACAGGATGTCGGCATCCACCGCCAAAGCGCGGGCAAGGCCAGCGCGTTGCTGCATGCCGCCGGAAAGCTGGCTCGGGTAACGGCTGTCCCAGCCCTTCAGGCCGACCAGCTCGATGGCCGCCAGCGCCTTGTCGCGCCGCGTCTTGCGGTCGATGCCCTGGATTTCGAGCCCGTATTCGACGTTCTCGGCGATGGTCCGGTTGGGAAACAGCGCGAAGTGCTGGAACACCATGCCGAATTTGGCCCGGCGAAATTCCAGCAATTGCTTGTGGTTGAGCGTGGTGACTTCGGTGCCGTCGACGCGGATGGAGCCGCTCGTGGGCTCTATCAGGCGGTTGATGCACCGAAGCATGGTGGATTTGCCGGACCCGGAAAGTCCCATGACCACCAGAATCTCGCCTTCATTGACTGAGAAGGAGACATCATGGAGGCCGAGGACGGCGCCGGTTTCGTCGTGAATGGCGTCCTTGCCCTTGCCGGCTCGAAGCAGCTCGAGGCCGGCTTGCGCGCTGTCGCCGAACAGCTTGACGACATTGTCCACGCGGATGCGTTCTTTCGTCATCGATGCTCCGTCGTTGCCGGAGGCTGAGCCAAAGGCTGCCAAACCGCCGGTTGCAAAGGGATCGTGACGGGAAGCCTGTCCGCTGACGATGCCAGAACGGACACGGACAGGTATAAACCCGACAGAGGATAGATCAGCGCCTCATCAGAAGGCGCTAGGGAGGGTGTGCCCTTCGCTACTGCACAAGAACCGGATAGTCAACCGCCGCATCGCTGTGCAGACTGCCTCTTTCTGCAGCGCGTATATCTCTTGGTGCAGTGCCGAAGAACTGTCTGAACTGTCGCGCAAAATGTGCGCCATCGCAAAATCCTGCTTCGACTGCGATTTCAGTTACGCTCTTCTTTGTCGTTTCCAGAAGTCGACGCGCATAGCGCAGTCGAAGCTGGCGGTAGGCGAGCGCCGGGCTCATGGTCAGCGTCTCATGAAACAGACGTTCCAGTTGTCGCGTGGACAATTGCAGCCGGCCGGCGATGGCCTCAACGGAGAGGGGTTGTGCGACATGCTGGTCCATCAGCAGGATGGCGCGGCGCACCCTGTCGTCGCCGATGCTGGTGGCCCCGGAATGGGGCTGAGCGTCGCTGCCCGAGCGGGCATTCTGCAGTTGCAGGACATGCAGCCCCTTCTGTGCCGCCTGCGGCCCGATATGCCGCTCGATCAAAAAGGCGGCAAGGTCGGCGACGCCGCTTCCGCCCGCGCAGGTGATGCGATCTCCATCCTCGATGAAGAGGCGGTCCGCATCCGGCGTCTGGTCGGGGAACTCGGATTCGAAATCGGCGAAATGATACCACGACACGCAGGTGCGGCGACCCTTCATCAGGCCCGCGCGCGACAGGATGAACGATCCCGTGCACACGCCCACAAGCGTAACGCGGGCATCGGCTGCCGCACGCAGATAGCGGATCGAGGCATCGTCGAGCTGGTCGCCGGCATGCAGCAGCCCGCCGACGACGACGATATAGTCGAAAAGTGCCGGGTCGCTCAGCGGTGCGTTACGCTGGATCGTGACGCCGCAGCTCGAGCGGATCGGCTCCGGCCGCGCCGACATGACCGACCAGCTACAGCGGACCTGCCGCGACCGGTCGCCCTCGTCGCCGGCCAGCCGAAGGACGTCGATGAACAGGGACAGGGCCGAGAGGGTGAAGTTGTTGGCCGGCAGAAAGCCGACGCGCAGCGCCGGCCGCTCGGCAAACCGTCTCGTATGGGCCGTCACCTGCGAGGCCATTGCCGTCTTCCGTCAAAGCCGCCGATATTTGGATCATGCCCTCTGTTTGGGCAGTTGGCCAGTCCGGAATCATTACAAGAGAGTCACGCCGCCTTGAGGGCCCTCAGATGGTCGGGCACCGTCACCAGATTGGAGCGGAAATCGGCGGTGCATTCGGCCCAGGAGAAGGTTTCCGCAAAGGCGCGGCAGCCTGCCCTGTCGATATCGAGCGCGGCCAGCGCGGCCGAGCGCAGATCTTCCGACAGGATCGCATGGGGCGTGCCCCCGACGATATCGGCCGGGCCGGGCACGGGCAGGGCGGCGACCGGCGTGCCGCAGGCAAGCGATTCCAGGACGACGAGGCCGAAGGTTTCGAATCTTGACGGAAAGACGAAGGCGTCCGCCGCCGAGAAATGGCGCGCAAGATCTTCGCCCGTTCGATATCCGGTAAAATGCACGTCGCGATAGCGGGCCTTCAGGCTGGATAGCTGGGGGCCGTCGCCGACGACGAGTTTCGAGCCCGGCAGGTCTAGATCGAGGAAGGCCTCGATGTTCTTTTCAGCCGAGACGCGTCCGAGATACAGGAAGATCGGGCGCGGCAGGCCCAGGAAGTCCTTGTCGAAGGAGGGATCGTTGCGGCACGGGTGGAACGCCTCAAGGTCGACGGCCCGGCCCCAATGCGCCATGTTGCTGAAACCGCGCTCGCCGAGCTGGCGTTCCAGCGTGGCCGTCTGAACCATCATGCGCGCGCCGCCATTGTGAAACCGGCGCTGCAGCGCATAGGCGAAATCGACACCGTGCCCGATCCGCTTTTCGATATAGTCGCCGAACCGGGTGTGGAACGAGGTGGTGAACGGTATGCCGCGCTTGCGGCAGTAGCGCCAGGCCGCAAGGCCAAGCGGGCCCTCGACCGGAATGTGGATGGCGTCGGGGGCGAAATCCTCGATCATCCTGCCCAGCTTGCGCCCCGGCATCAGGGCCAGCCGCACCTCGGGGTAGCCGGGCGCCGGAAGCGTCGGAAACATCGACGGCTCGATGACCATCACCTCATCGCCGCCTTGCCGGAGCATCTCCGCCGTCTTGTCCAGGACGCGGACCACACCGTTGATCTGTGGGTGCCATGCATCTGTGATGATTAGAATTCGCATCTAATTTAACCCCCGCGCGCGCAACACGTTTGTCGCGACAGACAAGAATGCTAAATCACACTTCCGTATTGAAAGCGTGACGGAGCCGTGAAGCAATGAAAATCATCGTACTCGGAGGCGACGGCTTCTGCGGCTGGGCAACCAGCCTGCATTTGTCGGCGGAAGGTCATGATGTGACCATCGTCGACAATTTTGCCAGACGCCGCACCGACGAGGAACTCGGGGTGCAGAGCCTGACGCCGATCCGCTCGATGGAGGAGCGGCTGGCCGCCTGGCGCGAGACGCGCAACACGCCGATCGATTTCGTGGAGCTGGATGTCGCCGAGGATTACGAGCGCCTGGAAGCGCTGTTCCACGCCGTCAAGCCGGATGCGATCGTGCATTTCGCCGAGCAGCGTGCCGCGCCATATTCCATGAAGTCGCCGCGTCACAAGCGTTACACCGTCGACAACAACGTCAACGCCACCAACAGCGTCCTGTGCGCCATGGTGGAGGCCGCCCCCGATGCGCACCTGATCCATCTGGGTACGATGGGGGTCTATGGCTACGGCAAGACGCGGGGCATGATGATCCCCGAAGGCTATATCGAGGCGACGCTGCACTCGGCCGGTGCATCCGCCGATGTCGAGATCCTGTATCCGGTGGATCCCGGCTCGATCTACCACATGACCAAGACGCTCGATCAGCTCCTGTTCTTCTACTACGCCAAGAATGACGGGCTGCGCATCACCGACCTGCACCAGGGAATCGTCTGGGGCACCACGACGCCGGAAACGCTGCTCGACGACAGGCTGGTCAACCGCTTCGACTATGATGGCGACTACGGAACCGTGCTGAACCGCTTCCTGATGCAGGCGGCCATCGGCCATCCGCTGACGGTCCACGGGTCGGGCGGCCAGACGCGCGCCTTCATCCATATCCGCGATACGGTACGCTGCATCGCGCTGGCGGCAAGCTCGCCGCCGGAGAGGGGCGAGCGGGTGCGCATCATGAACCAGATGACGGAAACGCATCGGGTGCGCGATCTTGCGGAGATGATCTCCGGCATGACGGGCGTTCCGGTGGAGCTGCGCGACAACCCGCGCAAGGAAATGCCGGAGAACGACCTCGTCGTCGCCAACGACACGCTCATCAAGCTCGGGCTGGAGCCGACGCGCCTGTCGGAGGGGCTGATGTCCGAAGTGGTGGATATCGCGGCCCGGCACCGCGACCGTTGCGACGACAGCCGCATCGTATGCTCCAGCCTCTGGGTGCGTCCGCAGGCGGCCGAATAGCAAAAAGGCCCGCGCCGGCATGTCCGGCGCGGGCCTTTTATCTTTAGTCTCGACAGGTGTCAGGCGGCCTTGTCGGCGCGGCTGACGGTCTGGATCACCTCGAAACCTTCGAACTCCGGATGGCCGAGATACAACGGCTTGGACGTCGGCGCGCCGCGATGGGCGGCGCGGAACGCCTCCGACCTGGTCCAGTTCTCGAAATCGGCGCGGCTGGCCCAGACCGTATGCGACGAATAGAGCGTATGGTCGTCGCGGTCCGGCCCCTTCAGCATATGGAACTCGACGAAGCCCGGCAGGTCCTGCAGGTGCGATTCGCGGTTCAGCCAGACGGATTCGAAATCCGGCTCCGACCCTTTGACGACCTTGAAGCGGTTCATGGCGATGAACATAAGCGATGTATCCTTTTGCTATTCCGGTTCAGCGTGGAACGCCGAGCTTGAATGTCATGCCCACCATGGCCTCGAATCCCGGCGCGGAAAAGGAGTCGATGTTGGGCCCGCCCGTGTAGGCGACATATTTGTGGTCGAAGACGTTCTTCAACGAAACGTCGAAGCGCGTATCGTCGTTCGGCTCGTAGGCGAGGAACAGGTCGACCAGATTATAGGCCGAGGTGGCAAGTTCCGGGCTGCTGACGTCGTCGGCGCCCTTGGCGTCCACCCAATGCCAGCGCGCACCGTAGCTCAGGCGGTTTTCCATGGCGCGGAAGCCCACGGTGGTCGTGACCCTGGCAGGGAAGATCGAGTCCAGCGGCGCGTTCGTCTCGCGGTTCTTGCCTTCGGTATAGCTTCCGGCAATTCCGGCAAAGCCCCAGCCCCAATCGTAGGCGCCTTCCAGTTCCACGCCACGGATGCGGGCCTCGTTGATGTTCACGTAGGTGACGGCATCGAAGGGTAGCCGCGCGAAGCAGCGGCCACCTGGGGCCGATGCGACGCAGGGGTTGGGGACACCTGGCCGGTCGATCGAGTCCATGTCGATGTAGTCGTCGACATCGTTCTGGTAGACCGACAGCTTGGCCCGGAATGCGTCTCCCGCGGTGATGATGTCGTTGTAGGCCAGGTTGACGCCCGCTTCCATCGTGTGCCCGACTTCGGGCGACAAGGCCGGATTGGGGATGAACTCGAATGCCGCCGGGGCCGGGTGGAAGCCCGAGACGAGCGCCTCCTGCAGCGTTGGCGCGCGCAGACCCTCGGCGTACAGGCCATAAAGCTGGAAACCGGTGATGGGCGTGATGCCGAGGCTGACCTTGGGGGAGAAGCGATCGCCCTTGTTGTCGGGCGATGCCGCGCTCGACAGGTCGTAACGGTCGAAGCGGCCGCCGACGGTGAAGTCGATCAGGTCTTCGTACTCGAACAGGGCCTGCGCGAAGCCGCCATAGACGGTACGCTCGCCATTGGGGTTGAACAGCTCCGTGGTGTCGTAGTCGCTCGATGCGTCCACCTCGTCGCGGAAGCCGTCCACGCCGTAGGTCATGGTGGTGGACAGGCTTGGGCTGAACTCGACGATCGAGGTGTTGTAGAGGTCGATACCCGTGGTGGCGACGTCCACTTTGCGGCGATCGCCGGAACCGTCCTGAAGGCGCTGCCGGTAATCGGTGTCGGTGCGGTAGATGTTCAACGTCATGTCAATCAGCTGCGAATCGGCAGGATCGAACCGATATCCGAGACGATAGGTGCTGGTGGTCACGTCCGTATCGCGCGGGTCGCCGTCGCCGGTCGCCGATTCGAAGCTCGTATCGTAGAGGATGCCCGCCAGCTCGAGTTGATGGCCTTCGGCCGGGCGGACCCGCGTCTTGAAGATGCCGCTCTGCACGTCGAAGCCGGTGCGGTCCACCTGGTCGCCCCCGCCGTCGTAATAGTCGGCATTGCGGCGTAGCGCGAAGGCTCCGTATGCGTCCCACTGGTCGGTCAGGTAGCTGCCGGCCTCGAGGTTGAGGAGGCCCGACGGGCCATTGGAGCCGAGGTTGATGCCCATGCGCGCGGCCGAGCGCTCGTCCGCGTCGACCAGATCGTCGATCCCGAGCGTGCGCATCGAGACGACGCCGCCGATGGCACCCGAACCGTAGGCATTGGCGATCGGGCCGCGGATTACGTCCACGCCGGCCAGCAGCGAGGGCTCGACGTAGAAGGCGCTGCCGGCATTATGGCCGGTGACCTGGAAGTTCTGGCGCGCACCGTCGATCAGCACGTTGACCCGGCCCGAATCCTGCAGGCCGCGAATGTTGACGGTCGTTGCCGGATCGTCGTCGCGCGGGGCGGTGGCGACACCCGGGATCGTGTCCAGAACGCTGTCGATCAGCGACGGGTCGAAGCGGTCGATCTCCGAGCGGGAGACGACGGATACGCCCCCGAGCGTCTCGATCGGGCGTTGCAAGCGACGGTCGGACAGGACCGTGACCTGATCCAGCTCGATCACGTCGGCCGTGGCGGGCCGGGCGGCCTCCTGCGCCATCGGCGCGGTGGAAATGAGGGCCGTGCCCGACAGAAGCGCGGCACGGAGGAAGATGAAGCGATAGGGGCGCAGCATGGCAAGAACTTCGTCACTGGAGTGGGAAGGGCTGGCTGGCTGCGCACGCGGCGCGCTGGCTGGCTGGAGGTCAGGGCCGCAGGACGGCCTTGCCTTGCGACCGCTATTTAATATGATATAGCCAGTCAACTTTATTCCGGGGATATCGGTCGCTGCGAAGCCACACTGCGGTATCGGCGCAACAGGACCCATCAGGAGACGCTTGAAATGGGTGGGGACCCAACGGCACAGGACATGAGGCAGACAGCGCAACGGCGGCTGGCGAACACGCCGCGGGAGCTGGATAGCCGGACGCTGTTCACCGACACGCGCGAAATCATCATCCAGCACGAAGACGAGCGTTATCGCCTGCGACTGACGTCGAACAACAAGCTGATCCTCACCAAATGAACCTCCGTCCGCTCATTCTGGCCGCACTCGTCTTCGTCGCGGCTCCGGCCACGGCCGAGGAGGCGACGGTTCATGATTCGTCCCGGATCGTCTCCATCGGCGGTCCCGTCACCGAGATCCTCTACGCCCTTGGGGCACAGGACCGCATCGTGGGGCGCGATTCCACATCGACCTACCCGCCGCAGGCCGAAGCCCTGCCGGACGTCGGCTACATGCGCGCCTTGTCGGCCGAAGGTGTCCTGTCCCTGTCTCCGACGCTCATCCTGGCGGTAGAGGGCTCCGGCCCTCCGGACGTCATCCATCTGCTCGATGGCGCGCGCGTCGATTTCGTGACCATTCCGGATGCGCCCGATCCGAAGGGAGTCGCGGCAAAGATTCGCGCGGTGGCGGAAGCGATCGGCGAGCCGCAGCGCGGCGAAGATCTTGCCGCTGCCGTAGAGGCGGATTTCGCGGCACTGGAGGCAAGCCTGGCCGGGGTCCAGGGACGCCCCAGGGCGGCCTTCGTGCTGACCATGAGCGGCGGTGCGCCGCTGGTGGGCGGGGCGGGCACATCGGCAGACGGCGCGCTTGCCCTGGCGCATGCGGACAATGTCTTTGCCGGACTGAGCGGCTTCAAGCCCGCGACGCCGGAGAGCGTCCTTGCGGCGGCGCCGGAGGTCATCGTGACGATGCAAAGCCCGGCGCACAGGCCCGAAACCATTGCGCAGAGCCCGATCTTCGCGTCGACGCCGGCCGGCCGCAACGCCAATATCGTAGCAATGGACGGCACATACCTTCTGGGCTTCGGGCCGCGCGCGGCCCATGCCATGCGCGATCTGGCGGCAGCCCTGCATCCGCAGGCGGACATTCCGCAATTGCCGGCGCGTCCATGGGTCGGAGCGGGCGGGCCATGACGGCGGTGGCAGGGGACGGCGCCCGACGCCTGCCGCGCCTTGGGCGCGGCGCCCTTGCCATCGCGGCCTGCGGCGCCATCGCCCTGGCAGCGGGGCTGACCGCCCTGTCGGCCGGCGCGGCAAACCTTTCCCTCGGCACCGTGCTCAAAACGCTTTCAGCCGGCATGTCGGGTACCCGGGATACGGTCGATGCGGGAGCCGCCGCCATTCTTCTGGATATCCGCCTGCCGCGCGTGCTGCTGGCGCTCATGGTCGGAGCCTGCCTCGCCGTATCGGGCGCTATTCTGCAGGGCCTGTTCCGCAACCCGCTTGCCGATCCCGGCCTTGTCGGCGTCTCGTCCGGCGCGGCACTCGGGGCGATTTCCGTCATCGTGCTGGGGGTCCATGCCGCCCCGATCCTGCCCGAGGCGCTCATGCGTCACTTCCTGCCCATTGCCGCCTTCGTGGGCGGTGCGATATCCACCTTCCTCGTCTATCGCCTGTCCACCGTGGCCGGCCGCACCTCCATGGCGACGATGCTGCTGACAGGCATCGCACTGGCGGCGCTGACAGGCGCAATGACCGGCATCCTGACCTATCTGTCGACCGACCAGCAGTTGCGGGAACTGACATTCTGGTCGATGGGCGGTCTTTCCGGCGCAACCTGGGACAAGGTCCGTGTCGCGCTGCCGTTCATGGCGCCGGCCTTCTGCGCGGCGCCGTTTTTGGCCAGCGCCCTGGACCGGTTGGCGCTCGGCGAGTCGGAGGCATTCCATCTCGGCGTCCGGGTCCAGACCGTCAAGCGCGTCGCCATTCTGGTCATCGCCGCCGGTGTCGGCGCCGCCGTCTCGGTATCCGGCATCGTCGGTTTCGTCGGGCTTGTCGCGCCGCATCTGGTGCGGCTGGCGGTCGGACCGGGGCATCGGACGCTGCTGCCGGCCGCCGCGCTGCTGGGCGCGGGCCTTCTGGCATTCGCCGATCTGGCGGCGCGGACCATCGTCGCCCCGGCCGAGCTGCCGCTGGGCATCGTCACGGCGCTCATCGGCGCTCCGTTCTTTCTCTACCTGCTTTTGCAGCGCAGCCGGGCCGGCGTCCTGTGATGGCGGCCGCGATCAGGGCATGCGGCGTGCGCCGCATCATCGGCGGACGGGCCGTTCTCGAAGGGGTCGACCTGTCGGTCGAGACGGGCGAGGTCGTCGTGCTGATCGGCGCGAACGGCGCTGGAAAATCCACGCTTTTGAAGATCATTTCCGGCGAAAGCGCCCCGGACGGCGGCCATGTCGGCGGTCCGGTCGCCGAAGCGCGGAACGCCGCGGCCATGGCGCGGGTGCGGGCCGTGGTTCCGCAATCGGTGGAGCTTGCCTTCCCGTTCACCGCATTCGAGATCGTGCGCCTCGGCGCCGAATCGGGCGGCGCCGGCGGCCGGGCGGCCGACAGGCTATGCGACGCCGCGCTGTCCGATGTCGGGCTGGCGGGATACGGCGACCGGAAGGTTTCCAGCCTTTCCGGGGGCGAGGCCCAGCGCGTCCATCTTGCGCGGGCCATCGCGCAGGTGCGCGCCATGCCGGGGCCGACCCGCTTCCTGCTGCTGGACGAGCCGACGGCGAGCCTCGATCTTTGCCATCAGCTTCTGGTTGTACGGCTGGCGCGTCGCATGGCGGAGGAAGGCGTCGGCGTGCTGGCCATACTGCACGACATCAACCTGGCCTGCCTTGCCGCCACGCGGCTTGTGGCGTTGGCCGATGGCCGTGTCGTGGCGGATGGCAGCCCCCGCGAAATCGTCGACGACGCGTTGATCGAGCGCGTCTACGCGGTGCAGCTTGCCGTCGGTCATGCACCCTCGCACCTGCCCTTCGTGCTGCCGCAGGCGGCGGGCTGATCGCGAAAGAGTGACGCCACGGGTGCGATCGACCGCCGATTGTGGTGCATTCGCACTACGTTAAACTGTCGATTGCTATTACTGCCTTCACAATGGGGTACGCACCCGATGCAGGAGGCTGAAATGGCGGCATGTCGCTCGTTTATTCGCAAGGCGGTCCTGGCCGCCGGCATGGTCCTGGCCGTTTCGGCGACACCGGCGCTGGCCCAAAGCTGCGGCAATGACGGCGCCGGCTTCGACCGCTGGCTGGCCTCCTACAAGCAGTCGATGAGCCAGCAGGGCATCTCCAGCCGAACGCTGCAAACCGCGCTCGGCAACGTGTCCTACAATAGCGAGGTCATCCGGCTCGACCGGAACCAGCGCTCCTTCAAATTGTCGCTGGACGAGTTCATGCAGCGCCGCGCGCCGGCTTCCTTCGTCAAGCGCGGCCAGGGCATCATCCGTGACAATGCACGGCTGCTGAATGCCATCGAAAAGCAGTACGGCGTTCCGAAGGAAATCCTGGTCGCCATCTGGGGCATGGAAACCGGCTTCGGTTCCAATTCCGGAAACATGAACATCTTCCGCTCGCTGGCGACGCTGGCCTATGATTGCCGGCGCTCGGAATTCTTCACCAACGAGCTGAACGCCGCGCTGATGATCGTCGAGCGCGGCGACAAGCGGCCGGAAGACATGAAGGGCGCGTGGGCTGGCGAAATCGGCCAGACGCAGTTCCTGGCGTCGAATTACCTGCGCTATGCAGTGGATTTCGACGGTGACGGACGCCGCGACCTGATCCGCTCGCGCCCGGATGTCCTGGCCTCGACCGCCAATTTCCTGCGCCAGCATGGCTGGCAGCCGGGCGCCGGCTACATGCCGGGCGAGCCGAACTTCGCGCGGCTGCGCGACTGGAACAGGGCAGGCGTGTACCAGCAGGCTCTGGCCCTGTTCGCCTCGCGTCTGGCAAACTGACACAAAGTCATGTTAAGAATAAATGTTTGATGGGGTGGAGCCTTTCGAGTGCTCCTATCATCGATACGGTCGTTTGTTCGATGACATTGCTGGGTAGCGAAGATGGGTTCTTTCATTCGCATTCCCCCCACGCCTGCCTTCAAGGGCGACATGGAGGTTGTCGATAAGCTCGGCGTCCTGGCCGAACGCCTGCGCGAGCGTCACCCCGAAGCCGAGCGCATGGTGTTGGAGGCCGCGGACATCATCCTGCGTGACATCGAGCAGGCATGCCGGCAACTGGGTATCGAGTTCGACGCGGTGCCCACCCCGCGCTCCGCGCTGTCGCTGGTCCACAGCGACAGCTCCGAGCCGGACGCATCCTGAAACCTGATGCTACGCGGCCATGGCCGGCTCGGGTGCCTTGGCTCCCGTCATCAGGGCGACGGCGTCCGACATGGTGATCGCCTTCGGGTTCACGACGCACAGGCGTTTGCCAAGGCGGTGGATGTGGATCCGATCGGCGATCTCAAAGACATGCGGCATGTTGTGCGAAATCAGCACGATCGGGATGCCGCGTTCGCGCACTGTCAGGATGAGGTCCAGCACCTTGCGCGATTCCTTGACGCCCAGGGCGGCCGTCGGCTCGTCGAGCAGCAGCACGCGCGTTCCGAAGGCCGCGGCGCGCGCAACCGCAACGCCCTGTCGCTGGCCACCGGACAGCGTTTCCACCGCCTGGTCGATATTCTGGATGGTCATGAGACCGAGTTCCGACAGCTTCTCGCGGGCGATGCGGCGCATCGTGCCCTTGTCGAGCATCCGGAAGATCGATCCCAGCGGGCCGCCACGACGGATCTCGCGGCCCAGGAACATGTTGTCGGCAATCGATAGCGCCGGCGACAGCGCCAATTGCTGGTACACGGTCTCGATGCCGGAATCGCGTGCCGCCTGCGGATTGGACAGCGTCATCGGCTTGCCGTCGAGCCGGAGCTCTCCGGAATCCGGCTGGATCGCGCCCGTCAGAGCCTTGATCATCGTGCTCTTGCCGGCGCCGTTGTCGCCGATGACGGCGAGGATCTCGCCGGGCATCAGGTCGAAATCGGCATTGTCGATGGCCACGACGCGCCCGTAGCGCTTGGTGAGGTTGCGGGCCGAGAGGATGGGTTCTTGCTGGCTCATGCGGACACCTTCCTGATCCACTGATCGGCTGCGACGGCAAGGATGATGAGGCCACCGACGGTCAGACGCGTCCATTGCGGGTCGGTGCCCCAGATCCGCAGGCCCATGGCGAAGACACCGACGATCAGCGCTCCGATAAGCGTGCCGATGACCGAGCCGCGCCCACCGAAGAGGGACGTTCCGCCGATCACCACGGCGGTGATGGACTGGATGTTGGCCTCGTAGCCGGATGTCGGCGAGACCGAGCCGAGACGGCCGATGAGCGCCCAACCGGCAAAGCCGCAGATGAGGCCGGCGACGGCATAGACCGAAATCAGCACGCGCCGCGTACTGATGCCCGACAGGCGCGCCGCGTCGGGATCGTCGCCGAGGGCATAGACATGCCGCCCCCAGGCCGTGTGGTTGAGTATGTAATAGAACAGCGCGACGAGAAGCACGACGGCCACGACCGCATAGGTGAACACCGCGCCGCCGATGCGGAAGGTGTTGCCAAGGAATTGCAGAAGCGGCGCGGAGGCTTCCACGTCCTGCGCGCGTATGGTGGCGTTTTGCGAATAGATGAAATTCGCCGCCTCGAAGATGAACCAGGTTCCGAGCGTCACGATAAAGGGTGGCAGGCGTACCAGCGCTACCAGGAAGCCGTTGACCACCCCGCAGATCGTGCCGGTGAGCAGGCCGCAGAACAACGCCAATGGGGCGGGCATGCCGTGTGTCACGGCAAGATTGCCCATCACGACGGACGACAACACCATGATCGCGCCGACGGACAGGTCGATGCCGGCGGTCAGGATCACCAGCGTCTGCGCGATGCCGACGATGCCGACGATGGCCACCTGCTGCATGATGAGCGTCAGGGTGAAGGCATTGAAGAAGCGGTCGCCGATGATGGCCCCGAACGTTCCGACGCCCACCATCAACACGAAAACCGGCACCATGGTGGGGTAGGCATGCAGGAAATGCTGCAGCCTGTCCATCGGTCCGCGATGCACCCCATGCGAGAAGTCGGCGACCTGTCCGCCGCTTCCGGCGAGGCCTTTTTCGAAGCTGCCTGCGGCCTCGGTCTTGCTGCCTGTCGTTTCCGTCATCGTCCTGCCTCCCTGTCCGAATCCGTGTCCGGCCGCCGCCTTGCGGGCGACGGCCGGTCGTCATGCGCGGATCAGCCCCAGCAAAGCTTGGCGGCATCCTCGGACGTCATGGACGTGACGCCATCGACGGGCTCGTCGGTTACCAGATCGACGCCCGTGGCGGTGATCTGCAGACCCTCGCTGGCCTGGGGCTTTTCGCCGGAATCGGCGAAGGCCTTGATGGCTTCGATGCCCATGGACGCCATCTTCAGCGGATACTGCATCGACGTTGCGCCGATGACCCCATCCTTGACGTTGGCGATGCCCGGGCAGCCGCCATCGACCGAGACGATCGTCACGCTGCCTTCAAGCCCGACCGACTTGAGCGCCTCGTAGGCTCCGGCAGCCGCCGGCTCGTTGATCGTGTAGACGAGGTTGATGGAGGGGTCCTTCTGGAGAAGGTTTTCCATGGCCTGACGGCCGCCCTCTTCGTTGCCGTTAGTGATGTCATGGCCGACGATCCGGGCGTCGTCCTCGTCGCCGACGATGGCCTTGTCCTTGTTGTCGATGCCGAAGCCTTCCATAAAGCCTTGGTCGCGCAGGACGGCCACGGAGGGCTGCTGCGCCGTCAGGTCGAGGAAGGCGATCTTGGCGTTCTCCGCCTCGGCGCCCATCTTGCCCTTGGCCCATTCGCCGATGAGCACACCGGCTTCGTAATTGTTGGTGGCAAAGGTGGCGTCCGCCGAATCCACCGGCTCCAGCGGCGTATCCAGCGCGATCACGATCAGACCCGCATCCCGCGCCTGCTTGACCGAGGGTACGATGCCCTTGGTGTCGGACGCGGCGATGAGGATGCCCTTGGCCCCTGCCGCGATGCAGCTTTCGATGGCCGCGACCTGCGACTCGGAATCGCCGTCGATCCGGCCGGCATAGGTCTGCAGGTTGATGCCGAGCTCCTGGGCCTTGGCCGTTGCGCCTTCCTTCATCTTCACGAAGAACGGGTTGGTGTCCGTCTTGGTGATAAGGCAGGCGGTAACCTGGTCCTGTGCCATGGATACGCCAGGCAGTACCAGGGTGGCGACGCCGAGCGCGGCCGCATGGCCAAGATACTTGAGAATCATCGAATTTCCTCCCGATAAGGCGGCCGCATCGAAGCGTCCGTCCCGGACCTCCCCGTCCGGCTCGCAGGGATTGGACGGCAAAGAGCGGTCGCTGTCAATCGATAAATCACGATGATTTATTTATTGACAGCGAGAGAGCGCGGGATCATCGTTCGGGCGGGAGGACATCGATGGACATGGCAGGCGGAAAACCCACCGTGCCGGACACGGCGACGCTGTCCGCGACGGGCGATGTGGCCCTGCGCGACGGCTTTCGCGCGTCGAGCCAGGCAGGCCTGCGCGCCCACAACGAACGGTTGGTCCTGTCCCTTATCCGGGCCGGCGGTGAACTGGCGAAGGCCGAGATCGCGCGCCATTCCGGCCTGTCCCCGCAGACGGCCTCCGTCATCATGCGCGTGCTGGAGGCGGACGGCCTGGTGCTGGCCGGCACGCCGAGGCGCGGCAAGGTGGGGCAGCCATCGGTGCCCATGCGCCTCAACCCGCGCGGCGCGTTTTCGTTGGGCCTGAAGATCGGCCGGCGAACCAGCGAGATGGTTCTGATGGATTTCGTCGGAACGGTCCTCGACAGCCGCGCCATCTTCTACCGTCGCCCCGTGCATGGGCAGGTGATGGAGTTCGCGCAGGATGCGGCCGAGGCCCTGGTGTCGACGCTCGGGCCGGATGAACGGGCCCGGGTGGCCGGGCTCGGTGTCGGCCTGCCCTTCGAGATCTGGTCATGGGGCGCCACCAACGGTGCACCCTCGGAAGAGCTGGCCATCTGGCGCGAGGCCGATATCGTCGCGGAGCTGGCCCGGCGCACGGGACAGCCCGTCACCATGGCCAATGACGTGACGGCCGCCTGCGGCGCCGAGCACGCCTTCGGCCGCGGGGCAGGGGCCGATTTCGTCTATTTCTTCGTCGGCGCCTTCATCGGCGGCGGCGTCGTGATGGACGGGCAACTGGTGGAAGGGCGCGTCGGCAATGCCGGGGCACTGGGGTCGATGCCGGTGCCGGCGCCCGGCGGCGGAAGCCGGCAATTGATCGAGGCGGCATCGATCCATCTTCTCGAACGCATGATCGAACAATCCGGAGGCGACGGCATAGAGCTGTGGCGTAAGGACTGCCGCTGGGACGGTCTGGAAGGCCTTCTGGATCGCTGGCTGTCGGAGGCGGCCGCCGGCATTGCCCATGCGGTCGTTTCCGCTTCGGCGATCTACGATTTCGAGGCGGCCGTCATCGAAGGCAGCTTCCCGCCCTTCGTCCGCGAGCGGCTGGTGGCGCGCGTCGCCGAGGTGCTGGCGAAAATGGACATGCGCGGCCTCGTGCCGGTGGCGGTTCGCGCCGGGACGATCGGCCGCGACGCGCGCGAGATCGGGTCGGCCAGCCTTCCCTTCTTTGCCCGCTACCTGACCGACCGCCGGGTTCTCTATTCCGAACGGACCTGACACCCTTCCGGCATTTGACTTTGCGGCTCCGATGGCCGATGGCGTCGGCAGAGGAGCTTGCGGAAGGGAGCATTCATGTCGAGTTACGTCACGGTCGCCGGATTGCAGGTCGATTCCGAGCTGAAGGATTTCATAGAGAAGGAAGCTCTCCCCGGTACGGGCGTCGATGCCGACCGGCTTTGGCAGGGCCTTGCCGGGCTTCTCGGCGATCTCGCTCCGCGCAACCGCGAGCTGTTGGCGATCCGCGACGACATGCAGGCGCGCGTCGACGAGTGGTGCGCATCCCACAAGGGCGGCGCCGTGGACGGTGCAGCTTACGAGGCCTTCCTGCGCGAGATCGGCTACATCGTCCCCGAGGGGGAAGCCTTTTCCGTCGAGACCGCCAATGTCGATCCGGAGATCGCCTCGGTGGCCGGTCCGCAGCTCGTGGTTCCGGTGATGAACGCGCGATATGCGCTGAACGCGGCGAACGCCCGCTGGGGCTCGCTCTACGACGCGCTCTACGGCACCGATGCGATCGCCGAAGAGGGCGGCGCGGAAAGAGGTTCGGGCTACAATCCCGTCCGCGGCGAAAAGGTGATCGCCTGGGCGCGCGCCTTCCTGGATGGGTCGGTGCCGCTTGCCGATGCGTCGTGGACCGATGCGCGTGGCTTCTCCATCGATGACGGCGCGCTGACGGTCAGGCTGGAGTCCGGCACGACCGGGCTGAAGAGCCCCGGCCAACTGGCCGGCTATCGCGGCCCGGCGAGCCAGCCCACCAACCTTCTCTTCGTCACCCATGGCTTGCACAGCGACGTCGTGATCGACCGCACGTCGCAGATCGGTCGGTCCGATCCGGCCGGCATTTCCGACGTTGTTCTGGAAAGCGCCGTGACCACGATCCAGGATTGCGAAGACTCCGTCGCCGCCGTCGATGCGGCCGACAAGGTGGTCGTCTATCGCAACTGGCTCGGCCTGATGAAGGGCGACTTGTCCGACACGTTCGAGAAGAGCGGCAAAAGCGTCACGCGCCGCCTCAACCCGGACCGCGAATACACCGCACCCGACGGCGGCACGCTTGTGCTGCCCGGACGCTCGCTGATGCTGGTGCGCAATGTCGGCCACCTGATGACCAATCCTGCCGTCCTTCTGGCCGACGGATCGGAAGCGCCGGAAGGCATGCTGGACGGGCTCTTCACCGGGCTGATCGCGATGCACGACCTGAAGAAGCAGGGCGGCGACCGCAATTCGCGCGCCGGCTCCGTCTATATCGTCAAGCCCAAGATGCACGGTCCGGACGAGGTCGCCTTCGCCGACGAGATCTTCACCCGGGTCGAAACCATTCTCGGCCTTGCGCCCAATACGCTGAAGATGGGCATCATGGACGAGGAGCGCCGCACCACGGTGAACCTCAAGGAAGCCATCCGGGCAGCACGCAAGCGCGTCGTCTTCATCAATACGGGCTTCCTCGATCGGACCGGCGACGAGATGCACTCCTCGATGGAGCTTGGCCCGATGATCCGCAAGGGCGACATGAAGGCGTCCACGTGGATCAAGGCCTATGAGGACCGCAACGTCGATACCGGCCTTGCCTGCGGGCTCAAGGGCCATGCGCAGATCGGCAAGGGCATGTGGGCCATGCCCGACCTGATGGCGGCCATGCTGGAGCAGAAGATCGGTCATCCGAAGGCCGGTGCCAATACGGCCTGGGTACCGTCGCCCACGGCTGCGACCTTGCATGCCACGCATTACCACACGGTGGACGTGGCCGAGCGCCAGGCCGAGCTGGAAGGCAAGAGCCGCACCAGCCTCGAGGATATCCTGACCATCCCGGTTGCCGTGCGCCCGAACTGGACCCCGGAAGACATCCAGGCCGAACTCGATAACAATGCGCAAGGCATCCTCGGCTACGTCGTGCGCTGGATCAATTCCGGCGTCGGCTGCTCCAAGGTGCCCGATATCAACGATGTCGGCCTCATGGAAGACCGTGCCACCTGCCGCATCTCCTCGCAGCACATCGCCAACTGGCTGCACCATGGCGTGGTGACGCGCGACCAGGTGGTGGAGACGATGGAGCGCATGGCGCGCGTCGTCGACGGACAGAACGCCTCCGACGCGACCTACGAGCCGATGGCGCCCGACTATGCGGGGTCCATTGCCTTCCAGGCCGCTCTGGACCTGGTCCTGAAGGGGCGTGAACAGCCCAATGGCTACACCGAGCCTGTCCTGCACCGTCGCCGCCTGGAAAAGAAGGCGGCCGCACGGGCATAAGCGCCGGGCAAGCCCTGTTCAATCGGGGCGAAAAACAGACTACCCTCCCGCTTGCAAGCAACGCGGGAGGGGTTCGCGGCATGGTTTCCACCATCATTCCGACATTGCGCTACCGGGATGCGCAGGCCGCCATCGACTGGCTGTCCGCCGTCGTCGGCTTCAACGTCGAAATGGTGATGGAAGACGATGACGGCCTCATCGCCCATGCGGAGCTGACCCTTGGCGGCGGCATGGTCATGCTTGGGGCCGTGCGTGACGACCCCTTCGGCGAAACGCAGATCACGCCGGATGAAGCCGGCGGCGTCACGCAGAGCGCCTACATCGTCGTCAAGGATGCCGACGCCTTGTTCGAACGTGTGACCGCTTCCGGCGCCGAGATCATCATTCCGCTGCACGACCAGCCCTACGGAAGCCGGGAGTTCTCCTGCCGGGATTTCGAGGGCCATCTCTGGAACTTCGGGACATACGACCCATTCGCTCCTTAACGGTCGGCACTGCAAAAAAAAGGCCGGGCGCCTCCCCCGAAGCACCCGGCCATGGCGGTCCCCCGCCTTGAAACTTCAATCTTGCACGATCAGCTTGCCTGGGCCTTCCGGTTTTCGGCAATCCGCTTCTGTGCCAAGGTCTCGCCCGGCATCAGCACGATGACACGCGCCTGCAGCGGGACCCGCTCGTAGAGATCGATGGCATCCTGGTTGATGAGACGGATGCAGCCAGACGAAACGGACTTGCCGATCGACCACCATTCCGGCGTGCCGTGCAGGCGGTACAGCGTGTCCTTGTTGCCCTGCCACAGATAGACGGCCCGGGCGCCAAGCGGGTTCTGCAGGCCGGGATTCATGCCGACTTCGTTGCCGTAGGGCGCAAGCTCAGGCCTGCGCTCGATCATTTCCTTGGGCGGGAACCACTTCGGCCAATGCTGCTTGTCGCGGGCATAGGCCTCGCCAGACCAGGAGAAGCCGGCCTTGCCGATGCCGATGCCGTAGCGCATGGCCGTGCCACGCGACTCGATGACGTAGAGGAAATGATCGCCCGTATCGACAACGACGGTGCCCGGCGCAAAGCCCATGCCATCGTAAACGACGCGCTGGCGCAGGAAGCGCGGATCGATCTTCTCGACCGGTATCGCCGGCAGGTTGAAACCGCCATCCTGCGCAGCAGCATAGGCCAGCGGGTCGACCGGGCCCAGGGGGCCGCCATCGAGGATGGTGCTTTCCGTGGACGCATAGGCCGTCGCGACCGGCGAATCGCCGTTGATCGCCGCGCGATCACCGGAGGTGGTGCAACCGGCAAGGCCGAGCGCCAGGGCGGCAGCGGCGAGAACGGATAGGGTAGAATGGGTTGTCATCGAAACGTCCGGTCGAGGCAGGCCGTGCCGGGTAAAGCTGTACGACACCGGCTGGCTGTCACCACCGATATGCCCTCGTTACCCGACTGGCAATTGGCACGAGCCTAACGCATGATGGTTAACAAACGTTTGTTGCGATGCGGGCACAGCCGCGTTGCCGGAGCCGTATCCGCATGCCCATAGTCTCTTCCGTCCCCTATCAGCCGCTGCTCGACGGGCGGCAATCCGATCGCGCCATGCTGGTGCGGCGCGGTGTCCAGCGCCTGATGATGGCGCAGGCCCTGTCCGTTCTGCCCGAGATGCCCTTGTCTTCGGGCCGGCGTGCCGATCTTGTCTGCCTGTCGGCGAAAGGCGAAGTCTCGATTGTCGAGATCAAGACGTCGATCGCCGATTTCCGGGTGGATCGCAAATGGCCGGACTACCGGCTGCATTGCGACCAGTTGTTCTTTGCGACGCACCCCGACGTCCCACTGGACATCTTCCCGCAGGATTGCGGGCTGATCCTGTCGGATGGGTACGGCGCCGAGATCCTTCGGGATGCGCCGCTGCATCGCATGCCGCCCGCAACACGCAAGGCCCTGACGCTGCGGTTCGCAACGCTGGCGGCAAACCGGCTGCTACAGGCGGAATGGGCAGCAAACCCTTATATGACGGGCTCTCGCGACGATCTGGTGGAGTGACGACAGCTCAGCGCGGCGCGTTTTTCGCCAGGATACGCTGCAGGGTGCGGCGATGCATGGACAGGCGCCGCGCGGTTTCGGAAACGTTGTGTCCGTAAAGCTCGAAGACGCGCTGGATATGCTCCCACCGCACACGGTCTGCCGACATGGGGTTGTCGGGCGGGGTCGGCCGCTTGTCGTCGCGCTGGGTGAGGGCGGAGATGACCTCATCCGTGCTGGACGGCTTGCATAGATAGTCGATGGCGCCCAGCTTCACGGCGGCGACGGCCGTCGCGATGTTGCCATAGGCCGTCAGGACAACGATCGCGCTGTCCTTGCGGCGGCGGTGCAGATCTTCCACGAGATCCAGTCCATTGCCGCCGGAAAGCCGAAGATCGATCACCGCCATCGCCGGGGAGGCCGACGAAATCTCCTTCTGCGCCTCGGAAAAGCTCGCAACCAGAACCGGGGTATAGCCCCGCTGCTCAAGCCCCCGCGACAGGCGGGCGGCAAAACCGTGGTCTTCGTCGACCACCAGGATTCTGCGCTCGCCGGACGTGGCGAGGGGGCCACGCATATCCCTGGCTGGCGTCTCCACATTCATACGGAATCTCCCACGCGTAAGGCACGGTTTCACAACGTGAAACCACACGCGGAGGTTGCGTGCTTGGATAATCCGAGTGGAATCGTCCTATTTGCCGCGCGGCTTTGCCCGCGCCGTGGGTGGCGCGAGGGCCGGATCTTCGGGCCAGACATGCTTGGGATAGCGCCCGCGCAGGTCGGCGCGGACGTCGCGCCAGGAGCCCGCCCAGAAGCCGGGCAGGTCCTGCGTGATCTGGATGGGGCGATGGGCCGGCGACAAAAGTTCAAGCGTCAGCGGCACCCGGTCCGCGGCTATGGCGGGGTGCCGCGTCATCCCGAACAATTCCTGGACGCGCACTGCCAGAACGACCTGCTCCGGATCGTAGCGCAATGGCAGGCGCGATCCGGTGGGCGCCTCGTAATGCGATGGCGCAAGGGTGTCGACCTGGCGGGCCAGCGGGCCCGGCAGAAGCGAAAGAAGCCCCTGCCGCAGCCGGTCCGGCCGCAGGTCCGACAAGCGGCGCGCATCGGGGTGGAAGGCCAGGACCCATTCGTCCAGGCGCTCCAAAAGTGCCGCCTCGGACAGATCCGGCCACGGATCCCCCAGCGAGGCGTGCAGAAAGCGCAGGCGCTCCAACAGCCGCTCGCCATCCCGGTCCATCGGCAAGAGGCGCGTGCCTTCCTGGCGGATCGCGTCCGCCAGCGCCGATTGGACAAGCTCGGCAGGCGGGTCGGGCAGGGGAGATTCCGACAGCACCGCCCGGCCGATCCGGCGTACCCGGCGCGCCCGGACCGCACCGGATGCGGCATCGAAAAGGACGACATCCTCGTCGACCGCGCGCTCCTCGGCCAGCGCCGCAAGCTGCCGTCGGTCGAGACCGATAGCCGAGGTGATGCGCCCCGCCCGTGCCTGTCCCTGCAACTCGGCCACCACCAGCCCGGCCGATGCGGCCAGCGAGGATGCGGCATCGACCTGCCCGCCGCGTCCGCTGGCCAGCAGGAATTGGCCATACGTGCCCCGTGCCACCGCGACGCGGTCCGGATAGGCGACGGACAGCAGGCGCCCGGCATCGGCATCCTCGATGTCGCCGGCAGCACTTGCCTGTTGCACGAGACGCTCGGCAAGGCCGCGCGCCGCGTTGCCCCGGGGCGATCGGTCGGTGCGCCAGCGTCGGTGCCGCTCTGCCAGATCGGGGTCGTTGCCGCCAAGGCCGCGCTCGGTCAGAAGAACGGCCAGTTCCGCCGCCATGCGGCGCGGTTGGCCCGCCCTGGCGCGGACCACCATCGTTCCGAGGCGGGGCGGCAGGCCCACCTGCCTCAACTCGCGTCCGATCTCCGTCAGCCGGCCATCGGCATCGAGAGCGCCGAGCTCGCCCAGCAGGACGCGGGCTTCGGCAAGGGCCGGTTTCGGCGGCGCATCCAGAAATCGCAGTTCGGCAGGGTCGCCGACGCCAAAGGCCGCGCAGTCGAGCAGCAGGCCGGACAGATCCGTCGACAGGATTTCCGGCGGATCGAAAGCCGGCAGCGCGTTCGTCTGTTCCGCGCGCCAGAGGCGGATGGCCGTACCCGGCCCCGTACGCCCGGCGCGGCCGGCCCGTTGCGTTGCGCCGGCGCGTGAAACGGCCACGGTCTCCAGGCGCGACAGGCCACTGGCCGGCTCGAACACGGGCCGTCGCGCAAGTCCGCTGTCGATAACTACGGTGACACCGTCGATGGTGATCGAGGTTTCGGCGATCGACGTGGCCAGCACCACCTTGCGGCGGCCGGCCGGCGCCGGGCGGATCGCCAAATCCTGATCGGACGTCTCCAGCGCGCCGTACAGCGGCGCAAGAGTTACATCCGGCGGAACGCGCCCTTCCAGCCGCTCGCGCACCCGCTCGATTTCGCGTTGTCCCGGCAGGAAGGCAAGGATGCTGCCCGGCATATCGCGCAGCGTCTGCTGCACGGCGTTGGCGACGGCGTCCTCGATACGCTCCATGCCGCTTCTGTCGCGGTTCTGGATCTCTACGGGGAAACTGCGGCCGGCGGTTTCGATGACAGGGGCATCGCCCAGCAGCGCGGCGACGCGCGCGCCATCCAGCGTCGCAGACATGACGAGGATCGCAAGGTCTTCCCGCAGGGCGGCCTGAACGTCGAGCGCAAGCGCAAGCCCGAAATCGGCATCCAGGGAACGCTCGTGGAATTCGTCGAACAGGACGGCAGAAATGCCGGTCAGTTCCGGATCGGCCAGGATCAGCCGCGTGAAGACGCCCTCCGTCACCACCTCGATGCGGGTTGCGGCCGAGACCCGCGTATCCAGCCGCATCCGCCAGCCGACGGTCTTGCCAACCGTCTCGCCCAGAAGCGAGGCCATGCGCGTTGCCGCGGCCCGCGCGGCGATCCGGCGCGGCTGAATAAGGATGATGCGTCCCGAAAAATCCGGCTGCCGGATCAGGTGCAGTGGCACCATGGTCGTCTTGCCGGCGCCCGGAGGGGCCACCAGCACCGCGCGCCGAGCCGTGCGCAACGCCGCCCCGACATCCGCAAGAACCGCCTCTACGGGCAGCGTTTCCGGCACGGTCATTGAGCCGCCAGACGCTCCGGGACGCGCTGGCCCAGCCAGTCCATCCAGCTATAGTGCGGCCGGGGGATCGACACGCCCGAAGTGCGCGGCAGGCCCGCGCGCATCAGCGCGCGCAAATCCTGCGCTTCCTGCTGCGGCAGTCGGGCTGGATCGAGGATCGTGACATCGCCCCACATCGCCGGATCGGCCTTGCGGATCTGCGCGGCCGGAGACAGCATGAAATCCGCGGTCACGAGTGCGGCCTCCGGCGCGGTCGCCTGTGGGGCCACGGCCAGGAAATGGGTATCGGTCACGGCACCGTTGGCGAAGCCGAACCCTTCCACGCCCTCCGGCCAGTCATCGCCGGCCCGCCCGGCAGCGCCGGCCATCGGATTGAAATCGGCAATCATGTCGACCTCTCCACGGGCCAGAAGGTCACGGGCCTCGGCTTCCGAACGCGGGAAGCTTCGCCCCTCCTGCCAGAGAAGCGGGCGTATGTCGTCCAACCACGCAAAGAAGGGCGCGGCGGTTGCTTCGGCGTCGGCACCGGCAATCGGCCGATCCAGCACGGACGGGTCTTCCGCCAGGTTGCGCAGAACCTCTTCCAGAAAAGCCGACCCGGCGGCCGTTGCCGGATCGGGAAAGGCAAACCGGCCTGGATTTGCCCGGGCATAGGTAAGGAGGGCGGCAGGCGAATCGGGTCGCGATGCCGTTGCCGCGCCGTTGCCGTAAAGCGTTACGCTGCGCTTGCCCCAGGGTACGGCGCTGTAATGCGTGGGCAGCCCCGCCGCGAAGATGACCGAAGGGGTGCCTGCCCTGTCGACGAAATGCCAGTTCGGCAACCGGTAGGCATAGCGCTCGGGCAAAAGGTCCGTGCGCCGGCCCTCTGCCACCGCGCGTGAGCCGAGCGCGGCCATGTCGATGCGGGATTCTTCCCCGGCTCCGAGCGCTTCGAGCAGCGTTTGCTGCGAGGGAAAATCCACGATCTCCAGACGGATGTCGTAAAGCCGCTCGAGTTCGCCGCCGGCCCAGTCCAGAAACCGTTGCTGCCCTGCGCTGCCGCCGGCAACGCCGAGGCGTACCGTGCCACCCTGCGCCGCCGTGGCGATGGCCGGCCAATCCTTCAGGTCGGGCAGGGCGGCGGCGGGCGCGGCCATCGCAAAAGTCAGAAAAGCGGCAAGGGCAGCACGGCGGAACGACATGGCGGGCTTTCGACGGGTCATCGGCTTATCCGGACAGAGATGGGCTTTTCATGCATCGGCGTCAAAGACAATGGCGATCCAATGGCTTTTCACGATGCGCCGCACCATCTAAAGCACTCCTGGATAGAAGCCTGCGGGGACCGAGCATGACGGACAGCGAGATCAAGGATACCCGCCCGGCGCTGGTGTTGACCGGCGCGTCGCGCGGCATTGGCCACGCGACCGTCAAGCGCTTCTCGCGGGAGGGGTGGCGTGTCATCACCTGCTCGCGGCAGGATTTCTCCAGTGATTGTCCGTGGCCCGCCGGGCCGGAGGACCATATCCGGGTCGACCTGTCCGACCAGGAGGATGTCGGCTATGCGATCTCCGAAATCCGGCGCAGGCTGGAGGCCAATGGCGGGCGGCTGCAGGCGCTCGTCAACAATGCCGCGATCTCGCCCAAGACGAAGGGCGGCGAGCGGATGGATTCCATCAAGACGCCGATGCATGTCTGGCGCGACGTCTTCCAGGTCAATTTCTTTGCGCCGATCATGCTGGCGCGCGGGCTCTACGCCGAGCTGCATGCCGCCGGCGGGTCGGTGGTCAACGTCACCTCCATCGTCGGCAGCCGCGTCCATCCCTTTGCCGGGACGGCCTATGCGACGTCCAAGGCGGCGCTGGCATCGCTGACGCGCGAGATGGCCGCCGACTTCGGCCCTGCCGGCATCCGCGTCAACGCCATCGCGCCCGGCGAGATCGACACCGCGATCCTGTCGCCGGGCACCGAGAAGATCGTGGAGACGATCCCTCTTCGCCGCCTCGGCAAGACCGCCGAAGTAGCCGACATCATCTACTTCCTGTGTTCCGGCCAGTCGTCCTATGTCAACGGCGCGGAAATCCACATCAATGGCGGCCAGCACGTCTGAGCCCGGGTGTCAGGCGGCCGGTGCGCCGCGCCGCGCATCAAGGGCCGCGAAGAGAAGGCCGACGCCCGAGAAGATGAAGGATATGCCGAGATAGACGCCGACTGCCCAGACAGCGGTGCCCGGAAGGCCGAGCACCAGAAGGGCGGCCAGCACGAGATTGAGAATGCCGGTCAGCACCAGCGCCCACCAGCCGCCGCGGCTGCCCGAGCGGACCGCTTTGGCGAGTGCGAACTCCAGAAACGCCGAAAGGACGAAATAGGTGGCCAGCATCCAGGTCAGCGTGACCGCGCCGGCGAAGGGATCGTAGACGATCACGGCGCCGAGGATCGTTACCAGAACTGCGAGCGCGAGGCTGGACCAGAAACCGGAGTGCCGGCGCGCCTGGAAGGCGGCCACGATGCCGATGATCCCGCCGATGATGAGCAGCCATCCGAAGAACAGGGTCGAAGCCAGGGTGGCCGCCAGCGGCGCCATCAGCGCCAGGAAGCCGACCACCAGCAGGAGAACGCCCTGGAAGGCGTAGGCCTTCCAATGGTCGTGCAGCTCGGTGCGGAACCGGGACTCCACGGTGCGGGAAATGTCTTCACGATCGGTCGGTATCGTCATGTCCAGCCTGCCCTCTGTTGCGGCCCCAAGGCCCCTTCAAGCCACGATTGTCGAAATGGTCCGGGCCATGCGCCAGTAAAGGGCGCACGGCTCAATTCCAGTTTGCCCCCAGGGGCGCTTCCCGAAATGCGAAGCGGTCGAGATGCTCAACGACGACCGTCTTCATACGCTCCAGCGCCTCCGGATCGGGGGCGTCGATGGCGATCGTCAGGCCTTCGGGGTCGGCCGAAAGCCGGGCGACCGCGCCGTTGGGGAAGGGAACCGTCCCCTGGCTTTCGTCGAAGGTGACGTCGAACTTGTGCGCCCAGTGCTTGCAGAGCTGCTGCAGATAGCGGCTGGCGCTGGCGGTCTCGATGCGGCCCGTGGAGGATATTGCCATGACGTGCTTCCTGTTTGTCGACCGGACGGGCGCCGGGGCGCCCGTCCGCACGGCGATGTGCCGCTTTACTCGATGCGCGCGCCCGAGGCCTCGACGACGGGCCTCCAGCGTTCGACTTCGGTCTTTACGTGTTCGCCGAGTTCCTCGGGCGTAGAGCCGACGATCTGCGCACCCACCTCGGCAAGGCGCTTCTGCACCTCCGGGTCCTGGATGGCCTTGTTGGCAGCCTCGTTCAGCCGGGCAATCGCCTCGGGCGGTGTGCCGGCCGGTGCGAAGAGGGCGTTCCAGCTATTGGTTTCGTAGCCGGGAACGCCGGCCTCTTCCATCGTCGGAATATCCGGGAAGTTCGGCGCGCGTTCCTTGGTGGTGACCGCCAGCGCACGAAGCTGGCCCGAGCGGATCGGCTCCGTCGAGGAGGGCAGATTGTCGAAGGAGATCGGCACCGCGCCGCCGATCACGTCCACCAGCGCCGGGCCGGATCCCTGATAGGGCACGTGGATGATGTCGACGCCCGCCATCGATTTGAACAGCTCGCCCGACAGGTGCAGCGGCGTGCCGTTGCCCGACGAGGCGTAGGCGTACTCGCCCGGCTTTTCCTTCAGAAGCGCAATCAACTCCTCGACGTTCTGCGCGGGAAACTGCGGGTTGACCGTCAGGACGTTCGGCACCGTCACCAGCCATGCCACTGGCGCGAAATCCGCGACCGGATCGAAGGGCGGGTTGGCGTAGAGCGAGGCGCTGAGCGCGTGCGTCGCAATGGTTCCCATCAGGATCGTATAGCCGTCGGGCTGCGCCTGGGCGACAGCCGTCGCACCCAGCATTCCGCCCGCGCCGCCGCGATTGTCCACCAGCACCTGCTGGCCGAGCTCCTGGCTCATGCGCTGTGCGACGATACGGGCGACGAGGTCCGTCGAGCCACCGGCCGCAAAGGGAACGACCATCGTCACCGGCTGCGTCGGAAAGTCCGTTTGCGCAGCCGCCGGGGCCGCGCCGGCGGCAACCAGCGCCATCAGGGCGACGGCGTGACGGGTAATGGATTTGATAAGCACCAATGCTCCTCCTCAAACACTTCACTGAACTTTTGATTGTGCGTCATGCGTGGCCCGGCGGCAACAGCGGGCCCGATCATTCGATAACGACCCGTTAAACCGCCATATTTACGCTGCAACGCGAAGGCTGCGCGGGTGCCGGCGCAACCAGTTTTCAATCGTGTCTAAGGGGTAGTCGATGGGTCTGGGACGAAAGGAGCCACGGATCGAGCCGACTTTCGGGGATTCCCGGGAGAAGCGCGGCAGCGACGGCTTCCGCGTCTCGGCGGACGACCGTGCCGTCCAGCCCGGAGCAACGCGCAAGGATCGCTCCGAGCGCAAGGCCCCCCGCAAGCCCGCGCGTGGCGGCGGCGGAGGCGGCGGCAACGGCCGCAAGACGCGTCGCAGACGTTCGCCTCTGGCGCGCCTTGCCAACCTCGTCTTCATGCTGGGCTTCTGGGGCATGATCGCCGCGGCAGGCGTGGTCGGCTACTTCGCCATGACGCTGCCGCAGGAAGCCTGGGTGGTTCCGGACCGTCCGCCCAATGTGCGGATCGTGTCCGTATCGGGAGATCTTCTGGCCAATCGCGGCGTTACGGGGGGCGAGGCGCTGGCACTGGACCAGATGAGCCCGTATCTGCCGAAGGCCGTGATGGCCATCGAGGACAGGCGGTTCTATTCGCATCTCGGTGTTGACCCGGTGGGTATCGTGCGCGCCGCCGTCACCAACTTCACGGCCGGCGGCACCGTGCAGGGCGGCTCGACCCTGACGCAGCAGCTTGCCAAGAACGTCTTCCTGACGCCCGAGCAGACCCTGCGCCGCAAGGTGCAGGAGGCGATCCTGGCGCTATGGCTGGAACAGCGCTTCTCCAAGGACCAGATCCTCGAAATGTACCTGAACCGGGTGTTCTTCGGCTCGGGCGCAACGGGCGCGCAGGCGGCGGCGCGCCGCTATTTCGACAAGAATGCCGGCGACCTGACCCTCAGCGAGTCCGCTATGCTGGCCGGCCTGCTCAAGGCACCCTCGACGTTGAATCCGGTGCGCAACCCCGAGGCTGCCAAGGCGCGCGCCGACGTGGTGCTGAGCGCCATGCTGGACGCCGGCTACATCTCGGAGGACGAGTACAAGGCCGCGCTGTCCGAGGAGCCGACCAAGCCCAAGAGCTTCTGGACGGGGGCCGAGCATTACGCCGCCGACATGGTGATGCGGGACATCAAGGGTCTCGTCGGCGAAGAGATCAAGGATGACGTCATCGTCGAGACGACGATCGACCTGACGCTCGAGAAAGCCGCCGAGGAGGCCATCCGGCACACGGTGGACACCGCCACCCAGAACGTCACGCAAGGGGCACTCGTGTCCATCGACGGCACCGGGGCCATCCGCGCCATCGTCGGCGGGCGCGACTATGCCGAAAGCCAGTTCAACCGCGCCGTCGACGCGCGCCGCCAGCCCGGCTCCGCGTTCAAGCCTTTCGTCTACGAGACGGCCCTGGAATTCGGCTGGCGCCCCGAAAGCATGATGATCGACCAGCCGGTCCATATCGGCAACTGGTCGCCATCCAATTACGACAACAAGTTTCGCGGGCCCGTGACGATGGCGCAGGCCGTCGCCCACTCCCTCAACACGACGGCGGCGGCGCTGACGGCGGAGCTCGGCCCCAAGACGGTCATCGAGACGGCCACTTCCATGGGCATCACCTCGCCCATGGCCGAGAACGCGTCCATTGCGCTCGGCACGGCCGAGGTGTCGCTGCTGGAGCTGACGGGCGCCTTCGCCCCCTTCGCCAATGGCGGCTATCGCGCCACGCCGCATCTGGTGAACCGCGTGACCACGGTGGACGGAGAGGTGCTGTACGAGCGCCCGTCCGAGGTTCCGCCGGTCATCGTCACCTCCGATATCGCGGGCATGATGAACGCGATGCTGACCGGGGTGGTGACGTCCGGTACGGGGCGGCGCGCCGCGCTGGACGGCTGGCAGGTGGCCGGCAAGTCGGGCACGACGCAGGACTTCAAGGATGCCTGGTTCATCGGCTACACCGCCAACCTCACCACCGGCGTCTGGCTCGGCAACGACAACGGCAAGCCGATGCGCAAGGTAACGGGCGGCTCGCTGCCGGCGGATGCCTGGAAAGCCTACATGAAGGTTGCCCATGAAGGGCTGCCCCCGACGCCCCTTCCGGGCAACTACGTGATCGGCGGCCAACATGGCGATGTGCCGATGGCCGCGAATCAGCCCGGCGCGGGCGGCCTGCCCGTACAGGGCGGGCAGCCGGTCCAGGGCGGCGGCGAAGCGCCGCGCGCCACCTATGTCGACGAATACGGAAACCTTCTCGACCAGTACGGCAACATGATGCCGAACCAGCCGCCGTCGCAGGCCGAGTTGCAGGCGCAAGGCGGCTATGAGCAGCCGGCGCCAGGGTCCGCGGCCTCGGTTGCGCCGCCGCCCGGTGCGCCCATGCCGCAGCAGCAGGATCCGTATGGCGACGGGCAGTATGGCGGGCCGCCGGCGGTTTACGGGGAAGGGTCCGGCGATGTCCTGGAAGGACCGGCCCGTGTCGTCCGGCAGGATCAGCTTCCTCCGGATGCCGTGCTGGAGGGCCCCGCGCAAGGAGGCCGCGCTTCCGACCGGTCGCTATTCCGGGGCCTGTTCGGCGGCTGATTGCCGACGGGTAAACAGGATGTGATCCAGCGCCTTGCGCCCGCAAAGGCACGTTCATATATAGCCGTCAGCCAACGCGACCTCCGCTTGCGGACCGGGCGCGCGGCACTCGTATGGATAACTCACCAGGAACCGCCGCGCGGAATGCCTCAACGAGGGTCCGGGCGGTTCGCTCAAGAAGGAGACACCCATGGCCAAGGTGATCGGCATCGATCTCGGCACCACCAATTCCTGCGTTGCCGTCATGGACGGCAAGAACGCGAAAGTCATCGAGAACGCCGAAGGTGCGCGCACGACGCCATCCATCGTGGCCTTTCTCGACGACAATGAGCGGCTGGTCGGCCAGCCCGCCAAGCGGCAGGCCGTTACCAACCCGGAAAATACGCTCTTCGCCATCAAGCGCCTGATCGGCCGTACCTACGACGATCCGTTGACGCAGAAGGACAGGGACCTCGTTCCGTACAAGATCGTACGGTCGGACAATGGCGATGCGTGGGTCGAGGCGCTCGGCCAGAAATACTCCCCGTCGCAGGTATCGGCCATGATCCTTCAGAAAATGAAGGAAACGGCCGAGGCGTATCTGGGCGAGAAGGTCGAGAAGGCGGTCATCACCGTGCCGGCCTACTTCAACGACGCCCAGCGCCAGGCCACCAAGGATGCCGGCAGGATCGCCGGGCTGGATGTCCTGCGCATCATCAACGAGCCGACGGCGGCCGCGCTGGCCTACGGCCTCGAAAAGAACGACGGCAAGACGATCGCGGTCTACGATCTGGGCGGCGGCACGTTCGACGTGTCCATCCTCGAGATCGGCGATGGTGTCTTCGAAGTGAAGTCCACCAACGGCGATACCTTCCTGGGCGGTGAGGATTTTGACCTTCGCCTCGTCGACTATCTGGCGACCGAGTTCAAGAAGGATCAGGGCATCGACCTGAAGAACGACAAGCTTGCCCTGCAGCGCCTCAAGGAAGCTGCGGAGAAGGCCAAGATCGAGTTGTCTTCGGCGGCCCAGACCGAAATCAACCTGCCCTTCATCACCGCCGACGCCTCCGGCCCCAAGCACCTGACGCTCAAGCTGACGCGCTCCAAGTTCGAAAACCTCGTTGAGGATCTTGTGCAGCGCACGGTGGACCCCTGCAAGTCGGCGCTCAAGGATGCCGGCCTGACGGCTGCCGACATCGACGAAGTGGTCCTGGTGGGTGGCATGACGCGTATGCCGAAGATCCAGGAAGTCGTGAAGAACTTCTTCGGCAAGGAGCCGCACAAGGGCGTCAACCCGGATGAGGTCGTGGCCATGGGCGCCGCCATCCAGGCCGGCGTGCTGCAGGGTGACGTCAAGGACGTGCTGCTGCTCGACGTGACGCCGCTGTCGCTGGGCATCGAGACGCTGGGTGGCGTGTTCACCCGCCTGATCGACCGCAACACCACGATCCCGACCAAGAAGAGCCAGGTCTTTTCGACGGCCGAGGACAGCCAGAACGCCGTGACGATCCAGGTCTTCCAGGGCGAGCGCGAAATGGCTGCCGACAACAAGATGCTCGGCCGCTTCAACCTCGAGGGTATCCCGCCCGCACCGCGTGGCGTGCCGCAGATCGAAGTGACCTTCGATATCGACGCCAACGGCATCGTCAACGTGTCGGCCAAGGACAAGGGCACCAACAAGGAGCAGCGGATCACGATCCAGGCTTCCGGTGGCCTGTCCGATGCCGATATCGAGAAGATGGTCAAGGATGCCGAGGCCAACGCCGAGGTCGACAAGAAGCGTCGCGCTGGCGTGGAAGCCCGCAACCAGGGCGAGAGCCTCGTCCATTCGGCAGAGAAGTCGCTGAAGGATTACGGCGACAAGGTCGGTGCCGACGATCGCAAGTCCATCGAGGACGCGATCGCGGATCTGAAGGCCGAACTCGAGAAGGACGAAGCCGACGCCGAAGCCATCAAGACCAAGAGCGAGCGTCTCGCCGAAGTCTCGATGAAGCTGGGCCAGGCCATGTACGAGGCGTCCCAGGCGGAGGCCGCCGCCGGCGGTGAAGAAGGGCCGGCCGGCTCTTCCGAAAGCCGCGACGACGTGGTCGACGCGGACTTCGAAGAGGTCAAGGACGACGATCGCAAGAAGTCCGCCTGAGCGGGCTTCGCAGAGGCTGAAATCGGGGCCCCGGTCGCAAGACCGGGGCCCTTTTCTTGAACGAAGTTGCCGATTGGCTGCACCGCGCCTGTAGCAAGCTGCGCCGCCAATGCTTAAATCAAGGCAAGGCCGGTCAAGCGGCTTTCGTCCTGTTTCGACAACTTAAAATCGTGGGTTGGTGCTCAAGTGTCCGTAAAGGTCGATTACTACGAAATGCTCGGTGTCGAGAGGACATGCGACGAGAAGGTTCTCAAGTCGGCATTTCGCAAGCTCGCCATGCAGTATCACCCGGACAAGAATCCGGGCGATACGACAGCGGAAAAGAAGTTCAAGGAAATCGGCGAGGCCTACGAGGTCCTGAAGGATCCGCAGAAGCGCGCGGCCTACGATCGCTTCGGCCATTCCGCCTTCCAGAACGGTGGCGGCGCCGGCGGTGGCTTCCGCTCCGATTTCTCGTCGTCCATGGCCGACATCTTCGACGATATCTTCGGGCAGATGCACGGCCAGCGGCGCGGGCGTAGCAACAACACCGGGCGCGAGCGCGGCTCGGACCTGCGCTACAACATGGAAATTTCGCTGGAAGAAGCCTTTGCCGGCAAGACGGCCGAAATCCGCGTGCCCACCACGATCCAGTGCGATGTGTGCACCGGCACCGGCGCCAAGCCCGGAACCTCCCCGCGCACCTGCCCGACCTGCGGCGGTGCGGGACGGATCCGTGCTTCGCAAGGCTTCTTCTCGGTCGAGCGCACCTGCCCCACATGCCATGGCAACGGGCAGATCATCAGCGATCCGTGCACCAAATGCGGCGGCGCCGGCCGCCTCCCGGAAGAGCGCAACCTGTCGGTCAACATTCCGGCCGGAATCGAGGATGGTACCCGCATCCGCCTGGCGGGCGAGGGCGAGGCCGGCCTGCGCGGCGGTCCGTCCGGCGACCTGTACATCTTCCTTTCGGTGCGCAGCCACGAGATCTTCCAGCGCGACGGCGCGGACCTCTACTGCAAGGTCCCCATTTCCATGGTGTCGGCGGCGCTTGGCGGCGCCTTCGAGGTAACGACGCTCGACGGCAGCAACAACCGCGTCAAGGTGCCGGAGGGCACGCAGGCCGGCACGCAGTTCCGCGTGCGGGGCAAAGGCATGCCCGTTCTTCGATCCACCCAGGTGGGCGACCTCTTCATCCAGGTGACGATCGAGACGCCGCAGAACCTGTCGCGCCGCCAGCGGGAGTTGCTGGAGGAGTTCCAGGAAATCTCGTCCACCGACAATTCCCCACAGTCCACCGGCTTCTTCTCCCGCATGAAAGAATTCCTCGGCGGCCTCGGCGACAGTTGAACAGCCGATCAGGGGCTCTTGCGAAAAATTCACTTTCGCAAGGGTTCCGAATGGCTACTCTCCCGCACGAGAAAGCCGGGCGGACGCCCGGGCGGAACGGCCGGAAGCAGCACTGATGCAATCCAAACAAGGGATTTCTCGCTCCGTGCGCCGACGCGGCGTCGACGAGGCAAAATTCCTGGCGGGATGGTTCCGCAAGCCGCTGGTGACAGGGTCCATCTTTCCGTCGTCGCGCGCTTTATGCGCTGCGATGGCACGCCCGGTGCCGGACGCCGCGCTGGAGCCCGGGCAGGTCGTGCTTGAGCTGGGGCCGGGAACCGGCGTCGTTACCCGCGCTCTCATGGAGCGCGGCGTGCCCGAAGCCAACCTTGTCCTTGTGGAATATTCCCGCGATTTCTGCACGCTCCTGCGTGCCCGCCATGGCGCCGCCACGGTGGTGGAGGGCGACGCCTACCGGCCGGGGGCTGCGCTGGAGCACGCTTTGGCGGGGCGCAGCGTCGCGGCCATCGTATCCAGCCTTCCGTTGATGGCCCGTCCCGAAGACGAACGCGAACAGGCGCTGCGCGGGCACCTTGCGCTTATGGCGCGCGGCGCCCCGTTCATCCAGTTCACCTATGCCCTGGTGCCGCCGGTACGCCCCGCGCGAATCGCTGCCACGGCCGAATGCGCGGCATTCGTGAAGCGAAACCTGCCGCCGGCCCGCGTCTTCGTCTATCGCCGCGAAAATGCCGCCAGCGTTGCGGCCACGGCCTGAACAGCCGTTCAAACCGAGTTTAAACAGGAGTCGCCTGCCGTATGAGCGGACACGACAGCAACCGGGCCCATGGCACCGAGCGGATGGCTCAAGATAGCGGCGATTGGGCCCGCTTCCTCGGAACATGGCTGAAGCATCCGTTGAAGATGGGGGCCGTTGCAGCCTCGTCGACGGCCTATTGCGACGAGATGGTGGCGCGTTCCACAATCGGCAATAAAGGCCGCATCCTCGAACTCGGGCCTGGGCTCGGCGCAGTCACACGGGCCCTGCTGCGCGCCGGCGTGGAACCGGAGCGGATCGTTTCCATCGAGTATGACAGCCAGTTCGCCACCGCGCTGAAGACACGCTTTCCGCGCATCGATATCATCGAGGGGGATGGCTTCGACCTCGACAAGACACTCGGCGACGGCGGTGCCGAAACCTTTGCTACGATCCTCCTGGCGATACCCATCGTCAACCTGCGCCAGAGCGAACGGCAGGCGCTGCTGCAGCGCTATTTCCGGCGGCTGGCGCCGGGCGGCAACCTGACCCAGCTATCCTATCTCTGGAAGCCTCCCATCGAGCCGATCGCCGGTCGCTTCACGGTGTCCTCGTCGGACATCGTCTGGAAGAACATTCCGCCGGCGCGGGTGTGGGTCTATACGCCCGTGGAGGGCGGTTCAGCGCGGTGAAAGACCGCTTGCCCTGAGTACCTCTCCGGCAAGGTAGAGCGAGCCGCAGACAACGATCCGCGGTGCCGGCCTGCTGGTCCACCCGGTGGAGATCAGGCGGATGGCCTGCTCGACGCTGTCGCAGGGCTCGGCATCCAGGCCCGCATCGAAGGCGGCGTCGGCCAACTCGTCGGGCGACAGCCCGGCATCGGTCGTGCGCAGCGGCACGGTGAAGACGTGGCGCGCCATGCCGGCAAAGGCGTCGAAGAAGCCTACCGGATCCTTTGTCGACAACATGCCGGCAATCAGGAACAGCGGCCTCGGGCTCTTGTCCTCCATCTCGGCGATGGCCTCGGCCACCACCGTTCCGGCACCCGGATTATGCCCGCCATCCAGCCATAATTCGCTGCCCGGCACGGCCATGTCGAATAGCGGTCCACTGGTTATGCGCTGCAGGCGGCCGGGCCATTCGGCAGCGGTGACGCCGGCTTCCAGGGCACGATCCGACACGGCGACACCGGCTGCGCGCACGCCGGCGATGGCCAGGGCCGCATTGGCAAGCTGGTGCCGGCCGGGCAGGCGCGGCAATGGCAGGTCCACGAGCCCGCCGCCATCCTGAAAAACCAGCCGTCCATGCTCTTCATAGGCCAGGAAATCCTCGCCGTAGATGGTGGCCGGCGCGCCGACGCTTGCCGCGCGCTGGCGCAGCGTATCCAGAGCGCCATCGTCGCCCTGCTGGCCGATGACGGCGGGAGACCCCTTCTTGAAGATCCCGGCCTTCTCCGCCGCGATCAGCTCCACGCGGTCGCCGAGATAGGATTGATGATCGAGGGAAACGGTCGAAACCAGCGCAGCCGCCGGCTGGCGGATGACGTTGGTGGCGTCGAAGCGCCCACCCAGCCCGACTTCCACCAAGGCCATGTCGGCCGGGTGCTCCGAAAAGAGCAGGAAGGTCACGGCCGTCAATATTTCGAAGACGGTGATCGGGGCACCGTCATTGGCGATGGCGGCGCGGTGGATGGCGTCGGCAAGGGTTGCGTCGTCCACGAAGCGGCCCGGTGCGCCCCGTTGGCCCAGCCTGTAGCGTTCGTGCCAGGAGACGAGGTGCGGAGAGGTGTGGACATGCACCGCCAGCCCTTCGGCTTCCAGCATGGCGCGGGCGAATGCGATGGTGGAGCCCTTGCCGTTGGTGCCGGCGACGTGAATGACCGGAGGCAACTTGTCCTGCGGGTTACCCAGCGCCTCCAGCAACCGCGCTATGCGGTCGAGCGACAGGTCGAAGCCCTTGGGATGCCGCAGCATCAGTGCAGCGATTTCGGCATCCGCCAGGGTATCGTCCGTCATGTCGGCTACTTCGTAGAGCGTTCAGGCAGCTTCCGGCGCGGGCAAGGCGGCTTGCGCCGGCGCCACGGGCACATGCATCAGAATCTTCAGCAGCCGGGCAATCGTTGGCTTCAGGTCATGACGATGGACGACCATGTCGACCATGCCGTGCTCCATGAGATACTCCGAGCGCTGGAAGCCTTCCGGCAGCTTTTCGCGGATCGTCTGCTCGATCACGCGGGCGCCGGCAAAGCCGATGAGGGCGCCCGGCTCTGCGATATGCACGTCGCCCAGCATCGCATAGGACGCGGTGACCCCGCCCGTGGTCGGGTTGGTCAGGACGACGATGTAGGGAAGGCCGGCATCCTTGACCATGTCCACCGCCACGGTGGTGCGCGGCAACTGCATCAGGGACAAGATCCCCTCCTGCATGCGCGCGCCGCCGGAGCCGGCAAACAGCACCAGCGGCCTGTGCAGCTCCACCGCCTTCTGGGCCGCCGTCACGATGGCCTCTCCGGCAGCCATGCCGAGCGAACCGCCCATGAAGGCGAAATCCTGCACGGCGGCCACGATCGGCTGGCTTTCGATGGCGCCGGTGGCTACGAGGACGCTGTCCTCCAGCCCGGTCTTGGTCCGGTATTCCTTGAGACGATCGGTATAGCGCTTGGAGTCGCGGAACTTCAGAGGGTCCACCGGCACCTTCGGCAACTCGACCGTCTCGAAGGCGGCATTGTCGAAAAAGGACTGCAACCGTTCGCGGGCGCTGATCTTCATGTGGACGCCGGACGAGGGCACGACCCACTGGTTGGCTTCCAGATCCTTGCGGAAGACCATTTCGCCGGTTTCCGGGCACTTGATCCACAGGTTCTCGGGCACCTCGCGCGGGCCGAGCAGGCTGGTCAGCTTGGGGCGAACGTAATTGGTGATCCAGTTCACACGAAGGTTCCTTCGTTCAATCTCAATCGCTTCATATCGCCGTCATTTCACGCGAAGGCAAGCCGGGCCCGCCGGACGCCGGCGGACAGGTCGCGCACGACGTCCAGAACCGCCTCGGCGGCGGCTTCGCGGTCCTTGCCCTCTGTTTGTGCCGTCTCGATTGCGGCCACGAGGGCCGAGCCCACCACCACGGCATCGGCCACGCGGCCAAGTGCTTCGGCCTGAGCGCCGGTGCGCACGCCGAAACCGACGGCCACGGGAAGATCGGTCTGCCCCTTGATGCGCGCGACAGACCGGGCGACGGCGTCCGTATCGGGCGCGGCCGAGCCGGTGATGCCGTTGATCGATACGTAGTAGACGAAGCCCGAGGTGTTGCGCAGCACGGTCGGAAGGCGCTTCTCGTCCGTCGTGGGGGTTGCCAGCCGGATGAAGTTCAAGCCGGCCTCGACGGCGGGCAGGCACAATTCGGCGTCCATCTCGGGCGGCAGGTCCACGACGATCAGCCCATCGATGCCTGCGGCGCGCGCATCGGCTACGAAGCTGTCGACGCCGTAGATGTAGATCGGGTTGAAATATCCCATCAGGATCACCGGCGTTTCGCCGTCGGCTTCGCGGAAACGGCGTACGGTGTCCAATGTGCGGTGCAGGGTTTCGCCGCCCTTAAGCGCGCGCAGGCCCGCCTTCTGGATGGCGGGGCCGTCGGCCATCGGGTCCGAGAACGGCATGCCGAGCTCGATCAGGTCGGCGCCGGCTTCCGGCAGGCGTCGCATCACCGACAGGGTGGTGTCGCCATCCGGGTCGCCCGCCATGATGAAGGTGACCAGGCCGGGGCGTCCTTCATCGCGCAGCTTCTGGAACCGGGCTTCGATACGCGTCGTCATGGGATTCCTCAAAGCTCCACGCCCAGCATCGTGCCGACGGTATGGACATCCTTGTCGCCGCGACCCGAAAGATTGACGATGATCGTCTTGTCCGCGCCCATGGCAGGCGCCAGCTTCATCGCGTGTGCGATCGCATGGGCCGATTCCAGCGCCGGAATGATGCCTTCCACCCGCGTCAGAAGCTGGAAGGCCTCCAGCGCCTCGTCGTCGAGGATCGGCACATAGGAAACCCGGCCCGTATCCTTCAGCCACGAATGCTCGGGCCCGACGCCGGGATAGTCGAGGCCGGCGGACACCGAATGCCCTTCCATGATCTGCCCGTCGGCGTCCTGCAGCAGGTAGGTGCGGTTGCCGTGCAGCACGCCAGGGCTGCCCGCCGTCATCGAGGCACAATGCTCTTGCCCGTCCAGGCCGCGCCCGCCGGCTTCGACGCCATAGATCGCCACTTCCGGATCGTCCAGGAAGGGGTGGAACAGGCCGATGGCGTTGCTGCCGCCGCCCACCGCCGCGATGATGGCGTCGGGCAGCCTGCCTTCCTGTTCCAGCATCTGGGCGCGCGCCTCCTGGCCGATCACGGCCTGGAAATCGCGCACCATCTCCGGGTAGGGGTGCGGGCCGGCCGCGGTGCCGATCAGGTAGTAGGTGTCCTGCACATTGGTCACCCAGTCGCGCAGCGCCTCGTTCATGGCGTCCTTGAGCGTGCCGTGGCCGGCCGAGACGGGCTTGACCTCCGCACCCAGGAGCTTCATGCGGAAGACGTTCGGCGCCTGCCGGGCAACGTCCGTCGCGCCCATATAGACGACGCAGGGCAGGTTGAAGCGCGCCGCAACCGTTGCCGAGGCGACGCCGTGCTGGCCGGCCCCCGTTTCGGCGATGATGCGCGTCTTGCCCATGCGTCGGGCCAGAAGGATCTGGCCAAGGCAGTTGTTGATCTTGTGACTGCCGGTATGGTTGAGGTCTTCGCGCTTCAGGAAGATGCGCGCGCCACCCAGATGACGCGTCAGCCCCTCCGCGAAATAGAGCTTCGACGGGCGCCCGGCATAATGGGTGGACAGGTTCTTCAGTTCGGCCTGGAATTCCGGGTCGTTGCGCGCCTCGTCATAGGCCTGCTGCAGCTCCAGGATCAGCGGCATCAGCGTTTCGGCCACGAAGCGGCCGCCATAGATGCCGAACAGGCCTTCGGCATCCGGCCCGCCGCGCAATGTGTTGCGCTTGAGCTGTTCGTTCATGACGCTCGCCTTCCTTCAAGGGGTTGCGATGCGGCCAGGACCGCGTCGAAAAATTGGTCGATCAGGTGGATATCCTTGACGCCGGGCGCGCTTTCCACGCCGGACGAGACATCCAGCCCGGGAGGCGCCGCCTGCCGCAGGGCCGCGCCGACATTATCGGGCGTCAGGCCGCCGGAGAGCATGTAATCGAGACCCGCAGGCAAGCCGGCGAGCAGCCGCCAGTCGAAGGCAACGCCGTTGCCACCGGGCAATACGGCGCCCTTCGGCGCCTTGGCATCCAGCAGCAGGCGGTCCGCGATGCCGCGATAGGACGCAACCGATGCAATGTCATGGGCATCGTGAACCGACAGCGCCTTCATGGTGGCCAGTCCCGTGCGCCGGCCGATCTCGGCCACCCGCTCGGGTGTCTCGGACCCGTGAAGCTGGATCGTATCGGGCCGAATGTCCCGCCGGATCGCCTCCAGCAGCGCGTCATCCGGATCCACCGTCACGATGGTAACGGCCGCCCTGTCGCCCAGATAGGCGCGCAACGCGGCCATGTCGGGCAGCGAAAGATGGCGCGGGCTCTTCGGAAAATGGACGAAGCCGACCTCCGGCCCGCCATGCCGCAGGACGGCGTCCACCGCCTCCGGCGTCCGGAGGCCACAGATCTTGATGCGCGGATGGCGCACGGTCGCTTCGTCCTTCCATGCAGATGATGATCAGCCCATCGTCATGGGCATGCGACCCGCTTATCGCGCTGAAACGGCGGCAGGTAAACCCCGTTTCGCGCGCGGGCCGCGCCTTGTTCAGCCTTCTGCTGAGATGAACTCGATGGCCTGCAGGGTCGTTCCCTCGGTCCTCAGCCAGCGGCGGCTTTCCTCGGTGTGGGGGCAGAGCGCGCGACACAATGCCCAGAACTCCGCGCTGTGGTTCATGTGCACGAAGTGCGCCACCTCATGCGCAGCCAGATAATCCAGTACGGACGGCGGCGCCATGACGATGCGGAACGAGAAGGATAGCCGCCGATCCGCCGTGCAGGACCCCCATCGGCTGACCGTATCCTTGATGGCGATGGCGCGCGGTTGCTTGCCGACCGCCTCCGCGTGGCGCGTGACCGCCTCCAGAAGGTCGTTCCGCGCCTGCCGCGCCAGAAAGTCGCGTACGCGCCGGCCCATGAAAGCCGGCTCGCCGCCGACCTCCAGAACCGGATGGCCGTCGGCGTCTTCGCGCAGCCGTGTCGCCCGGATGTCCGGCCGGTGGGCCAGCAGAAGATTGCCGCCCTTGAAGGGCAGCGTGCCGCCATCGGCGATACGGATCGTTTCCTGGCGCCCGGTCAGACGGCTGGCGGCCCAGCCCTTGTGACGCTCCACGAACTCCAGCACCGTGCGGCGCGCCGTGCGCCTTGGCATGGTCACGACGACGCCCCCTGTCGGCGTCACGCGCATGATGAGCCGCTTGGCGGTCGGATGCTCGCGGAAGGACAGGGGTACCGAGCGCGTATCGAGGTCCAGCCGCTCCGGCCATGGGGCTTCGCGCGCCCGGCGCTTCAGGAAAGCCGGCAGGAAAACGCCCATGGTCGTGTCGACACCACTCCGAATCGCAAAAACAAGGCCGCGGCGATGGTCGCCGCGGCCAATGCGTAATGCAACAGTTTGAACGCTCGCCTTAGCTCGCGTCCACAACCGGGCCGGTCGGGCCGTTTCCGCGACGGTCGCGCATGAAACGGTCGAACTCTTCCTGGTCCTTGGCGCGGCGCAGTTCCCGCGCGTAGGTCTCGAACTCGGCGCGGGCGTCGTCCAGCCTGCGGCGCTCCTGGTCGAGGCGCGAAAGCTCGGCTTCACGCCAGTCGTCGAAGGCGACGTTGCCGGTGCGCCCCTCGGTAAAGGGACGGCTTACGCCCGAGCGGCGGAAACTGCCCATGAAGCGGTCCGTGGAGCGGTTCACGTTGTTGCGGAAGCCTTCCAGCCTGTCACCCCAGAGGATGTAGGCCAGAGCGGCGAGGCCGAGGGGCCAATAGACGATGAAACCCAAAACCATCAGTGCGATGGTCGCCGGGGTCCATGCCGGGCGGATCAATGCTTGTGACGTCATGGGCTGCTCCAATCAAAGGCCGAAAGACGGTAAGCGCCTAATGCTGCTACCGATTTTCACATGGGGACCCAATTATGGCCGTTCAATCTCACGCAGCAGAAAATGTTCAGGCCTTGGAACGGCTTGAAGGCGCGGCAGCCTTCTTCGCCGTTCTTTTGCGCGCCGGCTTGGCCGCTTCCGCAGGCTTGGCCGCCGCTGCTGGCTTGGCCGCTTCCGCAGGCTTGGCCGCCGCCGTGGCCTTGGACTTGGCGGGTGCCGTGGCTTTGGCTACCGCCGTCGCC
>NZ_BBWQ01000024.1 GCF_001463885.1 Aureimonas altamirensis | reverse complement strand
TACCGCCGTCGCCTTCGCAGGCGCCGCAGCCTGGCTTTCTGCCCGCCGCTGTCGTGCGGCCTTGCCGGCCTGGCCATGCGTCAACGCGAAATCGATGATGCGGGGGCAGATTTCCGCGCGGAACCGCGATCCGTTGAAGACGCCGTAGTGACCCACTTTGGGTTGCAGCCAATGGACACGCATGTCGTCCGGAATGTTGGCGCACAGCGTGTGCGCCGCTTCGGTCTGGCCGACGCCGGAGATATCGTCGTTCTCGCCCTCGACGGTCATCAGCGCCGTCTTGCGGATGGCCTTCAGGTCGACCCGCTCGCCGTGGTGCAGGATTTCGCCCTTCGGCAGCGAGTGGCGGATGAAGACCTCTTCCACCGTCTGGAGATAGAATTCCGCCGTCAGGTCCATCACGGCCAGGTACTCGTCATAGAAGGCGCGGTGCTTGTCGGCGCCGTCGCCATCGTCCTTCACCAGATGCCAGAAGAAGTCCTTGTGGGCGATCAGATGCCGGTCCAGGTTCATCGACATGAAGCCCGACAATTGCAGGAAGCCCGGATAGACCTCCCGCATGAAGCCCGGCTGCGGAAACGGCACTTTCATGATGACATTGTTGCGGAACCAGTCGATGCCGTTTTCCTGGGCCAGGCGATTGACGGCCGTGGGGTTGACGCGGGTGTCGATCGGCCCGCCCATCAGCGTCATCGAGGCCGGGGTGGCAGGGTCGTCCCATTCCGACATGCGGGCAACGGCCATCAACACCGGCACGGCGGGCTGGCAGACGGCCACGACATGGGTATCGGGGCCCAGAAAGCGCAGCATCTCAACGACGTAGTCGACATAATCGTCCAGGCTGAACGCGCCGGCCGACAGGGGCACCTTGCGGGCGTCTTCCCAGTCGGTGATGTACACATCGGCATAGGGAAGCATCGCTTCCACTGTGCCGCGCAGCAACGTTGCGTAATGGCCCGACATCGGCGCCACGACCAGAATGCGCGGATCGGCTTTGCGGTCGCCCGGTAGATCGCGCTCGAAATGCAGCAGCCGGGCGAAGGGCCGCTCCCAGACGGGTTTGTCCACCACGGGGACGCGCCGTCCGTCGACGAAGGTCTCGTCAAGGCCGAACTCGGGCTTGGCGTAGATGCGCGTGGAGCGCTCGAACAGTTCCGCCATGGCGGCGGCGGTGCGCCCCATGCTCGTGCGGGACACGGGGTTGAGCGGGTTTTCGTAAAAGGCCTTGGTTGCGTCGGCTACCGCCCGGAAGGGCGCCAGCATCGCATGGTTCCACTCGTAAAGCTGGTACAAAGCCATTACCTCGCCGTGATCTCGCCACTGCAAAATGAGCCGCAAGTGGCCGCGCGTCAACGCCCCGGTATGGTGGACGCCGCTCCTATCCCTTTGACGGGGCGGGAATTTCGTATCCCTCGACGATCAGAAGTTCGGCCTCCGACACTTCCTGTCGTATCGCCTTGGCCTCCTGGTACTCGGCGCTGTTGTAGCAGGCGAGCGCGTCTTCCATGCTGGCAAACTCGATGACCACGTTTCGCGTGCGTGCCGTGCCTTCCAGCTCATGGAAAGGGCCGCCCCGCGCCAGGAAGCGCGCCCCATGCCTCTGCATGGCCGGAGCCGCGGTGGCGACGTAATCCTGGTAGCGTTCCGGGTCCGTCACATCCACGCGGGCGATCCAGTAGGCCTTGGTCATGTGTCTTGCTCCCTTCAGGCGGCGGCCATTTCGGCCTTGATGGTTTCTGCGGCGTGGGCCGGGTCTGCCGCCCGGATCACCGGACGGGCAACCACCAGATGCGATGCCCCTGCCTTCAACGCGTCGGCCGGCGTGACGATCCGCTTCTGGTCGTCGGCTTGTGCGAAAGACGGTCGGATGCCGGGCGTCACGATGGCCATCCCCGGGCCGACGATGGCACGGATCGCGGCGGCCTCGGCCGCCGAGGCGACGATGCCGCCGATGCCGGCCTCGGCCGCCTGCGCGGCGCGGCGCGCCACCAGATCGGGCAGGGGGGTGGCATATCCCGCCTCGTCCAGGTCGGACTGGTTCATGGAGGTCAGCACCGTGACGCCCAGCACCGTCAGGCCGGAGCCCTGCGCAGCGCGGGCGGCAGCGCGCATCACCTGCGGATAGGCGTGCACCGTCAGCATGGCGACGCCCAGCCCGATGGCGCTTTCGACGCCTTTCTCCACCGTGTTCTCGATGTCGAGAAGCTTCATGTCCAGGAAGATCTTCTTGCCGGCACGCGACAGGTCCTGCGCCAGCGGCAGGCCGCCGGCCAGCGCAAGCTGGAAGCCGATCTTGTAGAAGGAAACCGTATCGCCCAGCCGCTCCACCATGGCCTCGGCGGCGGCACGGTCGGGCAGGTCCAGGCCGACGATCAGCCGGTCGTCTGCGGGCAGTTTGGCGGTCAATGGGCTTCTTCCCAATTGGCGGCGGCCCTCGCGTCCACGACAAGGGGCACCGATAGTGTCACGACAGGGTCGGCGGCATTTTCCATGACGCGGCGAACCAGCGGGATGGTCTCGTCCACCTCGTCGTCCGGAACCTCGAAGACGAGTTCGTCATGAACCTGCAGCAGCATGCGCGCCGACAGCCCCGCGGCGGCGAGTTCACCTTCCATGCGGATCATGGCGCGGCGAATGATGTCGGCCGCCGTGCCCTGGATGGGGGCATTGATGGCCGCGCGCTCGTTGAAGGCGCGGACCGACGGGTTGGCATGGCGGATGTCCGGATAGTGCGCCCGACGGCCGAACAGCGTTTCCACGTAGCCATCGGCCTTCGCGCGCGCCTTGGTGGCGTCCATATAATCCCGGATGCCGGGGAACCGCTCGAAGTAGCGGCGGATGTACAGCCCGGCCTCTTCCCGCGGAATGGAAAGCTGCGCCGCAAGGCCGAAGGCCGAGATGCCATAGATGATGCCGAAATTGATGGCCTTGGCGCGGCGGCGCACCGAGGGCTCCATGCCCTCTACCGGTACGCCGAACATTTCCGAGGCCGTCATGGCATGGATGTCGATGCCGTCGCGGAAGGCCTGCGCAAGCTGCGGAATATCGGCCATGTGCGCCAGGATACGCAGCTCGATCTGGCTGTAGTCGGCCGAGACGAGGCTTGTGCCGCCCCCAGCCACGAAGGCGGTGCGGATCGCACGTCCTTCTTCGGTGCGCACCGGAATGTTCTGCAGGTTCGGCTCGGACGACGAAAGCCGCCCGGTGGTGGTGGATGCCATGGAATAGGACGTGTGGATGCGCCCGGCCGCATCCATGTGCAGCGGCAGCGCGTCGGTATAGGTGCCCTTCAGCTTGGTGATCTGCCGCCAGTCCACGATGTGGCGGGGCAGCTCGTGGCCTTCCGCGGCCAGGTCTTCCAGGGTGCGGGCATCGGTGGACCATTGCCCCGTGCGCGTCTTCTTGCCGCCCGGCAGGCCGAGCTTGCCGAACAGGATTTCGCCGAGCTGCTTGGGCGATCCGGGGTTGAAGCTTTCGCCGGCCAGGGCATGGATGTCTGCCTCCAGCGCGGCGGCCTTCTGCGCGAACCGCCCGGACAGGCGCGACAGGATCTGCCGGTTCACCTTGATGCCGCGTTGTTCCATCCGCGCCAGAACAGGCACCAGCGGCCGCTCGAGCCGCTCATAGACATGCACCAGCCCGTCGGCGACGAGGCGCGGCTTCAACACCTCCCACAGGCGCAGCGTCACGTCTGCATCTTCGGCGGCGTACTCGGTGACCTTCTCGACCGTGCAGGCGGCAATGGCCTTGGCGCCCTTGCCGCTGCCGCACAGATCCTTGTAGCTGATCGGCTTATGGCCGAGGAAACGCTCGGACAGTTCGTCCATGCCGTGCCCATCCAGCGAGGACGAGGCATCCAGCGCATAGGAGATCAGCATCGTATCGTCGAAAGGCTGGATGGCGATGCCGCGCTGGAGCATCACCAGGTAATCGTATTTGAAGTTCTGTCCGATCTTCAGGATCGCGGGGTCGGTCAACACCGGCGTCAAACGGGCGAGGGCCTGTGCCTCGGCCAACTGGATGCCGGGGCCGGATGCGGCATCGCCGCCGCCCAGAAGGTCGCCTTCGCCCTCGGCCACATGGGCCAGCGGAATGTAGGCCGCTTCGCCAGGCGCGACGGCGATGGCTAGGCCCACAATGTCGGCATTCATGGCGTCGAGCGCCGTCGTCTCGACGTCGAACGCAAGCAGGCCGGTTTCGCGCGCACGGTCGATCCAGCGGTCGAGCGTTTCGACGTCGCGGATCGTAACGTAGGCGCTTCGGTCGAAGCGCGTATCGGCCATCTCTGCCATGCGGCCGGCGGCGAAGGCGGCGGGCGTCAGGGGCAGGTGGGCGTCGCTCTTCTCGCCGCCCGGCGTGCCGCCGGGGTCAAGGTCGGGCCCACGCGCCGGGGCCGTTACATCCACCTCCGCGGCCGGCACGGACGCGGCTTCGGTTCCCAACTTCGCGGATACGCGCCGGGTCAGCGTGGTGAACTCCATCGCCTTTAGATAGCCGATCAGCTTTTCGCCGTCCGGCTCGCGGATGGCCAACTCCTCAAGCGGCACGTCCAGCGGGGTGTTGTCGTCCAGCGTCACCAGGCGCCGCGACAACCGTGCCTGGTCGGCGAAAGCGGTGAGGTTTTCGCGGCGCTTGGCCTGCTTGATTTCACCGGCGCGGGACAGAAGCGTCTCCAGATCGCCGAACTCCTCCAGCAATTGCGCGGCCGTCTTGGGTCCGATGCCCGGCACGCCGGGGACGTTATCCGAGGTGTCGCCCACCAGGGCTTGAAGGTCGATCATCTTGTCGGGATAGACGCCGAACTTCTCGAACACCTCGGCCGGGCCGAGGCGCTTGTCCTTCATCTGGTCGTACAGGGTGACGCAGGGTCCGACGAGTTGCATCAGATCCTTGTCGGACGAGACGATGGTGACGTCGCCGCCGGCGTCCAGCGCCTTCTTCGTGTATGTGGCGATCAGGTCGTCGGCCTCGAAACCCTGCTTCTCGACGCAGGGCAGGTCGAAGGCGCGCACCGCCTCGCGGATCAGGGCGAATTGCGGGACGAGGTCTTCCGGTGGGGCAGGGCGGTTGGCCTTGTATCCATCGTAGAGCGCATTGCGGAACGTTGTGGACGAGTGGTCGAAGATCACCGCGAAGTGCGACGGCACGACCCCGACCGAGGTGTCCTTGGTTTCTTCCACCAGCTTCCAGAGCATGTTGCAGAAACCGGACACGGCCCCGACGGGCATTCCGTCGGATTTGCGCGTCAGCGGCGGAAGCGCGTGGTAGGCCCGGAAAATATAGGCCGAGCCATCGACGAGGAAGAGGTGATCGCCCTTTTTCATGCCCTGCTCGTACCTCGCACCAAGGCTCCGTGTCCATGCACGGCACCGGCTTTATCCTATCGGGCGGGTTTGGCAAATGCTGGCAGGCCAGAGCGCAGGCCGCTCAACGCAAACAAGAGCATCCGCGCATCCTGCCGTTGGTGAAACGACTTCTTAACCGTCGGCGAAGATCGGGGATTGACGTGCGATAAAGCCAAGGATTTCAGGATCTTAGCGAATGCTTTCGAGAGTCCGCGTAACGCATTACGAAAACGTAATACGGATTATCACGCAACTGTGATCGGTCGGTCTTGAACCGTCCGGTGGGAAGGCGCATTTTACTCCCAACGACGCGATGTTCACAGGCGTCGTGGTTCGGCCTCAAGCTCGTCCCCCGCTTAGAGCCGAAATCGTGGAGCGGATGATCCCAATCCCCCTCTCGGGATATCCGCTTATAAAGAGAGAGCCGTCGCGACAATCCCCCTCCAGTCCGCGACGGCTCTTTTTTATGTCTATTCACAAGAAATCACCACATTTCACATCGCGGTGTTGCCGCCACGCCATAGCCTCTACCCCTTTCGCGCTAGGGGTTGGCCGGCTGGCGACTGGAAATTTCCCGCTCTGTCTTCTTGTGGTGGCCGGAGGGATGGGTTAGGAGTGCGGCTGGCTGGCAAGCCTATCTCCGCCGGCCCTACGCACCCGTAGCTCAGCTGGATAGAGTGCTGCCCTCCGAAGGCAGAGGTCACAGGTTCGAATCCTGTCGGGTGCGCCAAATACCGCCGATTACCCTCTATCACCGCTGATAACTGCCGGAACTACACTCCGGTAAAGAGTGAAGAATAGCCAGCGGGCGAAATAGCGTAGAAACGGCGGTCTTTGGCGGTTAAGAAGTTCGAATCGTGTCCGGTCGATTGGGCGATTTCCTTACCATCGTAGGCATCGTGTATGGGCTTAGAGTGGCCGCTATCCGCCCTAGTCCTGCCATTCACGCTGCACCTTCGATTTCTCGAAACCAGACATAGCGGCGGAAGCATTCCGTAGTCCCAGCCAGAAAAGATCGATTACATGGGCATCAACCGGAAAGTGCGACATGCAACGCCGGATTGGTGACGTATAGGCGTGCGGACGCTCGGCTTCCAGCGCGACATCACGTGCATGTCGTGCGGGTGGTACGGCAGCACCCAGATCGCGACCGTGCGGTCGTCGTCGTCGATCTCGATGCCCGAGATGATGCGTTTGTCGAAGCAGTAGACGTGGTGATCGAGTTCGATCCCCTTTAGCGACAGCGGCACCACGCGGTCCGACGTCATTGCTCATCGAACAGCTCCTGTTCTGCTGTGCGGCGATGAGGGGCTCGCCTAGTTTGCCCGCGGGATGAATCATGTCCGCGGAATATCGATATGTGAGAGCGATGATCGCGCCGTCGGCACTGGCATCGGGCGCGACATCGCAGCCTAGATACGGCCACCGGCGCATGGGCAGGCTCCAGTCGGCAGCGGGCGTCAGCGCCTGCTCGAGGATCTCGGCGATGGCGTTGGCAATATCCATGGCGGCGTCCTGGCGCCCGGAGACCAGAACCGCCACCGCGACATCGGTTTCGCGCTCGAGACGGTCGCCGTTCTGTCGTTCGCCGGCAGCGGCATCGCCGATCGGCAAGACGTTGACGGCCGGCAGCTCCGTGTCGAGGAAGGGTACGATCCGGCCCGAATACACCGGCACGGCATCAAAGCACGGTTTCGAGCCGTGCTTTGATGCCGTCTCGGAGCTGCTTGCGGAAATGCGCCATGTGGTCCTCACGTTACGTGCGGATCACGCGGGCGGGCTTTGTGAGAAAAAAAGGGCGGTGGCGGGCCCGGCGTTCGGATAGACCTATTCGGCCAGAGGGAGATACGAAATGCGGCTCTATCGATTCTTGGGTGCCGAGTACGGAATGCGGTCGATCAAAGAGCGCAAGATCCGGATCGGGCGCATCGAGGAACTCAACGACGATTTCGAGTTCATCGGCGTCGCGCTCGAGGCGAAAGAGGAGCGGTTCGCGCTGCGCAAAATGCGTCGGCACCTGAACGTCGGGAATGGCGTCATCTGCATGAGCAAGGACTGGGACAGTCCCTTGATGTGGGCCCACTACGCCGAAAGCCACAAAGGCGTAGTTCTAGGCTTCGACGTCCCCGATCAGGCCTTCTATCAAGTCGAGTATACGAAGAAACGCCCTACTCTGGCCGACATGGGGCTCAACACACTGGACGACATCACGCCCGAGGATATCAAGCGCCTGATCAGGACGAAGGCAGAGGGATGGTCGTATGAGCAAGAATACCGTGCCTACATCGGCCTGAACGACGGTGTCCCGATCAACGGCGAAATGCACTACTTCATGCCGTTTTCAGAGAACATGAAGCTGCGCGAGGTGATCGTGGGGTCGCGGTACAAGGGTACGCGACCCGAGATGGTCGAAGCCGTGGACGATCCGGGCGTCGACATCTACATGGCGCGCGGATCGTTCGAGAAGTTCCTCGTCGTGCGCCAGTACCAGGACAGCATGTGGCCCTAGGGTTTTTTGGCGATAACGGTTTCGCCTCCGAGAGCAACGATGCTGTTGTCGAGACGGCGCAGCAGATCGTCGTAGGTGATGATATCCATCATGTTGGCGTACTTGCGCTTGATCACCTCGAAGTCGAGGCGCTGTCCATCATCCATGTCAGCACCAAACATTTGATCCCGACCGAGAATGATGATCGCCTTCGGATTGGAGATGCGGATCTTCATGCCGGCAGGAATGTCCGCTTCGTAGCGCTTCGTCAGTTCCCGCTCGCCCTGGATGCCCCACTTAGAAAGATGGAATAGATACTTCTCGGCTTGCATGACGGCGCCGCTCAACTCTGCTGTCGGTATGCTGTTGTCCCGATACTGGCCCTTGCGGAGGATCTTGTTCTCAAACGACCGCTTCAGCTCGATGACGTCGAGATTTCCGTTGGCGTCTAGCAGCGCAAGGTCGATGTACCTGGAGGTCTTTTTACCATCTGTCCTAGAATAGTAGTCGTTGATCGTGACGTTCTCCAGCACCTTGATGTACTTGGGAAACAGCAGGAGTAGAAAAGACAGAAGATATTTCTGCCACTCCTGCTCAGTTAGATTTGTCTTGTTTTCCAGAGCGTCCCTAATGAGCTCGCGGATCAGAACGTACTTTTCGATCTCGAGCTTCTTCAAATCGTCGAGGTCAATCTTCATGCTGGCAGTTCCAGCCATCTTCTTGTTTAGATAGGTCTCGTATCGCCCGCGTGTGTCCTTCATCCCGTCGAGATATTGTGACAGGATCGTGGTAACTCGAGCGCCGGCATATCTGTCGACTTCATAGCTGTTGGGAAACTTGTCCAGCAGCTCTTCGTAGACGACCATGGGTATAGCGCCATGGCGAGTGCCCCCGATGACGATGGGATATTTATGCTCCAGCAACCCAGCCAGCCGCCCGAAGATCGAGATGTTGCGCTCTGCGGCGAACAGCGTCCGCTTGAACTTGGTATCCTTCGGCAGGAGGACATCGTTGTCGATGCCTAGAAAGCGCCCCGATATACGAACGTATTCGTCCTCGAAGGTACCAAACGGAAACTGGTACCAGTAGTCATCGTCGATTATGTCAGCATCTGCTGGTGGATTTATGAGGTCGTCCTTGTCGTAGTAGAAAACCTGCGACAGCTCGATCGATCTCTTTTCTTGCAGTTCTCGCCACACCCATCCGGGCAAATTGTTCTCGGCCTTGTATTCGAGATCGATACCTTTATCCGTCAACCTGAACTTTAGCATTTGGCCCCCGGCAGTATTGCGTGGGCACCCTATTTGATCGCCTGTCCTTTTGCCAAGCCGCTAGGCGTTGTCGAGCTCGATCCGGGCAAAGCCGTCGCCCTGCAAAAGATACGTGCGCACGCGGTACGACGATGGCCCCACGACGACCGCATCGCCATACGCAGGTGGCGCAGCGAGATCCGCCCAGTCGATCAGCGCGATCGTCTGCATCGTGATGACCTCCTGATCGCCGACGACGCGGATGACCTCTCTAGGCTGCGTCTGCATCATCATGGGCACGCCGAGATAGGTGCCGGACACGAACGTCTTCGAGCGCTTGTGCCTCTTCCGATACATGTCGAGGTATGGAGGCGTCGGACTATCCATCGTCAGCGCCCTGATTTAATAATGAATTTGGCCCGAAATGATTTCAGGGGTTGCGGTGGGTTGCGGGTAACACCCGCGATCAGAGCGGTGGTACGCCGCCCTGAACTGCATGCCGCTGGCGACGCGATCGAAGTTCATGCCCTCGATCAGGACGAGTTCCTCGACGGTGATCCAGGCGTCGAGGTCGCCATCACGGATGTCCATGATCCGCGTGGCATTGGTCGCGACGATAGCAGTCAAAGTGCGGGCTTCGACGTCGACTGTGCCTGCCCGGACGTTCCGCTGCACGGGCTGCGTCGAGCGAACGGGCCCATCCAGAAGCGGCGCACGGTATCGCCACCGGCAGGATGCCGGATCGATCGGACGATGCGCTCTTTCAGTGTGGCCTTGGCCATGTCTCGGTCACACGGGCAGGGCAGAACCTCAGGATTTCCGTGAGTTTCCGCGCCCCCTTTGTGAGAGAAAAAAGCGCGGTGGCGGGGAAATGTGCGCGGACGAAGATACTATCGTTTCCGCAATTGCCTAGATCACCTGACGCAGGCCATCTTGACTGTCACAAGAATTGGCGAGGCGAGTCGGTGGCAGAACTTACGACAGCGGACATGATGCTCATTGATACGCTGTTTGGCATGTACAGCGGCTGGGTCCTCAACTTCAGCAATGACCCATTCCAGTCCTTTTTCGTCCGCGATGTAGGGGTCGATATCTACAAGCCTCGGTTCGAGACTTTCGGCGGCTCGAAGGGCAAACGCCTGCGTGCGTTCCTTGAAATTGCTCCAGCGCCCTATGTCACGAAGGCGCTCACGGCGCTTTGGAGCGTCCGCGAATCCGAGAGGCTCGGAAAGGGAGAGGCCGAAACTGTGCCCCATGCCCGTGCCCGATTGAACGAGTTGGTGACCAGATTGGGTGGCAAGCCATTGCCCGCAGTATTCGACGAACCGGAGCCGGCAGCCGCTGCGGTTCCAGAGAAGAAGGGGCCGAACGAGAGCGCACTTGCGGCCCTCGAACAGGAATTCCTGGTACTGACTTCGATGAACGACGCCGCCCAAGCGCGCGGCTATGCCTTCGAGCGCTTCCTCAAGAAGTGGTTCGATGCCTGGGGGCTAGATGCCCGGGCATCGTTCAAGCTCGTCGGCGAGCAGATCGATGGCAACTTCGAGCATCGCGGCTCCGTCTACCTGATCGAAGCTAAGTGGACCGACGCGAAGACCGATGCTGCCACACTACGCTCATTCCAGGAGAAAGCGGGTGATGGTTTCGAGGGCACGCGTGGCCTGTTCGTCTCGCTTTCCGGCTTTACCGAACAGGGCCTAGTGGCCTTCAACGCCCGACGCGTCATCTTGATTAATGGCATGGACGTGTTCGATGCCCTGCGGCGGCGGATCTCGCTCGACGAGGTGATCGCAGCTAAGTTCCGGCGGGGCACAGAAGAACGGCGCCCGCTCATCGAGGTGCGGGAGCTATTCCCATGACAGTCTATTCCCGGCTCTCAGCGCGTAGCGCCCTTCGGAAGGTCATCGAACGTCTCGGTCGCGAAACTGAACTCTTGCAGCGTTCAGGCAAGCAGAGTGTCGACGAGATCATTTAGGATCTCGAGGAGATCGACGGGCTTCTGCACCAGCAGGAAATATTCCTGAAAGGCAAACACTGATGGACCTATCGTATTTCATGCGCGAGCGAACGGCATTGATCCGCCTGTTCTACACGAAGTGTCGGCTCCCGTTCGATGAGATGCAGCAGGAAATCGAAGCCGAGGTGCCCCCTTGGGAGCCGCCCCCGTTCAACCCCGACTACGACAGCCCGGAGCCGGCGTTCGTCGAGGAGTTCATGCAGGCTGAGCATGCTCGGGAGCTTGTCGGCCTGTTCGCCGTCTCCCTTCTTGCGGACACGCTGAAGGGGTATTTCGAAGAGCTGCAGCGCGATCTCTGCATCGAATTCAAAGACGACAAGGCCCGCAGGGCGCATTTTAAGGCAGGTCCAGTGGAGGGATACAGGCAGATCATCGAGCACGTAATGGGCGAAGCCTACGCATCCTGTCCCGTGCGCTTCGACCTGATCGAACAGGTGGTTCTGGCTCGCAACAACTTCGCGCACAACACCGACTTCGTGATCTTTCAAACCGCTCACAATCGAAAGACCCTGAAGAAGCATCCCAATCCGCTGTTCGTCAGCCGACTGTATGAGCCTGCCGAAGAAGAGGAGGATGAAGGTTTACAGCCACTATCGCTGCGAAGCGGACCCAAGATCGAAATCGACGAGGACAAGCTTATGACCGCGATCGCGGAAGTTGAAAAGCTTGCCGACTGGGTCCAGTCGAACGAGCAAGTCATGTGGGAATGGCAGCGCCAGCGCTGGACGAAGAAGAGCGACTAGCGCCTCTGCGCTCGCCGCAGCGCGGCGACGAGAACACGGAAGACAGCTACGGGCGCTAAGTCGTTATATGTAACGCTGGCCGATCTTATTTCGGGATACACGAAAGGCCGCGCCACCTTAAGTTGAAACTCGGCCGATCATGGCTGGTGCGCCATCGGCCAGATGGGGCATTGTTCGAGCGCCAGTGAAGCGTCAGGGAGGCGGCATGGATGTCTGGACTAGAGCACGAATGAAGCTATCGGTTCGTCTCAATCATATTTGGATAGGTTTCGTACAAGTTCCAGATGGACTGCGCCGCTTCGTTACTCCAGCTCTTTTCTAAATGAGGGGCAGGACGTATTCGACCTAAGTGCCCCCGGCACAGCTTTTCTTGTGCGATACCGTGGCAAGAATTTCGGCATTTGCACCCGTCATCAGCTCGGGACCTCCAATCATAACGTTGAGCCAGAGAATTTCACCGTAGTTGTCGAGGGCAACCTGGGGCTGTCACCAAATCGGATCAGCCGAGTGAGGATGGAGCACGCCGATCACAAGAACCTCGAGGACCTGTTCATCGCCGAATATGCAGATGAACGCGATGGACGAGACCTGCGGCCATTCTTCTTGGATCTGGATCTGGGCGTGAATCTTCAGACCGCAAGCCGAGTTCAGATCCAGGCCACTTTCGCTCTAGGCTTCCCGACGTTTGCCCGGGATGGCGACTTCGTGTTTGATGAAGAAGGCATCCCGACCAAGTGGCTTGCAACCGCTCGATGGGTGAAGCTCTATCTTCGTGTTGACGAGCCGAAGCTTATGGACATCGAAAACCGCATTCCGATGGTGCAAGACGAGCGAGCTGATCAGCAGACGATCGACCCTGATGGAATGAGCGGCGCTCCGGTTTTCTTCATAGCCAAGACCAACGAAAACGACGCGTTCATGGGTTTCGCCGGCATGATCACAGACGCCAGAGATCGGAGGTACATGGTCTATGATGCCCAAGTGCTGAAGCAAGTGCTCGACACCTATGTTGACGAACCTTCTGACGTTTCATCACCGGTGCCGGATCTGGAATAGAAAGGGCCCGCCGAAGCGAGCTCTAATGCGTGTTCGCCGGGCGGGTTCCCGAAGCAGATTTGAGTGATGGTTCACAGGATCGTATCGACTCAGCGGTGAGCGAATCTTCACTGGATCTGGAGACGCTGAAAGCTAATCGGCACATCTCAGTCGATGCCCAACGCTTCATCGCTGATCAAATCAGAAGCGACATAACCTATCGCGAACTTCTCAATTGGCGTGGCATGCCGAATGGCATGGAGTTATCGGCAACTTGTGAGCTGATCTACGACTACATTGATGAGGGTCGATCTCTTAAGGCCTACCAGATTTTCAATGGACAGCAGTTATCCGCGCGACTTTCGAGTCTCGCGAATTTAACAATCAGAGAATTCATTGAAGACCGGGTTCTGCACAGGCGCGAAGAAGACAGCGTGAGCGCTGCCGTTCAGGCAGCCCTGCGCTTCATTCGCTCCTATGTGATTTACACGTTTCCACGGCAACTCAGCGCTATCAACGCGGTTTACAACGACGTGCTGAGTAAAATCGGCGTGCCTGCGAAAGCTAACTACTCTCTCTTCATGGCCAAGACAGAAAACCTCTTCCTCGATAGCGGTCTCTTTGCGTTGGATGAATATGGTGTCCCGCCGCAGATGGCGCGTCGCATCGGGGAGAAGCACCGGGACATAGACAGCCTGGATGGGGCTCTAAGGCTTATCGCCGCGATGGACCTGGAACAGCAGTATTTCCACCCGCTCGAGCGCAACTTGAGGGCTTGGAGGCAAGCGATGATTTATTCGGGCTTGACCTCTCCGCGTTCGACAATGAAACCACCGATACTTGGTGGCACCATCTCGCTTCAACGAATATCGCACAGCCGCTAAACTAAAGGTAGTGATTCGGAGGACGGGATGGCAGGGCTTGGCAAGCATCACTACAGGGCTGGAAGCGCCTCTCATTCGTGTGATGAGGTTCCAGCAGACGACAGGGCGATGGCGGAATTCATTGCCATGCATAGGAAGAAAATCGAGCCCTGGCTTTCAGCGACCTTCCAAGCAGAACATTTGAACCTGCTGATTGGAAGTGGCTTCACGACGGCCGTGGGCAAGATCGCCGGATCCACCGCGACAGGCATGGGTACCATCTCAATCGGCGGTGCATATGAGAAGTACATTAACGAGCATGCGGAAACGATGGCCAAGAAGATGGGCAGAGGATCCGCAAACATCGAGGATCAGTTTCGAAGCGCGCTGGCAGTGCTTTCTGGCCAGGAAATTACGGATCCTGACGACGGAAACGATCTTCGAAACCGCATCAACAGCCAGATGCGTGTCTTTCTCGAATCCTTGCTCGACACGGAGATCGGCATTGCTAAGGCCGCCGGCAAGCACTTGATTGAGATGGAGATCGCACTCCAGTCCTTCCTTCTCAGCTTCGCCAGCCGGACGGCATCGCGTGAGCGGCTACACATTTTTACAACCAACTATGACCGCTTGATCGAACACGGGTGCGATCTCGCGGGGATAAGGATAATCGATCGTTTCGTGGGGGCGTTGAACCCGGTCTTTCGGGCATCCCGCCTAGATGTCGACTATCACTATAACCCGCCGGGCATCCGCGGAGAGCCACGGTTTATGGAAGGCGTCGTGCGCCTCACGAAGCTTCACGGCTCGCTGGACTGGATCTATGACGACGCGCGTCGAACGATTTCACGGTTTGGGTTGCCGTTTGGTGCGCCACGGGACCATACATGCATTCCCACTGAACCAGTGGACACCGTAATGATCTACCCGAATCCTGCGAAGGACTTCGAGACGACACACTATCCGTACGCCGAATTGTTCCGGGATTTCGCGGCCTCCGTATGCAGGCCGAACGCTGTTCTCTTCATCTACGGCTACGGCTTCGGCGACGATCACATAAACCGCGTGATCTTTGATATGCTCTCCATTCCGTCTACCCATGTCGTGGTCGCTGCGCGATCTGTGAGCGATAGACTTGAAGCCTTTCTGTCCAAGACACGCGAAGCGCAGACGACACTGCTAGTCGGGACGCATTTCAGCGACCTCCAGATGATGACCCGGAACTACCTCCCGAAACCAGCTCTCGACTACATCACAGCCAGAATGACCGCCCTTCTTAAGGAGCGCCCAATGGAAATTGCGGTCACGACCCCTGAGGAGGCGGCGAAGTGAGCTATCCAATCCAGGCCTTGTCGGATCTTGTCATCGGTACCGTTGAGATTGTCTCACCCGCCGAGATCGTTGTGTCACTGGGTGGAGAGGCCCCACAGGCCATCGCGTTGAATACCGGGATCCCCACTCCGTTCCCACGGATTAACAGCTACGTCTTGCTTCCAAACGAAGTCGGCGCAACTGTCGCATATGTGACCTGGATCGGTGTGATGAAGTCACCAATGCCGCGCGGTGGCCAGAGAGAGCTTGGCCTACTGGATTTGCCATTCCCGACAAGAAAGATGAACGTTTCTCCTATCGGCACACTGCTTCTTCGCAATGGACGGGAGGGAAAGCCGCGGCATGAGCTTTCACGTGGCGTACTGGCTTTTCCATCAGTGGGCGATCAGGTCCTGATCCCTACTCCGGATCAGGTTGCAGCAATCGTGGGTGCTGGTGACACGGATCGTCGAGTGGTGATTGGATCCTCACCACTCGCGATGGATGCTGACATCATGGTGGATCCGGACAAGATATTCGGTCGCCACCTAGCCGTGCTGGGAAACACGGGAAGCGGGAAATCCTGTTCGGTGGCGGGTCTGATCAGGTGGTCGATCGATGCGGCTGCCGCCGAAAGAGAAAAGTCGGACAAGCTAGGAAAGCCGAACGCCCGGTTCATCATCCTGGATCCCAACGGCGAGTACAGTCGTGCGTTCGCCGATGACCCGGCCAGCGTCCGTGTTTTCCGCGTGCCTCCCCTTCAAGGAGAGGAAAAGGCACTCAAGGTGCCAGCATGGCTTTGGAACGGTGCGGAATGGAGCACGCTTTCCCATGCCCAGCCAGCCGTCCAGCGCCCGTTGCTCCTGCAGGGCTTAAGAGAGCTTAAGAGCGGCAAGCAGCTAGATATCACGCCGGAAGCACAGGTTGCGCGGCTGGCCTCATCGTATCGCGCTTCCATAAGATCGGCGCTCGCAAGCGGCCGCCAAGAATACACTGGGTTTCCAAGTAACAAAAAATTCGGTGATATTCTTACTACATTGTCTACCGATTGTGAGGTCTGGCCTAGTCAGATCGACGTTGCGTATCACGACGCTGTCGGACACGTCCAGGCAACGGTCGACGCTCTCATTCGAAAGAAGCTCGATCGAGGAAGGTATTGGACCGATTTCGCAGCCGCTGATCTGGAAGGACTTGCCGCTTCTATCGAAGCATTGCTTGCGTCCCTTCCCGTTGCCCAGGCTGACGAACACATGCACGAGGATGCGCCACTCGTATTCGACGTATCCAGTCTGGCGAGCCATCTGGAAGGACTCGCTGCCCGACAGTCGGCAAACGTCGCGAACTTCGTTTCTACCCTCGGACTGAGGATCCGCGGCATGCTGGCGGATAGCCGCCTTGGAAGTGTCGTGAACGACCCCAATCCTCCGGAATTCAAGGACTGGCTGGACGACTATGTCGGCGCAAACAACGCCGCAAACGGCAACATTGCTGTAATCGACCTTTCGCTCGTGCCCTCGGACACAGTGCACATCATCGTTTCCGTGCTGGCTCGAGTCGTCTTCGAGGCTCTCCAACGGTTTCGCCGGGATACTGGCCAGTCACTGCCGACGGTGCTCGTGCTGGAGGAGGCTCACAACTTCGTTAAGGGCGCTGGCGCAACTGACCGGGAGAGCTGGAATGCGGCCGACCTTTGCCGGGAAATCTTCGAACGTATTTCCCGAGAGGGGCGGAAGTTCGGACTCGGCCTGCTAGTCTCGTCGCAGCGGCCGTCAGAACTTTCGCCAACGCTGCTTGCCCAGTGCAACACATTCCTACTTCATCGCATCGTCAATGATGCCGATCAGAAACTGGTCTCGAAGCTGGTACCCGACAACATCGGCGGCTTGCTGAAAGAGCTTCCCGGCCTTCCATCTAGGCATGCAATCCTCCTGGGATGGGCAGCGCCGATCCCGGTTCTTGTCGAGATGCGGGAACTGAACCACGATCATCGACCAAGGTCCGACGATCCGGCTTACTGGGATGTGTGGACCGGTAAGGAGGAACGCGATGTTGACTGGAGCATGCTTGCGGCCGGATGGCAGCAATAGCCTGGCCTCACCACAGGTCCGGCCTTCGGGTGAGGATCCCACATTCCAGGTTTGAGCCGCGCCGGGTTTGCCGGAGGCTCCAACTCCTAAGAAGGTGGAGCCAATATGAAAGAAACAGCGAACAAGTTTTCAGTTGAAGTCCGTCAACGGGCGATTCGATGGTGCTTGACCACGAGGCAGAGCATCCGTCGCGCTGGGCGGCTGTGTACGCCAGAACACAGCACCCATCATGGCTCGGTTTCGATACGGAAAAATGGTACGCGCGGATTACAGGCCTGATCGAACTCAGCGCTTGAGAGCGTCAGTTCGGCTGAAAACAGACTTGGCGCGCGGAACAGTAACAGCATCGCCAAAGGTAAAACGCGGCTGTGCGCCTTAAAACGGCTTCGATAGGGGTGGATCAACCGCTGTTCGGCCGCTCCTTCACAAACGAAACCCGCCGAGGTTTCCCCCGACGGGTTCTAGATGCCAACGCGGACACTCCACGCAGTCGGCCAGGCCCTGACTACAGTTCCGGCGGGCAAAAGAAAACCCCGGGACGTGACAGAGTCAGATGCAAGACAGCCAGGGCTCGTTAGAGCGCCTTCAGGTTCACTGCCTTGTCGCCCTTGCCGCGCTTGTCGGCCTCGGTGTCGTAAGAAACCTTCTGGCCGTCACTCAAGGAATTGAGTCCCGAATCCTGTACGGCCGAGATGTGGACGAAGATATCCGATCCACCATTGTCAGGGGTAATAAAGCCGAAGCCTTTGTCCATATTGAAGAATTTTACAGTGCCAGTAGCCATGGAAACCAATCACGATGATCTTGGGCGTCGTTACCCGAAGGCTATTATGGGCGACCCGGACGGGCAGATCAAATACGGAATGGTACGGGCGAAAGAAAACCCCGCCGAGGGGGGCTCCCTGCGTATTAGGCGGCAATGCTTGTGCCGAGCTGCGAGCAGCGCGTCTGGATATGACTTCGCCCTAGCCTGGCGCCCATCTTCATTCTCGTCAGGGTCAGTGAAAAGTCTGCTCCGTCATCCCGTTGGATATCCGAGATGCTCCCGCATCCAGCGGGCCTCCTCTGTAGCGGTTCGTCCGAAATGGCTGCGAAAATCTCGGGCAAACTGGGCGGCACTCGCATAGCCGACTTCGGCTGCGATCGTGGCGATGGAGCCCTGGTTGGAGGCGATCATCACGCGCGCCTCGTGAAGACGCATCGCCCGGATGTAGCGCACCGGCGACGTGCCTGTCAGCGTCTTGAAATGGGCATGATAGGAGGGAACGCTCATACCAGCTTCCGCCGCCAGTTCCGGTACGGAAATCCCCGCATTGAACGATGCACGAATGCGCGCGAGGCTGTCCACGATCCGGCCTGCCGGCCCCCGGTGATGCAGGGCCGCCCGAAGAGCGCCGCCCTGAGGCCCCACGAGGACACGGTAGTGCAGCTCCCGCAGAATGCCGGGTCCAAGGATCGCGCATTCCTGCCGGTCGGCAAGCGTGCTCATCGTTCTGCGCAAGAGATCTCGCAACTCTGCAGATAAAGGGCTTGAGACAAGGCTTCGCGCCTGCTCGCGGGCACTTTGCCCGCCATCCTCGAGCGTCATGGCAATCTCGGCAGCAACGTGCAGGTCGAATTCGAGGTAAAGCGCCAGCAGCGGCTTTTCGGCACTGGCTTGCGATGCCATGCGGAACGGCACGGGAACCGATACCCCCAAATAATGGTCGGCATCGTAGCGATAGACCTTCCCATCCAGATAGCCCTGCTTCGCGCCTTGCAGCACAAAGACTGCCCCTGGCCGATACAGGACAGGCACATCCTCCAGAACGGTCTCGGACCGCAGGATGCGCATGCCGCCCAAGGCCGTTGGATTGTACCCAGGCTGCGGCGCCAGCCGGGATGCCTGCCAGGCAAGGTCGCTGGAATTCATAGAATTGCTCAATTTTGATAGAGTATCTGCGCTGTTGTGCGGGTTAGGCCCAGACTATTTTGCAATGCGTTGAAACGCACACGCAAGGCCCGATCATGACAGCGAAAACTTTCTTCATTACCGGAGCCAACTCGGGCTTCGGGTTTGCCATTGCGGGAGCAGCGCTGCGGGCAGGACACAAGGTCATCGGCACCGTTCGTTCCGATGAGGCGCGTCGCTCCCTGCTTGGGCGGCTTCCGAAAGCCCACGCAGTCTTATGCGACATCACAGATTTCGACCGCATCGAAGGGATCGCTCTACAGGCCGAAGCCGATTTCGGCCCGGTCGACGTGCTGATCAACAATGCCGGCTACGGGCACGAGGGGGTGCTGGAAGAATCCCCATTGTCGGAGATGCAGCGCCAGTTCGACGTGAATGTCTTCGGCGCCGTCGCGGTGGCCAAAGCGTTTTTTCCGCGGTTCCGACAAAGGCGTTCGGGGTTCGTCGTCAACGTAACCTCGATGGGTGGCCTGATAACCATGCCGGGGATCGCCTATTACTGCGGCAGCAAGTTTGCGCTGCAGGGCATATCCGAAGTCATGCGTGCCGAGATGGCACCGTTCGGCGTCCATGTAACCGCGCTTTGCCCGGGCTCCTTCCGCACCGACTGGGCAGGGCGTTCGATGGTCCGCACAGAGCGCTCGATCGGCGAGTACGATAGTCTCTTCGATCCGATCCGCGAGGCGCGGCAGAAAAAACACGGCGCGCAACCGGGAGATCCGGAAAAGCTTGCCGAGGCTGTCCTAACACTCGTGATGTCGCAAAATCCCCCGCCGCAACTGCTTCTGGGCAGCGATGCACTTGGTCTTGTTCGTCATCGGCTTCAGGCAATGCTGAGTGAGATCGATGACTGGGAGAACCTGACCCGATCCACCGACGGCTGACGATCAGCGCGGTGAACCGAGGTCCATCGCCAAGGCGTGCCGCTTCGGGACCGCGCTTGCCTCCATTGACATCGCATTGAATGTGTAACACACATAGTTACATGTCCAGTGATGTTCGCCTGTCCAGCGTATTGCACCTGCTTCTCCATATGGCCGACGCTCCCACGCCGATGACGTCCGAAGCGATGGCCAAGGCGATGGGGAGCAATCCGGTGGTTGCACGCCGCACCTTTGCCGGCCTGCGCGAAGCGGGGATCGTGCGCTCGACCAAAGGGCCGGGCGGCGGCTGGGCGCTGGCGCGTCGCCCGGAGGACGTCACGTTGCGCATGCTCTATGAGGCCATCGGCGCGCCTCGGCTGTTCGCCTTCGGCAATCGCAGCGATCATCCATCCTGCCTTGTGGAGCAGGCCGTCAACGCCGAGCTTGACGATGCCAGGCAACAGGCGGAGGCCGTCCTGCTCGCCCGTATGGAAGCGGTGACCCTGGCTTCCCTGTCGAAGGATTTCGATGCCCGGCTCGTCGCAATCGGCATGAAACGATCGGATATCCGTCATGCATGACGCAATCATCATCGGCGGCAGCTTTGCCGGCCTGTCCGCAGCCATCTATCTGGCGCGGGGACGGCACGATGTCGCCGTTCTGGATACCGGCACGCCACGCAACCGCTTCTCGCCGCAATCGCACGGGTTTTTCACCCATGACGGCTCGACACCTGCCGCGATGCTGGCGACGGCGCGCGCGCAGTTGCAACCGTACGAAACGGTCCAACTTGTCGATGGAGAGGCCGTCGGCACGACAGGCGCACGGGATGGCTTCTCCGTCATGCTCGCCTCTGGCGAGGTGCTCGAAGGACGTCGGCTTATCCTCGCCAGCGGCGTGCGGGACATCCTGCCGCCGATTGAGGGTCTTGCCGAGCGCTGGGGCGTAAGCGTCCTCCACTGCCCCTATTGCCATGGCTACGAGTATGCCGATCGCCGGCTGGGCGTTCTCTATGCCGGTCCGGCCTCCCTGCATCATGCGCGCCTGATCGCGAATTGGGGTCCGACGACGCTGTTCACCAATGGCGTCGAGGTTGAAGGGATCGACACGCTCGCGGCGCTCGAAATCCTGGTTGAAACGGCGCCTGTCACAGCGCTGCATGGCGCCGACGGTGGGCTGAGCCATATTGAGCTGGCGCCGGCACGGTCCGTTCCCCTCGATGCCCTTTACATCGCGCCTTTTATCGAGCCGCGCGGTCAACTTGCGACCGCGTTGGGATGCGCCATGCGAGAGGCCCCGGTCGGATCGATCCTACAGGTCGACGAGCGAATGATGACGTCGGTGCCGGGCGTCTATGCAGCCGGAGACGTCGCGGCCTTCCCCTCGATGGTCGCGCGGGCCGTGGCAGATGGATCGCTGGCCGGAGCGATGGTCAGCCAATCGCTCATTTTCGATACCTGACTGGAACGCGCGCCTGTTCGTCCGCCGCCTTATTCCCTGGTAGGGTCGACGCCGCCCGGTTGATGGAAGGCGTCATGCTGTTCAGGAAGGTCCGGCAACTCAAGGAACTCGGCCTGACGGAAAGCCTGCCGATAGGCTATCGGCTGTCCGCCCGTGGAAAAGCGCTTCTTCAAAAGTACCGATAGGGCGATCCAGCGTCGACCATAGCCTGCGCGTTCCACCGCTGGATCCTCGCCCGCAGCCAACAACGATCGTAAGCTTGACGATGATTGACCCCGTCAGTTTCTACTCTTGATAGACCTTCTGAAACGAGAGCTGACTATGGCAACCAGGCGTGACGTTGTAGCAGGTGGAGCATCGGCCCTTGTCGGTGCTCTGGCGTGGGGCCATCCGTTTTCGGCCCGCGCCGCTGAAGGCGCCGACATCGTCATCTTTGGCGGACCGATCGTGACGATGAATGATGCCGCACCGACGGCAGAGGCTGTCGCCGTGAAGGATGGCGTCATCGTTGCCGTGGGTCCGCAATCGGACGTCCGGAACCGTTGGGTCGGTCCGCAAACCCGCCTGATCGATCTCGACGGCCACGCACTGCTTCCAGGCTTCATCGATGCGCACGGACACTTCATGAACGCGCCGCGCGTCGTCGTCTGGGCAAATTTGTCGCTGGCGCCTGTCGGACCCGTCAGCGCCATACCCGACATCGTCAAGGCCCTGCAGGACAATCAGGCGCAGCGTCAGATTCCGAAGGGCGAGTGGGTCATCGGCTATGGCTACGACAGTAGCGGCCTGGAAGAAGGCCGCGAACTGACGCGTATGGATCTGGATGCCCATTTCCCCGACAACCCGGTTATGGCGATCCACGTGTCCAATCACGGCGCGGTCCTCAATTCCAGTGCACTCGATCTCTTCGACATAACCGCCGAGACCCCGACACCGGAGGGCGGCCTGATCGCAAGGTTGCCCGGCTCCAACGAGCCGGCGGGCCTGTTGATGGAAACCGCCTTCCTGCCGATATTCGCGCAGGTGCCGCAGCCGTCGGAAGCCGAACTTCTGGACCTTCTCCAGCCTGCCCAGCAGATCTATGCCAGCAAAGGCGTGACCACCGCTCAGGAAGGCGCGACCCATGCAGAGGAACTGACGTTTCTGCGCAAGGCCGCCAGTGAGAAGAGGCTGTATATCGACGTGGTTTCGCTGCCCTTCGCGGCGGAAGTTCCCAAGATATTCCGCAGCTATCTGAGCACCGACAATGACGGAAAGATCGCGATCGGGGATGCCTCAAAGGAGTTCGGCTATTACGACAACAGGCTGAAACTCGGCGGTATCAAGCTGGTGAACGACGGGTCGCCGCAAGGCAAGACAGCCTACTGGACCAAGCCCCTGCTGACCGGCGGGCCGGCTGGAGAACAGGAGTGGGTGGGCCAACCGGTTTTCCCTCCCGAGCTGATCGCAAAGCTTTACAAGAGCCTGACCGAGAAGAACATTCAGATATGGTCCCATGCCAATGGCGATGCTGCCATCGACATGGTCATCGCATCCGCCGATGGCGCCGGCGTGCGCGCCGGCGATGACCGACGCCATGTGGTGATCCATTCGCAGTGCATGCGGCCCGATCAGTTGGATGCCTATGCCCGCATAGGCCTCTCACCATCCTTCTTCACGGAACACACCTATTTCTGGGGCGACGTTCACATCGCAAATCTCGGCGAAGACCGGGCATTTTTCATCAGCCCGATGAAGAGCGCTGTCGCCAAAGGGCTCCGATGCTCCAACCATAACGACTTCATGGTTACGCCGGTCGACCCCATGCTGATGGTGTGGTCCGCGATGACAAGACAGTCCCGGAGCGGTGTCATCGTCGGCCCCAACGAGTGCGTCGACGTCATGACTGCCCTGAAGGCCGTGACGACGGCGGCGGCATGGCAATATCGCGAGGAAGACAGGAAGGGCTCCATCGAAATCGGCAAGTTGGCCGATCTGGTCATCCTCGACCGCAATCCCGTGACTGCAGATGTCGACGACATTCCCAGTATCAAGGTCGTCGAGACCTTCAAGGAAGGCACCACCGTCTATAGCGCCTCACAACAGCAAGGCGGCCTTCCCGGGCCGATCGGTCCGCGCTTGAAGGCAAAAGCCACCCGGTCGGCGTTCCGTGCGGATGACGGGCAGGGCACGGCCCTTGGCTGCTTCTGTTGCGGGGGGTTCGCCGATCTGGACACAGACGAAGCTGCAAAATCCATGGCTTTGGTAACGGATACCAATCTGTTTGCATGAAGCCGTTCAGGCGCTCGTCGCGGGCTTACTCCCGCTCATCGATGTCGCGATAAAGCTCGACGACCCAGTCGATGAAGGTGCGGACGCGCAGGCTTAGATGCCACCTGCTGTGATAGAAGATATGAATTGGCATTGCCGTCGGCGGCGTGTGGGGCAGGAGTTCGACAAGCGTGCCGGTTTCGATGTGCCGTGCAACGGCATAGCGCGGGACCTGGATGATCCCGAGGCCCTCCAGTGCCGCCGCAAGGAGCGTATCGGTGCCGCTGACCGTCAGCCGGCTTGGCAATGCAACGCTTTTGATCTCGCCCTCGACGACGAATTCCAGCGGCATGGCCGCACCGAGCGCGGACGAATGATACCCGATCATTTGATGACCATCGAGCGCATCCCAGCTCTCGGGCCTTCCATGGCGTTTCAGGTAGGCAGGTGAGGCCACGGTAATTTCGTGCAGCAGGGCGATCTGGCGGCCGACCAGTTCACTATTGTCGGGCTGCCCCGACCGGATCACGCAATCGACGCCTTCACGCAGGAGATCCACGAAATGATCGGCCTCGCCCAGATACAGATCGATCTGCGGATAGCGCTCGTAAAAATCCGGCAGGGCGGGAAGGATGATCCTTCGTGCCTGACTGCCCAGAAGGTTTACACGCAGAAGCCCTTTCGGCTCGGCGCCGCTCAAGGTGCTTTCGGCATCCTCGACATTATCGAGGATGCTGAGGCAGCTGCGATAATAGGCTTCCCCGTCGGGCGTGGGGCGCACCTGCCGCGTTGTCCGGTCCAGAAGCCGGACACCCAGACGCCGCTCGATCTGCTTGACGGCATCCGTGGCGGTCGACGCCGGCAGGCCGAGATCCTGGGCCGCTCGGGAGAAGCTCTGTCGCTCCACGATGCGGGTGAAGACGCGCATGGCGTCCAATCGATCCATAATCCGAAAATCCCGAATGATGACTCCGGATTATATAGAATTATCTGCACCGCGGAAGGGGCTAGTTTCAGGCCCATGCCAATACGATCAAGGAGATCGAACATGACCGACACCCATCCGAAAATCGCCCTGGTTACCGGAGCCAGCCGTGGCCTTGGCCGCAACACGGCTATGTCGCTTGCCCGGCGCGGCGTCGACGTGATCGGAACCTACAACTCGAAAAGCGGTGAGGCCGAAGAGACGGCAAAGGCGATACGGGACTTAGGCCGCCGCGCCGTGATGCTGCAGCTCGATACCGGCAAGACGCCGTCCTTCCCTGATTTCGTGGTGGCCGTACAGGCCGCGCTTCAACAGGAGTGGCAGCGGGACACATTCGACTTTCTGATCAACAATGCCGGTATCGGCATCAATGCGCCCTTCGCCGAGACGACGGAGGACCAGTTCGATCTCCTGATGAATATCCATCTGAAGGGCGTGTTCTTTCTCACCCAGAAGCTCCTGCCGGTCATCGCGGATGGCGGACGCATCGTGAACCTGTCGTCCGGCCTGGCCCGGTTTGCCCTGCCGGGTTACGCGGCCTATGCCGCGATGAAGGGCGCCATCGAGGTTCTGACCCGATATCAGGCCAAGGAGCTGGGCGCGCGCGGCATCGCCGTCAATACGATCGCTCCAGGTGCCATCGAGACCGATTTCGGCGGCGGTACGGTTCGCGACAATGCTGAAGTGAACGCCTTCATCGCCGGCACGATCGCGCTTGGCCGTGTCGGCCAGCCCGACGACATCGGGCCCGCCATTGCGTCACTGTTGTCGGAAGATAACCGGTGGGTGAATGCCCAGAGGATCGAAGTCTCGGGCGGCATGCTTTTGTAGCGCGTAAGGTTTCAGGACCTCTGCACCAAGGCAACGCCGGCAACCGCTATAGCCATTCCGGCGACGGCAAGGGGGCCGAGCGTTTCTCCAAGAAGCAGCCAACCGCTGAGTGCGGCGGTTGGCGGGATAAGGAAAAAGAGCGATGAAACGCGCGATGTTTCACCGCGCCTCAGCATGAAGAGAAGCAGGGAAATGGCGACAAGCGAGTTCGCGATGACCAGATATGCGAGCGCGACCGCAAACTCCATGGTCCAGGAAACGTCCTGGCTCTCCAGCATAAGGGACAAAGGCAGTGTGAGGATAAAGCCAACCGTGTACTGCACGAGGTTGACGGATATCACGTGATGGGCGGCACCGAAGCGCTTTTGATAAAGCGTCGCCGCTGCCATCGCCAGCATCGATCCGAAGCATAGCGGCAGCGCGACATAGCCATCGGCTATCACGCCCGATTGGCTGGCAATCACGGCGACCGCACCGAAAAGTCCGATCAGGATACCGGTCCATTTGAGGCCGCCGATCCGTTCGCCGGTGATGGCGGGTGCCGCCAGGCACACGACGATCGGCTGAAGCGAGGCGATCACCGCCGCCGTTCCGACCGGCACGCCGAGATACATGCTGGTCAGCCCAAGCCCGAAATAGACGAACTGGATGAGAAATCCCACGATGATGATGTGCAGCCACGCTTGGGCGGTGCGCGGCAAGGCGGGACGGCGGATCAGGAATGCCGGGATCAGCAATGTCACCACGGCGCCGTACCGCAGGCTCAGCAATGTCATCGGCCCAGCGTGCTCCAGCCCGACCTTGGCGAAGCCGAAGCCCGACGACCAGAGAACCAGGAATATCAGCGGGGCGGTTCGGGCCAGTATCCTGTCGCCGGGCCGCTCGGTTTCATGCGGTGTTCTGGTGTCGGAGATCATTGTCTGATGCGCAGTTCGTAGCCGGGCCGGACGTCCATCCTATCAGCCTTGGAATGGACCACGAATGCAAGCAGCCTCGCCTTACTCGATATGGGTCAATATCCCCCGCATCGAGGAGAACAGGCGGAGCTATGATGGGGGTCAGCGCTGATCCGCACCGATGACCGCCTTGCGGTAGCTCATTCGGGAACAGAGGTGGATGACGAGGCTCTATCGGGCGCTTTTCATCAGGCATCCGGCCAGGCGCTCGTCATCCAGGGTCAGCGTTTACAGGCCGGCTTTGCTGGCCGCCTGAACAGGCGTGTTCAGAAGCTGCTGTTCCCACAGATAGGCAATGCCGCTGCCGCCGGCATGGTCGACGATTACGTCGGTCAGCGCGCCCGCCGTCTCCGCGCGCGCCCAATCCCGCTGCCATTCGGCAGCGATCGCAAGCCAGGTCATCATGTTGACGCCGGCCCCGATCATCCTCTGGATCGCGATCTCATGGGCTTCGACGGAAGTCCCGCCCGATGCGTCGGTGATCACGGTCACATCCCAGCCTTCGCCCGCCGCCTGGATTGCCGGCATCGCGACGCAGACCTCCGTCCACAGGCCGGCAATGATCAACTGCTTGCGGCCGGTCGCCTTGACCGCATCCACCACCTTCGGATCCTCCCAGGTGTTGATGAAGGTGCGATCGATCACCTCCTGCCCCGGGAAGACTTCGGTGAGATGCTTGAAGAGCAGGCCTCCGCGGCCGGCAATCACGCTGGTCAGGATCGTGGGGACGTTGAAAACCTTTGCAGCCTTCGCAAGCGCCGTCGTGTTGTTCACCACGGCTTGAGGATCATGGCTGTTAACGTTCGCCAGCTGATAGGGCTGGTGGTCGATCATGACGAGGACCGAATCTTCGGGACGAAGAAGTGAATCGAGGCCGTTGCGGAAGGTCATATACAATTCCTAGGGTTCCGGGGTGATCGACACGCGCACGGCTGGAGGCACGGAGCGTCCTTCCTATAGCGGTGTCAGCCCGAGAACCCTGTCATTCCCGTTTTCGATGCGGTAGTCAGCGGTTGCGCGGAACACTGTAGCGGAACCGGGAACGCAGGATGGACATCGACGATCTGCGGACCTTTGTGGAAGTCGCCGATGCGGGCGGCATCACCTCCGCCGCCCTTCGGCTGGGCATTTCCAAATCGATGGTCAGCCGGCGGCTTGCGCGGCTGGAGGCGGAGCTTGGCGTGCAACTGCTTGCACGGTCTACCCGCGGAGCATCCCTGACGGAGGCAGGCGCCACCTTTCGGGATCATGCGGCCAGGGCCAGTGCAGAAATCGACGCCGCAAGAGATGCCATTCTGCCAACTGGAGACCTGAGCGGGCGTCTGAGGGTGGCCGCGCCCCTTACGTTCGGTCCAACCCATTTTGCAGCCGTGTTCGCAGACATGGCGTTGCGCCATCCGCAGTTGCAGATTCAAACCAGCTACAGCGACCGCTTTGTGGACCTGATAGCAGAGGGGTTCGATTGCGCGATCCGCGTCGGCACGCTGCGGGATTCGAACCTGATGACGAAACGCGTCGGGCCGCTCTACGGGAAGTTCGTCGCAAGCCCTGCCTATGTCGAAGCCCACGGCGCCCCGGAAACGCCGGAAGACCTCGTGACGCATCAGGCGCTGATGCAGGGAATGGAAACCTGGCAGGTGATGGATGGCGACACGATGCGCACCGTCCGGCCACAGGGCCGCTTCAAAGCCGATAACGGGGCGGCTCTCGTTGTCGCCGCTGTCGCGGGATTGGGTATCGCCGCGCTCCCCGACGACCTGATCAAGGACTATCTGGCGTCCGGCGCACTGGTGACCGTCATGACACGTCATCCGCCGCCGCCGGCAGGCATCTACGTCGTTCGGCCGCCCGGGCAGCATCCTGCAAGGAAGGTGCGCGTTCTCACCGACATGTTGATTGCGTGTTTCGAACGCAGCGGCGTCGGCGTCAGGGCGTCATCATGACCCGGCCGAAGGGCTTTGCCGTTTCTGCATGATCATGGGCCTTCGATGCGTCCCGCAGGGGGAAGACACGATCGACCACCACATCCAGTCGCCTTTGCGCCGCAGCCTCCAGAAGTTCGTCGACCGTCCGATGCACGTCCGGCCGTTCGAAGAGAGACCCCATGAAGACACCGTGGAGCGTCTGGTTGTTCTGCATGGGCGACCAAAGATCGACATCCAGGCCACCACCGCCGGCGTTTCCGACGAAAACGAGCCGTCCTTCGGGGGCAAGCGCGTCAAGAGATGTTTGCAAGGTCGATCCGACGGGATCGACCACCAGATCGGCGCCCCGGCCATCGGTCAGCCGACGCACCTGTTCGACGACATCGTGCCGAAGTCGATCGATGACATGGGTTGCGCCAAGGGCAACCAGACGGGCCTGCCGCTCGCTGCCGCTGGCAACCGCGATGACGTTCGCCCCGGCCTGACGCGCAATTTGAACCGCCGCCAGACCGACACCGCCGGCTGCACCCTGGATCAGGACCGTCTCACCGCTGTTCAGCCTGCCTTTGGTAACGATGCAGTGCCGGGCCGTTCCGAACGCGATCGGCAGTGCCGCGGCGCGTATCACGTCGAGATCCTGCGGGATCGGCCATGTGCGCGAAGCAGGCACGGCCCACAGTTCGGCATGCGATCCTGACATGCTGAACGCCGTCACCTTCTGACCGACAGCCCGGTCGCTGACTGCCTCGCCGATCGCGACGATGGTGCCGGCAGCGGCGTAACCGACGATCCATGGGGATTGCTGCGGCGTAGAGCGCCGGTTGATGAGGTCGCCGCCCTCGATCGAAATCGCCTCGACGGCAATCAGCACATCCTCCGGCCCACAGACCGGGTCCGGGACATCGGCATATCTCAGCACGTCCGGAGGCCCTGGCTTGTCGTAAACTGCAGCCTTCATCTGCTTCTCCTCTGCACCCGGATATGTCCCGCCATCACGGGTCGCGCCATCACGGGTCGCGCCGGATAGGGGCCGCCCGTTGGCCGGTCCGTATCGCCAGAATATGCTCCAGATCCTTCAGCGCCGCCGCGGCGGTGGCCAGCGGCTCCCTGCCGGATGCGATGGCCATGACCTCGCCCATCGCATCGGTCGTGATGCGGATCGCCTTGTCCTTGCCGCGGATGTTGGCGAAGGGATCGGCAAGCGGATAGGTTTTGATGCCGACCGCGGCGTGGATGGCGCCGTCCTGCCGCGTCAGACTGCCGATAAGTTTCGGAACAAGCCCTTGCTCGCGCCAGGCCGCGATCCGTTCGGCCGAGACGGTCTGGATACCCTCGACCGTCAGATCGTCCATCGCCAGATCGGCGCCGAGGCCAAAATTGGCAAGAATCAGCAGCTTGCAGGCCGTGTCCCAGCCTTCCGTGTCGTTGCGCGGATCGGCCTCGGCGAAACCGCCGCGTTGGGCCTCCAACAACGCCTCGTCGAAGCCAATCCCGCGCGTCGTCATCGCATCGAGCAGGTAATTGGTGGTGGCGTTGAGGATACCCTCGACCTGCAGCACCTCGCAGCCCTTGAGGCTATGGTCGATCAGATCGATCGTCGGCAGGGCTGCGGCGGCGGCACCGCTGAGCTTCAAGAGGGCGCCGGAGCCTTCGGCAATCATCCGCAGTTCCCGCCCGCTATGGACGAGCGCGCCTTTTGAAATCACGATCGTGTCGCGGCCGGCCGACAGCGATGAGCGCAAGTACAGGAGTCCCGGGCCGCCGGTGCGGAAATCGCTCGGTCCCGCCTCGATCAGGATATCGGCGCCGCTCGCATCGATGAAGGCCGGGCCCGACAGGCCATCCTTCAGCTCAATCAATTGCGCCGCGTCCAACCCGTCCGCATCTGCCGCTCCGGACCGCGATCCGCAGACGGCCACCAGCCGCAGGTCGACACCATAGACGTCGCGGTAACGTGCATGCCGGGACAAAAGCAGGCTCGCCGTTGCCCGTCCCACACCACCGAAACCGGCAATCGCAACCTTGAAGCTTTTCATGTCACACCCCTTGGCCCTGTCGCCGCTTTGCCGCTCAGCGGCTCGGGAACAGGCCGGACATGCAGGTGGTCGGCACCCGACATGGCATCGCCCTGTACCTGCTCGGACAGCCGCTTCTCGTCGCGCCGACGCACGTCCTCTTCCGCTTCTTCGGCGTCCAGCTCGGCATGCCCAAGCGCACGCAGGCCTTCCGCACCCATCCTGTAAGCGGATTCGACGGTCTCGCGGATCTGGTAGTCGACACCGGCGCGGATCAACTCCACAGCGTGGCCACGATCGTAGCTTCGCACAAGTATTTTCGCCTGGGGAAATGCGTGCCGCGCCAGTTCCACGATCTGCAGGGCGGCCTTTCGGTCGTCGATACAGATCAGCAACGCGTCGGCCGAACCGGCGCCGGAATGGTGCAGCGTGTCGAGGCGGGTGCCGTCGCCGAAAAACACCTTGAAGCCGAACAGTGCCGCTTCCCGGATGCGGTCGGGGTTCATGTCGATGACGGATAGGCTGACGCCCTTCGACAGCAGCAGTTGCGAGGCGATCTGGCCGAACCGCCCGAAGCCGATCATCAGCACCCGTCCGCTCAGGTCGCGCGCTGCCTCGACGCCATCCATGGAGGCCTCGCTGCGCAGCAGCCTGTCCGCCACAATCATCAGGATGGGCGTCAGCGCCATCGAGAAAATCACGACGGTGGTGAACAGCGCATTGTCGCGCGCTTCGATCACGCCGCCGGCCGTTGCGGCGGCGTAGAGGACGAACGCGAATTCGCCGCCCTGCAGGAACATCGAGGTACGGTGCAGCGCCTGGTGGTTCGAGCCGCCGAACAGGCGGGCGACGGCGTAGACGGCGATGCCCTTGGCCACCGTGAATACGGCGAGCATGGCAAGCAGCAGTCCCCATTCGTCCGCGACGACGGCAAGATCGAGAGACATGCCGACGGCCATGAAGAACAGGCCCATCAGCAGCCCTCGGAACGGCTCGACATCGCCTTCGAGCTGGTGCCGATAACTGGAGCTCGACAGCATCACGCCGGCCAGGAAGGCGCCCATCGCCATGGACAGCCCGGCGGCGGCCATAAGCAATGAAGCACCCAGCACGACCAGCAGCGCACCCGCCGTCATGACCTCGCGGGTCCTTGCCCGCGCCAGCAGCGCAAAGAACGGGTTGAGCGCCCATTTCGATACGCCAAGAAGAGCCAGAAGTGCGCCGAGCGCCAGAAGAACGTCAGCCCATCCCGACTGTCCTTGCGACAGGGGTGACAGCACCGCGATGATCGCCAGCAGCGGAACGATCATCAAATCTTCGAACAGAAGGATCGAGACGGATTTCTGTCCCTCCGGGCTGGAAATCTCTCCGCGATCCTGCAGCACCGACATGATGACCGCCGTCGACGACAGCACGAAGCCAGCGCCTGCAACGAAGGCCACCGTGGCCGACAGCCCGAAGACCAGCATGCCCGCCAAGGACAAGGCCAGCGTCGCCGACACGACCTGCATCGCGCCAAGCCCGAAGATCTGGCCGCGCATGGCCCATAGCTTCTGAGGTCTGAGTTCCAGGCCGATGACGAACAGGAACATCACAACGCCAAGCTCGGAAAAATGCAGGATGGACGAGGCATCGCTGAAGAGGCCGAACACGGACGGCCCAACCAGAACGCCGGCTGTGAAATAGCCGAGAACGGAGCCAAGCCCCAGGCGCCGAAACAGCGGCACGGCAACCACGGCCGCCCCCATCAGGACGATCGCCGGTCCGATCGTCTGCACCAAGGTCGCTTCAGCCATGTAATCGAATCTCCGGTCTCTTGCTCCAGAGCCGTCAGCGGAACGTATCGAACCATGGCTGACCGCCGCTCGACCGACGGGGTACCGTTGCCGGCCGGTTACGAGTAGTCATGACAAGGGGAAAACTCTGTCGCGGAAAGAGGAACGCTTCCCCGCCGCCGCCGCGTATCGCGATCATCGCGCATGGAGCGGAGAAAGCTGCTTATCTCGATTTCAACCAACGCGAAATACGGTATCGTCTGCCATGCACGAAGTTGATGTCGATGTAGAGAGTTCGCCGGGTAGAACGCGCCCGATCCAGTCCATCGAACGCGCTGTCGCCATTCTGGAAATCATCGCCCGCGAGGGCGGAGCGACGTCGCTCAAACAGATCGCCGAGCGGACGGGGCTCGGCAAGACGACGGCACACAACATCCTGAAGACGCTAGACGCGCTGGGCTATGTCCGGCGGCGTGCCGGCGACACGCGCTACCATCTGGGAGGGCGTATCCTGAACCTCGCCCGCATTGCCGGCGACGACAGCGCGCTTCGCATCCGGCTTCTGCCGGCGCTGGAGGCGATCGCGCGGAAGACGGGCGAGACGGTTTATCTGGCCGTGCCGAGCGGTGACGAGACCTATTATCTCGACACGATCGAATCCGGCCAGACCTTGCGCACCACCTGCCGCATCGGCCAACGCGAACGTCTGGAAGGTTCGGCCATCGGCCTGGTCTTTCTTGCCTTCATGCCGGGTCTCGGCAAGCGCGTGCTCGCCACGCGGGCCGACGCGCTGGGGCCGGACATCCTGTCGAAGATCGAGACGGTCGAGCGGGTCGGCTTCGCGCTCGATCTCGAAACCTATCAACCGGGTCTGCATTGTGTTGCCGTGCCCTGGCGCGAGGGTGGCGAGGTGCGTGCCGCAATCGGTCTCAGCGGTCCATCCGCCCGCCTGCCGCGCCGCCAGCTTACCGACATCGCCTGGATGATGATGAAGGAGGCCGAAAAGGTTCGGTGACGCTCGTGTTCAGCATTGCTGAAGATCCGGCGTTTCCAAAAATCTCTTGTTCCGTTTCAGCCGTCCGTGGATAGTGTTCGTGCTTCCCTGAAATTCCGTTCGAGGAAGCAGACATGGACATCGCCACCGCAGAATCGCTTATCGCCGTCGCCAGGGCAGAAGCCGCAAGAGACGGCTTTGCCGTCGCAATCTGGGTGCTCGACACGGCCGCCTATCCCGTTGCGTTCGCGCGGCTGGACGGTGCAAATCTAGGCCCGATCGACGTCAGCCGAAAAAAGGCGCGCACCGCGGCGCTGTTCCAGACCGACAGCCTCCAGCTTGGACAGGCCGCCCAGCCGGGCGGAGCGATCTACACCCTCGAGAACACCAATGGCGGGCTTATCAGTTTCGGCGGCGGCGTCGTGCTGCGCGACAAGGCCGGCATGGTGATCGGCGCTATCGGCGTTGCCGGCGCAACCGTGGAAGCGGACGAGGCCATCGCCCAGGCGGCAGCCGCGTCGCTTCTGGCGTGATGCAGGGAGAGACCGGTATGCCGCTTGCTCTCTTCGCATTGGCGGTGTCGGCCTTCGCCATCGGCACCACCGAATTCGTCATCGTCGGATTGATTCCGGAAATGGCCCGGGACCTGTCCGTTTCCATTCCCACGGCGGGGCTGCTGGTCAGCCTTTATGCGCTGTCGATCACGCTGGGTGCGCCCACCGTCACGGCGCTGACCGGCAGGCTGCCGCGCCGGCAACTGGCCATCGGCCTGATGGTGATCTTCACCATCGGCAATCTGATCGCCGCTTTCGCGCCGGGCTATGCGGTGCTGCTGGCCGGACGGATCGTCACCGGCATTGCCCATGGCGTCTTCTTTTCCATCGGCGCAACGGTTGCGACCTCGCTGGTCGACAGGTCGAAATCGGCGCAAGCGGTGTCGTTGATGTTCGCGGGCCTCACCGTCGCCATGGTCGTGGGTGTGCCGTTCGGCTCTTTCGTCGGGCAGCATTTCGGCTGGCGCGCGCCCTTCCTGGCCGTGGCGCTGCTGGGTGCAATCAGCGTCGCCGGTCTCGTGACACTGCTGCCGAAGACGATTCCGCACACACCACCCGCCGGCTTCCTGTCGCAGCTAACGCTGCTTACCAAGCCCCGGCTGCTGGCAATGTATCTCGTAACGGTGTTCGGCTTCGGTGGGCCCTTCGTCGTCTTCACCTATCTCTCGCCGCTGATGACGGAGGTGACGGGTGTCAGCGAGGCGACGGTCAGTCTGTCGCTGATGCTCTTCGGCGTTGCCACCGTGATCGGTAATCTCCTCGGCGGCCGGCTGGCCGACACATTGGGCACACGGCGCGCCCTGCAGGTCGTGCTTGTCGGTCTGGCGCTTTCGCTTGCGGCATTGCCGCTCACCGCAAGTCACGCCGCTGCCATGTTTGCCAACCTGTTTGCCTGGGGCGTCTTCGCTTTTGCGATCTCCCCCATCGTGCAGGCCGGTGTGGTTGCCACGGCAAAAGCCGAAGCGCCGGACGCGGTGGGTACGGCCTCCGGCTTCAATATCGCGGCATTCAATCTCGGGATCGCGGCGGCCTCCTTTGTCGGCGGCATTCTCGTCGCCGGGCCGGGGTTGCTGGTAACGCCCTGGGCTGCGCTTGGCGCCACCCTTGTCGCGCTGGCGATCGTGCAGCGAAGCGGCAGCGTCAGCCGCGCCTGAGGACGATCCATAGGCATGCCGCCACAAAAGCCATGATGCCGAGCCCCAGAAAGGCAGGAACGCCCCAGATGCTGGGCCCGATGTCGAACAGCTTCGGTGCCAGACCCAGCGCAAGCGCCCCTGCCACAACTGCGACAGCAAGTTTCGTCGCAGCCCTTTCGACATGGGCGCCCAGCTCGTCCATCTGCGGCGCCTGAACATGCATCTTGAAGCGGCCCTCTGACAGACTGGAAAAAAGGCTGCGCAAGGCGTGCGGGGCCTCCTTCGACACGTCCCGCAGCTCAAGCAGCAGGTTCAGCCCTTCGCGTGCGAGCGCTTCGGGGTTGTTCGCCGCCAGGGTGGAACGCCGAACGATCGGGCCGGCGAGGGCGATGACGTCGAGTTGGGGGTCGAGGCGACGCAAGCTGCCCTCGGCCGTCAGCAACGCCTTGATGAAGAGAGCCAGGTCCGGTGGCAAGGGCAGGCGGTGGCGACGCCCCAGCTCCGTAAAGTCGCGCATTGCATTGGCAAAATTGAAGGGGTGAGTGCTGTTGCGCATCGCAAATGCATCGGCGTCCGCCGTCAGTGCATCGAGCCCGTCCTCAGGCGTTCCGCCCCATTTGATCATGACGTTCCGCACGCCCCGGCCATCGCCGGCGATGACGGCGCCGATAAATTGCACGACTTCGGAACGGCGTGTCGACGACAGGCGCCCGATCATCCCGAAATCGATGAAGCCGACACGGTTTCCGGCAAGGCAGAAGAGATTGCCTGGATGAGGATCCGCGTGGAAAAGGCCCTCGTCGAATGCGGCCTTCAAAAAGGCTTCCGCGCCCCGGCGCGCGATCAGAGCACGGTCAAGACCCGATGCGGACAATGCCGCCGCGTCGGAAACCGGTACACCGGATAGCCGATCCTGAACCAGAAGCCTCTCGCTTGTGAAGGGCCAGTGGATCGCCGGGACGACGATGTTCGGGTCCTGTGCGAACGCATCGGCGAGCGTTTCGGTGTTGCGTGCCTCGACCGTGAAATCGAGCTCTTCCAGCAGCGCATTGGAAAGCAGGCGAACGATCTCGCGCGGCCGATAGCGGCGGACGTCGGGCAGGTTCTGTTCCGCCAGTTCGGCGATATGCGCAAGGATGCGCAGGTCCGCTTCCATCTGCTTGCGGATACCCGGCCGGCGCAGTTTCAGGACGATGTTTCGGCCATCAGGCAGTCTGGCGGCGTAGACCTGTCCGATCGATGCTGCCGCAATCGGCTTTTCGTCGAAGGATTCGAAGACCTCGTCTGCCGGCTGTCCCAACGCCTCGTTCAAACGCGGGATCATGATGCCGGCGTCGACGACAGCGGCGTCATCCTGCAGCTTCTCGAATTCAGCCACCCATTCGGGAGGGAAAAGATCGCCGCGCGTGGCCAGGATCTGACCGAGTTTCACGAAGGTCGGACCCAGTTCCTGCAATGCGGCGCGCGCCCGTTCCGGCGTCGGCTGTCGCGGTACGACATCCGAGGGTATGGGAATGCCGGCCAGCAGATGGCCGAACCCGAACCGGGTGACGATCGCCGCGATCTGGGCCACCCTTTGCCGGTCTCGCGTCAGCACGTATGCCGTCTTGATCAAGCACGCCTCTCTTTGAAAAGTCCGGCAGTGGACCATCCCCATGTAGGGCGTTTCCCGCACAAGACCCCTTTGGCCCGGCCACGACTTGCCATTCCCTCGAGCGAGGCGGCCGTGCAATGGTCCGCCAGGCCGTGTTGCAGAATAAGGGACGCCGAAATGGATATCGAGCATCTTCGAACGTTCGTCGCCGTGGCCGATGCAGGGGGCGTGACGGCTGCGGCACGTCGGCTTGGCCTCTCCAAGTCGATCGTCAGCCGGCGGCTTCTGCGGATCGAAGCGCAGCTTGGCGTCCAGCTTCTTGCGCGAACCACCCGCGGCGCCGCGCTGACCGAGGCGGGCATCACATTCAGGGAGCATGCGGCACGCGCCAGCGCCGAGATCGACAGGGCCAGGGAAACGATCATTCCCAACGGCGAACTGCGCGGCGTCTTCAGGGTTGCGATGCCGCTGACGTTCGGTCCGACGCATTTTGCCCCCGTCATTGCGGAGATGGCGCGCCGGCATCCGCAGCTCCAGATTCATACCTCCTACAGCGATCGCTTCGTCGACCTCATTTCGGAAGGGTTCGACTGCGCGATCCGGGGCGCCTACCTTCCGGATTCCAACCTGATCGCCCGGCGCGTCGGGCCGATCCTTGGCAAGCTCGTCGCAAGCCCGGCCTATGTCAGAGCGCATGGGTCTCCGCAAACACCGGCCGAAATCGCTAGTCATCAAGCGCTCATGCAGGGAACCGAAACCTGGCAGTTCCTGGATGGCGGCAAGATCGTCACCGTCCAGCCGCAGGGAAGGTTCAAGGCCGATAGCGCCACGGCGCTTGCTGCCGCCGCCGCCGCCGATCTCGGTATCGCCTGGCTGCCGGATTGCATCACCTATGAATATCTGGCCTCCGGCGCGTTGGTGCCCATCATGACCGGCTATCCGGTGCCGGCGGGAGCCACATTCGTCGTCCGCCCGCCAGGTCAGCACCCGACGCGGAAAGTGCGAGTGCTGACGGAGATGATGATCGAGTATTTCGCACGAAATTCGGACATCTGGGGTCGCGACGACTAGACATGACCGGAGCGGCGCTTGCCGAACCTGCATCGCCCGCACGTTCCACTTTCGGCAACACAGCATGACGCGGCGCGGGGCTAGTCGGGCCGGCGGCAATACGCCAGCTTAGGCGTTCGCATCGGCGAGGGCGAAGCCTGTCCAAAGCCCGGAAGAGGAGAATGCGCATGAGCTGGAATCCGGCGATCGACCCCGGCTGCCCCGATGACGTCGGCCTCGATGCCATCGAAACCCTCATCGTTCCGCGCTCTCGCGATCTCGGCGGTTTCGAGGTTCGGCGCGCTTTGCCGGCGCCGAAGCGGCAGATGGTCGGACCGTTCATCTTCTTCGACCAGGCCGGGCCGGCCGAATTCCTGACCGGCCAGGGCGTCGATGTTCGGCCGCACCCGCATATCGGGCTTGGCACCGTCACCTATCTGTTTCGCGGCGACTTTCATCACCGGGACAGCACCGGGGCCGACCAGACGATCCAACCCGGCGAGTTGAACTGGATGGTCGCCGGGCGCGGCGTGACCCATTCCGAGCGTACCTCCGCAGCCGCCCGAAGCGGCCCGAACAGCCTGTTCGGTATCCAGACCTGGCTGGCACTGCCCGAACGTCAGGAGGATATGGCGCCGACATTCGAGCACCATGGCAGGAGCGCCCTGCCGGTGATCGAGGATCGCGGCGCACAGGTGCGGCTCATTCTCGGCAGCGCCTATGGGCAGAATGCCCCGGCCACCATGTACTCGCAGACCTTCTACGCCGACGTGAAGCTGGATGCGGAAGGCCTGTTGCCGATGCCCGACGATCACGAGGACCGGGGCATCTACATCGTCGAAGGCTCGATCTCGATCGCCGGGCAGGAGTTCGAAGCGGGCCGGATGATGGTCTTCCGCCCCGGCGACAGGATCACGGTTGCCGGGGGCGACAGGGGCGCACGGCTGATGATCCTCGGCGGTGCGACGCTTCCCGGTCCCCGTTACATCTGGTGGAATTTCGTTGCGTCCTCGCAGGAGCGCATCGAAGAGGCAAAAGCCGAATGGCGGGCACAGAACTGGGGCAAGGGGCGCTTCGATCTGCCGGTCGACGACCGGGACGAGCATATTCCGCTTCCGGGCTGAGCGGCCGGCGCGTTTTCACACCTGGCGCCCCGAATTGAAGGACATATGCATGGAAATCGGTATCGACAGCTTTGCCGCCATTCTGCCGGATCCGGCGACGGGCAAACCGCCTTCGGCAACGGACCGCATGGCCGATCTGCTCGATGAGGTCGAGGTTGCCGACCGGGCCGGGCTGGATGTCTTCGGTATCGGCGAGCACCATCGTGCCGAGTTTCTGGATTCGGCACCGCCCATCATCCTGGCCGCCGCCGCCGCCCGCACCAGCCGGATCAGACTGACGAGCGCCGTGACGGTGCTGAGCGCCGCCGACCCTGTCCGCATCTTCCAGGAGTTCGCCACGCTCGACCTGATCGCCAGGGGCCGCGCCGAAATCGTCGTGGGGCGGGGCTCTTTCGGCGAAGCCTATCCGCTCTTCGGTGCCGACCCGCGGGACTATGACGAGCTCTTCGCCGAAAAGCTCGATCTTCTCCTGAAGCTGAACGGGACGACCTTCCCGATCTGGAAGGGCCGCTTCCGCGCGCCCCTTGAGGGGCAGGGCATCTATCCGCGCCCCCATCAGCCGCGCCTGCCGCTGTGGATCGGCGTCGGCGGCACGCCGCGCTCGTTTGCGCGCGCGGGCACGCTTGGCCTGCCGCTGATGGTGGCGATCATAGGCGGCACCTTCGAGCGGTTCCGCCCGCTCGTCGAGCTTTATCGCGAGGCCGGCAAAAGCGCCGGGCATAGCCCCGACACCCTCAAGGTGGGCATCCATGCGATGGGCTTCGTCGGCGAAACCGACGCGGCGGCCCGGGATGCGTTCTTTCCCGGCTGGGCGCATCTGACCGGCAGGATCGGCCGCGAGCGCGGCTGGCCGCCACCGTCACGGGAACAGTTCGACGCCATGGCGAGCCCGGAAGGGGCGTTCCTGATCGGCGATCCGGCAACGGTTTCTGCCAAGATGCTTCGGGCAAGCGAGACGCTCGGCGGCCTCTCGCGCATTACGTTCCAGATGAGTACCGCCTCTTTGGAGACGGCCGCGATGAAGCGTTCGATCGAGCTCCTGGGCACGGAAGTCGCCCCCATCGTGCGGGCATCAACGCACGCGGGTTAACCACCGTCCTGAACTGCCGGGTTGCCTGCAAACGGCATCACCGGCAGCCGCGCTCCGCGTCCATGCCTTGACGTTGGGCCTCCCTTGCGAAAGGTATGCGCCGTGGATTTGCACATTGTCTGCAAAATCCATTGTTTCGCCGGTTCCCCGGCGAAAAGGATCGATACAAGGGAGAGCCCATATGCCGATCACCGGCGAGAACCTCATAGGCGGTAAGGCCGTACGTGGCGTCAATGGCGAGGCCCGTGCCTTCGACCCTGCCACCGGCACGACGCTCGAGCCCGCTTTCGGCGGCGCCACCGAGGCCGACCTCGAGCAGGCCTGTGCGCTGGCCGAGGCTGCCTTCGACGATTATCGCAACCGTCCGCTGGAAGAGCGCGCTGCCTTCCTGGAAGCCATCGCCGACAACATCATGGCCCTCGGTGACGAACTGATCGAGCGCTGCGTTGCCGAAAGTGGCCTGCCGCGCGGCCGTATCGAGGGCGAGCGCGGACGCACCGTCGGCCAGCTCCGCTTCTTCGCCGATATCGTGCGCAAGAAGACTTTCCTGCGGACGGTGAAGGATGCAGCGGACGAGACGCGCAAGCCGGCCCGCAAGCCCGAACTGCGCGCCCACATGATCGGCCTTGGCCCGGTTGCCGTCTTCTCGGCCTCCAATTTCCCTCTGGCCTTCTCGATTGCCGGCGGTGATACCGCTTCGGCCCTTGCAGCAGGCTGTCCGGTCATCACCAAGGCCCACTCGGCCCATCTCGGCACGTCCGAACTGGTGGGACGTGCCGTGCAGAAGGCCGTGGCCGACAAGGGCATGCCGGCCGGCACCTTCGCGCTGCTGTTCGATACCGGCCGCAAGATCGGCCAGGGCCTTGTCGCCGATGCCCGCATCAAGGCGGTCGGCTTCACCGGGTCGCGCGGGGGCGGCACGGCCCTCATGAAGATCGCGCAGGACAGGCCGGTTCCGATCCCCGTCTATGCGGAGATGAGCTCCATCAACCCCGTGCTGCTGATGCCGGGCGCGCTGGCCGAGCGGGGCGAGGCCATCGCCACCGCCTTCGCCCAGTCGGTCACGCTCGGCTCCGGCCAGTTCTGCACCAACCCCGGCCTCATCCTGGCAGTCGAAGGCCCGGAGGTAACGGCGTTCGAAAAGGCCGCAGCCGCCGCGCTCGGTGGCATCGCGGCGCAGACGATGCTGACGCCCGGCATTCACAAGGCGTTCGCCGACGGCGTTTCCAGCCTTGCCGGCAACGCGGCCGTCAGTGAACTCGGCCGTGGCCAGCCGGGGCAGGGATGCCAGGGGCAGCCGGCGCTGTTTGCCGTTTCGGGCGCAGACTTCACGGCCGATCCGTCGCTGCACGATGAGGTGTTCGGCGCCGCATCGCTGGTGGTCCGCTGCAAGGACGAAACCGAATTGCGCGAGATCCTGGAAGGGATCGAGGGCCAGTTGACCATCGCGCTGCATATCGCGCAGTCGGATGGAGAGCGGGTCAAGGCGCTGCTGCCGCTGCTGGAGCGCAAGGCTGGCCGCCTTCTCGTCAACGGCTTCGGAACGGGTGTCGAGGTTTCTCCCGCCATGGTGCATGGCGGGCCGTTCCCGTCCACGTCGGACGGGCGTTCCACCTCCGTCGGCGGCATGGCCATCGACCGCTTCCTGCGGCCGGTGTCCTACCAGGACTTCCCGGAAGAGCTACTTCCGGTCGACTTGCGCGGCCTTTAGAGCCTGCAGGATACCGGAGCCGGCGCCATTGCGGTTGGCCGGCTCCGCTTCGGGCGCAATTGACATCACGATGGGGTTGCCGGCGGCCATGTGTGCCGCCTGCGCCGTGCGCGCTTCGCTTTGCGACGTCATCCGCCGCCCCTCGCGCAACTGGCGCGACAGCCTCTGGTAGAAGGCGTTTCCGCCAGCCACCGCAACGTAGTTCATGTTCGGATAGCCGAAGCTGAGGCCCGCCGTGTGAAAATACATGGCATTGCCGACAAGCGCGTGGCGCTCGCCCTGCAGAACCGCCTCGGCAACGCGCTCCGCGCGCTCCTTGCCGGCCTTCATGGGGCGCGTCATCACGCCGCTCGCGAACTGATTCTTCTGCCCGACGACACCGCAGACGGATTCCGGATAACTTTCGGAGCCGACGCGGTTCATCACAACCGTTCCGACTGCCAGCATACCCTCGTCGCTGGATCGGTTGGATTCGAAATACATGGCTCTCGCCAAGCATTCCTTGTCCTTCGGATTGATCTGCTTCTTGGGTGCAAGCTCAGCCATATCCGTAGACTGGCAGGCGGCGAGTGCACATAGAGCAAGCATCGACAGGGCCCTGACGGCCTTGTTGGCAGCAACGTCCGATATGTTCATCTTATCCGTGAATGTAATTGTCCCCAGGTCAAGCGCTATTGGCGGGATGCGGCGAGAACTGGGCAGGGGAACCCCATTTCTATCCCGTGCGACAATGGATCGCATGCATGACGCCCCTTGCATTGGCATCGGCTTTGGTCTGGAAGAGGCAACCGATGGTTGAATTTACAGTGGGTGACGCCGATGCCCGGATATCGATATGCCTTTGACCGGTCCTTGCGGCGGATCGTTATTGCCGGCCTGTTGACCTTCGGCTGCCTCGCGGCGCCTGCATTTTCGCAGGAGCGGGGCGCGGATGCGGCCGATATCGGCACGGTGCAGGAAATGTATGACGGCAAGCTCTTGCCGGACCGGCAGGTGCGCACCTTCCGCAACATAGACCGGCTGTTCCCGACCCGCATCGTCGCGGCGGGCGGCCCGGTGCGCGCGTTTGCGCCCTCGTCACGCAGCCTCGACGGACTGGTCATTCCGTCCGGCGGCAAGAACTACGATCTCTACGACTACATGTCGATGAACCGCGTTGCCGCGCTGATGGTGCTCAAGAACGGCGAAACCGTCTTCGAGGATTACGAGCTCGGCAATGACGAGAAGACGCGCTGGATGTCGATGTCGATCGCCAAGTCGATCACCTCGACGCTTGTGGGGGCCGCCATCCGTGACGGGTCGATAGAGCGGATCGACGATCGCGTGGACACCTACCTGCCGGCACTCAAGGGAACCGTCTATGACGGGGTCACGATCCGCCAGATCCTGCTGATGTCGTCCGGCGTCAAGTGGAACGAGCGCTATACGGACCCGACATCCGACCGCCGGCGCATGCTGGACCTGCAGATCGGCCAGGAGCCCCATACCATCCTGCAGTTCATGGGCTCTCTCGACCGCTTGGGCGAGCCGGGCGCCGTCTGGACCTATTCGACGGGCGAGACGCACATCCTGGGAGAACTGGTCGCCGCGGCGACGGGCCGGCCGCTGGCCGACTATCTCTCCGAAAAGATATGGTCGCGCGCGGGCATGGAGCGGGACGCGACATGGTGGCTTGAATCCCCGGATGGGCTGGAGGTCGGCGGAAGCGGCCTGTCGGCGACGCTGCGCGACTATGCCCGCTTCGGCCAGTTCATCCTGGAGGACGGCACCATCGGCGGCGAGCGCGTCCTGCCGGAGGGCTGGGTGCGGCAGGCCGGTGCACCGCACGAAATCGGCGGGCGCATGGTGGATTACGGCTACATGTGGTGGCCCGTATCGCAGAATGACGGGTTCGAGCAGGATGGCGCCTTCGCCGCCATCGGCATCTTCGGACAGTATATCTACATTAATCCGCGGCGGCAGGTGGTGATCGCCATGTGGGGCGCCCAGTCCAAGCCAGAGGGCTCCTGGCCGGTCGACGAGTACGACTTCCTGGAGGCCGTGGCGCGGCATCTGGATTGACAGGGGCGGGCAGCCTCGCCATCCACGGCGGTTCAGTATTGCGGGAGGCCGAATGACCATTATCGCCATGACCATCGCCGGCTCGGATTCCGGCGGCGGCGCCGGTATCCAGGCCGACCTGAAGACGTTTTCGGCGCTCGGCGTCTACGGCACGAGCGTGCTGACGGCTGTAACGGCGCAGAACACGCAGGGCGTGACGGCCATCGAGACCCTGTCGCCCGCAATGGTGGCGGCCCAGATCGACGCCGTCCTGACCGACATGGATGTCGGCGCGATCAAGATCGGCATGGTCTCGTCCGCCGCGACGGCGGAAGCGATCGCCGACCGGCTGGCCGCATACGGGCGGCGCGCCGTGCTGGACCCCGTCATGGTCGCGACGTCGGGCGATACCCTGCTGGAGCCGGGCGCCGTCGATAATCTGAAGCGCATGCTGCTGCCGCTGGCGGAAATCGTCACGCCCAACCTTCCGGAGGCGGCCCTTCTGACCGGCCGCGAGCCGGCACAGGACGACGAGGAACTGGCGCGCCAGGCACACAGCATCCTGGCGATGGGGGCCGGCGCCGTGCTGATCAAGGGTGGGCACGGCAGGGGCGCCGAGTGCCGGGACATGCTGTTCCGCCCGGTGGGCGAGCCGCTGGCGCTGGTGGCGCCGCGGCTTCACACCACCAACGACCATGGCACGGGGTGCACCCTGTCGGCGGCGATCGCCGCAGGCCGCGCGAAGGGCGAAAGCCTGGACGAGGCGACGGCCTCGGCGAAGGCCTATCTACACGCTGCCCTGGCCGCCGCCGAAGGGCTCGGCATCGGCAAGGGGCACGGGCCGGTCCATCACTTTCACCGATGGTGGCCCGCCTGACGGGCGCTACAGCGTCACGTAGGTGCCCAGCTCCACCACCCGGTTGACCGGAATGCGGAAATAATCGATCGCGTCGTAGGAATAGCGCGACATCTTCTTGAACAGCTTGCCCTGCCAGCGTGGCATTTCGCTTTGCCGCGCAAGGCGGATAGACCGCCTGCCGACGAAGAAGGTCGTCGACATCACGTCGAACTTCATGCCCATCGTCCGAAGCTGGATGAGTGCCTGGACGAGGTTCGGCTCTTCCAGGAAACCGTAATGCAGGGTGATGCGCTCGAAAGAGGGTGACAGGCCCTCATAGACGAGCCGGTCGGCCTCGGCGACATAGGGCGAGTTCGCCGTCTTCACCGTCACGATCACATTATGCTCGTGCAGGACGCGATTGTGCTTCAGGTTGTGCAGGAGTGCGGTGGGCACGATCTCCGGCGTGCCGGTCAGGTACATGGCGGTGCCGGGCACCCGTGTAACGGAGGCGGAGCCGGCCATGCTTTTGATGAAGCTCTGCATCGGCAGGCTGTCGCGCCGGGCCTTTTCCGTCAGAAGGCGGGTGCCCCGGACCCAGGTGGACATCAGAAGCACGATCAGCGCACCGACGACCAGCGGCAGGTAGCCGCCATCGGCAAGCTTCAACAGGTTTGCCGCAAGGAAGGCGGAGTCGATGATGAGGAATGGCACCATCGTCACGACGGCAAGGCCGAGGCCCCATTTCCAGCCATAGGCGAGAACGACGATGGCCAGCAGGCTGGTGACGATCATCGTTCCGGTGACGGCAATGCCGTAGGCCGAGGCCAGCGATGAGGAATCCTGGAAGAAGAGGATCAGCGCGACGACGCCCGCCAGCATCAGCCAGTTGACGGTCGGAACGTAGATCTGCCCGTGCTCCGTCTCGGAGGTATGCTCGATCTGCAGGCGTGGCAGCAGGCCAAGCTGGATCGCCTGCTGGGACAGGGAGAAGGCGCCGGTAATGACGGCCTGCCCGGCGATGATGGTGGCCAGGGTGGCCAGCAGCACCAGCGGCAACCGCGCCCATTCGGGCGCCGACAGGAAGAACAGGTTGGGCAGGGCGGCCGGACTGCTGAGCGCGAAGGCGCCCTGGCCGAGATAGTTGATCAGCAACGCCGGGCCCACCAGCCACAGCCATGCAAGGCGGATCGGCCGCTTGCCGAAATGGCCCATGTCCGCATACAGCGCCTCGGCGCCGGTGACCGACAGGAAGACGGAGCCCAGAACGGTAAAGCCGATGATGCCGTGGCTGGTCATGAACCAGAGCGCATGCAGCGGGTTCAGCGCATGCAGAATGACCGGCGCATCGCCGATATGGAAAAGGCCGATGGCCGCAAGCGTGATGAACCAGAGCGTCATGATGGGCCCGAAGAACACGGCGACGCGGCCCGTGCCGGAACTCTGGACGAAATAGAGCGCGATGATGATGGCGATGGAGATCGGCACGATGAACGGATCGAGCGACGGCAAGGTCACCTTCAGGCCCTCGACCGCCGACAGCACGGACACGGCCGGCGTCAGGATCGCGTCGCCGTAGAAAAGCGCGGCCCCGACCATGCCCAGAACCATGACGACGCGGCTGGGGCGCACCAGCGCCTTCTGCGCCAGCGCCATCAGCGACAAGGCCCCGCCTTCGCCCTGATTGTCGGCGCGCAGGATCAGCACGACGTATTTGACCGTCACCACGAAGATCAGCGACCAGACCAGCAGCGAGACGATGCCCAGGATCTCGGCTTGCGACGGCGCGTGGCCGACATGAAGGAGAGACTCCTTCATCGCGTAGAGGGGGCTGGTGCCGATATCGCCATAGACGACACCGATGCTGCCCAGTGTCGTGGCCATCAGGCTTTTCTTCCGCAGCGCGCGCCGGTGCTTGCGCTGCGGTTTCGCGACGGTGGCTTCGCTCATTCGGGGGAATGCGCCTTCTGCACGGTTGCAAGGGCGGCCCGGTCGCCTGAACACAGACTGCCGAGGCCATCCGGGGAATGGCCATCGCTTCCGTCGAACCCGACGGACAAGGCATGCGTCGAAGCGGCTGAAGGGTCTGCCATTGCCGTTCCGTACTTCGAAGAAACCGCGCCTATCATAACGGCAAGCGGCCCGGTCTCAATGATGTTCCGGTGACACCCCTGCTGGAACGGGGCGTATACTCCTGTGGCGGAATTAAGAAAAGCACTCCTTTGCGACATGTTGACGCAAATCCCGCAAGGATGGCGGACGCGGGATCATGCGATTGCCCCGTCGATCACGGCGGCGAATGTGGAAATGGTTTCCGCCTCTGTAAATCGTTTCTGCACCATCGCGGCGGCCAGCGCCTCGCCCGCGGCGACAAGGGCCGTGCATCGGCGCTCGATTTCGTCGCCGGGCAATGTCGTGTGCGGTGTCAGCACCGCGATGAACATGCGAACACAATTGCCCAGCAATTCCTGGAAGACCTGCGCCTTCTCCTCGCTGCCCGCAAGCGCCGCGCCCACCGCATGGAACTCGTCCGTGACGTCGCCGGCACAGAGTATGTAGGCACCGGCAAGGGCGTCCACCGTCTGACGGCGCGTGCGGCCGCCTCCGGCCATGGAGGCCTGGAAGGCTTCGACCCGCTCGTGATCGATCATGCGGTAGAGCTCGATCAGCAGAACCGAGCGTGTCCCGAAGTGATCGTAGACGACGGGCTTGGAGACACCGGCGCGTTCGGCAAGGTAACCGAGGGTCAGCTTGTCCGCCCCCTCCGTGCGGACGATGCCGAGCGCCGCCTCCAGCAATTGTTGGCGGCGCGCTTCCCGGGGCAGGCGTTTCGCGGTCGATGCATTCATGCAAGCGTCTCCAGTTCCAGGATTGCGCCCCCCGCGTCTTCGAGCCGCCGCAGATATCGATCGTGATCGAGGACCTGATAGGGGAAATAGAGCCCCGGTGCCGTCGGCGCCCGTCCGTCGAGCCCGACCAGCCGTTCCAGGATCATCGAGGTGCCAAGGGCCGTCAGCGGGGCCGCGCCGCCGGGATGGAAGACCGCATGTCGGCTCCGAAGCGGCTTGCCCTGCCTGTCCTCGCCCTGCAGTTCGATGATGATCTCCGTGGATTTGGCCTCGCCGCGCCGGCGCGAGGAAGTGACCCCTGTCGCGAGATCGAAACGGACATTCCGTGCGCCGGTCGCTGCGGCAAGCCCGACGACGTCGATCGACGAGAAACCATTGGCCTCGACTTGCGTGCCGTCGATTGCGTGGAAGCGGGATTTGGCATCGTCGCCGCTCTGCCAGACATAGGCGCCATCGCGCAGGGCCAATGCGGCGGGCATCAAGCGGGCAAGACGCTCGAAATCCTCGGCGACCGCAGGGCCACCGCCATCATCCTCGTCGACAAGAGCACCCAGCGATATGCTGTCGAGGCGCGCGAAGGGCCTGGCGGCTGCCAGGGTCGCAACGGTGGTGGCCCCGACCAGCCATTCATATCCAAGCACGATCGCCGAAGCGCCGGGGTTGTTCATATGGACCGCGACTTCCGGCGCGACCTCATAGATACCCGACGATATGCCAAGGTGAGGAAGCCCACGTGCCTTGGCGTAAGTGAGCCCGGCAAGCCGCTCGTCGGAATAGAACACGGCAACCGCGGACACCTCGCGGGCCCCGAGCCCGAGGTCTTCGGCGCGGGGGTCGATTGCCACGCCTTCGGCGTTTCCAAGCTTGTCCGCAGTGGCCTGAGCCTTGGCGCCATCGCGCCCGCCGATCAACAAGGGAACCTCGGGATGCGCGGCGCGCAAGGCCTCGGCGGTCAGAAGGCCGATCGCCCCGGAGCCGCCCATGAGCAGGATAGCGTCTTGTGTCATTGAATGATCCTCGAACCTACCAATCGTAGCTTAGCTAAGTTACGATTGGTAGGTTTCAAGGTCATGCGTCGGCGATCAACGCCTCGAGGAACGCTTCGCAGCGCGCGAGCTGGTCTTCGCCGACGAACTCGTCCGGCCGATGGCCCTGCGCCATATGTCCGGGGCCGCAGATCAGCGTGGGGATGTCCAGCGCCTCGTGGAACAAGCCCGCCTCCGTTCCGAACGCGACCTTGATGGGCGGCTCATTGTCGCCCAGCATCGACTGCAGCAGCGCGATTTCCGGTGTGTCGGCCGGTATATCCAGCCCCGGATATCCCGATACGTCCTCGACATCGATGCGGGCTTCGGGAAACCGTCCGCGATGCCGTGCGGCAATGTCTTCTGCATCGGCGACGATGCCGGCGATGATGGCGTCGGGATCGTCGGCGGCGACGGCGCGCAACTCGAACTCCAGGTCGCAGCGCCCCGGCACGATGTTCAACGCGGTACCGCCGCGCATCGTACCGACATGCAGCGTCGAATAGGGGATGTCATAGGCGTCGTCGCGTGCGCCCGAAGCTTCCAGTTCTTCCTGGCGGGCCTGCAGGCGGGTTACGAACTCGGCGCCGAGATGCAGGGCGTTCAACGCATTGGGCGCCAGGGCCGAATGGCCCTCACGGCCGGTGCAGCAGGCGCGCAGGGCGCGCTTGCCCTTGTGCCCGATGGCGATGCGCATGCCCGTCGGCTCTCCGATCAGGCACAGAGCCGGCCGAGCCGGGTGCCCACGCCGCATGTCCAGCATGCCGCGCACGCCGAGACAGCCGATTTCCTCGTCATAGGAGATCGCAAGGTGCACGGGCCGGTGAAGCGTTCGGCCGGCGGCCTGCAGCATGGCCCGGATGGCCACCGCAAGAAAGCCTTTCATGTCGGCGGTGCCGCGCCCGTAGAGACGCCCCCCTTCGGCACGCAGGCGGAACGGGTCGCTGGACCATTCCTGCCCCTCGACGGGCACCACGTCGCAGTGCCCGGACAGCACAACGCCGCCGGCGATATCCGGCCCGACGCTGGCCCAGAGGTTGGCCCTCGTGCCATCGTCGCTGGCATAGCGCTGGAGGCGGATGCCGGCCGGGCCGAGCAGGCCTTCGACATAGTCCAGAAGCGCCAGGTTCGATTGCCGCGACAGGGTCGGGAATGCCACCAGCCGGGTCAGGATGTCGATTGTGTCGGGTATCATGAGAAGATGTCCGTCAGGCCAGCAGGCCGGGCAGGCTGCCCGAATCCGCGGCTTCGTGGCAATGGTCGATGAAGGCCTGGATGGTGCGGGACACATGCGCGGCGCGCGAAATGGCGATGCCAAGCTGCAGCGGCGGCACCGGCGTATGCAGCGGTATGAACTTCAACTGCTTGCCGTCCATCGAGATATCGGAGACCGTGCGCATGTTCGATATGCCGAAGCCGAAGCCGTTGGCCACCAGGCTGCGCTGGATCGAGATTTCGGAGGTGCGTTCCGCGATGCGGGGTCGCTGCCCGAGGCCCCTGAACAGCGACAGGAAATAGTCGGAGCTGTGCGGCATATCCAGAAGCACCATGCCATGGCCCAGCAGTTCGTCGGCCGTCAGGCTGGCGCGTCCGGCCAGCGGATGATCCATGTCCACCATGACGTAAGGCGGCAGGGTGCGCAGCGGCTGGAAATCGATGTCGCTGGGCAGGGCGATATCGTAGGTCAACGCCACGTCGATCCGGGCCGCCCCCAGCGCATCGAAGATCTGTGCCTGATCCAGCTCGACCTGGCTGAACTCCACGCTGGGATAGCGGCTTTCGAAGGTGCGGCGCAGTTGCGGAACCATGAGCTGCACGAAGGTTCGCAGGCAGCCGATCCGCAACGATCCGAGGACGCTGCCGGTATAGATATTGGCCAGATCGTTCAGCTTGGCGGCGTCTTCCAGCACCACCCGCGCCTGCTCCATGAAGCGCTCGCCCGTCGGCGTCAGGGCCGAGCCCTGTGCGTGGCGCCGCGTGAAGAGCTGGACGCCGAACCCGGCTTCGAGCTGCGCGATGGCCGACGACATGGACGGGGCGGTGACGTTTACCCTCTCGGCGGCCAGCGCGATGCTGCCGGCTTCACCCACGGCAATGAAATATTCCAGTTGTCGCAGGGTGAAGCGAAGCGGCATGGCAAAACCTTCAAGAACCTTGTCCGGGCGCGGTCGGGCGCCCGCCAAGGGTAGTCATTCATCGCCCGGAACGCCATAAGACGGCGCCTGGCGCGGGTCCAGCGCGCGGGTGACATAGGCATCCATCTGCGGCTGGTAGACCGACCAGGCCTTTTCCAGCGCCGCGATCGGGCATTCGTCGCTCCAGTCGATCCGAAGTTCGGCCAGCGGCCAGCTTTGTGCATCGACAAGCAGCAGCCCGGCCGAGTGGACGGGCCCCGCCTCGCCGCCGGCATCCAGACCCGCCCGCAGCGCGCCCACGAGGCGCTGCCCGAGATGGCCCTCCGAGTTGCTGAAATACTGGACCATGACCTCCGGCACGCCGGCATCGGCCAGGAGATTGCCCGCGGCGGCCGTATCGCGGCCCTGCGCCTCGGACCACATGCCGAGCACCTCGGTGCCGGAATAGATGGCGCTTTCGCCGGAGCGCCCCACCGCCAGAACCTGGCGGAACGCCATGTGCGAGCCGCTCCGCTCCAGGATCGCCAGCGCCTCGCGCGGGCTGGCCCCGCGCGCCATGAGGTCCAGCGCGTGCGGGCCAAGCCGCGGGTCGGTCACGTTCTGCGTGGCGACGGCGCCGACGCCGGCCCGGGCGAAGGAGCAGCGCGCGGCAACGGCCGGCGACGACGAGGATATCGCAACGCCGAACATTCCCGTGTCCGGACAGTGGCCAACGATCGAAAAAGTCATGGAAACTCCCTGGGCCTTCGCCCTTCCGTCTACTTATGTCCGCTCAATCGGGGATGACGGCGGTCGCGTCGATCTCGACCAGCCATTCGGGACGGGCCAGGGCCACCACGGTCAGGCCCGTACAGACCGGGAAGACGCCTTTGATGTAGGAGCCCATGGTGCGGTACACCGCTTCGCGGTGGCGCACGTCGGTCAGGTAGACGACCAGCTTGGTGACATGCTCCATCTCGCCGCCGCACTCCTGCACGAGCTGGCGGATGTTCTGCATCACCTTGTGCGTCTGCTCGACGGGGTCGCTGCTGGCGATGTTCTCGGCCGTGTCCAGATCCTGCGGGCACTGGCCGCGCAGGAAGATGGTCGTACCGCCCTTCGCAACGACGGCCTGCGACAGGTCGTTGTCGAGATTCTGTTCGGGATATGTGTCCCGCGTGTTGAACTTCCGGTGTCGCAGATGGGCCATGGACAAGTCTTTCCTTGGTAAGGTGGAAGGGTCTGGAACGGTCAGGCGGCCGCCGGCTGCATGCTCAGCACGATCTTTCCGATATTGTCGCCGCTCTCCAGCAGGGTATGGGCATCCGAGACCCCGGCCAGCGGGAAGGCGCGCGACAGGACGGGGCGCACCTTGCCCGGCCCGATGAGCGGCAGAAGCGTCTGGCGCACCTCGGCCGCGATGGCGGCCTTTTCCTCGTCGCTCTTGGGCCGCAGTGTCGACGAGGTGAGCCAGAGCCCCTTGCGCATCAGCAAGCCGAGGTCGACCGGCGCGATCATGCCGGTCATGAAGGACAGGCCGACATGGCGTCCGCCGGGCGCCATGCAGGCGAGATGCCTGTTGACGGCGTCTCCGCCGAGGATGTCCAGGACGACGTCCGCGCCGCGCCCGCCGGTCAGCCGCAGCACCTCCGCGGCCAGATCCGCCGTGCGGTAATCGATCGCCTCCGCCCCCATGGCCGCCAGACGGCGGCACTTTTCGGCTCCGCCGGCAGTCACGATCACTTTGGCGCCCATCGCCCCGGCCAGTTGCAGGGCAAGCGTGCCGATGCCGCTGGCGCCGCCTTCGATCAGGACCGTCTCGCCGGAGCGCAGCGCCCCACGCTCGAACAGATTGTGCCAGATGGTGAAGACCCCCTCCGGCAGGGCTGCGGCTTCCTCCAGGCTCAGGCCCTCGGGAACGGGAAGGCAGTGGGCCGCTCGCGCCACGGCATGCTCGGCGTAACCGCCTGCCTTCAGGAGGGCCATCACCGTCGTGCCGAGCGCGGCGGGATCGACGTTGGCGCCGATGGCGACGATCTCCCCAGCGGCCTCGAGCCCCAGCACGTCGGAAACGCCGGCCGGCGCGGGCAGCGCGCCCGAGCGCTGCATGATGTCGGGACGGTTGATCCCCGCAGCGGCGACCTTGATCAGCACTTCGCCGTCTCCCGGCGCCGGGACGGGGCGGTCCACCAGCGTCAGCACGTCCGGCCCGCCGGGCCGTGCGGCAATCACGGCTTTCATCGTGCGGGTCATTGCACGTCCTCCCGTGCGTAGACGGCCGCGCCCTGCTCCGGCAGGGCAATCGCGACCGCGACACCCGGCGCAAGGGCCGTGGCCGCCGGAACGCGCAGCATCACGCGTCCCGATGCAGCGGCCGGACAATCGAGATAAAGTTCGGCATAGCTGCCCTGATAGACGGAAAAGGCCACGCGCGCCGGAATGGACGACGGGGTGCCCGGCTCGGTCAGGCGGCACTGCTCGGGACGCACGAACACCGTCACCGGGCCCACCGGGGGCACGTCGTCCTGGAAGAGCGACAGCTTGACCGGCGTATCGCCGATATCGACCTCGGCGGTGGAATCCAGCCGCCTGCGCAGGGTCGCCGAAAACAAATTGGCATCGCCGACGAAGGTGGAAACGAAGAGGCTTTGCGGCCTGTCGTAGATGTCGGCCGGGCTGCCGATCTGGCGGATATGGCCGCGCGACATGACGGCGATTCGGTCCGACATGCTGAGCGCCTCGTTCTGGTCGTGCGTGACGAACACCGTCGTCAGCCCAAGGCGGGTCTGGATTTCGCGCAGTTCCACCTGCATCGCGCCCCGAAGGTTGCGGTCGAGGGCGGAGAACGGCTCGTCCAGAAGCAGCACGCGCGGCCGGATCACCAGGGCCCGTGCCAGCGCCACGCGCTGCTGCTGGCCGCCGGACAATTGCTTCGGGCGTCTGTCGGCAAAATCCTGCAGCTTCACCAGCGCCAGCGCCTCGCGGACACGCTCGGCAATCTCCGCCTTGGCGACACGCCGCGTCCTCAGGCCGTAGGCGACGTTCTGCGCAACGGACATATGCGGGAACAGCGCATAGTTCTGGAAGACGATGCCGATTTCCCGCTTGTGCGGAGGCACCTGGGTGACGAGCTCGCGCTCGATGAAGAGTTCGCCCGCATCGGCTTCTAGGAAGCCGGCGATCAGGTTCAGAAGCGTCGTCTTCCCGCAGCCGGATGGCCCCAGAAGGGTCATGAACTCGCCACGGCGGATCTTCAGCCAGATCGGGTCGAGCGCTGTCATGCCGGAGAAGGACTTGGCAACGCCATCCAGTTGGACGGCGGCGTCCGGCACGTCCGACGACGGCGCGGGAATGGGCATCTCACTCGACATTGAGAACCTTTTCGAGGCGGAAGATCTTGTGGACGATCAGGAGGATGATGGCGACGACGGCCACGTAGACCACGGACAGCGCGGCCAGCGTCGGGTCGGCATATTCGCGGACGTAGTTGTACATCGCGACCGGCAGCGTCTGCGTGCTCTGGTTGACCACGAAGAGCGAGGCCGTGAACTCGTTGAACGACAGGATCGCGGCAAACAGGCAACCCGAAACGAGGCCCGGAACCAGCAGCGGCAGGGTGATCGTCAACAGGACGTGCAGCGGCCCCCCGCCGAGGCTTTCGGCCGCCTGTTCGTAGCGCCGCTCGAAATTGCGCAGCGACACGTAGACCGAGCGGACGACGAAGGGGAATACGATGATGACGTGCACCGCCACGACCAGCCAGATGGAGCGGGGCAGGGAGGCCGCCGCCGACAGGATCAGGAGGCCGAGGCCGATGGTGAAGTTGGGGATGACCAGCGGCGACATCAGGATCGCGTTCAGGGCGCTCTTGCCCCTGAACTCGTACCGGTCGAGCACATAGGCGAAGCCGGCGCCCGCAACCACCGCGACGCTTGCGCCGACCGCCGCGACTTTCAGCGAATTGACGAGGCCCGCGCCGAAGTCGCGGTACTGGAAGGCGTTCGCATACCAGCGGAACGACCAGCTCCGCGGCGGAAAGGACAGGATGGCGCCATCGTTGAACGAGGCGATCGCCACCACAACGAAGGGCATCATCACGAAGCACAGGATCGCCCCGACAAGGATCGCGCCACCCCAGTCCAGAACGCGGTCGGTTACGCTTTTCTTCATGGTCAGTGCGCTCCGATCCGTTCGAGCCGGCCGATGCCGGCATTGAAGAGGGCAAGGACGGCAAGGGTGAAGAGCAGGCCGACGAGCGACAGCGAGGCGGCAAGCGGGAAGTTGAACGACGCGAAACCGACCTGATAGACCAGCGTCGAGATGGTCTGTACCTGCCCGCCGCCGATCATCTGCGGGGTGGCGAAGGCAGAAAAGGTCCAGGCGAAGGCGGTCGATGCCGCGGCGACGATGCCGGGCACCGACAAGGGCAGCGTCACCGTCAGGAAGCTGCGTATACGGCCCGCCCCAAGCGAGCGCGCCGCGCGCTCCAGGTTGCGGTCGATATGCGACAGCGCGGCGGCCAGCATCACCACCACGATCGGCAGGGTGAAGTGGACCAGCGCGATGACGACGCCGGTCATGGTGAACATCAGGTTCAGCGGCCTGTCGATCAGGCCGGTCTGCAGCAGAAAGGAGTTCAGGAAGCCCCGGTTGCCGAGCACGATCATCCACGAATAGGTGCGTACGATCTCACCCAGGAACAGCGGCGTCAGCGATATCAGCAGAATGGCGCTGCGCAGCCGGGCGGACTTGGCCCGGATCATCGCGTAGGCCAGCGGATAGCCGATCAGCAGCGTGAACAGCGCCGTCCACAGACACAGCAGCACCGTATTCAGGAAAGCCTGGCCGTAGACCGCCTTCAAGAGCGTGGTGAAATTGTCGAGTGTCAGGCCGCCGGGATCGAGAGATCCCGGGATATGGGCCCGGAAGCTGTACTGGACGATAGCCAGAAACGACGCCGCGATGCCGAACGCGATAAGGATCGACGGAGAGGCGAACCAGCGAAGGAATGGGCGCTTCGACATGCGGCAGACCAGATCGGGAAGGAAAGAGGCCCCGCCGCGAACGCGGCGGGGCAGAGGGGCTTAGTTGCCGGCGGTCATGTTTTCCGAGAACCACTGACGCCATTCGCCGGTCTTTTCGGCGCGCAACTGATGCGGGATGATCAGCGTCTGGCTTTCCCACTGTTCGGGCGTTGTGAAGATGCCGGGCAGGGACGCCAGCTCTTCCGGAAGCTGGACGTTGGAGACGACCGGGCTGCCCTTCTTGATTTCGGCGATCCGGGCCTGAACCTCGGGGTCGAGGGCCGTGTCGATGAACTTGTAGGCCAGATTCTGCTTGGTGCTGCCCTTGGTGATGCCCATCGTGTCGATGCCGAGCACCGCGCCTTCCTTCGGGATCGCCAGTTTGACGTCCAGCCCTTCGGACTGCATGTGATAGGCGTTCATCGACAACAGCACCTGCACCGGCGTTTCGCCCGTCGACAGAAGCTGCTGCGAGTTGGCGTCGTTGGTATAGAACGCCTTCAGGTTGGGCTGCAGCGCCCGGAGCTTGTCTTCGGCCTGCTGCCAATTCTCGATGTCCACCCCTTCGAGCTTCGCGGCGACCGCGATGATGTGCGAGGGGTCGAAGTCCGGAACGGCGATCATCCCCTTCAGCTCGGGAGACCACAGATCGTTCCAGCTTTCGAAGGTGATGTCCTGCGGGACGAGGTCGGGAAGGTACCCGATGGTGTAGACATAGGCCCATGCGCCGATATGCGACGGGCTGATCTTCGCCTGCTCGACGAGGTTGGCCGCGTTCGGGATCTTCGACATGTCGAGATCCTCGAAGAGGCCCTGGTTGCGGTACAGCCAGCCGACATGGGACGTGGTGAAGGTCACGTCGCTTTCGGGATTGTCCTTGCTGAGGTTGGCCTGGTTGAGCCGGTCGATGGTGCCACCGGTGATGAACTCCACGGTGACGCCGGTTTCCTCGGTGAACTTGGTTGCGATGGCCTCGGCGATCAGGTCGCGGAAACTGCCGCCCCAGCTACTGACCACGAGGGTCTCGGCGAAGGCGGACGGGGTCAGGAAAGCAAGTGCCGATGCAGTCAGAAGAAGGCGTCTCATCATGGTTCCCATCTGTTGAGGCATGCGCCATGGCCGGGTGATCTGTGGGTGCGATATTGCGAGGGGAGGGAAGCCGACGCCTAACTGGAAATACCTATCCAGTGCGAAGATTTTTGTGCTTCATCCCTCTAATCGGCTGTTAGGAATGGGTTTTTCCAAGGACAGGCTCGGGCGTCCGCAGAAAACTGTTCAATAGGACGGCATTCTGCCTAGTAGCCGCGCACACGCGACACTTCGTTGGAAACCGCCCGACCGGCCAGCACTGCGCGGATATTTGCCGCGATTTGCGGTGCAGCACTTTTAGGCAGTGCAACAGAAGCAAGATGCGGCGTAATCAGAACGCCCGGCATATCCCAGAGCGGGCTGTCGGTCGGCAGCGGCTCCGTCTCGAAGACGTCGAGCGTCGCCCCGGACAACTGGCCTGACTGCAAGGCCGCCACCAAAGCCTCCTGGTCGACCACTTCCCCGCGCGAAACGTTGACGAAGGCGGCACCGGGCTTCAGCCCGTCGAAGAAGGACGCGTCCAGGCGCTTTCGGGTGCCGGGCGTCAATGGCAGCATGCACACCACGATATCGGCCTTCGCGGACAAAGCGGGCAGGGCCGCCTCGGTGTGATGGACGGTTACCCCGGGCAGGTCGCGCGGCCGTGTCGCCCAGCCATGCGTGTCGAAACCCTGCCGGGCGATTTCCGTGGCGGCCGGTGCGCCGAGCTCGCCGAGGCCAAGCACCGCAACCGTGATGTCCTGCGCGGCGCGCGGGTGGCGGTAGCTCCATTCGCGTCGGGTCTGCGCGGCCTGGAAATGCGGTATCTCGCGGGCATGACGCAGCACCGAGAACAGGACGAAGCCGGCCATCATCCGGCCCATCTCCGGGTCCGACAGCCGGGTTATCGGCACATCCGGCAGGTCCTTGCGGGCAACCAGCCGGTCCACGCCGGCGCCTAGATTGATCACCAGTTCCAGGTTGGGGAAGCGGTCGAAAAAGCCTTCCGGGGGCATCCAGACCAGCGCGAACCGGACCGCTTCCGGGTCGGTGACGGAATCGGACTTCTCGATCAGGACGTCCTCGCCCAGATGGGGGGCAAGCGCATCGCGCCAGGGCTCGAACGGGTCCGGGCCGCTATGGAACACCAGCGTCGCCGTCATGCCGCGTCTCCGGCGATCAGCTCGTGCATCGCCGAAAGGCCGAGCAGATAGCCACGCACCCCCAGCCCTGCGATGACGCCGGTTGCCGCCTTGGATATGAAGGAATGGTGGCGGAACGGCTCCCGCTTCCAGATATTGCTCATGTGGCATTCGATGATCGGGCCATCGAATGCCAGGAGCGCGTCGAGGATCGCGATCGAGGTGTAGGTCAGCCCGGCGGCGTTGATGAGCAGGCCGTCGCAGCTCTGGCGCGCCTCCTGGATCCAGTCGATGAGCTGGCCTTCATGGTTGGACTGGCGGAAATGCAGCTTGAACCCAAGCGCCTCCGCCCGCGCCATGCAGGCGGACTCGATCTGCGGAAAGCTGTCCGTACCGTATGTACCCTTCGGGTCCAGCCCGTAGAGATTGGCATTCGGCCCGTTGAGAAACATGACGGTCTTCATTGGCGGTCCCCCGGAAAATGCCGCGTTCAGTCCTGCGTGGCCAAGGCCGGCTCGGCAACCGGCGCGCGGTAGGCATCGTAGTTGCGCTGCACGCCGATATGCGTCGCAATGTACTTGGCGTCGTACCAGCAGCCATAGATGAAGGAGGATGCCCGGTTGGTCAGGTCCGGCAGGCCCAGGAAATAGATTCCCTGCTCGACCGAGATGCCGCGCTTGTGGAAGGGCATGCCATCCGGATGGAACGCGTCGACCTGAAGCCAACTGAAATCGAACTTGAAGCCGGTCGCCCAGATGATCGTCGTGATGCCTGCCGCCGCCAGATCCAGCCGGCGGATCGGATCGGTGACGCAGGCGGGGTCGGGCTGGATCGCCCAGGCTTCGGGCTCGGGCGGCAGGTCTATGCCGTTCCGCTCGACATAGGCGTCCGCTTCCGCCAGGACATCGAGATAGGCGCGGTCGCCCTCGGCCAGGTTGCGGGCCAGATCGTCGGCGATGGTCAGGACGCCGTCCTCATAGCCTTCCGTCATGCCAAGAACGGTGATGCCGGCGCTGCCGAGGCGGCGGAAGTCGATGGTCTTGCCGCCATCGTAGCCGCTGACCGCGAAGGCGACATGCTTCTTCTTGGCGTTGATCTTGATCTCGTCCCACTTGCCAAGAACACCGAGCCACCAGACATAGTCGCGGCCACGATAGGACCGCGGCGGGCGGTAATGCTCGCCGATGGACAGGTAGACCGTGCGGCCCGCCTTGTTCAGCTCTTCCGCGATCTGCGAGCCGGAAGCGCCGCCGCCGACAACCAGCACGGCGCCGTCGGCCAAAGCCTGCGGGTTCCTGTAGGCCGACGAATGGATCTGCGCGATGCCGCTGTCCTCCGGCACGATGCGGGGGAAGGCCGGAACCTGGAACGGACCGGTTGCAACCACCACGCGCCGTGCCTCGATGTCGCCTGCCGACGTCGTGGCGACGAAGCCCGGACGCCCCTCGCAGCGGCGCACGCGCTTGACGTCGACATTGGTGCGGATGGGCGCGTCGAACATCGCCGCATAATCTTCAAAGTAGCGCGCCATCCGTTCCTTCGGCGGGAAGGTATCGGGCGGCAGGTCGGTGAATTCCATGTTGGGGAAACGGTCGTGCCAGGCCGGTCCGTTTGCCACCAGGGAGTCCCACCGCTCCGAGCGCCAGCGCTCCGCGACGCGGCTGCGCTCCAGCACCAGATGGGGAATGCCCATCCCTGTCAGATGCTCGCTCATCGCGATGCCGGATTGCCCGGCCCCAACGACCAGCGTGTCGGTCTTCTCGACGATCATGTTCACTTCCCGGGGATTGTTGTTCAGTCCAAGAACTGCGCGCTCGCCGGCGCGGATGAAAGAAGTAAGTTCCGTCGCAGGACGTAGGAAAAACCGATCCCCGCCCTGTCGACGGCCGTGCGCTGGCCTCAGTTCATCAGCGCCGGCAGGGTGGTGGACAGCGCCGGAAACAGCGTCAGGATGATGAGCGCGGCAAACAGCGCGTAGAGGAACGGCATGTTCGCACGCGTGACGTCCCAGACGTCTTCCTTGCCGATCTTGGCGGCCACCAGAAGGGCGATCGCCACCGGCGGCGTGACCTGCCCGATCACCACGGTCATGACGATCAGGACGCCGAAATGCACCAGGTCCACGTCCATCGCCAGAAGCGCCGGCAACAGCACCGGCATGATCATCGGGATGAGCGGATCCAGCACCATCCCCGCTATCAACGCCAGCAGCAGCAGGGCGAAGATGCGCACGGTGACGCTTTCGAAGGGGACCAGCGTATCGATTGCCGATGACAGCGCCGCGGGCACACCGCTTTGCGACAGGGCCCAGCCGAGCGCGGTCGAGAATCCGACCACCATCAGGACTTCGCCCGTCAGGATCACGGAGTCCACCAGCGCCTGCCGCAGCTTCGGCAGTGTCAGGGTGCGGTACACCAAGCCGGCGAGGATGAGGGAATAGGCGACGGCGAAGGCGCCCGCCTCCGTTGCGGTGAAGATGCCGAATACAAGCCCGCCAAGGATCATGGCCGGCATTCCCAGCGGCAGGATCGCATGGACCCCCGTCCGAATGACGCGCGTCCATTCGAAGGAGTTCATCGGCTGCCAGCCGTTGCGCCGGGCGAGGATCGAGATGGTGATCATCAGGATGGCGGCCAGCAGCAGGCCCGGCACCACGCCGGCCAGGAAGAGCGCCCCCAGCGAGGTGCCGGTGACGACGGAATAGAGGATCATCGGAGAGCTCGGCGGTATCAGCACGCCGATGCCTGACGAGGTGGCCGTGACGGCCGCCGCGAATGGGCCCGGATAGCCGTGCGCCTTCAGCTTCGGGATGGTGACGGAGCCGGTGCCCGCGAGATCGGCGACCGATGTGCCGATCATGCCGCCGAACATGACGCTGGCGGCCACGTCGACATGCGCCAGGCCGCCGCGCATCCAGCCCACCAGCGCCGCGCCGAAGTCGAACAGCCGGTCGGCGATGCCGGTGGCATTCATGATGCCGCCCGCCAGGATGAACAGCGGCAGCGTGATCAGGAGGTAGTCCCCGACACCCGCCAGCACCTGTTGCGGCAGGGCCATCGCCCAGCCGCCGGAGAACGCCAGGAACATCAGCACCGATGCGACCAGCGAGATGACGACGGGAAGTCCGAGCAGCACGAGCGCGCACAGGGCGCCCAGCGTTATGGCGGCAAGGCCGAGCATTACAGATCCTCCGGCGCGATCAGGTCGATGATGAATGCAAGCGACATGCCTGCCGCGCAGCCGATGATGCCGCTGATCGGCACTGCCTTGGGAATGCCCAGCAGCGGCGAACGGTCGGCGCCGAAGATGCCCAGATACTGCCAGGTGTACCAGGCCAGCGCGGCCATGGTGACAATGCCGAACAGGTTCTGTGCCACGCGAAGCCGCCGCTGCGCGGTTGCCCCCAGCCGCGAGGTCCAGATGGCGCAGGCGATGAGCCCGTTGCGCAGGGCCGCCACCGTGATGCCGAGGCCGCCGAGCCACATCAGCAAAGACCGGACGATCTCTTCGCTCCACGGCAGCGGGCGCGAGAACAGATAGCGCCCGAGGGAATTGGCGAGCACCAGGACGACGAGCGCGACCAGAAGCGCGATCGCCGCGATCTCCACGACCATCAGGGCGTTGCGCCGCAAGGCGCCGCGCGGGACCGTCAGGGCGACACTGTCAGACATCGGCTTCGAGCCCCGCGAAGAGCTGGCCGTAGCCGGGCTTCGCGCCCTTCACGCCAACGAGATGCAGGCAATGCCAGAACGAGGCCTGAACGGCCGAGATGACGGGCTTGCCCAGCCGCTCTTCCAGCGCGGCGATGGCGCCGACGGTGCGGAAGTTGGTGCAGGACACGAAGATGGCGGTCGCCTCCGGATGGTCGACCGACAGGATGTGGTCGTAGACGCGTTCCAGCGGCACTTCGGCCAGCGCGTGGTCCTCGGTGATATCCAGATGGGCGCCTTTGACGACCTCATGTCCGTTCTCGGACAGGAAGCGGACGGCCCGGTCGTGGATCGCACCGACATAAGGCGTTGCCAGCGCCACCTTGCCGGCCTTCACCTGCCGCAGGGCGGCAAGCGTCGCCGTCGAGGCCGTGGTGACGATCGGCCCGGGCGTCCATGCCCGGATCTTGCGGATCAGGGCCGTGTCGTATGCCGTCCCGTGCAGGAACGAGGCGCTCGTGCCGCCGAAGCATAGAACGTCGATGGGCGGCGCGGCAGCGTGGCGCGCTGCCGTCTCCAGCTCCGGCGCGTTCATCATCTCCTCTATCCCCTCGACCGTCACCTTCGGCAGGCGAATGCGGGCGGTATGGGTGGAGACGCCGGGAGCGGACATGGCCGACATCTCTTCCTCCATCACGACCGAGGACGCGATGTAGATGAGGCCGATCCGCGCGAGGGTGCCGGAGCCGTCGGGCATGAAGCGGGGGTAGCGGGTGGCGACGGCGCTCATGGAAGCAGGCCCTTCACGCTGTCCATGAATTCCGGCGAGACGATCTCGGCGATCTGTGCCCGGACAGGCTCGGCTGCCGTCTGGAAGGCCGCGATGTCCGGCTCGGTGACGGTGACGCCGGCTTCCCGGAACTCACCCACCAGCTTGGCGTCGCTTTCGTCGGACAGGGTCCTTGTGGCCTCGACGCCGGCTTCCGCCGCCGCCTTTACCTGCGCCTTCAGCGTGTCGCTGAGCGCGTCATAGGCCACGCCGTTCATGACCAGCGTAATCGGGGTGTAGATGTGATTGGTCAGCGAGATATAGGGTTGCGCCTCGTGCAGGGAGAATTCCTTGATGACGGACAAGGGGTTCTCCTGCCCGTCGATCACCCCCTGGCGCAGGCCCATGTAGACTTCGCCCAGCGGCAGGTTGGTCGGCACGGCGCCCAGCGTCTGGAACGCCATCATGCGTGTCGGGCTGCTGGGTGTGCGCAGCTTGAGGCCCGACAGGTCCGCCGGAGACTTGACCTCGTGCTTCGAGTTGCTGATGACGCGAACGCCGAGTTCGCCGAAGGCCAGAACCTCCAGGTTTGCCTTTTCCCGCAGCGATGGCGCCATCACGTCGCCGAACTCGCCGTCCAGCGCCTTCCTGGCATCATCCTTGCTGGAAAACAGAAACGGCGTATCGAAGATCGAGAAGTGGGTGTCCAGCGATGCGACACCGTCGGACCCCATCGGGATCACCTCTACCGCACCGGCCCGGATCAACTCGGCCAGCGCGGTTTCATCGCCCAACGAACCGCCGTCGTTGAAGGTGAACGTGACGGCGTCCCCGGCGCTCTCGCTCAAGGCGTCGCGGAAGGTAGACAACATCACATGCGTCGGATCTCCGCTCGTCGTCTCGACGGCAAGGCGCATCTGGGTCTGCGCCAATGCTGCAGAACTCATTATTAGCCCGGCCGTGCAGGAAGCCAGTATCGTCGCGATCAGTGTTTTCATGTCGATCCCCTGGAAGTTTCCAGCCAAGGATCGTTTGCTGCGACTTACGCCTGCAATGGCAAAGCCGTTTAATAATTAAGCATTCATCGATGAATGAGCATCCATAATTTAGGCATTGAACCAAAATCGATGCGTTAAAACCTGTAACTATGCTACGGATAAGGAGACGCTATCATCGTATAGCCATGTGCAAACTAATCCCTGCATAGGCGCGCTCTAACCAGAGGTGCCGCCGCCCGCAAATTCGGCGCGCAGATGGCCGGCGAAAGCCGCAACGGCGGGGCGCATGCCGGATCCCGGCAGATGAAGCAGCATGATCCGCACCGGGGGCAGGTCGTCGCGCAGCGGTATCGTTGCGATGCGGCTGCCATCATAGGCGATCGGCACGGCAGGCAGGACATTGCTGAGGGAAAAGCCACGGCCGTTGCCGACGAGGCCGCGGACCAGTTCGGGAGAGCGGCTGCGAAAGGCGATGTTCGGCTCGACGCCGCAGGCGGCGAACAGGCCCGCGAAATAGTCGCGCGAGTGTGGAAGATCGAGAAGGATGAAGGGATCTTCGGCCAGGTCGCCCAGCCAGACCGCCTTTTCGCCGGCAAGGGGATGATCGGGCATCAGCAGCGCATGGGGAGGCAGCGCAGCCAGCTCATGGGCATGAAGCTCCGGCGGCAACGCATAGTCGTAGCCGATGGCGATCTCCATTCCGCCATCCTGCAGGGCGGAGAGAATCTCGTGATGGTCGCCCTCGATCAGGCTGATCTCGATCTTGGGGAAGGCGCGCGCGAAGCCGTCGATGATGCGCGGCATGTATCGCATGGCAAGGGTTGGAAAGCTGCCGACCACGATCTGGCCGCTGAGCGGGTCGCCCAGCGCGCGCGCGGTTTTCGAGAAGGCCGCTGCATGGACCAGAAGTGGCCTGGCTTCGTCCACCAGCCTGCGGCCCGGCACCGAAAGGGTCATTCCGCGTGCGTGGTGGCGTACGAAGATCTGGACGCCGAGATCGCGTTCGGCCTGCGCCAGCGCCGACGAAACGGACGGTTGGGAAACCTGCAGTCGGCGCGCCGCTTCGGTGACGCTGCCGCAATCTGCGGTCTCCACGATGTAGCGGAGTGTTTTCAGTGAGAGCTGTAGGTCCATCGCCGAACTCTGGAAGCTGCCGGGATCGCGCGCAAGGGTGTCAAAAGGTGAGAGGCCGCGGCTGCGTCGAGCGCCGCTTCGCCGTTCGAAGGTAATTTCGAATTTCCATGCCGGCTTTGGGCAGGCAGGGTTCGGCTCGCCGCCTTTTCCCTGCCAGTCCGGACCATTGCAGTGACCCGAGGATGACCGACCGCCGCAAGACGATCTCGCCGATCTCGTCGCACGACATGCGCAAGCGCGCCCGCTCGCGCATCCCGCGCTTCGCGTTCGATTATGTCGACGGCGCAGCGGGCGAGGAAAACGCCGCATGCCGCAGCCGCGCGGCCTTCGTGCGGACGTGCCTGAGGCCGCGTATCCTGGTCAATTCGGAAATCCGGGCCGACCTGTCGTGCCGCTTTCTCGGCCGGAGCTGGTCGGTGCCGTTCGGCATCGCGCCGCTCGGCCTGCCGGGGTTGGCATGGCCGGGTGCCGATCTTGCATTCGCCCGGGCGGCCGAAGCCTTCGGCGCGCCCTATGTCTGCCCGACGCCGGCGACGCAGACACTGGAGGCTTTGCGCGCGGCGGCACCCACACGCTCGATGTTCCAGCTTTATGTCGGCGCCTCGCCGGACATCACGGAAGACCTGATCGCACGGGCCGAGGCGGCCGGGTTCGATACGCTGCTGGTCACGGCCGATGTACCGCGGCCTGGCAAGCGTCTGCGCGATCTGCGCAATGGCTTCGGCCTGCCGCTCCGGTTCGGTGCGGGCACGCTGCTGGACCTTGCGCGACATCCCGCCTGGGCCATCGCAACCCTTCGCCATGGGGCGCCCCGCCTTGCCAATCTGGCCCCCTATGCCAAGCCCGGTGCCGGCGCGCGCACCTTGGCTCAGGTGATGGCGGCGCAAAGCTCCGGCCGTCTCGACTGGGACGTGTTCGGGCAGATCCGCCGCCGGTGGAAGGGCAGGCTCGTTCTGAAAGGCGTTCTGGATGCAGAGGATGCAGCCCTGGCCGCCGCGGCCGGCGCCGACGCGATCCAGGTTTCCAGCCATGGCGGCCGACAACTGGATGGAGCGCCGGCGCCACTCGACGTGTTGCCTGCGATCCGCGCAGCGGTGCCGGAGGGATTTCCGATCGCGCTGGACGGGGGCGTCCGCTCCGGCGAGGACATACTCAAGGCTCTGGACGCCGGCGCGGACTTCGTCTTCGTCGGGCGGCCGTTCCTGTATGCCGTCGCCGCTTACGGGCCGGAAGGCCCCCGGGCGCTTTTCGATGTCCTGGCAAATGAGCTGGAGGCCGCCATGGCGATGACGGGCCGCAAGGGCCTGTCGCCGGGGTGACGACGGAGCGGCTAGCGATCGCTGCTATAGATCCAGGGTGATCATGTCGCCTGCGGCACGCGACACGCAGGGCGCAAAGTATCGGTTTCGTTCATCCTCGTTGAGGCACAGATCGCGGTGGTCCGGCTCGCCACCCAGCATCGGCACGATACAGGTCCGGCACGTCCCCGTTTCGCAACTCGATTTCGGCTTGTAGCCTTTCTGACGGAATACCTCGACGATGCTCTTGTCGGCCGGAATGTCCACGATTTCGCCGTTGGACGCACGTCGCACCTGGAAGGGCTGATTGCCGAGCGTGCTGACGACGTTGGTGAACTCTTCGGAATGCACCCTGCTGCGTGGCCAGTGAACCGTCAGGGCATAGATATGGTCCATCAGCCCTTTCGGGCCGCAGTAGTAGAGATGCGCCTTGTCCTGCCTTTCGAGGTGTGGCCACACGTCGATACGGCCATCCCTGTCGGAAAAATGCACAGTCACATGGTTGCGGAAGTCCTCGGACAGAAGCTCGGTCAGGTAAGCAGCTTCCTTCGGGCCTTTGGCCAGATACAGCAAACGCCAGTTCTCGTGCCTCTCGCGCCGCATTTTGCGTGCGATCGACAGGATGGGTGTGATCCCGATTCCACCGGCAATCAGCAGATAGCCGGGCGCCGGCACCACCGGAAGGAGATTGATGGGCGCAGATATATCTGCACGCGCTCCGGGTCGAAGACCGTCATGCATGCTCAGCGAACCGCCACGGCCCGTATCTTCGCGCTTAACCGCAATGACGTAGCGATCCCGCTCGGCTTCGTCATTGTTGAGCGAATAGGTGCGAAGATGCCCGCTTGGCGTCGCCACCCTGATATGCGCCCCGGCCGTAAAGGGCGGCAATTGCGCTCCCGGCTCGGCGACGAACTCGAAACGCGTAATCTCGTCCGTCAGATTGTCGCGACGCTTCACGATCACCGGGAAAAGATCATCCATGATGCCTACTCCTCCTCGATGACGACCGTGTCACCTGAGCGGATCTCTCCGCCTTCGATCACTTCCGCGTAGACGCCCATATCGGCATGGCCATAGTGCTGCAAGATCAGTCGCGGCGTCTTGAGGTCGCGCCGCGCCGTTACAGGATTGACTTCCGTTGCCGCACAGCGCCGTGTGCGCTTGATAATCCGCATCCTTGCCGCGCCGATGCGGAAGGTTCTGCCCATGAGGTCCAGTTCGCTGCCGGCTTCCCATCCGCTGAAGTAGATATTTGCACGAAACCGGAGGGGATCGACTGGTGCGCGGATGCGCTGTTCCAGATCGCGCACGGTATCGAGATTGATCAGCGAAACGGCGTTCATCAGTTCTTTCGAGACGACGGACACATCGGTAAACCTGTGGACGCCCGAATAGGCGAAGATGGGCCGCATGCCATCTTCCAGGTCGAACATCCGCGCGATGAAATCCTCGGCCTCGCGGACCGTATTCTCATTCGTCAGCTTCCGGTCGAAGACCACGTGACCCTGAACCGAGATCACCAGATGGCGGCTCACAGGGTCGAACCGTGTTGCAAGGCCGGCAAGCCGTTCCTCCTTCACCAGCACAACGAAGCGATCCTTCGGCAGCGGCTGAGGATCGTGCGGGTCGAAGCCGCTGTCGTGCCGCGCGAAGCCGAACAGGCGATCATCCGGAAACCCTTCGCCGGCACGAAGGACCGCCTTGTCGACACTTTGGGCCGAAAGCCCTTTGACAGGATAGGTGTAGAGCTGTTCGAGCGTTCCGCGCATCGAGGCTGATCCGATAGGCTGGGCTGCAAAATCCATGGTGTGCTCTACAACCGGAACGGACAGACTTCCAGTTGGTCAGCGCTGCCGGTCGTCACTGCCGGCGACCTCCAGTCCCGTCCAGTGCGCTGCAAATGCCCATCGATCGGCCACTTCCTCGATCACCTTGTCGATGGGCTTGCCGGCCCCATGGCCGGCCCGCGTCTCGACGCGCAGAAGGTGGGGCCGGTCTCCGATGTCGGCGGCCTGAAGTGTCGCGACATACTTGAAGGAATGGGCCGGCACGACGCGGTCATCCGTGTCGGCCGTTGTCGTAAGGATCGCCGGATAGAAGGCGCCGTCCCGCACGGTGTGCAATGGCGAGTATGACAGGATGTTGCGGAACTGCGCCTCCACCGAGGGGCTGCCGAACTCCTGAGACCAGAGCAGGCCGCCGGTGAACTGCTCGAAGCGCAGCATGTCCATCACCCCGACGCCGGGAAGCGCCGCGGCGAAAAGGTCGGGCCGCTGGTTGACCACCGCACCCACCAGAAGGCCGCCATTGGACTCACCGTGGATGGCCAGCCCGCCCGGCCTGGCGATGCCTTCGCTTTTCAGGAATTCGGCCGCGGCGATGAAGTCGTCGTAGCTGTTCTGCTTGCGTCCGAGCCGCCCGCCCTCGTGCCAGACCTGGCCGTACTCGCCGCCGCCGCGGATGTTGGCCACGGCGTAGACGCCGCCCTGTTCCACCCAAGCCATGGCGTCGGGCGAATAGAAGGGCACCATCGGAATGCCGAAACCGCCATAGGCCGTCAGCATGGTCGGCGCGGCACCCGTCACATCGGTACGGCGCACCACGAAGATCGGCACGCGCGTGCCGTCCCTGGAGGTGTAGAAATGCTGTTCGACATGGATGCGGTCCAGATCGACCTTCGCGTCGGGCTTCGCCCAGACGGTGCGCGTGTTGGTGGCGACGTCGTAACGATAGATGCTCGTCGGGGCGTCGTGGCTGGTGAACAGGAAGAAGGCCTCGTCGTCGCCGGGCCGGCCGTGGAAGGCGCCCGCGCTGCCGATGCCCGGCAGGTCCACCGCCTTGTCGGGCGTGCCGTCGAGCCGAAAGCGCTCGACTTCGGTCTTGGCGTCGACGGAGTAGGCGACGAGCAGGCGATCGCCCACCAGCGACGCATGGCGCAGGACGCGATCCTTGTGCTCAGGGATCAGTTCGACGAACACGGGATCGGGGTCGTTCAAATCCACCGTCACGAGCCTGCCGCGCTCGGCGCCGTCCTCGGTGACGAGGTAGAGCGTCGTCGACTGGTTGCCGGCCAGCGTCCAGAGTGTGTCGAAGCCGTCGACCAGGGAACGCACCATCCATTCGGAAGACGAAAGGTCCACCACCGAGAGGGCCGCGCCGCCCTGGAGAGCCGTGGTGTAGATCAGAAGGTATCGGCCGTCCGGCGTCGTCTCTATCGTATGGATGAGCGGCAGCTCGTGCTGCGGCGCGTGGACAAGGCGATCCTGCGCCTGCGGGGTGCCGAGCCGGTGAAAGTAGACTGCGTGGTCGCGCACCACCGCCTCGAAGCCGGTGTCCGCCGTTGGGGCAGGGTTGCGCGCATAGAAGAAGCCGTCCTTCGCCCAGGCCATGCTGGTGAAGCGGGCCCAACGGATCTCGTCTTCCATGATGGCACCGCTGTCGACATCCAGAACGCGGATCGTGCGCCAGTCCGCGCCATCTTCCTGGACGGCATAGGCAAGGTGCGTTCCATCCTGCGATGGCGCCCATTCGGCAAGTGCGCTCGTGCCGCCTTCGGACCATGCGTTCGGGTCGATCACGACGCGGTCGATGCCGTCACCGGCCTCGCGGAGGTAGAGAATGGATTGGGCCTCCAGCCCCGCGTTTCGCGTGAAGAAGTAGCGTGAGCCGCGCTTCTCCGGCGTCGAGAGCCGTTCGTGATCGTAGAGCGCGGTCAGCCGCGCGTGAAAGATCGCGCGCCCCGGCAGGCTTGCCAGATAGGAAGCGGACAGGGCGTTTTGCGCATCGACCCAAAGGGCCACGTCGGTGTCGCGCCGGATGTCGTTTTCGAGCCAGCGATAGGGGTCGGCAATGGTGGTGCCGAAACGCACGTCCGACACATCCACCTGTTTCGTCGCGGGATAGTTCATGGGTCTTGCCTCATCTGCAAAGCACCGTCCGATACAGGGTCGCAAAACCCCGGAGCGCTCACCGCGCGAATGGACGTGGCCAGTTGTTCCGCAATTTCGTCCGGCTCGTAGAGCTGACCGTCATTGATGGCGGCTGATGCGATCGTCTCGTCCACGATGCGCAGCGCGGCCATCGCCGCTGCGGCAGACAGCCTGACCTCGAGATTTCTGATCGACCGGTCCAGCCGATCGGCGACGACTTCGACCATCCCGGTCTCGGCTTGCGCACTTGCCATCAGATAGGCCGAGCGAAGCGGCGGCTCCCGGTCGAACCGCGACACGAGGCGCGCTGCGGCAACTGCGTCGCGGATCTCTTCATCCGTCCGGTACATCGTGCCGATCACCTCACGCAGATACGTTTCCAGCGAGATGCTTTTCGGCCAGCGGCGCAGTTGATCGACGAACCGATAGCTCGTCAGCAGAAACAGGGGCTCGACGCACGCTTCCTTGGACCTGAAGTAACGCCAGACAGTGCGTTTGGAGATCCCGGCGGCCGCTGCGATGTCGTCGCCGCTGGTTGCCTCGAAACCCTTTTTCCAGAACAGCTCCGCCGCATGGCGGGAGACCGCCAGCCGCGCTTCGTCCAGTTTGCTTCGCTCAGTCATCGTCATACTCTGTCACCAAGTGACTACTGATATGTCACTTAGTGACACACCCGTCAAGGTTGTCTGCGGCGCGATGGCTGGTCGGGTTCGATCTCCTTCTTTACCAATTCGCTGCGGCTTGCTTAAAGTCGTGCGACGTATCGCATCCCCGCATTCCTGACCTTCACCAACCGAGCCCGCCCAGGGAGATAATGGTTCATGACCCGTCTTTTGCGGGAGATGCTCTTTCCCTATCGCTGGCGCCTGCTGATCGTTCTGCTGGCCATGCTGGTCGAAATCGCCATGAGCCTCGCCGCTCCGTGGCCGCTGAAGATCGTGATCGACGATGCACTCGGCCATCACGCGCTGCCGGCGTGGCTGAGCTGGGCTCATGATCTGGGCATTCCGCGAGATGCGATGGGGGTTGCCCTGTTTGCCGGCTTGGCGACGCTTGTCATCGCTCTTCTTGGGGGCGTGGCCACCTATATCGACAGCTATTACACAACCAGCATCGGGCAGTGGGTCGCAAACGATCTTCGCATCCGCATCTACGAGCACCTCAACAGGCTGTCGTTGCGATATTACGATACCGCCAAGACCGGCGCCCTGATTTCCACCATAACGACCGATGTCGATACGGTTCAGGACTTTGCGTCATCGTCGGTACTGGATATCCTGGTCGATATCGTCACGATCGTCTTCATGATCGGGATCATGTTCTGGCTCGACTGGGATTTTACGCTGATTGCGGTCGGCGTCACACCATTTCTCCTTATTTTCCTGTCGCGATTCCGGAAGGCCGTGAAAAGCATCACGCGCATCGTGCGGGTGCGGCAGGCGGAAGTTCTGTCCGTTGTGCAGGAGGGGCTCGGCTCCGTGCGGGCCGTCACCGCATTCGGCAGGCAGGATATGGAGCTTGCCCATCTGGAGGCCGCCAGCCATGCCACGGTCGAGGCGGCGTTGCGGGCGCGCAAGGTGAAGTCCCTGATGTCGCCGCTGGTTGCGATCGTCGTGGCGTTCTGCACCGCGATCGTTCTTTGGCGGGGGACGGCCCTGATCGTGGCCGGCGTGATGACGGCGGGCGCGCTGACGGTGTACCTTGCCTATCTCGCGAAGTTCTTCAAGCCGGTCCAGGATCTGGCCAGCATGACGGCGACGGTCGCGCAGACGACGGTCGCGATCGAGCGGATACAGGCGATCCTGGCGGCCGACGACGTGATCGAAGAGCGCGCCGACGCGCGCGAGCCCGGAAGCCTGAGCGGCGCCATCGAGCTTCGCGACGTGACGTTTGGGTATACGAAAGAAGACCTTGTGCTGCGCGGGGTCTCGTTCTCGGTGGAGCCGGGGCAGGTCGTCGGGATCGTCGGGCCTACCGGCTCCGGGAAATCGACCGTGTTGAGCCTGATCCCACGCTTCTATGACGCTCACAGCGGGACGATCATGATCGACGGCAGCGACGTTGCCGACCTGAAGCTCACCAGTTTGCGGTCGCAGATCGGGTTCGTGCTGCAGGAGACCGTTCTGTTCCGGGGCACCATTCGCGACAACATCGCCTATGGCCGGCCGGATGCCAGCCCCGAGGAGGTCATCGAGGCGGCCCGGATCGCGAACGCCCACGAGTTCATCGAGCGCATGCCCCAGGGGTACGACTCCCTCGTCGGCGAACGCGGCGACACGTTGTCCGGTGGCCAGCGTCAACGTATCGGCATTGCGCGGGCGGTAATCCGCAACAGCCCCATCATGATCCTCGACGAGCCGACAGCGGCGCTCGATACGGAGTCCGAGCATCTCGTGATGGAGGGCCTGGCCCGTTTGATGGAGGGCCGCACCGTGATTATGATCGCGCATCGGTTGAGCACGGTCAGCAATGCAGACAAGATCGTGGTCTTGAAAGAGGGTGTCGTTGCGGAACAAGGGTCGGGCGCCGAGCTTCTGGCACTTGGCGGCCTCTATGCCGAGCTGCATCGCGTTCAGAACGACCCGACCAACGAGCGAAGCATTTCGCGAACCAATTGAGGGTGGATAGGCACAGTGTCCCGCAAACTCATCGTTCTACCGGACGACACCGCCGACGCTATCATCAAGCCGATCGCGGAAGCGTCGAAGAGCATCGATATCCGCATGTTCGTGTTCACGAGCCGGCCGCTGCTGCATGCGGTCACCTCTGCACAACGGCGCGGCGTGACGGTCCGCGTGATGCTGAACCCCGCCAGGCGAAACGGTGTCTGTGAGAACGAGGAGGCACGCCGTGCGCTGGAGGATGCCGGCGTGCAGGTTCGCGACAGCAGCCCGGACTTTGCCCTGACGCACCAGAAATCGATGGTGATCGACAGCGAGATCGGGTTCGTGAAATCGCTGAACTGGGACGATCGAAACCTGACCGAAACGCGCGACTATGTGGTCTCGACCAGGGATCATTCGGAAGTGTCCGAAATGGTCCAGTGCTTCGAGTGCGACTGGGCGCGTGAACCCTTCGAGCCGGCACACAATTCAAGCCTGATCTGGTGCCCGAACAACGGGCGTGCGCGATTGGCCGCCTTCATCGACGGCGCCAAACACTCTCTTTGGGTGCAGAACGAGCGCTATCAGGACATGGTCATCATCGAGCGGATCGTGCGGGCCGTCCAGCGGGGCGTGCAGGTTCATATCATGGCGAAGCCGCCGCACAAGCTGAAGGCTCAGCAACTCGTCGAGGCCGTGGGCGGCTTGCGCATACTGCAGGATGTCGGCGCAAAGGTCCGGCAACTGCGTCATCTGAAACTGCATGGGAAGGTGCTGGTCGCAGATGGCTCGCGGGCTATCGTCGGTTCGATCAACCTTGCGCCGGGCAGCTTCGACAGCCGCAGAGAGCTTGCGATCGAGACGGACGGCAAGCACGTCCTGGACCGGCTGATAACCGTGTTCGATCATGACTGGCACCATGCACACGAGCTGGACCTGTCCGATGAAAGCCTGCTGGCATGACACCAATCACTTCGCGCTGTATCTCTCGGTCAACTCGCTCGTGCGCTGCGTCGTCATCGTCAGCACGCAATCCTGCTGTGCCGCAGTGGTGCCACTGCCATTGTGCCACTCGGCGCCGATAAGCTCGAACTTGCAGTTCGCATCGCGGTAGGCAACCCAGGCGCGTTCGGCGGCGATCAGGTCGTTCTTCCAGGTGGCCTTGTCCGCAGCAGCCGTATCCGGATCACCGGCAATAAAAGCCTCGGCCTGCTGGTAGGCTGCGTTCAACGCATCATTGGCGGTCGCAAGGGCATCATTCAGGCAGTTTTCCGCTTCGTACCCCCCATACTGATCGCACGTCGAGGAGGATTGCGCGTGTGCGGGCACGGCCGCGATAGCCATCATGATTGCAGAGCCGATAGCTGCGGCATGGGAGATGGAATGCATCACGCGATCCTTTTGCCTTCTGTTTCACAAGACGCTTGCTATGGAATGTAGATCGGCGGCGTAAGCTCCGTCGTGCATTGTTTTTCGATGCGGTCATCGCTCCGGGTCTGCAGCCGTGCGACAATCCGGCATCGAACCAGCCGATTTCCAAAGTCGTTAGCGACCTATCGAAGGAGGTCGTGATGGCACTGGCAGGCTATATCGTTCGCATCAAACAGGATGGTCATCTGGTTTGGGAAGCTGAAGCATCCTGGCCTGAAGATGAACCCTCCGGCCAATATTTGAATGATGTTCTCGATGTCTGGGAAGCGGAAAAAGGCGCTGTGCAGATGGGCGTCTTCGAAGTCGATTACGAGCGGTTGAGCTGATCGTCCCGGCAGCTCAGAGCATGTCCTCGATGCGGATCGGCAGGCTGCGATGCCGCCGCCCCGTGGCATGATGGATTGCGTTTGCGATCGCCGCGCCGACGCCGGTCATGGCCACTTCTCCAAGGCCCTTGGCTCCGAGCGTGTTGAGGGTGGGGTCGGGCTCGTCCACGAAATGGACCTCGATGTCGCCGATATCGGCGTTCACCGGCACGACGTACTCGGCAAGATCGGCGTTCAGGAAGCCGCCATGGCGCGGATCGACTTCGCTGATCTCCATCAGCGTGCCGCCGATACCGCCCACGACGCCGCCGCGAACCTGGCTGGCGGCGGTGACCGGGCTGACGACACGGCCGCAATCGGCAACGCTGACGACCCTGGGAATGCTGATCCTGCGCGTGCTCCGTTCGACCCGCACCTCGATGAAATGGGCGATATAGCTCATGGCCACGAAATCCGGGAAGACGGGCCCGGACGCGGCCGGAAGCCCCGTCACCAGCCGCTCATAGACGGCGTCGGGCTGACCCGGGGCCTTGCTGCGCGCTTCCGACGAAATCCGGGTCATGCCGGCGCGGCGCAGCACCGCGTCGATGCCGGACCCATCGGCCCCGGCGCCGATGCGGCGGACCTCCTCGTCCAGAGCATCCATGGCCGCTTCCACTGCGGGGATCGCCGTTGCCGTGCCCCACGACCCCGCAGTCAGGTGCGGAGCCGCGCCACGCGTCTCGCCCAGCACGAGGTCCACGCGGCCCGGCTCTATACCCAGCCGCCGCGACACGACGTTGGCGACCACCGTGCGCAAACCCTGGCCCATCTCGTGGCCGGATACGCTGACGACGACGGCACCGTCCGCATGCACCTCGATCGTGGCGATCGCCGGGGCGACAGCCGCCTTGTAGGCGCCGCAGGCAACGCCCCAACCGATCAGCTCGCCATTTTCCCCTGACATGGAGCCGGCCGCCATCTGTCGCCGCGACCAGCCGAAGCGTTCGGCGCCGATGGTCAGGCATTGCGCCAGGAACCGCGAGGTGAAGGGACGTCCGGTGAGCGGATCGGCCGTCGCATCATTGGCCAGCCGCAGCGCGACCGGGTCGCTCGACAGCGCGTAGGCCAGTTCGTCGATCGCGGTTTCGAAGGCAAAGGTGCCGGAATGCTCGAAGGGCGCACGCATGTAACCGGGAGTCTGGACATCGGTCCGGACGAGTCGTTCGCTGCCCCGGAAGTTCGCGATGCCATGCAGCCTCGCGGTGATACTCGCCGTCGAACTGGCGAACAGGTCATGGCGCGATGTCTGCTGGTCCACCTCGTGGACGGCTCCGACGATATGGCCGTCCCTGGTTGCTCCGAGCCGCACGCGATGCCTTGCTGCCGGCCGAAAGCTTGCCGTATGGAAGATCTGCTCCCGGGTCATGACCAACTTCACCGGCCGGCCGAGACGGCGTGCCGCAACCGCCGCAAGGAAAGTCTGCGACTGCATGGAGTTCTTCTGCCCGAATCCGCCACCGGCATGGGGAGAGATGATCTCCACCAGGGCCGAGTCGATGCCGAACTGGCGGGCCAGCCCGTGCTGGATGGCCCCGGCATTCTGCGTCCCCTCGTGGACGACCAGCCGCTCGCCCTGCCAATGCGCCACGGTCGAGATCAATTCGATCGGGTTCTGATGCTGGGCGTGGAAAACATAGGAAGCGTCGACCTGCACGGCCGCGCTATGGATCGCGGCATCCGCATCTCCGACGATCTTGTCGCCGAACGCTTCCTGCGGCAGCGGCGACCCTTGTTGGGCGACGATATCCTCGTCCGACGCTGCGTCGATGAGCGCCTGGAACGCTTCGGTATCGTAGATGACATCCAGCGCGTCGGCCGCTTGCATGGCCGCTTCGAGCGTATCGGCCACGACCACGGCGACCGGTTGGCCCTTGTACCCGATCTTTCGGGTCGCCAAGGGCTGGATGCTTTGAAACCCGTAGCCCTGTCCCGCCAGGATGAACTGCGCAGGTTCAACGATTTCGATATCCTCATGGGTCAGGATCAGGCGCACGCCGGGAACGGCAAGGGCCATATCGGTTGCGATCGACCGGATCGACCCCCGCGCGATCTTCGCCGTGGCCAGTACCGCATGAACCATGCGCGGCAGCGCGCGGTCGGTGCCGTAGATGGCGCGACCGCGGACCTTGTCTTGCGCATCGACACGCGCGATCGGGGCGAAGCCGGGTCCCGTCATCATCCGTTCCTTTCGGCCGCAGTCATGAGCGCGTCGGCGACTGTCTGCCGGCCGAGCTCGATCTTGAAGGCGTTGTGTCGGCCGGGCCGCGCATCGGCAAAGGCCATCTCCCCGGCGGCCAAGGCTGCCGCGCGATCGAGCGGACGCCCGGCAAGCAACGTTTCGGCCGATCGGGCGCGCCACGGGCGTGTCGCGACTCCACCGAGCGCGATGCGTGCCTCGCGCACCGTACCGTCGGCTGCGATATCCAGCGCGACCGCGGCCGAAACCAGGGCGAAGGCGTACGACTTCCGATCCCGGATCTTCAGGTAGGTCGAGCGTCCCGCCCAGGCGGCCGGGGGCACGTGAATTGCCAGGATGAGTTCGTCGGCGGCAATGATCGTGTCGCGGTCCGGGGCATCGCCTGGCTCGCGGTAAAGGCTTTCCACGGGCAGAAGCCTTGTCCCGCCTGGGCCGGCAAGTTCGACGGATGCGTCGAACGCCACAAGCGCCACGGCGAAGTCTCCCGGATAGACCGCCCGGCAGTCCTGGCTGCCGCCGAGCAGGGCATGGCCCCTGTCGATGCCGTCGATTGCCGAGCAACCGCTGCCCGACACGCGTTTATTACAGGCATAGGGAGCGCCGGCCCGGAAGTAGGCGCAGCGCGTTCGCTGCAAAAGGTTTCCGCCAAGGCTCGCCATGTTGCGCAATTGCTGCGATGCGGCAAGCGAAAGAGATTCCGCAATGGCGGGATAGTTGGCCTGGACGGCCGCGTCGGCCGCGACGTCGCTCATCCTGGCAAGGGCACCGAGACGCAGTCCGCCGGGGTCTTGGGCTTCGATGAAAGCCAGATTCGACAGGCCATTGATGTCGATGATCGCATCGGGTCGTTCGGCCCCGAGTTTCATCAGGTCGTAGAGCGTCGTCCCGCCGGACAAGAGCTTCGCCCTGCCGTCGGAGGCGGCCAGGCGTCGGATCGCATCCGCGCTCGAGGCGGCACGAGAATAGGCGAAAGGTTGCAACGCTCAGGCCTCCTGCATCTGCGGCGCGGCCTGCTGAATGGCTGCGACGATACCTGCATAGGCGCCGCAGCGGCAGATGTTGCCGCTCATATATTCGCGGATCCTCTCGGAGGAGGTGGCATTGCCTTCGTTCACGCAGGCAATGGCCGCCATGATCTGGCCGGGGGTGCAATAGCCGCACTGCAGGGCATCATTGTCGATAAAGGCCTGCTGCATGGGGTGGAGTGGGCCGTCGCCGGGGGCGATGCCCTCGATCGTCGTGACCGCGCGGCCCTCGAGCTGCGCCGCCAGGGTCAGGCAGGCCGCGACACGCCGCCCGTCGACATGAACGGTACAGGCCCCGCACTGGCCATGGTCGCAGCCCTTTTTGGAACCGGTCAGCCCGAAGACTTCGCGAAGCATGTCCAGGGCCGAGCTGCGCACGTCGAGCGCAATTCTGTGGGATACGCCGTTGATGGTGACCGACAGATCCGTCATGGCGGACACAGCGGCATTCGCCGCGGCGCCTGCCTCGCCCGGCGTGGCGAGCGTGCCGGCCACAGCCGCGGTTGCCGTGCCGACCATCAGGTCGCGCCGATTGAGCACAAGCGGGGACGATGGGTCGAACGGTCGGGGATTGTCTGGATCCATGGGAACGTCCTTGTCGACGGGGGCGTCGGTGCGGGCGTTCATTGGAAACGAAGCAGGCCTCTGCGTCTCTCGCGATCCTGCGGGACGCCTATCGCGGTATTGCCGGGTCAGGCCGTGCGTTCGTGCCGGTAGCCTAGCGGCGTCACACCGTACCTGCGGCGGAAGGCGACACCGAAATGGGTGGGGTTCGAGTATCCGCATTCCAAGGCGATGGAAATGACTGACATTTGCGATCCGGCCAGCAGGATGCAGGCATGTTCCATCCGCAGCCGCGTCATCCTTTGCAAGGGCGTTTCGCCCCAGTTGCGCTTGGCGATCCGGATAAGCTGGAAGGTGCCGCAGCCGGCAACGCGCGCGAGGTCATCGAGCGTGACCCGTTCGGCAAGGTGCGCGCGCATATAGGCGTCCGCATGGCGCAGGGTCGCCGCACCCTCGTCGCTCCGTGCAGGCGACAGCGGCGTGGCGCCGTGGCGGAACAGGATATGGGATGCCAGCCAGTGGCCCGCCGAGGCGGCGTAGAGCTCGTCAGCGCCGTCGGCGAGGGCGCTTTCCAGGGCAATCATGGCGGTTTCGACGGTGGTGTCCTTCATGCGCAGGCGACTGGGAAAGGACAAGTTTTCCCCATGCCGGTTGCCGGCTGAGGCAATCGCGCCGTTCAGCATCTCCTGCGGTAAATGAAGGTGCAATGTCTCGTGCGGCTTCTCGCCATACCACCGGAGCCGGTCATGCTCTCCGGGCGGGGTCATTCCCAGATCGCCGGCCCGAAAGGTGGCATGGTTCCAACGGCCCGCTGAAAGGCTTTCGATCTTGCAGGTTCCGCGCCGCACAAGCACGATGACGGCGTTTCGGGAGGGCTCGAGTTCGAGGTCCTCGACCGTAAGCGGCTCGCGATACCGGCGCAGGAGTATGGATGTCCACCCGCGCCCGGCGCTGCATCCGAGCAGCTTTCCGGGAAGGGCGCGGGACATGCCCTCTGCCCATCCTGAGCCTGCGGATTCCGGTGTGGGGACCGTGTCCATCCTGCTCCCGAACCTTTCTACCCTGTCGCGGCCGGCGGCAGAGCGCCGCCGTGTCACCGACCCAGGACCGCAATCGCGTGGGACTGGCTGTCCCGAACTTCGGACGGCTGAAGCCGTCAACTTGGATGCCATCCCTTCGAGGCCGTTTTTTGCCGGAGCAAATCAGAATTTCGGCATTGCGAGAGCAAGGGCAATTGCAAAAGTTAGACTTGATGTCCGAATAGCGAACATCTACGGATGGCGTTCGTCCATGCGATCGGAGTTCGGTATGAAGAAGCTTATCAATTCGTCGGATACCTACGTCGATGACGCCCTTGCCGGAATGGTGGCTGCCAATCCGGGTATGGTATTGGCAGGCGAAGGTAGACGGGTCGTCCGCCGCGCAGGTGATCCGGCGCCTTCCAAAGTGGGTATCGCGTCCGGTGGCGGATCGGGACATCTGCCGCTCTTCGCCGGCTATGTTGGCGAGGGCCTTCTCGATACGTGCTCGGTTGGTAACGTCTTCGAGGGGCCGAATCTCGCCTCCTGCATCGATGCGATCCGAATGGCCGACGCTGGTGCAGGTGTGCTGGTTCTGTTCGGCAATTACGGCGGCGACCGGATGAACTTTTCGATGGCCGTCGAGATGCTGGAAGACGAGGGGATCCGCACCCGGACGGTACTCGGTACCGACGATATCGCCAGTGCGCCGCTGGAAGAGTCCGGCAAGCGCCGCGGCGTTGCCGGTCTGATCTACGCCTACAAGGTTGCGGGTGCCGCCGCAGCCGCCGGCCTCGAGCTCGACGAGGTTGCCCGCCTGGCGCAGAAGGCCGTGGACCATACGCGCACCATCGGGGTGGCGCTGCGCTCATGCCATGTGCCGGGGGCATCCGCGCCCAATTTCGTCATCGAGGATGATGAGGTCGAGATGGGAATGGGAATCCACGGCGAGCCCGGTATCTGGCGCGGCAAGTTGAAGCCTGCACACGCGCTGGCCGAAGAGATGGTGGACCGGTTGATCGCGGAACTCGGCCAGGTGCCAGGCCAGGCTGTCGGCGTACTGGTGAATGGGCTTGGTGCCACGCCGCTCGATGAACTCTTCATCCTTTATGGCGAAGTCGCCAAACGTATCGAGGCCGCAGGCATGCGGATCCGACGGCCCATGGTCGGCAACTACGTGACGTCCATGGAAATGGCCGGGACATCGATCAGCCTCATCGCGATCGACGATGAGTTGGAGCCCCTCCTTGCTGCGCCGGCCAATTGCCCCTTCTGGAAGGTCTGAACCATGGTCCTGACGAGCAATTCCGTTCATGCGGCGGTCGACAATATCGCCCGCGCGCTGCCGGCCATCGAAGCTGAGTTGAACCGGGCCGACAGCAGGCTGGGAGACGGCGACACCGGCACCATGCTGGCTCGCGTCGTTGGCGCCATCCAGAGGGAAGCGCCCGCAGACGGCGCCGAGCTCGGCGCTACGTTTTCTGCCTATGCCCGGGCGACGGCCGGCGCGACGGGCTCCAGCCTCGGCACGCTGATCGCGACGGCTTTCATGACGGCGGCACGCGCCACGAAGGGCCGAACGGAGCTTCCTGTGTCCGAACTCGGCGCGATCCTTTCGTCCGCGCGCGATGCCATGGCGGCTCGCGGTGGCGCCGCGCTGGGTGACAAGACTGTCCTTGATTCGCTCGATGCGCTTGCACAGGCCGTCGATGGTCACGGTGACGGGCCCGGATTGGGGGCGGTGGCGCAAGCAGCCGCCCACGATGCGCTCGAGGCCTTTCGGGGGCGTCCCAACAAGATCGGCCGTGCCCGAATGTTCGCGGATGCTTCCAAGGGGCAGGACGATCCCGGTATGCTGGCAGTCTTGAGAATTATGGAAGCGATCGGGAGATAGAGTTGACGGGCGATCCAAAATCCTTGGTCGAGACGGGGCGCAGCGAAGCATCGGGGCAGATGCTGTCCTACTTCAAGATGATGGCGGTGCTCGAGTGCTTTTCGCGCAGCGACAAGGCGCTGTCCGTCCTGCAGATCTCAAAGCGGATCGATCTGCCGCGCACGACCGTGCACAGGCTTGTCAGAACGCTCTGCACTCTAGGCCTTCTGGAGCAGGACCGGGACAGGGAGCGGTACCGTCTGGGCCTCAAGCTGTTCGAGCTCGGAAACACCGTGCTCGCCAACATGGACGTTCAACGCGAGGCGGCGGAAAGCATAACCACCCTCTCCAACAAGACCGGGTTGTCAGTCCATCTGGGCGTCTTCGACGGGCACGGCATCATCATGGTAAGCCGGCACGATTCCCGCGGGTTGAACAATCTCATTACACTTGAAAGTGCTGCGGCCCATTGCAGCGCAACGGGAAAGGCCGTGCTGGCGCATCAAAGCGACACGGTCGTCGAGCGCGTCATCAGCCAGGGTCTGCCGGCTTTCACCGCCCATTCCATCACCGACCCGGAGGCCCTGCGCCAAGAGCTGCGAAAGACCCTGGAGCGCGGCTACTCGATCGACGACATGGAATATGAGGAGTGGCGGCGCTGCGTTGCCGCGCCGATCTGGAACGCAAGCGGACGCATCTTCGCCGCCATCAGCGTCACCGGCGACAAGGCACGCTTCGACGACAAGACGATTCCCGGCTTTGCCGAGCTCGTGAAGCAGCAGGCGCGGCTCATCTCCATGCGGCTGGGTGGCGAGGGAAGCCGCTGATCGCAGACAGCCTTTGTCATTGACCGTGAACAAGATGTCCATTAATCAGACATAGTGTCCGATTTTAGAGGAAGACTATGTCCGAAGCTTTCTATGGTGTGATTCCCCCGACCACGACGCCCTTTAATGCAGAGGGCGATATCCAGTACGAGCTGATGAAGCCCCAGATCGACTGGATGGTCGAAGCCGGCGTCCATGGCGTTTGCGTCGGCGGCTCGTCCGCAGAGGGCCATACGCTCGACGCCGACGAATTGAACAAGCTTCTCGAGACATCGCAGGAAGCCCTTGGCGGACGGGTTCCGCTGATCGCCGGCATCATCATCAACTCGACCCGCCAGGCCGTCGAACGCTCGCGGCGGGCGCGGAAAGCCGGCGCCGTTGCCCTGCAGGTCACGCCGCCGCATTACGTTTTCCACCCGTCGGATGATGCGCTGGTCGATCATTTCCGGGCTATCTCGGAAGAAAGCGGGCTTCCCGTCCTGATCTATAACGTGGTCCCCTGGTGCTATCTTCGCCCAGCGCTGCTGCGGCGGATCATGCGCGAGGTTCCGGGTGTCATCGGTGTCAAGCAATCCAATGGTGACCTGAAGTTGACGGCCGATCTGCTGCTCGACCTGCCAGAGGGCAAGCTTGTCTTCACGGCCGTGGACGCGTTGCTCTATCCAAGCTTCGTCCTGGGCGTCCACGGGACCATCGCCGCCAACCCCGCGGCCGCGCCGAAAGCCGTCGTCAAGCTGTGGGATCTGGTCAAGGCGGGCGCCCATGACGAGGCCCGCACCCTCCATGCCGGCCTGCTCCGCTTCTGGAACGCGATCCTGACGGACGATCTGCCCGCAAACATCAAATATGCGCAGTCGCTGCAGGGCGTGCCATTTGCCTATCCGCGCGCGCCGATGCGCGCACCCGACGACGCGCGCAAGGCGCTGATCGCCGAGGCGCTCAAGGCCATACCGCACTGACAGTTCGGGCGCCTCCGCAACGGTGGGGGCGCCTTCGATTTACCGCACAAAGGGGAGGAAACCTTGAAGAGATCGATTGCCAGCATACTCGTTGCCGCCGGGCTCCTAGGAACGACGTCATCAATCGCCATGGCTGCGGACTGGCCCGAACGGCCGGTGCAACTTGTGGTCGTTGCGGGAGCCGGAGGCGGATCCGACTACACGTTCCGCCTGCTCGCCGCCGAACTGGAGGCGGCGCTCGGCCAGCCGTTTCCGGTGGTAAACCAGGCTCAGGCATCCGGGATCGTCGGCTATACGACCTACACGGCGGCAGCTCCGGACGGCTACGTCCTTGGCCAGCTTTCGCCGATCGCGCAGTTCACCCTTCTCGGTCAAGCGAACTTCACGCCCGAGAATTTTACCGCAATAGCGCAATTCAACGCGGATCCATCCGCGATCCACGTCTCGGCCAGCTCGGACTACCAGGATCTTGCGTCACTGGTCGCCGCGATCAAGGAAGACCCGGGAAGCCTCAACATCTCCTGCGGCGGCACCTGCAATGCCAGTTGGGACATCCCCTTCGTAGCCATGCTCCTTGGCGAAGGGGTCGACGTCACCAAGTTGAACCTCATCCCGGCACAAGGGTCGTCGGCTGCCCTCCAGGAACTGGCATCGGGCGGCATCGACGTCGTGCTCTGTTCCATTCCCGAGGCGACGGCGCTCAAGGATGCCGGGGTCGTCAAGACCCTCGCGGTGATGAGCGAGAAGCGCCTGCCTATCGATGACGCGGTTCCCACGGTCGAAGAGGCCATCGGAACGTCCTATGTCGGCGGCACATGGCGCGGTATCGCAGGGCCCGCAGGTATGGAGCCGGCGCTTGTCGAGCGGATCGAAGGCGCGGTGGAGAACGCTGTGCAGCAGGACAGGTTCATCAAGGGCATGGAGGATCGTGGCTTCGGGATCGCGTATCTCGATCATGCCGCATTCACCCAGTTCCTAACGGAACATTTCGACGAGACGCGAAAGGTCCTGGACGCGCTGTCGGGACGATAGGCAAGGATCTGTCGATCCTGAAACGCGGCTCCGTCGGTCGGTATCCGATGGGGCCGATCCTTTCCTCGAAACTCGAGCTGATCGCATGACTGATAGAATGCTCGGCGCGGGCTTTGCCGCCCTTGGCGTCGTCCTGCTGGTTATGTCAATACAATTGCCGGCCCCCATGGCGGCGACGCGGATCTCCTATGGACCCGGCTTCTTCCCGACGATCCTCAGCATCGTCATCGTCGTTGCCGGCGTGGTCATGTGCGCCCTGAACGCTCCGGAGCCGGCATACGAAGACGAGGACGATGACTCAGAATCCAGTGGCATGAGCTACTGGCGTCCCTGCGTCGTCGGGCTTGCGGCGATCGCCTACATCATGCTTGTCGGGATCGTCGGTTTCCCGGTCCTGGCGGCGATCATCCTGTTCATCCTTCTGAAAATGGGCAAGGTCGGCACCGGGCTGTCCGCACTCATCGCGCTCATCGGGGCTTTGGTCATCTACCTCATCTTCGCGCGACTGTTGCTCGTGCCGCTGCCGCTCGGGGTCATGTCGCCGCTGGGAGGTTACCTCTGATGAGCAACATCCTGGCCGGACTGGCCCTTCTTTTCGACCCCTTCGTGCTTCTGGTCATGCTGGCCAGCGCGACATTCGGCCTCTTCATGGGAGCGCTGCCGGGGCTGTCCGCCACCATGGCGGTTGCGCTCCTTGTACCCGTGACGTTCTACATGGACCCTGTTCCGGCCGTCGCGGCGATGGTTACCGCGTCCGCCATGGCGATGTTCGCCGGAGACATTCCCTCCGTCCTGTTGCGAATGCCCGGGACGCCGGCATCGGCGGCCTATACCAACGACGCCTTCGCCATGACCCGGAAGGGACAGGCGCACGTTGCCATGGGCATCTGTCTGTTGACGTCGGCCATCGGCGGTCTTTTCGGAGCCTTGATCCTGGCCACTCTGGCGCCCCCGCTGGCCCGGGTCGCACTGCGCTTTTCGTCCTACGAATATTTCTGGCTTTGCCTGCTTGGGCTGACGACAGCCGGATTCATGATCCAGTCTTCTCGTACACGGGGCGTCATATCTCTCGCTCTCGGCCTGTTGGTGGCCACCGTCGGGATCGATCCTGTCAGCGGCGTGCCGCGCTTCACCTTCGGCAGCACCGCGCTGATCGGCGGTCTGTCGCTGGTACCGGTCATGATCGGCCTCTTTGCCATTGCCGAAATCTTCCGGTTCTATGCGCGGCGCGTCCAACGGGCCAAGCTTGAACAGGTCGAGATCAAGGGCGTCTTCGAGGGGCAGGGGAAAATCCTCTGGGAAGAACGCCGGGCCATCGCGCAGGGCAATGTTCTTGGCACGCTTCTGGGTATCCTGCCCGGCGCCGGCGCCGATATCGCCGCATGGATTTCCTATTCGCTCGCCAAGCGCTTCTCGCGCAAGCCGCAGGAGTTCGGCCGTGGCTCGCGCGAGGGCCTTGCGGCGGCCGGCGCGGCCAACAATGCGGCGGTCAGCGGTGGGTTCATTCCCTCACTCGTCTTCGGTATCCCCGGTGACGCCATCGCCGCCATCATCATCGGCGTCCTCTTCATGAAGGGCATCAACCCTGGGCCGACGATCTTCCTGAACAACCCTTCCGTGGTCTATGCCATCTTCGGCATCTTCTTTTTGGCCAACCTTCTGATGATCCCGCTCGGCTGGGTAGCCATAAAGCTCAGCCGCCTGATGCTGTCCGTCCGGCTCGGCATTCTGATGCCAATCATCTTCGTCTTCTGCCTGGTCGGTGCCTTCGCCATGGAAAACACCGTCGCGGCCGTGGGTGTTGCCTTGGCTTTCGGGGTGGCCGGCTTCTTCATGGAAGCAAATCGCATACCCCTGGCGCCCTTCGTGCTCGGCATCGTGCTTGGTCCGCTGCTGGAGCAGAACTTCCTGACGTCGATGATGAAGTCACATGGCAATCCGCTTGCCTTCGTCGATCGGCCGATCGCCGGTGCGCTTGCGGTGTTGACCATCCTCATCTGGGTATGGCCGCTCATCAACCTGTGGCTTCGGAGGCGCAGTCCGGTTGCGGGTAGAAACCAAGGATAGCCTTGGTTTCGAGATATTCTTCCATACCCTCGCGTCCGTATTCGCGCCCGTTGCCAGAGCGCTTGTAACCGCCAAAGGGAGCCTGTGGGTCCCAGGCGGGCGCGTTGATGTGAACCTGCCCGGCGCGGATCTGCAAAGCGACCGCCCGCGCGGCGTCCAGGTTGCGCCCGTGGACATGTGCGCCGAGGCCGTAGACGGTGTCGTTGGCGATCTCGACCGCCTCCTCCACCGTGTCGTAGGGCATGATCGCAAGGACCGGGCCGAAGATCTCTTCCCGGGCGATGGCCATGTCGCGCCGCACTTCGGAGAAGACGGTCGGGCGGGCGAAGAGCCCGGCCGCAAGCCCCTCGGGCCGTCCCGTGCCGCCGGTCAACAGCTTCGCGCCCTCGGCGATGCCTGCCTCGATCATCGTCTGGATACGCTCGTACTGTGCCCGGTTGGCGATCGGCCCGTGCGTCACCGTCTCGTCGAGCGGCATTCCGACGATAAAGGACGAGGCGGTCTCTGCCGCCAGCGCCTCGACTTCGGCAAGGCGCGTCCGGGGGACGAGCATGCGCGTCGGTGCGCTGCAGGACTGGCCGAGATTGCGCATGCCTGCCGCCACGCCGAGGGGCACGCAATGCGCAAGGTCGGCGTCGGGCAGAACGATGTTGGGCGACTTGCCACCGAGTTCCTGCGCCACGCGCTTGACGGTGGGCGCGGCGGCCGTGGCGACCAGTACGCCTGCCCGGGTCGAGCCGGTGATGGAGACCATGTCCACCGCGTCGTGCGAGGCAAGCGCTTCGCCGACCACCGGCCCGGACCCATGGACGAGATTGAAGACGCCGGGCGGACAGCCGGCCTCTTCCATGATCTCGGCAAACAGGATCGCGCTGAGCGGCGACATTTCGCTTGGCTTCAGGACGACCGTGCAGCCGGCGGCAAGCGCCGGGCCGACCTTTGCGGTGATCTGGTAAAGCGGCCAGTTCCAGGGTGTGATCAGAGCGCAGACACCGATCGGCTCTTTGCAGATCGCCGTCGTGCCGCGCTGGGAGACGAAGGGAAATGTTGCAAGGTTGTCGCGCGCGACGCGGATGTGTTCGGCTGCCAGCGGCACCTGGGCCTGGCGGGCATAGGTGATCGCCGCGCCCATCTCGGCACTCAGCGCATAGGCAATCAGGTCGGCCCGCTCCAGCACCAGCGCATGGATGCGCGAAAGAAGGGCCGCGCGCTCGCTGGGCGTGGTGCGCGACCAGCCGGGAAACGCCCTGCGGGCAGCCTGCACGGCGTGATCGGTGTCGGAAATCGAGCCGAGCGGGATCTCGGCGATCACGGTTTCGGTGGCGGGGTCGACGACCTCGGCCCGCTCACGCCCCAGCGGCTTTACCCAGGCGCCATCGATGTAGAAGCGATCGAGATGGCCCGTCTGTGCCAGATGACGTACGGGATCGGTCATTGGAAGCGGTCCTTCATGCGGTAGTAGGCGCCGAGGACGGGCAAAAACCAGGGCTTGCCGAAATGACCGGGAATGGCGGGCCACCGGAAGTCCTTCCAGGGGTTCTTCTCCGCGTGCCCGCCCATGACATCGGCCATGATCGTGCCCATCAGCGTGGACATCTGCGTGCCGTGGCCGCTGTAGCCCATGGAGTAATAGATGCCGTTCCGCTCGCCGGCGCGGGGCAGCCGGTCGCGCGTCATGTCCACCATGCCGCCCCAGCAATAGTCGATGCGGGTGTCGCGCAGCTCCGGAAAGACGTCGTTCAGGGCGGCGTTCAGGATGGCGCCGCTCTTGGTGTCGGACGCGGGATTGGATACGGCGAACCGCGCCCGGCCACCGAAAAGAAGGCGGTTGTCGGGCGTGGTGCGGAAGTAGTTCACAAGGTTCTTGGTGTCGACGCAGTTGCGCCGGCGGGGCATGAGCCTGGAAAGAAGGTCCCGCGGCAGCGGCTCGGTGACGATGATGAAGGCGCCGACCGGCACGATGCGCCGCCGCACCCAGGAGAGCGGGCGCCCGACATGGGATATGCCGCTGGCCAGCAGCACCTGGGCGGCCCTGACACTGCCCTTCGACGTTTCCACGACATGGCCGCCGCCCGGCGCGGGCTTCAGGCCCGTCATCGGCGTGTGCTCGTGGATATCGACGCCGTGGCGGGCCGCCGCTTCCGCCAGCCCGCGCACGAAGCGGCCGATATGGATGGTGGCGCTCTTCCTGTAGATCAGGCCGCCATGATAGCGGTCCGTCCCGACTTCGGCGGCAAGGCCGGCGCGCGAGACCATCTCGGTGTCAGGGTCGACATTGGCTGCCAGCAGCTCCTGGGCGCGCGCCAGCTTGTCGTAGTGCTCCGGCTTGGCGGCCAGCTTCAACTTGCCGACGCGGGCGAAGTTGCAGTCGATGCGTTCCTCGGCGATCAGCTTCTCGACCATGTCGACGCCCGCGTCGAAGGCTCGGTAGAGCGTGTTGGCGGCCTCGCGTCCAAGCCGCTCGGACATCGCCCCGTAGTCTTGGGCGAAGCCGTTGTTGCACATGCCGCCGTTGCGGCCCGAGGCCGCGCTGCCGATGATGTCGGCTTCGAAAAGCACGACGCGGGCGCCTTTCCTGGCGAGCGCAAGAGCGGCAGACGAGCCGGTGAGCCCGCCGCCGATCACGGCGACGTCGTAGGTTCCCTCGACAGGCCCCGTGGCGCCGCCTGCAAAGGGCGTCGATGTATCCAGCCAGTAGGATGCGAGCTTCATGACATATCCGATCGCAGGAAGAAGGATATTACCAGCCGCGGATGCGCGGCCACTCGGCCGTCACCGAGCCATCCGGGCCCGCGACGACGTGATAGCGCTCGTGCTGGGAGCCGGTGGCGCAAGCATGGTTTGGCAGGATGCGCACCCTGGCGCCCACAGGCAGGTCGGGCAGCGTCGCATTCGAGCCGGAGCGGATGGCGAGCGTTCCATGCTCCTGGCTGGCGCCGACCACCACGAGATCGGGATAGAGGCGCCCCTGGAGGTCGCAGACGAGGCCGTAGCCCTGGTCGACGCGCTGGGCCGCCGTGCCCCGGTCGCGTGACAGGGCCATCCAGCCAGCGTCGATCATGATCCAGCCCTTTTCGGGCTTGGCGCCGATGACGGTGGCCAGGACCGAAAGCGCAAGATCGCTGGTCGAGCACACCCCGACGCCGTGCATCACCAGATCGAAGAACATGTAGACGCCGGCCCGCATTTCCGTGACGCCGTCGAGCGCCTGGGCGAAATGGGCGGTCGGCGTCGAACCGACGCTGACGATCGGGCAGTCGTGGCCGGCCGCGCGCAGGCGGGTGGCGGCATCCACCGCGACGGCCCGCTCGTTTTCGGCGGCGGCCTCCAGAGCTTGCGGCGTGTCGAGCGCATAGGACTCGCCCGCATGGGTGAGGACACCCGCAAGCGTAACGCCCGCCACCTTCATGGCGGAGGCCACGTCGAGGAGCTTGGGGTCGTCGACCCGCAGACCGCCGCGGTGGCCGTCGCAGTCGATCTCGATGAAGGCGCTCGGGCTTACGCCGGCGGCGCGGCCCGCCTTACCGAGGATCTGCGCCTGTGCAACCGTGTCGAGCAGCACCTTGATGTCGACGCCGTCCCTGCGCAGCCGCGCGGCGCGCGCGGCCGTGTGGGGCGCGATGCCGACGGCGTAGGTCATGTCGACAAAGCCGTGCGCCGCGAAGTAGTCGGCTTCGGCAAGGGTGGAGACGGTGATCGGACCCGGCCCGTTCCGGAAGGCGCGCCGCGCGACGTCGATCGATTTGGCCGTCTTCATGTGCGGGCGAAGCGTTATGCCAAACCCGTCCATGCGCCTGGCAAGGCGGTCGAGATTGCGGTCGAGGCGCTCCGTGTCCAGGATAAGCGCGGGCGTCGGCAGATCGGCGAGATGGGAGGCGTGCGACATACCGGGCGTCCTAGTTGAGCGACTGGTTGGACAGGGCGAAGACGCGGGCCGGTCCCGTCGGCGGCATCTGGCCCAGAACCATGACCAGCGCGTCGCTCACCTGAAGCAAGCCAATCTCCGCGAGCCAGGGGGAAAGACCCGTTTCCACGTCCGTGTCGATGCGCACGAAGCGCCCTTGCAGCCGCGACAGGGCCACCTCGATCAGAAGGCGCGCGTCGTGTGGCGTCGGCGCGACGACCGGCCCGACGACATGGCCGCGGCCCCAGACACGGGACACCGCATAGCCCGCGACCTCGCCATCGCGCAGAAGCACGTCTGCCTCGCCGACATCCAGAAGGCGCTCCAGAAGCGGCCGGCGTTCGAAGCCCGTCGCCTCCCGGTCGCGACGAAGCATCGCGTCGAAATCCTCCGGCACCATCGGGCGCACGATGTCCGCCGTCGAGGCGGCTTTAAAGGTTGCAGGCACGACGCCCTGGTGCTGGTGGATCGTGCCGACCGGACGGAAGCCGCGCCGCAGATACAGGGCCTGGCCTTCGGGCGTCGCGTTCAGAAGGATGGTGCGCGGGCCGGCTGCCGCCAGCAGCGCGTCCATGAGCCTGGCGCCGTATCCGCGCCCCTGCACCGCGTCCGCCACGATGATCATGCCGATCGTCGCGCAGGTGTCGCCATAGGGAAACCAGGCAGCCGTTCCGAGGACTTCGCCCTGCCGCTCCAGCACAAAGCCCTGGCCAAGCTCGATGGCGAAGGCCCAATCATCGAGGCGGTAGGGCCAGCGAAGGTCGAGTGAGAGCTTGTGGGCGCCCGGCAGGTGGCGAGCGGAGAAGGGAACCATCGCGACCTCGTCGCCCGCCTGGTCGCGATTCTGAATGGCAGCCGTTTCCATGAGGCGTTACCGCTTTTCTGCTGGCTTTTCGAGCGGGGCGGCAAAGGCGCTGCCCCGTTGCATTAAGGGAAGGGAGCCGTGGTTTCCTCCCGCCTGCGGGCGGGCTCCGCACCCCTGGTTCTTCATGCCGTAGGGTGATCCGGGAGAGGCCGAAGGTTCTACCGCAGATCGGGTGCTTTTCGGTATCATCTTCCGAAGTTGCCGGATCTACGGCACGAACGGCGGGTTCGTTTCCTTACTCTCAGCGCCATTCGCAACGGAGGCGCCGACATGGTCGAGGACATCCTGGCAAGGCTGGTTGCCTTTCCGTCCGTCGTCGGCACGCCCAATACGCCTATCGTGGACTGGATCGCCGACTACTGCCGCTCGCATGGCGCTGCCGTCCGCGTGCTGCCCGGCCCCGAGGGCGACCGCGCCAACCTGTTCGCGACCATCGGTCCGGCCGATCTGCCGGGCTATGTCCTGTCCGGCCATACCGACGTGGTGCCCGCAGGCGAAGACGGCTGGAGCGCCGATCCCTTCATTCTGCGGCCGGACGGCGATCGCCTCTACGGGCGCGGCACCACCGACATGAAAGGCTTTCTCGCCTGCGCGCTTGCCGCGCTTCCTGTCCTGGCCGCCACGGCACTGGAGCGCCCTCTCCATCTGGCCTTCTCCTATGACGAGGAAGCGGGCTGCCGGGGCGTCCCGCACATGATCGCCGAACTGCCCCGTCTCTGCGCCCCGCCGCTCGGCGTCATCGTCGGCGAGCCGAGCGGCCTTCAGGCTGTCCTGGCCCATAAGGGCAAGGCAGCGGCACGGCTGGAGGTAGAAGGGCGTTCGGGCCATTCCTCGCGGCCCGACCAGGGGCTCAACGCAGTCCATGCGATGGTCGAGGTGTTGGGCGAAGCCGTGGCCCATGGACGCGCCTTGGAAGGCGGGCCGTTCGATACCCGCTTCGCGCCACCCTACTCGACGCTTCAGGTGGGCGTCGTGTCCGGCGGCCGGGCACTGAACGTGATCCCGGACCGCTGCACGGCCGAGATCGAGGTCCGCGCCATCGCCGGGGTAGACCCTCGCGGGGGCCTGGAGCCCGTGCGTGCGCGCCTGGTGGCGCTTGAGGCAAGGGGCTTCGTGGCCCGCTGGGACGAACTCGCCGCCTATCCCGCGTTGGCGCTATCGCACGACAGCGCGCTGGCGGCGCTGATGACCGGGCTGACCGGCCGGCCCCCGTGCGAGGCGGTGAGCTATGGTACGGAGGCGGGCCTGTTCCAGGCGGCGGGCCATGACGCCGTCATCTGCGGGCCGGGCGATATCGCCCGCGCCCACCGGCCCGATGAATACATTACGCGCGGCGAGCTGGACGAATGTCTCGGGCTGATCCTCGCGCTTGGAGAAAGGCTCCGCGGATGACCGACCGGCCCGTATTCCTGTTCAACTCGACCGCCGAGCGCGCGGCCGTGTTCGGCCCAGCCTTCGCCGCGGACATGCCCGATGTCGACTTCGCGACGGATGCCGCCGCCGTCCGGCCGGACGACGTGCGCTACCTCATCACCTGGACGCTCCCGGCGGACCTTGCCCGCTACCGGAACCTGGAGGTCGTCTTTTCCATAGGCGCCGGTGTCGACCAGTTCGATACGGCCGGCCTGCCGGCGCATGTCGCACTGGTGCGGATGGTCGAGGACGGCATCATCCGCATGATGCAGGAATATGTCACGATGGCCGTACTGGCGCTGCACCGCGACCTTCCTGCCTATCTCGGCCAGCAGCGCGAGGAGCTCTGGAGTGCCTTGCCATCTCGGCAGGCGAGCGGGCGTCGCATCGGGTTTCTGGGGCAGGGGATGCTGGCCCAGGCGGCGATGGAACGGCTGATGCCATTCGGCTTTCCGCTCGCCGGCTGGAGCCGCTCGCCGCGCGCGGTTGCCGGCGTCGAAAGCTTCCACGGCCCCGACCAGCTCCCGGATTTCCTGGCGCGCACCGACATCCTCGTCTGCCTCCTGCCGCTGACGGACGATACGCGCGGCTTCCTGAACGGTCAGCTCTTCGCCCGCCTGCCGCGCGGGGCGGCGCTGGTCCATACAGGGCGCGGTCCGCAACTCGACGCTCAGGCGCTCGTGTCCGCGCTGGACGACGGACAGCTTTCTGCGGCCATCCTCGACGTCACCGACCCCGAACCATTGCCCGCCGGCCACCCGCTCTGGCGTCACCCGAAGGTGCTGATCACCCCGCACGTGGCGAGCGTGACCCAGGCCGACACGGCCGCCCGCGCCGTGATCGACAATCTTCGACGCCATCGCGATGGCCGGCCCATGGTCGGCCTCGTCGACCGCGCCCGCGGCTACTGACACGCGCCGAGCGTCAGACCACCCTCAACCTCAGGAGACCACCCATGTCGCTTATCGTTCCGATCGATACCAACCCCTCCTTCGAGCCGAAGCCCGGCGTGCCGCTTCCCGAGCGGCTGATCTCGGGCTCCCCGACCTTCAAGACCTGGGCGCAGGACGATTCCAACGGCGAGGCGATCAAGACAGGCGTGTGGGAAGCGACGCCCGGCGAGACCCATTCGATCAAGGGCACGACCTTCGAGTTCTGCCACCTTCTCGCCGGCCACGTCGAAATCGAGGAAAAGGACGGGCCGACCTACACCTTCAGGGCGGGCGACAGCTTCGTGATGAAGCCGGGCTTCGTCGGAATCTGGCGCACGATCGAGACGGTTCGCAAGATTTACGTCTGCGTCTACGCCTGACGGTCCGGGCAAGCGCGCGCCATCGCGCGCTGCTGCCGCCCACCGCGTGAGGACATTCATGAAGACCTTCTCTATCGCGCTCATTCCCGGCGATGGCATCGGCACGGCGGTCATCGACGCCGCCTGGGACGTGCTCCAGCGCGCCGCCTCGCGTCACGGCTTCACGCTCAGGGCTACGCGGTTTCCCTGGTCCTGCGCGTTCTATCGGCAGACTGGCGCGATGATGCCGGCGGACGGCATCGAGACGCTGCGCCCCTTCGACGCGATTTTCCTGGGTGCGGTCGGCTGGCCGGCCGAGGTGCCCGACTCCGTCTCGCTGCACGGGCTTCTGCTGCCGATCCGCAAGGCTTTCAGGCAGTACGCCAACATCCGCCCGCACCGACTTCTTCCGGGCGTCGAGGGGCCGCTGCGTACGACGAATTTCGACATACTGTGCATCCGCGAGAACACCGAGGGTGAGTATTCCGGTGCCGGCGGGCGCGTTCATGTCGGCACGCCCGACGAGGTGGCGGTAGAGACCTCGATCTTTACCCGCACCGGGGTCGAGCGCATCCTGCGTTTCGGCTTCGAACAGGCCAGGGCACGGCGCGGCAAGCTGGCATCGGTGACCAAGTCAAACGCCCAGAAGCACTCGATGGTGTTCTGGGACGAGATGACGAGGCTCGTGGCCAGGGACTATCCGGACGTCGAGGCAACATCCTACCACATCGACGCCATGGCCGCGCGCATGGTGATGGCACCCGAAAGCCTCGACGTGGTCGTCGCCTCCAACCTCTTCGGCGACATCCTCACCGACCTCGGCGCGGCGATCCAGGGGGGGCTCGGCTTCGCGGCCTCGGCCAACATCAACCCCGACCGCAGCGCCCCCTCGATGTTCGAGCCGGTGCACGGCTCGGCGCCCGACATCGCGCATCTGGGCATCGCCAACCCAATCGCCGCGGTCTGGTCCGGGGCGATGATGCTGGAGCACCTGGGCGAGCGGGAGGCCGCCGCCAGTGTCGTGGAAGCGGTCGAGGCGGCCACCGCCCGGGGCATCGGCACACGGCCGGGACAGGACAGGACAGACACGATCACCAAGGCCGTCCTCGACGCCCTGGCATGATGGAAGGAGAAGCGACCATGCAGCTTACCGACAAGGACCTCTTGCGTTTCCAGGGCTTTATCGACGGGCGCTGGCAGGACGCGCGCTCCGGCGCGACGATCGAGGTGGTCGACCCTGCCGTCCAGAGCGCCATCGGCACTGTGCCCGACATGGGAGAGGCGGAAACGCTGGCCGCGATCGAGGCGGCGGAGCGCGCTTTCAAACTTTGGAAGCGCCGCACCCACGCCGAGCGCGCCGCGCTTCTCGACACGTGGTTTGCGCTCATGGTCGAGCATGAGGAAGACCTGGCCCGCATCCTGACCTGGGAACAGGGCAAGCCGCTCGGCGAGGCGCAGGGAGAGATCCGCTACGGCGCCAGCTTCGTCAAATGGTTCGCGGAGGAGGCGCGGCGCATCAACGGGGCGACGATCCCTTCGCCGACGCCCGACCGGCGCATCGTCGTCCTCAAGGAGGCTGTCGGCGTTTGCGGCATTATCACGCCGTGGAACTTCCCGACCGCGATGATCACGCGGAAGGTTGCCCCGGCGCTGGCTGCCGGCTGCACCGTCGTCATCAAGCCTTCGGAATTCACGCCCTATTCCGCACTTGCCCTCGGGGTGCTGGCCGAGCGGGCGGGCATTCCGGCCGGCGTCATCAACATCGTCACCGGCATGCCGGCGGGCATCGGCAAGGCCCTCATGGAAAGCGAGGCTGTCCGCAAGATCTCGTTCACGGGATCGACCCGCGTCGGTGCGCTTCTGATGCGGGGTGCGGCCGACCAGATCAAGCGCCTCAGCCTGGAACTCGGCGGCAACGCCCCCTTCATCGTGTTCGACGATGCCGATCTCGATCTTGCGATCGAGGGCGTCATGACCTCCAAGTTCCGCAACGGCGGGCAGACCTGCGTCTGCGCCAATCGCATCCTCGTGCAGTCGGGCATCTACGATGCTTTCGCCGAAAAGCTGGCAGCCCGCGTGCGGGCGCTGACGGTCGGGCCGGGGACGCAGGAGGGGGTCTCCATCGGCCCGATGATCAACATGGCGGCAATCGAGAAGATCGACCGCCATGTGGCGGACGCGAAAGCCAAGGGCGGCCGGATCCTGGCCGAAGGCGCCAATCTGGCAGAGGGCGCGCAATATGCCCGGCCCGTCGTGATCGGCGAGGCGACCACCGACATGCTGCTGGCCTCGGAGGAGACATTCGGACCGGTCGCTCCGCTGTTCCGCTTCGAGCGGGAAGAAGAGGCCATCGCCATCGCCAACGGCACACCCTTCGGCCTGGCCGCCTATTTCTTCACCGAAGGGCTGTCGCGCGCCTGGCGCGTCGGCGAGGCGCTGGAGTTCGGCATGGTCGGCCTCAATACCGGCCTGATCTCGACCGAGGTCGCCCCGTTCGGCGGGGTCAAGCAGTCGGGCCTCGGACGCGAAGGGTCGCATCTCGGGATCGAGGAATATCTGGAAGTGAAAACCCTCCACATGGGCGGCATCCGCCAGAGCGCTTGAGGGCGCCTCACGCATCGACGGCCCGGCCAGCACGCTACGGCGCCTGCCCGGTCAAAGGAGTTTGACATGCTGCTAAATTCGCTGGTCGAACTCGACCGCGCCCATCTTATCCATCCGGTCGCCTCGTACCGCGGGCACGAGAAGGCCGGCGTCAGGGTGCTCGCATCCGGCAAGGGGGCGCGCGTCCGCGACGCAGCCGGCCACGAACTGGTCGACGGCTTCGCGGGCCTCTGGTGCGTCAATGCCGGCTACGGGCAGGACAGGATCATCGAGGCCGCCGCGCGTCAGCTACGCGAGCTGCCTTATGCGACGGGCTACTTCGGACTGGGCTCGGAGCCGGCGATCCGGCTCGCTTCGGAGCTGGCCGACCGCGCGCCGGGCGATCTCAACCACGTCTACTTCACGCTCGGCGGCTCCGACGCGGTCGATTCCACCGTGCGGTTCATCCGCTACTACCACCATTCGCTCGGCAAGCCGGAAAAGGATCAGTTCATCTCGGTGATGAGCGGTTACCACGGTTCCTCGACGGTCGGCGCGGGCCTGACGGCGCTGCCCGTCTTCCACGCCGGTTTCGGCCTGCCCTTCGATTGGCAACACACGATCCCGACGCACTACAGCTACCGCAACCCGGTTGGCACCGAGGCGCGGGCGATCATCGACGCCTCTGTGGCGGCGCTGCGGGCCAAGGTCGAGGAACTCGGCGCGGAGCGGGTCGCCGCCTTCTACGTCGAGCCGATCCAGGGCTCGGGCGGGGTGCTCGTGCCGCCCAACGGGTGGGTCAAGGCCATGCGCGACACCTGCCGCGAGCTCGACATACTGTTCGTCGCCGATGAGGTGATCACGGGCTTCGGACGCACCGGCCCGCTCTTCGCCTGCGAGGAGGAGGGCGTGGTGCCCGATCTCATGACGGTGGCCAAGGGCTTGACCTCCGGCTACTCTCCGATGGGCGCGGTGTTCCTGTCGGATAAGGTCTACAATACGATTGCGGACGGAGCAGGAGCCGCGGCCGTCGGCCATGGCTACACCTATTCCGCCCACCCGGTCAGTGCGGCCGTCGGCCTCGCCTGCCTCGAACTTTATGAGGACGGCCTCCTGGACAATGGCCGCCGGGCGGGACAGCGGCTGATGTTGGGGCTTCGTAGTCTTGCCGATCATCCGCTGGTCGGCGAGGTTCGCGGCCGGGGCATGCTGGCGGCGGTGGAACTCGTCACCGACAAGGAGCGCAAGACGCCACTTCCGGCCACCGCCGAGCCGGCGCGCCGCATTTTCGACCGCGCCTGGGACAACGGCCTCGTCGTGCGCGCCTTCCCGACCGGTATCCTCGGCTACGCCCCGCCGCTCTGCTGCACGGACGACGACATCGACGCCATCGTCGAGCGGACCCGCGCCACGCTGGACCAGACGCTCGACGATCCGGACGTGCGCGCCGCCATGCGCGATTGACGGCAGGATAAGGCGAAGCGGCGAGGCCGCATCGCCTTTCCTCAGTTCAGAGCGTGGCCCGCAAGGCCGAAAATAATTGGCTGGCCGGCTTCGGACGTCAGAACGCGGCGGCCCTTCGACATGGTGGTGACGGTCTCGATGGCCGACAACCCGCTGCGGCGCAGGAAATCGGCAAACGGGCCCTCGGAGCGTGTATCGACGCGCACGTGGCGGCCGCCAAGTCCATCCATGTGCGCGGCCGCCAGATGGATGGCGTCGTTTTCGCTGACTGCCACAATCGGTCCGATCACATGACCCCGCCCAAACGCCCGGCACATCGAATAGCCGACGATAGCGCCGGCGCGCCGCAGCACGTGGATCGTGGCGGTTTCAGCCAGTGCCGCCAGATGCGCCATGCGGTCGGCGCCGAAGGCCTGCGTGTCGAGGGCAGCGATTTCGGCCAGTGCATGCGGCGCAAGCGCGTCGATCTTGCCTTCCAGTTCAAGCCGCGCGGCCGGCATGGCCGGCATCTGCCCTTGATACAGATGGACCGTTCCTTCGGTGACGAAGCCGAGCGAATGGTAGAGGAGGTAGGCGGGCTTGGTCGCGTTCAGGCTGAGGTTGCGCGACCCGCATTGCGTAAGCACGTGATCCATCAGCCAGCGCCCATTGCCCTGCGCCTGGAGGCGCGGCGTCGTGATGACCAGGCCGATCGTGGCGAAGTCCTCGCCGTGTGGAAACCACATCGCGCTGCCGAACACCCGCCCGATGCCGTCCACGGCGACGATCCCCTTGCCGATCCGCCGCAGGAACTCCCAGTCCTTCGGACGATGCGACCAGCCGACGCTGAGCGACAGCGCGTGCAGGAGGCCCACGTCGACACCGGCGATGTCCTGCACGAAGAGTTCGAAGGACTTCAGGTGCACCGATTCTTGCATCGAGAGGAATCCTTCTCGCCCGCAGGTCTGCTCGTGGGACCGATCTTCGGCATCGAATTTCCGGACGGTTCCCGAAGCCGTCCGCGCCTTGCGTACGCTCCGGCAAAGGGGCACCATCCGATACCATTTGTGGCCTGTTGGCCGCAACGGTGCCGCGCGGGACACCTGGTGCATCGCGATGCGCGCTGCATCACATCATGTCCGGCCGCTTGATGGCCGAGCCGTCGGTGAAGCGGTTCACCCGATAGGCATCGATTTCGACGAACGGCGTGTCGTTGGTCGCAAGCTCGCTCGCCAACCGTCCGGCGCCGGGCCCGAGCGCGAAGCCATGGCCGCTGAACCCGGTAGCAACCGTCAGGCCGCGGATTTCGGATGGATTGCCGACGACGGGTACCAGGTCGGGCGACGTGTCGATCAGACCCGCCCAGGCCCCCGCAACGCCGATGCCCTTGAAGATGGGAAAGTCGGCGACGAGCGCACGAATGGCCTCGTCCACCAGATCCTGCTGCGGCGCCGGGTCCATGATGCGGATCTTTTCGAAGGGCGAAATCTTGTCGAAGTCCCAGCTGCCCCACGCGTCGGGGCCGTTGAAGAACCGACTGCTGAGCTTGTATTTGAGCTTCTTGGCAATCTTGGCTTTCATCATCTCGCGGAACTTGGCGGCGTAGCGGATGCCCTGCGGCGCAAGGTTGACCACGCCGTGCCCCGGCACCGAGATCGTGTAGCCGCCGTCCAGGCGTCGGCGCAGCGCATAGCCCGCGCCCGTCACGCAGCCCGCCTCGACGACTTCCGGCGCCGGCGTGGTGCGCAGGGCGGTCCCCTCGATATTGGCGACGGGCAGGTCGATGCCGTGGCGGCGCAGGAAGCGAGAGCTCCACGCGCCGCCTGCCAGGACCGCCGCATCGCAGCGGATCAGGCCACGCTCTGTCCAGACCCCCTGCACCTCTCCATTGGCGATGTCGAGACCGCGGACCGCGCAGTTCTGATAGAGGAAGGCGCCGAGCGCCTGAGCCCCTGCTGCTATGGCCGGTGCGGCCATGCCGGGCTCGGCGCGCCCGTCGGTCGGCGACCATAGCCCGCCCGCCCAACGCGTGGTGCTGCCCTTCATGCGCTCCTGCGCCTGCGCCTGGGTCAGGCTCTCGTTCCTGAAGCCCATGGCCCGTGCCTTGGCGTTCCAGGCCTCCCAGCGCGCCAGCTCGGCAGGGTCCCTGGTGACGTACAGGCAGCCGCTGCGGCGGAAGCCGAGGTCGGCGCCGATCTCCTCGTCGAGTTCGCCCCAGCGCCGCATGCTGTACATGGCGAGCGGCAGTTCGTGCAGGTCGCGGTTCTGCGCGCGCACCCAGCCCCAGTTGCGACCCGACTGCTCGCCAGCCACGATGCCCTTCTCGATCAGGGCGACGGACAAGCCCTTGCGCGCCAGCTCGTAGGCCGTGGAAGAGCCGACGATGCCGGCGCCGATCACGACGACGTCGACCTTCTCGACAAGGTCGGGGCTGTCCTTCAGGCGGTTCACGACGATGCGCATGGGAATGTGTCTTTCGGCTGTGGGTGTCGCGGTGGCGACCGACTTGCGGGGGATGGGATGGCGCGATGCTGCCGCCGCGCGCCATGCTTTGGTTCGTGGTGTCCTACTTGTGGTCGCCACGCACGTCGAAGGCGTCGCGCAGGCCGTCGCCGATGAAGTTGAAGCTCGCGACCGCGATGGTGATGGCCGCACCCGGGATGATGGCAAGCCAGGGCGCGCTGCCGAGATATTGCTGCGCGCCGTTCAGCATGTTGCCCCAGGAGGGCAGGGGCGGCTGGATGCCGTAGCCCAGGAAGCTGATATAGGCCTCCATCAGGATGGCGCGCGCGACGGTCAGCGTTGCCGCCACGATGATCGGGCCGATGGCGTTTGGCAGAATCTCCCGGAACATGATGTGCGCGCCGCTGAGGCCCAGCATCCGCCCCGCCTGGACAAACTCGCGCTCGCGCAGCGAGCGCACTTCCGTCTCGACGATGCGCGCCACTTCCATCCAGCTCGTGAGAGCGATGACGACCGTGATCATCATGGCGCTGGGTTTCAGCGCGGCGGCCAGCGCCAGTACGAGGAAGATGGAGGGGAAGGACAGGAACCCGTCCACGGTGCGCATCAGGATCGTGCCGACCCAGCCGCCGCGATAGCCGGCGATGACGCCGACCAGCGTTCCGATGATCGTGGACAGAAGCATGGCCGAGAAGCCGACGGAAAGCGAAATACGCCCGGCTTCCAGAAGGCGCGCGGCGATGTCTCGCCCGAGCGGGTCCGTGCCGAGATAGTGCTGGCCGGTGAAGGGCGGCGCGAAGCGCGCGCGCAGGTCGATGTTGAGCGATGTGTAGGGCAGGAGATGCGGGCCGAACACGCAGGCCAGCACCAGAACCGTGATCATCGCTACCCCGAACAAGGCGAGGTTGTTGCACATGAAGCGGTGCATTGTGCGGCTGTTCCACCAGCGCTCACGCCGGGCGGGGGAAGCAGTGACGGTGGTCATGGTGGCTGACTCCCTGTCTCGGGCGATGGATGACATGGCTCAGGCCAGACGAATGCGGGGATCGATGAAGGCGACGGCGATGTCGGCCAGGAGGTTGCTCACGATCACGAGGATCGCCGAGAACATCAGAAGGCCCATCACCACCGGGTAGTCGCTGTAGCCGAGGCTATCCAGGAAAAGGCGCCCCATGCCCGGCCAGGTGAACACCGTTTCGGTCACGAGTGCGCCGGTCAGGACGCTGGGCAACTGGATGCCGGCAAGCGTCACCATGGGCAGGAGGGCGTTGCCGACGACGTGCTTCATCAGGATGCGCCGCTCGGACAGGCCCTTGGCGCGCGCTGTCTTGACGAAGTCCTGGTTGATGACATCGAGCGTCGCCGAGCGCATGTAGCGGCTCCAGACGGCGACATGCACGAGGGCCAGCACGATGCTGGGCAGGATGAGGTGGTGGAGATAGTCGAGGACCGTTTCGTCGCCGACCGTGTACATGTTGCCGGCCGGGAGCCAGCCGAGCTTCAAAGAGAAAACGTAGATGCCGACGAGGCCGAACCAGAATGTCGGGATCGACAGTGCCACCATCGCGCCGACGGTGGATACGTAATCGAACGTCGAGCCGCGGTGCGTTGCGCTGCGGATGCCGATCCATGCGCCGACAGCCACCGCGATGACCGTGGATGAGCCCATCAGCAGAAACGTTGCCCAAAGGTGGCGCGCTATGACCTCCAGAACCGGGTTCCCGTCCCGGAACGAGTGGCCCCAGTCGCCCTGCAGAAGCCGCCAGGCCCAGTCGAAATACTGGACATAAAGCGGCCGGTCCAATCCGAGCTGGGCGGACAGACGTGCGATGTCCTCCTGCGTCATGCTGGAGTCGAGCCCGAACTGGGCCAGGGGGCCGCCGGGCAGAAGGTTGAGCACGAAGAAGCCGATCACCGATACGATGACAAGCAGGACGAGGCTCTGCAGAAGCCGTTTGAGTAGGAAGCCGTGCATTCAGCTTTCGCCCCTTGATGACGGTGCCGCGGGAGAACCCCTCCGCCGATGTCCGGCGGAGGGGAGTGGGGAATGGCTTAGGCTCAGTCCTTCCAGTACCAGGCGGCGGCGTGCGAGGAGGCCGTGCGCGTGTTGGAATTGAAGACGAAGCCCTCCAGCCCGGCCTTGCGGCCCAGGACGTTGGTGTAGGCGAAGAGCGGCATGAACGGCAGGTCCTCGCGGACGATCTGCTGCACCTCGGTATAAACCGCCTTGCGCTCCTCGATGTCGAAACTGCTGCGGCCCTTCTCGAGGAGTTCGTCCACCTTCGGGTTGGCGTACTGCATCACGTTCGACCCCTTGCCGCCCTTGGCGAGGCTGGAGGTGGAGGCGAAACGGTTGGTGACGTCCGGGTCGGAGGCGATCAGGAAGACGACGCCGGAAATGCCGGTATCGAACTGGGACCGGGTCCAGAAGTCGCCCCACATGACGGCCGCCGGCAGGTTGGAGATCGTCATCTCTACGCCGATTTCGCGGTAGACCTGCTGGATGTACTGCTGCACCTGCTCGCGAAGGTGGTTGCCCGCGGTCGTGGAGTTGGCAAAGGACAGGCGTACGCCGTCCTTGGCGCGGATGCCGTCCGCTCCGGGAACCCAGCCGGCGTCGTCGAGCATCTTGCGCGCGCCTTCGAGGTCGAATTCCTGAACCGGCAGGTTGGCGTCATAATAGGGAGAGCGCGGCGGCATGAAGCTCTCGGTGACCGTGCCGACGCCATAGTAGATGCTGTCGATGATCGCCTTGCGGTCGAGCGCGGCATAGAGCGCCTTGCGGACCGCCGGATCCTTGAACTGCGGCCGCTCGAGGTTGAAGAAGATGCCCTCGATCGACGAGCTGGATTCCAGCGATACGACACGATCCGGAAGGGTCTTGGCTTCCTCGTAGTGGTCCGCGGTGATGTAGGCCTGATCCACCAGATCGATGTCGCCGCTCTGGAACTGGGTGTAGAGCACCGTCATGTCGGGGATATACTTGAAAATGAGCTGCTCGATGAACGGGCCTTCGCCGAAATAGTCCTCGTTGGCGACGAGTTCGATGCGGTCGCCGGCCACGCGCTGGCTCCATTTGAACGCACCTGTCCCGACCGGAGCCTGGTTGAAGGGCGCCGCGTTCGGGTCTTCTGCCTGTTCCAGGATGTGCCTGGGCACGATGAAGGTCTCGGCGAGGAAGGCGAGATAGGGCGCGAAGGGGCTCTCCATGCGCCAGGTGATCTCCGTCGGAGAGACCACCGTAAGGTCGCGCACCAGGGCGTGGCCGCCCGTGCGCCAGGCGCGGAACTTCGGATCGACGATCAGTTCGAGCGTGTACTTGACGTCCTCGGCCGTGAAGGGCGTGCCGTCGTGCCACTTGACGTCGTCGCGCAGACGGACGCGCCAGGACAGGCCGTCGGCCGAAATGCCGCCATTCTCGGTCGTCGGCACCTCGGCGGCAAGATTGGGTTGGATCTGGCCCTGCGGGTCGATGCGGAACAGTGCATCGAAAACCGAGAAAGCCACCGCGTCGTCGACCTCGTTATGGACCATCAGCGGGTTGAAGACGGTCGGCTCCTGCGACATGCCGACCACGATGCGGCCCTTGGGCGCCGCGCCGTCCTGCGCGAAGGCGACGCCCGCCCCGAATTGGGGAGCGACGAAGGTGGCAAGTCCGCCTGCCGCCATGAGGCGAAGGGCGTCGCGGCGCGAAAGGCCGGACTTGGGGATGGTCGTATCCGTCATGACGTCGTCTCCATTTCAGTGTCGGGTTGAAGGTATGGGTATCGGTGGCGCGGCATCAGTTCAGGACGGCGGAGCTGCCGTCCGCCGGCTTGTCGCCCGGAATCGCTGCCACGAGCTCGCGCGTGTAGGCCGATCGGGGATTGAGGAAGATCTGCGAGGGCGGGCCCTGCTCGACGATCGAGCCCTTCTGCATCACGGCGATCTCGTCGCAGATCTGGCTCGCGACGCGCAGGTCGTGGGTAATGAAGATCATGGAAACGCCCGTCTCGCGCTGGATCTGGTCCAGCAGCTTCAGGATCTGCGCCTGGATCGACACGTCGAGCGCGGACACCGCCTCGTCGGCCACGAGAAGCTTGGGCTTGAACATCAGGGCGCGGGCGATGCCGACGCGCTGGCGCTGGCCGCCGGAGAACTCGTGCGGAAAACGCTCGAATGCGCCGGCGTCGAGGCCGACATGTTCCAGAAGCTCTTTCGCTTCGCTGCGTGCCTGCGCATAGGGCATGCCATGCGCAACGGGACCGACGGTGAGAATGCGGCCGATGGTCGAACGCGGGTTGAGCGACGCGAACGGGTCCTGGAAAATCATCTGAATCCTGGGGCGGAGCGGTCGGAACTCCGCCTCGGAAAGCGCGGCGATGTCGCGGCCCTCGAACTGGATGCGACCGCCATCGCAGTCCTGCAGCTTCACCAGGAGCCGGCCGAGCGAGGACTTGCCCGAGCCGCTCTCGCCGACGATGCCGAGCGTGCGTCCGGCGCGAAGCTCGAACGAAGCGTTCTGCACGGCGGGCACGATACGCTGGCTGCCGAAGAGGGCGCTGCCGCTGCGATAGGTCTTGGCGAGTCCCTCGACCTTGATGACAGGACCGCTGTCGCTTGCGGCGGCCACCGGACGGTCCTTGCCCGTCAGGCTGGGCACGGCGGCGATCAGGCGCCTGGTGTAGGGATGGGAGGGCGACTTCAGCACGGTTTCGGCACTGCCCTGCTCGACGATCCGACCTTTCTCCATCACGATCACGCTGTCGGCGATCTCAGCCACCACGCCGAAATCGTGGGTGATGAACATGACGCTCATGCCCTTGCGGCGCTGGATATCCCGGATGAGATGCAGGATCTGCGCCTGCGTGGTCACGTCGAGCGCCGTCGTCGGTTCGTCCGCGATCAGCACCGTGGGTTCCAGCGCCAAGGCCATCGCGATCATGACGCGCTGGCGCTGCCCGCCCGACAGGCGGAACGGGTATTGGTCGTACATGAGCTGCGGATCGGGAAGGTTGACCTCGGTCAGAAGCTCGATGACCCGCCGTCGCTGCCAGTCCCTGGTTCCGACGCCGTGCGCGGTCAGGACTTCCGTAATCTGCTGGCCCACCGTCATCAGCGGGTTGAGCGCGGAGAGGGGGTCCTGGAAGATCATCGACACGGTGCGCCCGCGAAGGTTGCGCAGCGTTGCGGGAGAAGCATCGACGATGGCTGTCCCCTCCGGACCGCCGAGTTGGATGCTTCCGGACGAGACACGGATCGAACGGGGCAGGAGGCCCATGATCGTGTTCGCGGTGACGGATTTGCCCGAGCCGGACTCGCCGACGATGCAAAGGATTTGCCCCGCCTGCAGATCGAAGGTGATGTCCTCGACGGCATGACGCCGTTCCATCCCCTCGGGCAGATCGATCGTCAGGGCACTCACCGAAAGCGCCGGCGCCACTGTTCCGTTCGTCTTGTATTGAGGCGTCATCGAACTCGTTCCTGTCAGTGCTGTCTGATAAATCATCACATCGATGGGGCAGACGATGGCATTCGAGGCCGTCAACTCAATCCGGCAGTGCGGGAAACTCTCGTGCTCTCGATGGGCATTCGCTTCGAAGGCTTCCCGGCGCCTGCATCGAGTGTGGCGCGTTTGGGCCAACTGAAATCGCTGAATCGTGCCGCGGCGGCAGCAGAAGCTTCTGCACGGGGTCGGCGATTCGGCACGATCCACTCGACCCGGAAGGTCCGCGGCGCGTGCCCGCTTTCGGCGGCTCCCGGTGCCTGGATGGCGGCGACGAAAGGCGCGGCACGGCGGCTTCGCCGGTGCGCCGACCCTTTGCCACTCTGGTGCGCAGACCGCCTAGCAACAAGGCAGCGGCGCGGGCGGGTCCGGCCGCCTTTTGCCGGCCTATGCGGCCAGCTTTCGAAGCGCCGCTTCGAGCGCTTCGAGAAAGCGGTCGACATGCTGCGCCTCGCATACCAGCGGCGGACGCACCTTCAATGTGTCTTCGTTGGCGCCGCAGGTACTGATCAGGACGCCGTCGTCGCGCATCGCGTTGACCACGTCGAGCGCCATTGCGCGGCGCGCGGCCGGTGGCATGTCGTCGCTGCCGATGTCGATGCCGAAGAACAGGCCGGCATGGCGCATGGCGCGCACACCGTCCATGCGTGCGGACAGTGCCTGCAGCCCTGCGGCCAGCCGCTCGCCCATGGCCGAAGCGTTTTCGAGGATGCCGTCTCGCTGGAGAATGCGCAGAACGGCGTCGGCTGTCGCGATGCCCACCGTGTTGCCGGCGAAGGTGTTGGAATAGCGCGCGGTTTCCCCGAACCGGTCCATCGGCGCCTGACGTCCGACTACCGCCCCGATCGGAAAGCCGTTGCCCATGGGCTTGCCCAGCGTCGCAAGATCGGGGGCCACGTCATGCCGCTCGAAGCCCCACATATGCGCGCCCGTCCGGCCGAAACCGGGCTGCACCTCGTCGGCGATGAAAAGCCCTCCCGCTTCCCGCACCGCCGCCACCGCCCCGGCGATGAAGCCCGGCGGATCGACATGGACACCGTCGCTGGAAAAGATGCTGTCGACCAGAAGGGCCGCGACCCCGATGCCGCGCCTTTGGAGATCGTAAATCGCCCCCCGGACCTCGGCCTCGAAGAAGGCGGCTGCCTTGTCCGGTGCGACGCCTTTAACGCCCGGCAGCCGAACCATGCGCACCGACGGGCTGAGCTTCACCGCATCGCCGAGATTGGGCGATACTTCGGCCGCAGCTGCGCTCGTGCCGTGATAGGCATAGGCCGAGACGATCACACCCTCGTTGCCCGAGACCAACCGGGCGATGCGCAGCGCGAGGTCGTTGGACTCGCTGCCCGTGCAGGTGAAGACGATGCGGTCGAGTTCTGCCGGGAAGGTGGCAACCAGCCGCTCCGCGTACTCGACGAGGCGCGGCTCGAGATAGCGCGTGTTCGCGCTGATCCGCCCGGCCTGCTCGGCCATGGCGGCGTTGACCTCCGGATGGCAGTGACCGAGTGACGGGACGTTGTTGTAGAAGTCCAGATAGGGCCGCCCGTCGGGATCGAAGAGCCACATGCCCTCGCCACGCACGAAGTGCACCGGGTTGCGGTACTGCAGGCGATAGGACGCACCCAGGACGCCGTCGCGCCGGGCGATGAGGTCGGCCTCGCGCGGGGCGAGATTGGCCTCGCCGGGCCGGTAGCGGTTGGGCATCAGATCTACGGACATGGGAACCGTCCCGTTCGAAGGAGGGGGATGCGGCGCTCGCAAGCGGCCGCGTTGGGTGGCTTCACGTTTCAAGGGCCGCGCGCACCGCCGCCTCACCCTCGATCGGGCTCAGACGGTCGAGAATGGCGAGGCCCGCTTCGGCACGGCCGACGTTCTTGTTGATGTAGGCGGCGTCGGCAGGGAAGAGGTGCGAGCGCCAGTAGTTTATGAGGATCAACGCGCCTTGCCGCGCCGTCATCAGCCCCACCAGGAGCTGCGCCTCCAGCGCGGACAATGGCAGAACGGAATGGTAACCCGCGATCAAGTGCTCGGCGCCGCCGAGCGGAAGTGCGGGATCGGAGACGAGATGGCTCGCCGCAACGGCGAGATCCTGGATGCGGGGGCCGAAGACGCCGTCGCCGAAGTCGATAAAGGCGATGCCCTCATCCGAAGCCAAAGTGTTGAAGGGGCTTGGATCGTTGTGCGCAACCTGCCACGCCAGATCGACGAGCGCCGGCTCGACGCGATCGACATAGGTTTCCATCGCGCGGGCAACGGTTTGCGACACGGGCCCCTGCGGCAGGTAGGTCCGAAGCCGAATGAGATGGGACCAGCAGCCGACGTGCCACAGGACCGGGCGGTCGGCGGCCGGAAGGTCGTGCGCTGCCAGCGCACGGTCGAGGCAACCAAGCGCGCGGCCCGTTCGGCGCAGGAGGTCGGGTGTGCGACGCTCGCGATAGAGGGGTACGCCGTCCAGACGGGTCTGGAGATAGCCCGAGACGCCCGCTTCCTCGAACATCGAGGCCCCCCGCAGCGTGCGCAGAAGGCGTGGCGCAAGGAATCCGTCGGCACCTTCCAGGGCCGCCATGGCTGCGGACTGAAAGCGGAAGCTGGGCACGGCCTCCGGTTGGCGCGCGGTCTTCAGGATCAGCCGCGTGCCATCGGCGAGCGTGACCTCGGCCGTATGCTCCACCTCCGATGACAAAGGCTCGATCGCACCCGACAGGCCGTAGTGACGATCGAGCAACTCGGCCAGGATACGCGCATCGAAGACGCTTGGCAGGTTCGTCAGGGCCGCCGCGCCGGCACGGAAATAGGCTCCCGTGCGCGGACCCGGTGCCTGCCCTGCCAAGGCGGGCGCCGTGCCCACGACGGGGCCAATGGGTGCGCTCAAAGGCCGACGACGCCCGGAAGGTGACGGATGTCGGGGATTTCGGTGTAACCATAATAGGGGTTGGCCGGCTCGTGGCCCCGGTTCACCCAGACCTTGTTTCTGATCCCGAGATCGTGGGCCGACATCAGGTCGTAGCGGAACGACGACGAAACGTGGAGGATGTCCTCGGGGCCGCAGTTCAGCGTGTCGAACATATACTCGAAGGCCCGGAAATGCGGCTTGTAGGCGCCGGCCTGCTCGGCCGTCAGAACTGCATGGAAGGGCGCGCCGAGCTTGGCGACATTGGAGTGGATCTGGGCGTCCATCGAGTTCGTCAGCGCGACAAGCGGGAACTCCCTGGCGACCTTGGCGAGCCCCTCCGGCACGTCGGCATGGGGGCCCCAGGAAGGAATTCGCTCGTAGATGTTCTGTGCATCCTCTGCCTTGAAGGCAACGCCGTTGCGCTTGCAGGTCCGCTCCAGCGCATTATGGACGACGTCGGCATAGGGCTGCCAGTCCTTCATCACTTCGTCCAGCCGATAGGCCGAAAAGTGCCTGATGAACGCCTCCAACTGCTCCTTGCCGAGCTGGGCGCCGTACAGATCCACGGCCGCTTCCGCCATCTGGAAATGGATGAGCGTGCCATGGCAGTCGAAGGTGATGTACTTCGGGCGGAAGGTGTTCATGCGCACTGTCCTTTTGGCCGGCGCGGGATGCCGGGTGGAGCGATGCGATGACGGTAGGACTGAACACACCGGACGGATTGCCGAATTCTGCGGTCCCGGAGCAGGATATTCCGTTTATGGGGGGGATTTCGGCACGATGGCCTGCACTGAAGGCCGGAGGCGGGGTCCGCGCAGCGGATCGTCAGTAGGGAAACAGGGATTTCAGCGGCAGGTGGGCCCGCACGACAGGCGACTTCAGGACAACGAAGCTGAAATATTTGTCGATGCCGATGTCCAGGCCCGACAGACGCTCCATGATCGCCTGATACTCGCTGATCCCCGCTGCCACGACCTTGAGCAGGTAATCGTACCCGCCGGAAACGAGGTGGCATTCCACCACTTCATCGACCTTTTCGACGGCCGTAAGGAAGCGCGCGAAGTCGATCTGCTGATGGTTCTTCAGCGTGACTTCGGTGAACACCGTGAGGGTCGCACCGAGCTTGGCGACGTTGATCTGCGCGGAATAACCGGAGATGTAGCCTTCCGCCTGCAGCTTCTTCACGCGCATCAGGCACGGGCTGGCGGAAAGATTGACAAGCTTGGCTAGTTCGACATTGGTCACGCGACCGTTTTTCTGCAACTCGTGCAGGATCTTGATGTCGATACGGTCAAGCTTCATCAAGGGTGTCCGAGCCTGAGATATGGAAGGGTCGTTGGGAGTGAATCGACCCACGTTAGCATAACAGCTTTGGTCGTCGACAGGGCTTCCCGGACTTCGACAACCGACCGGATGTAAGCGAAAGCAGGAAGCCGTCGTCGTGACGATGGCGACACAAGCCCTTCCATCTGCCTGTATGCCTGTCAGGCGCGGCGGCCGGAAACTTCGTGGCCGGCATCTGCCGGCAGCCGCAGGAAGGCTAGCGAAGATGCGATGCCGATGGCCCCCATCACCATGAGGGCAAGGGCGAACGCGGCCGCTTCCCGGTCTGGCCCGACAAGGTCGAACGCGTGGATCAGCCGTATGACGGCGATCGATCCTGCGATGGACAGAAGTTGGGAAATCTGCTGCGACATGGCCGATATGGTGGCCGCGTCGCCCCGCTGGCGAGCCTCGATGTCGGCGAAGGCAATGGTGTTCAGCGCAGTGAACTGCATCGACCGCGTCAATCCGGCGGCAAACAGCACCGGCCACAGGAGCGTATTGCCGGTGTCCGGGCCGATCAGCCCGAGACAGGCCACGAGGGCTGAAGCGAGGACACCGTTGAAGACCAGCAATGTCCGAAAGCCCAGAAGCCGCAGGAAGCCGGTCGTCGCCGCCTTCATCGCCAAATTGCCGAGGAAATAGACCAGGATCAGCGAGCCGGTGGCGATTGCGTCGAGGCCGAAGCCGATTTGCAGCAGGAGCGGCAGCAGGAAGGGCGTTGCGTTGATCGCGCTTCGCGTCAGGATGCCGCTGGACAAGGCCGAGAAAGCGAATGTCCGGACCTGCAATACCTTGAGGTCCAGCAACGGCGCCAGGCTTCGGTTCATGTGCCGTATCGCCAGCATGCCGGTTGCCGTCGCGGCGGCGACAAGCGACAGCGCCAGCCCGGCGCGGCCCTCATGCGAGAAGAGTTCCAGGCCGGTGACGAGAGCGGCGAGGGCCCCGGCGGACAGCGCAAAGCCGGCCCAGTCGAACCGCCGGGCCGTCCGTGCTTCATCCGCAGGGATGAAAAGACGGATCAGTAGGGCGCCGGCAATGCCGATGGGTAGGTTGATCAGAAAGTTCCACCGCCAGCCGACATGGGTGGTGATGAACCCGCCAAGGAGGGGACCCACGACTGGGGCGATCAGCGCCGGCCAGGTGATGATTGCGATGGTGCGGACGAGCTCGTGCTTCTGCGTGCCGCGCAGGACGAGCTGCCGCCCGACCGGGGCCATCAGGGCCGCCGCCGCGCCTTGCACCACGCGGGCCAGCGTGAATGAGGTGAGCGAGCCCGCCGCCGCGCAGGCCAGCGACGCGGCGGTAAAGAGGATCGTGGCCAGAAGGAAGACCCGTCGGGCGCCGAACCGCTCCGCCAGCCAACCCGACGGCGCAATGAAGATCGCCATCGCCAGAAGATAGGCCGTAAAACCGACATTGAGCGAGATCGCGTCGGTCCGGAAATCGGCCGCCATGGCGGGCAGGGAGGTTGCGATGATCGTTCCGTCGATCATCTGCATGAAGAAGGCGACGGCGACGATGCCGGCAACGAGGCGCGGACGCCCGGCCCGCTCCTCCGCTCGGCTGTCGCTGGTCGTTGCGCTCGGCAAGGTTTAGTTGCCGGCGGTGCGCTCGGCGGTCGCCGCCTCGAAGAAGGATCGGTCGACCCAGCGGTCGTAGTCGATCGACCCCTGCAGCAGGCCGGCCTTCGCCATGAAGGCTTCCTCGCCCTTGAGGGCCTCCACGGCCGCCGGCGTGATCTCGGGGTTCTGGTAGAAACGACCATCCGCATAGGTCGCCCTGACAGCGGCTTCGCTGTTGCCGGTCTCCTCGACGAAGATCGAGATGGCTTCTTCCGGATTGGCTTCGACCCACTCGGCCGCCGCGATGTCGACCTTCAGGATGCGCTCGACGATGTCGGGATAACGCTGGGCGAAATCGCCGTTGACGCTTATGGCATGCGGCACCGCCCATTCGGGGCGGCCGTCCTTGGCCGCATCGAAGACGATGCGTGCCTGACCCGCCTCCACGAGGCGCTGAGCGGAACCCTGCCCCTCCACGATCGCGTCGATATCGCCCCGGGCGAGGGCCGGTCCGGAGCTCTCGATGCCGATGTTCAGGCTCTCGACATCGTCGATCGACAGTCCTTGTGCTTCCAGTGCCTTGGCGAATGTCGAGTGGCGAACCGTCCCCGCAAGATAACCGACGCGCTTGCCTTTAAGGTCGGCAAGCGTCCGGATGTCGGAGTCGGCGCGGGTGAGCACAAGGGTCTCGTTGGACGGCAGCCAGCTCGAAAGCCCGACAAGCTTGACGTTGGCGCCGCTCGCCGCCAACCGCAGCGAAGGGTTGTTGCCGATATAGGTGACGTCGAGGGCGCCGGACCCCAGTGCAACCGACGCCGCAGAGCCGCCGTCGAACGTCGTCAGCTCGATCGGGATTCCATCCGCCTCGAATTCCTTCTCGAGAAGCTTCTGGTGGCGGAACAGGATGAACTTGAAATGCCCCGGTGCGGTGGAGCCGATGCGTATGGCGTCCGGCTTGTCGTCGGCGGCAGACGCCGCCCCGGCCAGCGGAACGGCGCCGATGGCGACTGCGGCGGCAAGAGTGGCGGAGAACAGGCGCCGCGTAAGAAGGGGTTTGGTCGTGCGCATGGGTAACGGCCTTCCGTTTCGATTGGATTGAAAAAGGGATCAGTCGGTTTCGTCGCCGTGCGGCTGCCAGCGCGTGGCGCGCCGCTCGAAGGCGACGAGGGCATAATTGAGCAGGAGGCCGGCGATCGTGAGCGTCAGAATGCCGGCATACATGCGGTCTGTCTGAAGCATCAGCGACGAGTTCTGGATGAGAAAGCCGATGCCCGATTGCGCTGCCAGCATCTCGGCTGCGATGACCGAGAACAGCGAGGATTTCACGCCCAGTCGTGCGCCGGCCACGATCGACGGGATCGCCGACGGCAGGATCACCTTGCGGAACAGGTCCCAGTCCGACGTGCCCATCGAGCGCGCAGCCTTCAGCAGCAGCGGATCGGTCGACTTGACCCCGACGATGGTATTGACCAGCAGGAAGAACACGGCGGCATAGAAGGTGATGGCGATCTTGGATGCCTCGCCGATGCCGAGCACCAGGATGAAGACGGGCAGCAGGGCGAACTGCGATGTGTTGCGTAAGGTCTGCACCAGAAAGTCGCTCATGCGCTCGAACAGCGTGTAACGGCCCATAAGCAGCCCGAGCGGGATGGCCACCGCCACGGCCAGCAGGAAGCCGATGGCCGCGCGTTGCAGGCTGATACCCAGATGCTGCACGATGAGGCCACTGGCGATCATGTCGCCGAGGCTGGCCAGGACCCGGCTGAGCGGCGGAAAGAACAGCGCGTTGATCCAGCCCAGCCGGGGCGCCATCTCCCAAAGGAGGGCGAATGCAAGCATTGCCGGGAGCCCGCAGCCGATCGTGCTTGCAGCGGCCCGCAAGGCCGAGTTGGCCACGCTGAACCGAAGCCGCCTATTCGTCGGAAATGGCGTTTCACCGCCCTTGGCTGATGATGCATAGGTCATGACCGGCTCCTCAATGACCGAAGGCGGAAGCGAGGGACCAGTCGGCCTGGGCCTTGCGGACTTCATCCCGCAGGGCATTCCACACATGGCCGCGATAGTCGTTGAAGGCGGCGCCGTTCCGACATTCGATGTCGCGCGGGCGCGGCAGGTCTATCTCGACGATCTCCTTCACCCGGGCCGGACGCGCCGTCATGACCACGACGCGGTCGGCCAGGAAGATGGCCTCGTCGATCGAGTGCGTGACGAAGACGACCGTCGTGCGGATCGTCTCCCATATGCGCAAAAGCTCTATCTGAAGGATATCGCGCGTCTGGGCGTCCAGCGCGGCGAAGGGTTCGTCCATCAGCAGGACCTGGGGGTCGCTCGATAAGGAGCGCGCGATGGCCACGCGCTGCTGCATCCCGCCCGACAGTTGCGAGGGGTAGCGATCCTCGAAGCCCCGCAGACCGAAGAGGTTGAGGAAGTGGAGAGCCCGCTCGCGCCGCTCCGCCTTTCCCACGCCCCGGACCTCGAGCTGGTACTCGACGTTCTCGATGGCCGTCCGCCATGGAAACAGGGCATATTGCTGGAAGACGTAGGCCGTATCGGCGTGAGGTCTCGTCACCGAGCGTCCGTCGATCTCGGCGCTGCCGGACGTCGCATCCGTCAATCCGGCAATGACGTCGAGCAGGACCGACTTGCCGCTGCCCGAAGGGCCGACGAGGGTTATGAACTCGCCGCGGCGGATCGAAAGATCGACGCCGGCCAGAACCTCGACCCGATCGCTCTTGCGGCCATCCAGCGTCACGGTCTGGCCCGGCCTGAGGCGAAACGTCTTGCAGACGTCCCTCACTGTTATGCGGTCCATGGGCTTCTCCTCTCGAACTTCATGCCTGCGCCATCCGGAGGCGATGTGTCGGATCGTCCGCAGCGCCGCCGGAGCGGCCACGCCGCCATCCGAGCGCGCGGGCATAGCTGCCGAACAGATCGGCGGCCTCGGCCTCCGCCTCGCTGATGCCGGTCGGCCCGTGGGCATGCTCGGCCACGTAGAGCGCGTCGGTGGGGCAATAGATTTCGCAGAGGAAACAGGTCTGGCAGTCATCCTGCCTTGCGATGAAGGGCAGTCCGGATTCGTCCCGGTCGAAGACGAAGGCAGGGCAGACCCGTTCGCAGATATCGCAGCGGATGCAGCGTGCCTCGGAAACGATCTCGATCATGATGCGACCCCGGCGTCGATTGCCTCCGCTTCGAGCTGCGCCGAGACGGATTGCACGCCGGATACGATGATGCGGCGTCCCATGCCGGGCACTTCGCCGGGGAAATCCGCCCGGCGGTGAACGCCCCGGCTTTCCGTGCGCAAAGCGGCGGCTGTCAGCGTAGCGCGGCTTGCAGCCGTCACCGCGACCAGTTCCCGGGCGCGCAGCCGCTCGCGGCCGGTCGCCTCCAGATGGTCATGGAGCTCCTGCCAGACCGCGTCGACGGCATTTCGGCTTTGCCGCAAGGTTGCGGCGTCGCGAATGTAGCTTTTGCCAAGCGGCGCAATTTCGGCATGCACCCGCAACGCGGCCGCCGCGATGTCGACGGGCCGGGCACTGCTTGCGCCGCGCAGCCCCGTCCGCCCGAGGGGTGTCAGCCGCCCGGCGTCGATGCCCGGCCGCCTGGCCGCGAAGGACGCCGCGCCGTGGCCCGCCCACCAGCCGCTCGCCATCGCCCAGGACGCGTTGATGGCGCCGCCGCCGGAGATCGCACCGGTTACGTTTTCGCGGCTGGCCGCGTCGCCGGCGACGAACAGCCCGGCCACGCCGGCTGCGCATTCGGCAGAGGCGATCCGGATTCCGCCCGTGCCGCGGATGGTCCCTTCGTATTTCAGCTCGATACGGAAGCGATCCTCGAACGGGTCCAGCCGCATCCGGTCATAGGGGGCGAAGCAATTGGGTTGCCCCCGGCGGAGTGCATCGCGCAGGGGAGCGTTGGCCAGATCGAGCCGGGCGTAAACCGGCCCCTCCATCAGGGCCGCGGCGATGGCCCGTTCTGCTCCGCCTATTCCATTCGTCAACTGCGCGCCGTCCGGCCCGACGAGAGGGGTGCCGTCCGCGCGGTAGAAGCTTGCCCAGCGGAAGGGCAAACCCTTGTTGACCGACGATCCGTAGGGGGCGAGCGTGTATTTCCCGCTGAATTCCATTCCGGACAGGGCGCCGCCTGCTTCGAGCGCAAAGAGATGGCCATCGCCGGTCAGGCCCGTTCCGCCAAGGATACGTTCGAAGAAGGCGCATCCGCCGGTGGCGAGCACCACGGCCTTCGCCTCGATCCGAAAATCGTGCCCGTTGGCGCGCGCCAAGCCGGCGGCCCCCGATATGGACGCGCCCTCGCCGATGAGTTCGAGGATCGGGTGATGATCGAGGATACGCACGGCCGCTTTCGATACGCGCTCGCGCATGAAGCGCATGTAATCGGGACCGCGCAGGTTGGCGACGTACAGGTTTCCGCCGTCGTCGCTGGGGAACGGGTATCCCCATTCGACCAACCGAGACAGGTTATCGTAGCAGGTATCGACGCAGCGCATCATCCAGCGGCGGTCGGCAAGCCCCGCCGTCTTCTTCCAGCGGGCGTCGACCGCCGTTGCGCGGGCTTCGCCCGGGGGCACGTACCAGGTACCGGTATTGGACGGGGCGGTCGCGCCGCTCGTGCCGAAATAGCCCTTGTCGGCCAGCACGACGCGGGCGCCCGCCTCGACCGCGGACAGAGCCGCCCAGGCTGCGGCCGGCCCCCCGCCGACAACCAGGACGTCGCAGCCGAGCACGGTGCCATTGGGTAGCGAACTGTCCTTGCGGGCCGTTGCCATCGGCGTTCCTGACTGAAGATGCGTTGGAAAAGCTCGCGCCGCGATCACGAGGCCTTGCGCTGGTCCGGCAGGACCTCGGCAGGCAGCCACTTGATGTTGCACCCGATGGACGGAAGCTGCGCTGCAACGGGCGGGCGACCCGCCAGGATGGCGTCGCTTGCCGCCCTCAGATCCGCACCCGTGACCGGCTTGCCGTTGCCCGGACGCGCGTCGTCGAACTGGCCGTGGTAGGCGAGGCGGCCCGCGCCATCATAAAGGAAGAGGTCCGGCGTGCAGGCCGCGCGGAATGCCCGCGCGACGTCCTGTGTCGCGTCCTTCACATAGGGGAAGGCATAGCCGTGGTCGCTTGCCTCACGTGCCAGTTCCGACGCCGCTTCTTCCGGGTAAAGGGTCGCATCGTTGGAATTGATCGCCAGAACGGCGACACCCTTCCCGGCGTAATCGCGGGCATAGGCTGCGAGCTCTTCGCGGATCAGTACGACGAAGGGACACCGATTGGAAATGAAGGCCACCAGCAGGGCCGGGGCCCCGGCAAAATCGGCCGGGGTTATGCTTGCGCCATTGGGCCCGGGCAGGACGAAGTCCGGCAGGCTGGAGCCCAGTTGGATCGGATTGGAAGGCGTCTGCGGCATCGAAATGACCTCAAGTTCGTCACCGCATTAAAGTCTACAAAATTGATAGATTTTGGAGGTAGTTTATTTTGTTGTTGCGGACGCGGGGAGTTTTTTCGTCCCGCGGCGTGGTTCGGGCGATGAGGTCGAGAAGCTGGTGGTAACGGAAGCAAGATCGGCAAACGGCAATCAGACGCCAGTGAGTCCGATCCCGTAGACAGGTTTCTACTTGCAATCTAAAGTACGGAACCGGACAGAGTACTCCAATCCCTTCTTTCCTTGGGTTGTCCTGCCGGGACGAAGCTCCATGACGTTCTCCGTGACGATAGCAGGTTTCATGCGTCTGGCTCGCTTGGTTGTCGGCATCCTGCTCTCTCTTCTCGTTCTGAGCGGCACCGCCGCGGCTCAGTCTCCTAGGCCGGTGCAACCCCCTGCGGGCGGTTCACCTGCCGAACTCATCATCGGCATCAAGCTTGCGCCACCCTTCGCCTACAAGCGTCAGGACGGGACCTGGACCGGCCTCAGCGTCGATTTGTGGCAGCGCATCGCAGACTCGCTTCAGCTGCAATATCGATTTGAGGAAGTCGGAACCGTCCAGGAGCAGATTGCGGGCGTCGCCTCCGGCAGGTTCGACGCGGCGACCGCCGCCATCACCGTTACGGCCGAACGCGAGAAGACCGTCGACTTCACGCAGCCCTTCTACGCGACCGGGCTCGGCATCGCGATCCCTGCCAGCCGCGAACCGTCCTGGCGTCCACTTCTCAACGCGCTGACCTCGTTCGGCTTCGTGCAGGCCATCCTGGCGCTGATCGGGATCTCGCTGCTTGTCGGCTTGTTGATCTGGCTGTTCGAACGTCGCGACAATGAAGACTTCGGCGGAGGGGTCGCCAAGGGTATGTTCGCGAGCTTGTGGTGGGCCACCAACGCGGCGACCCAGGCGACCACCGGCAATTTCGGTCCGCGTTCTGTTCCAGGCCAGGTTCTCGCCGTCGTCTGGATGATTGGCTCGATCCTCGGCATTGCGATCTTCACGGCCGGGGTGACTTCGGTTCTGACGGTCAACCAGCTTGAGGGGCTGGTACAGAACGAAGGCGACCTGAAGTCCGTCCGAGTGGGCAACGTCGAGGCTTCTTCGACCGCCGCCTATCTCGATGCGACGCAAGTCCGCCATCGGGACTACCCGACGGTCCAAGCTGGCCTGGAGGCGTTGCGAGCAAACCAGATTGACGCCTTCGTCTACGACCGGCCTCTCCTGAACTGGCTGATCTCGCAAGACTACGCATCCAGCCTGCAGCTTCTCGACACCACCTTCGTCAAGCAGAACTACGCGATTGCCCTGCCCAACAACAGCGCGCTGCGTGAGCCCGTGAACGTCAGCCTCATCCAAACCGTCGAAAGCGACTGGTGGAAGCAGCTTGTGTTTCAGTATCTGGGTGAAAAGTAGCCATCACCCGGTCGTGTAACCCAGGTCATTGCGGGACCGTGATGTGGCTGAGCTTTTTGGCTTCCCGGAACAATCCGGTGGTGCCCAGGAAAGGAACGAGCCCGGACGTAGTAATATCAAGATAATACAATGGCTTATCAGATGCTGACGCTTAAGTTTTGTATCGTCGTTCTGTAGCAAATGGCAAGGAGGCGATAATCGAACGGACGGCGAGGTGGTTCAAGAGAACGACTGCATAGGATGCCTCGCGCATCCCAGTGGCAACGGCTTTTACTGGGATCAGCGGACCGGCAGCTTCCCCTGCACTCGACGCGGTCGGTGCTTTATACGCGGGCGCCCTTGCGGTGTTGACGATCCTCATCTGGGTATGGCCGCTCATCAACCTATAGCTTCGGCGGCGCAGTCCGACTTGAGTTGTAGACAGGAATCCTGGTCAGGAAAGCCGATATACTGTCCGGGAACGCGGTCGCCGTCGCAAAGGGCGCCGAGTTCGCGGAGCAGCAATCTGAGCACAGCACGAGCCAAACCGAACATCGGGACGGCTGGCGCCATGCGACTGGAAGCGGCAGTGCTTACATCGGCGGGGCGATAGCAATGTCGCGGATCTCACCGTCCACGCCTTCGATCATGCCGACAGCCGTAGCTGCGCCAGTCTCAAGATCTACGGTGAACAACGTCGTTCCATTGACGAGCCATGCGGTGTTGTTCAACTCGGCGTCGGCCGAGATGTCGAACGCATAGTTTGAGGCAGGATTCTCGATTCCCAATTTGCCGATGGACGCCAGCGTTCCATCATTGGGAGCGGTCTGCTGTATGAGCGCGACGATGGTGCCGTCGATGTTGTACATCGCGGTGCTTTCAGGCTTGCCAAGGCTATTGATATAGGCTGCCGCCACGATGGCCGGCTCTTCGCCCGCGTGCATGTCGGCCTCGACGAAGCTGAGATCACCGTCGACGGTGACTTCACCGGTGTCCACATTCACCCTGTGGTTCGTCGTGCCTGTCATGTAGCGCAGACGATCCGCCATCGGATTGAAATCGACGATGACCGGCATGTCGCCCATGTCCAGAGGCGTGTCCATAGTCGACAATTCGCTGGCCGCACCGGTTGCCGGATCGATGGTGAAAACAACGTTGGCATCCGTCACGCCGACAAGCGTGTTGTCGGCCGGGCGGAAGTCGATGCCGACGAGCCTGTCGACGCCCGAGACATCCATCGTGCCGGTGATGGCGCGGGTGTCGGTATCGAACATGGCGAGTGTCTTTTCTCCGACCAGTGCGACTGCCGGGGCCGCTGAGGCGGTCGTGCCGAAGGCCAAGAGGGCTGCCGAGGCGATGAGGGTGGTGGTGGTGCGGATCATGCGCGTTCTCCACTAATGGTTGGACATCGCGATTTACGATGCCGACCTTGAAGACACTCCCATGCTGCGTTTGGATGCAGGGCCCGCATGTTTTTCTGCATCCGTTTGCGATTGTGCGTTGTCATCCTGTAAGTCGGTGCCGTTTGGACGGGTAATAAGAAGGATGCGTGCGTGACCGAGACGACGCCCACCAGTGGGTTCGCTTTTGCTCCGGCATCCGGTGGTGCGTCGGCTGATCCCGTTGGCGACGAACATTTGGGCGCAGCAATTGCGGCATGTGCAGGCGGGGATCGCGACGGCATCGCGCAGATCCTGTCCCTCGAGGGCGACCGGCTCTTTGCGGTGGCCAAGCGCATTCTCGGTCGTGTCGAACTTGCCGAAGAAGCCTTGCAGGACGCGATGATCCAGATCTGGCGGAAGGCGGATCAGCACAAGGCCGATCACGGATCGGCGCGTGGTTGGGTGTATGCGATCCTGCGCAACCGTTGTCTCAATATCCTGCGCAGCGAAAAGCGTATGAGTTTACTGGCACCCGAAGACATCGTCGAACTTCAAGATGCGCGGGCCATTCATGACGAACCGACCGAATGGCGCATGCTGCCCGGATCGAGCCGGCTTCGGCATTGTCTGGAGCAAGTCGAACCGGCGACACGGACCGGTATCCTTCTGGCGCATCTTTCCGGATACAGCCACGGAGAGGTGGCAGCTGTCCTGAAGGTTCCGCTGGGTACGGCCAAGTCATGGATACGCCGAGGGCTTCTGAAACTGCGGGAGTGCCTGTCGTGAGCCCGTTTTCTCCCGAGACAGCCGACGAGTACGTCCTTGGACTTCTGGATGAGGAAGAGGCGCGGCGTATCGAGAGGCTTGCCGAGACAAACGAGGGAGTTGCGCGCGCCATTGCCCAATCGCGCGACCGCTTCGTCGAGTTGGATTTGCAAACGGCGCCGTTGACCATGCCCGGCGGCCTGTCGACACGCATCCTTGCGGAATTGACGTCGATCGATCAGCGGGTCGACACGGTACCGGTTCGGTCGGCGGCCAGCGGCAAGTCGATGGTGCGGCGCACGGTGCTGCCGGCGGCGGCGGCCATGCTGGCGCTGGCCGTGGGGCTTGGGATCGGCTGGCAGGCCGGCTCTGCCGACCCTCGGGTCATTGCTGTTCTTCTGGATGATGCGGGCGTCCCACGGGCGATGGTGGAAGATTTCGGAGACGATACGGCGCGTCTTCGATTTCTCACGGCCGTCGAGGTGCCGGACGATCGCGTGATGCAGGTGTGGACTCTGCCTTCTGCCGATATGGGCCCCAGATCCATGGGTCTCTTGCCGGACGCCCGCGTGACGCGGCTGGACGATTTCAACCTACCGCCACCGGCAGAAGACCAGCTCTACGAGATCACGCTTGAGCCTGAAGGTGGATCGCCAACCGGGCTGCCGACCGGGCCTATCCTGGCGAAGGGTTTCGGCGCCTTCCAGACATACTGATGTGATGGATGGACAAGCGCCTGCCTTGCCACCCTTCGCTACCCGTCAAATCCGGGAACACTCCGCTTCCGACGTCAGGTCCACCCGGGCGAGGCGACCGAGAAGGATCCGTACGGTCGCATTCTACTCGCTGATCCTGATGGCAAAGGCGAACCCTGTAAAGGTTGACGAACTCTATGCCGCCGCCATGAAGGCAGAGTGCGATACTAGGGGCAACGACATCTGGCAGACAACTTCGATTGGAATTTTGGGATGGCACTGACAAAGATCGCCGACGGCGCTTGGCTTCTCGCGCTTGGCAATGCCAACGCGGTCCTGCTCGATCATCAGGGCGAACTGACGCTTGTGGACGCCGGGTTCCCTGACAAGGAGCACGTCGTCCTTCGTGCCCTGACCCAGCTTGGCCGCAAGCCAAGTGATCTTCGTCATCTCGTCTTAACTCATGGCCACCCCGACCATATTGGAAGCGCGGCGGCCATCGTCGCTGCGACCGGCGCCCGGACCTACATACATGCGGCCGACGCTATGATCGCTGAAAGCGGTGGTCCTTTCCGGCCGATGACGGCTGCGCCTGGAGTGTTACACAAAACCATGTTCAGGCTGGTATGGAATCCCGATGAGCGTACGCGACCCATCCGAATCGACCAGCAGGTCACGAGCGACGAAGTACTGGACATCGCCGGCGGTTTGCGAGCAATACACACACCGGGTCATGACGCGGGACACCTCGCTTACCTCTGGCGGGACGATCACCTTTTGATCGGTGGCGACGTGTTCATGAACATCATAGGCCTAGCCGACCCGGTTGGATTCGAAGACGAGGCTGAAGGACGACGCTCCCAGCGTAGGCTCGCCCATCTCCAGTTTGAGAAGGCAGTGTTCGGTCATGGACGCCCGATACTCTCCAAGGCCTCAGACAAGTTGCGACGTAAGATAGGCGAAAGAAGCGTTCCAGGCTGAACGTCGCTTTCGAGCAAGACGGCGCTAAATCCTAATGCCTCGCATCAGTATGCCTCAACGTTTCGCGACGGCGCTTCCGACCACCTGCCTGTTGGGGAAACCCTTCTAAGCGTCTTCTCATAGCGGTCGATCATTCGATGAGGCCCAGTTGCAGGAGGCTTTGCGCACTGGCGAGTATCGCTTCGCTGGCCGGGCGCGGCGACCAGTCGAGAATACGACGCGCCTTTGCGCTGCTGGCGTCCGGACGCTGGGTGCCTTCCTGCGTTGTTGACGGTGCGCTCAGAAGTGCCGGCGATATGCCGTCAGCCCGTTCGCCGAGTTCTTCAGAGAGGGTCCACGCCACGTCTCTCAGCGAAAGCGCGGGGCCCGCAACGGCAATGAACCGCTCGCCCACTGCCTTGGGACTCGACATGGCCCGTATGTGCAAGTCCGCGACATCGCGCACATCCACGACACCGAAAGCCATGTCGGGTGGACCGGGCACCTGCCCTTCGAGGATCGCCTTTACCATTCCAATCGAGGCCGAGTAGTCGGCACCGAGCGTGGGCCCGAATATGCCGGTCGGATTGACGACGCTTAGGCCTAGATCATTGCCTTCGCGCGCAACGAAATCCCAAGCCACTCGCTCGGCGATGACCTTGGACCGGATGTAGGGGGCGTTCGGCGCATCTTCCTCGGTTCAGTCCCGTTCGTCGTAGGCCCGGCCCGGGTGCTGCCGTCCGTAACCAACTGCGGCGAACGACGACGTGAGCACGACACGCCTGACCCCCGCGTCGCGGGCCGCACGAAGCACACGCAGGGTGCCGTCCCTTGCGGGGATAATGACCTCGTCCGCGTTGTTCGGCTGGGTTGCGGGAAAAGGAGAGGCGACGTGCAGGACGACGTCGCAGCCCGACGCCGCCTCTATCCAGCCATTCTCGGTCAGAAGATCGGCCGCCACGAATGACAAGGGCATCTCCGTCGAGGCGCCGTTGGTTTCAAGGATAGACCTTCGGTGTTGCTCCCGCCCAAGATCTCGCACTGTTGTGCGCACATCGTGGCCGTCGCGGAGGAGTTGCAGGATGCAGTGGCTACCGAGAAACCCGGTGCCACCGGTGACGAGTACTGTGCTCATGGTATCTCCTTTACGGCGAACAAAACCGTTAGGATCAATCAGATCAACCAGCATGGATTTTCGGACCTAGGATGAAAAACCAGACCATCAGCCCCCGCGTACACGCCACCGACTGCGACGTGTGCACGGGCCCGGAGTCAATCGATGTGATGCGGTTCCAGCGCGCCATCGCGTGCGCTTCACGCTCCGTCAGTGATCGTTGACCATTTTGCAGGTTCGCCCATCGCGCTTCGACCTCGGCCTACACCTGTGCGTACTTCACGCGCGCGAGCTTGGCGTCCTTCGTGCCTAGCGAAACGAGTTCCTCTCGCTTGCCTACGGCATCGCGACGACTCGCCCAGACAGCCCGCTGCACCCAGAAAACACCAGTCTAGGATGCGGCCATGGTTGAGCCATATGCAGAACTATCTGCATCACCCGGTCGCGTAACTCGGGTCATTGCGGGACAGTGATGTGGCTGAACTCTTTGGCTTCCCGGAACTATCCGGTGAATTGGTGCCCAGGAAAGGACTCGAACCTTCACGCCTCGCGGCACACGGACCTGAACCGTGCGCGTCTACCAATTCCGCCACCTGGGCACTGGCGGTGTCATTAGAGAGCGGCCGGGCGCCTGTCAACGCCCCGTGAAGGCTTGCGGCGGAAAAACAATGCGGCAATCCGGCTTGCCTGCATCCAAGCCCTTTGCGCGTCGGGGAAATCCCGCTAAATGACCTCGCAAGGCCGATGCCGCGCCGCAGCGCGCAGGGCCAGCGCCATCGATATCGGAAGGGCCCGCATATGCGAATCGACAACAAAAAGCTCGTCACCGTCTTCGGCGGATCAGGCTTCCTGGGTCGCTATGTCGTGCACGCCCTTGCTTCGCGCGGGCACCGCATCCGCGTCGCGACCCGCCGGCCCGACCTGGCCTACCACCTGCAGACGGCCGGCCGCCTCGGCCAGATCCAGCCCATCCAGGCCAATCTGCGCTACGAGTGGTCGGTGCAACGCGCCGTGGAAGATGCCGACCATGTCGTCAACCTCGTCGGCATCCTGACCGAGGCCGGACGCCAGCGCTACACCGCCATCCAGGCAGAAGGCGCGCGCTTGGTTGCAAAGGCCGCCGCGGCGCGCGGTGCCGGCCTGACGCAGATGTCGGCCATCGGCGCAGACGAGAATTCCGAAAGCCGCTACGCCCGCACCAAGGCGCTGGGCGAGCGATATGTCTTCGAGGCCGTGCCCGATGCCACCGTTCTGCGCCCGTCCATCGTCTTCGGCGCGGAAGACCAGTTCTTCAACCGCTTCGCGGACATGGCGCGCTTTTCGCCCTTCCTGCCGTTGATCGGCGGCGGCAAGACGATGTTCCAGCCGGTCTACGTCAACGATGTCGCCGAAGCGGTGGCGAAGACGGTCGATGGCGCGGTGCCGGGTGGCCGTGTGTATGAGCTGGGCGGGCCTGAAAGCCTGAGCTTCCGCGCCTTGATGGAAGAGATGCTTCTGGTGATCGATCGCAAGCGCCGCTTCCTGGACATTCCGTTCGGCGCGGCCGAGCGGCTGGCCGGCGTGATGAAGTATCTGCCGGGCGCGCCGCTGACCCACGACCAGGTGCAGCAGTTGCGGCAGGACAATGTCGTGTCCGAAGCGGCGAAGGCGGAGGGACGCACCTTTGAGGCCTTCGGCATCCAGCCGCGGACGCTGGAAGCCGTCCTGCCGACCTATCTTGTGCGGTTCCGCCCGCAGGGCCAGTTCACCAAGGGCAGCCCGACCTCGGACCAGACCATCGATCCGGAAATTGCACCCCGGCCCTGAATGCCTGAATGACCCGGGGCAGGGAGGGGCGGGGCGCCGTTGCGGCGCCGATCCGCCCTCAGGCGAAGGCGTAGAGGGCGATCAGCCCGGCCGTCCCGAAGATGATGCGCCACCAGGCGAACGGTGCGAAGCCGTGTCTGGACACGAAGTCCAGCAGGAACTTCACCACGAAGAGCGCCGACAGGAAGGCAGCCACGAAGCCGATGACGATCAGCATCATGTCGTCGGTCGACAGGATGTTGCGATTCTTGATGAGATCGTAGGTGAAGGCGCCGGCCATTGTGGGCATGGCAAGGAAGAACGAGAATTCGGCCGCCGAGCGCTTGTCCGTTCCCATCAGCAGCGCCCCGGCGATCGTGGCGCCGGAACGGGACGTACCGGGAATCATCGCAAGGCACTGGAAAAAGCCGATAGCCAGGCAGACCGACGGAGGAAACTCCATCGCATCCTTGTAGCGGATCCTGCGGGGCATCCTGTCTATGTAGAGAAGGATGAAGCCGCCAACGATCAGCGCGATGCAGATGATGGCAGGCGAATCGAACAGGACGCCCTTGATGAAGCCATGCGCCATTGCGCCGATGATGGCGGCCGGCAGGAAGGCGACGAGGATGCCCAGTACGAAGCGGCGGCTGCGCGCATCGGTCGGCAGCGTCCGGGCCAGATGCCACAGCTTGCCGAAATAGACCGACAGGACGGCCAGGACCGCGCCGAGCTGGATCAGGACCTCGAAACTGTGGCCCGTCGAGCGCCAGCCGATGGCCTGCCCGATCAGCAACAGGTGCGCCGTCGACGAAACGGGTATGAATTCCGTCAGACCTTCGATCAGGCCAAGCAGCGTGGCGTCGAAAATATCGTTGAACTGCAAGCGCCGTCCCCTCGTGTCTATCCAGCCCCTGTCATTGCGCACTGCACCATGCGGATCAACCCGTCCGTATTGTGACATCAGTTTCAAGCAAGGCGCCCGCCTAAGCACCCTTGCGGACAAATCATTGATTCGGCTATCTCCGCACATCGCCCGAACGGCCGGAGGTTAAGACAAGACGACTCATGCTCAGGCTCCATCATCACCCCATGTCCGCTGCGTGCAGGTTCCTGCGCCTGGTGATGACGGAATACGGTGAGCGCTTCGAGCTCGTCGACGAACGCCCGTGGGAGCGCAGCAAGGAACTGTTGGCGCTGAACCTTGCCGGCACGGTGCCGGTGCTGGTCGAGGACAACGGACCGCCGATCGTGGGCGGCATGGTGGCGGCCGAATATCTGGACGAGACGCGCGGCGTGTTTCAGCGCGACAGGCGGCTGCTGGCCGAAAAGCCTTTCGAGCGCGCGGAGATCCGGCGCCTGACCGACTGGTTCCTCGGCAAGATGGAAGGCGAGGTGACGCGCTATCTGGTCCGCGAGCGCGTCTTCAAACGCGAAATGACGGCGGCCGAGGGCGGCGGCGCCCCCGATTCGTCGGCCATGCGGGCTGCGCGTGCCAATCTGAAGAACCATGTGCGCTACATCGGCTGGCTTTCCGAAAGCCGCAACTGGCTGGCCGGGTCGCATTTGTCCTATGCCGACCTGTCCGCCGCGGCCGCTATCTCAGTGCTGGATTATCTCGGCGAAGTACGCTGGGAAGACGACCCCGTAGCCAAGGACTGGTACATGCGTATCAAGTCGCGCCCGTCCTTCCGCCCCTTCCTGCAGGAGCGGATCCGCGGAATACCGCCGGCCGCCCATTACGGCGAACTCGATTTCTGAACGCAAAGCCGGGGCCAGCCTGTATAAAAGCCGTATGGATGCGCTGCCGCCCCCTGCGGAAGACCGGTTTCGGTCTTTTCTCGAAACAGAAGCCCACCGCCTCGGCTTCGACGCCGTGGGCGTCGCATCTGCGCGGACCGACGAGGTGGTCGTGGAGCGCTTCGACACCTTCGTGGAAGAGGGCCGATACGGCACCATGGGCTGGATCGCCGAAACGGCGGAGCGCCGCCGCGGCGTGACGTCCATGTGGGCCGAGGCCCGCAGCGTCATCGTGCTCGGAATGAACTACGGCCCGGGCTTCGACCCGCTGGAAGCTCTGGAAAACAAGGCGCAGGGCGTCATCTCGGTCTATGCGCGCAACCGCGACTATCATGATGTCATCAAGGGCAGGCTGAAGGAGCTTGCCGGCCGCCTGATGGGGCGCATCCGGCAGATGCGGCCGGATGAGAGCCACTCGGTCAAGGTCTTCGTCGATACGGCGCCGCTGCTGGAAAAGCCGTTGGGGCAGGCGGCAGGGCTCGGATGGCAGGGCAAGCATACCAACCTTGTCAGCCGGGAGCATGGCTCGTGGCTTTTTCTCGGCTCCATCGCGACCACGCTTGCGCTGACGCCGGACACGGCCGCGTCGGATGCCTGCGGGTCGTGCCGGGCCTGCCAGGATATCTGCCCGACGGACGCGTTCCCCGCGCCCTACCAGCTCGATGCCCGCCGCTGCATCTCATACCTGACGATCGAGACGAAGGCGCTCGTGCCCCGCGCGTTGCGACCGGCCATGGGCAACCGCATCTATGGCTGCGACGACTGCCTTGCCGTCTGCCCATGGAACAAGTTTGCCAGCACCGCGCGCGAGGCGCGGCTGCAGGCGCGCGACGATCTCAACGCGCCTTCACTGGAAAGCCTGATGCGTCTGACCGACGCGGATTTCCGGGCGTTGTTCAGCGGTTCTCCGGTCAAGCGCATCGGCCGCGACAAGTTCGTGTCCAATTGCCTGATCGCGGCCGGAAACTCCGGGTTGGACGCGCTTCTGCCGCAGGTGACGCGCCTTCTGGGCGATGAGGCCGCCCTTGTCAGGGCGATGGCGGTATGGGCATTCGGCCGGCTTTCTCCGTCCGGGGCCTTGGCGGCGCGGGATGCCGCCCTTGTTAACGAGGATGACGATCTGGTCAGGGGAGAGTGGCATGCGCTGGTCGAAACGAGCCGATGAATTGAAGGAAGTCGCCCAGGAAAAGGGTGCCGCCGTCGCCGATGCGGCGCGCAACGCGGCCCATGGCGATTTCGAGCGGGCGCGCGCCGCCCTTCGCGATGGCGGTATCGGCCTGCCCGATGGCTTCCGCGAAACCCGGCATCTGGGCGCCGGCAGCATCGGCGCCCTGGCCGTCGGTGCCTTTGCGGTAGGCGCATTTGCCATCGGGGCCTTCGCCATCGGGCGATTGTCCGTGGGCAAGGCGCGCGTCGGCAAGGCCGAGATCGACCATCTGACGATCGGCACGCTGGAGATCGAGCATATCGTGCCGCCCCCTCTGTCCAGCCTCACGCCCGGCTGGCTCCGCCGTCGATGACGGGCGGCGTAGGCGCGGCCGAGGCAGCCGCAAACGATGATTCGCGGTCGCAGCCGCACCGATTGTTCGTGTTCGGCCATGGATATTCGGCCGGCCGTTTTGCGGCACGGCTGCCGACAAGCGGCATTTCGGGCGTTACGACCCGGACGCCCGACAAGGCGGCCGGGCTTGCCGCACATGGGCTGAAGCCGTTCATCTTCGACGGTACGGCGCCGGGGCCCGGCATCGACGCGGCGCTGTTCCGCACGACACATCTCTTGATGTCCATCGCACCGGATGGCGAAGCGGCCGGCGATGCCGTGCTGCACTGGTATCGCGACGAAATCGCCCACGGCGCGCCGGAGCTGTGCTGGATCGCCTATTTGTCGACCGTCGGCGTCTATGGAGACCATGGGGGCGAATGGGTGGACGAGACGACCGAACCGGCCCCGGTGTCGCTCCGCTCGCGCCAGCGGCTGGCGGCGGAAGAGGGGTGGCGGCGGCTGGCCGACGACAGGGGCGTTCCTCTGGCCATCGTTCGGCTGTCCGGAATCTACGGCCCCGGCCGCAATGCCTTCGTCAATCTGAAGTCCGGCACGGCGCGCCGCCTCGTCAAGCCGGGGCAGGTTTTCAACCGCATCCATGTGGACGACATCGCCTCGGCGCTGGGCTTCCTGATGAACCGGCGCGCGGACGGCATCTTCAACGTGACCGATAACGAGCCTGCGCCGCCGCAGGATGTCGTCGCCCTTGCGGCCGAACTGGCGGGGGTGGACGCTCCGCCGGAGCAGGATTTTGCAACCGCTGAGCTCGGTCCCATGGCGCGCAGCTTCTATGGCGAGAACAAGCGCGTCTCCAACAAGAGGCTCCGCGACATGGGCTTTGCCTTCGAGTTTCCGACCTATCGCGAGGGCCTGCTCAACCTGCGCGACGACGCGTCCTGACACGAATTAACCTCTCCGCCGAAATTTCGCCTTATCCGTCATGGCTTTAGGAGCCATCGAACGGCGGGGGCCACGAGGGGACAATCATCACGACGCGATGACGGTCGATTCTCGGCGCCTGTCCGTATGAAACAGGACAGGACACGGGGATATTGAAGAAGCTGCACCTGGCGGCCATGATCTTGGCTGGAATGACGTTCGGCATGCCCGCAACCGGAGCTTATGCCGCTCAAGGAAAGACATCCTGCGGGAGCGCATCCTGGTACGCGCTGAAATCCCGTACGGCATCGGGCGAAATGATGAACCCGGCCGCCATGACGGCGGCGCACAAGACCTTGCCGATCGGCACGAAGGTCAAGGTAACGAACCTCAAAAATTCCAAATCCGTGGTGGTGCGGATCAACGATCGGGGCCCCTTCGTACGGGGACGGTTGATCGACCTTTCAAAAGGGGCTGCGCAGAAGCTGGGCTTTATCGGAGCCGGCCATGCGCGCGTGCAGATCGAGCCGGCAGACGGCTCCGGCACGCGGGATTGCGCCTGAAAAAGGCGATGGGCGGGCGCGTGTCCATGGGACACGACGCCCGCCAATAGGAAAAGACTTTAAGTTATGCTTTTACTGAAATGATACTTGCGGGCAAGGCGTCTATGCTGACGCCGCGCCGCTATCCTCAGATGGACGGACCAGCCGTTTCCGGCAGCAGATCGCGGATCTTGAACGCGACTTCCGTGCGGTTCGTCGCCTTCAACTTCTTCATGATGTTACGCACATGGACCTTCACCGTGCTCTCACGCAGGTTCAGCTCGTAAGCGATGATCTTGTTGGCCTTGCCGCGGCGCAGCGCATCCACGACCGCCATCTGGCGGGCGGTGAACATGCCGTTTAGCGGGCGCTCCGGGGCGTGGCCGGATTCCAGCATGGACTGCATGGCGAGGATGCTGGAAGCGGGCACGAAGGCGCCGCCGGCCAGCGTCAGCTCGATGGCCTCGATCGCGACGCCGATGGTGACGGTGGTCGGGATGAAGCCCTTGGCGCCGCATTCGAGTGCCTTGACGATCTGGGGCATCTCTTCCGTATCGGCGATCACGATAACCGGCACCGGCGCGGCCTCGGCGACGACGCGGCTGACATCGGCGGCAATGCCGAAATCGGTGATCTTGCGGTTGCCGAGATGCAGCAGGATGACCGCCGTCTCCGGGTGACGGGCACGCGCCTGGCGCCAGCCTTCGACATTGGAGAAGGTTGCGATCTGCAGGTCGGCGCTCTGGGCGCAGAGGCTGCTGGCAAGGCATTCGCGCTCGAGCTGCCGGCTGTCGATGATCACGACATGCGTGCGCTCTGCATCGTGGTCCGTATCGTCATTGCGCGCATTGGCGGCAACGGCGCTGTGGACGGAACGGTAATTGTGCTGGTTGGCGAGGATACCGGCCTGCGGCATGGTCCGGCCCGTGCTGTGCACCTTATCGAGCATGTGAAACCTCCATCTAAAACGGTTGGCCCATCTACAAAAACGAGACGGCTGGGCCCGGTGTTCTTCAATCAGTTGTACGGCGTCGCCAAAACTCGGTCGGACGCCAATGTTTCTCGGTACGAAAAAACAAAAGCTTTGGTAATCTTTCTGAGCGGGCTCATCATCTTCCGACGAGGCGTCCCCTCCGATGGATGTATGGCTATCGCCTACCAGCGGTTGCGTAATTAACAAATGTTAAATGCGATGCGGAAATCGATACTGTGCGTTGCGAGAAAGACTCACACAGATGCGCGCTCACCTATTGCCGGGCCAACGGTTTCATGGCCAACAGCCGCATTTTCTACCCCTTCCGTTGAATGGTTGTTCAGTCGTCCGGCCGGTTTGGAGCGGTTGGCACCACTGCTTTTGGCGGCAGGGTGACTCCTTCAGGGGGTAAAGCTACCTCGATATGGGCCAGGTGAGACGAATTCGACGGAGTCCGCGTCGTTTTGAACGTCCAGTCCCCCGGAAGGGGTGTATGGGCCTACGCCCCTGCCATTGTCATAGCCGCGCCGGGCGGCTGAGGAATGGGGAGCCCATGACAGCAAAGCGCCATGGAATGTGGACCGCCTTGCTGATGCCGATGCGCGGCCCGCGCCAGACCTGGGAAGGGCCGGCAGGCGGCTGCAATTCGAAGGGCGGGGCGCACAGGTCGCGGCCATTATGGCTGGCGTCTATTCCCAGTGCCTGCGCCAGCCGGCCGGGGCCGGAGCAGAGCAGTGCCGGCGCCGCTGTCCCGCGCCGCTCGGCCATCCGGTCCTGGCCTGCAAGCGGTTCCAGCGCCCGGATCAGGACCGCGCTTCCCGGGCGATGCGCATCGCAGACGAAGTTGAGGCACCAGTGGATGCCGTAGGACCGGTAGACATAGGCATGCGCCGTTTCGCCGAACATTGCGCCGTTGCGCGGCGTCCTGCCACGATGGCTGTGCGATGCGGGGTCGTCGCTGTCATAGGCTTCGGTTTCCACGATCCGGCCGCCCACCCCATCGATGAACAGGCTCCATCCGATCAGCCGCTCCGCGACACTGGCCGCATCGGCCGCAAAGAAGGCGCGAAGATCGGCCCTGTCCAACATGTTGCGTACGCTCCGAATGGTCTATGTGCTTGGCGTCATGTGAAGACTTTTGGGGGAGCCATCAATGCCGTTTGCCAGGATCGTCGTCATCAACGGGCCCAATCTGAACCTGCTCGGGCTCCGCGAGCCCGGCATATATGGTGCAAAGACGCTTGCCGATATCGAGGCCGACCTCCGCGCCAGGGCCGGCGGGCGGGTCGCACTGCAGTTCCGCCAGTCCAACAGCGAGGGCGACCTTGTGGGTTTCGTGCAGGAGGCCGGCCTCGATGGCGCGGGGATCATCCTGAACGCCGGCGCCTACACGCATACGTCGGTGGCGCTTGCGGATGCCGTGAAGGCTTCGCGCGCCAGAATGGTGGAGGTGCATCTTTCCAATGTCCACGCGCGGGAAAGCTTCCGCCACCATTCCTATCTGTCACCCGTCGCCGTGGGCGTGGTCGCCGGTTTCGGCGACCGGTCGTATCATCTGGCGCTCGAGGCGCTTCTGGCGCTACCGGACGAGGGTTGATTCGACGGCAAGGCGCGCCGCGACCGGCTTGAGGCTTCCGTGCGTCTCTTCCGGAAAGTCCCTGTACGATACCGCAAGATGCGGTAGGGCCGAGAGCCGCTCGGCAATCGCCTGCCCGCCAGGTCCGGCACGCAACTCGGCCGTGCGGCGCGCGTCGACGGCGGACTGGCCCGGCCTCTGCCCGCGCCGCCCCGACGTCGTGATGGAAACCAGCGTCGGTCCCTGCCTTGCCGGGCCTTTCCAGGCCAGCGTCCGCTGCCACAACTCGCCGCCATTCCACCAGATCGACGGGTCGGCAGCGGCGAAGGACGTGAAGGGCCCTACGCCGTCGTAAAGCGCGTTCAGGCAGAAGGCGCCCCCCAGCGAATGGCCGAACAGCGTCATGCGCGCCCGGTCGATAGGGTATAGATGCGCCAGGCGCGGCGCGACAGTCTCCCGCAGCAATGCCGCATAGGCCTTGCGGCCACCGGTGCGCGGGGCGGGTGATCCTGCGGCCCGTGGAATCGCATCGTCCGGCGCCTGGCTTGTCAGATCGTAATAGCGACGCGCCACGATCACATCCCTTTCGGCCTCCCCATAGCCAAGCCCCGCCACGACGATGGGTTGGTTCAGGCGCTCGGCATGCGCGATGGCCGGTTCGAAGGTGGAGTCGCCGTCAAGCAGCAGCAGCAAGGGGTAGCCGCCGGCCGGACGCTGCCCAACGGCCGCATGGATCAGGCGGTGCGACGTGCCATCGACAGGTGAGGGGAAATCCTCGGCTTCATGGATCACGGTGGCCGCTCCGTTGGCTGTCCTTGGGCCGGCAAGGCCAAGCGCCCCGGCGATGGCGATGGACAGGACATCTCGTCTGAGCATTGCGCGCTCCCAAAAAACTGCGTGCTATAAACAGGACAAAGCACTCATATTATTATGGGGTGATTTCGCAACCGGAATGTGGCTTCATCGATCGTCGGAACGGCAGGTAAGGGTGCGTGGGATGATCAGGGACATCGTTGTTCACCTGGATGGTAGCGACAAGGACGAGCGGCGGCTCCAGCATGCCGATGCGCTCGGCGCGTTCTTCGATGCGCGGGTGACTGTCCTGTTCACCAACCTGATCGAGATCGGTTACATCGCTGCCGATCCAGTGGGCGCATCGGTGGAGATCGTCGCCGATGCGATAGAGGAAGCCCGCTCCGCGGGCGACGCGACGGAAGCGCGCCTGCGCAAGCGGTTGGAGGCGATGTCCAGCCCCGTCACCTTCCAGCGCTGCGACGGAACGGATGGCGAGCTGCGCGAACATGCGGCCCGCTTTGCGCGCATGAGCGATCTTTTCGTGGCGGGACGGCCGCTTGGCGTCGAGGATGCCGGATGGCCCAGCCTGTTCCAGTCGGCGCTCTTCGCGGGTGGGCGGGCCGTTTACATGGTGCCGCCGGATGCCCCGGCCCGACCGGCCAAAACCATCGTCATCGGCTGGCGCGACAGCCGCGAGACCACGCGGGCGCTGGCCGAAGCCATGCCTTTCCTGCGTGCGGCCGATAGGGTGATTTTGGCAGCGGTGGGCCGAAGCGGTGCCGACGCTGGCGCGGACGAGATCGCCGGCCACCTTTCGCGGCACGGCGTCGACTGCGTCTTCAAGTCGCTGCCACCCGGCGACAAGGTGTCGGAAACGCTCCTGGCCGAGTGCGCCGCCGAGGGGGCGGACCTGCTGATCATCGGCGCGTACGGCCATTCCAGGTTTTGGGAATGGGTGCTTGGCGGCACCACGCGCAACATCCTCACCGTGTCCGGCGTGCCGGTTCTGCTGGCTCACTGAACGATCGTTCGGTGGGCTCTTGCGGAACAATTCAACTTAAGGTGGAATAGCCGTTCGACGGCGCTGCTGCGCTGCAACGAATGGAGAGACTCCCTACATGACACGGATGAAGACGCTTCTCGCCGCGACGGCAATGGCGCTCGCTCTGGGTTCCGCCGCGCAGGCCAAGACCCTCGTCTACTGCTCCGAAGGGTCGCCGGAAGGCTTCGATCCCGCGCTCTATACCTCCGGTACCACCTTCGACGCTTCCGGCCATCCGATCTACAACCGCCTGGCCGAGTTCAAGAAGGGCACCACCGAGACCGAGCCGGGCCTGGCGGAAAGCTGGGATGTCTCGGAAGACGGGCTTGAATATACGTTCAAGTTGCGCCCGGGCGTCAAGTTCCACTCCAACGCCAACTTCACGCCGACGCGCGACTTCAATGCCGACGACGTGATCTTCTCGTTCGACCGGCAGGGCAACACCGAGAACCCCTACCACCAGTATGTGGGCGGCGCGTCGTGGGAGTATTACAACTCCATGTCGATGCCGGAATTCGTCAAGTCGATCGAAAAGGTCGACGATTTGACGGTCAAGTTCACGCTGACACAGCCCTACGCCCCCTTCATCGCCAATGTGGCGATGCCCTTCGCCTCCATCATGTCGAAGGAGTATGCCGACCAGCTCGCCGAGGCGGGCAACGAGGCGCAGCTCAACCAGGCGCCCATCGGCACCGGCCCCTTCCAGTTTGTCGCCTACCAGCCCGACGCGGTCATCCGCTACCAGGCTTTCGCCGATTACTGGAACGGCAAGCAGCCCATCGACGATCTGGTCTTCGCCATCACCACGGACGCCTCGGTCCGGCAGCAGCGCCTTCTGGCGGGCGAATGCCACGTCATGGCCTTCCCCAATCCGTCCGACATCGACAGCCTGAAGGGCAATTCCGACCTGAAGGTGCTGGAGCAGGAGGGGCTGAACGTCGGCTACTTCGCCTACAACACCCAGCAGGCGCCGTTCGACAAGCCGGAAGTGCGCCGCGCGCTGAACAAGGCGATCAACAAGCAGGCGATCATCGACGCCGTCTATCAGGGCGCCGGTGAAGTGGCCAAGAACCCGATCCCGCCGACGATGTGGTCTTACGACGAAGCCACCGTGGACGATCCGTACGATCCGGAAGCGGCCAAGGCCGAGCTGGAAGCGGCCGGCGTTTCCAACCTGTCGATGAAGATCTGGGCCATGCCCGTGTCCCGGCCCTACAACCCGAATGCGCGCCGCATGGCCGAGCTGATCCAGTCCGACCTGTCGGCGGTGGGCGTCAATTCGGAGATCGTCTCCTATGAGTGGGGCGAGTATCTGCAGCGCACCGCCGAGGTGGACCGCGACGGCGCCATCCTGATGGGCTGGACGGGCGACAATGGCGATCCCGACAACTTCCTGGCCGTCCTTCTGGGTTGCGATGCCGTGGGCGGCGCCAACCGTGCGCAATGGTGTAACGAAGAGTTCAACGCCATTGTGCAGGAAGCAAAGACCAAATCGTCGCAGGAAGAGCGGGCCGAGCTTTACGTGAAGGCGCAGGAGATCTTCAAGCGTGAAGCGCCCTGGGCAACTATCGCCCATTCGGTCGTCTATGTGCCGACGCGCAGCAACGTGACGAACTTCATCCAGAGCCCGCTCGGTGACATGACCTTTGACGGGGTCGACATTACGGAGTAAAGGGCCGCCACGAACGGTCTTGAAGGGGGGCGATCCGTCATCGCCCCCCTTTGCCATTCCAGCTTATTGTCCATGCCGCCGCCCGATGGGGCGCCATGGCGCCGTCCGGCCATCTCCACGAAGAGCAACCTTCGCAAGATAGAGCGACATGTTTCGATTTTTTCTCTCGCGCATCGGCGTCCTGATCCCGACCTTTGTCGGCGTCGCCATTGTCGCCTTCTCCTTCATCCGGCTGTTGCCGGGTGATCCGGTTCTGCTGATGGCGGGCGAAAGGGGCATGTCTCCGGAGCGCCACGCGCAGCTTTCCGCGCAACTGGGCTTCGACCAGCCTTTGCCGATCCAGTTCTGGCATTATCTGGTCGGGCTCTTCCAGGGCGATTTCGGGCAGTCCATCGTGACCCGCCGCCCGGTGCTGGACGAGTTTCTCAGCCTCTTCCCCGCCACCATCGAGCTGGCCACGGTCGCCATCCTGCTGGCGGTGCTGATCGGCGTTCCGGCCGGCGTGCTGGCGGCGATCAAGCGCGGCTCGTGGTTCGACCAGACCATCATGGGAACGGCGCTCGTCGGCTATTCCATGCCGATCTTCTGGTGGGGCCTGCTGCTCATCATCCTGTTTTCCGGCACGCTGGGCTGGACACCGGTGTCCGGCCGCATATCGCTGCTCTACTTCTTCCCGCCGGTCACCGGCTTCATGCTGATCGACAGCCTTCTGTCCGGCCAGGCCGGGGCCTTCAAGTCGGCCGTCAGTCATTTGATCCTGCCGGGCATCGTGCTTGCCACCATCCCGCTGGCCGTCATCGCGCGGCAGACGCGCTCGGCCATGCTGGAGGTGCTGAGCGAGGATTACGTCCGCACGGCGCGCGCCAAGGGCCTGTCTTCCTTCCGCGTCGTCGGCGTGCACGCGCTGCGCAACGCGCTGATCCCCGTAGTCACGACGATCGGCCTTCAGGTGGGCGTCCTCCTGGCGGGTGCCATTCTAACGGAAACGATCTTCTCGTGGCCGGGCATCGGCAAATGGATGGTCGATTCCGTCTTCCGCCGCGATTATCCGGTCGTCCAGGGCGGACTGCTTCTGATCGCCATCGTCATCATGGTCGTGAACCTCGTCGTCGATCTGACCTACGGTCTGATCAACCCACGGGTTCGGGCGCGCTGAGGAGGATGGAACGATGAGCCATATCCAGGCACAGGAATCCGCATCGCAGGTCGGCAGCATGGTCCCGACGCCAACCCCCGAGGGCGGCGTACGCGGCCAGATGCTGCGCGAATTCTGGTATTATTTCTCCGAGAACAAGGGCGCGGTCCTCGGCCTCGTCGTGTTTTCCATCGTGGTGTTCGTGGCGCTGTTCGCGCCGATCCTGGCCCCGCACAACCCGGCCGCGCAAAACCGCGACGCGCTGTTGCTGCCGCCCGTCTTCATGGAAGGCGGCCGGTGGGCCTACGCGCTCGGCACCGATGCCGTGGGCCGCGACATCCTGTCGCGCCTGATCTACGGCGCACGCTACTCGCTGTTCATCGGCGTCTTCGTGGTGACGATCTCGGTGTCCACCGGCATCGTGATCGGCATGATCGCCGGATACATGCGCGGCTTCGTCGATACCGTCATCATGCGGTTGATGGACATCATCCTGGCCTTCCCGTCGCTGCTGCTGGCCCTGGTGCTGGTGGCGGTTCTGGGGCCCGGCCTCACCAATGCGATGATCGCCATCGCGCTCGTGCTGCAACCGCATTTCGTGCGGCTGACGCGCGCCTCGGTGATGGCCGAGAAGGAGCGGGAATATGTGACGGCGGCGCGCGTGGCCGGGGCGGGTCCGCTGCGGCTGATGTTCCGCACCATCCTGCCCAACTGCCTCGGGCCCCTGATCGTGCAGGCGACGCTGTCCTTCTCCAACGCCATCCTGGACGCGGCGGCTCTGGGCTTCCTCGGCATGGGCGCGCAACCGCCGACGCCCGAATGGGGCACCATGCTGGCCGAGGCGCAGGAATTCGTGCTGCGGGCGTGGTGGGTGGTGACCTTCCCCGGTCTCGCCATTCTCGTCACCGTCCTCGCGATCAATCTGATCGGCGACGGCCTGCGCGATGCCATCGACCCGAAGATGCGGAAGGGCTGAACCATGAGCCTTCTTGAAGTTCGCAACCTGACCGTCGAGTTCGAGACGGTGCACGGGCCGTTCCGCGCCGTGGACGGGGTGGACCTGGCCGTGGACCGCGGCGAGGTGCTGGCCATCGTCGGCGAATCCGGCTCCGGCAAGTCGGTCGGCATGCTGGCCGTGATGGGCATCCTGCCCAAGTCGGCGAAGGTGACGGCTGATGTCATGGCCTTCGACGGACAGGACTTGCGCCGGCTCGGCGGTGCGCAGCGCCGGCAGATCGTGGGGCGCGACATCGCCATGATCTTCCAGGAGCCGGGCTCCAGCCTGAACCCCTGCTTCACGGTGGGGACGCAGATCACGGAAGTGCTGCGTGTCCACATGAATATGGGCCGGTCCGAGCGGCGCCGCCGTGCGATCGAGTTGCTGGAGGCAGTCGGCATCCGCGACGCGGAAGAGCGCCTCGGCAGCTACCCGCACCAGATGTCGGGCGGGCAGGCGCAACGCGTCATGATCGCCATGGCCATCGCCTGCAACCCCAAGCTGCTGATCGCAGACGAGCCGACGACGGCGCTGGACGTGACGATCCAGAAGCAGATCCTGGATCTGTTGATGGACCTCCAGGCCCGGCACGGCATGGGGCTGATCATGATCACGCACGACATGGGCGTCGTGGCCGAAACGGCCGACCGGGTGATCGTGCAGTACAAGGGCCGCAAGATGGAGGAAGCCGACGTGCTGACGCTCTTCGAATCTCCCTCCAACGCCTATACGCGGGCGCTGCTGTCGGCCCTGCCGGAAAACGCGACGGGCGACCGCCTGCCCACCGTGGCCGATTTCATGGCGGCGGAGGCCGGTCGATGAGCGACATCATGCTTGAAGCCCGCGACATCGTCCGCGACTATCAGGTGTCGCGCGGCCTGTTCGGCCGCACGCGCACCGTGCATGCGGTGCGCGGCATCAGCCTTCGGCTCGAGCGCGGCAAGACGCTGGCCGTGGTGGGCGAATCCGGATCGGGCAAGTCCACGCTGGCGCGCATCCTGACGCTGATCGACGCGCCCACCAGCGGAGAATTGTTCATCGGCGGACAGAAGATGGACATCGCGCGCAGCGGCGTGACGCGCGACATGCGTCGTCAGGTGCAGATGGTGTTCCAGAACCCGTATGGTTCGCTCAACCCGCGCCAGAAGGTCGGCGATGTCCTGTGCGAACCGCTGCTGCTCAATACCGACAAGCGGGCATCGGAGCGCCGCGAACTTGCCATGCAGATGCTGGTCAAGGTCGGCCTCCAGCCCGAGCATTACAACCGCTACCCGCACATGTTCTCGGGCGGCCAGCGCCAGCGCATCGCCATCGCGCGGGCCCTGATGCTGTCGCCGAAGATCCTGGTGCTGGACGAGCCGGTCTCGGCGCTCGACCTGTCGGTGCAGGCACAGATCCTGAACCTCCTGTCCGATCTGCAGGACGAGTTCGACCTGACCTATGTTTTCGTCTCCCACGACCTGTCGGTGGTGCGGTACATCGCGGACGAGGTGATGGTGATGTATCTGGGAGAGGTGGTGGAACACGGCACGCGGGATGCCGTCTTCGCCGCCCCCCAGCACGATTATACGCAGAAGCTCTTTGCCGCGACGCCCCGCGCCGATGTCGACAGCATCCGCCGGCGCATCGCCGCCCGACGCGCGGCCTGAGCGCGCAATCGGCCGCATCCGACAGTGGTTGCGGCCGATGCTTGAGCGATATCGACCTTAGTTCATCCGATATGCAAGGGCGGCGTCAGCCGCAATTCCGATACGGCCGTCTGCAAGCCCAAAGCTGCTCGCCCGTATACCTGAAATCCTTGCCATCACCCTGTCCGGGGGATAGCGATCTAACGATCTCCAAATACGAGTTCAGGGCGTCGGCCTTTGCGGCATGTGACAATCATGCAGGTTCGATCAATATAAATCTGATATCTTGATCAGTCATCTGACCAAGGCCTTATTTTGTACTGATACTCGGTATATCGGCGAAATGTTAGGAAGTATGAAATTAATGATACGCCGTTTATTCCAAAATCCTTTTCTAAAATATTTGTGAGTTGGATGCCTAGATAATGCGGCAAAACCTCATTCTCAACCTCGCACTTAAGGTAATATGAATATAGATCGGGTTGCTTTTCACGAAGAGCAGCTTCATAGCTCTGGACAACGCGAAAGCGCTCGTGCTGCTCTTCTGTCCAAGTTTCGGGGCTATCAAAGTCCACCTTCACCTTCCTGTGCGAGTTGGCTGCGTACGCTATACGATGTCAACTGTCGGGTGCTTTGATGTCAGTAATGTTTGGATGAGTAAATAAACCTGAGGTGGAAATAATGGTAGGTATTGCTCCGCAAGGTGCACACATCGGCGTGCCGTAGCGGGAGGGAAAGACAAGCAGCCTGCTCCTTGCCTCGCGCTCCCGCCGGCTTGAGCGCTGGCAGAACAAGAGCTCCAAGAGTGGCGCAGTCAGGGCATATAGGCCGGCGCAGGTCTGTAACTATGTCGGGGTCTTGATGACTCTTGACGCCGTCACGCGGTAAGGATGCCCTTAGTCCGGTGATGCCAACCGCAGGGAGGGCTGTGGTGCCACCCCAATGCTGATCAATCGGCTCGGACGATAAGCGACAGGATTGCACCCATACAAGCACGGCCTCCCAGCCATGGCATCTTGCAACGGATTTTGAATAATCTACAGTTGTATTTATCCGAACGCCGTCACCAGGTCAGCGAAAGCGCATGCAATCCATTCGCCGCTTCTTTCCGCGCCAGTACCTGGTGCCGACGGCCCTGTTGGTTGTCACGTCGTTTGGAGCGTTGTTTTCGCTGCTTTATTACCTGACGAATGTGCAGGACAGGCTGGATACCGAGCGCGACAGGCAGACGATCGGCAGCGCGATGCAAAGCCTTGTCGAGTTTGCCGTGCACGATCTGCAGGACTACGCCGTGTGGGACGACGCGTTCCGCGCGCTGGTCCTGTCGTTCGATCCGGTCTGGGCGGATGACAATATCGGCGTCTATCTCGGCCAGCGGCAGGGCTACACCCATCTGTTCATCATCGAGAACGGAACCTCGACGATCTACTCCTACGATGACGGCAGCCCGACGGCGCAGCCCCTGGATGCCTTCGCGACCGTGGGCGAAGCCCTGCGCGCCGGGGTGGAGGCTGCCGGCACGGCCGAATATTCCGGCATCACCGCAGTTGGGGCCTTCACGTCGCAGGGCGGAAACATGTTCGTCTATGCGGCGGCGGATTTAACGCCGCTGTCTCCGGGCCTGGCCGGCCCGGAAGGACTTCGGCGTACGATGGTGATCACGCGTCCCATCGATGGCGCCCTCGTCGATAGCCTGTCCAGCCGGTACCGCACCGGCGCCCTGCGCTTGCTGACCGATAGCGGCACGGTGGCCGGCGAGGAAATGGTGACCCTGAGAAGCGTGACCGACGAGCCCATCGGTGCCGTCGTCTGGACCCCCGACACTCCGGGCACCGCGCTGATGCACCAGATCTTGCCGGGGCTGATGCTGATCGCGCTCATCTCGTTCTTTGCCGCGGGCGTGATCCTGAACCGCGCGCGCCTGTCGAACGAGGCGTTGCATTCCAGCCGGGCCAATATCCGTTTTCTTGCCTATCACGATGCCCTGACAGGTCTTGCCAATCGGAGCCGCTTTCTGGCCCAGCTTCGCCATGGCGACCGGCGGCCCGACCAGTATCTTCTCTACATGGACCTCGACGGCTTCAAGGAGGCCAACGACGTCTACGGCCATGCCACCGGCGACGACCTCCTTGTGGAGGCGGGCCGCCGTATCCAGCGGTCGACGCCGCCCGGCTCGACCGTGGCGCGCACCGGCGGCGACGAATTCGCCGTGCTTCTGCCGGGCGGCGCTGCGGACGAGCCGCAGCGTACGGCCAACAGCGTCCTTTCCGCCTTCGAGCCGCCGTTCCACGTCAGCAGCTACAGCGTCAATATCGGCGTCACCATCGGCGTGGCGCGGCGGGATGCACGGCTGGAGGCGGAGGAAGTCATGCGGCGCGCGGATGTCGCCATGTATGCGGCAAAGTCGCGTGGCAAGCGCGGCTGGCTCGCCTACGAGCCGCAGCAGGACGAGGCGAACCTGGTGCGCCATGCCATGGAAGGCGCTTTGCGCGAGGCCATGGCGCGCGACGAGATCGAGGTGGCTTTCCAGCCGATCGTCAACGCTTCCACCGGGCGCATCGAGATGGTGGAGGCGCTCGCGCGTTGGGAGCACCCTGAGACCGGCGCGGTCTCCCCCGACCATTTCATCCGTGTCGCGGAGCAAAGTGGCCTCATCAACGAACTCGGCCTGCGCGTGATCGCCAAGGCGTGCCACCGGGCGCGCGACTGGGATATCGGCCTGTCGGTGAACCTGTCGCCGGTACAGTTCTGGGATCGCAACCTGGTCGGCTCGATCATGGAGGTGCTCGAGGAATCGCGCTTTCCTACACGGCGGCTGGATTTCGAGATCACCGAGAAGCACCTTCTGCGGCGGCCCGACGAAGCGGAGCGGATCCTGGGCGAGTTCCGTGCGCGCGGTATCCGAATTTCGCTGGACGATTTCGGCACCGGCTTCAGCAGCATCGGTTATCTCCAGCGCCTGTCGCTGGATAGGATCAAGATGGACCGCTCCTTCGTGGCCGCGGCGGAGCTTGGCGGAAAGCCCTACCGCCTTGCTGCGGCAATCGTGGAACTGGGCCGCGCGCTGGACCTGCCGGTCACGGCCGAAGGGGTGGAAAGCGAAAACCAGGCCGAACTGATGCGGCGCATCGGCTGTGCAAGCCTGCAAGGCTGGCTCTTCGGGCATGCGCTGTCGGCGCAGGAGGTTGAGGCGCGGCTTGGCATGGACCGCCCGGGCGCCGTTGCGGCGGGCGCCAAGGCCAGCCTTTAACGCGGTGGGGCGCCAGGGCGATGCCGCGTCAGAGGCTGTAGAAGCGCCGCGCGTTTTCGCCGAGAACCTTATCGATGGCCGAACGCCCGAAATTCGCAAGCACTGCGGCCTCGACGCGTTCTGTCCAGTCGGCATACTGCCCGGCAAGCTCGATCACCGGCCAATCGCTGCCGAAGATGACCCGGTCCGGCCCGAATGCCTGCAGGACCATGTCGGCCACGCGGCCGACGCCGTCCATATCCGGCGGTGAGCCTGCTTCGGTGACGATGCCCGAAAGCTTGCAACTGACCTGCGGCATCGCTGCGAGGCTGTCCATGTCGCGCCGCCAATCCGCGAGGTCGCCGCTGGCGATATCGGGCTTGGCGCAATGATCGATCACGATGGGCAGGTCTGGGTGCCGCCGCGCGAAGCGTGCCAGAGGTGCAAGATGCTCGGGCTTGACCAGCGCATCGAAGACGAGGTTCGCCGCCAGCATCGCGGCGACCGAAGCGTCGAGGGCGGGATCGTCGATCCAGTCGACGTCAGGCAGGTCCTGCAGCATGGGGCGCAGGCCCTTCAGCTTCGGATGCCGGGCAATGTCTGCGATGGTGATTGCTGCGTCCGGCGCCTTCATGTCGACCCAGCCGACGACGCCGAGCACAAAAGGCTCGCGGTCCGCGATGTCCAGCAGGAAGCGCGTATCCGCAAGGCTCGGCAGCGATTGGACGAGCACGGTCCCGTCGACGCCCGTCGATGCCAGAAGCGGTTTCAGGTCCGCCGGCGTGAAATCGCGATGGATGGCGGCCAGATCGGGCGGCGGCCATTGGCCGCCACGGTCGGCGATGGCCCAGAAATGCTGGTGCGCGTCGATGCGCATATTACTGCCCCGGGACGGGCGCGTCGGCCGCGATCAGGCCCCGTTGCCGGAGGGTCGACCAGAATTCGGCGGGAATTTCGGTTTCGAGCCAGCGGGCGCTGGTTTCGATCTGGTCGGGCCGGTGTGCGCCGGTATTGACGGTCACGACGGCCGGGTGCGCCAGGGGAAACTGAATGGCGGCCGCGGGAAGGGGGATATCGAACTCCCGCGCGACTTCGGCCAGCGCCTCGGCCCGGCGCACGACGCCCTCCGGAGCATCCTCGTAATTGAACTTGCCATTGCCGACGAGAAGGCCGGAATTGAAAGGCGCCGCCGCCACGATGGCGTGGCCCGCCCGGGCGGCGCGATCCAGCATCGAAAGGCTGTCCTGCTCCAGCAGCGTGTAGCGCCCTGCAAGCATGGTGCAGTCGAGGTCGATTTCGTTCATCGCAGCCTCCACCACCGCCACTTCGTTGACACCCAGCCCGACCCCGCGGACAAGGCCGGCGCTGCGCAGCTCGTCCAGCGCGCGGAAGCCGCCGCCCTCGGTCAACTGCCGCCAGTGATGATCGGCGCGCTCGCCATGCGTCACTGTTCCGATATCGTGCACGAAAAGCAGATCGATCCGCGTCAGCCCCAGGCGCTGCAGGCTATCCTCGAACGAGCGCATGATGGCGTCGTAGCCGTAGGAATAATCCGGGCGGAAGGGCATGGGCTCGGCATAGCCATCCTCGAAACCCGTCACCGTCGCGTCGGGTCGCATCAGCCTGCCGACCTTGGTCGACAGAACGAAGGTGTCCCGGTCGCGCTGGGCGAGGGCCGCGCCGACGCGGCGCTCCGATCTCGTATAGCCGTAGAAGGGCGCCGTATCGAAATAGCGGATGCCGGCGCTCCAGGCGGCATCGATGATGGAGGCGGCGACGCCGTTTTCCATCGGGCGGTAGAGCCCGCCGATCTGCGCGCCGCCAAGGCCCAGCACGGTCAGTTCCAGCCCGGTGCGGGGCAGGGCGCGGCGGTCCGAAACCTTCATGCGTCGTATTCCTTGACGGTGCTGCGGGCAGATGGCTTCGCCCGGCGCCTGGCCGGGCGAAGCCGTTGCTGACTTTAGTAGAGGACGTTCTGTGCCTCGGGCGTGTCGATGTTCTCCTTGGTGACGAGAACGACGCCGGTATCCTGGTTCTTGTCTACCTTGGCGCGGTCGATGACCTTGACCACCGTTTCGACGCCCTTTTCTCCCATCTGGAAGCTGCCCTGCACGGCGATGGCCGCCAGCGTGCCATCCCTGACGAAGTTCTGCAGGTCCTCGTTACCGTCGAAGCCGATGCCGACCACCTGTCCGGCGCGGCCCGACTGGGACAGAGCGCGGCCCATGCCGATGGCGGTGGGCTCGTTGGCGCCGAAGATGCCCTTCAGGTCCGGGTTGGATGCGAGGACGTCGGTGGTCTGGTTCAGCGCCGTCGCCATCTGGGAGTTGGAATAGAAGGGACCGACGATCTCGATCTCGGAATTGGCCTTCAGGTAATCGACGAAGCCGCCCACGCGCCCGATCTCGGAGCCAGCGCCCGCCACATAGGACATGACGGCCACCTTGCCCTCCTTGCCGATGCGCTCGATCATCTCCTGCGCGGCCAGTTCGCCGGCGGCCTTGTTGTCGGTGGCCAGGAACGACTGGTAATAATCCGACGCTTCGTCCGCGATCGCGGAGTCGATCAGCACCACGGGGATGCGCGCTTCCCAGGCCTTGCGGATCGAGGGCACCAGCGCTTCCGGATCTGAAGGGGCCAGCACGATACCCGCGACACCGCGGTTCACGGCGTTGTCCACCATGTTGACCTGATCGGCGATGGCCGATTCCGAGGCCGGGCCCTGGAAGGTCATGCTGTAACCCTGCACGTCCTTCATGGCGGCGTCCGCGCCCTTCTGGACGTTCTGCCAGAAGGTGGCATTGGCCGTCTTGACGATGACGGCGATCTCCTTTTCCTGCGCCATGGCAGAGCCGGCGGCCAGGGTGAAGACCGATGCGAGTGCCGCGAGTGCCAGTCTTTTCATGCTTGTTCTCCTCCTCTGATAGTCGATGTCCGGTCAGCGCCGGTTGCGGATCTGGTCGAGCCAGACCGTCAACAGGATGACAAGGCCGATGATGATCTGCTGCGTGAAAGCCGACACTCCATTCATGTTGAGGCCGTTGCGCAGGATGCCGATGACGAAGGCGCCGATGATGGTGCCCGAGATGGTGCCGACGCCGCCCATCAGCGAGGTGCCGCCGATGACGGCGCTGGCGATGGCGTCCAGCTCGTACATGACGCCTTCGTTTGGCTGCGCCGTGACCAGGCGGGACATCAGGACGCAACCCGTCAGCCCGGCCATGGTGCCGGACAGGACATAGGTGAACAGCGTGACCGCCTTGACGTTGACGCCGGAAAGCCGCGCCGCCTCGACATTGGAGCCCACGGCATAGATGTGCCGTCCCAGCGTCGTGCGCGTCAGCATGATGGAGATCGCGATGGCCAGGACGATCATCAGGATGACCGGATAGGGAATTCCCGGGAACACCACCGTCGGAAATCCGTCGTCGCCGATGTTGACGATGCGGAACAACGCGCCATTGCCGAGTTCGCCGAAGGACTGGCCGAGGCCCGAAACCGGCCGCGCGCCGGTGATCTGGAGTGCAAGGCCACGTGCGATGAGCATCATGCCGAGCGTGGCGATGAAGGGCGGCAGGCGGAGCTGCGTGACGGCGATGCCGTTGACGAGGCCGCACAGGGCCCCCACCGCAACGCCGCCCAGCATGCCGACGGGCACGGGAATGCCGGCCTTGACCAGCAGCGCGGCGACGACGCCGGCCAGCGCCAGCACCGAGCCGACCGAAAGGTCGATGCCCCCGGTGATGATGACGCAGGTTGCCCCGAAGCCGAGAATGGCGATGGACGTGACCTGCAGCGCGATCGTCATGCCGTTGCTGACGGTCATGAAGGCACTGCTGGTGATGGAGAAGGCGATCGTCAGCAGGAGCAGGCTGCCGAGGGCCGCGAATTTCTGGAGAAGGTCTTTTCTGCGATCGCTCGTCATTCGGCTTTCCCGGCACGCTGTTGCGCCACAGGCCGGCTGTAGCCCGAGGCATAGTGCATGATGTCTTCCTGGTTGGTTTGCGCCGTATCGAGGGTCGCCATGACGCGCCCCTCGTGGAAGACGGCGATACGGTCCGTCACGCCGAGGATTTCCGGCAGTTCGGAAGAAATGAGCACGATGCCGAACCCGTCCGCGGCAAGGGCGTCCATCAGCTCGTAGATCGCGTATTTGGCGCCCACGTCGATGCCGCGGGTCGGCTCGTCGAAGAACAGGATGCGCGAACCGCGATACAGCCATTTGGCGATCACGATCTTCTGCTGGTTGCCGCCGGACAGGAGCCGCGTCACCTGGCGTGCCGAAGGGGTGCGGATCGACAGGCGGGCGATATAGTCCCGCGCGACCTCCTGCTCCTGCCCGAACCGGATGAAGCCGGCGGCCCCGGACACCTTGTCCATGCTGGGCAGGGTGATGTTGTCGGCGACCGTCATCTTCAATGCCAGGCCATCGCCTTTCCGGTCTTCCGAAAGGTAGGCGATACCCTCGCGGATGGCGTCGCGCGGACTGGCGATGGACAGGGTCCGGTCGCCGAGCCGGATGGTGCCGGCGTCGAGGGGGTCGGCGCCAAAGATCGCACGGGCGACTTCGGTGCGGCCGGCGCCCATCAGGCCGGCGAAGCCCAGAATCTCGCCGCGACGCAGATCGAAGGAGACATCTGCGAAGACGCCCTTGCGCGTCAGCCCTTCGGCGCTGAACAGGACTTCGGCGGTGGGCGTCGAGGTGCGCGGCGGAAACTTCTCTTCCAGAGAGCGGCCGACCATGTCGGAGACGATCTCGTCCACGCTGGTGTCGGCGAAGTCGCGGGTGGAGACATGGGTGCCGTCGCGCAGCACGGTGACGCGGTCGACGATCTCGGCCATCTCATCCAGCCGATGCGAAATATAGATGATGCCCACTCCGGCGCTCTTCAGGTTCTTGATGATCCGGAAGAGGACGCTGGTTTCCGATTCGGTCAGCGACGATGTCGGCTCGTCCATGATGAGCACGCGCGCATTCAGCGACAGAGCCTTCGCGATTTCCACCATCTGCGATTGGGCAATGGACAGGCTGCGGACTTCGGCGGTGGGTGCAATGGCCACCTTGAGCCGCTCGAGAAGGGCCTTGGCTTCGCGGTTCAGGCGCGCGCGGTCGATAAAGGGGCCGCGCTTCGGCTCACGCGCCAGAAAGATGTTTTCTGCGACGCTGAGATGCGGAACGAGATTGAGCTCCTGGTGAATGATGGCGATGCCGGCCGCCTCGGACTGGCGCGTGCCGGTGAACCGGGTTTCTTCGCCGTCCAGCAGGATGCGGCCTTCGTCGGCCTGATACAGGCCGCCGATGACCTTCATCAGCGTGGATTTGCCGGCGCCGTTCTCGCCGCAGACGGCGTGTACTTCGCCCGGCCGCAGATCGAAGGAGACCCCGCCCAGGGCGCGTACGCCCGGAAACGTCTTCACGATCCCGTCGAGGGCCAGAAGTGGTGGCGCGTCTCCGCGCACGGATGCTGGTGCATGCGTCATGCGGACGGCCTGCCTCCCTGCTAGCCCGCGTCGTCCGGCCCCTCCCGAGGGCCGGTGCGCAAGACTTATCGTCCAAGAGGAAACTGGTCAATCCAATTAGCACGCGAAACGTGTAAGTGACCTACAACGCCCAGAACGCGTCTTTTTTGGTCAGGCCAAAACCGACGCGTCTGCCGCCTTCTTCTGGTCTATGCCATCCAGCACGGCCAAGGCCTCGGCCATATCGGCCACCAGGAAAGAACGGTCGCTGTTGGTTGTGTTCCAGGCGGAGATGAGCCCGCTAGTCTTGCCGTAGCTGTTGTCGAGCACGCAATGGGGCCTGTCGATCAGCACGCACATGATATGGCCGTGCATGCGGTCGGTGATCACCTGCCGTGCCGAGCCGAGCAGCTCTATTCCGCGCTGGAAACGCTGGCGCGCACGCTCGCGGTAGGCCAGTTCCGTCATGCGCGCCCGTCCGCCGACCTGGCCCGACAGCAAGCCGCGCAGGATGGCGGTCCGTTTGGTGCGGCGCTGGAAATCCTCCGGCTCTTCCGGCCAGTCGGACTGGATCGTGCCGGGCCGCTTCACGGCTTGCGACACATCGTGCGTTCCGGTGGCTTCATGGTCGTCGCGCAGGTTCAACAGCAATTCGTGTGTCGGTGCGGGCGGCGTCACCTGGCCGATGCAGAAGGCCATGTCGGGCACCAGCCGGCTTTCGCACTGAAAATGCGCGCGGGCGTAGTCGAGGCTGCGCTGGTCGCGCACCAGCAGGGTGAATTTGCCATGCTTTTCGATGGCGCGGGCCGTCGAATCGCGGTTGGCCTCGGAGTTGAACTTGATGGTCTGCGGGAGCTGGACGATGGGTCGTCCCTTGTGCCGATCCAGAAGAGCCTCGCGGAAGGGGCGGAAACCCGGCCAGACATCGCCGAAATTGCCGCCGCCATGCAGGAATATCGGCGCATTGCCGACGGCCGCCTTCATCTTCCCTTCGTCGAAGGTCGGAATCTCGGACACGTAGCCGGCGCGCATGCCGCGTCCGTCGAAATAGGCGAGCTCGCCCATCCAGATCGCGCTGTCGCCGATGTTGTAATGGTTCGGGAAATCCAGAAGGGCGAAGGCTTGCGTCGGATCGACGAGGTCGACGAGCGCGTCCTCGATAAGGCCCTTCAGACGGGCGATGATGGCTGCGTTCGTTTCCGGCATCAGGCTTCTCCAGTGGATGTCGCGGCCGCGCGGCCGCGACGCAGCGCGGAAAGGGCGGTATCGATATAGGGTTTCAGGGTGCGCCGGCCGAACACGGCCAGGAACAGCACATAGGCCGTGGCGCCGATGGCCACCGATGCCGCCAGGGCGGCCGGCGGCCAGCCGATGGCGGCAGCGACAGGCGCTTTCGTCAGCCAGACGATGGCAGCCATGAGTAGCGAGCCGGCTAAAGGCATGGCGACCGCGCGGATCGTGCCGGCGGGGTCGATGCCGGCATGCTTTTTCAGCAGGTATTGCTGGTAGGGCATCGTCGCCCAGGCGCGCAGCGTGTAGCCGGCGGCGACGGCGACCACGCCATAGGGCACCAGCAGCCATGTCAGCAGCAGGGTGGCGGCAAGCTGCAGCGCGGCGACCGACATGATCGTCTCTGCCTTGTTGACCGCGGCCAGGGCGGGCGCGGCAAAGACATTCATGACGAAGGGCACCGCCATCAGCACGAGGGCCGTGGCGATGGGGCCGGTATTGTGCCACTGCCGGCCGAACAGCAGGTCGATGGTTTCCTGCGACAGCGCGCCGAAGCCGAACAGCAGCGGGAAAGTACCGAGCGCGGCTGCGCCGACGATGCGGTTGTAGGCGTTGCGGAACGCCGCCTCGTCGTTCTGCAGGCGCGACAACGTGACCAGCGATACGCTTCCGATGGGCGCCAGCACAGCCTGCCCGATCAGTTCTATCAGCCGCCATGCGATACGATAGCGGCCGACTTCGGCGGGGCCGTACCACCGGGCGATGAAGATGTCCTGCACGCGGGTCAAAAGCATCCACAGAAGCTGGCTGACCATCAGGCTGATACTGAAGGTGAAGACGCCGCGAAACCGCTGCCTGTCGAAACGCAGCTTCGGCATCCACGGAAAATAGTACCACCCCAGCGCAACCGTAACCACGGCCTGCACCGCCGCCTGTGCGACGAGGGCGTAGACGCCCCAGCCTCCCAGGGCGGCCGCGATGGCCGCCGCACCCGACAGCATGCTTGCGACGATGCTCTGTGCGGCGAGGTTCTTGTGTTTGAAGTCGCGCGCCAGGCGCGCATTGTGCACCACGGCCAGTGAGCCGAGAGGGATCAGAAAGGCGAGCCAGTACAGGATCGGCTCTACCGCCGGGTCGCGCACGGCCGATGCGTAGTAGGGCGCGCTGAAGAAGATGACGAGGCCCATGGCAAGGCTGAAGGCAACGAGCGCCCAGAAGGCGGTGTCGGCCAGTTCCTCGTCCAGATCGTACTGCCGCGTGACGGCGTCGCCGAAGCCGCCGAAGGCGATGATGCGGCCGACTTCGGTGAACAGGCTGGCCAGCGCGAAGGTGCCGAACTCGGCCGGCCCGAGCACGCGCGCAAGCACCAGAAAGATGACGAAGGTCGCAACGGTGCTCCACGCCACGCGCACGACGGACCACATGACCGACAGGACCGTCTTGTGCTTCAGATCCGCGGTGGCGGGGTTGCTCATCGCTCAGCCGGCCGGTCGGTTGAGCCAGTACGACATCATGCCGGACAGGCTGTCGCGCATCGTGCCGCGATAGGTCAGCCCCATCTCGGCGCTCATCGTCTGGCCCGTCCACAATTCGCGCGCCGCCATCCGCATATCCCAGCGCAGCATGCCGCGCATGTTGGAGCGGCGGTCGAAGAGGTATTTGGCATAGAGCGCGCCATTGCCGAAGGCGTAGCCCGATTGCAGCTTGCGGATATCCTCCGGCAGGCGGCGCCCATGGAAATGGCGCACCACGATATCGGGGCAGTAGACGACGGGAAAACCGGCCTTGAAGGCGCGATGGGTAAAATCGGTATCCTCGCCGGAGCGGAAGGGCGCACCGGCCCCGAAGCGCTCGTCGAACGGGCCGATGGCCTCGATCAGGGTGCGCGGAAAGGCCATGTTGCAGCCATGGATGAAGCCGCCGGGATGCAGCGTGCGGTTGAGTGTGGCGGGCTCGATATCGGGCTTTATGGTGACGGGAAGATCCCGTTCGTCGCCAAGCTCCACCCGTCCGCCGCGCAGCACGGGCTCTTCGTCGGCGGCAAAGGCTTGCGACAGGGCCAGGAAATAATCCGGTTCCGGTTCGCAATCATCGTCGGTAAAGGCGATCAGGCGGCCACGCGCCGCGGCGATCCCGGTGTTGCGGGCGACGGCCAGGCCGGGGCGCGCCTCGTGCAGCAGGCGCACTGGCAACGGGGCGGACGCCGCCCAGGCCGAAACCACGGCGCTGGTGTCGTCGGTGGAGCCGTTGTCCACGAAGACCAGTTCGACCGTCGGCGACCCATCCGCCTGCGCGGCGCGGCCGATCGCGTCCAGGCATGAGGCAAGGCCATAGGCGCGGTTGCGAGAGGAAACCACAAGGCTGATATCGCATGCACCCGAAGACATAGGGGCTCCTCGAACTTTCGGTCGATGGTCGCAGAATACGGGCGCAACGGCGGTGCGACAAGTTTATTGTGCCGTGCAGCATAATGGCCGGATGTTCGCGGTTAGATGGTAAAATGGGCATCAACGGGGCAGGGCAAAAACTTGGGGTTGCTCTCGCATCGAAAACCGTGTGGGTTCTGCCTCATTGAAGGCTCGTTCAACGAAACCGGGCCGCGACCAAAATGGAGCAAGTCATGAACCGATTCATAGGCGTGGCACTGACGAGCCTGCTCTTGGCCGGAGCGGCGCAGGCCAACGATCCGCAAAGCTGCGCGACGGTGCGCCTGTCCGATCCCGGCTGGAGCGACATCACCTCCACCAACGCACTGGCTTCCGTGGTGCTGGAAGGGCTCGGCTACACTGCCGACGTCAAGACCCTGTCGGTGCCGATCGGCTACCAGGCCCTGGCCAACAAGGAGATCGACGTCTTCCTGGGCAACTGGATGCCGGCCCAGACGGCCTTCCGCAATGACCTCGATGAAAAGGGTGCGGCGGATGAGCTGGGGCGCAACCTCGAAGGCGCGAAGTTCACGCTGGCCGTGCCCAGCTATGTCGCCGACGAAGGCGTCAAGGATGTGAAGGATCTTGCGGCGCATGCCGACAAGTTCGGGTCGCGCATCTATGGCATCGAGGCCGGGGCGCCCGCCAACGAGAATATCCAGAAGATGATCGCCGATCCGGCCTTCGGCCTGTCCGGCTGGGAGCTGACGGCCTCGTCCGAGCAGGGCATGCTGTCGCAGGTGTCGCGCGCCGAAAGACGCAAGCAGTGGGTCGCGTTCCTGGCCTGGGCGCCGCACCCCATGAACAACAGCTTCGACATAACCTATCTGTCGGGGGCGGACGATTTCTTCGGCCCCAACTATGGCGGCGCCGAGGTGTTCACCCTTGCCCGCACCGGTTATGCGGGCGAGTGCCCCAATGCGGCCGGCTTCTTCAAGAAGCTCGTTTTCAACATCGACATGGAAAACGAGATGATGGCAAAGCTTGCCGAGGGGACGGAGGCGCGGACGGCGGCACGCGAATGGCTGGCCGCCCATCCGGACGTTCTGGACGGCTGGCTGGATGGGGTGACGACGCTGTCCGGAGAGCCGGGGTTGCCGGCCGTCAAGGCGGCGATCGGAGGCTGAGGCATAAGCATGGCATCCCGCCGACCGAATATCCTGATCGTCATGGTCGATCAGCTCAATGGCACCTTGTTTCCGGACGGCCCCGCCGACTTCCTGCATGTTCCGCATCTGCGGGCGCTCGCCGCCCGTTCCATGCGCTTCGCCAACGCCTACACGGCCAGCCCGCTCTGCGCTCCGGCACGCGCGTCGTTCATGAGCGGGCAGCTTCCGTCGGCAACCCGCGTCTACGACAACGCGGCCGAATTCTCGTCCGAAATCCCGACCTTCGCGCATCAACTGCGCCTGGCGGGGTATCGCACGATCCTGTCCGGCAAGATGCATTTCGTGGGGCCGGACCAGTTGCACGGCTTCGAGGAGCGGCTGACGACCGATGTCTATCCCGCCGATTTCGGCTGGACGCCCGACTATGCGAAGCCCGGGGAGCGCATTGACTGGTGGTACCATAATCTGGGTTCGGTCACCGGCGCCGGCGTGGCGGAGATCACCAACCAGCTCGAATATGACGACGAGGTCGCCTTCCATGCGGGGGCGCGGCTGTATGATCTGGCGCGGCGGCAGGATGATCGGCCCTTCTGCCTGACCGTATCCTTCACCCATCCGCACGACCCCTATGTGGCCCGCCGGCGCTTCCACGATCTTTATGCCGACTGTGCAGAGCTGCAGCCGGCGGTGGGCCGACTGCCGGACGCGGATCCGCACACGGCGCGCCTGATGGCGGCCTGCCGGGACGAAGCCTACGATATCACGCCGGATATGGTGGCAAGGGCGCGCCGGGCCTATTTCGCCAACCTCTCCTATGTCGACGAAAAGATCGGCGACCTTCTGGGCATCCTGGAGCGCACGGGCATGGCGGACGACACCGCCATACTCTTCGTATCCGACCATGGCGACATGCTGGGCGAGCGCGGGCTCTGGTTCAAGATGAACTTCTTCGAAGGGTCGGCACGCGTGCCGCTGATGCTGGCGGCACCCGGCCTTGCGCCCGGCCTGTGCGCCACGCCGGTTTCCACCATGGATGTCATGCCGACCTTGTCGGAGATGGCGGGCCAGCCGCTGGGTGCGCTGGCGCCATGGCTGGACGGCGTATCCCTGTTCCAGACGCTTCAAGGCGGCCGCCCGCCCGTGCGCATGGAATATGCCGCGGAAGGCTCGATCGCGCCGATGGTGTCGCTGCGGTCGGGGCCCTACAAGCTCAATCGCTGCAAGGCCGATCCGGACCAGCTCTTCGACCTGTCCGCCGATCCGCTGGAACTGACCAACCTTGCGGACGAGCCGGCCCATGCCGCGACGTTGAACGCCTTGTCGTCGCAGATCGACGCGCTGTGGAATCTCGACGCGTTCGACGCCTCGGTCCGGGAAAGCCAGGCACGGCGACACATTACCTATGCGGCGCTGCGCAACGGGGCTTACTACCCCTGGGACTACCAGCCGCTCCAGCGCGCCTCGGAGCGTTACATGCGCAACCACATGGACCTGAACGTGCTGGAGGACGAAAAGCGATTCCCGCGCGAGGATGCCTGACGGCGCCGATTGCGATGCTGGAGTTGTGGATGGAGATACAACTTACGGTTCAGGGCGTTGCCCTGTCATAAAACTATCTTAGGTTTGTCACCAAGCTGTTTGTCGGCATGGGCTAGGAGGAGCCCACCGGCAGGACCGTAAAGGGTCGCAGCATTGGGAGAACGGAACTTATGAAGAAAATCGGGGTAATGGGGGCGGCGATGGCCGCGCTCTTGTCGATGGCCGGCCAGGCTGCCGCGCAGACCGAAATCCAGTGGTGGCACTCCATGGCGGGCGAGCTCGGGCAGAAGCTCGAGGGGCTTGCGAGCCGCTTCAACGAAAGCCAGTCCGACTACAAGGTCGTACCGCTTTACCGCGGCACCTACCCCGAATCGATGACGGCGGCCATCGCGGCCTTCCGCGCGGGCGAGCAACCGCACATCCTGCAGGTGTTCGAGGTCGGCACCGGCACCTTCATGGCGGCGCGCGATGCCGTCTACCCCGTGCAGGAGTTGATGACGGACACGGGCGAAGCCTTCGATCCGGCCAGCTATCTGCCGGCCGTCACCGGCTATTACCAGACAGGCGACGGCGAACTTCTGTCCTTCCCGTTCAATTCCTCGTCCGTCATCCTGTACTACAACAAGGATGCCTTCGAAGCCGCCGGCCTCGACGCCTCGCAGCCGCCCAAGACATGGGGCGAACTGGCCGAAGCGGCGCAGAAGATCGTCAGCTCGGGCACCAAGACCTGCGGCTTCACCAGCACCTGGCCAGCCTGGGTGAACCTCGAAAATCTTTCGGCCTGGCACAACAAGCCGATCGCCACGCAGCAGAACGGCATGGCGGGCTTCGACGCGGTCTTCAATTTCGAGGAAGCGGGCCTTGTCGGCAAGCACTGGGCCAATCTGGTCGAGTGGCAGAAGGGTGGCGCCTATCAGTATCGCGGGCGCACCAATACGGCCGGGCCTTCCTTCAATTCCGGCGAATGCGCGATGCTGCTGGAATCGTCCGGCGGGCGCGCTTCCATTTCGGCCAATGCCGATTTCGACGTCGGCTACGGCATGATGCCCTATTACGACGACATCGAGGGTGCGCCACAGAATTCCATCATCGGCGGGGCCTCGCTGTGGGTTCTGCGCGGCAAGGACGAAGACAGCTACAAGGGCGTCGCGCAGTTCCTGACGTTCCTGTCGCAGCCGGATATCCAGGGCGAGTGGCACCAGAGCACGGGCTACCTGCCGATAACGCAGGCGGCCTATGACGCAACGAAGGCGTCCGGCTTCTACGACAAGAACCCCGGCGCCGACACGGCCATCAAGGAAGTGACGCTGAACACGCCGACCGAAAACTCGCGTGGGTTGAGGTTCGGCAATTACGTCCAGATCCGCACCATGTTCGAGGAAGAGCTCGAGGCCGCCCTCGGGGGCCAGAAGAGCGCCGAAGATGCGGTCAAGTCGGCACAGGAGCGCGGCAACGAGATGCTGCGCGAGTTCGAGTCCCAGAACCAGTAAGCGGTACCGCCAATCGCAAGCCGGGCCGTCGCCGAATGGCGGCGGCCCATCCACATCATTCGTCCTGAGAAAGAGGGAGGCAGGGGCCGCATGGCACAGAAGCGCGTCACCTTCGGCGGCACCGCGTTGCCCGTCCTGCTGCTTGCGCCGCAGCTTGCGATCACCGCGATCTTCTTCTTCTGGCCGGCCATCCAGGCCGTGCGGCAATCCATGCATCGCTCGGACGCCTTCGGCTTCGGTGAGCGGTTCGTCGGGTGGGATAATTTCACGGCGCTGTTCCGTTCGGCGCGCTACTGGGAATCGGTGCAGGTAACGGCGATCTTCGCCGCCTCCGTCGCCATCATCACGCTGTGCGTCTCGCTGGCCTTCGCCTCGGCGGTGGACAGGATGATCCGCAGCCGAACCACCTATTCGACGCTGCTCATCTGGCCCTATGCCGTGGCGCCGGCGGTGGCGGGCGTTCTCTGGTGGTTCCTGTTCAACCCTTCGGTCGGCATCCTTGCCTATACGCTGCGCGGATTCGGCATGAGCTGGAACCACTTCACCAATGGCAACCAGGCTTTGCTGCTCACCATCATCGCCGCAAGCTGGGCGCAGGTTTCCTACAATTTCATCTTCTTCCTGGCCGGCCTGCAGTCCATTCCGCGCTCGCTGATCGAGGCGGCGGCCATCGACGGCGCCGGTCCGACCAAGCGGTTCTTCACCATTACCCTGCCGATGCTGTCGCCGACGATCTTCTTCCTGTCGGTCGTCAACATGGTCTACGCCTTCTTCGACACGTTCGGCATCATCGATACGACGACGGAGGGCGGGCCCGGCCGCCAGACGACGACATTGGTCTACCAGGCCTACACCGACGGGTTCCTCGGGCAGAATTTCGGTTCGTCCGCCGCCCAGTCGGTCGTGCTGACGCTCGTGGTGATCCTTCTGACCGTGGTGCAGTTCCGCTTCGTGGAACGGCGCGTACATTACTGACGAGGCGCCGAACCATGGTCGAAAACCGCCCCTTCTATACGTTCCTTACCCATGCGATCCTGATTCTCGGGGTCGCTTTGGTGCTGTTTCCCGTCTGGATCGCCTTCGTTGCATCCACCCACACCTCGTTCCGCCTCAACAGCGGCATCGCGCCGTTCTGGCCGGGTGGCGAGCTGTGGACGAATTACAGCTTGATCCTGTCGGACGGAGCCAGCCGCAACGGTCTGCCGCCGGTGCTGCCGATGATGCTGAATTCGCTGGTGATGGCGCTCGGGGTCGCCTTCGGCAAGATCGTCATCTGCATCCTGTCGGCCTTCGCCATCGTCTACTTCCGCTTCCGCTTCCGCATGGTGGCCTTCTGGGCGATCTTCATGACCCTGATGCTCCCGGTGGAAGTGCGCATCGTTCCGACATTCCAGGTCGTGGCGGGGATGGGGCTGCTGAACTCCTATGCGGGGCTCGTCGTGCCGCTGATCGCCAGCGCGACGGCGACGTTCCTGTACCGCCAGGTCTTCCTGTCCATTCCGGACGAAATGCTGGAGGCGGCGCGCATAGACGGAGCCGGGCCGCTGAAGTTCCTGTGGGACATCGTCATACCGCTTACCCGCACCTCGACGGCGGCGCTGTTCGTCATCCTGTTCGTCTACGGATGGAACCAGTATCTCTGGCCGCTGCTCGTCACTACCCAGCCCGATTACTACACCGTCGTCATGGGCATCCAGCGCATCGCGCGGGCCGTCGATTCGGAACCGGTGTGGAACCTCGTCATGGGCGTCGCCGTGATGGCCATGCTGCCGCCGGTCATCGTCGTCATCGCCATGCAGAAGCTGTTCGTGCGCGGCCTTACCGAAACGGAGAAATAGGAAATGGCGTCCATCGTTCTGGACACGGTCCGCAAGGTCTATCCCGGTGGGCAGGAGGCGGTTAAGGGCATTTCCCTCGACGTTGCGGATGGCGAGTTCGTCGTGCTCGTCGGCCCATCCGGCTGTGGCAAGTCGACATTGCTGCGCATGGTGGCCGGGCTGGAAACCATCACCAGTGGCGAGTGCCGGATCGGCGATCGGCTCGTCAACGAGGTGGAGCCCGCCGACAGGGACATCGCCATGGTGTTCCAGAATTATGCTCTGTATCCGCATATGAGCGTGCGCCAGAATCTTGCCTACGGCCTGCGCAACCGCAAGACGCCGAAGGCCGAGATCGAGAAGCGAATCGCCGCGACCGCCGCGATCCTGGAGATTTCCGATTTTCTCGATCGCAAGCCGCGTCAATTGTCGGGCGGCCAGCGGCAGCGCGTGGCCATGGGGCGCGCCATCGTGCGGGAGCCGGCAGCCTTTCTGTTCGACGAGCCGCTATCCAACCTGGATGCCAAGCTGCGGGTGCAGATGCGGGCCGAGATCCGGGCGTTGCAGGCCCGCCTCGGCACCACAAGCCTCTATGTCACCCATGACCAGCTCGAGGCCATGACGCTGGCCGACAGGCTGGTGGTGCTGAATGGCGGGCGGATCGAGCAGGTCGGCACGCCGCTGGATGTCTACGAGCGACCGGCCAGCCTTTTCGTTGCCAGCTTCATCGGGTCTCCGGCCATGAACCTCGTGCCGACGGCTGTCCTGTCCGGCCTGGCCGGCCAGCCGGCCACAGCGGCAACCATCGGGGTGCGGCCGGAGCATATGCGCCTTGCCGAGCGTGCGGGCGCGGGGGAAATCGGGCTCGATCTCAATGTCAGTGCGGTCGAGGTGGTCGGAGCGGAAACCTATCTTTATGGGATGCGCGAGGGGCTGACGGCGCCGATCGCGGTGCGCATGCCCGGCTATCAGCGGCGCGATATCGGGGCGGCCTTCACGGCGGTCGCGGATATCGAAAGCCTGCATCATTTCGACCGCGACGGCAGCCGCATCGGCTGATTTGCAACCAGTGATTTAGTAGGCGCGTTCGGATAGTGCCTAAAAGTTAATCTTGCCGCTCGGTGCGGCAATGTGTATAAAGTCCCTACACGCCGCTTGCGGGAGAGACTGGCCTTTAACGGCCAGCGCCGAAGGAGCAACCGCCCCGGAATCTCTCAGGCAGAAGGACCGCGCGGCGTAAAAATATCCGGAGAGTGGTCGCGGCAACGCGCCCCGCCGAAGGAGAAAGCGTTGTGGGACTGACTCCTGCCACGTGAAGCTCTCAGGCCAATGACGGATGGGGCACGCAGTCAGCGCCGCGCAACCGCGGCCGAAAGGATCTGTCGTGACCTCAGTTGCCGTCATCGGCGCCGGTATTACCGGCGTAACAACCGCTTACAAGCTCATGAAGCAGGGCCTGGACGTTACGGTCTTCGACCGGAACCCCTATGCCGCCATGGAAACGTCCTTTGCCAACGGCGGACAGCTTTCGGCGTCCAACGCCGAGGTCTGGAACTCGCCCTCCACCTTCATCAAGGGCGTGAAATGGATGCTGAAGAAGGATGCGCCGCTGCTGGTGCATCCGGCGCCGACCTGGCACAAGCTGTCCTGGATGGCGGAGTTCGTCCTGGCCGCCCGCAACTATGAAGAAAACACCATCGCCACCGTGAAGATGGCGATCGCCGCGCGCCGTCATCTGCTGGAGATGGCCGAGGCCGAAGGCTTCGGCTTCGACGTCGAGAAGCGCGGTATCCTGCACGTCTACGAATCCAAGTCCGAATTCGAGCATGCGAGCCGCGTCAGCCGGCTCTACAAGCAGGGCGGGCTCGACCGCCGCACCTTGGGTGACAGCGAAATCCACGAGATCGAGCCCGCCCTTGCGGGTAAGTTCTATGGCGGTTTCTTCACCGAAAGCGACTTCACCGGCGATATCCACCGCTATACGCGCGGGCTGGCCGATGCCTGCCGCCGCAAGGGCGTCACCTTCGTCTACGAAGCGGATGTAACGAAGCTGCGGCATGGCCCCGAGGGCGTGACCGTCTCCAGCGTCGTGGCCGGCGGGCCCGAGGCCACCGACCAGCGCTACGACGCCGTCGTCATCTGCGCGGGCGTCGAAAGCCGCCGGTTCGCTTCCATGCTGGGAGACCGGGTCAACATCTATCCGGTGAAGGGCTATTCGATCACCGTCAATCTCGAGGATCATGAAAGCCAGCAAGGCGCTCCCTGGGTCAGCCTTCTGGACGACAAGGCCAAGATCGTCACCAGCCGCCTCGGCCGCAATCGCCTGCGGATCGCCGGTACGGCCGAATTTGCCGGATACAACCGCGATATCAAAATGGATCGCATCCGGCCGCTGGTCGAATGGTGCCGCCATCGCTTCCCCCGCGTGTCGACGGCTTCGTCCGTGCCGTGGGCGGGCCTGCGGCCGATGATGCCCGACATGCTGCCCCGCGTCGGACGCGGCCATGCGAAGGGGGTCTACTACAACACCGGCCACGGCCATCTTGGCTGGACTCTGTCGGCCATCACCGCCGACACCATCGCGGCGGAGCTGGCCGGCGACATGTCCGGCGGCCACCATGTTGCGCCGTCGCTGCCAATGGTCGACGAAGTGCGCGATGAGGCGGCCAAGCAGGTGGCGCGGCAGGCTGCCTGACAGGTGCAAAAGGCCGGGCGACACGCCCGGCCATCGTCCCTTTGCCCGTCGGCGGGGGTGGCTATCGCAGACCGTTCACCTATGTTCAGGGGCGAGATGCAAGCCAAAACCCAAATCGACTTCAGTCACCACGCCCTGTTCCTCGACTTCGATGGAACGCTCGTCGATTTCGTCGACGATCCGTCGGCCGTATCCATTCGTCCGGGCACGCTCCGAAGCCTCATTGCGCTGCAGGCCGCGCTGTCGGGGGCGCTCGCCATCGTCAGCGGCCGGCGCATCGCCGATCTCGACCGTTTCCTGTCGCCGCTGGAATTCGCGGCCGCCGGTGTCCATGGACTGGAGCTGCGCCCCGCGCCGGGCGCGCCCATCGAGCGGATCGCCAGCCCCCACGATCTGGACCCTGTCCGCGAAGCCCTTGCGACGGGCGTTGCGGGTGATGCCGATCTGACGCTGGAAGACAAGGGAACGGCGCTCGTCCTGCATTACCGGACGGCGCCCCACCGCAAGCCGGATGCCGACCGCCTGATGGACGAGGCCGTGTCCGGCGTATCGAACCTGAAGGTCATGCATGGCAACAACATCGTCGAAGTCCATCCGGCTGGAATGGACAAGGGTGCAGCCCTGCGCCGCCTGATGCGCGATGCGCCCTTTGCCGGCCGCAAGCCGATCTATATCGGCGACGACACCACCGACGAGTTCGCCTTCGCCGTGGTTCCGCAGCTTGGTGGCGCCGGAATCAAGGTGGGGCCGGGGGCGACTGCCGCAACCGAACGGCTGGACGATGTCGCCGCTGTCGAACGCTGGCTGGCAGAAGCTGGAGAGCGCATATGAGCGAGGAGGCAAAACGGCTTGTCGTGGTTTCCAACCGCGTCGGCCCTCTCAATGACGAAGGCAAGGCAGGTGGCCTGGCGGTGGGCCTAGCGGATGCCCTGCGCCGGCGCGGTGGCCTGTGGTTCGGCTGGAGCGGCGATGTCTCGCCGCAAGGCACGTTCAGCGAACTGAAGACCGAGATCGTCGGATCGACGGCGCTCGTCACCATCGATCTCAACAAGGAAGAGCTGGCCGGGTTCTATTACGGCTATGCCAACCGCTCGCTGTGGCCGCTGCTGCATTACCGCCTGGATATCGCGCAGTTCGACCGGCAGTCGGATCGCGTCTACCGCTCGGTCAACCAGCGTTTCGCCGCAAGGCTGCACCCCCAGCTCGACGAAAGCGACATCGTCTGGGTGCACGACTATCATTTCTTCTATCTGGGCTCGGAGCTCCGGCAATGCGGCTTCAAGGGCCGGTTGGGCTTCTTCCTGCACATCCCGTTCTGCCCACCCGAAATCCTGACCGCGCTGCCGGCCAGCCACGACCTGGTCCGCGCCATGCTGGCCTACGATGTCGTCGGCTTTCAGACTGCGCAGGACAGGCGCAATTTCGTGGCCTTCTGCATCCAGGAACTGGGCGGCGAGGAACTCGACAATGACCGGGTCCGGGTGTCCGGTCGCACCGTTCGTGCAAGCGCCTTCCCCATCGGCATCGATGCCGAAGGCTTCGCCGAGTTCGCGCTCAGCCCCGAGGCGGTCGAGCACGAGGACATGGTGCGCGATATCGCCCATGGCCGGCACCAGATCGTGGGTGTCGACAGGCTCGATTATTCCAAGGGCATCATCGAGCGGCTGCGCGGCTTCGAACAACTGCTGGAGGATTACCCGGAAAATCGCGGCGCATCGCAATTCCTGCAGGTTGCGCCGTTGTCGCGGGCCGAGCTGGACGCCTATGCGGAGCTGCGGGTGGAGGTGGAGCAACTGGCCGGCAACATCAATGGCCGCTTCGCCACGCTCGACTGGACGCCGGTCCAGATCATGACGCGCGGCTTTACCCGCCGGGCGCTGGCGGGCATCTACCGCGCCGCGCGCGTCTGCATGGTGACGCCGCTGCGCGACGGCATGAACCTCGTCGCCAAGGAATATGTCGCGGCCCAGAACAGCGATGACCCGGGCGTCCTCGTCCTGTCGCGGTTTGCCGGCGCGCGGGAAGAGCTGGGGCAGGCACTGATCGTCAATCCGTATTCGTCCGAAGACGTGGCAAGGGCCATGCAACGGGCCCTGACGATGTCGCTCTCGGAGCGCAAGGAGCGGCACGATGCGTTGCGGCGAACCGTATTCGGCAATACCGCCGGCCACTGGTGCGCGGCATTCCTGTCCGCGCTGGAGGACGACCGGCCCGAAGTCGCCGCGCAGGGCAACCCGGTCATCAAGGGCTGATATCGGACGGATCGCTCCCGCTTCGCCGTAAAATGCTCTAAAAGCACGGGCGAACGAGTCGCGATGCGGTTGCCGCATGTCCACGAGAGGGAAATGAAATGGCGCAGAAGACGGATGCCTTGCGGACGGTGCTGACGGGACAGCCGGTCATTCCCGTGGTTGCTGTCGAAAGCGCCGCTGCCGCGGTGGACCTTGCCCGCGCGCTTGCGGCCGGCGGCCTTCCCGCAATCGAGATCACGTTGCGCACTCCGGCGGCACTGGACGCCATCCGCGCCGTCGCATCCGATGTGCCCGAAGCCATCTGCGGCGCCGGCACGATCCTGACACCGCAGCAGTACGACGCTGCCGAAGAGGCAGGGGCCACCTTCATCGTATCGCCCGGCGCGACGGTCGAGGTGCTGGATGCCGCCAAGGCCGGCGATGCGCCGCTTCTGCCCGGCGCGGCGACGCCCAGCGAGTTGATGGCGATGATAGAGGAAGGCTACGAGATCCTGAAGTTCTTTCCGGCCGAGCAGCTTGGCGGCGTCGCCTATCTCAAGGCGCTTGCCCCCGTGTTCCAGAACATCAGCTTCTGCCCGACCGGCGGTGTCTCGCCGTCCAATGTCCACGACTACCTCGCCTTGCCCAACGTCGTCTGCGTCGGCGGATCGTGGGTCGCGCCGAAGGATCGGCTCGCAGCCGGAGATTTCGCGGCCGTCACCGCCCTTGCAGCGGAAGCTGCCGCCCTGCGGCGCTGAGGACCGCAATGCAAGCCGACCTGTCACATTACACGCCGCGCCCGCACCCCGGCATGACGCCGTTGACGGGCCGCTTCGCGGACGTCGTCCGCGTTGACCGCGCCCATCTGCGCGATCTCTACGAGGCCTTCACGCTGCCGGGCAGCGACCGGCTCTGGGATTATCTCCCCTATGGGCCCTTCGCGGATTACCAAGCCTTCGAGCGCTTTGCCGAGGCCACCTATTTCGGCGACGATCCGTGCTTCTACAGCGTTATCGATCGCGGCAGCGGCAAGGCGCTGGGCGTCCTGGCGCTCATGCGGATCGACCGCGCGAACGGCGTCATCGAACTCGGCAATATCTGCTTTTCGCCGGCGCTTCAGCGCAGCCGCATCGCCAGCGAGGCATTTCACCTTGCGCTGCGCCGCGTCTTCGGCGAACTGGGCTACCGGCGCTACGAGTGGAAGTGCAACAACGACAACGCCCCGTCCCATGTGGCCGCGAAGCGCCTTGGCTTCCGGTACGAGGGCTTGTTCCGCCAGCACATGATCGTCAAGCAACGCAACCGCGACACGGCCTGGTATTCGATCATCGACAGCGAATGGCCGGCGCTGGACGCCGCCTATGCAGCCTATCTCGACGATGCCAATTATGACGCGGAGGGCCAGCAGGCCCACCCGCTGCGCCACTTCATGGCCGAGGCGGCGCGCTAGCTTTTAGCAGGCACCACGGTGATCAGCGCGGTTTCGGGATAGACGCTTTCGTACAGGACGCCGTCGCCCGGCGAAAATTCGAGCACCGTGCGGCCTGCGTCGTCTGCCATCAGCAGGGTGCCGTTTTCTCCGACACGCCAATAGGTGGCCTTGGACAGGTCGCTCGAGGACGCGCATTCCGGCCCCATGGCGATGCGCTGCCAGGAGCCGTCGACACCCGTCGGCTCCGGAACCTTGCAGCTTGCGCCGTCACGCAGATCGATGAAGCGGAGCGCCTTGCGCTCCGCCCCGTCGGCCTTGGGCACCGAATTGGTGATCTCCGGCGATGGCGACAGCGACGACAGCAGCGACTCGTGCGCGGCCACCGTGGCGCCCTGCATGTTCGACACCGCGATCACACCGGCCAGGCCGATCGAAAGAACCATCACGGCGTAATTCATGGCGATCCCTCCTTCTCGATCAGAAGGTCGGAAGTATAGCTTTCTTAAGCTTACCTAAGAGTTAACCGTGACGGCGGACGCCGGCCGAAACGCATTCGGGAACGGGGGTCAGGACGTCGTTTCCGGAAAACCATGCTTTCAGGTTCTGGACGACGAGGTTGCCCATCTCGTTGCGCGTGTGGTGCGAGGCCGACCCGACATGCGGCAGAAGCACGGCGTTCGGCAGGTCGATCAGCGCTTGGGGAACCTTCGGCTCCTTTTCGAAGACGTCGAGGCCGGCCGCCATGATGGTGCCGTCCTGCAGCGCGGCGATCAGGGCCTCCTCATCGACGGTCGTTCCCCGTCCGATGTTGATGAGGATGCCCTTGGGGCCGAGTGCCTTCAGCACGCCCGCATTGATGGCCTTGTCCGTGGACGCGCCGCCCGGCGCGGCGATGATCAGCGTATCGACAGCGGCGGCCAGCTCTTCCAGCGAGCCATGATAGGCGTAGGGCACGTCGTTGCGCTTGCTGCGGTTGAAATAGGCGATCTCGACACCGAAGCTCTCGAGGCGCTTGGCGATGGCGATGCCGATGCGCCCCAGCCCCATGATGCCCACGGTGCGGCCGCGCAGCGTACCGTGGGTCAGCGGGTAGGGGCCCTCGGCTTCCCATTTGCCGGCGCGCAAATGACGCTCGGCCTGCGGCAGTTCGCGCACCGTCATCAGGAGCAGGCCGAGCGCCGTGTCGGCGACCTCCTCGGTCAGGACCTCGGGCGTATTGGTGACCATGATGCCCTTGGAGGCGGCATGGGCCGCATCGACGCTGTCATAGCCGACGCCGAAGCTTGCGACGATCTCAAGCGCCGGCAGCGCGTCCATCATCGCGGCGGACACGTTGCCGAAGGATGCTATGCCGCGAATCCGGGCCTTCTCGTCGTCCGACAGTTCGGAAAGATCGCGTTTCTGAAATTCGCGGACCGCGAACAGCGACTCCAGGGCTTTGCGGGAATCGGCGTGGAAGCCGATCGGGACGAGCACGGGCACTGTCTTGAGGTCTGCCATTTCAATCGTTTCCTTCGTGTGGGGCGGGCTTTTCGTCAAAGCCCTTCGGTGGATTGCCTGACCTTGATCTGCGGCGTGATCAACTCGACCGATTCGACCGCCGGGGCACCGTTGAGCCGGGCCAGCAGCGCGGCGGCGGCGCGGCGGCCCACCTCGCTCTGGCCGTTGGCGACGGTGGTGAGCGAGGGCATGGCGATGGCCGCCTCGTCGATGTCGTCATAACCCGTCACGGCGATGTCGACGCCGGGGCGCAGGCCCTCGCGGGCCAGGCCGTACATGAAGCCGAGTGCGACGAGGTCGGAGAAGCAGGCGACGGCGTCGGGCCGCTCGGGGAGGCGCAGGAAGCCGGCCACGGCATCGAAGCCCGAATGGCGGCTGCGCGGTCCGGGGAGGCGCCAATCCGGCCGATATTCGATGCCGGCTTCGGCCAGTGCCTCGCGGTAGCCGCGCTCGCGTTCGCGGCCGGTGGAGGTCAGGTCCGTGCCGCCCACCATGGCGATGCGGCGATAGCCCTTGTCGATGAGATGGGTGACCGCCAGGCGCATGCCATAGCTATCGTCGCCGCTGAACGAGGTGACGCCGCAGCCCTCGACAGTCCGGGCGATCAGCGTGACCGGCAGGTCGTTCTGCTCGGCAAGGTGGATGTCGGGGGCGGGCGTCCCGATGGCGGGCGACATGATGAGGCCGTCGGCGCCGAGCTGCAGCATCGTATCCACGAAGGCGCGCTGCTTGGAGAGCTGGTCGTAGTGATTGCACAGAACGAAGGTCTGGCGATGCCGGTCGAGCTCGTTCTCGATGGCTTTCAGGATCTCGCCGAAGAAGGGGTTCATGATGTCGCTGACGCAGACGCCGATGATGCCGCTTTTCGACGTGCGCAGGCTCGCGGCGCGCCGGTTGTAGATGTAGCCGGAGACGCGCGCTTCTTCCTTGATGCGCTCACGGGTCGACTCGGCCACCAGCGGGCTGTCACGCAACGCCAGGGACACGGTTGCGGTGGACAGGCCGAGCGCCTCCGCAATCGTCGACAATTTGACCTTTTGAGCCACCGATCTCCCGAGACATTCGATCCGGCAGTGAATCTGCCTGAACGATCCTTAAGCGATGGACCGCTTTTCATGCAACAGAGGAGTGCGAAGCCGCCTCGTCTTCACCGCTTTCCTGAGCGGCCGGCGCAAGGTTGCGGGCCATCTTGGCGAGCAGCTTGCGCAGGCGCCTGCGCTGCTTCTGGCTGAATCCGGCCAACGCGGCTTCCTCCATGTCGCGCTGGGCACGCCGTGCGGCGCTTGCCGCCAGGCGGCCGCTGTCGGTCAGGAAGGCGAAGTTCTGGCGCCGATCTTCGGTCGAGGCCCGCTTTTCCAGAAAGCCCTCGGCGGACATGCGCCCGACGGTCTTGGTGATGGTGGGTGCGGAAACGCGGAGATTTGCAGCCAGCTCCGCCAATGATTGCCCGTCCTGCGCGGCAAGCGAAAGAAGCAGCGCGTCCTGGCCCGGATGCAGGCCGAGGCCGGCCAGGTGTTGCGCCAGAAGCTGGCGCTCCGCCCGCGCGGTCACCGTAAGCTGCCGCAGGATGGATGTCTTGCCCTTCTTCATGCCGCGCCTTTCCGCAGAAGCCTTCGTCGCGGGCTACTCTTGCAGGGGTGTCGCCGGCCCGTCCATAGCAGGGGCAAAGGGGAACGGGCATCCTTGCCAAAATCATCCGTGCAATCGCCGCGCGGGCTCCTTATATCGGTGTCCAAACCTATCCGCAGGAGACAGGCAAGCCCATGTCGCGCACAGACACCGCCGCCGCCGAACAGGTTCCCGTAACCGTATTGACCGGCTATCTCGGCTCGGGAAAAACGACGCTGTTGAACCGGATTCTCACCGGCGATCACGGCAAGCGCTATGCCGTCATCGTCAACGAGTTCGGCGAAATCGGCATCGACAACGATTTGATCGTCGAGACCGACGAAGAAATCTACGAAATGAACAACGGCTGCATCTGCTGCACCGTGCGGGGCGATCTCGTGCGGGTGGTGGAAGGGCTGGTGCGCCGCAAGGGCCGGTTCGACGCGATCATCGTCGAGACGACCGGCCTGGCGGACCCGGTTCCGGTGGCGCAGACCTTCTTCATGGACGACGATGTGCGTGCACGCACGCGCCTTGATGCCGTGGTGGCGCTTGTCGACGCCAAGCATCTTCCGCTGCGCCTGAAGGACTCACGCGAGGCGGAAGACCAGATCGCCTTCGCCGACGTCGTCATCGTCAACAAGACCGATCTCGTGACCCCTGAGGAGCTCGCCGCCGTCGAGGCCACCGTGCGTGCCATCAACCCGCACGCGCGCATCCACCGTGCCGCCCGCGCCGAGGTGGACCTTGCCCGGGTGCTGGACCAGGGCGCCTTCGACCTTGCCCGGGTGCTGGACGAGGACCCCGCCTTCCTGGAACAGGCCGCCCATGCCCATGACGATCATGTCTGCGGGCCGGACTGCGACCACGATCACGACCATCATCACCATCATCATGGCGACCACGATCATCATCATCACGACGGGCACCATCACCACCATGGCGAGGTCGCGGCCATCCACGACGTGACGGTAACGTCGATCTCGCTCAAGGGCGGCGAGATGGACGAGAAGACATTCTTCCCCTGGATACAGGCGCTGACCCAGACCGAGGGCCCCAACATCCTGCGGCTGAAGGGCATCATCGCCTTTGCCGGGGATCCGGACCGCTATGTGGTGCAGGGCGTGCACATGATCATCGAGGGCGATCACCAGCGCGCCTGGCGCGACGGGGAGCCGCGCGAAAGCCGCCTGGTCTTCATCGGCCGGGACCTGGATCGTGCGCGACTGGAAGCCGGCTTCACGGCCTGCCTGGCGAAAGCGAAGACGCCCGCCTGATGCCACAGATCGCTCCGTACGAGTTCGAAACCTTCGTCGCCTGCGCCACCTTCCTGGGCGACGACCCCTTCTTTGCCCTCGCCGACGGCACCGTCCGGCGGATGCAGGGCGGGGAAACCGCCATCGAGACAAACCCGGCCGGCCTGGTTGTCGCGCGGCTCGACGAAACGTCGAACCGCATCCTCTGCGGCGGCGAAGACGGGCGCGTCGTGGCCCTTGCCGCCGACGGGCAGCCGGTGGAGCTGGCGTCGATCGGCCGCAAATGGATATCCTCGGTCGCCGGGGGCCCGTCCGGCGCCGTCGCCTTCACGTCCGGACGCACGGTCCATGTCCGCCTGCCCGACGGCACCGTGAAGACCCACACGCACGACCGTTCGGCCGAAGACGTGGCGTTTGCCCCCAAGGGCATGCGCGTCGCCTTTGCCCGCTATGACGGCGCCAGCCTCTGGTTTCCGGCGATGCAGGCTCCGCCGACCGGGCTGGAGTGGAAGGGCGCGCACATGGCCATCGGCTTTTCTCCCGATGGGCGCTTTCTGGTCACGGCCATGCAGGAGAATGCCCTTCACGGTTGGCGCCTGGATGACGGAAAGCACATGCGCATGACGGGCTATCCGTCGAAGGTGAAAGGCTGGTCCTGGTCTGCCAGGGGCAAGTATCTTGCCACGACGGGTGCTCCGGCGGCGATCCTCTGGCCATTCTCCGGAAAGGAAGGCCCGATGGGCAAAGCGCCGATGGAGCTCGGTACGCGCGGCGACACGATGGTGACAAGCGTGGCCTGCCATCCGGGAGACGATATCGTGGCGATCGGCTATGCGGACGGAATGGTGCTTGCGGTTCGCTTTGCCGATCAGAAGGAGGCGCTGTTGCGTCGTGGCGGCAACGGTGCGGTCAACAGCATGACCTGGCACCGCGAGGGCCGGCTCTTGGCCTTCGGAACGGAGTCCGGCGAAGCCGGCATCATCGACATCGCCGCTTAGGGATCGTCTGCGCGCGCCGGACGGCGTCTCGTCTACCGGTCTTCCGCCTCGTCCGGGTCAAGATGCACCGGCGCCTCGATGACGAGGCTGGCGCCTTCCGGGGGAAAGGTCAGCTCGACCGTTCCCCCGATTTCGACCGGCAGGGATTGCCGGATCAGCTTCAGGCCCAGCCCGAAGCGGCGCGGCGCCTGCACCGGCGGGCCGCCACTTTCCTTCCAGCTCATCCGGAGGTGCGGTCCGGACGGCGTCATCGTGACTGACCAGCCAAGATCGACAGTGCCCGTTTCACCGCTGAGGGATCCGTGGCGTATCGCGTTCGACAGCATCTCGAACAGGGTCAGCGACAGGGCAAGGCTCTGCCGGGCGGACAAGGGAACGTCGGGTCCGCCGTAGCGGATACGCTTGGCCTTCGTCACCTCGCGGCCGGCCATGATGCGGTCGACGACGGCGCGCAGCGGAGCGCTGGTCCAACTGGTCGTCGTCAGGATCTCGTGCGCCTCGCGCAGGGCCGCCAGCCGGGCCAGGAACGCATCGAGCCCCTCTTGCGGGCTCGTCGCCCGCCGCATTGTCAGCCCCGCCAGCGCCTCCACCATGGCAAGCGTGTTATTGACCCGGTGCCGCAGTTCCCGCGTCAACAGGGCCTGCTTTTCCTGCCCCGTCCTCTCCTCTGTCACGTCATGCACCGCCCCCACGAAGCGGACGACGCGTCCGTCTTCGGCAACGGTCTGCGCTTCGAGGCGGACGTGCCGGATGCCGCCATCGACGCGATTGAAGGTACGGAACTGCAGGTCCAGGAGGCTTTCCGCATCGGAGGCGAGCGCCTCGTCCACCTGGGCCTTCACCGCAGGACAGTCTTCCGGCGTTATCGCCCCCAGGAGATCGCCGGGGAAGATCGGCTCGGCCGTCTCGGCGATGCCGAAGATGGCCCTGCATTTTTCGTCCATCTCGAATGCGCCGAACAGCGGGCGGTAGTCGAGCGTGCCGATTTCGGCCGCCTCCTGCGCCAGGCGAAGCCGGGTTTCCGTTTCGATAAGCTGCCGCTCGGCAAGCCGGCGGCGGCTGTAGGTCCAGGCGCGGTTGAGAATGTCACGAACGAAAGAGAGCTCTTCTTCGTCCCAGTTGCTGGGGCGGGAACTGAACAGAAACAGGATGATCCGTACCCGGCCGTCTTCCACCACCGCCATGTTGACCATGGAAGCGACGTTCAACCGCTGCCAGAACTCCATGTTCTCGCGCGTGGCGGGGTGCAGGTGCACATCCTCGACGACGAGCGTCCCATCCTGCTTGAGCCTGTCCACCAACTGCCGTTCGACGCGGCCGATTTTCCCGGATGACGGTATGGCCGGCGAAACGCCGTCGGTCCATTGCGCGGTGACTGCGAAGTACTGGTCGTCGTCCGTGATGGCGGCGTAACCCACCTGGCCGAGCTCCAGCGTTTCCCCTATGATCGCCAGAGAGCGCAAGGAATAGTCGACGGAATCGCCCAGCTGCTCGACGTCTTCGTCGCCCAGCCGCAGCAGCGCGGCCTGCATGTTGCTACGGCGCTTTTCCCGGGTGATGTCGATGATGGCCCCGGGAAAGCGGATGGGTTTGCCGAGGGCATCGTGGAAGCACCGCCCCTGCGCCGACGCCCAGTGCACGCCGCCCGTACGGTCGATGGTGCGATACTCCATGGAAAAGGCCTGGCCCGACACCTTGGCTGCCATGATGCGGGTTCGGACCGTTTCCCGGTCTTCGGGGTGGACGCCCGCCAGGAAGCGTTCGATGGGCAGGGGCCCCGTTGCGGCAGTTGCCGGCAGTCCAAGAAAGGCGCGAAACTTCTCGTCCGCGTAGACGAGGTCGTTGACGACGTCCCAGTCCCATGTGCCGACGAGGGACGACGAATTGAGCGCATAGTCCAGCCGCTCGCGGCTTGCCTCCAGCTCGTGCTGGATACGCCGCTCTTCCGTCCGGTCGCGCAGGATGTGCAGAAAGCCCGCCAGGGCATCGCTTTCGTCCCGCAGGACCATGACTTCTCCCGACGCGAAGAAGTGCAGGCCATCGGCGCGGCGATGCCAGCGCTCCTGCCGGGTCGAGCTGGAGGCGAGGGCCGCCCGCATCGCCGCCGCCGGTACCTTGGCGAGGATATCGGCTTCGGTGAAGATATCCTCGATCGAGCGACCCACCATCGCCTGTTCCGGCCATCCGAACAGCGTCGACGCCGATTCCGTCCAGAGTGTTATGCGGCCGTCGAGATCGGTTGCGATGATGGCATAGTCGACGATGCTGTTGACGATGAGGCGATAGCGCGAACGGCTTTCGTTCAGGGCCTTGCGCGCCAGCGCCAGCTCTGCCTCGAGCGCGGCGATACGGGCCTGTGCCGGATCGGGGGCGTCAGGCTCGGGCATCGAAATGGGTGCGTGGAGCAAGCATCGGAGCGCAATCGCCTGATCGAAATGATCATCAGCTAAGCCTGTGTCGGCCGATTCCGCAATCACTACTCGTAATTGTCCTGCGTTCGGCTGATCTGAACCGCAATATGCTCAACCAAAAGTTATAGGCGTTCCGTCGATTCGACGTAGCGTTGGCTTTTGGCCTGCTCGTCCGCGAGGACGCCTGCGATGCAATCGCCCAAGGCGGCGAAGCCCGGCTCCCGCCCCGACGAAGCACGGTATGCCAGGGCCAGCCGGCGCATCGGTTGCGGGGCATGGAACGGCAGGAAGTCGATACCGCCGTTGCGCCCTTCCGCAGCCAGGGCAAGAAGCGGCGCCAGCGTGACGCCAAGACCCCCGGCCACCATGCGCAGAAGCGTTGCCAGCGACGTCGCGCCCAAGGATGCCAGGTCGCGGGTTTCCACGATCTTGCACACGGCCAGCGCCTGGTCGCGCATGCAGTGGCCTTCCTCAAGCAGGATCAGCCGTTCGTTGACGAGCGCCTGCGGCCGCACCGGCTGTGCGATGCGCGCGGCATCGGCCATGGGCACCGCCAGATAGAACGGATCGTCGACAAGTTCGACGACGCGAAACGAGGGGTCCGTGACCGGAAGCGCCACGAGGGCGCAGTCCAGGCCGCCGGCCGACAGGTCCGCCAGAAGGCGTTCGGTGACATTTTCCTTGAGGCCAAGGTCAAGCCCCGGAAAGCGCGTTGCGGCCCTGGGCAGAAGCTCCGGCAGCAGATAGGGCGCGACCGATGCGATGACGCCCAGCCGCAACTGCCCGGTCAGCCCCTCGCGCCGCCCTGCCATGGCCTCAAGATCTCGAATCTCGCCCATGATCCGCCGGATGCGCAGGCGGACTGCATCACCCTCCGGCGTCAGGACCACGCCGGATGGACGCCTCTCGAACAGCCTGACGGCGAAATCGGCCTCCATCTGGGCGATCTGGCCGGAAAGGGCAGGCTGCGTGATGTTGAGGCGATGCGCAGCGCGCCCGAAGTGAAGCGTGTCGGCAAGTGCCTCGAAATAGCGCATCTGGCGTACGGTGAGCATCGTCATCAGATAAACTGATCGCTACCCAGTGTAAATACGATTGGAATTTATCGAGAAAGGATGTTGGAACGTCTCCAGATTTCGCCTGTTGGGCGGCAGAATGGAGATTGACCATGACCGATCGCAAGACCCTGACGACGACCGCCGGTTCGCCGGTGCCCAACAACCAGGATACATGGACGGCCGGTCCGCGCGGCCCGGCGCTTCTGCAGGACTACCAGCTCATCGAGAAGCTGGCGCATCAGAACCGCGAGCGTATTCCCGAGCGCGTCGTGCACGCCAAGGGCTGGGGCGCCTTCGGGACGCTGACGATCACCGGTGACATCTCGCGCTACACCAAGGCCAAGGCGTTGCAGCCGGGCGCCCAGACGCCGATGCTGGCGCGCTTTTCCACCGTTGCCGGCGAAATGGGCGCGGCCGATGCCGAGCGCGACGTGCGCGGCTTTGCCTTGAAGTTCTACACCGAGGACGGCAACTGGGACCTCGTCGGCAACAACACGCCCGTCTTCTTCGTGCGTGACGCGTACAAGTTTCCGGATTTCATCCACACGCAGAAGCGCCACCCCAAGACCAACATGCGGTCGCCGACCGCCATGTGGGACTTCTGGTCGCTGTCGCCCGAGAGCCTGCACCAGGTGACGATCCTCATGTCGGATCGTGGTCTGCCCGTCGCGCCGGCATTCATGAACGGCTACGGCTCGCACACCTTCTCGCTGTGGAACGATGCGGGCGAGCGTTACTGGGTGAAGTTCCACTTCAAGACCCAGCAGGGCCACAAGCACTTCACCAACGAAGAGGCGGACCAGGTCATTGCGCGCACGCGCGAAAGCTACCAGGAAGCCCTGTTCGGCGGCATCGAAAAGGGTGAGTTCCCGCGCTGGACGCTGCAGGTGCAGATCATGCCCGAGGCGGATGCCGAGACGACGCCCTACAACCCCTTCGACCTGACGAAGGTGTGGCCGCATGCGGATTACCCGCCCATCGATGTCGGCGTCATGGAGTTGAACCGCAACGCGGAAAACTACTTCGCCGAAATCGAGAACGCGGCCTTCTCGCCTTCGAACATCGTGCCGGGCATCGGCTTTTCGCCCGACAAGATGTTGCAGGCGCGTGTCTTCTCCTATGCCGACGCGCACCGCCACCGCCTTGGCACGCATTACGAGACCATCCCGGTCAATCAGCCGCGCTGCCCGGTGCATCACTACCATCGCGATGGCCAGATGAACGTCTATGGCGGCATCAAGACCGGCAATCCCGACGCCTATTACGAGCCGAACTCGGTCAACGGTCCGTTTGAGGACAAGTCGGCGCAGGAGCCGCCCCTGCGTATTTCGGGTGATGCGGCGCGTTACGACCACCGCGAAGGCAACGACGACTTCAGCCAGCCGCGGGCGCTGTTCAACCTGTTCGACGATGGGCAGAAGGCACGCCTCTTCGCCAATATCGCGGCGGCGATGGGCGGCATTCCGGAAGAGATCGCCGAGCGGCAGATCGCCTTGTTCGACAAGGTCCATCCCGATTACGGAGCCGGGGTGCGCAAGGCGCGCGCCGAATTCGCCGGCCGCGAGCCTGCCATTTCGGTGACACCGGCAACGCCGCAGCAGGCCGCCGAGTAACCGGACGCAGGCTTACGCATCGAAGGGGGCTGCCCGGCGACGGGCGGCCCCTTTTTCGATGGGCTTGCCGATGCGAAGCCCCTTCGATACCAAGCGGCAGCAACGACCTTCAGGATCCTGTCCATGCGCCTTGGCGGAAGAATCGCAGCCGCGATCGAAATCATCGAAGACATGGATTCGCGGCGGCGCCCCGTGGCCGACGCGCTGAAGGATTGGGGTCTGTCGCATCGCTTCGCCGGCTCCGGCGACAGGGCGGCCATCGGCAATATCGTCTACGACGTGCTGCGCCGGCGCCGTTCGCTGGGCTGGCGCATGGGCGACGATACACCCCGCGCGCTGGCTTTCGCGGCGGTGGTGGATGCCGGCCTGTCCGCGGACGATCTATCGACATCGCTCGCCGGCGACAGGTTCGCGCCGCAGATGCCGCCCCTGGACGGCTTCGCGCGCCTGGCGCAAGCCCGCCTCGACGATGCGCCGGACGCCGTCGCGGCCGATGTGCCGGATTGGCTGGCCGTGCCGCTGGCGCGCTCGCTCGGCGACGACTGGGTGATCGAGGCGCGTGCCATGGGCGATCGCCCGCCGCTGGACATGCGCGTCAACACGCTGCGCGCCAGCCGCGACGACGTCATGGCAAAGCTTGGCGCTTTCGGCGCGGTGCCGACACCGCACGCACCCCATGGGCTGAGGATACCGCCGATCCAGGGGGATGGACGCCATCCCAATGTGCAGGTGGAAGAAGCTTTCCAGACCGGGCAGTTCGAGATCCAGGACGAAGGATCGCAGATCGCGGCCTTGCTGGCCGGGGCCCGGCCGGGCCTGTCGGTTCTCGATTACTGCGCCGGCGCCGGTGGCAAGACGCTGGCTCTGGCGGCGGACATGGCCGGGGAGGGCACCGTCCACGCCTATGACGCGGATCGGCAGCGGCTGGCCCCCATCTGGGACCGCCTTCGGCGGGCCGGGGCCGAGGCGGTTACCGTTCATGCGCCGCGCGACGATCTTTCGCCCCTGGCCGGGACGATGGATCTTGTGCTGGTGGATGCGCCCTGTACCGGGTCGGGCACCTGGCGGCGTCGTCCGGATGCGCGGTGGCGCCTGACGGAGCAGCAGCTTCACCGCCGCATGGCCGAGCAGGAGAAGGTGCTGTCGGCGGCCGCGCAGTTTGTCAGGCCCGGCGGGCACCTCGCCTATGTGACCTGCTCCGTCCTCGAGGAAGAGAACGGCGCGCGCGTCGGCCGCTTCGTGGAGACGCACCCGGACTTCCGGGTCGAGGATGCGTCGACCCTCTGGCAACAGCAATTGCCGATCGCGGGCACACCGTACATTCCAGCCGATGTCGCAGGCGGCCGCGCAATGACGATGACGCCGCATCGCACCGGCACGGACGGGTTCTTCTTTGCCCGGCTGGCCCGCATCGGAGACGCATGATGAGCGAGGCGCGGATTTCGACGCTGGCGGGAATGCCGACCCTGTTCGTCATGGCGGCGATGCCGGAATACGGGCCGCAACTGCGCAAGCGCATCCAGCCGGCCATCGTCGGCGTCGGTCCGGTAGAGGCGGCGCTCGAAACCGGTCTGGCCCTCAGGCTGGCGCAGGAGGCCGGCACCATGCCCGGCCTTGTGGTGTGTCTGGGCTCGGCCGGCTCGCGTACCCTGCCGCAGGGCGAAATCTACCAGGCATCCAGCGTTTCGTGGCGCGACATGGACGCCTCGCCGCTCGGCTTCGACAAGGGGCGGACGCCGTTTGCCGATCATCTCGTCGAAACACCGCTGGAGACCCCGTTGCCGGGGGTTCCCTCGGCACGGTTGTCGACGGGCTCCGACGTGGTGACGGGATCGCGGTATCTGTCCATCGACGCCGACATGGTGGATATGGAAAGCTTTGCCGTCATGCGCGCCTGCCAGCGCTTCGGCGTGCCGATGGTGGCGCTGCGGGGGATATCGGACGGCGCCGCGGACCTGCGCCGCTACGAGGACTGGACGCGTCTTCTGGACGCGCTGGACGAACGTCTGGCGATCGCGGTCGACACGCTTGCGGTCGTGCTGGCGGGGGGATGGCGCCCGGCGCCGATCGCCGCCGAGGCAACCGGCGGCTGACCCTTCCAGGCCGGTGAAAAAGCCCCTTGCCTTTTGGGCGGCTTTATCTAGAAGTTCGCCATGACCCAGCACCCCGACACTATCCTCATCATCGACTTCGGCTCGCAGGTGACGCAGCTCATCGCGCGGCGCGTCCGCGAGGCGGGCGTCTACTCCGAGATCGTACCGTTCCAGTCTGCGGCGGAAGGCTTCGCGCGGCTGAAGCCGAAGGGCGTGATCCTGTCCGGCTCGCCCGCCTCGACGACCGAGCAGGACTCGCCGCGCGCCCCGCAGGAAATTTTCGATGCGGGCCTACCGGTTCTGGGCATCTGCTATGGCCAGCAGACCATGTGCGCCCAGCTCGGCGGACGGATCGAGGGTGGTCTGCACCGCGAGTTCGGGCGCGCCTTCGTCGAGGTGCAGAAGAATTCGCCGCTGTTCGAGGGCGTGTGGGCCGAAGGCACGCGGCATCAGGTCTGGATGAGCCATGGCGACAGGGTGACCGCGCTGCCCGAAGGTTTCGAGATCGTCGGTGTTTCGCCCGGCGCGCCTTTCGCTGCCATCGCGGATGAGCGGCGACGTTTCTACGGCGTGCAATTCCACCCTGAGGTGGTGCACACGCCGGATGGCGCACGGCTGATCTCCAATTTCGTGCATCGGATCGTCGGCCTGAAGGGCGACTGGACCATGGCTGCCTTCCGCGAACAGGCAGTTGCGGAGATTCGCGAAAAGGTGGGCGACGGGCGGGTGATCTGCGGCCTGTCCGGCGGCGTCGACTCTTCCGTTGCCGCGATCCTGATCCATGAGGCGATCGGCGACCAGTTGACCTGCATCTTCGTCGATCACGGGCTGATGCGCCTGAACGAGGCGGAGGAAGTGGTCACGATGTTCCGCGACCATTACAACATTCCGCTTGTGCACGTCGAAGCGCAGGATCTGTTCATCGACGCGCTGGAGGGTGAGCTCGACCCGGAGGTCAAGCGCAAGACGATCGGCCGGCTCTTCATCGAGACCTTCGAGGCCGAGGCCGCCAAGATCGGCGGCGCCGACTTCCTGGCGCAAGGCACGCTCTATCCGGACGTGATCGAAAGCGTGTCCTTCACCGGTGGCCCATCGGTCACGATCAAGTCGCACCACAATGTGGGCGGTCTTCCCGAACGCATGAACATGAAGCTGGTGGAACCGCTGCGCGAGCTGTTCAAGGACGAGGTCCGGGCCCTTGGCCGGGAGCTTGGCCTACCGGAGCAGTTCGTCGGGCGGCATCCATTCCCCGGGCCTGGCCTTGCGATCCGCTGCCCGGGCGGCGTCACGCGGGAAAAGCTGGACATCCTGCGACAGGCCGATGCGATCTATCTGGACGAAATCCGCAAGGCCGGCCTGTACGATGCGATCTGGCAGGCCTTCGCGGTGCTGCTGCCGGTGCAGACCGTGGGCGTCATGGGTGACGGACGGACATACGAGTTCGTCTGCGCCCTGCGGGCGGTGACGTCGGTGGACGGCATGACGGCGGATTTTTATCCGTATGACATGGAATTCCTTGGCAATGCGGCGACCCGCATCATCAACGAAGTCCGCGGCATCAACCGCGTCGTCTACGACGTGACCTCGAAGCCGCCGGGCACGATCGAGTGGGAATGATTCAGGCCCATCCAAACGCCGCCGATTTCACTCTGCGGTACGGGCTAAGCTACTGAAAGAAAAAATTAATCCATCCTGTGCCTATCGGTATCTATCGGTGGGCATAGATGGCGTTCGGCGGCCTCGCTGACGGGCCTCGCCCCCATTGATCGACCGCAAAAACGAAAGTACCGTCAGGTCAACTGGGCCAATGACGGTACTTTTTTCGAAGCAACACGTTGAATCATAAGCGTTTTCGACGACATCGGCCTGGAAAAACCGCGTGACGGTACTTTTCCGTAAGGAGGCCCGAAATGTTGACCGATGCAGCACTCAAGTCTTTGAAACCAAAAGCCAAAATGTACAAGGTTTCCGATCGTGACGGCATGTATGTGCGCGTCGCCCCGTCGGGCGCCATCTCGTTCAGGCTCGACTATCGGCTGAACGGCAGGCGGGAGACCGTGTATCTCGGCAGATATGCCCGTGACGGAATATCGCTCGCCAGGGCTCGCGAGCTATGCATCGATGCGCGGCGCGCGATCACCGAGGGGCGGTCTCCCGCCATCGAGAAGCAGCGCGAGAAGCGCCGGATCAAGGAAGCAAAGAGTTTCGGCCAGTTCGGCGAGAAGTGGCTGACCAACGCGACCATGGCCGACAGCACGCGCGCGATGCGTCGCTCCATCTTCGAACGCGAACTCATGCCCGTCTGGCGGAATCGTCTCCTGACCGAGATCACACCGGATGATCTACGCTCTCACTGCGGCAAGATCGTCGAACGGGGCGCGCCTGCAACTGCTATCCATGTGCGGGATATCCTCAAGCAAATCTACGGCTTTGCCATTCTGCACGGCGAGAAGGTTGCCAATCCGGCCGATGACGTCGGCCCAGCCTCGATCGCCACCTTTACGCCGAAGGACCGCGCGCTTTCGCCCGCAGAGATCCGCATCATGTTCAAGCAGCTCGAGAATGTTGCGACACTGCCGACGATCCGCCTCGGTATGAAACTCTTCCTGCTCACCATGGTCCGGAAGAGCGAGTTGCAGGATGCAGTTTGGGACGAGATCGATTTCGACAACGCCGTTTGGACCATCCCGAAGGAGCGCATGAAGCGGTCGAAGCCGCACAACGTCTACCTGTGCCGGCAGACCCTCGACATCATGATCGCGCTCAAGACCTGCTCCGGCAACTCCCGATATCTGCTCCCGTCCCGGTACGACGCGGACGCTCCAATGTCTCGCGCGACCTTCAATCGGGTCACCTACGCTGTCGTTGAAGAGGCAAAAAAGGAGGGGCTGCCACTGGAGCCATTTACGGTCCATGATCTGCGGCGGACCGGGTCGACGCTGCTAAATGAACTGGGCTTTAACAGTGATTGGATCGAAAAGTGCTTGGCGCACGAGGACGGGCGTTCGTCGCGCGGCGTCTATAACAAAGCCGAGTACGAGGTGCAGCGCCGGCACATGATGCAGCAGTGGGCGGATACCGTGGATGCCTGGATCAACGGCCAGAAATATGCCCCCACGCTTTTGCCGCAAGCTATGCCTCTGATGGAGCTTGATCCGGCCCTTTGACCGGACGGGATTTACGCTTGGAAACATCAGGATGTTGAGCTCGCCGGATCGGCGCAGCCCGCCGTGCCGTGAGCCAAGCCTCGACCTCGGCTAGGTCCCATACGATACAGCGCGGCGAGAGCGCGAACCGACGGGGAAACTCGCCACGCTGCTCCATTTCATAAATAGTGCTGTCAGCCATCGGCACTATCTCGCGCAACTGCTGCCGCCGGATTGTTCTCCGGATTTGTGTGGTTCCAATCTTTGCCATACTCAATCTCCTGCGTTGTTAAGGTGATTGAGACTGATAGATGCTGATACAGGAAGCCCCTTCGAAACGCCGTGCGGTGTTTTCGGGCTATGGCGTACACATCGGCGGGTTCTTCTTGACCGCTGGTGCAACATAGGGGTGAGCAGGGCACTGATGGACAAGTTCGAAGCGTGCGGGGTCCACGACGGGTCGCACTCAGCAATCGCGACTCTCTTCGAAATTCGGCTCCGAAAGGTGTGTCGGCCAGATTCGGACTGACCTGCCACTGAGCTTTGAGCTAGCGGCGATCAGATGTCGTCCGTTTTGATCCGCTGCCATCGTCTGAATCGTCGGATGTTCGAAGCCCGCTTATGATAAGTTGTAGAGGTATTGGGACCGACGTAGATGGCCTCGTTGGCTGAACGTCAGCTGCCCGGTCATCTCAGCCAGAACCGGACGGTCAGCTTTAGGCCCCGAACCAGTTGGGCTATTAATGGCCTCGATGGGGTGGAATCCGAACGGGCAGTTTAAGGCTGGCCGTCGAGAAAAGCCGATTCTTGACTCTTCAGGTTGATGCCTTTGAGTACAAGGTCAGGCTTCTAATGAGCGTGGCATTGGTAGAGGTGAACTCCATAAAGGCGGCAAACGGTTGTTTGACGCCGCTTACAGTTATCGACCCATTGGCAGCTCCGACCTTTCCGTGGCTGATGGCATTGATAATCTCGACTTCGCTAATGTCATCGGGGACACGAGGAAGCGAAGTAATGTCCTCCACGCGCCCCTTGAGGCTGATCGTCGCGATGAGGTCGATGACAGCATCTTCCACAAAAGCGTTCTTCGGCGAATTCTTACATTTTCCACTTCGCGTTATCTTCATGGCGACCTTCCTGTTGGGGTACAGCGCACGCCGCTATTTTCGACAATCACGCTTGCTGATCAAGCGCAGTACGGTTCGGACCGCAGCTCCGGTATGGAAGCCCAACAGCCGGCTTTGCGGGTATCGCAACGGAATAGCCGCCGGTAGATAGGCGTTAGGAATTGCCCTTGCCCTGGGGAATAGTACAGCGGAGGAGCGTAGGGCCTGCGAACGGTCGCCGAATGCACTATGTCTGACGGAGCGATCATCGCAAACTGTTGGACCGCAGCTCGTGTGAGAGTCTGTAAAATACTCCGCTTTTTTGTCAGATTACTGCCGCATGTCTTATTCTCGCGGGGGCCACGCCGATAACTCGCTTGAACGCACGGCTGAAGGATGCCTCGGACTCGTAGCCGAGGCGTCGTCCAGCATCTGCGATGCGCATTCGATCGCGTGTTATCCATTGCCGTGCCTGATGCATTCGAATCTGGGTCACGTAACGAACCGGCGTCACTCCAACGATCGGGGTAAATTTGGCAGCAAAGCCTGAACGTGAAACACCCATAAGTGAAGCAAGGTCTGCCACCGTCCAATCGCGCTCGGGCTCGCCATGGATGGCGGCGAGCACGCGTCCGACCTGTGGATCGCGCACCGCTGCGATCCACCCAACCGAACTGCCGCAGCCATGTTCAACCCAGGCGCGGATGATCTGAGCGGCCATAACATCCGCCAGGCGTGCGAGGATCCCGCTGGCTCCGACCCGGTTCAAACTGCATTCAGCGATCATCGCATCGAGGAGATGCGGGATCGTCGGCTCAGCTAGCATAAGTTCCTTCGCTCGCATGAGGTCCGGCATCATCGTCAGGAGAGGATGCAGGCGGTCCAGATTGAAGCGCATAGAGCCACAGAAAAGTACGCAGACATCGTCCGATGACGCAGCTCCATCCTCGTAGTCAAAGACGGTTTCACAAATGGCCAGACATTCACGGCGTGGGAACGGACGCGGCTGGATACCCGGCGCGCTCGCCAACGTATGCGCTGCTCCGCGCGGGACAAGAACGGCATCGCCGGCGGTGAGCTCGCTCCACTCGCCTCCAGGACTCTGGAGCCAACAGCCTTTACCAGCGACGAAATGGAAATGCGCATGGATCTGCGTGGGGTAGCGAAAGCTCCATTCATCAGAGAGGCGACAACGTCCGTATTCGACCCCATCCAGGCGCAGGCCCCGGAGCATGTCAGCTAGCGGATCAGCAGGTAGCTGCTTGGGAAACTTGGACGATTGGTCAAGCATAATGGCGTTCCTAGCATGGAAAGGCCAGCCAAGTGAAGATAGTGTGCGAGGCCGTTTGCGCTGCAACAATCCGAACGACCCAATGCTTAATACGACCTCCTCACCCTCCCGGTCCGATGACGCACCGAAGAGTGAAGCGCGAGCTGCTTGGCCAGCGGTGTTCTCGCTGTCCTTTGGAGTCTTTGGTCTCGTGACGGCAGAATTTTTACCGGTCAGTCTCTTGACGCCCATGGCCGCCGAACTCGGCGTTTCGAACGGCACGGTTGGGCAGGCCATTACCGCGACGGCGGTAATTGCCGCCTTCGCAGGGCCGCTGCTCGTGCTTGGGGCGGGTCGGCTTGATCGGCGCTCCATCGTCTGGGTACTGATGGCGATGCTGATCGTCTCCAGCGTGCTCGCGGCCTTTGCTACGAGCATCGCCGTGCTCCTCCTTGCCCGAGCACTGCTCGGCTTTGCACTCGGGGGCTTTTGGGCGATGATGACGGCGTTGGCGCTCCGCTTGGCGCCTCCCGCAGACGTGCCACGCGCCATGTCGATCATTGTCATGGGGGTTTCGGTGGCAACCGTTGTGGCTGCGCCGCTGGGGGCAGCGCTCGGCGAGCTATGGGGTTGGCGCGCGACGTTCCTTGCCGCCGCGGTCCTCGGGGGCGTCTCGCTTCTCCTCCAGCTCGCGGTGTTGCCGCGTCTGCCGTCCGCCGGGGCGCCCGGCCTCGGAGTGTTCGGGGCCACTTTGCGTCAGCGCGCCGTCTTGATCGGCTTTGCCACCGTTCTTATCGTCGTGTCCGGGCATTTCGCCGGCTTTACCTTCATACGACCCTACCTGGAAGCGGTGCCACAGCTCGCGGTGGGGACGATCTCGCTGACTCTTCTGGCCTTCGGTGCAGGTGGCTTTGTGGGTAACATCGCGGCCGGTTTGATAGCAGCGCGCAGCCCAGCGTGGGCGGCAGGTGGGGCGTCGCTTCTGATCGGCATAGCTGCGGCCATCCTCTCACTTTTTGGCGCTGCGCAGTGCGTCGCCGTCCTCGCCGTTGCTGCATGGGGCTTCGCCTTCGGCGGCTTTCCAGTAGCGATCTCCATCTGGAACGCGCGGGCGGCGCCCGATCTCGCCGAAAGCGCTGGCGCGCTTCTGTCCTCGTCCTTCCAGATCGCCATTGCCAGTGGCGCTGTAGTTGGAGGCCTCCTTATCGACGGGGTAGGCCCACGAGGAGTGATCGTCTACGCGGCCGTTGCCGTAGTCCTAGGTGCCGGTGTCATGCTGACGCTCGGCCGAGCAAGCGAGAGAGCTGCTAGCGCTCGTGCATCGCGGGTATCCTAACACATCGTTCTGGTCCGTTAGTCGGCAATCACGCAAGCGCTCGAAGGCCGAGGGGGTTCTTAAGACTAATTCCGTTCTTGCTTAGCGATTTGGGCTCAAACAGTTGATCGCTGGCGCATTGATCCGTTTTTGATAGTCTCATCGCCTTTAGTCCGATTTACCTGCCCATGCATCGCTAAGAGTGGGCATCAACCCTGCCTGCATAACTTCCGCTCAAAATGCACCGGTGACAGTGCGGCTAACGAATTTAAGGAAAAGCCAAGATGGAGCTCGGGATTGGATTGGCGACTTATCGCTGCCGCTGTGCAAATAGCCGCCGTTCTGCTGCCGACTCCTATCCGCCGTTCGATGCAGCTGGGTTACAGTCTCGTAAGTGGTCGTTCTGAAACGGGCTAAAACAAACTGCGCGGTTTCGCGGATACCGCCTTCTTCTGACTACGTTCACGAACTCTCGGGGTTCGAACTCGCCCAACCGCTCGGCCGAGAGGAGGATCTGCTGGTTTATGGCTCCACTGCCTACCAGAGGGATGATAACGGCGTGGAAAAACTGTTCCCCACGCAGAGTGTGACGTTCATATTTCGGGAGCCAGACATTGAAACGCTGATGGCAAATGGGCATCTGTTCCTAAGCATCGCGTGGGACACAAACAACATCCCGAAGCTACAGATGCCTGGCAACGCGATAGCTCTAAAAACTAGATGGCAAAACTCGTGACCGGGCGGCATGGCCGACGGACAGGGATTGGTGAATGGACAGAGATTTATGCTAGGTTAGCCCGGCAACGCTCGAGCGCGTAAGCCTGCAGCTTTGCGGGCAATCAGCTCGCGACCGCACGCAATGATTTTTCAATGTCTCCCCCACAGTAGGCATCGCCGAAGTCCGTGAAACTGCGTCTTGCAAGTGCCTCCAGTGCCGGTAGGGACTGCATCCGGCGGGTCAGCCCCCATATCGTCGGAACCGTTTCCTCGGCCAGCAACGCGATCTGTGAGAACCGATCCGCCATAGTCGACCATAGTGTTGCGGTGATGATGTCGGCGATACCGGGCTCTGGAGTACCCAGTAGGAAACCGCTTTCCACGGTTAGCCCGTGCCGACGTCCTGTATCCTCAAAGATTCGCATCCATTTGCGCAGGCGAGGAATGAACTCCTGCCATGTGTCCGGCGTCCACATAGACGTGCCGCCATGCAGGGTTAGCTCGTCTATTACGTCGTTCGCATCGCCGGCGACCTTGGCTGTCATCGCACGTCCTGTAGGCGATGCGTCGATAAAGGCGAGCTTCCCATCCAGGTAGATGCTGATCGCTACCATCTGCGAGATTGCAGAACCTGTCGCGTTGTCTATCAGCAGCGGCGGCCCCATGAAGGCAATGGGTTGATCGGCCGGCTTTCGCATCATCAACGCCGTGTTTTCTCCGGCATCGCGCTCGGTCCACGTCCTGTTGGCATAGGCCAGGATGGCCCGGACGAACTGACCGCGAAACGGCAGTGGCCAGTAATAAAGGTCGAAGTCGCTCACAGAAACCCTCGCTTCCGGCTTAGGGGTTGCACCACCGTTGTCACGGGTGTCCCAGCAGACCCCATCGTGTCCGCGTTGATGCAATGGTTGTCTGGCGGCTTAATGACCATCGCGTTGGTCGTCTTAAGCGGTTCGAGTTCGATCTTTGTCAATTCAAGCCACCAAAGATGATTTTGGTCATGGTGCCGGCGATTGCCCACTCGGCGCCGTTGCTTCGGACATGGGCACGGCTCTGCGCGATCGGTCCTTCCCTGCGTCTATTTCCAAGCGGATCGGCATCTCTATGCCGTTAAATCACAGTAGAGGCGGTGATGTATCCAATGACCACTGCAGGCGTGTCGCCTAAGCCGTCCTCACTTGTCGCCAATCTCAAACTGGCACTAACGCTATTTGCGTCTGGCTATAAGGCCAGTGCGGGGCGTTGGCTACTTTGGGCCATGGCAGGCGCGTTGGCCACAGGCTTCACCGAGCCGCAGAACTGAAGCGACCTGCTCTTTCGACATCCTAGGGGAATGATCAATGTCCAGCGCTACCGCGTCTGCGCAGCTAACGGCCGACGACCTGAGCAACCTGTTCGATGCCTTCAACCGGCACGATATAGACGGCGTGATGCAGTATTTCGCGCCAGATGCAGACTTCGATGCGGTCGGCGGGTCCGAGATCCACGGGACGCGCTTTTCCGGCCGTGACGCTATCGCAGCGGCCTTCGTCAATGTCTGGACCTCCATACCCGACGCCCATTGGGCGCATCGCGACCATCTTGTGGCCGGCGATCGTGCTGTTTCGGAATGGACCTTCTCCGGCACCGCCGCGGATGGCAGCCGGGTAGAAGCGCAGGGCGCGGATCTGTTCCGGCTGCGCGGCGGCAAAATCGTCCACAAGCAGGCCTTTCGCAAGCAGCGTCCGGCATCGGCCGCGAAGTGACTGCGACACCTGCGCGAGAGGCGTTTGGCTAACATGCAAAAGCATCTTGAACAGCCCTTCGCGGCCTACGACCCCGCGCATGATCCAGTTCGCGACAGCGGTCCGGGCACGAACCGGAACTATGCGCCGACATACTGGATCGGCACGGCCGGCACAACGCCGGACGATGATGGGCCCATCTCGGCCGACATTGACTGCGACGTGGTGATCGTCGGTTCCGGCTATACGGGGCTTTCGACGGCCATCCACCTAGCGCGCGATCATGGCCTGTCCTCGGTCGTGCTGGAGGCCAACCGTGTCGCCTGGGGATGTTCGACCCGCAATGGCGGGCAGGCGCAGATTTCATCCGGGCGGCTCAAACGGTCGCAGTGGATCGAGCGCTGGGGGCTCGATGTCGCACGGCGGCTGCATGCGGAGGTGGCGGAAGGCTTCGACCTGTTCCGGAACCTAGTGCGGGAGATCGATTGCGATCCACAGGATGGCGGGCATCTTTACATCGCACACAAGCCGAGCGTCATGCCGGTGCTAGAGGCGGAATCACGGCTTCTCAACAACAGCTTCGGCTATCGCAGCCGTATCGTTTCGCGCGCGGAGGTCCAGGCGGATTTCGTCAATGATGCGGAGGCCGCAGGCGCCATGTACGAACCGGACGGCATGGGCATCCATGCCGCAAAGCTTGCCTTCGGCTACCAGACGCTAGCCCGGCGGCTCGGCGCTAGGGTGCATCCCGGCAGTCCAGTGATCGGCTGGGAAAGCAGCGGCAACGTCCATCGGCTCCGGACACCCGGCGGCACGGTGCGAGCCCGAACGGTAGCACTGGCAACGGCAGGCTACACGCCGCCAGGGCTCAATATCCTGACCCGGCACCGCCTCATGCCGGTCCTGTCCAACTCCATCGTCACGCGACCGCTCAACGCAGCGGAGATCGAAGCCTGCGGCCTCAAGGCGCGCTTTCCCCTAACCGACACCCGGACCCTAAGGCACTATTACCGCTTCCTGCCGGACGGTCGCCTGCAGATCGGTAGCCGCAGTGCCATTACGGGGCGGGACGCCTCCAATCCCGTCCACCTGGAGCGGCTGATTGCCGGGATGACGCGCAAGTTCCCAGTGCTGGACGGGATCACGCTCGACTATTCCTGGTGGGGCTGGGTCGATGTCAGCCACGATATGATGCCGCGCATCGCGCAGCCCGATCCGGCGCAGCCGATCTTCTATGCGATGGGCTATGGCGGCAACGGCGTCATGTACTCGGCCCAGGCCGGACGGCGCATGGCCCAGATGATCGCCGGCAAGGGCGCCGGGTTGGACCTGCCGATCTTTACCTCACCGCTGCCCCATCATGGCCTGCTGACGCCGTTCCGGCGCATCGGCCAACGCGTCATGTACCGCTGGTACCAACATAAGGACGAACGCCCATGAATGCCCAGGTCCCCGGCATCGCCGCGACGCAAACGCGTCCCGGCCCCATGAAGATGACGACGGAAGAAGCGTTTGTGAAGGTTCTGCAGAAGCATGGGATCGACCAGGCTTTT
>NZ_BBWQ01000023.1 GCF_001463885.1 Aureimonas altamirensis | reverse complement strand
CCCGTAGCCGGGTCGTTCCACAGCACGCGCTCCACACGGCGTGCCGCATCAGCGCTGCCGTCACAGCAGATCACCATGCCGGAATGCTGCGAGAAGCCCATTCCAACGCCGCCGCCATGATGCAGGCTGACCCATGTCGCACCCGATGCCGTATTCAACAGGGCATTCAGCAGGGGCCAATCCGATACGGCGTCCGAGCCGTCCTTCATCGCCTCCGTTTCCCGGTTGGGCGATGCGACGGAGCCGGAGTCCAGATGATCGCGGCCGATGACGACGGGCCCTTTAAGCTCGCCATTGGCGACCATTTCGTTGAAGGCGAGGCCAAGCTTGTGGCGATCTCCAAGACCCACCCAGCAGATGCGCGCCGGCAGCCCCTGAAACGCGATGCGCTCCCGCGCCATGTCCAGCCAGCGATGCAGATGCTGGTTGTCGGGCAGCAGCTCCTTCACCTTGGCGTCGGTGCGGTAGATGTCCTCCGGGTCCCCAGAAAGGGCTGCCCAGCGGAAAGGCCCGATGCCCCGGCAGAACAGCGGACGGATATAGGCCGGCACGAAGCCGGGGAAGGCGAAGGCGTTTTCCAATCCTTCGTCCTTGGCCACCTGGCGGATGTTGTTGCCGTAATCGAGCGTCGGCACTCCGGCCTCATGGAAGGCCAGCATGGCCTCGACATGCGTGCGCATCGATGCGCGCGCCGCCTTCTCCACGGCCTTGGGGTCGCTTTCGCGCTTCGCCTTCCATTCGGCGATGCTCCAGCCCACGGGAAGATAACCGTTGATCGGATCGTGCGCGGAAGTCTGGTCGGTCACGATATCCGGGCGGATGCCGCGCTTGACCATTTCCGGAAGGATTTCGGCCGCGTTGCCGAGAAGTCCGACGGACTTCGCCTCGCCGGCTGCCGTCCAGCGCTGGATCATCTCCATCGCCTCGTCCAGCGTGTCCGCCCTTTCGTCGACATAGCGGGTGCGCAGGCGGAAATCGATCGATTCCGGATTGCATTCGACGGCCAGGCACGAGGCGCCTGCCATGACGGCGGCCAGCGGCTGCGCGCCGCCCATGCCGCCGAGCCCACCCGTCAGCACCCAGCGCCCCTTGAGGCTGCCGCCATAATGCTGGCGCCCGGCCTCCGCGAAGGTCTCGTAGGTGCCCTGCACGATGCCCTGGGTGCCGATATAGATCCACGAGCCGGCGGTCATCTGGCCGTACATGGCAAGGCCGCGTCGATCCAGCTCGTTGAAATGATCCCAGGTGGCCCAGTGCGGCACCAGATTGGAATTGGCGATGAGAACGCGCGGCGCATCCGCATGGGTGCGGAAGACGCCCACCGGCTTGCCGCTCTGCACCAGAAGCGTCTCGTCCTCCGCCAGCGCGCGGAGCGCCGAAACGATCTTGTCGAAATCGTCCCAGGTGCGGGCTGCCCGGCCGATGCCGCCATAGACGACCAGCTCGTTGGGATTTTCGGCAACCTCCGGATCGAGGTTGTTCATCAGCATGCGCAACGGGGCTTCCGTCATCCAGCTTTTTGCCGTCAGTTCGGGCCCATGGGGGGCGCGGACGATGCGGGTGTTGTGGCGGCGGGAATCCGTGGTCATGCATCACCTTTCAGTTCGGCGGCGAGGGCATCGATGCGGTTGAGAAGGGCCGACAGCGTATCGCGAAGCGGTGCAGCGCGGGCGTCGTCGTAGGCGAAGGGAGGGCTTTCGGCGGCAAGATGCGTGGCCTGCGCCAGTTCCATCTGGATGGCGTGGACCCCGGTCTGCGGCTGGCCGTAGTGGCGGGTCGTCCAGCCGCCGCGAAAGCGTCCGTTGACGACATGGGTGAAGGTGGGTGCGGCGGCGGCCGCGACGTCCGCTGCCGCCTGCTGGATCGAGGGTACAGCCGTCTTGCCATTGTCGGTGCCGATGTTCAGGTCGGGCAGCCGGCCCTCGAACAGATGGGGGATGACCGAGCGGATCGAATGACAATCATAGAGGATGGCAACGCCGTGCCGCCGGCGCACGCGCTCGATCTCGGCGCGAAGAGCGGCGTGATACGGCGCATGGAACTGCTCCAGCCGCATGGCCCGGTCGTCCTCTGTCGGCTCTTCGCCCGGCTTCCAGATCGGCTGGTTGTCGAAATCCGTCAGCGGGATCAGCCCGGTCGTGTTCTGTCCCGGATAGAGGCTTGCGCCGGACGGGTCGCGATTGGCATCGATGACATAGCGGTGGAACGTCGCTTCCACATGCGTCGCGCCGGCCAGCAGGCCATGGTACAGCGTCGGCAGATGCCAGTCGGTATCGCGCAGCAAATGCCCTTGCGCGTTGAAGCGCGCGGCGATCTCGTCGGGCACCAGCGTACCGGAGTGGGGATAGGCAAGGATGACGGGCCCGTCGCCCTGCCTGACCTTAAAGACGCTCATGCGGCGTCCTCCAGCGTCGGAAGGAGGCCTCTGGACACGGCATTCGTCAGGCTGCCATCCTCTACCATCGCGGCGGCGGCCGCCAGGTCGTTTGCCATGTAGCGATCCTCGTCGAGGGTGGCTATGCGGCTGCGGATCGCGGCCTGCGCTTTCAGAAGTTCCGTGCCCGTCTTCAAGGGGTGGCGAAACTCGACACCCTGGGCGGCCGTCAGCGCCTCGATGCCGACGATACCGAACAAATTGGCCGTCATAAGCTGAAGCCGACGCGCACCGTGGCAGGCCATGGAGACATGGTCTTCCTGATTGGCGGAGGTGGGCGTGGAATCCACCGATGCCGGATGCGACATCTGCTTGTTTTCCGACATCAGCGCGGCGGAGGTGACCTCCGCGATCATCAGTCCGGAGTTCAGCCCGGGATTGCGCGCCAGAAAGGCCGGCAGGCCGAAGGACAAAGCAGGGTCCACCAGAAGCGCGATGCGCCTTTGTGCGATGGCGCCGATCTCGCAGACGGCAAGGGCGATCTGGTCGGCCGCAAGCGCGACCGGCTCCGCATGGAAATTGCCGCCCGACAGAACCTGTCCGTCAGACAGGACGAGGGGGTTGTCGGTAACGGCATTCGCCTCGATGCGCAGCGTGCGCCCCGCCTGCCGGAGCAGGTCCAGGCAAGCGCCGTCGACCTGCGGCTGGCAGCGGATGCAATAGGGATCCTGAACGCGCTCGTCGCCCTCCAGATGGCTGTCGCGGATCTGCGAGCCGGCAAGAAGCCCGCGCAGGGCCGTTGCGGCATCGATCTGCCCCTGGTGGCCGCGCAGCAGGTGGATTTCTTCGTGGAAGGGCGCGGACGAGCCCATGGCCGCGTCGGTGGAGAGGGCCCCCGTCACCAGCGCTGCCGCCGATGCCCGATGCGCCCGGAACAGTCCTGCCAGCGCCAGCGCAGTCGAAACCTGCGTGCCGTTGATCAGGGCAAGGCCCTCCTTGGCGGCCAGCACGACCGGTTCCAGTCCGTGCCGCTGCAAGGCGTCTCCCGCGGCCATGTCGACGCCATCCACGCGCACCCTGCCTTCGCCGATCATGGCAGCCGCCATATGTGCCAGCGGGGCCAGGTCGCCCGACGCGCCCACCGAGCCCTGGCCCGGGATGACCGGCAAAATCCCGTGCGCCAGCATGGCCTCGATCAGTTCCACGATCTGCGGGCGCACGCCCGACGCGCCCCTGCCGAGGGAGATGAGCTTGGTGGCCATGATCAGCCGTACGATGGGGTCGGGTAGCTGCTCGCCGACGCCGCAGCAATGCGACAGGATGAGATTACGCTGCAAAGTCGCGACGTCGCCCGCCGCGATGCGCACGCTGGCCAGTTTGCCGAAGCCGGTATTGACGCCATAGACGGCGTCGCCGCCGCCGGCGATCTCCGCGATGCGGGCGGCGGCGGCCGCGATGGCCGGCCGAAAGGCGGCGTCCAGCGTTACCGACCCGCTGCCGCGATAGATGGATTCCAGCGTCGCCAGTGTGACCTTGCCGGGTGTGAGGATGATGCTCATTGCGAAGACCCGAGAATGATTGCGTGAAGCGGGTTGAAGCCGATGCGGTAGGACAGTTCGGCGGGATGTGCGATCGACCAGATGGCGATCTCCGCGCGCTTGCCCGCCTGCAGCGTTCCGATCTCGTCCTCCAGCCCCAGTGCCCTGGCGGCATGGCGGGTGACGCCCGCCAGCGTTTCCTCCGGCGTCATGCGGAACAGGGTCGCGCCCATATTCATGGCCATGAGCAGGGAGGTGAGGGGCGATGTCCCGGGGTTGCAGTCCGTTGCCAGCGCCATCGGCACACCGGCCGCACGAAGGGCGGCAACCGGCGGAGCCTGCGTTTCCCGCAGCGTGTAATAGGCGCCGGGCAGCATCACCGCCACGGTGCCGGCCCGCTGCATGGCGGCAATGCCGGCATCGTCCAGATATTCGAGATGGTCGGCCGACTGGGCGCCGAAGCCGGCCGCCCTCGCTGCGCCGCCGAGATTGGACAATTGCTCCGCATGCAGCTTGACCGGCAGGCCGAGCCTGGCGGCATGCTCGAAAACGCGGGAAACCTCGGCCACGGAAAAGGCGATGCCTTCGCAGAAGGCATCGACGGCGTCGATGAGGCCTTCCGCTGCGCCGGCATCCATGCCGGGCAGAACGACCTCGGCGATATAGTCATCGGCGCGCTGCTTGTACTCGGGCGGCAGGCTGTGTGCGGCAAGCCAGGTGGTCCGCACCCGGACCTGCCTTTCGCGGCCGAGTTGGCGGGCGGCACGCAGCATGGCGAGCTCGGCGTCGATGGTCAGCCCGTAGCCGGACTTGATCTCGACCGTGCCGACGCCTTCCGCCAGAAGGGCGTCCAGGCGCGGCCGGGCTGCATCGGCCAACGCTGCCGCGTCCAACGCGCGCGTCGCCGCTACGGTAGAGATGATGCCGCCGCCGGCCCGGGCGATCTCCTCATAGGACTTGCCCGTCAGCCGCATCTCGAACTCGCGGGCCCGGTCGCCGCCGAAAACCAGATGCGTGTGGCAGTCGATCAGCGCCGGCGTCGCGACGCGGCCACCCTGGCTTTCCGCCGCTACGCCACGGAAGCGCTCGGGCAAATCCGCGATCGGGCCCGCATAGGCGATGCGGCCGTCCTCCAGCGCAAGTGCGCCGTCCTTGACTGTCCCGTAGGGCTCTGGCCCGGCCATGGTACAAAGCGTGAGATCGGTCAGAAGGCGTATGGCCACGGCTCATCTCCCTGATGCGTCATTTCACGTGAAACGCTATTATGTATAGACATAAAAAGTCAATCGGGCATAATCCCGGCCTGACGTGATGGAGGCAGCAGCATGCGTATCAAAGCCGCGACAGCCCTGACACCGGATGGATGGCGCGACGACCTCGTCGTCACCATCGGCAGCGACGGCAGGATCAAAGCCGTGGAGCCGGCTAAGGATCATGCGTCCGACCTGTCCGTTCCGGTGCTGCTGCCGGCCCTGTCCAATCTGCACAGCCATACGTTTCAACGTGCCATGGCGGGCCTGACCGAATGGCGGGGGCCGGCTGGGCGGGACAGCTTCTGGACCTGGCGCGAATTGATGTATCGCTTTCTCGACGTGCTGACGCCCGACGAGATCGAGGCCATCGCGGCGTTTGCCTTCATGGAGATGCAGGAGGCGGGCTTTGCCGCGGTGGCCGAGTTCCATTACCTGCATCGCGCGCCCGGCGGCGTGCCTTACGACAATCTGGCCGAGCTTTCGGAGCGGATCATCGCCGCGGCGGGCGATAGCGGCATCGGCCTGACGCTGCTGCCCGTGCTGTATCAGCAGGGCGGGCTGGATGGGCGGCCCCTGGCCGGCGGCCAGCAGCGCTTTTTCAACGATACGGATTCCTTCCTGCGGCTCGTCTCGGATGCCGAAACGGCGCTCGCCCGCCTGCCGGGCGATGCGGCGCTGGGCATTGCGCCGCATTCGCTGCGCGCGGTATCGGCGCAAAGCCTTGCCGAGGCTGCGGCGTTGCGCAAATCCGGCCCGCTTCACATGCACATCGCGGAACAGGAACTCGAGATAGAAGAGGTGGTGGCCGCCACGGGCGCGCGTCCGGTGGAATGGCTGTTCGACAATCACGACGTGGATGCGCGCTGGTGCCTGATCCACGCCACCCACATGACGCAGGACGAAACGGAACGACTGGCGCGCAGCGGCGCGGTGGCCGGCCTGTGCCCGGTGACCGAGGCCAATCTGGGCGACGGCATCTTCAACGGCGTCGATTATCTTTCGGCCGGCGGCCATTTCGGCATAGGCTCTGATTCCAACATCCGCATCTCGACGGGGGAGGAATTGCGACAGCTCGAATATTCCCAAAGGCTGAAGCATCGGGGCCGGGCCGTGCTTGCCGAGCCCGGCGGATCCGTCGGCCGCCGCCTCTACGATGCCGCCCTGGCCGGTGGCGCGCGGGCGCTCGGCCGTGACAGTGGCGCCATCGCCCCCGGCAAGTGGGCGGATCTCGTCGCGCTGGATGCCGGCCGCCTGGCGGGCTCCGGCAAGGGCGACGGCCTGATCGACGCGTTCGTCTTCACCGCCGATTCCCGCGCCATAACGGATGTGTGGTCGGCCGGGCGACACAGCGTGCAAGCCGGGCGGCATGTGGCACGCGCGGCGCTCGAGGCGCGCTACGCCAGGACGCTGTCGCGGCTGACGCAGCTTTCATGAACGAGCGGGTATCCTTTCGCACCATCAAGGACGAGATCGCCCGGCGCATCGGCGACAAGGTCTGGCCGCCGGGCACGCTCATCCCCGGCGAGGCGGCCCTGGCGGACGAGTTCGGCGCGGCGCGGGCCACCGTCAACCGCGCTTTGCAGGAGCTGGCGCGCACCGGCCTTCTGGAGCGCAAGCGCAAGGCCGGCACCCGCGTTGCGCTGAACCCCGTCCGGCAGGCCCGGCTGTCCATCCCCATCGTAGGGGAAGAGATCGCGGCGCTCGGCCAGACCTATGATTATGCTTTGCTGACGCGCACCGAGCACGCCGCCGGCCCGGCCGATGCGCGCCGGCTGGGCGTGCCCGTGGGGCGGCCCGTTCTGGCTATCGCATGCCTGCATCGCGCGGACGGCAAGCCATATCAGTACGAGGACAGGCTCATCAGCCTCGACGCCGTCCCGACCGCCCGGGACGAGGCCTTTCGTGCCATCGGCCCCAATGAATGGCTGGTCAACAACGCGCCCTTCTCCTATGCGGAACTCAGCTTCCTGGCGGCTGCCGCAACCGAGGCGGAGGCGGGTTATCTTGCCCTGCCGGCAGGCCAGCCGGTTTTCGTGGCAGAGCGGCTGACCTTCATCCTGACGCGGCCGATCACCCATGTGCGGATGGTGCATCCGCAAAGCCATCGGCTGCGCACCATCATCTGATCACGGCTTGGCCTGCGGCATGGCGACGGCACGTCCGACATAGTCCGGGCGCGGCAGGTGGGCGGCACGCTGCGCCACGCCATTTAGCGCTGCCGCCACGGCCGGCGGCGCAGGCGCGGCGCGCTCGGCCGTGACATGCAGCAACATGTGCTCCGCCGTTGCCAGTGTCGCGCCGGCCTCGTCCGTGATCGCATGTGCAAGGTGCAGCCGCTTTGCGTCATGCCCCAGAAGGAAGGTCTCGACATCGAGGCGCTGGCCGGCGCGGGCCTGGCCCAGATGCCGCAGATGGCTCTCGACGGTGTAGTAGCTGCTTCCGCCTGCCACATAGTCTGCATCGACGCCGATCAACCGCAGGAAGGCGTCCGTCGCCTCGCCGAAAAGCTGGAGATAGCGGTGCTCCGTCATGTGGCCATTATAGTCGATCCAGGCGGGGCTGACCGTTGCCGACAGCAGCCTCAGACGGCCGCCCGCGTCGGGTGAAGGCGACGCGCTTGCCTGCAATGTCTGCTCGAACTCGGCCAGCAGCCGGCCCGCGCCCCAGCCCTTGCCGCCGTCGCCGGCTTTCAGGGATTGCAGGATGCCGACCAGGTTTTCGTCGCGCAGGCGTTCCAGCTCGCGGATCGACAGCCCGCCGGCCTGGGCGTCCGACTGGGCGGCGATCTTGTCGACAAGCGCCGCGTCCATCTCGGGCACGTCGGTCAGCCTGGTCCATGGCCAGGCGAGGCACGGTCCGAACTGCTGAAGGAAATGCCGCATCCCGGCTTCGCCCCCGGCAATGCGATAGGTTTGGAAAAGGCCCATCTGTGCCCAGCGCAGGCCGAACGAGTAGCGGATCACGTCATCCAGCGTTTCGACGTCGCAGACATCGTCCTTGACGAGCCACAGCGCCTCGCGCCACAGGGCTTCCAGAAGCCGATCGCCGACAAAGGCCTCGATCTCCCGGTGGATGACGACGCCCTTCATGCCAATGGCCTGCAGGGCGGTCTGTGCCCGCCCGAGGACCGCCTTGTCCGTCTGCTGCCCGCCCACCAGTTCCACCAGCGGAAGAAGATAGACAGGATTGTAGGGATGGGCGACGAACAAGCGCTCCGGATGCGCCATCTCGGCCTGCAGGTCGGTGGGCAGGAGCCCCGACGTCGACGATCCGATTATCGCGCCGGGCTGCGCGGCGGCATCGATCTCAGCCAGAACGCTTCGCTTGAGGTCCAGCCGCTCGGGCACGCTTTCCTGTATCCAGTCCGCCGTCGCTACCGCCTCGGCAAGGCTGTCATGAAAGACAAGGCGGCCGCGCGGCGGCAGCGGCGCGTAAGTCAGCATGGCATAGGCGCGCTCGGCATTGGACACCACCTCGCCGACGATGCGCTGCGCGTCCGGGTGGGGGTCGAACACGTCCACATCGATGCCGGCCAGCAGGAACCGGGCCACCCAGCCCCCGCCGATGACGCCGCCACCGACACAGGCGGCCCGTCCGATTGCCGGGCCCGTCATCGCACGACCTCGCGTTTGGTGAGCTTCAGCTTCTCGCGGACGGCTTGCGGCCCGACGATGCGGGCCCCCATGCCCTCCACCACGCGCACGGCGGACTCCACCAGTTCGGCATTGGTGGCGAACCGGTCTTTGCCAAGGCGCAGATTGTCCTCCAGCCCGACGCGCACATTGCCGCCGGCAAGCACCGCGGCGGCGGGCCAGGCCATGGCGTTGCGGCCGATGGCGAAGGCAGAGAAGGTCCAGCCGGCCGGCATGGCGTTCACCATTGCCAGATAGGTGTTGAGATCGTCGGGCGCGCCCCAGGGAATACCCATGCAAAGCTGAACCAGCACCGGGTCTTCGATCAGGCCCTCTTCCGCCAGTTGCCGCGCGAACCAGAGATGGCCGGTATCGAAGGCCTCGATCTCGGGGCGCACGCCCAGCGCGGTGATCTGCCGGGCCATCTCGCGCAGCGTGCCCGGCGTATTCACCATGACATAGTCGCCAAGGTTGAAGTTCATGGTGCCGCAATCCAGCGTGCAGATTTCCGGCCGGCATTCGGCGATATGGGCAAGCCGTTCCGTGGCCCCGGCCATGTCGGTGGCTGCCTCGTTCACGGGGAGGGGGCGTTCGACGCTTCCGAAGACGAGGTCGCCGCCCATGCCTGCCGTCAGGTTCAGCACCACATCCACATCCGCATCACGGATTCGCTCCGTGACTTCGCGGTAGAGTGCCCTGTCGCGGGCGGGCTTGCCGGTTTCCGGGTCACGGACGTGGCAATGCACGATGGCCGCGCCGGCCTTGGCCGCATCGATGGCCGATGTGGCGATCTCGGCCGGCGTGACCGGGACATGCGGCGAGCGCCCGGCCGTGTCGCCGGAACCCGTCACCGCGCAGGTGATGAAGACGTCGCGGTTCATGGAAAGCGGCATCGTCTGACCTTCCGTTGCTGGAAATGCTCGGGAAAGGGTGGACGAGAGGAAGAAGCCGCATCACACTGTCTGCGAAACCCGTTTGACATTATGCGATGCGATGATCTTCACCGAGACCGACGATACGCTGGACGTTTCCCTCCTGTTGTTTCCGGGCTTCTCCCTTATGTCGCTTGCCACGGCGCTGGACCCGCTGCGCGGCGCCAACCGGGTTCTTGGCCGGGAAGCCTATCGTTGGCGGCTGTTTTCCATGGATGGATCGGCGCCTTGCGCCAGTTGCGGCGTGCCGGTGGCCGTCGAAGGCCGTTTCGATGCCGATGCCTGCGGCCCGCTGCTGGTCCTCGTTGCGGCTTTCGGGGCAGAGCGGCAGGCGACGCCCGAAACGCTGATGGCCGTCCGAAAGGGCGTCCGCCGCGCCGACATGGTGTTCGGCGTCGAGGCCGGCGCCTGGGTGCTTGCGCTGGCCGGCCTGCTGGACGGACGGCGCGCCACGACCCATTGGGAGGATCTGGAGGATTTCGCGGCGCGCTTTCCGCATGTCGAGGTGGTGCCCGACCGGTTCGTCGGCGACGGTGCCATCTACACCACGGGCGGCGCCACGCCGGCGCTGGACCTGATGTTGACGCTGATCCGCGCGCGCAACGGCTATTCCGCCGCGCTCGACGTGGCGAGCCTGTATATCTACGAGGAAATGCGGGCCGCGGGCGATACCCAGCCCGTCGTTTCCCTGGGGCGTATCCGCCGGCACGAGCCGCGCGTCGCCGAGGCAATCCGCATCATGGAGACCCATCTGGACCGGCCGTTGACGATGGCCGCCATCGCGCTGCGCGTCGGCCTGTCCACACGCAATCTGGAGCTTCTGTTCCGGCGCATGGTCGAGATGTCGCCGGCGGCCTATTTCCTGAAATTGCGGATCGCCCAGGCGCGCCGCCTTGTGGTGGATACCAATCTGTCGATGGCCGAAATCGCCGATCGCAGCGGCTTCTCGTCCATCTCGGCGCTGTCGCGCGCCTTCCGCCGCCATTACGGGCAGGCGCCCTCCGCGGCGCGGAGGGGGCGCGGCTGATCAGCCGCCGAGGCTGGCTTCCACGGCGGCAAGGCCGGGTTGCCCGTCCAGCGTGGTCACGCCATCGAGCCAGCGGGCCAGCGTCTCCGGGTTCTCCTTCAACCACGCAAGGGCGGCCGCATCCGGCTGCATGCCCTTGTCGATGATGTCGCTCATCAAGCGGTCTTCCATGGCGACGTCGAAGACGAGGTTGGACAACAGCGCGCCGAGGTTCGGGCAATCGGTGGAAAGGCCCTTCCGGGTTACCGTCTGCACGGTGGCGCCGCCGTCATCGGGGCCGAACACGTCGTTGCCGTCGGCCAGATAGGCGAGATCGTGGTTGAGGTTCATCGGGTGCGGCTGCCAGCCGAAAAACAGGACATCGCCATTCTGGCGCATGCGCGAAGACACCTGCGCCAGCATGGCTTGTTCGCTGGATTCCACCAGGACGAAATCGCCGAGGCCGAACGTATCGTCGGTGATCATCTTTTGGATGGTCTCGTTGGCGCTGCTGCCGGCCTCGATACCGTAGATCTGCCCTTCCAGCTTGTCCTTGAAGCCGTCGATGTCGGCATAGGTCTTCAAACCGGCATCGTAGGTGGACTGCGGGACGGCAAAGCCGATGCGCGCGCCCGTCAGGTTGACGGCGGCCACTTCGATGGCGCCGGAATCGATCAGCGGGGTCGCGATGGGCTCCTGCAGCGGCATCCAGTTGCCCAGGAAGACGTCGGTGTCGCCCTGCTCGAGCGCCCGGAAGGTGATCGCCACCGAAAGCACGGACACGTCCGGGCTGTAGCCGAGGGCAGTCAGGAGTTCGTTGGCGACGGCCGTCGTGGCCGTGATGTCCGTCCAGCCGACATCGGAAAACCGGGGGGCCGCACAGGCCGAGCCATCGGCGGCGGTGGCCGGTACCGTCAGGATGGACATTGTTGCAAGGATGACAGGGGTCAGCCGCATCATGCGCGCTTCCTTCTTCTGTGCGCCGCAGCGCAGATCATGGGATATGGAGGCGTATGGTGCGGGGAAGGTTAGCGGCATTCTCAAGTGTCGATTGACGCACGGCGCAGTCGAATTGCCCAAATGCGAAAAGCGGGCCGGTTCGAATCACGGGGCGTCTTGCGCTGCGACAAAAAGGTTTTCACGCCTTCGGCACTTTTTCGGGGTTTCGCCGTTATGAGATCGATAGTCGGGAACATGACGGTCCGACGACAACCGGGAACGCTTGCCGCATGACCTATCGCATCATGATCGTCGAAGATGAGTTCCTGATTGCCATGGATCTTGAGGATCTGCTGTCCGAGGCGGGCTTCGAAGTGGTCGGGATCGCGACCGACACGGAGGCCGCACTGGCCCTGGCGCGTGAGACGCCGGTGAACGCGGCGATCATGGACGTCAATCTGGCGCGCGGCACCTGCGGCATCGAAACGGCTCGCCGCCTGCGCGCCGAACTGGACATACCGTCCCTTTTCGTCAGCGCGCAGATCAATGAAAAGCTCCGCTCCGTCGCTGCCGATGCCAAGCCGCTCGGCTTCGTGACAAAGCCTTACATGCCCGACGAAATCGTCGCCAAGCTGGGCGCCGCCTGACCGAACGGACAGACGGCGCAGGCCCCTATAGCTCGGACGCCACCGCCTCGATGGCGTCGCGTGTCGCCTGTGCGACCCTGTCGGCTTCCTCGCGCGTCAGGCAGAAGGGCGGGGCAAAGCCCAATATATCCCCTTGCGGCATGCCGCGCCCGATGACGCCGCGCTCGAACAATGCGGCGGCTATGCGCGGACCGACCTTCAGCGCCGGATCGAAGAAGATCCTGTCATCCTTGTCGGCCACGAATTCCACCGCGGCCAGCATGCCCTCTCCGCGTACGTCACCCACCAGCCTGTGGCCGGATACCGCCGCCGACAGCGCCTCGCGCAGGTAGGCGCCGGTGTCCCGCGCGTTCGCGATCAGGTCGAGCCGGTCGATCAGTTCAAGGTTGGCGATGCCCGCCGCCGCACACAGCGGGTGTGCCGAGTAGGTCCAGCCATGGCCGAGGACGCCTTTGGCGTCGGAGCCCTGCACCAGGACGTTCCAGACCTTGTCGGACACGATGGTTCCCGAAAGGGGCAGGTAGGCGGAGGTGAGTCCCTTTGCGATGGTGATCAAATCGGCCTCGATGCCGTAATGGTCCGATCCAAACATGGAGCCGAGACGGCCGAAACCGGTAACGACCTCGTCGGCCACCAGCAGGATATCGTACTTCTTCAGCACCGCCTGGATCTTCTGCCAGTAGCCGGCCGGCGGCGGCACGATGCCACCGGTGCCAAGGACCGGCTCGCCGATGAAGGCGGCCACGGTGTCCGGCCCTTCGGCAAGGATCATCTCTTCCAGCTTGTCGGCGCAATGCTGCGAGAACTGCTCCTCGTTCATGGAGCGGTCTTCGCGGCGGAAGTAATAGGGCGCCTCGGTGTGCAGCACGGGCGCGCGCGGCAGGTCGAACGCGTCGTGGAAAAGCTGCAGCCCGGTGAGGGAGCCGGTCATGATCCCCGAGCCGTGATAGCCGCGCCAGCGCGAGATGATCTTCTTCTTTTCCGGCCGGCCCAGCACGTTGTTGTAGTACCAGATCAGCTTGATGTTCGTTTCGTTGGCATCCGAGCCGGACAGACCGAAATAGACCCTGCTCATATTGGCCGGGGCGCGGTCGACGATCATCTTCGCCAGACGAATGGACGGCTCGGAGCCGTTGCCTGCATAGGCGTGGTAATAGCTGAGCTTGTGGGCCTGCTCTGCGATGGCGTCGGCGATCTCGTGCCGGCCATAGCCGACATTGACGCAATAAAGGCCGGCAAAGGCATCGAGGCTCTCGCGGCCGTCGCGGTCGACGATGGTGCAGCCTTGACCGCCCTCGATGATGCGGTTGGGCGTTTCGCCGCGCGCATGCATGCCCGCATGTGTGGACGGATGGAAGAAATGATCGCGGTCGTAGGCGTTCAATTCATTGTCGCGGCTGGCCTGGTCGAGCATCATGGCGATCTCCTTGCGTGAAACTTTTGGGGAGCCTTGTCCTCAGGCGAGGTCGAGGCAGACATATTTGAGGTCGGTGAACGCCTCGAGGCCGTGTCGTGACCCCTCGCGGCCGAGGCCGGATTGCTTGACGCCGCCAAAGGGAACGGGCGCACCGGTGATCTTGACCCGGTTTACCGCGACCATGCCGTATTCCAGCGCCGAAGACAGGCGCGCGGCACGGGCGGCATCGCGTGTCACGACATAGGCGACAAGCCCGTATTCGCTGTCGTTCGCCCGCGCGATCACCTCGTCCTCCGTATCGAAGGGGGTGATGGCGGCAACGGGCGCGAAGGTCTCCTCGCGCATGATCAGGGCATCGTCCGGCACGTCCGCCAGGACGGTGGGAGCAAAATACAGCGGGCCCGGCCGGCCCGCCGTTCCGCCGGCCATAAGGCGTGCCCCGCGCCCCTTTGCATCGGCGACATGCTCCGCCGCCTTGGCAACCGCGCGCTCGTGCATCAGCGGGCCGATGTCCACGCCGGCATCCAGCCCGTTGCCGAGCTTCAGCGCCCTGGTCCGGTCTGCGAAACGCTCGACGAAGGCGTCGTATAGCGCGCGCTGGACGTAGATGCGGTTGGCTGCAAGGCAGTCCTGGCCGGATGTCGCGAATTTCGCGTCCATGGCGATATCGACGGCCCGCTCGATATCTGCATCCTCGAACACGATGAAGGGGGCGTGGCCGCCGAGTTCCATCACCAGCCGCTTGACGCTCGGGGCGCACTGCGCGGCGATCATGCGGCCGATCTCGGTGGAACCGGTGAAGCTGATGGCGCGCAGGCGCGTATCGGCGCACATCGTGCCGACGATCGTCGCGGCCTCTCCGGTGAGGACATTGAAGAGACCGGGGGCAAAGCCCGCACGCTCGGCCAGCTCGGCAAGAGCCAGGGCGGACAGCGGCGTATGGGAGGAGGGGTGGGCAACCACGCTGCAGCCCGCCGCCAGCGCCGCGGCGGCCTTGCGCGTCAGCATCGCGGAAGGGAAGTTCCAGGGCGTGACCAGGCCGACGGCGCCGACCGGCACCCGGGACACGCTCATGGCGGCGCCGGGCAGATGGCTGGCGACGCCTTCCGCCGATACGCGCTTGCCTTCCTCTGCGTAGAAGGAGACGAACGATGCCGCATAATCGATTTCGCCCAGCGACTCGGCCAGGGGTTTGCCCTGCTCCAGCGTCATGATGAGCGCCAGATCGTCTTTGGCGGCAAGGATCAGGTCGTGCCAGCGCATCAGAATTGCCGCGCGGGCCTGCGGCGTCAGCGCCTGCCACGGCTTCAGGGCCGCCTGCGCGGCCTCGACGGCCTTGGTGGTCATCTCCGCTCCCAGCGTCGAAACATAGGCAAGGGGCGTGCCGGAAGCCGGGTCGCTCACGGGGAAGGCAGCGCCGGACGGCTCCCGCACCCAGCGGCCATCGCAATAGCCGTTATCCCGCAGCAAGCGCCTGTCGGACAGGCGGTCCAGCGCGGCATGGGTCTGGTGTCGGGCGAAACAGGCGCTCATCTCGTCGAATCCCCTTGTGGTGGAGATTCGAGCCTAGGCGGGAGCGGTGCCCTGTTTGGTCTTTTCTGGTGCCCGCCCGCGGAGACAATCTCTCAAGACCGTCGCCGGGGCAGAGACAATCTCTTCCGGTCCGGTCGGGATCAGAAGCTTTTGGAATATTGCAGGAAGCCCGTCCGGTCGGCCACCTGGTCGTACAGCTTCATGGCGGCGCGATTGGTTTCGTGCGTCAGCCAGTACACGCGCGATGCGCCGGCCTTGGCCGCTTCGGAATAGACGAAATCGATCAGCTTGCGGCCGAGGCTGCGGCCGCGCATGCCCTCGGCCACGAACAGATCCTGCAGGTAGCAATAGTCGCCGACAGTCCAGGTGGACCGGTGAAAGATGTAGTGGACGAGGCCGAGCGGCTTGTCGTCCTCGAAGGCCAGCACGCCGAACATCGGCTCGGCCGGGTCCAGCAGCCGCGCGAACGTCTTCTCGGAAACGTCACGCGGAATCTCGACCTTGTAGAAGCGCTGATAGCCCTCCCACAGGGTAAGCCACGCGTCCTTGTCTTCCGGTCGGATCAGTCGGTTCATGTCCATCTCCATTGCGCGTGTGGCAACGACTACTCCTTAGAAGGCTTCAAGGCCAGCAATTCCACCGGCGCATCGATCTCCTCCTTGACCGTGCGCGTGACGATGTAGGTGAAGTAGCGTGCGATTCCGATTTCCCGGGCCAGCCAGCCGTCCACAAGCCGCTGATAGTGGTCGATGCCTGGGCTGACGACCTTGAGTATATAGTCGACGCCGCCGCCCACCGACCAGCAGGACACCACCTCCGGCGCCGCGCGGATCGCCCGCTCGAAGCGGTCGAAATCGGCTTGCCGGTGGTTGCCGAGCGTGACCTCTACCAGCACCTCGGCGATCGGCGCGATACCCCGCATGCGGATCCGTGCCCGGTAGCCCATCACTATGCCGGAGTCCTCAAGCTTCTTCAGCCGGTTCCAGCATGGCGTAGGCGACAGGCCGACGCGCTCGGCCAGCGCCAGCTTGGTGATCCGGCCGTCATTCTGGATCTCTTTGAGGATGCGCAGATCCGCTGCGTCGAGCTTCATGCCGCCCCTTGCCCTTCGGTCGGTCGAGACTGGATGTTTAAGCCCAAGCGCCGCATTTTCCAATTGTGAATTGTCATGATTTCGGCAAAGGTCAATTCATGACAATGTGGTACATCGATCGGCCCGCTCTGCGGCGGCCCTACTATCTGTCGCTCGCCGATCAGATCGGCCGTGCCATCGGCGATGGGCGGCTGGCGGCCGGCGTGCGGCTGCCGCCCCACCGGATCATGGCCGACGGGCTGAAACTCTCGGTCCAGACCGTCAGCCGGGCCTATGAGGAGCTTATCCGCCGGGGCCTCGTATCGGGGGAAACGGGGCGCGGCACCTTCGTGCGGGGCGACAAGCCGGAAGGGACCCTGCCCTACATTCCGGAGCGGCTGGGCGAGATCGTCGATCTGTCCATCCTCAAGCCGGTCTGCGAGACGATGCATGTGGAGCGCATGCAGGCCGCCCTGGTGGATCTGGCCGGCAGCCTGCCGCCGTCGACCGTCCTGTCGTTCCGCCCCAATGTCGTCTTCCCGCGCCATAAGGCCGTTGCGGTGGATTGGCTGCGCCATTGCGGGGTGTCCGTGGCGCCGGCCAACATCTGCCTGACGAACGGGGCGACGGCGGGCATGACCATCGCCCTGATGAGCGTGGCGGGCGCCGGCGGCGCGGTGGGGACGGAGGCGATCGGCCATCACACGCTGGTTCCGCTGGCCACCTATCTTGGGCTCAAGCTGACGGCGCTGGACATCGACGACGAGGGCATACTGCCCGACGCGCTCGACGCCGCATGCCGGCACGACGGCATCCGCGCGGTGTTCCTGCAGCCCTCCGTCATCGGCCCGACCGCGGCGCTGATGGGCGAAGGCCGGCGGGCCGCCATCGCCGCCGTTGCCCGCAAGCACGACATCGCCATTATCGAGAACGACGTTCTGGGACCGCTGATCGAGGACAGGCCACCGCCCGTCGCGGCTTTCGCCCCCGAGCGGACACTCTATGTCACCTCCTTCACCAAGACGGTGCTGCCCGGCCTTCGGACGGGATATCTGGCCGTGCCGGACAGGATGCTGTCGGCCGTGGTGAACCGGCACCTCGTGACCAACTGGATCGCCACGCCGCTGATCGCCGAGCTTGCGACGCGCTGGGTGGCCGACGGCACCGCCGTCGAGCTGGTGCGCTGGCAGCGGCAGGCCCTGCGGCAGCGTCAGGAGGTGGTTGCCGAGATGCTGGCCGGAATTCCTTACAAGGCCCACCGCGAAGGGCTGCATCTGTGGCTGCCGCTGGAAACGCCCGAGGCGGAAGAGCTGTTCGTGGCGCAGGCGCGCCTGCGGGGCGTTGCCGTTGCTCCGGGTCGCTCGTTTCAGATGGGTTCGATCCGGCAGCCTGCCGTGCGCGTGTCGGTCGGCTCGACCACGGAGGCGGAGCTGCGCACCGGGCTGAAGGTCATCGCAAACCTCCACCGGTCCGACCCGGAGCCGCTGCTGCTGGCGATCTGAAGCGGCGCGAGACTGGGCGGGGCCTGCACCAAAAATCGGCATCGCCAGCTAAATTGTCATGATTTGATTTTGTCAATTGACATGATTTGGTGCCGGTCTCATCGTTGCGTCACTCGATGGCCTCAATCAGAGGATGCTACGTGGCGTCACCGATCATCCAGTTCGAAAACGTGACCAAGCGCTTCGGTGAGCTGACCGTGCTCGACCGATTGAACTTCGATGTCATGCCCGGCGAGAAGATCGCGCTGATCGGCCCGTCCGGTTCGGGCAAGACGACCATCCTGCGCATTCTGATGACGCTGGAAGACCTGACCGACGGCCACATCAAGGTGGACGGGGACCATCTGTTCCACATGGGCGCCGAGGGTGCGCTGAAGCCGGCCGACGAAAAGCACCTGCATCGGATGCGGGCCAAGATCGGCATGGTGTTCCAGCACTTCAACCTGTTTCCGCACAAATGCGTCTGCGAGAACGTCACGTTGGCGCCTGTCCTGACACAGGGCGTCAAGCCGGCCGATGCAAAGAAGCGGGCGCTGGAACTGCTGGACATGGTGGGCATGGCCGACAAGGCCAAATCCATGCCGTCGCAGCTTTCCGGCGGGCAGAAGCAGCGGGTTGCGATCGCCCGCGCGCTGGCGCTCAACCCCCGCATCATGCTGTTCGACGAGGTGACGTCCGCGCTCGATCCCGAGCTGGTCGAGGAGGTGCTGAACGTCATGCGCCTTCTCGGACGCGAGACGGACATGACCATGCTGCTCGTGACCCACGAAATGAGCTTTGCCCACGATTTCGCGGACCGTGTCCTGTTTTTCGACAAGGGACGCATCGTCGAGTCCGGACCGCCGGACGCCATCTTCACCAACCCGAAGGAGGAGCGCACCCAGGCGTTCCTTCGCAAGGTCGTCGCCGCCGGCCAGCGCGTCTGAGCGTCGGTCGGGAAGTCATCGCATCGTTCGGCGTCGCGGCGGTCTTGCCGCGGCCGGACATGCTTCTGCCAACGGAGCCACACCCATGCCGAATGCCAAGATCCGCCGTGCCATCCTCGGTGTCTCGCTGAGCGCGCTTGCCCTGTCGGCCCTGCCGGCACAGGCTCAGGAGGCGCTCGACGCCCTGAAAGAGCAGGGCTTTGCGCGCATCGCCATCGCCAACGAGCCGCCTTTCACCGCCGTCAACCCGGACGGAAGCGTATCGGGCGCCGCGCCCGATGTCGCCCGCGCCGTCTTCAAGCGGCTCGGCGTCGACGACGTGGTCGCCTCGATCTCCGAATATGGCGCGATGATACCCGGCCTGCAGGCGCGGCGCTTCGACGCCGTGACCGCCGGTCTATTCATGAAGCCCGAGCGCTGCGCCGCCGTCGCCTATTCGGAGCCGGTCCTGTGCGATGCCGAGGCCTTCCTGCTGAAGGCCGGCAATCCGCATGGGCTGAAGTCCTACAAGGACATCGCCGACAATGCCGAACTGCGCATCGGCGCGCCGGGCGGTGGCACGGAAGAACGCCTGGCCCTGGAGGCCGGCGTGCCGCGCGACCGTGTCATCGTGGTGCCGGACGCGCAAAGCGGCCTGACCATGCTGCAGCAGGGGCGCATTGACGTCTATTCTCTGCCGGTCCTGTCGATCAACGCGCTGGTCAAGCAGGCCAACGACACCAGCCTGGAAGTGGTGGCCCCCGTGGAGGGCGCGCCGGTCTATTGCGACGGCGCAGCCTTCCGCAAGGACCAGACCGAGCTGCGCGATGCCTTCGACCGCGAACTGGCGGCCATCAAGGCGTCGGGCGAGTTCGCCCAGATCATCGAGCCCTATGGCTTCTCGGCGGAGGCGGCGATGTCGACGACGCGCGAAAAGCTGTGCGCCCAGCAATAAGCCCGGCTGAAGAAGAACTCCGATGGATATGTGGCTCGGCTATCTCCAGCTGATACTGGAAGGCGCGGTCGTCACCGTGAAGCTGACGGTCTATGGTTGTCTCTTCGCGTTGCTCGTCGCCTTCGTGGCCGGTCTGGGGCGCGTCTTGCAGCTCTGGTGGGTGCGGGCGCTGGCCACCACATATGTCGAGTTCTTTCGCGGCACGTCGATCTTCGTGCAGCTTTTCTGGGCTTATTACGTCCTGCCGCTGATGGGCCTGACCCTCAGCGAAATGCAGGCCGGCGTGCTGGCGCTGGGCCTGAATGTCGGCGCCTATGGCGCGGAGGTGGTGCGCGGCGCCATCCGTGCCATAGGCCGCGAGCAGCGCGAGGCCTGCGTGGCGCTCAACCTGACGCGCTGGCAGGCCATGCGCCACATCATCCTGCCGCAGGCACTGGTGATCATGCTGCCCACCTTCAACAACAACGCTATCGAGCTTCTCAAGGCGACGGCCATCGTGTCGCTGATCTCGCTGGCGGACATGACCTTCCAGGCGCAGGTGGTGCGGGCGCAGACCGGCAATACCGCTGTCCCCTTCATCACCATCCTCGTCCTGTACTTCGCCATGGCGTCGGTCATCACCGCCGGAATCCGGTTTCTGGAACGGCGGCTGTCCCGCGGCCTCGACGGCGTGAGGGCCTGACGCGATGGAATGGGATTGGAATTTCGTCTGGCAGATCATGCCGACCCTTGTCGCGGGTGCGAAGATCACCGTTGTCGCGACGCTGCTCGGCTTCGTGCTGGCGGCCGTGCTCGGCCTGGTCATCGCCGTCGCGCGGCGGTCGGCAAACCCCTGGCTGGCGCGCCCCGTTTCGCTGGTGGTGGAATTCATCCGCGGCACGCCGCTGCTGGTGCAGCTCTATTTTCTCTTCTACATCCTGCCGGATATCGGCATCACGCTGGCGCCGCTGGTTGCCGGCGTCATCGGCCTCGGGCTGCACTACGCCACCTACACGGCGGAAGTGTACCGCGCCGGCATCGAGAACGTGCCGCGCGGCCAGTGGGAGGCAGCCAAGGCCTGCAACATGACCGGCGGGCAGACCTGGCGCCACGTCGTGCTGCCGCAGGCCGTGGCGCCGATGGTTCCGGCGCTGGCCAACTACCTTATCGCCATGTTCAAGGAAACGCCGCTTCTGTCGGCCATCACCGTGCTGGAGTTGATGAACCAGGCGCGCTCGATCGCCAACTACAATTATCGCTACATAGAGCCGATCACGCTCGTCGGTGCCTTCTTCCTGGTCATCTCGCTCATCTCGGTCTTCGGCGTACGCTATCTCGAGCGGCGCTATGGAAAGGTCGCCTGACATGTCCGCAACGGTCCGTCTGGCCACCGCTCCACTGCAGTTCGATCCACAGCCGGTCGACAGGCGGATCGGCCTGATCCTGCTGGCGACGGACCTGACGAGCGAGCCCGACTTCGTACGCCTGGTGGCGGCGCCAGGCGTGGCCCTCCATGCCGCGCGGATTGCCTATGCCAACCCGACGACGCCGCAAAACCTTGCCGCTGCGGCGCCGCGCCTGTCGGAGGCCGCCGCCCTGCTGTTGCCGGACGAGAGCCTCGACGCGATCGTTTTTTCGTGCACCTCGGCCTCGGTCGTCATCGGCGATGCGGCGGTGGCGGACGCCATCGCGCTCGGCAAGCCCGGCGTGCCCGTGGTAACGCCGCCTCTGGCCGCGGTTCAAGGCCTGATGGCGCTCGACGCACGTCGTGTCAGCGTGCTGACGCCCTATACGGTCGAGACCAGCGTGCCGATGGCCCGCTACTTCGAGGACAAGGGGCTCGAGCTTGCCGGCTTTACCTGCCTGGGCCTGACGGATGACCGCCAGATGGCAAGAATAAGCCGGCAAAGTATTGTCGATGCCGCCGTGTCCGCAACGGCGGACGACGCGCAGGCGCTTTTCATCTCGTGCACGGCGGTCCGCTCGGCCGGGGTTATCGACGAGATCGAGGCGCGGATCGGCCGGCCGGTTGTGACCAGCAACCAGGCCAGTGCCTGGGCCGCCCTCAACCATTGTGGCCTGACGGCCGGGCCGCGCGCCGTCGGCCGGCTGATGCGTACTGCCATGCCGGAGGCCGCATGATCGCCCTTTCCGATATTCAGGACGCCCGCCGGCGTATCGCAGGAATCGTGCGGGAAACGCCCGTGGACCAGTCGGAAAGCCTGTCCGGGCGGGTTGGCGTACCGGTGTTCCTGAAGCACGAGCAACGGCAGATCACCGGTGCCTTCAAGCTGCGCGGTGCGGCCAATGCCGTGGAACGCCTGTCGGCGGCCGAGCGGGCGCGCGGCGTTGCGGCGGCGTCGACCGGCAATCACGGCCGGGCTCTTGCCTATGCGGCGCGCCGGACGGGCGCACGCGCCATCATCGCGATGTCCAGCCTGGTGCCGATGAACAAGGTGAAGGCGATCTCGGCGCTGGGCGCCGAAGCGCGCATCGTCGGTCGCAGCCAGGACGACGCGCAGCGCGAAGTGGACCGGATGGTGGCCGAGGAGGGGATCGTCTCCGTGCCGCCCTTCGACCACGCCGACGTCATCGCTGGCCAGGGTACGATCGGGCTGGAGATCCTGGAGCAGGCGCCGGAAGTGCAGACCGTGCTGGTTCCGCTGTCCGGCGGCGGGCTGATTGCCGGTATCGCCTGCGCGATCAAGGCGCTGCGGCCTACCGTGCGCATCCTCGGCATCTCGATGGAGCGGGGCGCGGCCATGGCGGCCAGCCTTCAGGCCGGCCGGCCCGTCGAGGTAGAGGAGCTGCCAACACTGGCCGACTCGCTCGGCGGCGGGGTGGGCCATGCGAACCGCTACACCTTCTCCATGGTGCGGGATCTGGTCGACGACGTGATCCTGGTGAGCGAGGCGGAGATCGCGGCGGGGATGCGCCACGCCTATCTCGAAGAGCGCGAAGTGGTGGAGGGGGCCGGCGCAGTCGGCATCGCGGCCCTCGTCGCCGGGCGGATACGGCCTTCCGGTCCGGTGCTGGCCCTTGTTTCGGGGCGCAATATCGACATGGACCTGCACCGCCGCGTGATAGCCGGCGCCGACGGGCTGGAGGACGCGGCCTGATGCCCGACATGCTGATCCTGACGGAGCCGGACCTGCGCACCCTGGTGCCATTGGACATCGATGCCATCGATACGGTGGAGCGCGCATTCCGCGCCCTTGCGGAGAAGGCGGTCGTGATGCCGCCGATCCTGCGCCTGGATGTTGCGGAGCATAATGGCGAGGTGGACGTAAAGACCGCCTATGTGCCCGGCATCGACGGCTTCGCCATCAAGATCAGCCCGGGCTTCTTCGACAACCCGAAACTGGGGCTGCCAAGCGTCAACGGCATGATGGTGCTGCTGTCCGCCCGCACCGGGCTGGTCCAGGCGCTGCTTCTCGACAATGGCTATTTGACCGACATTCGCACGGCGGCCGCCGGCGCGGTGGCGGCGCGCCATCTGGCACGAGCGGATGCATCCCATGCCACCACCTTCGGCGCCGGCATGCAGGCGCGTCTGCAGTTGCGGGCACTGGCCATGGTGCGCCCCCTGCAGGGCGCCACGATATGGGCTCGCGACGCCGCGCGTGCCGAGGCCGCCGCCGCCGAGATGACCGAGGCGATCGGTCTGCCGGTCGAAGCGGCCCGCGACCCGCAGGAGGCGGCGCGGCGCGCCGACATCATCGTCACGACGACACCGTCGCGGGTGCCGATCCTGCAGCGCGGCTGGGTGCGCCCCGGCACCCATGTCACGGCCATGGGCTCGGATGCCGAGCACAAGAACGAAGTGGACCCCACTCTCGTGGCAGCCGCCCGCTACGTCGCCGACAAGCTGGCCCAGACGCGCATTCTGGGCGAGTTGCATCATGCCATCGCGGCCGGCCTGGTGGCCGCCGACGCGCCCTTTCCCGAGCTTGGCGCTGTCGTCGCAGGGCAGGCGCCCGGACGCGCCGATGCCCACTCCATCACCTTCGCGGACCTCACCGGAACCGGTGTGCAGGATACCGCCATCGCCACGCTGGCCCATGCCCGCGCCAAGTCGGCCGGGGTGGGTACGCGCTTTACCAGCTGATCCTCCTTTCCAGGGTGCACCATGACAGAGCCGCAGCTCAATTTTACCCGCGCCGAATATGCCAGCCGTCTTCAGAAGACGCGCAAGGCCATGGCGGCCAAGGGCATCGACCTTCTCTACGTGTCGGACCCGTCCAACATGGCGTGGCTGACCGGCTATGACGGCTGGTCCTTCTATGTGCACCAGGGCGTCATCGTGCCCCCCGAGGGCGAGCCCGTCTGGTACGGGCGCGGCCAGGACGCCAATGGCGCAAAGCGCACGGCGTATCTGTCGCACGACAATATCGTCGGCTACGCCGACCATTACGTGCAGTCCACCGAGCGGCACCCGATGGACTACCTGTCCGAGGTGCTGCGCGAGCGCGGCTGGGACACGCTGACGATCGGCGTCGAGATGGACAATTACTGGTTTTCCGCCGCGGCCTACGCCGCGCTGCGCGAACATCTGCCTGGCGCGCGCTTCGTGGATGCGACGGCGCTCGTCAACTGGCAGCGCGCGGTCAAGAGCCCGCAGGAGCTCGACTACATGCGCATCGCGGCGAAGATCGTGGGCGCCATGCATAAGCGGATCGTCGATACGATCGAGCCCGGAATGCGCAAATGCGACCTCGTGGCCGAAATCTACGATGCGGGCACCCGCGGCATCGACGGCTTCGGCGGCGACTATCCGGCCATCGTGCCGCTGCTGCCTTCGGGGGCGGATGCCTCCGCGCCGCATCTGACATGGGACGACAGGCCCATGCGGACCGGGGAGGGCACCTTCTTCGAGATCGCCGGCTGCTACAAGCGCTATCACTGCCCGCTTTCGCGCACGATCTTCCTCGGCAAGCCGACGCAGGCCTTCCTGGATGCGGAAAAGGCGACGCTGGAAGGCATGGAGGCAGGCCTTGCCGCGGCAAGGCCCGGCAATACCTGCGAGGATATCGCCAACGCGTTCTTCGCGGTGCTGCGCAAGTACGGGATCGTCAAAGACAATCGCACCGGCTATCCGATCGGCCTGTCCTATCCGCCGGATTGGGGCGAGCGCACCATGAGCCTTCGCCCGGGCGACAAGACGGTTCTTCAGCCCGGCATGACATTCCACTTCATGACCGGCCTGTGGCTGGAGGACATGGGGCTGGAGATCACCGAATCCATCGCTATCACGGATACCGGCGTGGAGATCCTGGCAGACGTGCCGCGCCAGCTCTTCATCAAGGCATAAGGCCATGCTGATGACGCTCGACCTGCCTCCATCGCCCATCGTGCCCACCATCGACCTTGCCGCACCGGGGGTGCGGCACGGCTTCCTGCGCCTGCCGTACAGCCGGGACGATTCCGCCTGGGGCTCGGTCATGATCCCGATTACCGTCGTGGCCAATGGCGAGGGGCCGACCGCGCTCCTGACCGGCGGAAACCACGGCGACGAGTACGAGGGGCCCATCGCCCTGTTCGACCTGGCCCGCCGCCTGCGGCCGGAAGAGGTGTCCGGCCGCGTCATCATCGTGCCGGCGATGAACTATCCGGCCTTCCGTGCCGGCACGCGGACCTCTCCCATCGACAAGGGCAATCTCAACCGGACCTTCCCCGGCAGGCCGGACGGCACGGTGACGCAGAAGATCGCCGACTTCTTCCAGCGTCACCTTCTGCCGATGGCCGATATCGTCCTGGACTTCCACTCCGGCGGCCGTACGCTGGATTTCGTACCCTTTGCCGCCGCTCACATCCTGCCCGACAAGGCACAGGAGGCGGCCAGCTTCGCCGCGGTGGCGGCCTTCGGCGCACCCTATTCGATGAAGATGCTCGAGATCGATGCCGTCGGCATGTACGACACCGCAGCCGAAGAGCAGGGCAAGATCTTCGTGACAACCGAACTCGGCGGTGGCGGCACATCGACGGCGAACACGGTGGGCATCGCCCGGCGCGGTGTCGCCAACGTGCTGCGCCATGCCGGCATCCTGTCCGGCGAACCGGAGCCGGCGCCGACACGCTGGCTCGACATGCCGTCGGCAGACTGTTTCACCTTCGCCGAGCATGACGGGTTGATGGAGCCACTTGTCGATCTGGGCATGCCGGTGGAGCAGGGTGACGTCGTCGCCCGCATCCACAGCGTGGACCGCACCGGGACGGAGCCGGTCGACCTGCGTGCCGGCCTTTCGGGCATCCTTGCGGCACGGCATTTTCCAGGCCTCGTGAAGTCGGGAGATTGCGCCGCGGTCGTCGGCACGGTCTGACCCCGCACGTCACCGCCATCCAAATCCCTCTTGCCAAAAACATGAAAGTGTTTATCCACTTTACATATGGACAGGCACGGCGAAGAGGGCACCGATGATCGCATTGTCTCCAACCGCAATACTTTCTGTACTGGTTCCGATCAGCGCCGCAGTGGCGCTGGCCGGCTTCCGCTCGCGTATCCGGCCGGCCGATTACTGGCTGAGCCTGGACGCGATCCGGCGGGGCCATTTCGGCGAACCGGGGTGCGATGACAGCGACCGGGACCTAGTTTAGAAAAGTTCTAAACAGGGATTGCAAGAGGGAGCAGACAGGGCTACCTTGTAATCGTTCCAGAATTACAGGAGCGCCGGGTCATGCGCGAACGTCGTTGACCGGCCGGATCGGAGTTTAAGACCATGGGCCTGATCGCCGCAAAGATCGAACCGAATGCCAAGGAAGAAATCGTCAATGGCCTTACCCAGGCGCTGGCCGAGACGGCAATCGAGACGCTGAAGGCACAGAATTTCCACTGGAACGTCACGGGCTGGTCCTTCGGGCCGCTTCATGCGCTTTTCCAGGAAATCTACGAAGACCATTTCGAGGCGCAGGACCTTCTGGCCGAGCGCATCAAGGCCTTCGACGCCCATGCGGAAGGGCGCTACTCGGTCTATCTCGACCGCAGCGCAATCACCGAGCATGACGGCCACACCGACGCCAAGACCATGGTGGAGCTGCTTCTGGCCGACCAGGAGACCCTGTCGTCCACCCTGTCGGCCCTGGCGCAGGTTGCCGAGCAGCATGGCGACTGGGCCACGAACGATATGGCCACCGGCCGTATCGAGGTGCACGACAAGTTCGCCTGGATGCTGCGCGCGCATTTGAAGTCGACGGCTGCCTGAGCCGCGTCATCCGTCTTTACGATAAAAGGGGCGTCCTGCGGGGCGCCCCTTTTTTTGGCTCAACGTGCGATCGGGGCAGTCGGCTTCGGGCCGTCATCGGACGAGCCGCGCTCTCGCCACAGGGCCGGTATGGCCAGAAGCGAGATGCCGAAGATGGCGATGAGCGTCTTCGTGACCTCGCTGAATTCGGGCGTGCGCAGATCCACATAGATCAGGCCGTAGACGATGATGATGTGCCAGGCATAGACCTGCAGCGAGTGACGGCCGATCAGGCGCAGGAAAGACAGCGTCATCACATAGTGCAGGGCATTGGCGATCCACCGCACCGTGGCATTGCGATGCCTGGGCCCGGCAATCGCCAGCCATGCGATGCCGACGCCGGCCGCAACGAAATTCGCCAGATAGACGAGGCCGAAGGTTGCCCGGACCTCGAAGGGCATGAAGCTCTGCAAAAGTTCGTCCGACATGAGCCCATAGCCGGTCGCGACGCGCAGCGGCAGGAAGAAGAGGCAGATCACGAGCGCCGCAACGGGCAGGATGCTGCGATCGGGGCTGAAGATGCGATCCCAGGGAATCTTTTTCTGGGCGGTCATCGCGCCCATGATGACGCCGGAGAAAAACACGACCTGCCACGCCAGGACGTTGAAATGGGCGCGAATGCCGATCGGGCCGTCGCCGGCCAGCGCCTGGTCGATGGGCCCGGTCAGAACGGTATGAAGACCGAGCTGCGCGATCAGCCACGCCATGAAGGATATCAGCGCCACGACACCCCAGCGCTTGTGAAGGCACAGCCACAGCGCGAACGGCGAAACGAGCATGTACACGATGTACTGGGGCAGGATGTCCATATAGGTCGGCTGGTAGATCATCAGCATGGCCGAGATCACCCGCACCGGATCGGTGATCGACAGATCGCCCATCCAGGGCGACCACAACTCCGCCGCCTGCGGAAGCGTGGCGGCGGCCACGAGCAGGATCGCCAGGGCAACCAGAACATACACATAGAGCTGCCGAGCGCGCTTCCAAACCGCCTGAGCGCCGGCCATGAAGCCGCCCTTCAGCATCTTGCGGGCATAGACGAGGCCGACGAGCAGCCCCGACAGGAAAATGAACCCCTGAGCATCCTCGACGAAGGCGAGCTGGTTGTGGTTGAGTTTGACCAGCCAGTACCCGCCCGTGAAATTGAGATGGTTGATCATCATGAAGACGAGGAAATAGCCTCGCAACCCATCGATGAACCCGAGCCTGTTCATGTCTCTTCCAAGCAAATTTCAATCCAGGGTTGCGCATCCAAGCGCGGCCAGGTGCCGGAATTAGGGCTTCCAACTTGAAATTCGAGGGATGTCGGCCATCATCGTGCCCTGATTGGCCGCTTCCTGACTTGCCGGATGGCGGCGTAACGTCGCATGAGAAGTGTCCGCACACGCAACCAACCGATGGAACCGATGGCAAAGCTGAACCGACGGAATTTCCTTTATTCTTCCGCCGCACTCGCTGCCCTGGCGGCAGCGCCCGGTGCTTTGCGCCCCGCAGCCGCGGCGGCCGTCATGGGAGAGCCTTTCGAGTTCTCCTATGAGAAACTCGTGGAACGAGCGCGCGATTCCGCGACCAAGCCTTATGTGCCGCCGTACCGGCCCGATCCGGAAATCGTGCAGAAGATCGACTACGAGCAGCATGGCAAGCTGAAGTTCAAGACGTCGGACTCGCCCTTCGCCGGCAATGACGGGGCCTATCCGGCCACCTTCTTCCACCTCGGCCAGTTCTTCGGCAAGGCGGTGGCCATGCACGTCGTGGTCAACGGCCAGGCGCGGGAGTTCAAGTACTCGCCAGATCTGTTCGAGATGCCCGCCGATTCGCCGGCGCACGACCTGCCCGCCGATTCCGGCTTCGCCGGCTTCCGCCTGCAGGAGTGGAACGGCGCCGAAGATTGGCGCACGCAGGATTGGGTCGCCTTTCTGGGCGCCTCCTACTTCCGCGCCATCGGCGCCTCGGGCCAGTATGGCCTGTCGGCCCGGGGCGTGGTCATCAATGCCGCCGTCCCCGGCGTGAACGAAGAGTTCCCCGACTTCACCGAGTTCTATATCGACGAGGCGCAGGATCCCGCGCAGCCCGTCGTGGTCTGCGCCTTCCTCAACGGGCCCAGCATCACCGGCGCTTTCCGCTTCTACCTGACGCGCGGCCTGGATCGGCGGCAGGGCGTCGAGATGGATGTGGAGGCGGCGCTTTTCCTGCGCGAGGACATCCAGCGTCTCGGGCTGATGCCGCTGACATCCATGTTCTGGTATGGCGAGTACGGACGCGAGCGCCTCAACGACTGGCGTCCGGAAGTGCACGACTCCGACGGTCTCGCCTTGTGGATGAGCGATGGCGAACGCCTCTGGCGGCCGCTGAACAATCCGCCCTTCACGACGATCTCCTCGTTCAGCGACACCGATCCGCGCGGCTTCGGCCTTCTGCAGCGAGACCGGAACTTCGACCATTACCAGGACGGCGTCATGTACGACCGACGTCCAAGCCTGTGGGTGGAGCCGGTCGAGCCGCTGGGCGCCGGGCGCGTCGAACTTCTGGAGATCCCGACCGACGACGAGATCCACGACAATGTCGGGGCGTTCTGGGTTCCGGACGCGCCGGCAACGAAGGGGTCGCAGTACAAGCTGCATTATCGCCTGTTCTGGAAGGACAACGAGCCGCACCCGGCCGACAACATTGCCCAGACGGTCGCCACGCGGATCGGCCGCGGCGGCGAGCCGGGCAAGCCCCGGCCGGACAATGTCTTCAAGTTTGCGGTCGAGTTCGACCGTCCGTCCGTCATGACGCAGATACCCTACGGCGTGTTCCCGGATGTCAACGTCACCACCTCCAGCGGCACCGTGATCCGGCCGTTCGCCGAACCGGTGCCCAATGGCAATGTCTGGCGTGCGACCTTCGACCTGGAGATCGAGCCCGACAAGATTGCCGAGCTGCGCATGTTCATGGCGCTGGACGGCAAGCCGCTGACGGAGACGTGGCTTTACCAATTCGACCGGCGCAATCTCGTATCGCTCGGCTGATCGAAGGGCATTGACGACAAATCGCGGAGGGGCGGCACTGCCGCCCCTTGTCCTGTCTGCATGCAACAGGCGCGGCAGGCGCACAGATATTCAGCAGCCTTAAGACATTCTTAAGTATGATGTCCGGACTGTGGCCGGATTTGTTGACTTTTTGCAACGCAACAGGACTGCAAGCCCCTTCTCGATCATTGTGATTTGCGCTGCAGCAAAAGCGTGGCCATGTTCGGCTCATCAACCACTGATGAGTGATGTGAGCTTTGCCAACGCAGACTGTACGTTTGCGGGCCGTCTCGCGTACGCGCCCGTTTCTGGCAACGATCCTGTCCATGGGCTTCCTCATGGCGGCACCGGCCGTGCCCGCGCATGCGCAGGAGACGAGCGACCAGAAGGAAATCTCCGGACTTGTCGGGGCGCAGGTGGATATCGGCCGCCGTTTCGCGCGTGTTCAATCGCGCCGCCTGCATGAGCGGATGGAAGTCCTGCGCGATGCCACCGACCGCCAGACGAGTGGATACTCCATCCGCATCGGCACGTCGGATGGACGGGCCGACGAAACCGCGCTCGAACGGGAATGGCGCGAACTCGATTCCGAGCTGCCGGCCGCCTACCATGTGGATGACGCACCCTGGCGCGCGGACCGGCCCGATGAACTGCAGGCGCGGCGCCGCTTTACCGACGAGGGACATGCGCTGTGGTCGGCGGGCTCCGTCGATTTCGGACGACGCACCAACGGCATGATCGATCTGGACAGGACCAGCGTCGGGATCGCCTCGGGCTTCGACGCCGAGCTCTCCAGACAGGCAAGCCTGGGAATGGGCCTGAGCTTCGACCGCGCGATCGGCGAGGTGGGCTCGTTCGGAACGCGCGCCCGCGGGCAGGGCCTGGGCGCTGCCCTGTACGGCAGCTACAATCCCACCGCCTTTACCTTCATCGACGTGGCTGCCGGCGGCTCGTGGATGGACTTTGCCAATGCCCGCTACGCCGTGGACCCGCAGGATCTGCAGTATGGCTCGCGGGCTGCCGCACAGGGCTTCGGGTCCGTATCGGCGGGCTACGAGCTGCGCGATGACGGGTTTTTGCTGTCGCCCTATGGGCGGTTCGAAGTCTCGCACACCCGGTTCGACCCGATGGACCAGCGGATCGGCGAAACCGACCTGACCTTGGGCGAGCAGACGGTGGACAGCGTGCTGGCCATCCTGGCGGTGCGCGGCGAGTACACGATCGAACTATCCAACCTCGTCCTCAAGCCGGGGGCACGGGCCGAGCTGACGCACGAGGTTTCCGGCGCCAGCCGCGTCTCTCCGATGGCCGGCGGAGGGCTGGTCCTGCCGGATTTCTCGTCGGCGGGCATCGGCCGCGAGCAACTGACCGTCGCGCCCGGCATCAAGGCCGAATTCGGCGACGACTGGTCGGCCGGGCTGGAATACCGCAACGTCCTCAACAATGACGGACGCGACGAGACGATCAGCTTCCGGATCGGCCATTCGTTCTGATGCGGCGCCTGCCCCTATTGGGGCAGGGCATAGGCGATCACGTCGTCGCCCCGCTTGGTGCCGAGCGAGCCGTGGCCGCCGGCAACGACCAGAAGATACTGGCGTCCGTCGGCCCCGGTGTAGGTCATCGGCGTTGCCTGGCCACCGGCCGGCAGCCGGTCCTTCCAGATTTCAGCACCGGTCGTCAGGTCGTAGGCACGGATATAATAGTCGATCGTGCCGGACAGGAATGCGACGCCGCCTGCCGTTATCATCGGCCCGCCAAGGCTTGGCACGCCCAGCCGCAGGGGCAGCGGAACGGGCGAAACATCGCGGACCGTGCCGTTCTTGTGCTGCCAGATCACCTTGCCGGTGCGCAGGTCGGCCGCCGCGACATAGCCCCAGGGAGGCGACTGGCAGGGAATGCCGATCTGCGACAGGAACGGGCCCATCTGAACCGCGAAGGGGCCGCCGAAATTCTCGTTCAGCGCCGGCAGCGCACCCGCAGGCGGCTGCGCGTTGACGACCAGGGACGTATCGTCCTGGCGGCGGAACAGTTGCGAGGTGAAGGCCAGATAGGCGGGCGTCGCGAAGACCACCTGCCGCACCGGATCCACCGCGACGCTGCCCCAGTTGAACACGCCGAAATTGCCCGGATAGACCAGTGTCCCCTGCTCGGAAGGCGGCGTGAAGCGGCCTTCATAGCGCAGATTGTGGAAGGCGATGCGGCACAGGAGCTGGTCGAAGGGCGTTGCGCCCCACATGTCCTTTTCGGTCAGCGGCGGCGGATCGAAGGACATGGCCGAGACCGGCTGCGTCGGCGCGGTGAAGTCGCCCTCGGCGGCACCCTGCGGTGCCGGGCGCTCCGTCACCGGCAGGATCGGCTCGCCGGTGCGCCGGTCGAGCACGAAGATCTCGCCCTGCTTGGTGGGCTGCACGAGGGCCGGCACAAGGGCGCCGTCCACCGCGATGTCCACGAGGGTCGGCTGCGAGGGAACGTCATAATCCCACAGGTCGTGATGCACGGTCTGGAACACCCAGCGTACCGCGCCGGTGGCGACGTCGAGCGCCACGACGGAGGACGAGTATCGCTCTACCGTTTCGCTGCGATTGCCGCCCCACTGGTCTGGCGGCTGGTTGCCCAGCGGCACGTAGACGAGGCCGAGGTCTTCGTCGAGGCTGGAGATCGACCAGCTATTGGGCGAGTTCGGCGTATAGGTCTGGCCCGGCGCCAGCGGCGCGGTGTCGTCCGGGTTGCCGCTGTCCCAGTTCCAGAGAAGCTCGCCGCTTGCGATGTCGAAGGCGCGGATGACGCCGGAAGGCTCCGTCGTCGACACGTTGTCGAGGACGGTGCCGCCGACAATGATGCTGTCACCCGCCACGATGACCGGCGAAGTGGAGTAATAGGAGCCCGGATTGACGTTCGGCATGTTGCGCCACAGGTCGATCTGCCCGTCGCCGCCGCCGAAGTTGGAGCAGACCGAGCCGTCCTCGGGATTGACGGCAATGACCCGGCCATCCGCCGTCGGCATGAACAGCTTGGCATCGCAGGCCGAGGCGGGGGCTTGCCCGTCTATCGCCACCGGCAGGTCCGGCAGGGGCCGCTCGGCCGTCGCGCCGTCGACCGGCGCGCGCACGGCGCCCGATTCCGCGGCCGCACCCTGCGGGTGAAGCGTCTGAACGGCCTCGGTCGGCAGGGGCGTCTGTCCCGGCTGCGCGGCCGCCGCGTCGGCCGGCGTACCGGACGGCGGCTGATAGGACAGGCCACGGCACGTCAGATGCTGCAGCGCCAGCTCGCCGCGGATCTGCGGATCGTAACGCCAGATTTCGTCACCCGTGGTGGCGTTCAGCGCGATGACGGATTGATGCGGCGTGCAGAGATACAGCCTTTCACCGATCTTCAAAGGCGTTACCTGGAAGGTGGTTTCCTCCGGGTCGCCCGGTTGGCTGATGTCGCCTGTCTTGTAATGCCAGGCCACCGCCAGGTCCGAGACGTTTTCCGGGGTGATGTCGGTCAGCGGGGAATAGCGCTGTCCCTGCTTGGTGCGGCCATAGGAATGCCATTCGCCCGGCGGAACGCCAAGGTCGTCCGGGGCCTGCGCCACCGCCCCGCCCACTTCGCCGACCACGCTGTGCCGGTCGGTGAACCAGGAAGCGAGCGCCGCAACCAGTGCAACGCCAAGCGACAGGCTGAGCGCCAGCCCATTGCCGCGAAACGCCGAGGCATGGCCGGGTACGCCGTCCAACGCCTGCGGCAGGGTCTGCAGGCCGAGGCGCCTTGTGATTGCGGGAAGCAGCAGCAGGAAGCCGAGCACCACGATCAGCCCGCCCCGGGCCGCCAGGGGCCACCAGTCCAGGCCAACCTCCCACAGCGCCCAGGCAAGCGTGCCCAGCACGATCAGGGCATAGACGGCCAGCGCGGCCGGCTGGCGGCGGTGCAGCAGGAATGCGGTCACGAGAAAGCCGATGGCGAGCACCAGATAATACCAGGATCCGCCGACTGCGATCAGCCAGATACCGCCGACAGCCAGAGCCAGGCCGAGAAGCCCGGCAATGGCGGCTGCGAACGTCGTCGTCTTGCTCGTACGGGTGGCTGCCATCGTTTTCCCCTCGAAGTCAGACTGCGGACATGTCGCACCGGCGGGGGAGGTCAAGTGCGCCCGGCGCTTCCACTGCCTGGATGGATGCTTTAGACCATGGGCCCAGATGTCCGCACAGCGAGGTTCCCGCGTGTCGCCGCAGTCCAGCACCATGCCCTTCGGCGCATTCCACCGACACGGCTTTGCGCGGGTCGGGGCGGCGACGCCGCGCGTGGCCCTGGCCGATCCCCTGGAAAATGCCCGTTCCACCCTGCAGCTCGCCCGCAGGGCGGCCGATGACGGCGCCGATCTCGTCGTCTTTCCCGAACTCGGGCTTTCCGGCTATTCGATCGACGACCTGCACATGCAGGACGGCTTGCTGAACGCCGTCGAGGACGCCGTCGCCGCGGTGGTCGAGGGCACACGAGACCTGTCACCCGTGCTTCTGGTGGGCGCACCGCTGCGTCGCAAGGGCCGCCTCTATAATTGCGCGGTGGCGATCTCGCGCGGGCGTATTCTGGGCGTCGTGCCGAAATCCTATCTCCCCAATTACCGGGAGTATTACGAGAAGCGCTGGTTTGCGCCCGGCATCGGCCTTGCCGGACTGACGGTCGAGCTGGCCGGGCAGGACGTGCCCTTCGGGCCGGACCTTCTCTTCGCCGCCACCGATCTGGCCGACTTCGTCTTCCATGTGGAAATCTGCGAGGATTACTGGGCGCCGACGCCGCCCTCCACCGCCGGCGCGCTTGCCGGTGCGAACGTTCTTTGCAACCTGTCCGCTTCCAACATCACGGTGGGCAAGTCCGCGGAGCGGCATCTTCTGGCGGCATCGCAGTCCATGCGCTGCATGGCGGCCTATGTCTATGCGGCGGCGGGCGCCGGCGAAAGCACCAACGATGTGGCCTGGGACGGGCAGGGCATGGTGCATGAACTGGGCGAGCTCCTGGCGGAATCGGAGCGGTTCTCCCTGGAGGCGAGCCTCGTGCTGGCCGATGTCGATCTTGCCCGCATCCGCCAGGAACGCCTGCGAAACGGCACGTTCAACGATGCAGTCCGCGCAGCCGAAGATCCGGAGCTTGACTTCCGGCGCGTCGCATTTGCCCACGCGCCGCACGGGCGGCCAATGCCGCTCAAGCGGGCCATCCGCCGCTTTCCCTTCGTTCCCAACCGGCCGGAGCAGCTCGACCAGGATTGCTACGAGGCCTTCAATATCCAGGTGCACGGGCTGATCCGGCGTTTCGAATCGACGCCCGGCGACACCATGGTGATCGGCGTTTCGGGTGGGCTGGATTCCACCCATGCACTGATCGTCGCGGCCAAGGCCTGCGACCGTCTGGGCCTCCCCCGCGAGCGTATCCTGGGCTTCACCATGCCGGGTTTTGCAACGGGCGAATCCACCAAGGCCAATGCGTGGCGGCTGATGCGGGCGCTTGGCGTGAACGGCGAAGAAATCGACATCCGCCCTGCGGCGCGGCAGATGCTGGCGGACATGGACCACCCGTTCGCTGCCGGCGAGCCGGCCTATGACGTGACGTTCGAGAACGTACAGGCGGGCCTGCGGACGGATTATCTGTTCCGCCTCGCCAACCAGCGCCGCGGCTTCGTGATCGGCACCGGCGACCTGTCGGAAATCGCGCTCGGGTGGAGCACCTATGGCGTCGGCGACCAGATGAGCCACTACGCCGTCAATCCCGGCGTACCCAAGACGTTGATCCAGCATCTGATCCGCTGGTGCATCGCCAGCGGCCAGTTCGACGCGGAAGCCGATGCCGTACTGGCGGACATTCTCGATACCGAGATTTCGCCCGAACTGGTGCCGGCCGATGCGGCCGGGCGCATGCAGAGCACGGAAGACCGGATCGGCCCCTACGCGCTGCACGATTTCTTCCTGTATCACATCATGCGCGGCGGGCAGGCGCCGTCCAAGGTGGCGTTCCTGGCGCTCGAGGCATGGGGCGATGCACAGGCCGGCCGATGGCCCGCCAATTTCCCGGACGAAGCGCGGCGCGCCTACGATCTGCAGACCATCGCCCGGTGGCTCGAAAGTTTCCTGTTCCGCTTTTTCCAGACCAGCCAGTTCAAGCGGACGGCGATGCCGAACGGACCGAAAGTGTCGTCCAGCGGCGCGCTGTCACCGCGCGGGGACTGGCGCGCCCCGTCCGATGCAAAGGCAACGGCCTTCATTGCCGAGTTGCGTGCGGCGCTCGATCAGGCCGGCTGAGCGCCGGGGGCGCCGGGGGCGCCGTGTGGGCCGCCATTGCGCAGGCTGGCGAAACTTGCGCGCAGATCGCCGAGGCGATGGTCCATTTCGTGTTTCTGCTCGGGCGTCAGGGCCAGATAGAAAACATGGACGCGCGCCTCGATCGGGGCGATGCCCGGATGCTTCATCTGTAGAAGGTCGGAACTGCGTGCGTAATCTTCGTGCGTCTTCTGGAACAGAAGCGCGATAAGCCCGACGCACAGGGGAAACCAGGCATCGAAACGGCTGCCATGCGAGGCGAGGCAGGCGATGGCCGCGCCGGTCATGAACAGCGACAGGACGATGTAGACCGAGAATTGCTGCACGATCAGCGCGATCTGCATGCGCGTCGGATCGCGCTCGCGCAGCCGCGCGGCAAGATCGGCACCCTTGGATATCTCGCGGTTCGCCTTGATCCAGGCGAAGGACGACACGGTGCGCGCCAGCGTCTTGACGGCAAGCGATACGAGCGCTGCGCCGACAAGCGCTCCGATGATATTGAGGATCAGGGTCGTCAGTGGCGATTCGATGAGGGAACTCAGCCCACCGGCAGCTTGCGACATGTCTTCAGCCTGTATTCCACGCGTCCCTGTGGTTGCATGAACCGCGCAATCGGGATCATTTCAAGGCAAGGTGGTCAGCGCTCGTTCGACTTCCATGCTCCCAGAAGGCGCGGCAGGTCTCCGAAGCGTGCTATGCCGCCGAAAACGGCGACGGCGATCAGCACGAAGAACACCGTCACGCTGGCCATGACCGGCGTGTAACCGTAGCGCAGCGCATTGAAGATCTTGATCGGGATCGTCTCCAGCGTGAAACCGACGGTCATGTAGGCGACGATGTATTCGTTGAGCGACAGGACGAAGGCGAAGGCGAAGCCCGAGATCAGGTACGGCGCGATCATCGGCAGCACGATGGTCGAGAGGACGGTGCGCTCGTTTGCCCCCATGGATCGGGACGCCTCCACCATCTCCTTGTCGATCGTCGCAAAGCCCAGCGTCAGCGTGACGAGCGGCAGCGAGGTGAAGAAGATCGCGTGGCTGATCACCACCGTGAAGTGCTGGCCGTAGAAGCCGGCCGTGATCCAGAAGGACAGGGCGCCGAGCGCCGTGATGACGGGCGGCAGCACGAAGGGCGAAACACCCAGCAATTGAATGAGGCGGCCAAAGCGGGTCGTGCGACGCCATAGGGCGTAGGCGATGGGAAGCGCGATCAGCACGCTCAACGCCGCAGCCAGTGCCGCAACGGTGACGGAGGCCGTCAGCGCGGCACGCCAGCCGGCGTCGGTGAAGATTTCGCCATACCAGCGCAGCGACAGGCCCTGCGGGGGAAAGGTCAGCGTGCGCTTTTCGTTCAGCGATACGCCGGCGATGACGACAAGCGGCGCCGCCATGAACAGGCCGACGGCGATGAACAGCAGGCGGTTGGCGAGGCCCTTCATTGGGCCACCCCGCGTCCGCGCCCGATGGCTGCCGTCAGAGAGACGAGGGCGATGCTGGTGATGACGAGGAAGACGGCCATCGCCGCCGCGAAGGGCATGTTGGACTGGTAGATGGCCTGGTCGGTGATGAAGACCGACAATGTCCAGTGCTGTGGCCGCCCCAGAAGCTGCGGCAGCAGATAGCTGCCCAGCGCGAAGACGAAGATGAGGATGAACGTGGCGACGATGGCGGGCCGCAGGGCTGGAAGCACGACCGTCAGGAAGGCTCGCGTCGGGGTGGCGCCCATGGTCTGCGCCGATTCGGCCAGCGATGGGTCGAGCCGCGAGAAGGCGGGATAGAGAACCAGCACCGCATAGGGAAACGCCTGATACGTCATGCCGAGCAGCACCGCGACGAAACCGGGCGAGTAGGCCGTGGGCGTCTCGGTAAGGCCCAGGAACACGAACAGGTTCGAGATGCCGGCCGTCCGCGACAGGAGCGTCGACCAGGCGAAGCCGATGATGACTTCGGACAGCGACAGCACGGCCAGAAGTGCAACGAGCCAGGGCACCTGCTGCCGGCGTGGAAGGCGCGTCAGCGCCCGCGTGAAGGGAACGCCGATGGCGATGCACAGGGCGGCGACAAGGGCGGAGAGGCCCAGCGAAAAGGCGAGGATGCGTCCGAAGAACAGGGTGAAGAAACGCTGATAATGTTCCAGCGTCAGGCTTGGCTCGTAAAAGCCGCCCTGGGCACGTTCGAACAGCGAGACGGAGATCATCGTGGCGAAGGGCACGATGAAGAAGGCGATCAGCATCGCCGCCGGGAAAATCAGCGGCAGGTTGTCGCGCAGCGGTCCGCTGCCGGCAGCGCTTGCCCGCATCAGGCGCCTGCCGCTGCGAAGAAGGTCGGGCTGTCCGGCCTCACGCCCAGCGACACCGTGTCGCCCACCGAGGGGTGAAAGCCGGCCGGGGCAAGCGCCACGATGCGTTGCCCAGCGGCCGTCAGGTGGATTTCCACGCTGGAGCCGATGTCGCGCACGAAGTCCACCGTTGCGGCTACCGGCCCCTGGCCTTCGGCGTTCAGGAGGATGTCTTCCGGCCGGATGGAGGCGGTGCCTGCCGCGCGCTGGCCGACATCGATGCCCAGCATGCGGGCGCCGCCGGGTCCGCTTTCCACGGTGACGAGGTTCGTCTGTCCGATGAAGTCGGCCACGAAGGGGGTGGCGGGGTGGCGGTAGACGTCCACCGGCGGGGCAGCCTGCTGCACCCGGCCTGCCTGCATCACCACGATGCGGTCGGCCATCGTCATCGCTTCGCGCTGGTCGTGCGTCACGACGATGGTGGTGATGCCGAGGCGCTGTTGAAGCTGCCGAAGCTCGACCTGCATCGCCTCGCGCAGCTTGGCGTCGAGTGCGGACAGCGGTTCGTCCAGCAGGAACAGGCGCGGCGAGACGGCAAGCGCGCGGGCGATGGCAACGCGCTGGCGCTGTCCGCCTGAAAGCTGCATAATGGCCCGGCCGGCGACGCCCGGCAGCCGGACGAGATCCAGAAGCTCGGCCACGCGCCGGTCCCTGTCGGCCTTGCCGACGCCACGGATGGCCAGCGGATAGGCGATGTTGTCGCCCACCGACAGATGCGGAAACAGCGCAAGAGACTGGAACACCATGCCGATATCGCGCTGGTGGACGGGAAGGCCGGTCATGTCCCGTCCATCGAAGGCGATTGTGCCCTCGCTTGGCGCCTCCAGCCCGGCGATCATCCGCAAAAGGGTCGTCTTGCCGCAGCCCGACGGGCCGAGCAGGCAGACGAAGCTGCCCGGCTCGACCGTCAGTTCCACGCCGTCGACGGCGGTCACGCTGTCGTAGCGGCGCGTCAGGTTGGAGATAACAAGGCCGCTCATCAGCTTACGATCAGTTCCGTCCACTTCTGGTTCACCCAGTCTGCCTTGTCGACATAGAGCTCGTAGCGCGGGACGATCGGGTCGATCGAGGACGAGACCGCGTTGAACTCATCGTCGGTCAGGTCCAGGAGCTCGCGCCGGATGATCGGGGCGGTGCCGATCTGCCGCGCCATCAGCGCCTGGATCGCCGGCGTGGTGGTGAAGTTCATGAATTCATGGGCCTCATCCACCTTTTCCGAGGCGCTGGAAATGGCCCAGGAGCCGGAATCCGAGATGCCGCCCTCCTTGGGGAATGTCGAGCGGACCGGGAAGCCCTCCTTGGCGGCAAGGCCGGTAACGTCGTGATAATACTGCCCCATCGGGATTTCGCCGGATTTCAGCGCCTGTTCGAACTGGGCTTCGTCGCGATACCAGAGCTGCACGTTCGGCTTCAGTTCGGCCAGCTTCTGCATGACTTCCAGGACGCCCTCATCGGTGGCGAGCTTGTCGGTGCCGCCGAAGAAGGTCTTGGCCGTCACTTCCAGCAGGAAGCTGTTGGAGGCCAGCGCCAGCAGGCCGAGCTTGCCCTCGTTCGACGGATCCCAAAGGAAGGCCCAGCTTTCAGGGGCTTGCGGGTAGGATTCCGTGTTGGAGACGAGCGTGATGTACCAAGACACGGCGCCCACCCCGGCTACCCGGTCATCCGGATAGGCGGCAACGAAGGGCGGCAGGATCTCGTTGAAGCGCTCGATCCGGGCGGTATCCACCGGCGTCCAGAGCTCCGTTGCGATGCCCTTGCGCAGCGCCGTCTGCGACATCATCGAAACGTCGGCCGGCGCCATGCCGGCGCGCGCGGCCTGCTGCAACTGTACCAGCCAGGCCTCGCCCGTCGGCTCGGCGATCGATTCCACCTCGATGCCGGTGGCTTCGGTGAATGCCGGGAAGATGTGCTCGTCGAAGGAATCCTTGAAGTATCCGCCATAGACGCCGACCTTCAGCGAGCGGTCCTGAGCGCGCACGATGGAGGGCATGGCAAGGCTGGCGGCGGCCGCCGCAGTACCCGCCATCAGGCTGCGGCGCGTCAGGGAAAAGGGCTTCGTCATCCGATGGTCTCCTTTTTGGCGGCGAGCGCCGGGGTGAAAGGCATGAGGCTCAGTATCTCGAACAGCATCTGGGCCCCGGCATGGGCCGTATTGGTGGTGGCGTCGTACTGGGGCGCCACTTCGACGACGTCGCCGCCGACGAAGTTAAGGCCCGCCAGCCCGCGCAGGATCGCCTGAACCTCACGCGTGGTGAGGCCGCCGATCTCGGGCGTGCCCGTGCCCGGCGCGAAGGCAGGGTCCAGGCTGTCGATGTCGAAGGACAGGTAGACGGGGCCGTCGCCGGCGATGGCGCGAGCCTTCTGAACGATGGCATCGGTGCCGAGCGCCTGCACCTCTTCGGCATGGATGACGCTCATGCCGGATGCGTAGGAAAACTCCCACAGATATTCCGAAGCGCCCCTGATACCGATCTGGATGGTGCGCAGGGGGTCCAGAACGCCGTCCAGAACCGCCTGCCGGAAAGGCCCGCCATGGTGGAACCGGCAATTATCGAAGGGGCCGGACGTGTCGCAATGCGCGTCGATATGGATCATGCCCACCGGCCGGTCGCGGCCGATGGCGCGCAGGATCGGCAGCGAGATCGAGTGGTCGCCGCCGACCGACAGCGGGATGACGCCGGCGGCGACGATCTTGCCGATGGTCGCCTCGATATCCTCGTGCGAGCCGGCCAGGTCGAAGCGCGAGCGGAAGGGTACGTCGCCGACATCGGCAACCGCCAGCTCGCGCGCCGGCATGGTGCGCAGGACATGATTGTACGGGCCGACGCGCTCCATCGCGCGGATGGCGCGCGGGCCGAAGCGGCAACCGTTACGGTTGGTGATGCCCAGATCCATCGGAACGCCGATCATGGCGACATCCAGCCCGGCCAGGTCGGGACTGCTCCAGTCCACCGGCCTGAACGGCACGTCCAGAAGGGTCGGCATGCCGGCATAGGGCGCCTGCCGGGTGCCGCCCGCGTCGATCACCTGCCGCGCCATCGCCGCGAAATGCGGATCGTAGATGACGCTTTCATTGTCGCCGCCGAAACGCTGCCGCAGATCGTCGAGCTTTGTGTCGTTCGCGCTCACGCCGCGTCCTCCAGTGGTCCGTCCATGCCATGTGCCGCCAGGCGTGCCGCGAAGGCGGCGATCCCGGCATCGTCGACATTGGCGAATGCGATGCGCAGATAGCCTTCCTGGCCGGGGCCGAAATAGCTTCCCGGCAAGGTCAGGAGACCAAGCCTCTGCGCCAAAAACCTCGAGACCGAGCGGGCGTCCCGGCCTGCATACGGGTGGCGCACATAGGCGAAATAGGCGCCGGCCTGCACGACGTCCCAACCTGTGGCCGCGGCCATGGCGCTGCGGAACGTGCCCGCCCTGTTGCGGATTTCGCGCGATTTGCCGGCACGCCACTCGGCGGTGCCCGCGATGCTGGGGGAAAGCGCCGCCTGGCTGGGGCGCGGCGGGCAGATCTGCATGCAGTCCAGCACCTTCTCGGCCTCTGTCAGAACGCCCGGCCCCGCGCTCATGGCTCCGAGCCGGTGGCCGGGGATGGCGTAGGATTTCGAGAACGAATAAAGCGCAATCAACGTGTCCTGCCAGTCCGGTCGGCCGAAAAGGCCGTGCGGCGCACCGCCCTCCGGTTTCAGGAAGTCGCGATAGGTCTCGTCGAGGATCAGATACAGGCCGCGACGGCGGCACAGCTCGAACAGGGCTTCGATGCGCTCCGGTGGGCAGACTGCCCCGGTCGGGTTGTTCGGTGTGACGAGGACGAGCGCCCGGCTGGAGGGCAGGATCGCGGCCTCGACGGCCTCGACCGTCGGGATGAAGCCATCCTCCGCCTGCGTTTCGACGGGGGTGGGCGTGATGCCGAGCATCGCCAGCGTCATCTGATGGTTGAAGTACCAGGGCGTCGGCAGCAGGATGGAATCGCCTGATCCGGCCACCACCATGGCGGCGGTAAAGAAGGCCTGGTTGCAACCCGCCGTAATGGCCGTGGATGCGGGCTCGATGGCAGCGCCATACAGGGCCGCGACATGCTCCGCATAGGCTGCCCGCAAGGCGGCGTTGCCGAGAATGGACCCGTATCGCGCATTGTCGGGGCGGGTCGCCGCCTCTGCGAAGCGCTCCGTGAAAAAGGCGGCCGGCGCGTAACCGGGCACCGCCTGGCTCATGTCCACGACGGGCCCATGGCTGCCATCATAGCCGGCCAGCCAACCCTGCGCCTCCGGGATTGGCGGAACCGTCACCCGCGCCACCGTGGGCGAAGGCGTTGCCGGCCCGCTGGCGGACAGACCATCCCGGGGATATGCCTGCGGCTTCATCAGAGTGTCCCTATGCTTTGTGGTTGTGCACATATACCGGGGCGCTACCGCTGAAAAGAGGATACGCGCGCGTGGACGAATTCGTGCGGGCTGGCCTTATGCCTGACTTACGATTAAAAGGGCGCAGGTCCGCGCCATTCCGCGCCGGCCGCAAAAGGTAATCGAACCTCATGACAAGTTCACAGGAAACAGCCGACAGGCTGCCCCCTGCGTCGCCGCATGCCGGCATGGGATTTCGCGAGTTCGTCGCCATCGTCGCCTCGCTTATGGCGGTCAATGCGCTTGCCATCGACGCCATGCTGCCCGCGCTGCCGCAGATCGGCGATGCGCTGTCCATCACCGACGACAATCAGCGGCAGCTTATCATCACCGCCTACCTTCTCGGTTTCGGCGTGGCGCAATTGTTCTACGGTCCGCTGTCGGACCGGTTCGGCCGGCGCGGCGTGCTGCTGTTCGGCCTTGCGGTCTACACGATCGGCGGATGCGCCGCCGCGATGGCGACCTCGCTCGACCAGATGATGGCGGCGCGGATCGTGCAGGGCATCGGCTCGGCCGCGACGCGGGTGCTGGCCGTCTCCATCGTGCGCGACTGCTATTCGGGCCGGCACATGGCACGGGTCATGTCCATCGCCTTCATCATGTTCATCGCCGTGCCGGTCATCGCGCCCAGCTTCGGGCAGGCCATCGTCGTCTTTGCACCCTGGGAATGGATATTCCTGGCGCTCGGGCTGTTCGGTTTCCTGCTGGCGGGCTGGGTCTGGCTGCGCCTGCCCGAAACGCTGCCGGCTCAGAACCGTTCGCCGATCGTCTTTTCGTCGGTCGTCGGCGCATTCCGCATCGCCGCCACCAACCGCGCCTGCCTTGGCTATACGCTTGCGGCGGCGGCGGTGCTCGGCTGCCTGTTCGGCTTCATCAATTCGGCGCAGCAGATCTTTGTCGAGGTGTTCGACACGGGGTCTTCCTTCCCGCTGTTCTTTGCCGGGATCGCCCTGTTCATGGCGGCGTCGTCCTTCACCAATTCGCGGATCGTCGAGCGGCTCGGCATGCGCATGGTGTCGCATACGGCCATCGTCGCCTTTACCGCCATCGCGTGCCTGCATGCGGCCATCGCCCTTTCAGGCCACGAGTCGCTCGTTTCCTTCCTGCTGCTGCAATCGCTGATGATGTTCTGCTTCGGCCTCGTCATGCCGAATTTCAGCGCCATGGCGATGGACCCGGTGGGCTCGGTGGCCGGTACGGCGGCATCTTTCCAGGGCTTCGTCACCACGGTCGGCGGCGCGCTTCTGGGTTTCTATATCGGGCAGCATTACGATGGCACGGCTACGCCGGTGGTTGTCGGCTATGCCGTCCTCGGCTTCGTCGCCATCCTGATCGTGCTGGCAACCGAACGCGGGCGCCTGTTCAAGGCGGTTAACCCGCCGCAGCCGTCCGCGCCTCGCTCCGCCAGAGGATGACGCGCTGCAGGACGATGAAGGCGAAGAGCAGGAAGCCGATCGCGATCTTCGTCCACCACGAGGACAGGGTTCCGTCGAAGACGATGTATGTCTGGATGAGACCCTGGATCAGCAGCCCGACAAAGGTGCCGGCCACCAGGCCGGTGCCCCCGGTGAGGAGCGTGCCGCCGATCACCACGGCGGCGATGGCATCCAGCTCCACGCCGACCGTGGCCAGCGAATAGCCGGCCGACGTATACAGCGTGTAGACGATGCCTGACAGGCCGGCCAGGAAGCCGGATAGCGCATAGATCAGGATGGTCGTGCGGGCGACGGGCACGCCCATCAGTTCCGCCGACTGGGCATTGCCGCCCAGCGCATAGACATTGGCGCCGAAGCGGGTGCGCTGCGCCAGGATGCCGCCCACCACGAACACGACAAGCATCGCCATGGCGATGGCGGTCAGCCGGCCGCCGCCGGGCAGCCGGATGTAGAAGCTGGAGATGGCCGACAGGACCGGATCCGACAGGGGAACCGAATCCGTCGAGATCAGGAAGGCGGCTCCGCGTGCCAGGAACATGCCCGCCAGCGTGACGACGAAGGGCGGCATGGTAAGGTAGTGGATGGCCGCCCCCATCACCGCGCCGAAGGCCGCCGTGACGACGAGCAGCAGCGGAAGCGCCACGAACGGGCTCAGCCCCGCCGATATGGTGACGGCCAGGAAGACGCTGGTGAAGGCGATGACCGAGCCGATCGACAGATCTATGCCGCCCGACAGGATGACGAAGGTCATGCCGACGGCCGCGATGCCGAGAAAGGCATTGTCGGTCAGGAGATTGGCGATGACGCGGCTGGACAGCATGTTCGGGTACTGGGTGACACACAGCGCATAGGCCGCAAAGAAGACGGCAAGGGTGGCCAGAAACGGCAGGATGCGCGTGGGAATCATCGTGTGGCGGCCTTCTCCTGCCGGGCATCGCGACGTCGCGGACGCAGGAATGACCCGGCCACCGCCAGCGCCGGAGACTGCACCGCAAGGATGACGACGATGATGCCGGCCTTGATGATGAGATTGAATTCGGGGGGATAGCCCGCCATCAGGATGCCGGTGTTGATGGACTGGATGATAAGCGCGCCGATCAGCGAGGCGACAATGGAGAAGCGGCCGCCCAGAAGCGAATTACCGCCGATCACCACCGCCAGGATGGCATCCAGCTCCAGCCAGAGACCGGCATTGTTGGCATCGGCCCCGCGGATGTCGGCCGCCACGATGATGCCGGCGATGGCCGCGGTCAGCCCGGACAGGGCGTATACGGCGATCAGCAGGAACCGCGTGCGGACGCCCGCCAGCGTGCTGGCCGTGCGGTTGATGCCGACCGATTCCAGCAGCAGGCCAAGCGCCGTGCGCCGGACCGTCAGACCGACGGCGAGCGCCACGAGCACGAGCGCCAGGATGGGAACCGGAATGCCGAACAGGGCGCCGGAGCCCAGATAGGCGAGGCCGGGATCGTTGAAGGTCAGGATGGCTCCCTCGGTGATGAGCTGGGCGATGCCGCGCCCCGCGACCATCAGGATCAGCGTTGCCACGATGGGCTGAATCTTCAGGACCGCGACCAGCAGCCCGTTCCAGATGCCGCACACGAGCCCAACCGCCAGCGTGGCCGCAAGCGTAGCGGGCAGCGGCGTGCCTGACAGCGTCAGGGACACTGCGGTTGCGCCGCTGATGGCCATCACCGCGCCAACCGAAAGGTCGATGCCTTTGCTGGCGATAACGAGAGTCATGCCGACGGCGAGCAGGCCGACGGGCGCGCCGCGGACCAGGATATCCACGAGGCTGCCGTAGAAGCGTCCATTCTGGAAGCTGACGTCCAGGAAGCCCGGCGACAGAAGGCTGTTGGCTGCAAGGATGATCGCCAGCGCGACAAGCTGCGGCAGAAGCCGCTTCAGGCGGGTCATGCCGTGCCTCCGTCATGCCCATGCGCTGCGATGGACGCCATGATCGATGCCGGCGAAATCTCGTCGCCGGCCAACTCCGCAACGTGGCGGCGGTCGGCCAGCACCACCACGCGCGAGGCATAGGCCACGAGCTCTTCCAGCTCCGACGAGATGACCACCAGCGCCATGCCGTCGTTGCGCAGCGTATCGATGAGGCGGATGATTTCCGCATGGGCGCCCACATCGATGCCGCGCGTCGGTTCGTCCAGGATCAGGAGGCGCGGTTCGGTCGCCAGCCAGCGCGCCAAGAGCGCCTTCTGCTGGTTGCCGCCCGACAGGAACTTGATGGGCATCTCCGGATCGGCCGGGCGGATATCGAGCACCTCGATGAAACGGTCCGCAAGGGCGGCCTGCTCGCTGCGGCGCAGGGGCCGTGCCCAGCCGCGCCGGGCCTGCAGGGCAAGAACGATATTTTCCCGTACCGAAAGATCGGCGACGATGCCCTCGGTCTTGCGCTCTTCCGGGCAGAAGCCGAATCCGGCGGCGACGGCCCGCTCGGGCGATCCGATGGAAATCTCATGCCCGTCGACGAAGGCGGTTCCGCTGTCGTGGCGGTCGGCGCCGAACAGAAGCCGCGCCGTCTCGGTGCGGCCCGACCCGAGCAGGCCAGCAACGCCCACCACTTCCCCGGCGCCGATGGCAAGGTCGAATGGTGCAACGCCGCCTTTGCGTCCGTAAGCCTCGAAGCGGAACGCCGGATCTCCGGCAGCGGCGGCGCGCGGGGCGGCGCGGCCCAGCGTCTCGCCTTCCAGCTCGCGACCCAGCATCAGGGCGATCAGCTCCATGCGCTGCAGCCCGTGGACCGGCCGGCTGCCCGCCAGCTTGCCGTTGCGCAGCACCGTGATCCGGTCGGCGATGGCGAAGACCTGGTCGAGAAAATGGGTAATGATGACGATCCCAAGCCCCTGGTCCCGCAGGGTGCGGATGACGCCGAACACCAGCTCAACCTCGCCGGGGTCGAGGCTGGCGGTTGGCTCGTCCAGCACCAGCACCTTGCCCGAAAGATCGACGGCCCGGGCGATGGCGACGATCTGGCGGATGGCCACCGAGAAGCTGTCCAGTGTCTGCTTCACGTCGATGGAAAGGCCGTACCGCTTCATCAGGCCGCGCGCATCGGCATTCATACGCCGATAGTCGACCAGGCCGAAGCGGCGCGGCTGGCGCCCGAGATACAGGTTCTCGGCCACCGTCAGGTTGGGCAGAAGGTTGACCTCCTGGTACACGGTGCCGATGCCAAGCGCCTGCGCCTCGCCGACATTGCGCGGGTCCGCCTCGACGCCGTCCACCCGGATCGTGCCGCCGTCGCGCCGGTAGGCGCCGGTGAGGATCTTGATGAGGGTGGACTTGCCGGCGCCGTTTTCACCCAGCAGGGCATGCACCTCACCGCGCGCCAGCGTAAAGTCGACGTGGTCGAGGGCGCGGACACCGAAAAAGGATTTTTCGATGCCGCGCGCCTCGAGAACGGGCGCTTCCATCAGTAGCCGAGGTTCTTCTTGGCCTCATAGACCGCCATCGGGTCGTCCTGTGCGGTATAGAGCTTGGACTCCGTCTGGATCCACTTCGGCGGGGCCGTGCCATTGTCCAGATAGGCCGAGATGGCCTCGAAGGCCGGTCCGGCCATATTGGGCGTCAGCTCCACGGTCGCGTTCGCCTCGCCATCGGCCATGGCGCGGAAGATGTCCGGCACCGCGTCGATCGACACGACCTTGATGTCGGTTCCGGGCTTCAGACCTGCTTCCTTGATGGCCTGGATGGCGCCGACGACCATGTCGTCATTATGGGCGTAGACCGCGCAGATATCCTTGCCGCCGCCTTCGGCCTTGATGAAGCTTTCCATCACTTCCTTGCCCTTGGCCCGGGTGAAGTCGCCGGTCTGGCTGCGGACGATCTGGATGTTGTCGTGTCCGGCGATTGCTTCCTCGAAGCCCTTCTTGCGGTTGATGGCGGGCGAGGAGCCGGTCGTGCCCTGCAGTTCGACGACCTTGCATTCGGTATCGCCCACATCCTTCACCAGCCATTCGCCGGCAACCTTGCCCTCGAAGACCTGGTCGGACGTGACGGCCGTGAGATAGAGGTCGTCCGGCGCATCGATCTGGCGATCCAGCAGCACGACCGGAATTTCGGCTTCCTTGGCTTCTTCCAGAACCTGATCCCACCCGGTCGCAACGACGGGCGCGATCAGGATGGCGTCGACGCCCTGTGCGATGAAGCCGCGCACCGCCTTGATCTGGTTTTCCTGCTTCTGCTGCGCGTCCGCGAATTTCAGGTCAATGCCGCGCTTTTCGGCTTCCTGGCGGGTAACCGTCGTCTCCGCCGCGCGCCACCCGGACTCCGACCCGATCTGCGAAAAGCCGACCGTCAGCGCCGATGCGGAAACGGTCCCGGCCAGAAGGGCGGCGATCAACGCGGCTCCGGCTGCGAGGGTTTTACCTTGCATGTGATTCCTCCCGATTATGGCCCGCTTGACGGGGCCCTGATAATCAAGAGTACATAAAGTATGACTAATGGCAAGCGGGTCGTAAGCGTCAGTTCAAGGTGGCGCCGGACTCCAGATATGCCCATGCGCTATCGTCCATCCGATCCGCGATGGCGCGGCCCGTGATGAAGATGGCAGCGTCCAGCGCCGGCAAGAGCTGATCGAGGTTCTCGTCCACGGCGATCTCTCGTGATCGAAGAAGCATTTCGGTCAGCAGGTCGATATTGGCATCGAGAAGTTCGGTCATGTGACAAATTTCCTTTCATGGTTCGGCGGTCAGCATCCGCCATCGCCCAACACAACACCCAGGGGCCATAAGAGTTGCATATCATTTATCAATTTAACGACCAAAAAATATCAACCTAAGGTTGTAAAATGTAAAATCATTTATATGATTTTAGCGTAACTATATGATTTTAATGGATAAGTGTGTGCGATCACGAACTCGTGTGAACATGCATATTGTACATCAAAAGGAGTGCATCGCCTCGTCAAATAATTTGTTGATCGGGCAATCAATCTGCATCCGGCGTTGAGCCGAAGTCCCGGCGAGCGATCCCGTGACGCTGCAGCTTGTCGTAAAACGTCTTGCGCGGGATGCCGAGCGCCTCGATGGTCGCGCGCGCGTCTCCGTCATGTTCCCGCAACGCCTGACGGATCGCCTCGGCCTCGAATGCGGCGACCCGATCCGGAAGAGGCGCAGCGCTGTCGATTGCAGGCGCGCCGGCACCGGTGGGAATGGATTCCAAATCGCTGAGGCCAAGCACCGTGCGTTCGGCGAAGTGCGCAAGCTCTCGGACATTACCCGGCCAGCGATGGGCGCGCAGCCGATCGTGGACGGCCTTCGTCAGGGCAGGGGTTTGGCGGCCGAAGCGACGGGCGGCGGATTGCAGGAAATGCGCGAACAAGAGCGGCACGTCGTCCATGCGCTCACGCAGCGGTGGGATGCGCAAGGTCACGACATTCAACCGATAGTACAGGTCCTCCCGGAAATCCCGACGTTCAGTGGGGTTGCCAAGATCGACCTTGGAGGCCGCGACGACCCTTATGTTCACGGGCCGGCTCTCATTCGTGCCGAGAGGGTCGATCCGGCGTGTTTCCAGGACCCGCAGCAGCTTGACCTGCAGGGATGGCGGCATGGACTCGATCTCGTCGAGAAAGAGGGTGCCCCCCGCCGAATGCTCGATCCGGCCGACGCGCCGTTTCTGCGCGCCGGTGAAGGCGCCGGCCTCATGGCCGAACAACTCGCTTTCGATCACCGTCTCCGGCAGGGCACCGCAGTTCAGTGCCACGAAGGGCTTGGGAGCGCGGGCGCTCCACCGATGGATGAGATTGGCGACCACGTCCTTGCCGGAGCCGGTTTCCCCCTCGATCAGAACGTCGACCTCGGTTTCCGCGATCTGGCGCAGGGTGCGGCGCAGGCTGCGCATCTGCGGCGTCTGACCGATCAGGGGCAGGTCTTCGTCCACTTCGGCGGCCATTGCGCGCAGGCGCCGGTTTTCCATCACGAGGCTGCGCTTTTCCACCGCCCGCGCGATGCTGGCAAGGAGCCGGTCGCGGGGAAAGGGCTTCGGGATGAAGTCGTAGACGCCGCGCTTGAGCGCCGACACGGCCATGTCCACATCGCCGTGACCGGTTATCAGGATGACGGGCAGGTCCGGATCGATGGCGCGGATCGCCTCGAAGAGTTGCAGCCCGTCCATGCCCGGCATGCGGATATCGGAAACGACGACGCCGTCGAAACCGCTTTCCAGCTCTGTCATCGCCTCCATCGCGGATGCCGCAAGAACGGGCTCGAAGCCCGCCAGCTCCAGCGTCTGGGCATTGGCGGAGCGCATGGCAGCGTCATCGTCCACGAACAGGACACGGTTGATGGATGGGTTCATTCCGCTGCCCTCGGAAGCGTGATCGTCATGCAGGCACCGCCAGACGGGGCTTTGCCGGCGGCGATGCCGCCGCCCAGATCGCGCAGGATATCGGCGGTGATTACGAGGCCAAGGCCAAGACCGTTCTGCCGCGTGGTGGAAAAGGGCGTGAACAGGCGATCCAGCATTTCCTGCGACAGGCCGGGGCCCGTATCCTCGATCGCGACGTGGACGCTGTCGCCGCTGACGCTCGTCCGGATCAGGATCGCGCCCTCGCCCTCCATCGCGTCCAATGCGTTGCGCAGGAGGTTGACGAAAACCTGCTCCAGACGGGTCTTGTTGCCATCCACCAGCGCCGGTGCGGAGGGTGCCTGCCGTTCCAGCCGGACATTCTGCTGCTTCATCCGGCTACGGAGCATCATGACCGCGCCGTCGACCGGTTCGGCGATATCCATCACCTGGCGCACGCCCGTCTGCCGCCGGGCGAAGTTGCGCAACGTTCCGGTGATCTCGCCGATCCGGTCGGCAAGGCCGGCAATCGTATCGAGGTTCGCGCGGGTGCGCGGGGTATCGCCCCTGTCGAGGAACGTTCCGGCGTTTTCGGCAAAGGTGCGGATCGCGGCAAGCGGCTGGTTGATCTCGTGTGCCACGCCGGCGGTGATCTGCCCCAGCGAGGCCAGGCGGTTGGCCTGTGCAAGGTCGTCGCGCAGGCGCAGGACGCGCGCCTCCACGCTTTCGCGCTCGGTAATTTCCGCTTCCAGCCGGAGATTGGCTGCGGACAGTTCAGAGGTGCGCTCGTTCACGCGCTGCTCCAGCACGGCGGCAGTGCGGACCATGTCGGCGCGCCGTTCGGCGGCCCAGCGGCGCCTGCGGTGCAGGAAGAACAGCGTTCCGAATGCCAGGGCCAGCGCAAGCGCGGTGATGCCGCGCCAGTAAAGCTGCGCCTGCGCAAGGGCCGCTGCTGCCGGAACCAGCACGTGGATGCGCCACTCGGCCGGGTTGTCCTGCAGGGGCAGGGTCGCCTCCACATGGGCTTGCATGCCGCCGCCGGCATCGACGGTGACGATGCCGTCAACCGCCGTTCCGGCCATGCCGGTCATGTCGAGGGGCTGCAGCCCCGCATCGGCAAACTGGATGCTGTATCGGATGGCCTCGGCCTCTGCCGCTGTCAGCGGTCGAAGCGCCCGGAACCGCCAGTCCGGAACGCTGGTCGCCAGTACGACGCCCCGCCCGTCATCGACGAAAGTGGGCCGGCCACTGGCGGCCCAGGCCTGCTCGACGCTGTCCAGCTCGACCTTGACCACGACGACGCCCAAGGCGCCTCCATCCGCGCCATCCACGCGCCGCGACAGATAGAGGCCCGGCCGGCGGCTGACGGTGCCGAGGCCATATTGTTCACCTGCGCCCTCGCGCAGAGCGCGCTGGAAGTAGTCGCGGAAGGCATAATTGTTGCCGACGAAGCTGTCGGCCTGTGCATGATTGCTGGCGGCGACCGTGTCCCCGGCAGCATCGATCAAATAGATGACGCTCGCGCCCGTCTGGCCGGCCAGTTGCGCCAGGCGCTCGTCGGTCCGCCGGAGCGCGTCGGCATCGGGCGCGGCCAGCACTCCGGCAATATCGGTGTCCTGCGACAGGATCAGGGGCACGCTGCGCTGCTTGCCGATCTCGCTGGCCAGCACGGCACGCGCCAGCGGGGCGGCACGCGCGGCTTCTTCCGAAAGCTCCGACAGGCGGTGCTGGCGCGCCAGGGGGCCGGCCGCACCGATGCAGGCAAGCGCCACCAGGCACGCCACAGCCAGCCAGATCGCTCCCGGTTTCGCTATTCCTCTCATCTGTGCGGTTTACCGCACATTGGCTGCAACAGGCGAGCGAAATATCGCACAATCCTGCGCCCGATCCAGCACTCAGGCGGCCGCCACCCCTGCAAATCCGGCATGGGAGGCCTGCGCAAAGCGAATGGCACGCCGCTTGCGAAAGGGTGGCTTGAGGTCCGTGCGCATCGCCCCGGACCGGGAGAACATGGGGTGCCCCGGCACCCTGTCCACCGTTACGGGAGGGAATATCATGGCCGTACCCATGGCTGTCGAAACCGACGCAGGCCCCCAGAAGCGCAAGCCGATCTATGCGCAACTCTATGTCCAGGTGCTTGTCGCGATCGCGCTCGGCATCGCGCTCGGGCATTTCTACCCGCAGCTCGGCGAAAGCCTGAAGCCGCTGGGCGATGCCTTCATCAAGCTCGTCAAGATGATCATCGCGCCGGTGATCTTCCTGACCATCGTCACCGGCATCGCCGGCATGAGCGACCTGAAGAAGGTCGGGCGGGTTGCCGGCAAGGCCATGGCCTACTTCCTCACCTTCTCGACGCTGGCACTCATCGTCGGCCTCATCGTGGCCAATGTGGTCAAGCCCGGCGCCGGGCTGAACATCGACCCGGCCTCGCTGGACCCGAGCGCCGTGGCCAACTACGCCACCAAGGCACACGAGCAGAGCCTGGTCGGCTTCCTGTCCAACGTCATCCCCACCACCATCGTGTCGGCCTTCGCGGAAGGCGACATCCTGCAGGTGCTGTTCTTCTCGGTTCTGTTCGGCATCGCGCTGGGCATGGTCGGCGAAAAGGGCAAGCCGGTGCTGGATTTCTTCCAGGCCGTATCCGTGCCCATGTTCAAGCTGGTCGGCATCTTGATGAAGGCCGCTCCCATCGGCGCCTTCGGCGCCATGGCCTTCACCATCGGCAAATACGGGATCAGCTCGGTCGCCAACCTGGCCATGCTGGTGGGCACCTTCTACCTCACCTCGATCCTCTTCGTCGTCATCATCCTCGGCGCCGTATGCCGCTACAACGGCTTCTCCATCTTCGCGCTCATCCGCTACATCAAGGAAGAGCTGCTGCTGGTGCTCGGCACCTCGTCGTCCGAAGCCGCACTGCCGACGCTGATGGACAAGATGGAGCGGGCCGGGGCCAAGCGCAGCGTCGTCGGGCTCGTGGTTCCGACCGGTTATTCCTTCAACCTTGACGGAACCAACATCTACATGACGCTGGCGGCGCTGTTCATTGCGCAGGCCACCAATATCGAGCTGTCGTTGACCGACCAGATCCTGTTGCTGCTGGTGGCCATGCTGTCCTCCAAGGGCGCGGCGGGCATCACCGGCGCCGGCTTCATCACTCTGGCCGCAACGCTGTCGGTGGTGCCGTCCGTGCCGGTTGCCGGCATGGCGCTCATTCTCGGCATCGACCGCTTCATGTCGGAATGCCGGGCCCTGACAAACCTTGTCGGCAACGCCGTCGCGACCCTCGTGGTGGCGCGCTGGGAGGGCGAACTGGACACCGACCGCCTGCATGCGGTGCTGGGCGGCCACGAGCGCGGCGAGGCGAAACCCCAGCCGGAGGCGATCGCCGTACCGGCCGAGTAGGCGCCCCCCGGAGAAAACGTGGAATCAGGCGGCCGGCGTGCCGCCTTTTTCCTGCAGGAAGGCCTCGTAAAACTCGTCGGCCATCCGGCGCAGCGAACGCCCGATCTCGGCGTACTCGTACTCGTTGAGATTGGCGAGGGAAACGCGGCCGGCGGGCTCGTGCGTGCCGAACCCCTTGCCGGGCAGCAGCACGATGCCGGTTTCGTCGGCGATGCGGAACAGCATGTCGCCGGCGGTGGCCTTTTCCACCACATAGGCGGCAAAGGCGTCGCCATGCAGATGGCGTGCGATGGGCTCGAGGTCGAGCAGCGTATAGTAATCCACCTCGTTCGGATCGGATTGCGGCGGCATGCCGAGCTCGCGGTAGAGGGCGCGCTCGCGCCGGCGGATCAGCTTCTTCAGTTCCGCCTTGTAGCCGTCCGCCTCGTCCATCAGCGCGAAAAGAGAAAACAGCACCATCTGCACCTGCTGCGGTGTCGAGAGGCCGGCCGTGTGGTTCAGGGCCACGGCGCGGCTGTCGGCAACCAGCCGGTCGATGAAGGACAGTGCCGAGACATCGGGCACGATGGACTGGTAGCGCCGGTCGAGCGACTGTCTCTCCGCATCGGGCAGGCCCGCCAGCGCGCCATCCATCACATTGTCCTTGGCGGTGGCGACGACGCCCAGGCGCCAGCCGGTTGCGCCGAAATATTTGGAGAAGGAATAGACCAGGATCGTGTTTGCGGGACAGATCGCGAAGAGCGACTGGAAGTCGTCGGCGAAGGTGCCGTAGACGTCGTCCGTCAGGATCATCAGGTCGGGGCGCTCATTGGCGACGATATCGGCGATGCGGCGCAGGCTGCGCTCGTCCATCTTCACCGAGGGCGGGTTGCTCGGATTGACGAGGAAGAACATCTTGACCGCCGGGTCTTTCAGCTTGTCCAGCTCCGCATCCGGATACTGCCAATGCATGTTCGGGTCGGCATCCAGCGATACCTGCTCGAGGCCGTATTCCTCGAGTTCGGGGATCTCGATATAGGGCGTGAAGACCGGCTTGCCGATGGCCACCTTGTCACCGCGCCGGATCAGGCCGTTCTGCTGCAGCGTGTGGAAGATGTAGGCCATTGCGGCCGTTCCTCCCTCGACCGCGAACAGGTCGATGCTGCGGGTCGGCACGTTGCCGCCGATCATCTCCTTGACGATATATTCGCGGACGATCTTTTCGCTGAGCCGCAGCATCCGGGGCGGCACGGGGTAGTTGCAGCCGAGGATGCCCTCGATCATCTCGTGCAGGAAGTCCGATGCCGAAAGGCCGATCTGGTCGCGCACGTAGCTCATTGCGCGCGCCAGGAACAGAACGCCGTCACTGCCCCGATTGTCGGCACAGAAGCGTTCGAAGCGACCCTCGATACCCTCGATCTTCGGGAGCCCGCCAACCCCGTTGGGCAGGTAGGAAAACGACAGCTCCGACTCTGCAGCGGCGAACAGGCCAAGCTGGAAAAAGGCCCGGCGCGGCAGGGTTGCCAGGAAGTTCGGGTTGCCGCGGCCGGCATTCAGCATCATCCGGTTGGCCTTGCCGGAGGCCAGCTTGATCAGTTCGTCCTTCAATTCGAACGGACTGAGCTTGGCGTATTGCGAGTAGTCTGTCGTCATTGAATGCAACTCCCTGTTCAGGCGAAGGCGACGACCAAGGGCCCGAGAAGGGTCAGGAAGACGTTGGCCAGCGCGTAGGTGATGGCGAAGGAAGCGGTCGGAATGGAGTTTCCGGCCTTGTCGAGAATTTCACCGAAGGCCGGGTTGGCGCTGCGCGAGCCCGACAGGGCGCCGGCGAAGATGGCGGTGTTGTCGTATTTCAGGACATATCGCCCGACCAGCATGGTGATCAGCATCGGCAGCAGCGTCACCACGACGCCGATCAGGAACAACGATATGCCGTTTTCGCGCACGGTACTGACGGCCTGCAGGCCGGATTGCAGCCCGACGGCGGCGACGAACCCGGCCAGACCAAGGTCGCGCAGCAGGGTCGAAGCGGGCAGCGGCAGGTTGCCGATAGCCATGTTGCGGCCGCGATACCAGCCGAAGACCAGACCCGAAAGCAGTGCGCCGCCGCCGGCGCCGAGCGTCAGCGGCACATCGCCGACGCGCAGCACCAGAAGACCGACCAGAAGGCCCGCGACGATGCCGAGGCCATGATAGACGAAATCGGTCTTGTCGCTGGGCAGGATGGGTGTGCCGGCCGCCTTCGCCACGCGGGCGACGTCGGAGGCGCTGCCATAGACGGTCACGACATCGCCTGCCTCGACGCGCGCATCCGGCACGATCGCCACCGGCGTGCCGCCGCGCTTGATGGCGGTGACGTAGATGCCGTGCTTCAACGCGGACGCGGTCTTCGTCATGATGTCGCCGACCGTGCGGCCGACGAAATCGCGCGAGGTCAGCGAGATATCGCGGCTGACCATCACCACGTCCATGCCCTCGGATGCGGGAACTTCGGGCCCAAGGCTGGTGGACCCTTCGAGAACGCCCCCGCGCCGCCCCACCAGAAGCACGATATCGTCCTTCTGGAGCTGGAGATCGGGCTCGACGCCGATGATGGAGCCGTTGCGCTTGACCCGCTCGACGCTGACCGGAGACGACGCCGCAGCCTCGATCTCCGCGATGCTGCGGCCGCTTGCCCCGTCGATACGGAACAGGCGTCCGACGAGGTCCGGCACGGCGGGAGATTCGCCCGCGCCATACTGCTGCGCACCGGCCAGAAGGGCTGCCTCGGCCTTCATGGCGTCATCGCGGATGGATCGGCCCATCAGCCAGGGCAGGATGTTGACGCAGACGATGATGGCCCCGAACGAGCCGAAGATGTACGTGACGGCGTAGCCCACCGCCACATTGCCCTGAAGGCGCTGGATTTCCTCGGCCGCTAGATCCAGTTGCGCAAGGGCGGAGCTGGCCGTGCCGATGATGGCCGATTGCGTCAGGGCGCCGGCGGCCACGCCGGCCGCCAGCCCCTTGTCGAGGCCGAAAAGCCGCGCGAAGACGATAACGGTAGCAAGCCCGGTGACGGCCAGCACGGCGGCCAGAACGATCTCGCGGATCGACTGCCGGCCAAGGGACCGGAAGAAGCCGGGTCCGCTTTCGAAGCCGACCGCATAGATGAAAAGCGCGAACAGGAGCGTCTTGACGCCATTGTCGATGGTGACGCCGAACTGGCTGATGACCACCGCGACAAGAAGGGAGCCCGCGACCCCGCCGAGCTGGAATTTGCCGAACTGTACCTTGCCGAGCGCGTATCCGCCTGCAAGCGACAGGAACAGGGCGATCTCCGGAGACCGGATGAGGATCGAGTGAACCCATTCCATCGCACGCCCTTCCATAAAGCGATCGTGCGACAATCAGCTAGGGCCGTGCCCGGCAAAGAAAACCCAGTCGCGGCTGAATGTCAGCCGGAAGGTTCAGGCCGGGGCGAGCCCCGAGCCCTCGTAATCGTTCAGCACCTTCCAGACGAGTTCCTGCATGAAAGCTGCCAGGGCCGGGGTGGGGGGCTGGTCCTGCCCGACATCGGCCGGCAGTCCGCGCGGGTCGCGGCCGTAGATCATCGCGTAGTGCGCCAGGCTGATGAAATAGGCGCCGATATCGTTGATGTGGATGGCGTCGGTGAACAGCATCTCCATCTTTTCCAGGTCGGGCGCCTGCTTGGCCTCGACCGCATCGTAGAGAGCGGCGAACAGCAGCGGCCCCGGTATCATCCGCACCGGGGGCGAGCCCTCCGGCCGGTTCGCGTTCACATGCGAGGCGATCTTCTCCCAACGCTGCCACTCCATCGGCAGGCGCAGGCGGAAGGGCACATGGCCTTCCGGATCCTTGTTGAAATTGTCGAAGTTCGGTCCGCTGGTTATGTGGATCCAGCTTGCGTACAGCATCGTCTGCGCGCCCTTGCCGCCATCGCCCTTTTCCCACGCGTTTTCGACCCAGCGCAGCGCCTCGTTCTCCGAGTCGTGCCACTGGACGGTGGTGGACAGCGAGACCCGCTCCGTCAGCACCAGCAATTCGTAGTCCTGAATGTCGGTCCAGGCGTTGGGCAAGGGGTCGGTCGGGTTGTTGCGCCGCCAATCCATGGGGCTGCCGGGAATGGTCGAGCGGGCAATGCTGGGCTTGCCGCCGGCGGCAACGACCATGCGCGACAGCATGGGCGGAATCGGGTCGGTCAGGCTGTGGCCGGATTCGACCACGCGTGTCGAGAAGGCGCGTTCCGTGGCTTCGGCGCGTAGCGCCGGGAACGTCATCGCCATCGCAAGCGCCAGCACGCAGCCGCCCACCCGAAAGATCGATCCTGCCGTCATGCGCTCGTAGTCTCCTGCCGTTTCGCCTTCGCGTCAGTAGACAGGCCGGCACGGGCGTAGCGCAATTCACCCCATCGGCGGTCGGCGTCCGCAATCCGGCTTAGAGGCAGTATGCACCGACATTCCGTACGGGACTGTCGGCCGGACCAATCTTCGCTTGGCATCTTTCCCATCCGTCGTCTTAAGATGCCGCCGATTCATGCGCGGGTTTCCCTAGATGCAACAGGACGACAGGACGCACGGGCTTTGGGAGCGGACTGCGCCGCCGGCGCCCGCTGCGCCGGCCCTGGATGGTGAGAAGACCGCCGACGTGGCCATCGTCGGGGCTGGATATACAGGGCTGTCTGCAGCCCTGCATCTTGCCGGGCAGGGCGTCGATGTCATCGTTCTGGAGGCGGAGGAGGCCGGGTTCGGCGGGTCGGGGCGCAATGTCGGCCTGGTCAATGCCGGCATGTGGGTCCGCCCGCGCGAATTGCCCAACGTCCTCGGCCCGGTGCACGGCAAACGGCTGCTCGATCTTCTGGGCGGCGGGCCGGCCGCCGTCTTCGAACTGATCGAGCGGCACGGCATCGCCTGCGAGGCCACCCGCGCCGGCACGTTGCACTGCGGCGTCGGCGCGGCAGGGGCCGAAGAGCTGGCCGGCCGGGCAGCCGAGTGGCAGGCGCTGGGCGCACCGGTGGACTATCTGGACGCCGACGCGGCGGCCGAGGCGATCGGCAGCAGGGTCTACAGCTCCGCGTTGCTGGATCGGCGGGCCGGTACCATACAGC
>NZ_BBWQ01000022.1 GCF_001463885.1 Aureimonas altamirensis | reverse complement strand
GGCCGGTACCATACAGCCGCTTGCCTATGCGCGCGGGCTGGCCCACGCCGCAGTCGCGGCCGGCGCCCGCCTGTTCTGCCGCAGCCCGGTACGTTCCGCGCACCGCACCGGCAGTGCCTGGCGGCTTCAAACGCCGCAGGGCGCCGTCACCGCAGCACGGGTGATCGCGGCAACCAACGCCTATACGCAGGCCTGCTGGCCGCAATTGCGCACCGAGCTCGTCCATCTGCCCTATTTCAACATCGCCACCCGCCCCCTGTCCGGAAACCTTGCCAGATCCATCCTGCCGGGTAGGCCGGGATGCTGGGACACGAAGGAAATCCTGACATCCTTCCGCTTCGACGCCCGGAACCGCCTGATCGTCGGCAGTGTGGGCGCGTTGCGCGGCACCGGCCGGGCCATCCATCGGCGCTGGGCCGCGGCAACGCTGAAGCGGCTTTTCCCGCAGCTCGGCCCGGTCGAGTTCGAATCCGAATGGTTCGGCATGATCGGCATGACCGAGGATGCGCTGCCGCGCTTCCACAGGCTCGACGAGGGGGTCTTCTCGTTCAGCGGCTACAATGGCCGCGGAATCGCGCCGGGAACGGTGTTCGGCCAGGTCCTGGCCCAGCATCTGACGGGGCACCTGCGCGAGGAAGACCTGCCATTGCCGCTCAGCGACGCGCGCCCGCAGCGTTTCCGCGCGGTCCGCGAAGGCTTCTACGAATACGGGGCGCAGGTCGCCCATCTCACATCCCGGATCTGATCCGCACCAGGAGACCCATCATGACCCTTTCGACACCCATCCGGTCTGCCGAGAGCCTCGCCGCCGAAGTGGCGGCCCTGTTCGATACGCTCGGCACGCCGGCCTCGGCACTGGCGGGCGGCACGCTCGACGTGCATTCGCCCGTGACCGGCGAACGGCTTGCGGCCCTTGCCGAAACGGACATTGCGGGCGTGGCGCGGGCAATCGATGCGGCGGACGCCGCCTTCGCAGAGTGGCGCCTGGTGCCGGCGCCGCAGCGCGGCGAGCTGGTGCGCCTGCTGGGCGAAGAGCTGCGTGCGCACAAGGCGTTGCTCGGCCGGCTGGTATCCATCGAGGTCGGCAAGGTGACCTCCGAGGGCCTGGGCGAAGTGCAGGAGATGATCGACATCTGCGATTTCGCCGTCGGCCTGTCGCGGCAGCTCTATGGCCTCACCATCGCCACCGAACGCGGCGAGCACCGCATGATGGAGACATGGCATCCGTTGGGCGTCGTCGGCATCATCTCGGCCTTCAACTTTCCTGTGGCGGTCTGGTCGTGGAACGCGGCGCTGGCGCTGGTCTGCGGCAACGCCACCGTGTGGAAGCCCTCGGAAAAGACCCCGCTGACCGCCCTGGCGACGCAGGCCCTCTTCGACCGGGCGCTGGCGCGTTTCCGCGACAATGGCGGCAAGGCGCCGGACGGGCTGTCGGCGGTGCTGCTTGGCGGGCGGGACATCGGCGAGGCCATGGTGGACAGCGCGAAGGTGCCGCTGGTGTCCGCGACCGGTTCGACGGCCATGGGGCGCGCCGTCGGGCCGCGCGTCGCGTCGCGCTTCGGGCGGTCGCTGCTGGAACTCGGCGGCAACAACGCGGCCATCGTCTGCCCGTCGGCCGATCTGGACCTGACGTTGCGCGGTGTCGCCTTTGCGGCGATGGGCACCGCCGGCCAGCGCTGCACCACCCTGCGGCGCCTGTTCGTGCATGACAGCGTCTACGATACGCTCGTGCCGCGGCTGAAGGCAGCCTACGCATCCGTCGCCGTGGGCAATCCGATGAGCGAGGGCACGCTTGTCGGGCCGCTGATCGACGCAGCGGCCTTCGAGGCGATGCAGAAGGCGCTCGAGGCCGCCCGCGCGGCCGGCGGCACGGTGTCCGGCGGCGAGCGTGTCACCGTCGGCGCGGGTGGCTACTATGTGCGTCCTGCCCTGGTGGAGATGCCGGGCCAGACCGGCCCGATGCTGGAGGAAACCTTCGCCCCCATCCTCTACGTGGTGCGCTACGACGCCTTCGACGAGGCGATCGCCCTGCAGAACGGCGTGCCGCAGGGCCTGTCCTCGTCGGTGTTCACCAACGATCTGCGCGAGGCCGAGCTGTTCCTGTCGGCGAGCGGGTCGGACTGCGGCATTGCCAACGTCAATATCGGCCCGTCCGGTGCCGAGATCGGCGGTGCCTTCGGCGGCGAGAAGGAAACCGGTGGTGGCCGTGAATCGGGCTCGGACGCCTGGAAAGCCTATATGCGACGGGCCACGAACACCATCAATTACGGGCGCACTCTGCCGCTGGCGCAGGGCGTGAAGTTCGATGTGGGCTGACAAAAGGGCACGTTGACCGGGCTTGCGTAACCATCAATAACTGAGGCTGGTAAACCGCTTCAGGACATCGCATGGCCCGTGGTCCACTTCTTGTCTTCGCGCCATTACTCGTCCTTGTCGCGGCGTGCCGGCCACCCGAGGCCCAGCCCGAGACGCCCATCGTTCCGGTGGTCGTGCAGCGGGCGCAACTGTCCGATTACGCGCCCACGGCCGCCGTCACCGGCGAGGTGCAGGCCCGCAATCAGACGGCGCTCGCCTTCCGGGTCGGCGGTCGCGTTTCCGAACGCAGTGTCGATGTGGGTGACCGCGTTGCCGAAGGCGACGTGCTGGCCCGGCTGGACCCGCGTGAACAGCAGGCGGACCTGGCGGCATCGCAGGCCGGCGTGGAAGCGGCGCAGGCACAGCTTGACCAGGCAAATTCCGAGTTTACGCGGCAGGATGCACTGTACCGGCAGGGCCTGACGACACGCAGTGTGTTCGAGCAGGCGCAGGAGGCCGTTCGTACCGCGCAGGCGTCGCTGGATGCCGCGCAGGCGCAGCAGGCAACCAGCGCCGATGCGCTGTCCTACACGCAATTGCGGGCAACTGCGCCCGGCGTCGTCACGGCGCGCGACATAGAGGTGGGGCAGGTGGTGCAGGCGGCGGAAACGGCGTTCTCCGTAGCCGAGGACGGGCCGAGGGACGCTGTCTTCCACGTTTATGAGCGCATCCTGTTCGAGCGGCCCCCGACCGATCATATCGCGCTATCGCTGGCGACGGACCCCTCCGTCTCGACGACCGGAAGCATCCGGGAAATCTCCCCGGCCGTGGACACGACCACGGGAACGGTTCGCGTGAAGGTCGGCATCGACGATGTGCCGGACCGGATGAACCTCGGCTCCGCCGTCGTCGGCCAGGCTTTGTTGCCCGGCACGCGCGGGGTCATCGTGCCATGGAGCGCGCTGGCGTCCGCCGCCGGACAGCCGGCGGTCTGGATCGTCGACATCGACAAGGGCACCACGGAGCTGCGCCCGGTGCGCATACAGGCCTATGAAACGGGCCGCATCATACTGGCCGGGGGGGTGGAGCCGGGAGAGGCCGTGGTGGTGGACGGAACCAAGTTCCTTCGGCCCGACGAAAAGGTGTCCGTCATCGAGGAGGCCGGATCGTGAGGCACGCCTTGCTTTATCTGCCGGCCCTCGCGCTGGCGCTTGCGGCGCTGGCCGGCTGCAACCGGACAGAGGAGCCGGCTGCCGCCGAGCCTGTCCGCCCCGTCCGCGCCATGCAGGTTGCGGCCGTCGAAACGCCGAGCCTGCTGCTGACCGGAACGATAGAACCGCGTGTGCGCACCGATCTCGGCTTTCGCGTCCTCGGCCGCATCACCTCTCGCCCGGTCGAGACGGGCGATACGGTGCAACAGGGCGCCGTGCTGGCGACGGTGGACCCGACCACCCTGGACCTTGCGGTGCAGTCGGCGGAAGCCGACCTGATCAGTGCCAAGGCCCAGCTTGCCGAAGCCTCCGGCGTGGCTTTCCGGCAAAGCGAACTGCTGGCGGCGCGTGCATCGACGCAGGCCAGCTTCGAATCCGCCGACAGGCAACGCCGCACGGGCGCCGCGCAGGTGGCAAGTGCGCAGGCGCGGCTGACCAAGGCGCAGGAACAACGCGGCTACGCCGAACTCAAGGCGGATTATGACGGCGTCGTCCTGTCCACCAGTGCCGATGTCGGCCAGGTGGTCAGCCCCGGCCAGACGGTCTTGACGCTGGCGCGCCCCGACGTGCGGGAAGCGGTCATCGATGTGCCCGATCAGGCGGCCTCGTCGCTGGCCGTGGGCATGCCGTTCAACGTGCGGCTGGAGCTCGATCACGGCATGACGACGTCGGGCCGCGTCCGGGAGATCGCCCCCAGCGCCGATCCGGCGACACGCAGCCGCCGCGTCCGCATCACGCTGGACGATCCACCGCAGGATTTCCGCCTCGGCTCGACGGTCCGGGTGTTCCCGGCCGATGAGGGCCCACCGGGGATCGCCTTGCCGGCATCCGCCGTCAAGCGGACGGCGGATGGCGACTTCGTTTTCGTCATCGAGGACGGCACGCGGGCGGTGCTCCGGGCCGTGGAGTTGGAGCCGGTCGGACCGGGCTTCAAGGTGACATCCGGCCTGTCGGATGGCGAGACGGTTGCCACCGCCGGCGTCAACCGGCTGGAGGACGGACAGGCCGTGCGCATTGGCGGAGACGCGATTTGAAAGCCGAGCAGTTCAACCTCTCCGACTGGGCGCTCCGCCACCGTTCGATGATCTGGTACTTCATGATCGTCTTCCTTCTGGCGGGGGCGTTCTCCTATATCGGCCTCGGGCGCGAGGAAGATCCCAACTTCACCATCAAGACCATGCTGATCCAGGCGCAATGGCCCGGCGCATCGGCCGAGGAGACGACGCTTCAGGTCACCGACCGCATCGAGAAGAAGCTCGAGGAGCTGGAATCGCTCGATTTCACCCGCTCCGTCACGCGGCCGGGCGTGACGACCGTCTTCGTCAATCTGCGCGACACCACCAAGGCCCGCGACGTGCCGGCGATCTGGCAGGAAGTCCGCAGCATGATCGGCGACATAAGGCCGAACTTTCCGGAAGGGGTGCAGGGGCCGTTCTTCAACGATCGTTTCGGCGACGTCTATGGCAACATCTACGCCTTCGTCAGCGATGGGCTGACCCAACGCCAGTTGCGCGACATCGTGGAGGATATCCGCGCCAAGGTGCTGACGGTGCGCAATGTCGGCCGGGTGGAGGTGCTGGGCGCACAGGACGAAGCCATCTACCTGGAATTCTCGACACGGCAGATCGCCGCGCTGGGGCTCGACCAGCAGCAGATCATCAATACGCTGCGGGCTCAGAACGCCATCAGCCCGTCCGGCGTCATCCAGGCCGGGCCGGAGCGCGTGTCGGTGCGCGTCAGCGGCCAGTTCGCCTCCGAAGACAGCCTGAGCGCCGTCAACCTGCGCATCAACGATCGCTTCTTCCCATTGTCCGACGTCGCGACCATCACGCGCGGCTATGTCGACCCGCCCTCGGCGCTGTTCCGCGCCAATGGCCAACCGGCCATCGGCCTTGCCATCGGCATGCGTGCGGGCTCCAACCTTCTGGACTTCGGCGAGGCGCTGGAGGCCGAGATGGAGCGCGTCACCGCCGAGCTGCCCGTCGGCGTGGACGTGATCCGCGTCGCCGACCAACCCGTCGTGGTGGACGAGGCGGTGTCCCAGTTCACCCGCGCGCTCTTCGAGGCGGTCGCCATCGTCCTTGCCATCAGCTTCATCAGCCTCGGCCTGCGGGCCGGGCTCGTCGTGGCGGTGTCGATCCCGCTGGTGCTGGCCATCACCTTCCTCATCATGGCCTATCTCGGCATATCCATGCAGCGCGTGTCGCTGGGCGCCCTCATCATCGCGCTCGGCCTGCTGGTGGACGACGCCATGATCGCGGTGGAGATGATGGTCGCCCGGCTCGAGGTGGGCGACCCGCTCGAGAAGGCGGCAACCTACGTCTATACCTCGACGGCGTTTCCCATGCTCACCGGCACGCTCGTTACGGTGGCCGGCTTCGTGCCCATCGGACTCAACAGCTCCAATGCCGGCGAATTCACCTTTACGCTCTTCGTCGTCATCGCCGTCGCGCTGCTGATCTCGTGGATCGTGGCGGTGCTGTTTGCGCCGCTGCTGGGCGTCACGCTGCTGCCGCGCGCTCTGCCGGACCACAAGAAGCAGAAGGGCTGGTTCGCGCGGGGGTTCCAGCGCATTCTGCTGGTCGCCATGCGGGCCCGCTGGATCACCATCGGCCTGACCGTCATCGCCTTCGGCATATCCATCTATGGCCTCGGCCACGTGCAGCAGCAATTTTTCCCGTCGTCGGACAGGCCCGAGCTGATCGTCGACTTCACCCTGCCGCAGAACGCCTCGATTGCCGAGACGAACCGCCAGATGCAGAAGTTCGAGCAGGACATGCTGGCGAACAACCCGGATGTCGACCACTGGTCGGTCTATGTCGGGCAGGGGGCGCCGCGCTTCATCCTGTCTTTCGACGTCGAGACGCCCGACCCGTCCTTCGGCCAGGTCGTGGTGGTGACCAAGGGTCTCGACGTGCGCGACCGGACACGAGCCCAGTTGCAGGAGTATCTTCGGAAGACCTTCCCCGGCACCGACGCCTTCGTGAAACTGCTCGATATCGGCCCGCCGGTCGGCCGGCCGGTGCAGTACCGTATCAGCGGACCGGATATCCAGACCGTGCGCCGGCTGTCGGAAGAGCTGGCCGGGGTGATGGCGACCAACCCCAATCTGGACGAGGTCGTCTACGACTGGCACGAGCCGGCCCGCGTCGTGCGCGTCAACGTCTCGCAGGACATGGCGCGGCGCCTTGGCGTTTCGTCCGCCGACATCGCCGGCGCCCTCAACGGCGTGGTCGACGGAACCAACATCACGCAGGTTCGCGATGACATCTACCTCGTCAACGTGGTGGCGCGGGCAACGGATGCGGAGCGCGGTTCCATCGATACGCTGCAGAACCTGCAATTGCCCGGCAGCAGCGGCCAGTCGGTGCCGCTGGCGGCAATTGCCAGCTTCTCCTACGAGATGGAGCAGCCCGTCATCTGGCGTCGCTCGCGGCTGCCGACCATAACCGTGCAGGCGGCTGTCCAGGGCAGCGTCCAGCCCGATACCGTCGTGCGGCAGCTGACGCCCGCCGTCGCCGAATTCTCGGAGCGGCTGCCGGCCGGCTACAACGTCGCCATCGGCGGCGCGGTCGAGGAAAGCGGCAAGAGCCAGGCCCCGATCATCGCCGTCGTGCCGCTGATGCTGTTCCTCATGGCGACAATCCTGATGATTCAGCTTCAAAGCTTCCAGCGGCTGTTTCTGGTCTTCTCCGTTGCGCCGCTGGCCTCCATCGGCGTCGTCGTCGGCCTTCTGGCCAGCAACTCGCCGATGGGCTTCGTGGCCATCCTGGGCATCCTCGCCCTTGCGGGCATTCTGATCCGCAATTCGGTGATCCTGATCGTGCAGATCGAGCATGCGCGCCAGGAGGGCGATTCGCCCTGGGACGCCGTGGTGGAGGCGACCGAACATCGCATGCGGCCCATCCTGCTGACGGCGGCTGCCGCCAGCCTGGCGCTGATTCCGATATCGCGGGAAGTGTTCTGGGGGCCCATGGCCTATGCCATGATGGGCGGCATCGTCGTCGGCACGGTGCTGACGCTGCTGTTCCTGCCCGCCCTCTACGTCGCCTGGTTCCGCATCCACGAAGATGCCAAAGCCAGGCCGACCGAAGAAACCGGGGCGGCCTGAGCCGCCCCGCCTTGGCGCTTCGTCAGCCGATGCGGCCGCCGCCGGTGCGGGTGATGGCAACGACGGCCGGGCGCACCGGCATCGCTTCGTCGAAATCGGGCCAGCGGGTGGACAGGTCCTCGTAATAGGAGGGCCTGCCGAATCCTTCCCAGTCCTCGCCGCCGTCGCCGGGATGCTGCACGGCCACGAACATGGTTTCCATGTCGTCGGTCATCAGCGGCCCGCACATCTCGGCGCCCACGGGTACGCGGTAGAAGAGGCGGGATGTTCCGCGCGCTTCCCCATCGGTGTCGACCGCCCAAAGGCCGTCCGTGCGCCCGGTCGCCTTCGGCGAATTGCCGTCCGTGGAGACCCACAGGCGCCCGTCCGCATCGACGGCGCAATTGTCGGGCATGCCGAACCAGCCGTTCTCGCTTGTGGCGGTGGAAAAGGTCGCCCCCACCTCGGCGACCGAGGGGTCGCCGCACTTCAGGAGGACTTCCCACGTTCCGCGCGTGGCGCTGAAATCGCCATCGGCCTCGGCGATTTCGATGATGTGGCCGAAGGCGTTGGCGGCGCGCGGGTTGGCGGCGTCGACCTGGTCGTCCTTGCGGCGCGTATTGTTGGTCAGCATCACGTAGACCCGGCCATTGGTGCCGTTAGGCTCCACGTCCTCGGGACGGTCCATCGGCGTCGCTTCCAGAAGGTCGGCGGCCCGGCGTGTCTCGATCAGCAGGTCGGCCTGCGAGGCAAAGCCGTTCTCTTCGGTCAACGGCCCCTCGCCATGGATCAGCGGCAGCCATTCCAGCGTACCGTCCTCCTCGAAGCGGGCGACGTAGAGCGTGCCCTCGTCAAGGAGATCCATGTTGGCGGCGCGGTCGTCCGGATCGTAGGTGCCGGCCGTCACGAACTTGTAGACGTAGTCGAAGCGCTCATCGTCGCCGAGATAGAAGACCACCTTGCCGTTCTTCGCCACGATGGATTCAGCGCCCTCGTGCTTGAAGCGGCCCAGCGCGGTCCGCTTCTTCGGAACCGAGTTCGGGTCCATCACGTCGACCTCGACCACCCAGCCGAAGCGGTTGGCCTCGTTGGGCTCTTTGGAAAGGTCGAAGCGGTCGTGGAACCGGCCCCAGGCGTAGGTGCCCTCCGGAATGCCCATGCGCTCATAATTTGCGGCTTCGGGGTGGCCGTCCGGCAGCGCGCCCATGAAATAGCCGTGGATGTTCTCTTCGGCCATGATGTAGGTGCCCCATGGGGTCACCCCGCCGGCGCAGTTGTTGATGGTGCCATGGACGCGCCGTCCGGTCGGGTCGGCCTTCGTCTTCAGGCGGTCATGCCCGGCGGCCGGGCCCGACAGGGCCATCTCGGTGCCCGCCGTGATGCGCCGGTTCAGCGCGCCATCCAGCACAGGGCGCCACTTGCCGCCTTCCTTGCGGATTTCGACGATGGTGCCGCCATGTGCGGCCATCTCGATGTCGACGCGTGTACGGTCGGCCTCGGCCACAGTGATCTCGCCGTCGACGATGGTGACGATGCCGGGGAACATCAGATGTTCGTTCGTGTATTCGTGGTTGACGACCAGGAGGCCGCGGTCGTCTGCGCCGTCCAGCGGAATGAAGCCGACATAGTCGTTATTATAGCCGAACTGCCGGGCCTGCGCCTCGGGGGACTGGGCCGTCGGATCGAACTCCGGGGCGTCGGCGAACAGCCTGTCGCCCCACCGCAGCAGCACGTCGGCATCGTAGCCTTCGGCAACATGGTGGTCTGCGTCCACGCCGGCCACGACCTCGGCGAAGTCGAAGCGCGAGGCGGACGTGGACGCCTTGGCATCGACCGCCGCTGCAAGCGCCAGGGGGCTGACCGTGGCGGCAATGGCCGTCGCAGCCAGCGAGCCCTGCAGAAAGGAACGCCGCGAGAAGCGCGCAGCGATGATTTCACCCATGGTGCGGTTATGCGTCGGGTTCAGCCCTTCGCCATCCGCCTCCTCCAGCCGGCTGGACCGGAATGGTTTCGTGCCGTCGACCGTCTTGTCCATCTGTCACCCCTTGCAGTCTGGAACATTTCCAGGGTGGGGATAGGGGAGCGCAATGACAGGCAAATGACATGCCGGCACCGGGTACTCGTCCGCCGGCCGCCTCGTATCCCTCCGTTTCATATCTTCGTGAGAAAGCCCGGTTCCGGGCCCGATATGGGTATGCGGCGGCAGGAGGTCATAGGCATGCCCCGATCTCCTCGCCTATACAGGCAAGCCAGACCCCGCACCGCCGCACGAGGACCGATTGGGCTCCGCCGGATTCGTTCAGAAACTGACTGCATTGACCGCGCATCGCCACGCCGAGAAGGCGCTGGCCGGCCTGTGCTTTGCGGAAGCCTCCGTCATCCCCGCCTTTCCCGAGGTGATGCTGGCCCCGATGATCATGGCCGACCGGCGACGGGCCTGGCGCCTGGCGGCGATCTGCACGCTGTCTTCCGTTGCGGGGGGGCTTCTTGGCTATGCCATCGGCATGTTCCTGTTCGAGCTGGTCGGCCAGCCGATCCTCAATTTCTATGGCCTCGGCACGGATTTCGAGGCGCTGGCGGTGCGCTTCAACGAGGCGGGCTGGATCATGGTGCTGATCGGAGCCCTGAGCCCGATTCCCTATAAGGTCATCACCATCACCAGCGGCGTCACCGGCCTCGACCTCTGGACCTTCGTGCTGGTCGGCCTTCTGGGCCGGGGCCTGCGCTATTTCGTGCCCTGCGCGCTCTTCTATGCCTTCGGGCCGGCCGCAACGGACATCAGCCGGCGGCATCCGCGCAAGGTTGCGCTGGCGGCGCTGGCGCTGGTGGTGGGCGGCTTCGCCATGGCAGCTTTCGTCATCTGACAAGCGCGAAACGGATTTCCAAACGCGGCCTCCATGCTTTAGATCCTGCACCCAGCGACAGCGCCGGAAGAAGGATCAGCCATGTCACTCGAACAGGTTCTCGCCACCATCGATACGAACCTCGACGCATCCGTCGAGCGGCTGAAGGAACTCCTGCGCATTCCCTCAATCTCGACCGATCCGGCCTATGCGGACGAATGCCGGAAGACAGCGGAATGGCTGGTTGCGGATCTTTCCGGGCTGGGCTTCCGGGCGGCGCTTCACGATACGCCGGGGCATCCGATGGTTGTGGCTCATCACGACGGCGCCGGTGCCAATGCGCCGCATGTCCTGTTTTACGGGCACTATGACGTGCAGCCGGTGGACCCCATTGCGCTCTGGGATACCGAACCTTTCGATCCGCAGGTCACAAGGATGGACGACGGCAGCAGCCGGATCGTCGGGCGCGGCTCGGCCGACGACAAGGGCCAGCTGATGACGTTCGTGGAGGCCTGCCGCGCCTATATCGCGCAAACGGGAAGCCTGCCCTGCCGGGTCACGCTGTTTCTGGAGGGGGAGGAGGAGTCCGGATCGCCGTCGCTGCTGCCCTTCATGGACGCCCACAAGGCGGAGCTGTCGGCCGATGTGGCGCTGGTCTGCGACACCAACATGTGGAACCGCGATACGCCGGCCATCTCCACCGGCCTGCGCGGCCTGGTGGGCGAGGAAGTGACCATCCATGCCGCATCGATGGACCTGCATTCCGGCTATTACGGCGGCGCCGCGGCCAATCCCATCCATGTGCTGGCGAAGATCCTGGCCGATCTGCACGACACGGAAGGCCGCGTGACCCTGCCCGGCTTCTATGATGGGGTGCCGGAACTGCCGGAGGACATCCGGGCCATCTGGAACGGGCTGGACTTCTCCGAGTCGGAGTTCCTCGGCGGTGTCGGGCTTTCCGTGCCGGCGGGCGAAAAAGGGCGCTCCGTGCTGGAGCAGACCTGGTCGCGTCCGACCGCAGAGGTCAACGGCATCGAAGGCGGCTACACCGGAAAGGGTTTCAAGACCGTCATCCCGGCCATGGCCCGCGCGAAGGTATCCTTCCGGCTGGTCTTCGATCAGGACCCGGCGGCCATCCGTTCAAGCTTCCGCTCGTTCGTCGAGCAGCGGCTGCCCGCGGACTGCAAGGTCGAGTTTCATGAACATGGCGGCTCCGGCGCCATCCAGCTACCTTTCGATTCGCCGATGCTGGAAGCGGCAAGGCAGGCGCTGAGCGACGAGTGGCCGAACCCGGCCGTGATGATCGGCATGGGCGGGTCAATCCCTGTTGTCGGCGAGTTCAAGCGACGACTGGGGATGCAATCCCTGCTCATCGGCTTCGGGCTGGGAGACGACCGGATCCATTCGCCCAACGAGAAGTACGAGATGTCGTCATTCCATAAAGGGCAACGCTCCTGGGCGCGTGTTCTGGCGGCCCTGTCGGAGAGGGACGGTTAATCTGCTTACCCTCGGTGCTGCCGGGCCAGGTTGAACATCAGGGAGCGGCGCTCGTGTATCAGCCTCAACTCGATCTCGGCGACCAGTTCGGCAGGGGCGTTGCGCTGCTCCAGCTCCTCCAGCGTCAGAACGATCGCATGGTTGACGGCCTGGGCAACCGGCAGTCGAAGGCGTTCGACCGCATAGGACGCCGCGTCATCGTAGATGGCGACGATCCATTCTTGAAACTGGTACAGCGCTTCGGGTGTGCCAGAAAGATTTCGCCACATGAGTGACCTATAGATATAGTATATATGATAGGGTTCTTGTAAAATAGTATTTAAAATATTGACATTTTTGTGAATGCGACAATCCGACGCATATAATAAGGGTTGAATATTTATGATTTGGAGACCGGTTGGTTATCTTATCGAGGATTCGACCGCTTGCTTTTCCGCTCGTCGACGCACGTGCAGGGCCCTTGCGCAGACGCGCGCTTAAGGCAAAGAAACGGCATTTCGCACTCCGGAGCGGCGCATGCTTGACGCGACTGACTTGAGGATACTGAGGGCTCTTCAACGCGATCCGGAAGGGTCGGTGGAAAGCATCGGGCGTGCGGCCGGGCTCAGCCATACGCCGTGCTGGCGGCGTATCCGCCGGATGCAGGCCGAGGGCGTCATCGGCGACCGCCGATATCGCATCAACGAGCGTGCCGTAGGCCTTCTCGTCACGGTACTGACCATGGTCAAGCTGGGGCGCCAGGACGAAGACAGCCTGGAGGCTTTCGAGCAGGCCGCCAATGCCATGCCCGAAATCATGGAATGCTACCTCGTCACCGGCCGCTACGACTTCGTGCTGACGATCCTGACCCGCGATACGGAAAGTTTCGAGACGCTGGTCAAGACGAAGCTGTCTCGCCTGCCCCATGTGGCGGAACTCAATTCCACCGTCGTGCTGCGCAAGTCGAAGAGCGGATCGCCTTTGCCCCTTTGAGGGGGCGCATCCTCAAAATCTGTCTGAAAGGGCGGCGCGCATCCTTCATACGGCCATCCGCCTACAAAAATCAGCAAAGGTTCTCATCTTCCATAGGGTTAGAATGCCTTCAAAGAGCGGAGAATAACTCCGCCGCAAAAGGCATCGTGGGAGGTACCGGATGGCCAGCGACGAACTCGACCGCAAATATTCCGCGCACGAGGGACGCGTCTTCATGAGCGGCACGCAGGCGCTCGTGCGTCTGCCGATGGTCCAGATGCGGCGCGACCGCGAAGCGGGCCTGAACACGGGCGCCTTCATATCCGGCTACCGCGGCTCGCCGCTCGGCGGCTACGACCAGCACCTCATGAAGGCGCGTCGCGAGCTGGAGGCCGAAGGGATCGTCTTCAGGCCCGGCGTGAACGAAGATCTTGCGGCCACGGCCGTATGGGGATCGCAGCAGGCGTCTGTGTCGCCCGGCTTCCGCAAGGATGGCGTCGTAGGCATCTGGTACGGCAAGGGGCCGGGCGTCGACCGTTCGGGCGATGTGTTCAAGCACGCCAACGCCGCCGGTTCGTCGCGACATGGCGGTGTTCTGGCCATTGCCGGTGACGACCACGGCGCCAAATCCTCCACCGTTCCGCACCAGTCCGACCATGCCTTCATGGCGGCGGTCATGCCGATGCTCTATCCGTCCTCGATCCACGAATTCGTGGAATTCGGCCTCGCCGGAATTGCCATGTCGCGCTATTCCGGCTGCTGGGTCGGCATGAAAGTGATCGCCGACACGGTCGAGACGACCGCTTCGGTGGACCTGTCGGGCGAGGGGCGCATCTTCGTCGAGCCAGGCGATTTCCAGTTGCCCGCCGATGGATTGAACCTGCGTGTCCCCGATGATCGATGGGCACAGGACAACCGGCTCCAGACATACAAGGCCTATGCCGCCATCGCCTTCGCACGGGCCAATCGCCTGGACCGCGTCACGCTGGATTCCACCGACGCGCGATTGGGCATCATCGCCTCGGGCAAGGCCTACGAAGACGTCCGGCAGGCTCTCAAGGAATTGGGGATCGACGAGGAGACCGCCCATCGCGCGCGCCTGCGCCTGTACAAGGTGGGCATGCCGTGGCCGCTGGAGCCCGAGGGCGTGCGCGAGTTTTCGGTGGGGCTGGAGGAAATCCTGGTCGTCGAGGAACGGCGCGAGATCATCGAAAACCAGATCAAGCAGCAATTGTTCAACTGGCGGCCCGACGTGCGCCCCCGCATCATCGGCAAGTTCGACCACAAGGACAGGCCGGTCCTGTCGCTGGCGGAAGAGCTGAGCGTTGCCACGGCGGCCATCACCATCGGCGAGCATATCCTGGCGATGGGGCATGTCGACCCCGATCACCGCGCCTATATCGAGGCGCGCGTCGCTCATTTCCGCCGGCGGCGGGATGCCGGAAAACAGGCCGTGGCGCCTGTCGCGCGCATTCCCTTCTACTGCTCGGGCTGCCCGCACAACTCCTCGACGAAGGTTCCCGAAGGTTCGCGCGGGATGGCGGGCATCGGCTGCCATTTCATGGTGACGTGGATGGGCCGTTCCAGCGAGACATTCTCGCAGATGGGCGGCGAAGGCGTGGCGTGGGCGGGCATCGCGCCCTTCACCGACGAGAAGCATGTTTTCGTCAACCTCGGCGACGGAACCTACTTCCATTCCGGCATCCTGGCGATCCGGCAGTCCGTGGCGGCCGGGGTCAACGCAACCTACAAGATCCTCTTCAACGACGCCGTCGCCATGACCGGCGGCCAGAAGGTGGACGGCCATCTCGACCCGGTCCAGATAACCCACCAGCTCGAGCAGGAGGGCGTGTCGCCGATCTATCTCGTTTCCGAGACGCCGGATCGTTACGCGCCGGCGCAGTTGCCGCATGGCGCGATGATCCGCCCGCGCGACGCGGTGGAAGCCATCATGCGGGAAATCCGCGAAGCACCGGGCGTGTCGGCCATCGTCTACGACCAGACCTGCGCGGCAGAAAAGCGCCGCCGGCGCAAGCGCGGGCTGATGCCGGAACCCAACAGGCGCGTCGCCATCAACCCCGCCGTCTGCGAAGGCTGCGGCGATTGCTCCGTGCAGTCGAACTGCATCTCCGTCGAGCCGCTGGAAACCGAACTCGGCCGCAAGCGGCGTATCAACCAAAGCGCATGCAACAAGGACTTCTCCTGCCTCAAGGGCTTCTGCCCGTCATTCGTGACGCTGGAGGGGGCCGAGCCGCGCCGCCGCGCCGCCCTCGGCGGACCGGACCTGTCATCCGTTCCGGAGCCCTCCGTGCCCAATCTGGACGACGTCTGGAACATCGCCATCACCGGCGTCGGCGGCACCGGCGTGCTGACCATCGGTGCGATCCTGGGCATGGCCGCGCATCTGGACGGAAAGGCGCCGATGCTGCTGGACATGGCCGGCCTGGCGCAAAAGGGCGGCGCCGTGCTCAGCCATGTGCGCCTGGGGCGCCGGGCGGAAGACGTGACATGCCCGCGCATCGTCAGCGGCAGCACCGATCTTCTGATAGCTGCCGACGATGTGGTCGCGGCCTCCAAGGAAAGCGTGAACCTTCTATCCGGAGAGCGAACGCGCGCCGTCGTCAACACGCATCTGACGCCCGTCGCGCAGTTCGTCCGCGACCCCGACTTCGACTTCCGGCGCACGCTGGTTTCCGGCACCATCCGCAAATCGGTCTTGCCGGACAGCTATTTCGAGAATTTCACCGAGATGGCGGAAAACGTGGCCGGCGATGCCATCGCCACCAATATCATGATGCTCGGATATGCCTGGCAGAAGGGCCTGGTGCCACTGTCCGGCGACGCGATCCTGGAAGCGATCCGCATCAATGGCGTTGCCGTGAAGGCCAATCTCGACGCGTTCGGATGGGGCCGTCTCGCGGCCGCGGCGCCGCAGCGCATCGCGGCATTGACCGGCGATGGCCAGTCGCCCGCCGAAACCCTTGCCGACATGTCCACCGAGCGGCTGATAGAGCATCGCGCCGCAATGCTGGCCGCCTACCAGGATGCAGCGCTTGCCGGACGTTACCGCAACTTGGTCGAACGTGCGCAAGCGGTGGATGCGTCGGTGGGCGCGCATGGCAAGCTGGTGCGCGCCGTTGCGCATAATTACGCGAAGGTGCTTGCCTACAAGGACGAATACGAGGTTGCCCGGCTGTTCACCGACGGGCGCTTCGCAGACAGCCTGAAACGCGATTTTACCGGCGTGAAGCGGATGACCTTCCACATGGCGCCGCCCTTCCTGTCCGGCACCGATGCCAATGGCCGTCCGCGCAAGCGCAGCTTCGGACCCTGGATCCTGCCGGTTATGCGGTTGCTGGCCAAGGGCAAGCGCCTGCGGGGCAGCGCCCTGGACCCATTCGGCTATGGAGCGGAGCGCCGGGCGGAGCGGGCGGCGATCGCCGCTTACGAAGCCGATTGCGAAACGGTGTTTCAGCGTCTGGAAGCCGGCAATCTGGGCATCGCGGTCGAGCTCTTGAGCCTGCCGGACAGCGTCCGCGGCTTCGGCCCGGTCAAGGCCGCCAGTGCCGAGGCCGCCGCCGCGCGGCGCGCCAACCTGACGCAGACGCTGCTGGAAGTGCGCCAAACGGACACGCAACGCCTGACGGAGCCGGCCGAGTAATGGAGGCGGAAAGCCGCCTTCCGCGCCCTAATCCTGCCGGCACACCTTGGCCAGCAACTGCCGAAGCGCCTTCTCCTCGCTCGGATGCAGGGGAGCCAGAAAGCTCTCCTCGCTTTCGGCGACGGCCGACCTGACCTGGGGCAGCAGCGCCTTGCCCGCTTCGCTGAGCGACAGCCAATGTGCGCGGCGGTCGAGCTGGTCGCCGGTGCGCTCGACAAGCCCGCGCTCCACCATCCGGTCGATCAGGCGCGAAACGCCGCCACGGCTCATCGCCAACCGTTCGGCCAGCGTGCTCGGCATCATGCGTTCGGTGCCCGACAGCTCGCTGAGGACGAGCCATTCGCCGGAACTCACGCCAAATCGATCGAAGCGCCGCGTCAGTACGCGCACCATGCGATCGGCAGCCCGCAGGAGCTGACGGCTGACACCATCCTGTATTGCTGTGTCGGAGCGCGTATCGTCTGCGACCAAGGGCGTCTGGCCTCCATTTTCGGCCTGTAGCGGCCACCCCGAGGATGCCTGCGTATACGGGCCGGACCCAAGATAACCTTTAGGTGTAGTTACCTGCTCAACAAGGTGCAGAAGTGGCGTGCTGTTGCCTGTCTTCGGCGGGTCGCTTCGCCGGTGTCCGCATTGCGGGCGCATGACTGTCGTGGGTGCTCCGGTTCGCATCCGGGTCACCTGCGATGGGCGGAGGTGGGGTCGGCGCCGCGGTCCGCTCCGCCTGCACGCGCCCGCCTTCATCTTCGCCGGTCGGGCCGACGCGGCCGGGGGCAGTGTCAGTATCCGAACCGCGCGCGGGCGCGGTTTCAGACCCGGGTTCCGACAGGTCCACGCATCCCGTACGCTGTGTGGCATCCTGCGCCTGAGCCCAGCCGCCGGTGACCGTCAGGATGGACATTGCAAGTAACGCCGATAAGCGGTTCATCCGATGTCTCCAGTCGGCAAGGCAATTGCAACGGAAACGAAGGCGCCTATGCCTTCGTTCCGCTGGCCTGACGCCGACGTGCCGCGACCGGTGCAGGCCCGAGAACGCAAGGCTGGGCCTCTTCGACTAGTCTGCCCGTCCGGCAAGCATCTCCTCCTGCGGGAGCTGGCGTGAGGCATCCAGCCGGCGCGCCACCTGCTCGATGAACTTCGCTGCCGCCACCGGCAATGTCCGCCCGCGTAGCTGACCCAGAACCAGCGGACCGTGGGTCGGGTCCGCATCCGCCACGGGAATGGAAATCAGCCCCGGCTCCAGCCACGAAACCTCCGACCCGATCTCGATCTGAAACGTCACCACCTGCCCGGACCGTGCGAGATTGCGCAGCATCTCGAAGGAATCGGATTCGAACTCGATCGACAGCGAGAAGGAGCTCGTCGACAGGATCTCGTCCACGATGCGGCGGGAGCCGAAGGATCGGTCCGCGATGGCGATAGGATAGGGGGCACAATCGCGCAGCCGCAGGCTTGCGCGGCCGGCCAGGGGATGATCGGCCGCCATGATGGCGTGCAATCGCTGGCCGACGGTCACGATGGGTTGCAGCTCGGCGCTCCGGCGCGGCCGGAAGATCAGGGCGATCTCGGCTTCGTAGTCCACCAGCCGCTTCAGGGCCGCATCATGATCCACCACCGAAATCGCGAAACTCACATGCGGATATGACGTGCGGAAAGCGGCGATCTCTTGCGGCAGGAAATAGTTCACCAGCGCCTGGCTGCACGCGATGCGGATGTGGCCGCGCCGCAGCCCGCCCAGGCTTTCGATCTGCGAGCGCGTCCTGTCCAGTTCCACGCTCTGCTGGCGGACCCACCGGATGAAGGTTTCGCCGGCGGCCGTCAGGCGCACCCCCTGTGCCGACCGTTCGAAGATCGCCGCGCCGAGATCCTCTTCCACGTCCTGGATCCGTCGCTGCAGTGCCGATGGCGTGATGTTCAACTCCTCCGCCGCGCGCCGCAGCGATCCATGACGCGCCGCGAGGTCCACGTAAGTCCATATCCGCATGTGCCGCATTGGAAGAGTTCCTAAGGTGTATACTTTTTCGTATCGCAGGCGGCATCATTCAGCATTTCACGTATGCGCCCGGCAAGGGCTACCGTCGAATGGATCGATGGAGCAGCCACCCTTGTCCCACCCCACCGCAAAACCGGATGACATGGCATCCCACCGTCTCGGGCAGACGCCCGGGCAGGGATGGACCGTCACGGGCGACCGTATCTCCACGGTGCGAAGCGCTTCGACGCCGCGTCCCGTGCCGATCCAGGCGCGGCCCCGGACGGTGGAGATCGACCTGTCGCGCACGGCCCTCATTGCGGTCGACCTGCAGAACGACTTTCTGCACGATCGCGGCTGGTTCGGCCGGGCAGGGCGGAAGGGCAGGGCGCCGACCGCCGCTATCGACGGCTTTGCGGCGGCATGCCGCGCCGAAGGTTTGCCAATCATCTGGCTCAACTGGGGCCTGCCGCCACATGCCGGGCACCTGCCCGCCTCCACGCTGTTTCGGGGCAAGCCCCAGCCTGCGGCCACCGGCTATGGCGAAACGCCCGCCGGATCGGACCAGGGTGTGCTGCAAGCCGGATCGTGGGGCGCTGCACTGGCCGAGGGTTTGACGCGTGCACCATCCGATTTCGAGGTCTGGAAGCAGCGGTTCTCGGGTTTTCCCGATACCGAGCTGGACAGCCTGCTGCGCAACCTCCGCGTCGATACGCTGCTGTTCTGCGGCATCAACACCGACCGCTGCGTCTTCGAAACCCTCACCGACGCGGCGGCCAGGGGCTTCGATTGCATCCTGATCGAGGATCTCTGCGCCACCGTCTCACCGCCCGAGATCGAAGCCGCCGTGATCTGGCTCGTCCATACGCTGCACGGCTTCGTGGCGACGTCCGATGCCGTTCCGTTCGCCCATTCAACGCAACCCGCTCAAGGAAACCCCCACCCATGAAACGCGTGATTGCCGCACTTATGATGTCCGCCGCAGGCATCGGCTCCGCCGCCGCCGACACACCGGTCAAGCTCGTCCTGAACTGGAAGTATCAGGGGCCGCAGGCCTTGTTTTTCCTGGCTGAGGACAAGGGCTATTTCGACGAAGCCGGACTGGACGTGACCATCGACCAGGGCGAAGGCTCGGCCGCCTCGATCACCAAGGTGGCGACGGGCGCCTACGATGTGGGCTTCGGCGATATCAACGCCCTGATCGCCCTGGCCGCGACGCAGCCCGACGCGGCGCCCATCGGCGTCTACCAGATGTTCAACACACCGCCCTTCACCATTGCCGTGAAGGCCGACAGCGATATCCAGACACCGGCCGACCTTGCCGGCAAGACGCTGGGCGGCCCGGCCAGCGACGGCGCGCTGAAGCTGTTTCCGGCGTTTGCCAAGGCCGCCGACATCGATCCGACATCCGTGACGATCACCAACATGCAGCCCAACCTGCGCGAGCAGATGTTGATGAGCGGTCAGGTGGACGGGGTCTTCGGCTACGTCAACACCATCGCCTTCAGCGCCAAGGCAGCCGGCATCGACCCGCAAACGGACCTGCGCTTCATCTCCTATGGCGACCATGGCCTCGACCTCTATTCCAACGCGCTCGTCGCCTCGAAGGCCTTTGTCGCCGAGCATCCCGATGCCCTGAAGGCGCTTGTCGCCGCGCTCAACAGGGCCACCGTCGACATGATCGCCGATCCGGCCGGTTCCGTCGCCGCCGTGATGCAGCGGGAGCCGCTGCTGAACGAAGAGGTCGAGATCGAGCGGACAAAGGCAACGATCGCGGCCGAAATGAACCATCCGGAAATCGCCGAAACCGGCCTTGGCGCCATCGACCCGGATCGGATGCGGCGTGCCATCGACATCGTCGTCGAGGCGAACGAACTGCCGCGCACCCCGGCACTGGACGAGGTCTTCACCGACCGGTTCCTGCCACCCCTGAGCGAACGGCCGACCAAGGTCGTCGACTGAACATCCGGAAGGCAGACATTTCATGGAACTCGGATTGAAAGAGCGGGTAGCGGTCATCACCGGACCCGCCAAGGGCATGGGCGCGGCCGTCACGCGCGCCTTCGCTGAGGAAGGCTGCCGTCTGGTGCTGGCCGGCCGCGACACCGCCGCCATCGAACCCGTGGCGCAGGACATGCGCGAGCGCGGGGCGCAGGTTGTCGTCGTGCCCTGCGACGTCACCAGGCAGGCCGACTGCACGGCCCTGGCCGACGCGGCGCTGAAGGCGTTCGGACGGATCGACGTGCTGGTCAACGTGGCTGGGGGGTCGGGGCCCATCGGCAAGACCGGGTGGGAAACCAGCGAAGACGAGTTCAACGAAATCGTCACGCTGAACATGACGGGCTGCTTCAACACGATGCGCGCCGTCATGCCGGCGATGATCGAGCAGGGCGGCGGGCGCATCGTCAATGTGGGCGGAACGTTCGGCATGCGCGGGCGCGCCGGCCGGATGGCCTATTCCGCCTCGAAATGGGGCCTGCGCGGCATCACCAAATCCTTCGCGCTGGAGGCGGGGCCGCACAATGTGAACGTCAATTGCGTAGCGCCCGGCATGGTGGATGGACCACGCTTCCGCACCAAGGTGGTGCCCGAAATGGCAGCGCGGCTCGGCATCGGCGAGGACGAAGCCTTCCGTCGCCACGCGGAAGACTATGCGCTGCGCCGCGTTTCCACCGATGCCGATGTCGCGCATGCCTGCGTGTTCCTGGCCAGTGACGCCGCACGGCAGATCACCGGTGTCGACCTGCCGGTCGACGGCGGCTGGGCCATGCTCTGATCGAAGGACCAATTCCCATGACCGACCAAACCAGACCCTATGCCGACCTCGTCATCCATGGCGGCGTCATCGCCTCAGAGACGGGCACGCTCTCGGCTTCCCTGGCCATTGCCGACGGCGCCATCGTCGCCATCGGCGAGGCGGGCGCCATGCCCGCCGCCGGCACGACGATCGATGCCTCCGGACTGCATCTGCTGCCGGGCGCCATCGACGCCCATGTGCATTACCGCGAGCCCGGTTACACGCATAAGGAAGATTGGGGTACCGGCACGGCCGCGGCGGCCATGGGTGGCGTGACGACCGTTTTTGAGATGCCCAACGTCAACCCGCCGACGGCCACGCCCGAGGCGCTGGCGATGAAGCTCGACGCGGCACGCAAGGCGCATGTCGATTTCGGCCTCTATGGCCTTCTGGCGGAAGACAATATCGACCAGCTCGAAGCGTTGATCGACGGCGGCGTTGCGGCCTTCAAATGCTTCATGGGCAATACGTTCGGCAATCTGCCGTCGCCCTCCACCGGCGCGATGCTGGAAGGGTTCGAGATCCTGGCCCGGCACGGTCTGCGCTGTTCGCTGCATGCGGAGACCGCTTCCATCATGGCGTGGCGGCAGAAGAAGCTGCAGGCCGCCGGGCGCACGGATCCGCTTGCCCACCTGGCCTCACGCCCGGCCGTGGTGGCGACGGAGGCCGTCGCCCGTGCCGCCATCCTGGCCGAATGGACGGGCGCGCGCATCCATATCCTGCACATCTCGTCGGCCGACGAGCTGCGCCCGCTGCGCGAGGCGAAGGCGCGCGGCGTCGACATTACCGGGGAAACCTGCCCGCATTATCTGCTGTTCGACGAAGGCGCCTACGAAACGCTCGGCTCGATCATCCGCGTCAACCCACCGGTCCGCGAAGCGCATCACCAGGCCGCGCTCTGGGAAGCCTTGAAGGACGGCACGATCGACATGATCGCGACCGACCATGCGCCGCACGATCCCGAAGAGAAGCGCCGCGACGATATATGGACAGCCGATTGCGGCTTTCCGGGTGTGGAGACGCAGATGCAGCTCATGCTGACGCAAGTCCACAACGGGCGCCTGGCACTGGAAGATTATGTCCGCATGGCGGCCGGCGCGCCTGCACGGGCCTTCGGGCTGTTTCCGCGCAAGGGTGCGATCGCAGTCGGCGCCGATGCCGACATTGCCTTCGTGGATATGGAGCGCCGCCATGTGATCCGCGCCGCCGAACTGCATTCACGCGGCAAGATCACGCCCTTCGAGGGCATGGAGACGGTGGGCCTGCCCCTTCATACCATGGTGCGCGGACGCTTCGTGATGAAGGATCGCAGCCTTGTCGCCGATACGCGCGGCTGGGGAAGCTCGGTGCGCCGCGTGCAGCGGATGCCGGAACCGCAACCGTGCAATACCGATCAGACGATGGATGCCGTGACGCAGGCCGTGCCGCAGCGCCGCCCGCGCGCCGCCGCCTGACAGAGGAGAGAAGGGCATGCAGATGCTGAAGTCTCAAGCGACCAGGGACGCACGCCCGCTCAAGCCGGATGGCGGGGCGCCGTCACCGATGCCGCTGATCCAGTTCGACAAGGCCTCCCTTTCCTACGGCCGGGGCGACGAAGCGGTCGCCGCGCTGGCAGAAACGGATCTGAAGGTATTCTCGGGCGATTTCGTCGCCTTGGTCGGCCCATCCGGGTGCGGCAAATCCACCATCCTGAAGCTCGTTGCCGGCCTGATCCGGGCCTCGTCCGGCTATGTCTTCGTCGGTGGGCGCGAGGTGGGTGCAGAGGATGTGCGGATCGGCATGGCCTTTCAGAACCCGACCCTGCTGCCCTGGCTGTCGATCCGCGACAACGTCATGCTGCCGCTGAAGATCATCGCCGGCTTCCGTGAAGACTGGCGTGCGAAAAAGCGTGGCGAGTATCGCCAGCGCGCCGATGCCCTCCTGGAAAAGGTGGGCCTTGGCGGGTTCGGCGACCGGTTCCCGTGGCAATTGTCGGGCGGCATGCAGCAGCGTGCCTCGCTGTGCCGGGCTTTGATCCATGAGCCGACCCTTCTGCTCCTGGACGAGCCCTTCGGGGCGCTCGACCAGTTCACCCGCGAAGAGCTGTGGGAGACGCTGCAGAGCCTGTGGATGGAGACGCAGCCGACCGTGCTTCTGGTGACGCACGACCTGCGGGAAAGCGCGTTTCTTGCCAATCGCATCGTCGTCATGAGCGCCCGGCCGGGGCGGATCCTGGTGGACGAAACCGTGCCTTTCGCACGCCCCCGCACGATGGACACGATGGCCGAGCCGGCCTTCGTCACGCTCAATCACCGCCTGCGCAGCCTGATCGTCCAGGCGCGCTCGGACCAGAAGAAGGAAACGGTGCGATGAGCATTTCCAGGGAACGTCTCGGATCTCTCCTGGTGATCCTGGGTTTCTTCGCGACATGGGAACTCGCCTGCCTGGCGTTTTCCATCAGCCCGCTGGTACTGCCGCGCCCAAGCGAAATCCTGACCGTACTGGTGACCCGCTGGCCGGCCCTGATGCCCCATACGATACAGACGCTGTACACGACGCTGGTCGGCTTCGCCCTCGGCGTATCGGTGGGCATCATGATCGGCATGCTGATCGGCTCTTCCCGCTTCGCCTACAAGGTCGCCTTTCCCCTGCTGGTCGGTTTTTCGTCCATCCCCAAGGTCGCCGTGGTGCCCATCCTCGTCCTGTGGTTCGGGGCAGGGACGGTGCCGGCCATCATCACCGCCATGATCATCTCGATCTTCCCGGTGGTGGTGAATGTCGCGACCGGCCTTGCCACGACCGAGCCGGAGCTGGAGGACGTGCTGAAGACGTGGAAGGCCAGCAAGATGGACATTCTTTTCAATGTCGGCCTGCCGCGCACGATGCCCTATCTGTTCGCCTCTTTGAAGGTGGCCGTCACGCTGGCCTTCGTCGGCACGGTGATCGCCGAGACGGTCGCCTCGAACCGCGGTATCGGCAACATGATGCTGATCGCTTCCTCCAACTTCAACGTGCCGCTGGTGTTCGCCGGGCTGTTCATACTGGCTGGCCTTGGGGTAACGCTCTATGCCGTCTTCTCGCTGATCGAAAAGCGCGTGACGGGCTGGGCAAACCGCAAGACGGAATTCGCCATGGGTTGAGCGTCGAACCGCTCCACCCCTCCCTTTTCCCGATCAGGATATACCCCCTTGTCTGCTACCCGTCCCGCGGCGCGCCTTCACCGCGTGTCCGCCCGTGCGCCCGACGATGTCGAGGGTCTGGAACGTCTCGTTACGCAAGGCGCGCTCGATCCGTCGGCCATCGTCGCCATCCTCGGCAAGACCGAGGGCAACGGCTGCGTCAACGATTTCACCCGTGGCTTCGCAACGCGCGCCTTGAAGGATTTTCTTCTCCGGCACATCGGAGCGGCCGAGGCGCGGGACGTCCTCATGGTGATGTCCGGCGGAACCGAAGGTGCGCTCAGCCCCCACTGGCTGGTCTTCGAGCGCATCGAGATGGCCGGAGAGCCTGTCCATGACGGCGCGTCGGCGGCGCTGGCGCTGGGCGCGGCGCGCACATGCGACCTCCGGCCGGAGGAGATCGGCACAATGGCGCAGGCGCGCATCGTCCGCGACGGTGTCCTGAGCGCCATGGCCGATGCCGGCATCAATGGGCCGGACGATGTCCATTTCGTGCAGATCAAATGCCCGTTGCTGACATCGGCGCGTATTGCCGAGGCCGCGGCGCGGGGCGAGGCGTGCGCGGCGTCCGATACGTTGAAATCCATGGGGCTTTCACGCGGCGCCAGCGCACTCGGTGTTGCGATGGCGTTGAAGGAAATCGATGAGGACGCCGTCACCGACGGTGCCATCGGCAAGGACATGTCCCTGTTTTCCGGCCGGGCCAGCACGTCGGCCGGCGTGGAACTTCTCGGCCACGAAATCCTGGTCATGGGGATGAGCAGCGCCTGGGCCGGCCCGCTTGCCATCGGCCACGCCGTCATGGCGGACATGATCGACGGGCAGTCCGTCGCGGCGGTCTTTGCCGGCCTCGGCATACCGGGGCACGCCCGTTTCGAGGCGCTGCTCGCCAAGGCGGAAGCGGCCCGCTCGGGCATGGTACGCGGCGCACGGCACACGATGAACGACGACAGCGACATATCGGCGACGCGCCATGCCCGTGCCTTCGTCGGCGGCGTGCTCGCGGGCCTTGCCGGCACCACCGAGCTGTTCGTATCAGGCGGCGCAGAGCACCAGGGCCCCGACGGTGGCGGCCCGGTCGCCGTCATCGCCCGCCGTTCGGGCGTTTGAAACACGAAATGGAGCAAGACATGAGCGATATTGCAATCGAGATCGACGGCCAGCTCTTCAAGGGTCGTTTCGAAACGGAGGCGGCACCGGCTACGGTGGCGGCTTTCCGCTCCCTTCTGCCGTACGAAAAGCAGATCATCCATGTGCGGTGGAGCGGAGAGGCCTGCTGGATACCGCTGGGCGATTTCGATTTCGGCCTTGGCTACGAAAACGCCACGAGCCATCCGGCGCCGGGCCAGTTCATCCTGTATCCCGGCGGCGTATCGGAAACCGAGATCCTGGTGGCCTATGGGCCGGTGGCTTTCGCTTCGAAGGCCGGTCCGCTGGCCGGCAACCATTTCCTGACAATCACCGAAGGTCTCGACCGTTTGGCCGAGATCGGCCGTGGAACCCTTTGGACGGGCGCAAAGGCGATCGCATTTCGCTGATGCCCTCCTGGCGAGCGAACCAACACGTCGACGGATCGTTATAGGGTTTTCGCGCGCGCAGCCGACGTTACGCTCGGCTGCCGCATATCAAAGGCCACAATACGATGAGCGATCCTACTCGACCAAGGCCAACAGTTGTTGACGCGGCTCATGCTTCCCCGTCCGTCGTCGACGATGCACATACGATTTTGATAAACAAAGTGTCCTGGGGGGCGATCTTCTCCGGTGTCGCCCTCGCCTTGATCGTTCAGGTATTGCTGACGATGCTGGGGGTCGGTATCGGCGTAGCCACGCTGGACCCCGGAACGGGCGATAACCCCGCAGCCTCGACCTTCTCTATCGCTGCCGGGATCTGGTACGTCGTCTCCGGCCTGATTGCGGCATTTGCCGGGGGGTACGTTTCTGCTCGAATGTCCGGCAAGACCGTCCCGACGTCAGGTGCCCTCCATGGGCTCACCACCTGGGCGGTAACCACGCTCCTCGTGTTGTACTTCCTGACAAGCTCGGTCGGGGCCCTCGTCGGAGGCGTGTTCAGCGGTGTGTCGAGCGCCATCGGCGGCGTCGGTTCGACGATCGCGCAGACTGCCGGTCCTGCACTCCAGGACGCGAACCCCCTCGACGCCATCGAAGGGCAGGTTGCTGCAACCGGTACGGATCCCGAGGCCCTGCAGGCCAACGCAGTCAATGCGCTGCGCGCTCTTGCAACCAGCGGACCCGATGGGGCCGATCAAGCGCGTCAGGAAGCAGCCGAGGCGCTTGCTCAAGCGCGTTCCATACCTCTCGACCAGGCTCAGCAGCAGGTTGCCGACATCGAGCAGCGGTATCGCGACGCGGTAGCAAGGGCCCAGCAAACCGCCACCGAAGCTGCGGACGCCGCTGCGAGCGGCGTGGCAACCGGAGCGATCCTGGCCTTTGTCGCCCTGGTGCTCGGGGCCGGCGCCGGCTGGCTCGGCGGCCGGTCGGGGGTTGTCCATCCCGTCTATGCCGACAGGGTGATACCCACCCGTCGCCAACCCTGATCGATGGGTGAGTTGCAGCCTGCATGTCTGCCCGGCGCAGGCATGCAGGCCTGCCGCTTCAGGCTTCCTGGCTCTTGCGGATGAAGCTGAATTTGCCTTGGGGCTCCAGGATGCCCCAGGCCACTTCCTCCATCGACGCTATACCGGCTTGTCGCATCTCGCTTTCAACCTCCGCCCGGGTCACCCTGTCCCGGCGGAGGTTGTCCTCGATCAGCGATCCATCCCGGATGACGATGCGCGGCTCTCCGTCCAGGAGCTTTTCGGCGCGTGGAAACAGATACGTCACCCAACTCAACACCAGGCCCCAGAAGGCAAAGGTGACGATGGCCAGCATTGCGCCGGTCAGGCTGAAGTCGTTGTGCGTCACCCCCTGCTGGATCAGGTCACCCATGACGACGAGGACGACGAACTCGAACGGCGTCATTTGCCCCAGTTCCCGCTTGCCGAGCAGGCGCAGCAGCAGGAACAGGATTGCGAACATCACTGTCGCACGCAGGACGATATCCATTACGGCCACACCCTTAATTGAAGCGGCTGGCGAAGAAGCTCGCTTGGCCCGTCGAAGAGGGTTACGTCACCGGATGCTCCCCACATCAGATCGGGGTTGATCTGGAAATCCGCCTTCAGATGCAGGGCTTCGCCGGCACCAAGCGGGCCATAGGAGTAGCGGAATCCGCCGTCGCCATACGTCTCGTCCGCAGCCGCCGGAACCATGCTGTTCTGCGTCTGACGACGCCAGAGCCCCGGCTCCACCGCAAGGACGACATCTGCGATATCGCGTTTGGCCGAAACATCGATCGTGACCTCGAAGAACATGCCGTTCCTGACGATCGACGGAGCACTGATGGTCATTTCCGCGGCGGGACCATCGATGCGATCGGGCGGCGGCATCCGCCCACCCATCCATCCGAACAGCGCCAGTCCAAGGAAGGTGGCCAGCAACACGATCGAAATCGGACTCGCGTGACGGTGCAATACGCTTCGGGGGCGAGCGTGCCCGGAATGCAGTCCATCTGGAAAATCCACCATGCAGGGTTCCCAACATTCGGCTGGAAGACATGTATCGCCGGCTTGCTCTCAGTTGTGAGGTAGGTTTGCGGGTGCAGCGAGCAATCCCGCCGGGGTCCATTTCGGTAACGCTGCCGTCCCTCCGGGGGGGGCGTCCGACCCGCAACGGTTTTAATTTTCATGGATGGCTTCAGAGGCGAATTTTCTTTGCCTGCAATCCGTCCTGCAGTCTGGCAGAACCGGTCGGAAGCCAACGGTCCGGACCATGTTCCAAGATCCTGATACTGCCCGTACGCACATAAGCGCCTTGACCAACGCAGCTATCATTCGGATGCGGGAAGCTTTCGGTGCCGGCATCGGCGCCGGAATCGGCATTCTGGCGGCCGCCTGTGTCGCCTTCGCGATCTCGCGCGACTTATGGCTTACGGTCTATCTGATCGCTCCCTTCGGGGCGACGGCCGTCCTTGTCTTCGCGGTTCCCAGTAGTCCGCTTGCGCAGCCCTGGCCGGCCATCGCCGGCAACACGATATCGGCGGTCGCTGCCATCCTGGTGTGCAGGCTGATGCCGAACGCCTGGTTCGCAGCCCCGTTGGCAGTGGGCCTTGCCATCGTCGCCATGGCCTTGGCGAAGGCAACTCACCCACCGGGCGGGGCCGTCGCAATGACGGTCGTCCTGAACTACCGGAACATCGAAGCTTTAGGCTTCAGCTTCGCACTGTTTCCAACTGCCTCGGGAACGGCGGTTCTGGTGATCTGGGCGCTGCTGTGGGCGCGCGCGACCGGTCGGCACTACCCACTCAGGCCATTTGCCGGCAACGGCATCCGGGGAACGGCCGATGCGGCGGCCGTCGAGCGCCTCGGTCTCAGCGAGCGGGAGCTTGCAGATATTCTCGAAAGCTATCGGCGAACATTGAATCTGGGCGTCGAGGATTTGGCCAGGCTGATCGGAGCGGCGGAGCTGAGGGCCGCCGGCAACCGCGCCGGTGCCACCCGAATCGGCGAGATCATGTCGAAGGACCTCGTCACCATCTCTCCGCGCACGCCCCTCAGCGAGGCGGCAGGCCTGTTTATACGTCACGGCTTCACGTCCCTGCCCGTTGTCGGACAGGATGGCGAGTTTCTCGGCATCCTTTTTCACCTGCATATCCTGCAAGCCCGCTACCCCGACCGGCCCCTGCGCAAATGGCTGGACATCCGGGACTGGAAGTCGAACAAGCGTAGAGCTCGCGAACCCGTGGCAGCCGACGTGATGGCTGTTTCCACCCCGGTCGTTGCACCGGACAGTGGGGTATCGGCTGCTATCCCCCAACTTGCCACAAGGGGCGTCGACGCGCTTCCGGTGATCCTGGACGGTCGGATCGTAGGTATCGTTACGCAAACAGACCTGATCGCCGCCCTCTCGCGCAGGCTCCTTGACGGTGCGCCGGGCGGTAAAACCGCCGGCCGGCGCCCCATGGATCCGGATGGAACCGACTAAGGGTGCGATCGGCAGTCTTGGAACCTTAGGCCGTCGACGCGGCCCCGGCGTTCAGGGGCGCTTTCGTCAGCGTGCAAGCCGCAGGAGATGCTGGTCCCAGGCGACGGGGCTCGTCGTGTCCGCCAGCGTTCCGTCATAGGTGGAAACCGCGATCCCTGCCGCCGACGCGGCCACCCCTGCCGCGTCGCGGACGGCGCGTTCCGACAGCAGCCTTCCGTCCCGCGCATCCAGGATAAGCAGGCTGCCCCTCGGCGATGAAAGGCCAACCAGTCCGTCCGCTGCGTTGATGGCGATGGCGCCCACGTAATGGCCCATCCGCTCCGTGACATCCGTTGGCAGCGTCACATATGTCGGGTCGTCGCCCGGCGAGAAATAGCCGGCAAGCGGCGGGGTCTCGTTGCGCGATCCCTCGAACTGGCAGGCGAACCAGATGCGGCCGCCGTCTCCAAAGGCAAGATGGCGCGTCGATAGCTGCGCCAGCGCCGGGGGAAGCCTGTGCCGTTGTACCAGCGCGCCGCTGCGTGCATCCAGAAGCACCAGCGATGGCTGCATCGTGTCGAGGTTGAGTTTGGTGCGCCCGAAATCCGGATGGGTTTGGATGCCGCCATTGGCGATCGCCAGGAAGCGGCCGTCCGGGCTGACGCCGATATCGTGGGTGCCGATGCCGTGCGCGTCGAACTCCGCGATGCGGCGGAACGAAGATGTCGCGTCATACAGGCCGATAACCCCGCGCCCCGCCTCGAAATCGTTTTCGCTTGCAAAGAGGATGCGCCCATCGGCCGAGAACTCGCCATGCCCGAAGAAGTGCCGGTCCTCGGGCGTGGCGATTACGACCGGCTCACACGCGGCATCCTTGTCGAAGATCACCGCGAAGGTGCCCGGCCGTCGCGCAAACGCCACCATCCGGCCGGTCGCCCGGCATGCGGCCATGCCGTGGGCGCGATCCGGCAGCCGGGCCCTGTCCACGATCTCGCCCCGCTCCGTGATGGTTGCAACCCCGAAGCTGCCGTCCGGCGCGCGGAACGCCGAGGCGAAGACGGCATCGGTGCGCGCCAGCGCCAGCGCGGCGCGTGGCCTGAGGGCCATCAGGAAGCCGGCACCCGCAGCGCCCATGAAGGCGCGCCTGTCGAGGAGCGGGCCGCCGGCCACCGGCGTCAGTCTCCATCCTGGAAGGAGAAGCCGGCGGACAGGCCGATGGCACCCCCCAGTTCGTCGTTGAACCGCAGGATGAGATCCTTGCCGGCCACCAGCAGATATTCCATCTGCCCGCGTCCCTTTGCATCGGCCATCAGCGCCTCGATGTCCGGGTTGGCGGCATTGGAGACACGCTCCATGTTGGCCATCAGAAAGTGGATGCTGTCGACCGTGCCCAGTTGGTCCTTGCCCAGAAGCGCACCCATGCCCGATGCATCGAACAGGGTGCGCAGCCCGTCGATGTTGCCGGAGATCATTGTGAAGGTGCTGCCGCTGCGCCAGAACAGGGCCTGCCGTGGGAACGTCGCCTTGTCGGCACCCTTGTAGAAGCCTTCGACGCGCTGGTCGCGCATGGCTTCGGCGCCATGCACGAGCAAGCCGAGCAGTCCGGTTGCCGCTTCCTCGACGCTGCGGAACTGGGGGTTCTGCGCGCCCGGCCGCGTCCAGACCGCCGCGATGCCATCCGGTGCGGCCCAGGCCTCGTCCAACTGCCGGGCGATCTCGTCGACATTGTCGGCAACAGCGACGCCGTAGCGGCAGCGATAAGGTTCGGCCTGCGATGCGAGGCCTTCCGAGCCGGTGCCGAACAGGACGAACTCCAGCGCGCCCAGCCCCTGTACGGCAACGCTCCTGCCTTCGAGGGCGCCGGCCTCCAGCACGGACGCATCCTGTTCGGCAAGAAGTGCCTGCACCTGCCGCAGGCCCAGGCCCTTGCGGTCGGGATAATAGAGTATCCGCTCGAACCGGTTGTCCTGCAGGACGGGCCCCGCCCGGACGATCTCGATGCGGGCCCATTGCGCGGCCGTCGCCTTGAAGGCGCCGCGCGCAGAATCGAGCGTTGCGGCGGATGGCGCGTCGCACAGCGCGCGCAGGTCGTCGCCGAGCCGCCGCGTGCTGTCGGAAAAGGCCGCGTAACCCGGCCGTATCGCCCCGTCGACCGCCTTTTCCATGATGGCGACGACCTCGGCCGGAACAAGCGGCGGCGGCGGGGCGCTCGCCCCCTCCTGGGCATTGGCGGTCGTCGACAGCAGGGCCAGCAGCGCAAAGGCGTGAAGAAGGCGCATCAGAGAGACTCCAGAAAGCGCAGAAGGGCGGCACGATCGTCGGATGGCATGGCGGCGAAGGCGTCTCTGGCGGTGGCGGCCTCGCCCCCGTGCCACAGGATCGCCTCGGTCAGGTTGCGGGCCCGCCCGTCATGCAGGAAGAAGCTATGGCCGCTGACCGTTTCGGTGAGGCCGATGCCCCATAAGGGCGGCGTGCGCCATTCCTGGCCACTCGCCATGCCCACCTGTTGCCCGTCCGCAAGGCCATCGCCCATGTCGTGCAGCAGGAAGTCGGAGTAGGGCCAGATGAGCTGGAATGCCTGCGCCTTGTTGTCGGCCTGCCGACTGGTGACGAATTTCGGGACATGGCAGGCCGGACATCCGGCGTCATAGAACATCTGCTTGCCCCGCAGGACGGCCGGGTCGTCGACATCGCGGCGGCGCGGCACGGCAAGGTTCTTGGAATAGAAGGTCACCAGATCCATGACGGGATCGGGCGCTTCCGTATCCCCCAGGCGCGGCTGGACGCCATCCGGCATCGCGATGCAGGCCGGCTGGCGCTCGGTACAGTCGCCGTGGCTGCGTGGCACATCCGGCGTCGATATGCCGATATCGCCGGCAAAGGCGCTGGCCGTCTGGTCGCGGATAGAGCCGTTCTGCGCCTTCCATCCGAAGCGCCCCAGCACGATCTCTTCGCTGCGGTGGTCGCGGACGATGGCGGGCCGGCCCGAGATGCCGTCGCCATCGGCATCGTCGGGATCGGCGTGGGCCAGGATGTCGCCCGCCGCTATGGCCTCGATCAGCCCCATGCCGATCATCGGATTGGCGATGCGCGGCGACAGTGTCGTGCCTTCGTCGAGCGGCCCGTAGGCCAGGCCGGCGATGGAATAGGCGGGCCGGCGCAGCGAGGCGGTTTCGCCGTCGGGAAAGCGGAACGGCTCCTCTTCATAGGAGACCTGCATGTTGCCTTCCGCCGGCAGGCCGGGCACGGCGAACTCCTGTAACTGCTCGCCGTAGATGGGATCCTGAATGTTGAGGCGCCGGTACTCGGCGACATCCTGCCGTTCCTGCGGGGTGCGCGGCGGTCCGGCGAGGCGCAGGAACATCGACAGCGTTTCGCCGCCCTCGGGCGGCTTGCCGCGCCCATCCTTGAGATGGCAGCTCTGGCAGGAGCGCGCGTTGAAGAAGGGCCCGAGCCCGTCCGATGCCTGCGTGGAGGAGGGGGCCGACACCCAGAATTTGCGGAACAGCGCGTTGCCGAGCTTGAACTGCTCCTCTTCCTCGAAGGTGATGTTGGTGGAGAAATGCGAGAAGGAGTCGGCATTGACCGGCGCCGTCGTCGTGCCGGCCCCACCCGACATCGCCTCGAACCGCTCCGGCTTGGTGAAATCCGTCGTCGGGCGGGTTACCGCCTGGATGCGCGCCTTGTCCTTTGCGGAGACGTCGCTCCGCTCGGGAAACAGGGGTGCGCCCGGCCGTGCAGGCGCGGCTGCGGCCAGCACCAGCCAGGCGGCGAAAGGGCAGGCGACAAGGGCGACGATACGGCGCATGGCGATGGCTGGCGACCGTTCGGGGCCTGTGGCCTATTCGAAGACCGCGTCCGGATTGTCGAGGCTGTCCGATCCTTCGATCTCGACCTGGCCAAGATCGACGGCGGCCACGACACGCTCGATGCTGCGGGTCTGGTCGATCAGCCCGTCGATGGCCGCCTGCACGGCCGCGTTGCCGGTTTCGTTGCCCTCGCCGATCATCTGGTCATAGGCTTCACCGCCCTCGGCCCGCGCTGCCATGGCGTTCATGGCCGCCAGCGTGACGTCGAGCTTGCCGCGCATCTCCGTGTCCAAGACCGGGTCCTTCGCCGCGACGAGGTCGGAGATCGACGGACCGGTCATCTCCGTTCCGTCCACGCGGGTATAGCGGCCGGTATAGGCCGACGCGATGCCGATGGCGTCGTTGAGATGCGAGGCGTGGGTATTGTCGGAGAAGCAGTCATGCTCTTCTTCCGGATCGTGCAGGATCAGGCCGAGCTTCATCCGCTCGCCGGCCAGTTCGCCATAGGATAGAGAGCCCATGCCGGTCAGGGCCGCGCGCAGCCCGACCTTCGGGTCTGCCACGACGACGCTTTCCGCCGCGCCGCCCGGCTGCCAGTCGGCCACCATCTCTTCCAGGTCGGCCACCAGCAGCTCCGTCGCGGCCTTCAGATAGGCAGCGCGCCGGTCGCAATTGCCATGGGTGCAATTGGCCGTGTCGTAATCGGTGTAGGGGCGGTTGCCGGCGCCGGGGCCGGTTCCGTTCAGATCCTGCCCCCACAGCAGAAACTCGATCGCGTGATAGCCGGTGGCGACATTGGCCTCCACTTCGCCTGCTTCCTGCAGGCCGGAGATGGTTTCCGGCGTCAGGCTGCTCATGTCCAGCGTCTCGCCGTTGATCGTCGCGGACGGGTTGGCGATGACGTCGGCGACGTAATAGGGGTTGCTGTCGCTTTCGGTACCGTAGGCAGGGTCGACATAGTCGATCAGCCCTTCATCTAGGGGCCACGCATTCACCCGGCCTTCCCATGCATCCACCACGGGATTGCCGAAGCGGTACACCTCGGATTGCTGATACGGGATGCGGGAAGCCTTCCAGGCGCTGCGCGCCGCATCCAGCGTTTCCTGAGAGGGTTTGGCGATCAGCGCGTCGACCGCGGCGTCGAGCGCCTTGGCGGTGGCGAGCGAGTCCTCGTACTTGGCAAGGGCCATGTCGGCGTAATGCCGCACGACGGCCTGCGGCTCGGGCGCCGCGGCGCCGGATTGGGTCGCGAATGCCATGATGCAGAGCGCCGAAACAGCGGACAAGGAATGTTTGCGTGCCAATGCCGCCTCCTCACGAAAACGCCCGGGATCGCGGGCGCCGGAGCTTTGCTAATGGCGCAATCACAAACTTGTGTCAATTCATCATAAATATAGAACTATTCCAGAATCGACATGGGGACCGGTTCAGCGAAACCGGGCCGCTTGAAACGCCTTGAGCCGCGCGATCGTGTCGGCGTCGATGGGGGGAGGCTGCGTCACTTCGATCCAGGCATCGATGTAATGTTCCGGCGCGTAGAGATGGCCGTATCCGATGGGGGCCGTCGTCGCCAGCATCATGTCGGCTGCCAGTTGCAGGCCGGTGACGATGGGAAACCAGCGCAGCGCCGGGCTGACATCCGGTCCGCGCGGCGCCTTCATCCAGTCGGGCTCGCGGTAGAAGCTGGACGGCTCGAAGAAGGTGACGGGATCGCTCGCATATTGCAGGTAGACGATGCGGATGGGGCCCCACGGCGCGCTGGCGGCATCGAGATTGTTTCGCTGCGCGGTGAAGCGGATGATCGATCCGTCGCGGAAGCGCGGCAGCCATTCGGGCGTGCCCGGCACGCGTGCATCCGTCGCCATCCGCCAGGTACGGCTGGTGAAGGGCGGGCCGGACCAGAGAGCGCCGTCGAAGGGATCGGCGACCACTTCATAGAGGTCGGTCGACAGTTCGGAGTTCATCGCCCCGAGGCTGAGGCCATAAAGGTAGAGGCGCGGCCGTTCTCCGGGCGGCAGGCCCGTCCAATGCGCATAGACCTTCTGGAACAGGGCCCGGCCTGCCTCGGCGCCGTAGCCGGGCTCCACCATCAGCGACAGCCAGCTCGTGAGATAGGAATATTGCAGGGCGACGGAGGCGATGTCGCCCCGATGCAGATATTCCAGCGTGTCGGCGCCGGCCGGGTCGATCCAGCCGGTGCCGGTGGGCACGATCACCACGAGCGCCGACCGCTCGAAGGCGCCGACGCGCAGCATCTCCTGCAGGGCAAGGGTTGCGCGCTCCTCGACGGTCTCGCGTGAGTTCAAGCCCACATAGACGCGGATGGGGTCTTGCGCCGGCGCGCCGAAGAAATCGCCGATCTCGGCCGCCCGTGGCCCGCTTGCGATATATTCGCGGCCGCGCGCGCCGAGGCTTTCCCACGACACGAGCGACTGGGCGCTGCCGGTGCGGAAAGGGTCGTCCGGTGGGGCGCTTTCGGCATCGATATGGGAATCCAGCTCGCGGAACGAGCTGTCGGCAAGACGCAGCGCCTGATGGAAGATGACCCCGTTGAAAACGTACCAGAAGGCGAAGACCGTCAGGCCTGTGGCCAGCACCTGGGCGACCCTCGGTGGCAACAGCCGCTTCAGCCGGCCCCGCAGCAGCCGCATGACGACGCCGAACAGGCGCGCCAGCGCAAGCAGCGCAAGGAAGACGAGCAACCCCACCGCCCCGACCTGCAGCGGATGCGCGGTGTCGAGCGGCTCCAGCCCCATCACCTGGCGAACCGAATTCTGCCATTCGGCGGCTTTCCAAAGCGTCAGCGCGACGGCCGGCAGGGCCAGCACGCCTCCGGCGATGCGAAGCGCCCGGGCGCGCCTGTGCTCCGGCTCCGGCAGTTGCAGGTAGGCCCAGAGCCAGTGGATGAAGACACCCACGGCATAACCGGCAGCGAAGGAGGCGCCCGACAGGGCCCCCTGCACGAGCGGTCCGCGCGGCAGGAGGCTCGGTGTCAGGGATGCGGCGAAGAACAGGAGGCCGAGCACGATTCCAGGCATGGAAAGGCCCAGCGTTCGCCAGCGCCACCGGGATTGCTCGCTGTGAACCGCCATGCAGGCCTCCGTTTCGGTCAGCCGGCGGCGTCGGCGCGCGCAAGCGCAGCCTGACGCATCTGGCTCAGTGTCTGGCGTGGTGTCAGCGCCTCGACATCGATGACAAGTTCGATAAGGGCGCCGCCCGGCGCCGACGCGGCGCGTTCGAAGGCGGAGGCGAAGTCGCTTGTGTGGCTGACGCGCTCGCCGTGGAAACCGAATGCCTCGGCAAGCTGGACGAAGTCGGGGTTGGCAAGGTCCGTCGCGGAGACGCGGCCGGGAAAGGTCCGCTCCTGGTGCATCCGGATGGTGCCGTAGCTGCCATTGTTGAGAACCAGAACGATGGGCGCGGCGCCGGCCTGGCGCGCGGTAGCGAGTTCCTGGCAGTTCATCTGGATGTCGCCGTCGCCGGCAAAGCAGACCACGGTGCGCGCCGGTGCTTCCAGCTTGGCGGCGATGGCCGCCGGCAGGCCATAGCCCATGGCGCCGCTTTGCGGGGCCAGCAGGCGGGCCCCGGCGTGCAGCGGAAAGTAACGGCCGGGCCAGGTGGCGAAATTGCCCGCTCCGTTGGTCAGGATCACGTCCGGCGGCAGCACGGCACGCAGATGTTCCATCACGCGGCCCATGTCGACGCCGCCGGGCTGCTCGGGGCAGGCGAGCGCGGCCTCGTAGGCGGCGCGGCCTTCCTGCGTCCAGGCCGTCTGCCGCGCACCGCCGCAGCGGGCGTCGGCAAGCGCGGCGAACAGCGTGTTGGGCCCGGACTGCACCGGCATGTCGGCTTGGTAGATCTTGCCGATCTCGGCATCCGAGGCATGGGCGTGGATCAGGTACTGGCGCGGGTTCGGCGCATCGAAGAGGGTGTAATCGCCGGTGGTCATCTCGCCGAAGCGTATCCCGGCGGCCAGGATCACGTCTGCCTCGCGGATCATGCGCGCCACATGCGGCGCCATGGCGATGCCGGCCTCTCCGACGTAATGGGACGCGCCATTGTCGACGAGGTCGTTGAAGCGGAAGGCGGCGGCCACGGGGATGTCGGCTGCACGCGCCAACCGGTCCAGCGCCATGCGCCCATCCGCCGTCCAGCCGCCACCCCCGGCCAGGATCAGCGGCCGGCTTGCGCCTGCCAGCCGGTCGGCGATCGCCTGCGCGCCGACGGGGGATGGGGCGGGCTCCGGCACCAGCACCTTGCGTGCCGGTTCCGCCTCGCTCGTCGCGGCCAGGACATCTTCGGGCAGCGCCACGACCACCGGGCCGGGCCGTCCCGAAAGCGCGGTGGCGAAGGCGCGCGCCACGATTTCGGGTATGCGGTCGACCTGCTCGATCTCGACAGCCCATTTGGCCAGCGAGCCGAAGACCGCGCGGTAATCGACCTCCTGGAATGCCTCGCGACCGCGCACATCCAGCGGGATCTGGCCGACGAACAGGATCATCGGCGTCGAGGCCTGGCGTGCGGCATGGATGCCGATGGCGGCGTTGGTTGCCCCGGGACCGCGGGTGACGAAGGCGATGCCCGGCTGCCCCGTCAACTTGCCATGCGCCTCGGCCATGAAGCTGGCGCCGCCCTCGTTGCGGGCGTTGACGAAGGAAATCTGCGGCTGGCAATCGTAGAGCGCGTCGAGCACGGCAAGATAACTTTCGCCCGGAACGCCGAAAACACGCCGGACGCCTTGCGCCGCAAGACAATCCACCAACAAGCGACCACCCGTTCTTGCCATGCGCCGTGCCTACCCCCTCATGCCCGCTGCACCGGCAGTTTATGCGTCTGCCGGCGTGCCGAGACAAGGTTTGAATTCGCCGCGCGTTGTTCTAAACCGGATGGAGGCCGGCAGCGGGGAGGGAACATGCGCGCCATACTGGAACAGCTCGATGCGCGGCGTGCCCAGGCACGCGCGGGCGGCGGCGAAAGGCGCGTCGCCGCGCAGCACGCCAAGGGCAAGCTGACGGCGCGCGAGCGGCTGGAGATCCTGCTCGACGAGAACTCCTTCGAGGAGTTCGACATGTATGTCACCCACCGCGCCACCGATTTCGGCATGGCGGCGCAGAAGGTGCCGGGCGACGGCGTCGTTACGGGCTGGGGCACGATCAACGGCCGTCTTACCTATGTGTTCGCACAGGATTTCACCGTGCTCGGCGGCTCCCTGTCGGAAACCCACGCGCAGAAGATCTGCAAGATCATGGACATGGCGATGCGCAATGGCGCGCCCGTCATCGGCCTCAACGATTCCGGCGGGGCGCGCATCCAGGAGGGTGTCGCTTCCCTCGCAGGCTATGCGGAGGTGTTCCGCCGCAATGCCGAGGCCTCGGGCGTCGTGCCGCAGCTTTCGCTGGTGATGGGGCCGTGCGCCGGTGGCGCGGTCTACTCCCCGGCGATGACCGACTTCATCTTCATGGTGCGGGATTCGTCCTACATGTTCGTCACCGGGCCGGACGTGGTGAAGACCGTGACCAACGAGACCGTCACCGCCGAAGAGCTGGGCGGCGCTTCCACGCATACCCGCAAATCCTCGGTCGCCGACGCGGCATTCGAAAACGACGTCGAGGCACTGGAGGCAACACGCCGCTTCTTCGACTTCCTGCCGCTGAACAACCGGCAGGCGCCGCCCGAGCGCCCATCGAACGACGATCCGGCCAGGCTGGAGATGCGGCTCGACACGCTGGTTCCCGACAACGCGGCCAAGCCCTACGACATGCGGGAGCTGGTGCTGGCGCTGGCCGACGAGGGCGACTTCTTCGAGTTGCAGGCCGAATTTGCCCGCAACATCCTGATTGGCTTCATCCGGCTCGAGGGACAGAGTGTCGGCGTCGTCGCCAACCAGCCCATGGTGCTGGCCGGATGCCTGGATATCGACGCATCGCGCAAGGCAGCCCGCTTCGTGCGGTTCTGCGACGCGTTCTCCATTCCCATCCTGACACTGGTGGATGTGCCCGGCTTCCTGCCGGGTACCGCGCAGGAACATGGCGGCGTCATCAAGCATGGCGCCAAGCTGCTTTTCGCCTATGCCGAGGCGACCGTGCCCATGGTGACGCTGATTACGCGCAAGGCCTATGGCGGGGCCTACGACGTCATGGCGTCCAAGCATATCGGAGCGGATATCAACTACGCCTGGCCCACGGCCGAAATCGCGGTGATGGGCGCCAAGGGCGCGGCCGAAATCCTGTATCGCTCGGAACTCAAGGATCCGGAAGCCATCGCCCGGCATACGCAGGAATACGAGGAGCGCTTCGCCAATCCCTTCGTCGCAGCCGAACGGGGCTTCGTGGACGAGGTCATCATGCCGCACTCCTCGCGCAGGAGGGTGGCGCGCGCCTTCGCCATGCTGCGCACCAAGAAGCAGGAACAGCCCTGGCGCAAGCACGACAACATCCCGCTCTGAAGGGTTTCAGGCAGGCTGGAGGCGGCGCGCGGCCGGCGCGCGCTGCAAGGTGACGCGCTCGACCAGGCGGCGCTTCAGCGATCTTGGGGCAAGCTGCTCGGCGTCCCGCTCGAAGATCGATCCGGTCAGGCTGCGGTCGTCGCTGAGCGCCAGCGCCACGCCCCAGCGCGCCGCCACGGCCGGGTCGAGCCCGTCCACCAGCCCCATCCGCGTCGCCAACTGGCCGGGCATCCAGTCGTTGATCACGATCTGCGGGAAGCGGTCGCAGACATCGGCGATCAGGGCCCGCGTGAAGATGCGGGCCGCCCCCTTGGAAACGGAATAGGCCGAGCTTCCGGGCAGCGGCGCAAGATCGGCGAATGTCGAGACGTTCAGGATCCGCCCACGGCCGGTCTGCGTCATGTCGGCAAGCGCAATCAGCGCGCAATTCACCATGCCGCCGAGGTTGACGGCCATGCAGTCCATGATGTGCGACGGCGGCTCGCTCAACAGGTCGCCTCGCGGATAGACCGCGGCGTTGTTGATCAGCCGCGTCACCGGCCCGGCGACATCGCGTACATGCGCAAAAGCCGCCCGCGTCGCCGCTTCGTCGGCGACGTCGCAGGCCACGGGCAGGAACAGCTCGGGCCGTGCACACAGGCGCCGCGTTTCCTCCAGCGCATCCGCGGTGCGGGCAAAACCGGCAACGCGCCGGCCCTTGCGGGTGAGTTCGGATGCCATGGCGCGGCCAAGGCCGACACCTGCTCCGGTCAGCACGACGACTTCGGGCGCGACTTCGCTCATCGCATGGATTCCTTGATCGAGTTGGCGACGCGCAGGGCGTTCGCGGCGATGGTGAGGCTTGGATTGACCCCCATCGATGTCGGCATGAAGGAGGCATCCGCAACCCAGAGATTGCGCATCCCGTGGACGCGGCATTCCCGGTCGACGACGCTGTCGGCGGCAGTCCGGCCCATGCGCAGCGTACCGCTGGGGTGGCCGAAATTGGGTTCGGGCTCGTGCGTCAGGAAGATGCTGCGCAGGCCGGGAACGGATTTTCGGATGAGCTGGCGGAAGCTTTGCCGGCGTTCCAGGAGTTCGGGCGCGAAGCCATACTCAATCTGGATGCGGCCCGTCCGATTGGCATCCCGCACCACGCGGTTGCCATGGTAGGGAAGATCTTCCAGAAGGCCCACGAACATCTTGGCCTGGCCAAGGATCGGCGCTACCGCCGCCGCAATCGCGCTGGTGGCCTTGGCCCGCCCCGGCAAACCCCGCAGCACCGACCGGTCACCCATCAGCTTGAGATGGTGGGCGATGGCGCCGTATCCGGCATTGAGGCCCATGGACTGGACCATGCCGTAGCGCACGCCATCGCGAAAATAGAAGTCCCGGAAGCCGACGGATTTGCTGGCTTCCGCGTAAGCCTCGCTACGCTTGGGGAACAGGGCGAAAAGCTCGTTCAGATGGAACATCAGATTGCGGCCGACGAGGTCGTGACGGTTGCCGATGCCATCCGGCCAGACGTCCGAGACGGAGTCGAGCAGGAGCCGGGGAGACGACAGGGCGCCCGCTGCCAGCACGATATGCCGGCCGGACAGCGTGATCGTCCGTCCGTTATGGCGCGCAACGACGCCCTCCACGCCGTCGGTGCCGGCCTTCAGCTCCACCACCTCGCAGCGTTCGAGCACGGTGGCGTTGCCGGTGGCGACGGCAGGCTCCACGCCGGCCGATCGCCCGTCCATCTTGCATGGGCGCGGGCACTTGCGGCCGGCGCAGTTCTGGCAGTTGGTGGGTTCCGCTATGGCGGAATGAAGCTGGTACGGATGCAGGCCACCGGCCTCCATCCGGGTCATGATCGCCTTGTCGCCGGGGGAAGGCGGGGCGGGGCGCGTCACGTTGGGCGCCGGAAAGGCTTCGTCCGGTACAGGGCTGCCCTGCACGCGATACAGGCGTTGCGCCTCGTCGAACCAGGGCAGCATTTCGCGGAACGAGACCGGCCAGCCGCTGGTAGGGTGCGGATGGGCCTCGTCCTCGTCGAGATCGTGCGGCTCGGGGCGCTCCAGCGTCGCGGCGTAGAAGACCGAGGTTCCGCCGACGCCGGCGCCCAGCGGCGCAAAGAAATCGCGCCGCACCCCGGACAAATCGGCCGTGATCTTGTCCGGCCAGAAGCCGCGCAGAAGACGCTGCTCCGGATCGTCCAGGAAGATCGTGTCGAGCGCGGTCTCTTCGCGGCGGTAGCCCGCGGTTCCCTTTTCCAGGAACAGGACGGACAGTCCGGATTCTGCCAGGCTGCGGCCGACAGTGCCGCCTCCGACGCCGGATCCAATCACGATAATGTCCCAGACGTGTGAAACGACGTCGTCGCCCATGGCAGGAAAACCGCCCTCTGCGTAGTTTTGCAAACGAGATATTGAAAATGAAATGATGTATCGCTGCCGCTGTTCTTGCAGCCCGACGCATCGATGAACAGTGATCCTTTCGACGTAAGAGGGAGAGGTGGATGGCACAGACCTGTATCGTGGCAGGGGGCGGCCCGGCCGGGATGATGCTGGGCTATCTGATGGCCCGTGCCGGCGTCCACGTCACCGTGGTGGAGAAGCATCCGGATTTCCTGCGCGATTTCCGGGGCGACACCATCCACCCCTCGACGCTCGAGGTCATGCGCGAACTCGGCCTCATCGACGGGCTCCTGAAGCTGCCGCATACGCGGGCCGAAACCCTGAGCGCCGAAATCGCCGGGGCCACCTTCCGCGTGGCCGATTTCTCGCGCCTGCCGGTAGCCACCCGCTACATCGCCTTCATGCCGCAATGGGATTTCCTGAACTACCTGTCGGGCGAGGCTTCGCGGCTGCCGTGCTTCCGGTTGATGATGGAAACCCAATCGGAAGCGTTGCTGGAAGAGGACGGGCGCGTCGTCGGCATCCGCGTGCGCACGCCTGAGGGCAGCCGCGACCTTCGGGCCGACCTGACGGTGGTGGCCGAAGGTCGCAACTCCACCCTGCGGGGATTGTCGGGCCTGACCTCCCGTGCCTTCGGAGCCCCCAGCGACGTGCTGTGGTTTCGCCTGTCGCACCAGCCGGGCGATCCGGCCGAGACCATGGGCCATGCCGGGCCGCAGCAGGGCCTGGTGATGATCGACCGTGGCGATTACTGGCAATGCGGCTTCGTGGTGCGCAAGGGCAGCTTCGACGCGCACCGGGAAAAGGGCCTGGAAGCCTTCCGAGATGCGGTGCGCCAGCTCTCGCCGCTGCCGCCGGAGCGGCTGGACGAAGTGCGGAGCTGGGACGACGTCCATCTTTTGAGCGTGCGGATCGACCGGCTGGACAGATGGTGGCGGCCTGGCCTCCTGTGCATCGGCGACGCCGCGCATGCGATGTCGCCCATCGGCGGTGTCGGCGTCAATCTCGCCATTCAGGATGCCGTGGCCGCAGCCAATATCCTGTCCGGCCCGCTTCTGGCGGGCATGATGGGTGACCGCGATCTGGCAGCCGTCCAACGGCGGCGCGGCTTTCCGACGCGCGCCACGCAGAAGGTGCAGTTGATGATGCAAGGCGCGGCGGCACGGCGCCGCGCATCGGGAGATAAGGCCGGGCCCCTGGGCTTCCTGAAAAAGATCGCCCGTTGGCCGGCGCTGGCGCATGTCACGGGCCGGCTGATCGGCATGGGCTTCAGGCCCGAGCATGTGGCGCCGCAGATTCTGGCCGGTGTCAGGCCGACGGCCGATCGTCCATAAAGGGGGGCAGCTCCGCCTCGATGTCGGCGCGCATCGGCTCGAACGACTCGGGCAGCATCAGGCGGGTGCCGAGGCTGTCGGGCGCTTCGTCGACACCGAAGCCGGGAGCGTCGGTCGCGATCTCGAACAGGACGTGACCCGGCTCGCGGAAATAGACCGAGCGGAAATATTTGCGCTCCTTCTGCTCCGTCGTCTGCAGCCCGAACTCGGTGGAAAGCCGCTTCACCATCGCGGCCTGCTCTTCGTCGTCGCGGGCGCGGAAGGCGATATGATGCACCGTCCCGCCGCCCGGCCGGGGCTTCAGGAAGCCGCCCACGGCCCTGATGTCGATGGTGCCGCCCTTCGGGTTTCCGGGCAAAGCGTAGCGTGTGGTCGTATCCTCGGTCGCGCCGCGCTCATAGCCGAACACCTCCGTCAGGATATCGGCAGTGGGCTGGGCTTCCTCCAGAAGCAGGCTCACGCCGTGCAGGCCCCTGATCGCGTGCTCGGCGTCGATCGGGCCGGCCGTATAAGCGGGCTCCGCTTCCACGCCCGGCACGCTGACAAGGGCAAGCCGCGTTCCATGCACGTCGCGGAAGGGCAAGGCCGATTGGCCGAACCGCTTCTCGATGCTTTCGTGCACGACGCCTTTTTCCAGAAAGCGGTGCAGCCAGAAGCCGAGAGCGCCTTCCGGCACGCGGAAGACGGTTTCCTGGGTTTCGCCCACACCCAGTCGGCCGGGGGCGACATGTTCCCAGGGGAAGAAGGTGATGAGGCTGCCGGGCGTGCCGGCCTCGTCGCCGTAGTAGAGATGGTAGGAAGACGGGTCATCGAAATTCACCGTCTGCTTCACCATGCGCAGCCCGAGGATGTCGGTGTAGAAGTGATGGTTCTGGCGCGCCTGGCCGGCGATGATCGAGACATGGTGAAGGGGGCTTCCGGTCATTTCTACTCCGTCCGGTGTCATTGCAGCCAACCTATAGTATTTCACACGGGGCGAAGGTAAACCGCCGGGCCGACGGAGCGACCATGTCGACACGCAATCTCGATGCGCTGTTTCAGCCGCGCGCCATTGCCCTGATCGGCGCCAGCAACCGGTTTCGCTCCGTTGGCGAGGTGCTGGCGCGCAACCTGTTCGGCGCGGGATTCCAGGGGCCGGTCATGCCGGTCAATCCGCACGAGGCGGCGATTCGCTCGACGGTGGCCTATCCCGACGTGCGGTCGCTGCCCGCCGCGCCCGACCTTGCCGTCATCGCAACGCCGGCGCCGGGCGTGCCGGAGCTGATCGGCCAGCTTGGCGAAGCCGGATGCCGGGCCGCCGTGGTGATCTCGTCCGGCTTCGAGGACGAAGCCTTGCGCGCCGATCTGCTGGAAGCGGCGCGGCCGCACACCCTGCGCATCGTGGGGCCCAATTGCATCGGCTTCATTTCGCCGCGCGCCGGCATCAACGCCAGCTTCGCCCATCTCAAGCCCCGCAACGGCGATATCGCCTTCGTAAGCCAGTCGGGCGCCATCGCGACGGCGGTGCTGGACTGGGCGGATGTGCGCGGCATCGGCTTCTCGCATGTCGTGTCGGTGGGCGACATGTGCGACGTGGACCTGGGCGATCTGCTCGACTATCTGGCGGTCGACGGCCGCACGAAGTCGATCCTGCTTTTCGTGGAAACCGTAACCGAGGCCCGCAAGTTCATGTCGGCGGCGCGGCTGGCGGCGCGCACCAAGCCCATCGTCGTCATCAAGGCCGGACGCGCGCGTGGCGGGGTTGCCGCCGCGACGCATATGGAAGATCTCGCCGACGCGGAGGACGTCTTTGCCGCGGCCTGTCGGCGGGCCGGCATGCTGCAGGTGGCGACGCTTCGCGAGCTGTTCGAGGCGGTGGGCACCCTGGCATCCGGCATACGCCCGCGCGGCGACCGGCTGGCCATCCTGACCAATGGCGGCGGCGCGGCCATCCTGGCCGCCGACGCGGTGGAGCGCCATGGCGGGCGGCTGGCGGAGCTGTCCGATGCCACACGGGCGCGCCTGTCGGGCGTGCTGCCGAAAAACTGGCGGCAGGGCGATCCCGTCGACATGCTGCGCGAAGCCGACGACGCGCGCTATGCCGACGCGCTGTCCGCCCTGCTCGACGATGACGGGCAGGATGCCGTCCTTGTGATGAACTGCCCCACCGCCATCGCCGACGGGGTGGAGGCCGCCCGCGCCACGATCCGGACGCTGGATGCAACCCGCAACCGGCCCGTGGTCACATGCTGGCTGGGCGAGCGCGCCGCACGCGATTCGCGCCGGCTCTTCGCGGAACGGGGCGTGCCGACCTACGATACGCCGGACGAGGCGGTGCGCGCCTTCATGCAGCTCGTCAATTATCGGCACAACCAGGACATGCTGATGGAAACGCCGCCCGCTCTGGTGGCCGAGCGGGTGGACAGGGAAGCGGCCGCTGCGGTGATCGCAGGCGCGCTCGGCGCCGGACGGCCCGTCCTCAGCGCGCCGGAAGCCTTCGCCTTCCTGTCGGCCTACGGCATACCCACGGCGGCAACCGGCACCGCGCCCGACCCGGAGATGGCGGCGGCGATCGCCGCCCGGATCGGCTTTCCGGTGGTGCTCAAGATCCTGTCGGACGATATCGTGCACAAATCCGATGTGGGGGGCGTGCGGCTGGAGCTGGACAGCGCCGAGGCGGTGCGCGATGCGGCCCTGCATATGCTGAAGCGCGTTGCCGAGTTTCGCCCCGACGCGCGGATCGATGGGTTCTCCGTACAGAAGATGATCCGCCGTCATGGCGCGCACGAGGTGATCGTCGGCTTCGGCCTCGATGCCGTCTTCGGGCCTGTGCTGGTGATCGGGCAGGGTGGTACGGCGGCGGAGGTGATCCGCGACCGGGCCATCGGCCTGCCGCCGCTCAACATGCTCCTGGCGCGCGAGATGATCGGCCGCACGCGCATCGCACGGCTGATGGGCGGCGAGGTGGGGCAGCTTGCAGCGACACTGGTGAAGCTGTCGCAGATGCTGGTGGACCACCCGGAGCTGGTGGAGCTGGATATCAACCCCCTTCTGGCGGACGGCAACGGCATCGTGGCGCTGGATGCGCGCGTCGCGGTGCGCGCCGCCTCGGGCGCGGGGTCGGCGCGCTTCGCCATCCTGCCCTATCCGCAGGAGCTGGAGGAAACGGTGACATTGCGCGGTGGACGCGCGTTCTGGCTTGCGCCGATCCGCCCGGAAGACGAAAACGCGCTCATCGACATGCTGTCGCGCAGCGCGCCCGAGGATATCAGGCTGCGCTTCTTCGCCCCGATCCGAAATATCGGGCATGCCTTTGCAGCGCGCCTGACGCAGATCGACTACAGCCGCGAGATGGCCTTCGTGGCCCGCGCGGCCGGCGACCCCGACGGCGATATCCTCGGCGCGGCCCGCATCGTGACCGACGCGGAGGGCATCGAGGGAGAGTTCGGTATCATGGTGCGCTCCGACCAGAAGGGCAAAGGCCTCGGCTATGCGCTGATGCAGAAGATCCTGTCCTATGCCCGGGCGCGGGGCATGCGCCGCGTCTTCGCCGAGGTGCTGGCCGAAAACACCTCCATGCTGGCGCTGGCGCAGGAATTGGGGTTCGTCCGCCAGGCTCCGGGCGAAGATATGACGATTCGGCATGTCGAACTGGAGCTCGATCGGCCATAGTCGGTTGCGGCGGCAATTGAATCCGCCTATGGGCGTCGGCCCTCAATCGACCATCATCGCAGGACATTGTCCCGCGCATTCCGAATCCCTTATCCGGCACCGTTCCAATGGCCCGTTCGCGCAAGTTCCTTATCAGCCTCGTCGTCTGCGCCCTCGTGGCGGGCGCTGCCTATGTCGTCATCGACGGGCAGGAACCCGCCGCGGGCGGGACGGCCACGGAGGCGGCCGAGCGTCCATTGGAGCTTTCGCCGGTCGAGGTGGCGCGGGTGGAAAGCCAGACCATCGCTGCCGATCTGCGGATCACCGGCACGCTCCGTCCGGCCCGCCGCACCATCATCGCGGCGCAGGTGTCCGGCACGATCGAGGATGTCGCGGTGAAGATCGGGCAGTCGGTGGAGCAGGACGACGTGTTGCTGCAATTCGACTTCGTTCCATTGGAGAGCACGCTGGCGGCGCGCCGTGCCTCGCGCGATGCGATGCAGGCGCAGCTTCGGCAGGCGCAGGCGGTTCTGGCGCGCAGCGCCCGGCTTGGGCTGAGCGGCATTTCGTCGGAGGCGGCGCGTCTGGAGGCAGAGGCCAACGTGGCCAATCTGGAGGCCCAGCTACGCGGGCTCGACGCGGAAGTGGCGGATGCGGAGCGCAACCTGTCGGACGGCACGGTGCGCGCGCCCTTTGCCGGCGTCATTTCCGAGCGCCGGATCGAGCCGGGGCAGACCGTGGCCATCAATACCGAGCTTCTTTCCATGGTCGACCTCGATATCATCGAAGTGGAAGCCGGCGTGCCGGCGGGCAGTGTCGCCGAAGTGCGTCCCGGGCAGATCGCCCGCCTGTCCATCAACGGCCTTCCCGCCCGCACCTTCGATGCGCGCGTCGTGCGCATCGCGCCGACCGCCGCGGAAGGCTCGCGCACGGTGCGCGTCTATCTGGAACTACCGAACGAGGATGGGCTTCTGCGGGGCGGCATGTTCGCCACGGGCACCCTCGACACGGGCAGCCGCAGCAATGTCATCGCCCTGCCGGATACCGCGCTGCGGCGCGACGAAGCCGGCGAGTTCGTGCTGAAGGCCGTCGATGGCAGGCTGGTGCGGCAGGCCGTGACGGTGGATCCCGTGCCGCCCCGGCAGGGTCTTCTGGCCTTCACGGAGGGCCTGACGCCCGGCGATACGGTGGTGGTCGCGCCGTTGCCGGCGCTGAAGGCCGACACCGCCATCGAAATCGGGGCCTGACACCGCATGTTCCTGACCCGCGTCAGCGTCGGCCATCCCGTCTTCGCAACCATGATGATGCTGGCCATCCTGGTGGTCGGCCTGTTCTCGTTCAACCGGCTCGGGGTCGACCTCTTCCCGGAGGTCGACCTGCCGGTCGTGGTGGTGGTGACCGCCTATGAGGGCGCCTCGCCCGAAACGGTGGAAAGCGAGGTCACCCGCCGCATCGAGACCGAAGTCAACACGATCGGCGGTATCGATACGATCACCTCCGACAGCTACGAGGGGCGCTCCGTCGTCGTCATCCAGTTCGACCTCGATGTCGACTCGCGCGCGGCGGCGCAGGAGGTGCGCGACCGGGTGGCACGGCTGGACGCCGTCTTCCCGGACGAGGTCGATACCCCGCAGGTAACGCGCTTCAACCCCGACGACCAGCCGATCCTGTCGGTCGCGGTCTTCTCGGACAGCCGCAGCCTGCCGGAAATGACGACGCTGGCCGACAAGGTGATCGTCAACCGCCTCAGCGTGCTGCCCGGCGTCGGGCAGGTGACCATCGTCGGCGGCAGCCCGCGCCAGGTTCTCGTTCTGATGGACCCCGAGCGGCTGGAGGCCTACGGCATCTCCGTATCGACCGTCATGACGGCGATACGCCGCGAAAACCAGGACCGGGCCGCCGGCACGCTGATCTCGGGGATCGGGCAGCGCATCGTGACGGTAGAGGGCCGGCTTGCCGATGTCGGCGATTTTCCGCAGATCATCGTTGCGCAGGACAATGGCTACCCGATCTATCTGTCCGATGTGGCCGAGGTGGTGGACGGTGGCGCAGAGCTGACCAGCGCCGCCAGCTACAACGGCGTCCGGGCGCTGGGTGTGGATGTGGTGAAGGTGCAGGGGGCCAACACGGTGGCCGTGGCCAAGGCCCTTCGCGCCGAAGTCGACGTCCTGGCGCGTGAGCTTTCGCCCGAGGGCCTGACGCTGACGGTCAGCCGCGACAATTCGCGGCCCATCGCGCTGCAGGCGGCGGAGGTGCAGCGCACCCTCATCGAGGGCGGCGTGCTGACGGTGCTGATCGTCTTCCTGTTCCTGAATTCCTGGCGATCCACCGTCATCACCGGCCTGACGCTGCCGATCTCCGTCATCGGCACGTTCGCCGTCATGTATTTCCTGGGTTTCACGCTCAATACGATGACGTTGATGGCCCTTTCGCTGTCCATCGGCATCCTGATCGACGACGCCATCGTGGTGCGGGAAAATATCACCCGGCACCTGAACATGGGCAAGAGCCACAAGCAGGCGGCGCTGGACGGCACCAACGAGATCGGCCTTGCCGTCATAGCGACGACGCTGTGCATCGTCGCCGTGTTCCTTCCCGTCGCCTTCATGGGCGGCATCATCGGCCGCTTCTTCCTGCAGTTCGGCGTCACCGTCTCGGTTGCGGTCCTCATCTCGCTGTTCGTCGCCTTCACGCTCGATCCGATGCTGTCGAGCGTCTGGTACGATCCGGCGACGGCGCCCAATGCGAAGCGCGGCCTGCTGGGCCGCCTGGTGGCGCGTTTCGACCGTGCCTTCGAAAGACTGGCGGTGCGCTACAAGTCGGTCATCCACTGGAGTTTCCGCCACCGCTATCTGACGGTGTTTACCGCATTCGCCATCTTCGTCGGCAGCCTCATGCTGGTGCCGCGGATCGGCGGCGAGTTCCTGCCGCCGAGCGACAATGGTGAATTCTCGGTCTATGTGGAGGGCCCGCAGGGTGCTTCGCTGGACTATATGGGCGTCAAGGTGCGGCAGGTGGAGGCCGCGCTGCGCGAGTTCCCCGAGGTGCAGAGCTTCTATTCCACCATCAACGCGGGCGGTGCGCGCGGCGTCAACGCCGCCAACGTGGCGGTGCAACTGGTGCCGGCGCGCGAGCGATCCATCTCCACCAGCGCCATAGCGGAACCCATCCGCGCCCGCCTGTCCTCCGTTGCGGGCCTGGAGGTTTCGGTGAACCAGAGTTCGATGGGCGACGGGGGCGGCGGCGCCGCTTCCAAACCGCTTCAGGTTTCCGTTCTGGGCGACGGGCCGGAAGAGCTCCGGCGCATTTCCGACGAGATCAAGACGCGGCTGGAGGCGATACCGGGCGCGGTGGAGGTGGAATCCTCCATCGACAACGAAAGGCCAACCTATGCCATCCGGGTGCGGCGCGAGGCGGCCAGCGATCTTGGCGTCTCCATCGACGCCGTGGGTGATACGCTGCGGCCGCTGATCGCGGGCGACGCCATATCGGTCTGGAACGCGCCGGACGGCGAAAGCTACGACGTCGTGGTGCGCCTGCCGCGCGAAGGCCGGGCGGTTGCCGACCAGTTGCGCAACCTGTCGCTGACAACCGGGCGCACCGGCGACGATGGCCGGCCGACGACCGTTCTCCTGTCGCAGGTCGCCGATGTCATCGAAAGCGTCGCGCCGGAATCGGTCACTCGCAAGGACCTCTCGCGGGAGATCCGCATCTCGTCCAACGTGCAGGGCAGGGCGCTGGGCGACGTCACCGCCGATCTGACGCGCGAGATCGCGTCCGTGGACGTGCCGGCCGGATATCGCATCGTCTTCGGCGGCGAGGCGGAGGACATGGCCGAAAGCATGGGCTATGCGGTGGAGGCGCTGTCGCTGGCGGTGATCTTCATCTACCTGATCCTGGCTTCCCAGTTCGGCTCCTTCATCCAGCCGCTCGCCATCATGATGACGCTGCCGCTGTCGCTTATCGGCGTGCTGGTCGGACTGCTGGTCACGGGCTCGACGCTCAACATCTTCTCGATCATCGGCTTCATCATGCTGATGGGCCTTGTGACCAAGAACGCGATCCTGCTGGTGGATTACTCCAACCAGGGGCGGGCACGCGGCTTGTCGCTGCGCGACAGCCTTGCGGAAGCGGGCGCGGTTCGTCTGCGCCCCATCGTCATGACGACGCTGGCGATGATCTTCGGCATGTTGCCGCTGGCGCTGGGCCTCGGCGAAGGCGGAGAGCAGCGTGCGCCGATGGCCCATGCGGTGATCGGCGGGCTGATCTCGTCCACGGTGCTGACGCTCATCTTCGTGCCGGTCATCCTGACTTTCCTGGATGGCCTGGCGCGCCGTGTCTCGAAACGTCTGCCGAAGGCGCCGGACGAGCGGCACGCCGCAGGGTGATAGCGCAGCAGGGTGCGCTATCGTTGCTTCAAGGCGAGACTTTCCGCGTCAAGGAGAGCGCGCTTGCGCTCGACCCCCCAGCGATAGCCGGAGATGTCGCCATTGCCACGGACCACACGGTGGCAGGGTATCGCCACCGCGATGCCGTTGCCGGCACAGGCGCGCGCGACGGCCCGTGCCGCTCCGGGGCGGCCGATCCGCTCTGCGAGCCCGGAATAGCTGACCGTCTCGCCCGCCGGAATCCGCATCAGGGCCTGCCAGACCCGTTCCTGGAAGGCCGTGCCCCTGATATCCAGGGGCAGGGCCTCATTTGTCGTGCCCGGCGCGTCCACAAGGGCAACGACACGCGTGACGAGATCGGCGAAGGCCGCGTCTGCGGGGGCCAGTTCGGCGCCAGGAAAGCGCGCGGCAAGCCGCTGGAGCATCAGGGGCTCTTCTCCGAACTCGATCATGCAGATGCCGCGCGCCGTCGCCGCCACCAGCAGCGGGCCCAGGCCGGAGGCTACCATGGCATGGACGATGCGCTCGCCCTTGGCGCCCTGACGGAAGCTTTGCGGCGTCATGCCCAGCGCATCGCCGTCATCATAGGCGCGTGAGCTGGCGCCATAGCCGGCCGCGTAGATGGCATCCGTCACCGATGCGGCGCCGGCAAGCCCGTCGCGCAGCCGCAGCTTGCGGCGCGCCTTGGCGTATTGCTTCGGCGTCAGCCCGATACGCTCCTTGAACAGGCGTTGGAAATGGTAGGGGCTGTAGCCGGCCGCCGTGGACAATTGCGCCAGGGTCGGCTCGGTCTCCGCGGCCTCGATATGCTGGCAGGCCGCGGCGACCATCTCGTCCAGGGCGGCGTCCGGCCGGGCTTCATCGGGGCGGCAGCGAAGGCAGGCCCGGAAACCGGCCGCCTCGGCGGCCACCGCGTCCGGGTGGAAGGATACATTCTCGCGCCGCTTCGGGCGCGAGGCGCAGGACGGGCGGCAATAGACGCCGGTCGTGCGGACGGCATAGACGAAGCGCCCGTCGAAACCTGCGTCCCGCATCGTCACGGCCTGCCAGAATGGATCGTCGTCGCGTGACAACATGGCGGTCTCCTTGCGGGGCAGGATAGCCCCTTCAACGTTCGACTGCCATGAGAATGCCGGGCCGGCCTCCATCCCGCATCCCGGTTCTTGCGGTCTTATCCACGTTCGTCGGAGATCACCTTGCCGTCCTGCGGCAGCGTGCCGGGCGCAACGATGGTGACGGCACCTTTAAGCTTCGTCACATCGGCCAGCGTTTCGCGCAAGGCGGCGTCGATGCCGGCATCCGCGCTTTCGGCAAGCAGCCGCATGTCGTCCCGCTCGTCGGTCCGGGTCACCACCAGGCGCAGCCGCTTCAGGCCGGGGTGTCGCCGGCCGATCTCGGCGATCTGCTCCGGCCGCACGAACATGCCGCGCACCTTGGTCGCCTGGTCGGCACGCCCCATCCAGCCACGGATGCGCCGGTTGGTCCGGCCGTCCGGCACCGGCTCCGTCATGAAGGCGGACAGGTCGCCGGTGGCGAAGCGAAACAACGGATAGTCGGCATTCAGCCGCGTAACCACCAGCTCGCCCACCTCTCCGTCCGGCAACGGCTCTCCGGTGCCGGGCGCGACGATCTCGACGATCACCTCCTCGCCGACGACCATGCCGTGTTCGGGCGCACCCGTCTCATACGCCACGATGCCAAGGTCCGCCGTGCCGAATGCCTGGCGCACCGTCAGCCCATGGCCTTCCAGCGTGGCGCGCAGCGATGGCGGCAAAGCCGCGCCGGACACCAGGGCCCGCGTCAGGAAGCCGATGTCCCTTGCCGTTTCCGCGGCCTTGTCGATCAGGATTTTCAAAAAGTCCGGCGTGCCGCAATAGGCCGTCGGGCGAAAGCGCATCATGGCGTCCAGCTGACCTTCGGTGCCGCCGGTGCCTGCCGGTATGACGGCGCAGCCCAGGGCATGGGCGCCGCTTTCGAACAGTGTGCCGGCGGGTGTCAGATGGTACGAGAACGCGTTGTGGACGATGTCTCCGGGCGTCAGCCCCAGCGCATGGAAGGCCCGTGCCGCGCCCCACCAATCGGGCCCGGAACCTTCGGGATCGGCAATCGGGCCCGGCGACAGATACAGCCGGGCCAGACGTCCGGGCATCGACAGGGTGAGCCCGCCGAATGGCGGATCGGCCTGTTGCAGCGCCGGCAGGTCGGACTTGCGCAGCAAGGGCAGGCGCGCAAGGTCGGGCGGCGCGGCGATGCCGTCCAGATCGATGCCGGCCAGCCGTTGCTGCCAGCCCGGCGCCTCTGCCATGGCGCGCGACAGCAGCGCGCGCAGATGCAGGAACTGCTCCGCCTGCCGGATTTCCGGCCGGCGCCGTTCCAGATCGGGGTCGAAACGCCACATCAGCCCACCCTCATGCCAGCCAGCGCTTGCGGCGCCGGTAATGCTTGACGTTATGATAATCCACCTTGCCATGCCCGCCGAGGTAGAATTCCTGCACATCCGGGTTGGAGCGCAGCGCATCGGCGCTGCCGTCCATCACCACATGGCCGTTTTCGATCAGGTAGGCGTGGTCGACGATTTCCAGCGCGGCGGCGGCATTCTGCTCCACCAGAAGCACCGACAACCCTTCCTCGCGGTTGATCTCGCGGATCATGGCGAAAATTTCCGATACCAGAAGCGGCGACAGGCCAAGGCTCGGCTCGTCGAGCATCAGAAGCTTCGGGCTGGTCATCAGCGCACGGCCGATGGCCAGCATCTGCTGCTCGCCGCCCGAAAGATAGCCCGCCTTCGAGCGGGCGCGCTCCTTCAGGCGCGGGAAATAGGCGTAGACACGTTCCCGCAGCTCGTCGAGCCGCGCGCGGGACCCCGTCAGCGGATAGGCCGCAACGAGGTTCTCATCGGGTGTCAGGTGCCCGAAGATGCGCCGCCCTTCCAGAACGTGCACCAGCCCCGCCTCGACCCGCGCCGGCGGGCCTAGCGCCAGCAGGTTGCGGTCGGCGAAGCGGATTTCGCCGCGCGTCACGGCACCGCGTTCCGGCCCAAGCAGGCCGGAAATCGCTTTCAACGTGGTGGATTTGCCGGCGCCGTTGGCGCCGAGAAGGGCGATCATGCCGCCCTCCTCGATGCTCATCGATACGCCCTTTATGGCCAGGAAAACCTTGTCGTAGACCACTTCGACGTTGGAGAGCGTCAGCAGCGCCATCGTTCAGCGCCCTTCGCGGAAGCCCGCCGCCCCTTCGTCGATCTCCTTCTGGACGATGTCCGGATAGGCATTGCCCCATTCGCCCACGGGCTCGAAGGCGGTTCCGTTCCACTGGGACACGCGGCCCATGCCGCCGCCCTGATGGTCCTTTGCGGTGATGGTGATCGGGGGCATCAGGCCTTCGGCATCGAAGCCGGAGATTTTCTGGAACCCGTCTTTCAGCCGCTCGCCCGTCAGCGGCCCATCGCCTTCGGCCAGGGCCAGGCGCGCCGCCTCGACCGCCACCGCCATGGTGGCCACGCCAAGGTTGTAATAGGACGAGCCGACCTTGGACGCATCGCCCGCACCCTTGCCGGTATCGACGACCTTTTCCTTGATGCGCTGCAGGATCGGCGTATCCATGCCGGGTGCGACCGCCTCGAAGCGCTTGACGCCCACCATCGTGTCCGCTCCGACGGTGTTGGCATCCGTTTCGGCAAGCCAGACGACAGACATGATGTTTTCGGGCGGGATGCCGTTGCGAACCGCCTCGCGTACCGACACGGCCTGTCCGCCGCCGGCGCCCCAGATGATGGCGTAGTCGGGCCGGTAGCGGCGCACCTCCGTCCAGGTGGACGTCTGCTCGTTGCCGGGGCTTGCATAGGCGAAGGTGCGAAGCTCGAAATTCTTGTCCGCAGCAAGGTCCTGGAGCACGGGTATCGGCTCGCGGCCGAAGGGCGAGTCGATGTGCACGAGGGCGATCTTCTTGCCATCGAGGCCGCCATTGTCCTCGATCCATTTCGCCAGGATCGCGGCCTGCGACCAGTAGGTGGCCATGACCGGGAAGACGTAGGGGAAGGTCTCGCCGTCAGAGGCATCGCCGCGCCCGTGCACCGGCGTGATCATCACCACCTTGTCCTGCAACGCGGATGGGACGATGGCCCGGGAAACCGGCGTCGACAGGAAGTCGAACAGGATCGCCCCTTCGTCGCGCGCCCGGTTGTAGGCTTCGATGCCGCGCTGCGGCTGGTTGCCCGTATCGCGGACGATGGCCTCGAAGGTGGTGCCGTCGATGCCGCCCTCCTCGTTGACGAGGGTCAGGTAGTCGCGCTGGCCCTGGTTGTACTCTCCGGTCACGAACGTATAGACCGCCGTGAAATCCTGGAGCAGGCCGAATTTGACCGGCTCCTGTGCGGCGGCGGGGCCGGCCAGGAGCGCGATGGCGGCAAGCCCTGCCGACAGAAGCTTCCTCATGGACATGATTGCGGTTCCTCCCAGATGCCGGCTTTTTTGCCGGTCGGCTAGTTTTTCGCGTGGCGGAATGGCCAGACGAGCAAGGTGTTGCGGATGTTGTCGTAGATCTTGGCAAGGCCCAGCGGCTCGAAGACGAGGAAGCCGACGATGAGCGCGCCGTAGACCATCAGGGGCAGGTGGGCGAGCAGGTTGGCCGATACCTGCAGCCAGCCGGCTGCCGACAGCTCTGCCGCGATGTTGGTGAGGATGATGGGCAGCAGCAGCACGAAGCCGGCGCCGAAGAACGCCCCGATGACGCTGCCGAGACCGCCCACCAGCACCATCGCCACGAGCTGGATGGAGATGTTGAAGCTGAACTGCTCGGGCGTGACGGCCCGGTAGTAGCAGAAGGCCAGGATGGCGCCGGAAACGCCGCCCAGGAAGGACGAGGTAAAGAAAGCGCCGAGCTTGGTGCGGAACGGGTCGACGCCGATGACGGCGGCCGCGAAGTCCTTTTCGCGGATGGCGACGAGGGCGCGCCCGAAGGCGCTGCGCTGCACGTTGAGCAGAAACAGCGTTACCACCACGGTCCAGGCGAGCGCGGCGTAGTAGCGCGAGAACGGCCCGTCCAGGGGGATAAAAAACAAGCTGACCGATGGTGTCTGCAGCGTCGCCTGCGCGCCGCCCGAAATCACCGGCACGTTGATGATCACCCAGTCCACCAGATACTGCATGGCCAGTGTCGCCATGACGAGGTACAGCCCCTTCACCCGCAGCGCGGCGGCGCCGAAGATGCAGCCGATGACCGCCGAGACGAGGCCCGCACCGATCAACGCCAGCTCGAAGGGCAGGCCCGCCCGCGTCAGGTGGATGGAGGTATAGGCGCCGATGGCCATGACGGCGGCGAAGCCGAAATGGAGCTGCCCGGCAAACCCCATCAGAAGCGTTAGCGAAAGGCTGGCCGCGCTCCAGATCAGCCAGGGCAGCACATAGGAGCCGAGGTGAAGGCTGGACAGGAAGAAGGGCGCCGCCAGCGCCACGGCCAGGATAAGCAGCACCTGCCAGCGATCCGCCGGAACCGGCCAAAGCCGCATGGCCGATTTGTAGCTTGTGTGGTGGACGCCCGCGAGACGGTAGAACATGAACTCAGATCCTCTCGATGTTCTCGCGGCCGAAGATGCCGTAAGGCCGGATCATGATGGTGAGGAGGATGACGAGCGATGTGACGACATCGCGCGTGCCGCCGCCGACCATGCTGTCGAGATAGCCCGGTATGACCGAGCCGAGGATGCCGACCACGAGCCCGCCCACGAGGACACCCCAGATGGAGTCCACTCCGCCCAGGATAACCACGGCGACCGCCGGAAACAGCAATGCCGAAAGGGTCCAGTCAATGCTCTGGACCGAGCCCCACAGCACGCCGGCGGCCACGGCCGACACGCCGGCAAGCCCCCACGAGATGCCGATGGCCCTTTCCACGGAGATGCCCACCGCCCAGGACGAGACATGGTCGTCCGAGACGGCGCGCAGCTTGGTGCCGAGGCGGGTGCGGAAGAACAGCAGCGAGGCCGCCACCATGACCAGCGCCACCACGCCGCCGATGAGATAGGCGCGGTTGATGAACACGTCGCCGATGATGACGGGTGCAAGGCCGATCCCGATATCCAGCGATTTCGGGCCGGCGCCGAGAAGGCCGGGCCCGAAGCCGCGCAGGAAGATTTCGAGCCCCAGCGTCAGCATGACGACCATGATGATCGGCTGGCCCACCATGCGCCGCAGAAGCAGGCGTTCCACGGCAAGGCCGAGCGCGAACATGATGACGGCCGCCAGGGCGATCGCGGCAAACAGAGGCAGGCCCGCCCCGACCAGCAGCCAGACGGCATAGGCGGCCGTCATGACGATGGCGCCCTGCGCAAGGTTGGGCACGCCAGCCGATTTGTAGATGAGCACGATGCCGAGCGCGACGAGGCTGTACATCAGACCCGTCAGCGCGCCGTTGACCAGCAGTTCGATGAAATACTCCATCAGGCGCTCTCCCGCTTGTCCACGCCAACCAGCGCGAGCCGACGGCTGAGCGTGCCTTCCGCGCCCGTTTCATAGGTCACGCGCGCCTCGTAGAGGATTTCGTCGCCGTCTTCGTAGAGCGCGGCGATGATGGGGGCATAATGCGCGTCGATGACGTTGCGCCGCAGCTTGCGCGTGCGCGTCACCTCGCCATCGTCGGGGTCGAATTCCTTGTGCAGGTTCACGAAGCGGCGGATGGCGAGGTTTTCCGGAAGGCGCTTGTTGACCGCGGCGATGACGCCGCGCACCAGCCTCGCGATTTCCGGCTTTTGCGACAGGTCGGCATAGGAAGTGTAGGCGATGCCGTGTTCCTGCGCGTAATGGCCGGCGGCGTCGAAATCGATGCTGACCATCGCCGACAGATAGGGCCGCCCCTCGCCGATGATGCAGGCATCCTTTATATACTGCGAGAACTTCATCCGGTTCTCGATATAGGTCGGGATGTACCGCTCTCCGTCGGCGGTATGGACGACTTCCGATACGCGCCCCAGGACGACGAGCTGGCCGTCGGGCTCCACATGCCCCGCGTCGCCGGTATGCAGCCAGCCGTCGCGGATGGCCTCGGCGCTGGCCGTCTCGTTCTGGTGGTAGCCGTCGAACACGTTTTTGCCGCGCATCAGGATTTCGCCGTCATCGGCAATGCGGATCTCCACGCCGGGAAAGGGGCGGCCGACCGTGTGCAGCTTGAGGTCGCCCGGCGACTGGGCGACGGCAAGCGCGCAATTCTCGGTCTGGCCATAGAACTGGCGCAGGTTGAGGCCCAGCGCGCGGAAGAACAGGAACACGTCCTCGCCGATGGCCTCGCCGGCCGTGTAGGGGCGCTTGACGCGCGACAGTCCGAGCTGGTCCAGCAGCGGGGCGAATACAAGGATGCGCCCCAGCCACCAGTGCAGGCGGGCTCCGATGCCGGGCTGCCTGCCGTCGAGCCGCTTGCGCTCGGTGGCGACGGCGAAGCCGGTGAAATGATCGAACAGAGCGCGCTTCAGCTTCGTGGATTCCTGCATGCCGACCTGGATGCGCGTCAGCATCGCCGACCAGGCGCGCGGCGACGAAAAGTAGATCGTCGGCGCAATCTCGCGCAGGTCGTGCAGGGCGGTCTCCTGCTTTTCGGGTATGGCGACCTTGAAGCGCAGCGCCAGCGCCGCCCCGATGGAGAAGATGAAATCGCCCACCCAGGCCATCGGCAGATAGGCCATGTGCACTTCGCCCTCGCCGAAATAGCCGGCATTGGCCGCGTTGCGCACGCCGCTGAGAACATGGGAATGGCGAAGCGGCACGCCCTTCGGCACGCCCGTCGTGCCGGACGAGTGAAGCAGGACCGCGATATCGCCCGCCTGCGGGCGGGCCACCAGGGCGGCGCGCAGGCCGGGCTCTTCGCCGAGCCGGCGCGCCCCTTGCTCCACCAGTGTCGCCAGCGCAACGACACCGGCCGGTTCGTTACCCTTCAAGCCGCGCGGATCGTCGTAGGCGATCAGCGTCATGGCAGGGTTGGCCTGTCGCACCTGCATCAGCTTGTCGACCTGCTCCTGGTCTTCCGCGACGGCGATCGTGATGCCCTCGCGCGCCACCTGGCCGGACAGCTCGTCGGCATTCACGTCGGAATAGGCGGGTGAGGGGATGGCGCGCAGGGCGATCAGCGCCAGCATGGCCGCATACAGGGCACGGCGATTGTCACCGATGACCAGCACGATGTCGCCTGCCTTGACGCCCGCCGCCTCGAAGCCTGCGGCCAGCGACAGCACATGGTCGCAATAGGCGCTCCACGTCCATTCCTGCCATATGCCCCTGTCGCGCTCCATCAGCGCGATGTCGCCTCCATGGCGTTCGGCATTCCGGGCGAGAAGGGCGATGAGGTGATCGGACTCGTCGGTCTCAAGCGGCATCGCGTAAGCCCCCGATATAGGCGGCCACCACGGCCGGGTCGCTCATCGCTTCCCGCGACGGACCCTCGGCGATCTTGGTGCCGTTGTTCAGCACCGCGACGCGGTCGCAGATGGCGGTGACGACGTCCAGATGATGCTCGATCAGAAGGACGGTCAGCCCCAGCTCGTCCCGCGCATCGAGGATGAAGCGGACCATGTATTCCTTTTCTTCCTGGTTCATGCCGGCCATCGGCTCGTCCAGCACAAGGAAACGCGGCTCCGCCGCCAGCGCGCGCGCAAGCTCAACCCGCTTCTGCAAACCGAGCGGAATCGTATCCACATGCTCGTCGCGCACGCTCTCGAGTTGCAACAGGTCGATGATATCTTCCACCTTGCGGCGGTTGGCGATCTCGGCCGGCTGCGCCGCGAACGGATAGAACAGCGCCGAAAGGGCGCTCGGCCGCATGAAGATGTGCCGGCCCATCAGAATATTGTCGACGACGCTCATGCCCCGGAACAGCGCCACGTTCTGGAAGGTGCGGGCGATGCCGGCCCGCGCGATCCGGTGCGGACGCATTCCGGTGATCTCCCGGCCGGACAGGCGGATGGCGCCCTTCTGGGGCGGGTAGAAGCCGGTGACGGCGTTGACGAGAGTGGTCTTGCCGGACCCGTTCGGCCCGACGAGACCGAAGATCTCGCCGGGTGCGATAGACAGGGTCACCTCGCGCAGGGCATGCAGGCCGCCGAACCAGCGGCTGACACCCTCGCAGTCCAGTGCGGCGACTGGGCCATTGCCGTTGCTCAATCCATCCCTCCCGTTTCGCCCGGCCGTGGCATCGTCTTCGCGCGCCTTCGGCCATCCGTTTCCCGATACGTCTAGCCTGCCCGCAGACGCGCCTCCGCGCTGTCGTCGGCGATGCCCGCGGCGGTGGATCGGCATTCCAGCCCGTCAAGCAGCAGGTTCAGATGCATGTGCACGATGGCGTCCTGCGTCAGCCGCCCATCCGGGCGATACCAGTTGCAGACGCCTGTCAGCATGGCGATGAGCGCATAGGCGGTGACGCGCGCATCCTCCACGCGCAACGTCCCGTCGGCTTCGCCCGCCTGCAGTATCTCCACCAGATGCGCTTCGTAGCGGCGGCGCAGCGCAATGACGGTCCCGCGATGCGCGGGCTCCAGGCTGCGCAATTCCGAGTTGATGACGAACACTTCCACCCGCCGCGTCAGATGATAGCGCAGGTGGAAGTCGGCAAAGGCCAGAAGGCGGTCGCGGCCGCTTTCGGCGCGATGCGCCTCCAGCACCGGCTGCAGACCGTCGATCAGGTCCTTCATGTGGCCGAGCAGGAGTTCGACCAGAAGGGCCTGCTTGGTGGAGATATGATTGTAGATGGACGAGAGGCCGATGCCGACCTGCTGCGCCAGATCGCGCATGGAGACGGCCGCATAGCCCTTCTCATAGATCAGGGCGAGGCCGGCGCGCCGTATGGCGTCGGCCGTATGCTCTCCCTGTCCGATGGTGCGCTTGCGCAGGCTGCTGACCACGATGACGTCTCCGAATGACGATACGAACGATCATTCGTTTTAGCCGTGATGTCAACCCGTGGTTATGGATTGCCTGCGCCGCCGCTATCCCCTGGCCAGAAAGGCGCCGATGCGTCTGCGCGCCTCGGGGCTTTCCCAGGCGTCGGCAAGCGCCTGCGCCGTGCGCTCCAGCGTATCGGCATCGATCTGCAACCCCAGCGAGCGTGTCAGCGCCTTGGCGCGCGCCACGGCGGAAGGCTCGGTTGCGGCATAGGGGGCCAACTCCGCCATGACCGCGTCGTCCAGCGCTTCGGCGTCCACGGCGGCGGCGACGAGGCCAAGCGCAACAGCCTCGGCGGGGCCGAACGGGCGCGCCGAAAAGAAGACCCGCCGCGCGGCGGCTTCGCCCATGCGGGCCATCACGAAAGGGCCGATCGTCGCGGGGATGATGCCGAGCCGGGTTTCGGTGAAGGCGAATTTCGCGTTCGTCGCTGCGATTGCCACGTCGCAGACGGCCATCAATCCGAGCCCGCCGCCATAGGCCGGCCCGTTGATCCGCCCGATCAGTGGTTTGGGCAGGCGGTTGAGCCCATCCAGCATGGATGCCAGCGCGCGGGCCTGGTCGATCCGCTCCGACCGCGTCGCATCGAACTGCACGCGCATCCAGTTCAGGTCCGCGCCGGCGCAGAAGCTGCGTCCGGAGCCCGTCAGCACCACCGCCCTTATGCCGTCGTCATCGGCGATCCGCCGCGTCGCCTGGGCAAGCTCGGCGATCATCGCCGCATTCAGGGCGTTATGCTTGTCAGGACGGTGCAGCGTCAGCGTCGCGATGCCCGCGCTATCCACGGCAAGCGTCAGATGATCCATGGGGTCAGGCCTCCGGTCTAAGCGAACGGGCGAAAGCGGCGGCCTCAGTCAGCCGCGCGGGGTCCAGCCCGGCGCGATATCCCAGCCGGTCGAGCCGGTCGCAGACTGCGATCGTATCGACATTGCCCTTCGCCCCTGGTGCGTAGGGGCAGCCTCCGAGCCCGCCGAGAGAGGCGTCGAAGACCCGCAGCCCACGGGCAAGGCTGGCCTCGATATTGTCGAGCGCGCGCCCGTTGGTGTCGTGGTAGTGGCCCGCCAGAAGGTGGGCCGGAACCAGCGGCAGCACCGCATCGAGCATGGCGCCCACCGTATCGGGCGTGCCTGCGCCGATCGTATCGCCAAGGCTGACCTCGTAGCAGCCGAGCGCCAGAAGCCTGGCCGCCAGATCGGCCACCGAGGCCGGCTCCACCGGCCCGGAATAGGGGCAGGCGACCACGCAGGATATGTAGCCGCGGACCGGCAAGCCAACCTGCCGCGCGCGTTCGACCACGGGCCCGAACCGTTCGAGGCTTTCGGCGATGGTGCAGTTGATGTTGGCTTTGGAGAAAGCTTCCGAAGCCGACCCGAAGATGGCCACTTCGTCGGCCCGGGCCTCGATCGCCGCTTCCAAGCCCTTTGCGTTGGGGGTCAGCGCTGCATAGCGCGTGCCGGGGCGTCGGTCGATGCCGGCCAGGACCTCGGCCGCATCGGCCATTTGCGGCACCCAGCGGGGCGAAACGAAGCTTGCAGCCTCTATCCGTTCGAAGCCGCAGGCCGACGCCATGTCCACCAGCCGGATCTTGTCGGCGGTGGGCACGGTGCGTTTCTCGTTCTGCAGCCCGTCGCGCGGGCTCATCTCCACGATCGTCACATGGGTCATGCGGCATCGTCCTCCTGAAGGCGCAGAAGCACCATGCCGTCATCGGCTCTGTCGCCGACGTTTACGAAGACGGCCTCGACGATGCCGTCGCGTGGGGCGGTCAATGTGTGCTCCATCTTCATCGCCTCCACCACGATCAGCGCCGCGCCCCGTTGCACGGCCTGCCCCGGCACGGCGGATACGACGCGGACAGTGCCCGGCATGGGTGAAAGGATAACGCCCGCACCGTCAGCCGGGCCTTCGGACAGGCCGGGTTGCGGGCGCGTCGCCACAAAGTTTTCTCCGTCGATGAACAGCGTTGCCGTCCACCCGTTTCGTCGCCAGCCGAAGCGGCGGGCGATCCCGTCGATCCGGACAAGCGGCTCCGGACCGTGCTCGACGATGTCGACCGTGTGGGAGGCGCCCTCCTGCAGTATCCGGTAATGTCCGTCGCCGCCCTCGGACCGCAATTCCACGATGCGGCCGTCGATCTCCACCCGGATGGGCATGACCGCCGTTCCGAAAATGCGGAATCCGTCGAGCGTGCCCCACGGGCCGGCGACGTCGGCCGGCGCGGCAAAGCGGTCCTGGAGCACCATGGCAGCCAGGGCATAGGCGAGGGGCGGCGCCTCTGCCGGCGGCAGCAGCGACGGCAGGACCCGCTCTATCAGGCCGGTGTCCATGGCACCGGACTTGAAGTCCGGCTCGGCGACGAGTTTTTCAAGGAAGGCGACATTGTTGGCGAGCCCGCAGATGCGCGTCTGCCGCAAGGCCGTGCGCAGCCTGCCCAGTGCAGCCGCGCGGCTTTCTCCATGCGCCGTCAGCTTGGCGATCATCGGGTCGTAATTCGGTGTCACCACATCGCCCTGCCGAACGCCGCTGTCGATGCGCACGCCCTCCGGAAACTCCAGGCAATCGAGCGTTCCGATGGCCGGCAGAAAGCCCTTTGCGGGGTTTTCGGCGTAGATCCTTGCCTCCATTGCATGCCCGCGCATGGAGATATCCTCCTGCGCCAGGGGCAGCGCCTCGCCAGCGGCGATGCGGATCTGCCATTCCACCAGATCGAGCCCGGTGATGGCCTCGGTGACGGGATGCTCCACCTGCAGGCGGGTGTTCATTTCCATGAACCAGAACCGGTCGGGGCGCAGCCCGTCGGACCCGTCGACGATGAACTCCACGGTGCCCGCGCCGCGATAGGCGATGGCGCGCGCGGCGCGCACGGCGGCGGCGCCCATGGCTTCGCGCATGTCGTCCGTCATGCCGGGCGCCGGCGCTTCCTCGATCACCTTCTGGTGGCGCCGCTGCAACGAGCAGTCGCGCTCGAACAGATGGACCGCGTTGCCATGCGTATCGCCGAAGACCTGGATTTCGATATGCCTTGGCCGCTGGACATATTTCTCGATCAGGCAGGCCGGGTCGCCGAAGGCGGATTGCGCCTCCCGCCGAGCCCCTTCGAGTGCGGCGGCGAAGTCGTCGGCGCGGTCGACGCGCCGCATGCCCTTGCCGCCGCCGCCGGCGCGCGCCTTGACGAGTACCGGAAAGCCGATGCGCGCCGCCTCCGCGGACAGAAGATCCGCATCCTGCTCCAACCCGTGATAGCCCGGCACGACCGGCACGCCGGCCTGTTCCATCAGCCGCTTGGCGGCGTCCTTCAGGCCCATGGCGCGGATGGCTGGTGCGTCGGGCCCGATGAAGGTGATGCCGGCAGCCTCGACCGCCTCGACGAAATCGGGGTTCTCCGACAGGAAGCCGTAGCCGGGGTGGATCGCGCCAGCCCCGGTGGCCAATGCGGCCTCGATGATGGCGTCGGCGCGCAGATAGCTTTCCGCCGCCGCCGCGGGCCCGATGCGCACCGCCTTGTCGGCCAGCCGGACATGCGGCGCACCGGCATCGGCATCGGAATGGACCGCCACCGTGGCAAGCCCCATGCGCCGTGCGGTGCGGATGACGCGCACGGCGATTTCGCCGCGATTGGCGATCAGGATCGTATCGAACATGATGCTCTCCCTCACATCCGGAACAGGCCGAAGCGCGTATCGGCCACGGGCGCATTCAGCGCCGTCGCCAGCGACAGGCCAAGCACGTCACGGCTTTTGGCCGGGTCCACGATGCCGTCGTCCCACAGGCGCGACGTGGCGTAGAGCGGATGGCTCTGCCGCTCGAAAAGGTCGATGGTCGGGCGCTTGAACTCGGCTTCCGCCTCCGCGCTCCAGCTTTGGCCCTTGCGCTCCAGACCCTCGCGGCGCACCGTGGCCAGCACGCCGGCCGCCTGCTCGCCGCCCATCACCGCAATGCGCGCATTGGGCCAGCTCCACAGGAAGCGAGGCGAAAAGGCGCGCCCGCACATGCCGTAATTGCCCGCGCCGTACGAGCCGCCGACGATCATCGTGATCTTCGGAACCGCGGTGCTGGACACCGCGGTGACCAGCTTGGCGCCGTGCTTGGCGATGCCGCCTGCCTCATAGGCGCGGCCCACCATGAATCCGGTAATGTTCTGCAGAAACAGCAGCGGTATCTTCCGCTGGGAGCACAATTCGATGAAGTGGGCGCCCTTCATGGCGCTTTCCGAGAAAAGCACCCCGTTATTGGCCAGGATGCCGACCGGCATGCCGTGGATATGGGCGAAGCCGCATACCAGCGTCTCGCCGTAGAGCCGCTTGAACTCGTCGAAGCGCGAGCCATCGACGATCCGGGCGATCACCTCCCGTATGTCATAGGGCGTGCGCGCATCGGCCGGCACGATGCCGGGCAGCTCGGCCGGATCGTACAAAGGTGCTTCCACCGGCAGGCACTCGGCATGGCAGCCGGGCCTGCCGTTCATCGCCGCGATGGCTGCGCGCGCCAGCGACAGCGCATGCTCGTCGTTTTCGGCCAGATGATCGACGACGCCCGACAGCCGGGCATGCGTCATGCCGCCGCCGAGCTCTTCGGCGGAAACGACCTCGCCGGTGGCCTGGCGCACCAGGGGCGGGCCGGCCAGAAATATGGTGCCCTGGTCGCGAACGATGATGGTCTCGTCGCTCATGGCGGGGATGTAGGCCCCGCCGGCCGTGCAGGAGCCCATCACCACGGCCACCTGCTTCAGGCCGCGCGCCGACAGGTTGGCCTGGTTGTAGAAGATGCGGCCGAAATGGTCGCGATCGGGAAACACCTCGTCCTGGTTGGGCAGGTTCGCGCCGCCGGAATCCACCAGATAGACGCATGGCAGGTCGTTTTCCGATGCGATCTCCTGCGCCCGCAGGTGCTTCTTGACCGTCAGCGGATAATAGGTGCCGCCCTTTACGGTGGCATCGTTGCAGACCACCATCGTCGGCCGGCCCGACACCCGGCCCACCCCGCAGATCAGCCCGGCGCCGGGCACGGCGTCGTCATACTGGCCGTTGGCGGCCAGTAGCCCGATTTCCAGGAAAGGGGAACCCGGATCGAGCAGCCGGTCCACCCGCTCGCGCGGCAGCAGCTTGCCGCGCGCGACATGGCGTTGGCGGGCGGCTTCGCCGCCGCCGGCAAGGACGCGGTCCGCCAGTTTCCGGACGGCGTCGAGCTGGCCATCCATCGCCGCCCGGTTGGCGGCAAACGGCGCGGAGCGCGGCGACAGGGTGGAGGCGATGGCGGCCATCAGGCGCTTTCCTTGAACAATTCGCGGCCGATCAGCATGCGGCGTATTTCCGACGTGCCGGCCCCGATCTCGTACAATTTGGCATCGCGCAGCAGGCGGCCCGTGGCATATTCGTTGATATAGCCGTTGCCCCCCAGGGCCTGGATGGCCTGCAGCGCCATCTGCGTCGCCGCCTCGGCGCTGTAGAGGATGCAGCCGGCGGCATCCTTGCGGCTGGTTTCCCCCCGGTCGGCCGCCTGCGCCACCGTGTACACATAGGCACGGGCCGCGTTGGCCGTCACATACATGTCGGCCAGCTTGCCCTGCATGAGCTGGAACTCGCCGATAGGCTGGCCGAACTGGTTGCGCTCGTGGACATAGGGAACCACGATGTCGAGGCAGGCGGCCATGATGCCCAGCGGGCCGGCCGCCAGCACGATGCGCTCGTAGTCCAGCCCGCTCATCAGAACCTTGACCCCGCCGCCGACGGCGCCCAGCACGTTCTCGGCCGGCACCGTGCAGTTCTCGAAGACGAGTTCGCAGGTGTTGGACCCGCGCATGCCGAGCTTGTCCAGCTTCTGCGCCGTGGAAAACCCCGCCATGCCCTTTTCGATCAGGAAGGCGGTGATGCCGCGCGGCCCGGCCTCCGGATCGGTCTTCGCATAGACGACGAGGGTGGATGCGTCGGGACCGTTGGTGATCCACATCTTGGTGCCGTTGAGCACGTAGCCGTCGCCTTGCCGCTCGGCGCGCAGCCGCATCGACACCACGTCCGATCCCGAGCCGCTTTCCGACATGGCCAGCGCGCCGACATGCTCGCCGCTGATCAGCTTCGGCAGGTATCTGCGCTTCTGCGCTTCCGTGCCGTTGCGCCGGATCTGGTTGACACACAGGTTGGAATGCGCCCCGTAGGACAGGCCCACGGATGCCGACGCCCGGCTGATCTCCTCGACAGTCACGCAATGCGCCAGATAGCCGAGGCCCGAACCGCCATACTCTTCCTCGACCGTCAGCCCCAGCAGGCCGAGGGCCCCCATTTCCGCCCACAGCTCGTTGGGAAAGGTGTTGGTGCGGTCGATCTCTTCGGCGCGCGGCGCGATCCGCTCCTGCGCAAAGCGCCGCACCATATCCCGCAGGGCCGCGATATCCTCGCCATGGCCGAATTGCAGTCCGCCCTCATACATGTGCACTGTCCTCCCGCACGGTATCTTCGTCGTCGGAGAGGGCCGGCAGGCCCACGCTCCGACGCGCCATATCCACGTAGATCGTCTCGATGTCCGTTATGCTCAGCCGCCCGCCCGGGCGAAACCATGTGGTGACGCCGGTCAGCATGGCGATCAGCGCGCGCGTCGCGACGGCCTCGTCCGCAACCTGGAAAAGCCCGCGCCCCTCGGAAAGGATGGCCCGAAGCCGCCCCTCGTAGCTGCGCCGCAGGCCCTCGACCACGGCAAAATTGGCCGGCTCCAGATTGCGCAGTTCCATGTAGGCGATGAAGACGGCGTCCGGCCGCTCGAAGTGGTAGCGGATGTGAAAGCGCGCGAAGGCCGTCAGCCGTGCCGCTGCCGGGGCATCCGACGGGTCTGCCTGCGCCCACGCCGCAAGCAACTCGTCCATGTGCCGCACGAGAAGGTCGCGCAGGATGTCCTGCTTGGTGGCGAAATGATTGTACAGACCACCGACCCGGATGCCGACCGCCTCGGCGATGTCGCGCATGGAAACGGCCGCATAACCGCGCGCCGCGAACAGGCGCTCGGCCTCTTTGCGGATGGTGGACGCAGTCTGGAGCCCCTTCAGATACGACACGCGCGCAGCCAGAAAATGATCGTTCGTTCATATTATCAGCGGCATCGAGGCTGTCAATCCGGGGCCGGTGCCTTAGTCTATGCGCAACACGGAAGGGATACAGATCCATGGACCAGACGTCGTCGCACGGAACCGGTACGCTTTCTGAAGCCGAGCTGTCGTTGATCGATCGCTACTGGCGGGCTGCCAACTACCTGTCGGTGGGGCAGATCTACCTGCTGGACAATCCGCTGCTGAAGGAGCCGCTTACGGCCGACCACGTCAAGGCGCGGCTTCTGGGCCACTGGGGCACGACGCCGGGCCTGAACTTCATCTATGTCCATCTCAACCGCATCATCGCCCGGCGCGACGAAGAGATCCTCTATGTCTGCGGGCCCGGCCATGGCGGACCCGGCATGGTCGCCAACACCTATCTGGAAGGTGTCTACAGCGAGATCTACCCGGACGTCCCGGAAAGCGAAGACGGCATCCGCAAACTGTTCCGGCAGTTCTCCTTTCCGGGCGGCATCCCCAGCCACGCCGCCCCGGAAACGCCCGGCTCCATCCATGAGGGCGGCGAACTCGGCTACGCGCTTCTGCATGCCTTCGGGGCTGCCTTCGACAACCCGGACCTCGTGGTGGCCTGCGTCGTCGGCGACGGCGAGGCCGAAACCGGACCGCTTTCGGGTTCGTGGCAGTCGGCCCGGTTCCTGAACCCGGCCCGCGATGGCGCGGTGCTGCCGATCCTGCATCTCAACGGCTACAAGATCGCCAATCCCACCGTGATGGGCCGGATGGACGATGCCGACATCGCCAGGATATTCGAAGGCCACGGCTACCGCCCGATCTTCGTCTGCGGCGAGGAGCACGCCCCCATGCACCAAGCCATGGCGGCGGCGCTGGATACATGCTTCGACGAGATCGCACGCATCCGCGAAAAGGCGCGCAGCGGCTCCGGCTCGGGCCCCGTGCACTGGCCGATGATCGTGTTGCGCAGCCCCAAGGGCTGGACCGGACCGAAGGAGGTGGACGGGCTGAAGGTGGAGGGCTTCTGGCGCTCGCATCAGGTTCCCTTGTCCAACGTGAAGAAGAATGCGGAACATTTGAAGCTGCTGGAGCAGTGGATGCACTCCTATGAGCCGCAGACCCTGTTCGACGAAACGGGGCGGCTGGTGCCCGAACTGCGGCAGATCGCACCCCGGGGAGGCCGCCGGATGGGCGCCGTCCCCGTGGCCAATGGCGGCAGGCTGCGCCAGGAACTGGCGATGCCGGACTACCGCACCCTTGCCGTCGATGTTCCGCGGCCGGGCGCGGTCAACGCCGAGGCCACCCGCGTCATGGGCACGCTCATACGCGAGGTCGCGCGGCTCAACGCGGACACGAAGAATTTCCGCCTGTTCGGTCCGGACGAGACGGCGTCCAACCGGCTGGACGCCGTGTTCGACGTGACGGATCGGGCCTGGATGGAGCAATTGAAGCCCTATGACGTCCATCTGGCGCCGGACGGCCGGGTCATGGAAATCCTGTCCGAGCATTGCTGCCAGGGCTGGCTCGAAGGGTATCTTCTCACCGGTCGCCACGGCCTGTTCTCGTGCTACGAAGCGTTCATCCACATCGTGGATTCGATGTTCAACCAGCATGCCAAATGGCTGAAGGTCTCGCGCGAGCTGGAATGGCGCGCACCGATCTCGTCGTTGAACTATCTGCTGACCAGCCACGTCTGGCGGCAGGACCATAACGGGTTCAGCCACCAGGACCCCGGTTTCGTCGATCTCGTGGCCAACAAGAAGGCCGATATCGTCCGCATCTATCTTCCGCCGGATGCCAACACGCTATTGTGGGTCGCCGATCACTGCCTGCGGACCTACGACCGCATCAACGTCATCGTCGCCGGCAAGCAGCCGGCGCCGCAATGGCTGTCCATGGACGCGGCGGTGCGCCATTGCGAGGCGGGTATCGGCATATGGGACTGGGCCGGCACCGAGGATGGCGGCGAGCCGGACGTGGTGATGGCGTCGGCCGGCGATGTGCCGACGATGGAGTCGATGGCTGCGGTGGACCTTTTGCGCCGGCATGTGCCCGATCTGAAGATCCGGGTCGTCAACGTGGTCGACCTGATGACGCTGCAACCCCGGTCCGACCATCCGCACGGCATCGGCGACGAGGATTTCGACGCACTGTTCACCACCGATAAGCCGGTCATCTTCGCCTATCACGGCTATCCCTACCTCATCCATCGCCTCACCTATGCGCGGACGAACCACGCCAACATGCATGTGCGCGGCTTCGTGGAAGAGGGCACCACGACGACGCCCTTCGACATGGTGGTGATGAACGGGCTGGACCGGTTTCACCTGGCGCTCGAGGCGATCCGCCGCGTGCCGGGCCTGGCCGAACGTGCGGCCGATGCGGTGGAGGTGTTCAACCGCAAATTGGAAGAGCACAAGCGCTACACGCGCGAATATGGCGAGGACATGCCGGAGATCACCCAATGGGGCTGGTCGTACGACACCGCCGCCCGGACCGGAGATTGAGCCCGGCAGCAATCTCCCGGTCCAGGCGCGCGCCGGTCAGGCGGCGTCGAAGACGTGGTGCTCGATCCGGCCATCGAACATCTGCATCAGCTCGGCCGTCACGCCTCGGCTTTCGAAACGGACAGGCGCCTGCAGCGCCTGTGCCAGAGCCTCGGCATCCGGAAAGACCATTGCCAGCGCCAGCGGGATCGGTTCGGCGCCCTCGTCACGCGTCGTCTCGAACTGGATGCGAAGATCTGCCATCCCCGGGAAGGTCAGCCACAGCGGCTTGAGCCGATCCAGCACGAAGGCACGGAATTCGGCCTCGCGGCCGGGTGTGATGGTGCCGCGAAAAAACGCCTGGCGGACGATCATGCGCTATGTGTCTCCTGGATTCTGTCGGCATTGACCGAGGTGCGCGGGGTGCGTCCGGCAAAATGATCGGCAAGGTTTGCCAGCACCAGCGCGCCCATATCCTCGCGGGTGGAAACGGTGGCGCTGCCCTGATGCGGTGCCAGCACGACGTTGTCGAGCCTTGCGAAGGCGGGATCGATGGTCGGTTCGTTGCGGAAGACGTCCAGCCCCGCCGCGGCGATCTGCGCTTGCTGCAGGGCGCTGAGCAGCGCCGCTTCATCCACGACATTGCCGCGCGCGACATTGACGAGGATGCCGTTCGGGCCGAGCGCGTCCAGCACGGCGGCTGAAACGATGCTTTCGGTCTGCGGGGTCGCGGCGACGGCGACAACCAGTATGTCGGCCTCGGCGGCAAGCCGCTCCGGCGTATCGATGCAGGTCCAGCCTGACGGCGTCTCGACGGGCGAGCGGTTCCAGTAAAGGATCTCGGCATCGAAAGCCTCGGCACGCCTGGCAATGGCGCGTCCGATCTGCCCGAGGCCCAGGATGGCAAGCTTGCGGCCACCCAGCCGGCTGCCCAGCGGCAGTTGGCCGCCGGCTGCCCAGCGCCCATCCCGCACCATCCGGTCGCCGTCCACGATGCGCCGCATCACCGCCAGAAGCAGCGCCATCGCCATGTCCGCGACATCGCCGGTCAGGACGCCGGGCGTGGTCGACACGTGGATGCCGCGCCGGGCGGTTTCGGCAAGGTCCACCTTGTCGGTTCCGACGCCATTGATGGCGATAAGGCCGAGTGCCGGCAGCCGCGCGACCCATTCGGCGGACAGCCCCGTGCCGCCGCCGGTAACCGCCGCACGGATGGTGCCGAGGTCCGCCTGGATGCGGGACTGCTGCGCGGCGTCGTACAGGCGGTGCACGGTGTAGGCGGCATCGAGGTCGCGCTCGATGGCGTCCATCATCGGCTCGACCAGAAGGATTGCGGGTTTCATGGCAGGTCTCAGTGTGAAATCTGGCCGAGGAAGGCGCGGGTGCGTTCTTCCCGGGGGTTGTCGAAGAACGTGCCCGGTGTGCCGATCTCGACGATCTCGCCCTTGTCCATGAAGATGATGCGGTCGGCCACCTGCCGCGCGAAGCCCATCTCGTGCGTGACGCAGAGCATCGTCATGCCTTCGTTGGCAAGGTCGATCATCGTGTCCAGCACCTCCTTGACCATCTCCGGGTCGAGGGCGGATGTGGGCTCGTCGAACAGCATGATGCGCGGGTTCATGCACAGCGCGCGGGCAATGGCCACGCGCTGCTGCTGCCCGCCGGAAAGCTGCGCCGGATATTTGTCGGCCTGCTCCGGAATGCGCACCCGCGCCAGGTATTTGCGGGCGATTTCCTCTGCCTCGGCACGCTTGGTGCCGCGCACCTTCATCGGCGCGAGGATGCAGTTTTCCAGGACCGTCATGTGCGGAAACAGATTGAACTGCTGGAACACCATGCCGACGTCGCGGCGGATGGCCTCGACGTTCTTAGGGCCGGCGGTCAGCTCGATCCCGTCCACCACGATCCGTCCGGAGCGCACGGGCTCGAGCTGGTTGATGCACCGGATGAGCGTCGACTTGCCCGATCCGGAAGGGCCGCACAACACGATCTTCTCGCCCTTGGCGACATCGAGGTTGATGTTCTTCAGGGCGTGGAAATCGCCGTAGTATTTTTCCACTTGCTCCATGACGACCGCCTGGGAGGCGGTGTCCGGGCCGCTTTCGTCAGTCATGATCCGATCCTCCCCGGCGGCAACCGCCACGATTACTCCGAAGCCTGCGCGATGAAGTCGGGCAGAGGCTGCTGGAGCCACTTCTCGTGGATCTCGTTCAACGAGCCGTCTTCCTTCTTGCGCTTGATGAAGTCGTTCACATAGGCGAGGAATTCGTCCGACCCCTTGCGGGTGGCGATGCCCTGCACCTGCTGGCGCAGGCTGAACTTCTCGTCGAAGCGGTCGGGCGCCGTCTGCTGGATCTGGGCGATCACGACATTGGACACGCCGATCAGCGGCACCTGCCCCGACAGAAGGGCCTGTACGGCGGACGCATCGTCATCGAAACGCTGGATCGTGGTGCCCTCGGGCGCGATGGCCGTCACCGCGACATCCTGCGTCGAGGCGCGGGCAACGCCGATATTCTTGCCGGTCAGGGCCGCGGCATCCGCCACCGCGACGTCCTTGTCGCCGAAGACGAAGATCTCGATGCCGGCGTAAGGCTGCGAGAAATCGACCTGCTGCGCGCGCTCGGGCGAAATGCCGAGCGAGGCGACCAGCACGTCGACCTGCCCCGACAGAAGATAGGGAATGCGGTTCGGCCCCGTCACCGGAACGATGTTCACGTCCACGCCGAGGTCTTCCGCCAGAAGCTTGGACACGTCGGCGTCGTAGCCGTCGGGCTGGCCGTTGAGGTCCAGGATGCCGAAGGGCGGGAAATCCACCAGCATGCCGATATTGACGGCGCCGCGCTGCTTGATCTCTTCCACCGTCTGCGCCTTGGCCGGCGCCAATGCGGTTGTGCATGCGATCAGCGCCGTAAAGCCGGCTGCGAAAGCCCTTGCGACCGTGTTCATGAGGTACCTCCCGGGTTGTTGGTTCGGCCCGGCGCCTGCCGGGCCCGACTGGTATGGGTCAGCGCTTGGCCATGGCGGCGTAGCGCCCTTCCATGCGCCGCGCGAGAATTGACAGCGGCCAGCACAGGAAGAAATAGATGAGCGCGACGAGCCCGTAGACCTTGAAGGGCGAGAAGGTCGCGTTGTTGACGATCTGTCCGGCGCGCATCAACTCGACGAAGCCGATGATGGAGGCCAGCGACGTACCCTTGATGAGCTGCACCAGGAAGCCGACGGTGGGAGCCACCGCAATACGCGCCGCCTGTGGCAGCACCACCGATTGCATCCTGTCGAAGTAGGACAGGCCGAGCGCCCAGCTCGCCTCGCTCTGCCCTTCCGGCACGGCCTCGATGCAGCCGCGCCAGATTTCCCCCAGGAAGGCGGAGGCGTGAAGCGTCAGCGCGATCGCAGCGGCCGTCCAAGGGCCAAGGCCGAGGCCCAGCATGCGCAGGCCGAAATAGGTGAGGAAGAGCTGCATGAGCAGCGGCGTGCCCTGAAACAGCCGGATGAAGGCCAGCGCCGGAACATTCAAAAGGCGGCTTTTGGACACGCGCGCCAGTGCCACGAGCAGCCCGCCGACGGCCCCGCCCGCAAAGGCGACGGCAGACAGCGCAAGCGTCCACTCGATGGCGGTGAAGATGAACCAGGCTTCGTTGATGCCGAAGGGGCGGATCATGGCTGCGTCCTCCTCAGCGGCTCAGCGGATAGTTGAAGGCAAGGCGCTGCACGACGCTGAACAGCCCCGAAAAGGCCAGCGACAACAGCAGGTAGATACCGGTGATCACCAGGTAGACCTCGAAGGCGGTAAAGGTCTGCGACTGGATGTCGTTGCCCGCCGCCGCAAGATCCGTCGCCGAGATGACGGAGACGACGCTGGTGTTCAGCATCAAATAGATGAACTGGCTGGTCAGCGCGGGATAGACCGTGCGCAGGGCCGGCTTGATGATGATGTAGCGGAAGATCTGCGGGCGCGAGAGCCCCAGCGCAACGCCGGCTTCGACCTGCCCCTTCTGGATGGATTCGATGCCGGCCCGGATGATCTCCGTGGCATAGGCGCCGACATTGACCACCAGTGCTACCAGCGCCGCCGTATTGGGAGAGAAACGGATGCCCAGCGATGGCAGGGCGAAATAGATGAAGAAGATCTGGACCAGGAACGGCGTATTGCGGATGATTTCGATGTAGAGGTCGATCACCCATCGCAGCGGGCGCGGCCCGGCCAGCTTGCCGATAGCGCAGGCGATGGACAGCACCAGGCCGATCACCATTGCCGAAAAGGACAATTGCACTGTGGTCCAGGCGCCGGCCAGAAGCCGGTCCATGTTGTCGAATACGGGCGCGAAATTGAGCTGATACACCGTGGCCTCCCCAGTGATGCCAGCCAATATGCAGTCTCCCAACCGCGCCGGCCATCACTTCGTTAGATCGATCTAACGAAGTTTTCTGGCTGTCGTCAAGACGCGGCCGGTCCGCAGGATGGCCGCGACACGAATGCCGTCTCCTCGAACCGGGCACTCGTGGGGGCTTCCGGCGCGGCAAGACGCCGCAGGAAGAGTTCGCCCGCAGCGGCGCCGATGCGGAAGGGCGCGGTTTCCACCGAGGCAAGGCCTGGAACCATCAGGTCGCATTCGGCGACATTGTCGATCCCGACCAGCGACACGTCGTGGCCGATGGAAAGGCCGAGATCCTGCAGCCCGCGATGCAGGCCCAGCGCAACCACGTCGTTGAAGCACAGGATGGCCGTCGGCGGCGTTGCGCGATGCATCAGGAAGGGGGCGCTGGCGCGCCCGTCCGCATGCGTGAGTGGAATGGATATGACGAGGGAAGCGTCCAGTCCGGCCGCCTTCATGCCGGCGCGGAACCCTTGTATGCGCTCGCGCTGTACGCTGTGATCCATGTTGCCCGAGACGAAGGCGATGCGCCTGTGGCCAAGGGCAACCAGCCGTTGGACGACATCCGCCGTCAACGCCATGAAGTCGACCCCGGCAAAATCGCTGTCCGCCCCGTCCACCCTGCGCAATATCTGCACCAGAGGGATGGCATTGGCGGTCAATCGTTGCAGGGAAGCGCGCTCGGTCCTGTCGGCGGGGCAGACGATGAAGCCGTCGACGCCGTTTTCCCGCATGCGGTTGACGAAGAGGTCCTGCCGATCGGGATCTTCGTTGCAATTACCGAGAAGGACGGAAAAGCCTTCCGGCTCGACCTGCGATTCCACGCCCGCCAGAAGGGTTGCGAAAAACGGATTGGTCAGGTTGGGCAGGATGACGCCGACGGTCTGCGTACTGTGCGCGCGCAGCCTTGCGGCGTTGCGATTGTAGACATAGCCGAGGGCTTGCATCGCCGCCTCGACACGGCTGCGCGTGGCGGGCGTGATCGCCTTGCTGCCGCGCAGCACAAGCGACGCCGTCGCGCGCGATACGCCAGCCTCGGCGGCGACATCGACAAGCGTCGGAACGCGCCCTGCCTTGGATTTTTCACTCACCCGTCGCCTCCCGAACGATGGGACCGGCGGCATTCCGCCACGCGGTTGGATCGATCCAATCATACGCTTCGCCGCTGGCAGGTAAAGTCGATTTCAAGCTTGTCCACCACACAGACGGCCTTGAACCATTCCAGCATCTCGCCGGATCGTGACCTGGCGCTATCTTCAGATCACAAGACGGGGATCATCGGGCGCGCATGCCAAAACAGCGACGGTACACACTGGGAGTCTGCGCGCTGACGGGCGCCATGCTGACGGGCCTTGGCGGCTGCGGCAGCCCGCAATCGACCTTCCTGTCCGCCGGAACCGAGTCCGCTGCCGTCAACACCCTGTTCTTCTGGATGCTGGGTGGCGCCGTGCTGATCTGGCTCTTCGTCATGGGCATCAGCATCTACGCCACGCGGGCGCATCCCGGCGCGCATCATGAACGCGCCGGCGTCCGACTGATCGTGTGGGGCGGCGTCGCCTTTCCCGTCGTGACCCTGACCCTGCTGCTCGCCTTCGGCCTTTGGCTGATGCCGGAACTGCGGCGCGAGGGCGAGGGTATGCGGATCGCCGTTTCGGGGGAGCGCTTCTGGTGGCGCATCTTCTACGATACGCCCGCCGAGCCGGGCGTGCAGCGCGCCTTGCCGCGCGCAGGCGTCGAAAGCGCCAACGAGTTGTGGCTGCCGGCCGGCGTGCGGACCGAACTGCTTCTCGGCAGCCCGGATGTGATCCACTCCTTCTGGGTGCCGGCCCTCGGCGGCAAGGTCGACATGATTCCCGGCCGGGTCAACCGACTGGTGCTGGAGCCGACACGCGAAGGCGTCTTCAACGGCGTCTGCGCCGAGTTCTGCGGGACGGCCCATGCCCAGATGGCGTTTCGCGTGAGGGTCGTCTCGAAGGAGGCCTTCGCCGCCTATGTCGAGGCCCAGAGCCGTCCGGCGGATGCGTCGCCGGCTCCCGGGCGGGATGCCTTCATGGCCAATGGATGCGGCGCCTGTCACGCGGTGCGCGGCACGCAGGCCGAGGGCGGCGTGGGGCCGGACCTGACCCATGTCGGCGGACGCCGCATGCTGGGCGCGGGGACACTCGACATGAGCGCGGCCAATCTTGCCGCCTTCATCGCGGCGCCGGGCCATGTCAAGCAAGGCGTGGAGATGCCGGCCTTCGGCATGATTCCGCAGGGCGAGGTGGCGGCTATCGCAGAATGGCTGGAGGGGCTGAAGTGAGCGATACAACGGCCATCCCGCCTGCCTCGACACGCGACCAGAACGATCCGGACGTCCGCAAGGGCCAGGAAAAGCGCCTGATCGCGACCTGGGAGACGCCCCCCGGCTGGCGCTACTGGTCCGACGTCAACAATACGACGGTCGGTGTCTGGTATACGGCTACGGCCTTCGCCTTCCTGCTGTTCGCCGGCGTGCTGGGCCTGATGATCCGGGTTCAGCTTGCCGTGCCGGACAACGACTTCCTGACGGCGACCTTCTACAACCAGGTCTATACGCTGCACGGAACGGTGATGATGTTCCTGTTCGCGGTGCCGATCTTCGAGGCGGTGGCGATCATCCTGCTGCCGCAGATGCTGGGCGCCCGGGACCTGCCGTTTCCGCGCCTGTCGGCCTTCGGCTACTGGTGCTTCCTGATCGGCGGTATCTTCGTCTGCGGCTCGATCTTCTTCGACTCCGCACCGGATTCGGGCTGGTTCATGTATCCGCCGCTGACCACCCAGGAGCGGTTCACGCCGGGCTATGGCGCGGATATCTGGCTGCTCGGACTATCCTTCATCGAGGTGGCGTCCATCGCCGCGGCTGTGGAACTGATCGTCGGTACCCTCAAATGCCGCCCGCCGGGCATGCGGCTCAATCTGATGCCGCCCTATGCCTGGTACGTTCTGGTGGTGGCGGCGATGATCCTTTTCGCCTTTCCGCCGCTGATCGCCGGCGACATCCTGTTCGAGATGGAGCGCCTGTTCGACTGGCCCTTCTTCGACCCGGAGCGCGGCGGCGACCCGCTTCTGTGGCAGCACCTGTTCTGGATCTTCGGACATCCGGAGGTCTACATCATCTTCCTGCCGTCCATCGCGCTCTTCGCGATGATCATCCCTACATTCGCGCAGCGGCCGCTGCTCGGCTATTCGTGGATCGTGCTGGCGGCGGTGGGCACGGGCTTTCTGTCCTTCGGGCTGTGGGCGCACCACATGTTCACCACCGGCCTGCCGGCCATCTCGCTCGGCTTCTTCTCCGCCGCCTCCGAAGCGGTGGCCATTCCGACCGGCGTGCAGATCTTCGTCTTCCTTGCCACCTGCCTGACGGGGCGCGTCATCTACAGCGTGCCCATGCTGTTCGTGTCCGGCTCGCTGGCCGTGTTCGTACTGGGCGGGCTTACCGGCGTCATGGTGGCGTTGGCCCCCTTCGACTGGCAGGCGCACGACACCTATTTCATCGTGGCCCACCTGCATTACGTCATCATCGGCGGTGTTCTCTTTCCCATCCTCGCCGGCCTTTATTATTACTGGCCCATCGTCTCGTCGCGCCGCCTGTCGACGCGCGCCGGCAAATGGGCCTTCTGGCTGATGTTCATCGGCTTCAATACGGCCTTCTTCCCCATGCATCTTTCGGGCCTGATCGGCATGCCCCGCCGCATCTGGACCTATCCGGCCGGGATCAACCTCGATCTTCCGAACCTCGTCTCCACGATCGGCGCCTTCGTCTTCGCGGCCGGCTTCCTTATCGTCGTCGCCGACGTCCTGCGTCCGCGCAAGGGGCCGCTGGCCGACCGCAACGTCTGGAACGCCGGCACGCTGGAATGGGCGGGCGAAGTGCCGGACCAGCCCTGGGGTGTCCGGTCCGTTCCCATCATCTCGTCGCGCTACCCCATCTGGGACCAGCCGAACTTTATCGACGATATCGACAAGGGCCGCTTCTACCTTCCCGACGCAGAGGAGGGGAAACGCGAGACCATCGTGACCACCGTGCTCGATGCGGAGCCGGTCCAGTGCCTGCGCGTCCCCGGGCCGTCCTTCGTGCCGATGATCGCTGCCGGTTTCCTCGGCGCTTGCTTCATCGCAGCCACCTTTCATTGGTGGTGGTGGATGTTCGGCACGCTGTTCCTGGCCGTCGCCGCCATCATCCACTGGCTGTGGCGCGCCACCAGCGTCATCCCGGAAAAGGAAGAAAAGGATGTCGGGCTGGGCCTCTCCCTGCCCATCTACGTCTCTGGTCCGCAGTCCGTTTCGTGGTGGGCGATGTTCATCACCATGCTGGGCGACATGACGGCCTTCCTGTCGCTGGTCTTCGGTTATTTCTTCTATGTGACCATCCACGAGCGGTTTCCCGGGCCGGAGCTGGAAGGGCCGGGCGCGGTATGGCCGGGCGTTTCGCTGGCGTTATTCCTGATGGCCTTCGGCGCGGCGATCCTGTCGCATCTGCGGCTGCGGGCCGGCGCGGTATCGACGGCCCGTGTGCTTCTGGCTGCCGGCATCGTGCTGGTGCTGGCCGCTTCGGCCGCGCTGCTCTACGGGCCGTACGTCACCGGCATGGCGCCGCGCGCCCATGTCTATCCGGCCATCGTCTGGTTGCTGGCCATCTGGACGGCGCTGCACGGCGCGGTTGGGGCGCTGATGCTTGGGTTCTGCCTGGCCGGCACGCTGACGGGCCGCCTGACGCCGCGCTACGACATCGACCTTGCCAATGTCCGCCTGTATTTCCACTTCCTGGCGGCAACGGCGCTGATTACCGTGGCGACGCTGGTGCTCGTGCCGCTTGCCGCAGGAGCCGCCTGATGGCCGTCAGCAACCGCACGCGCGACAATCTCTGGACGCTGATCGCAACGCCCACCATCTGGGCGGTGCACTTTCTGGTCTGCTACGTGGCGGCGGCGTGGCAATGCGCACCCAATGTCGCCGTTTTCGAGCCCATCGGCGGCGTCCGGGTGCTGATCCTCGTTCTGACCGTTGCGGCGCTTTGCGCCTGCGGCGTCATCGGCTGGCGGGCGATCTCGGAATGGCGTGCCAATGGCGGGTCCGTGCCGCATGACGGCGACTCGGCCGAGGTGCGCGAACGCTTCCTGGAGTTCTCGTCCTTCCTGCTGGCGGGCCTGTCCTTTCTGGGGGTCGTCTTCACTGCGCTGCCGGCCCTGATGATCGTGGATTGCCGATGAAACTGTCCGTAACCCTGACATGGAAGCGCCTGTTCCTGGCCTGCATCGCTGCGGGCATCGCCGCGCTGGCCGTAGGGTGGTCGGGATTCGTGTCCATTGCGGCCAATACCGGCCATTACGCGCCCGTGGGCTGGTTCCTGCATTGGACGATGGGCAATGCCGTGGACACGCAGTCCATCGGTATCAAGGTTCCGGAGGGCGTCAGCCTGTCGGACCCGGCGCTGGTGCGGCGCGGGGCCGGGCATTTCCAGACAAATTGCGTCGCCTGCCATGGCGCGCCGGGAGAGCCTCAATCCGCTGCCATGACCGCGATGATGCCGCCACCCCCGCCTCTGGGCGACAAGATCGGCACGTGGCGCGACCGCGAACTGTTCTGGATCGTCCGGCACGGCATCAAATATTCCGGCATGCCCGCATGGACCACGCAGTCGCGCCCCGACGAGGTCTGGGCCATGGTGGCCTTCCTGCGGACGCTTCCGACGCTGGACGAAGCCAGCTACCGGGCGCTCGCCTTCGGCGAAGGGCCATTTGCCGGTACGGGGCTTGGCGACGACCCGTTCGAAACCGCGCTGGCCGGCTGCGCGCGCTGCCATGGCATGGATGGCGCGGGGCAGCCGCCGGCCGGCTCGGTGCCGGTGATCGCGGGCCAGTCTCCGGCCTATCTTCTGGCCAATCTCAAGGCGTTTGCCGTCGGCAGCCGCGAAAGCGGCATCATGCAACCGGCAGCCAGCATCCACGACGATGCGATGCTGGCGCGGCTGGCCGAATGGTATGCGGACCAGACCCCGCCCGCGCGGGACGGTGCCGCCTCCTTCGACAGGCCCTTCGGTGCAACGGTCGGCGAAGAGGGCAAGGCCCGTCTGCCGCGCGGCAGCGTCGCGGCGGACCGCACGCTGGAAGTGCAGCTCACCGACGACACCGTGCATATCGCCTCCGCCTTCGGCCCACCCTACGAGGCGGAAGGTTTGGCCGAGCTGGGGCGGACGATCGCCGAAGCCGGCCTGCCCGACCGCAAGATCGCCGCCTGCCAATCCTGCCATGGCGCTGCGGCGCGCGCCGCCAACCCCAACTATCCGTATCTGTCCGGACAGCCGGAGTGGTACCTGGCCGCGCAGTTGCAGCTGTGGAAGCACCGCGACCGGGACGGGGGGCCGCATGCGCATGTGATGGAGCCCATCGCCGTATCCATGACGCAGGAGCAGATCGACGCGGTGTCGCTGTGGTATGCGCTGCAGCCGGCGGCTCGCTGACGAAATTCAGGCGCGCCACGGTGGCGCGGGCCGGGTCGAATCAGCTATCCCTTCAGTTGAAGGGCGAACGGCAGGGACTGCCCCGCCCGGACCATCCATGAATGAGGATCGCCCGAATGCAGTCACGCGCCGCCGTTGCCTGGGAAGCCAACAAGCCCCTGACCATCGAAACCGTCGAGATCGGTGGGCCACGGCCCGGCGAGGTGCTTGTCGAGATCATGGCGACAGGCGTCTGCCATACCGATGCCTATACGCTGTCGGGGCTGGATTCCGAAGGCAAGTTTCCCGCGATCCTGGGGCACGAGGGCGCCGGTATCGTGCGCGAGGTGGGCGCCGGCGTCACCAGCGTCAAGCCGGGCGACCATGTGATTCCGCTCTATACGCCCGAGTGTCGGCAGTGCAAGACGTGCCTGTCGCGCCGCTCCAACCTGTGCACGTCCATCCGCGCCACGCAGGGGCAGGGCGTCATGCCGGACGGCACGTCGCGCTTCGCCTGCCATGGCGGCGAAGTGTTCCATTACATGGGCTGCTCGACCTTCTCCAATTTCACCGTGCTGCCCGAGATCGCCGTTGCGAAGGTGCGCGAGGACGCGCCCTTCGACAAGATCTGCTACATCGGCTGCGGCGTCACCACCGGCATCGGGGCCGTCATCTACACGGCCAAGGTGTGGCCGGGCGCCAATGTGGTGGTGTTCGGGCTCGGCGGTATCGGCCTCAACGTGCTGCAGGCCGCCCGCATGGTGGGTGCGGACCGCATCATCGGCGTGGACATCAATCCCGGCAAGGAAGAGATGGCACGCAAGTTCGGCATGACGCACTTCGTCAACCCGGCCGAAATCGGCAACGACAAGGTGGTGCAGGCCATCCAGGACCTTACCGATGGCGGCGCGGACTTCTCGTTCGACGCGACGGGCAACGTCAATGTGATGCGCCAGGCGCTGGAGTGCTGCCATCGCGGCTGGGGCGAATCGATCATCATCGGCGTGGCCGAGGCCGGCAAGGAAGTCGCGACGCGGCCCTTCCAGCTCGTTACCGGCCGTGTCTGGAAAGGCACGGCCTTCGGTGGCGCGCGCGGCCGCACCGATGTGCCGAAGATCGTGGACTGGTACATGGAGGGCAAGATCAATATCGACGACCTGATCACCCACACCATGCCGCTGGACGAAATCAACACTGCCTTCGATTTGATGCACGAGGGCAAGTCGATCCGTTCCGTCGTCCTATATTGACGGTCTGGCCCGGCCGCCGCTTGCCGGCCGGGCCCAATTTCACGGAAACGACAGACGAGGGATATTCGCGATGGATCTGGTGTCGACGTCGAAGGCGCATGGCGGAACGCAAGGGGTGTATCGCCACCAGTCCCGCACCACCGACTGCGAAATGACGTTCGCGGTCTTCGTGCCGGAGCATGCGCCCGGCGAGAAGCTGCCTGTCCTGACCTATCTGTCGGGGCTGACCTGCACGCACCAGAATGCGATGGACAAGGGAGAGTTTCGCCGCGCGGCGGCCGAGCACCGGTTGATCATCGTGTTGCCGGACACCAGCCCGCGCGGGCCGAACGTGCCGGACGAGGGGGACAACTGGCAGATGGGATCGGGCGCCGGCTTCTATGTCGATGCGACAGAGGCGCCATGGCGCGACAATTACCGCATGTACTCCTATGTGGTGGACGAGCTGCCATCACTTGTTGCGGTCAACTTTCCGGCCGACGTTGCGCGGCACGGCATTTTCGGCCACTCCATGGGCGGCCACGGCGCCATGACGATCGCCCTTAAAAATCCCGAGCTCTATCGTAGCTGCAGCGCCTTTGCGCCCATCGTCCATCCCACCACGGCGGACTGGTCGCGGCCGGCGCTGGAAAAGTATCTTGGCCACGATGCGATGGCCTGGCGTCAGTACGACACATGCCTGCTGATCGAGGACGGCAAGCGGTTTCCCGAATTTCTGGTGGACCAGGGAACGGCGGACCAGTTCCTGGAAACGGGGCTGAAGCCCAATATTCTGAAGGCCGCGTGCGAAAAGGCCGGCATTCCGCTGACGCTGAACATGCGGGAGGGGTACGACCACTCCTACAGCTTCATATCCACCTTCATGGACGACCACATCGCCTGGCATGCCGCGCGGCTGAACCGCTGACCTGTCTGGCCATGCCGCGCGCCAAGGCGCGGCATGGCGATTTCAATGCGGTTCAGGCCGCCGGCGTCAACGTCACCGACGTGCCGGTGGCTGCCGCGTTCAGGCCGAGCTGGCCGCTGACGCTGATCGTCTGAAGCTGAATGGAGCCGGCGGTGCCGCCGATCAGAAGATTGGCACCGGCGCCGGCGCCCAGCGTCGCTTCCACGGTCGCACCCTGATAGACGCCGCTCAAAGAGCCCTTGTGGTAGCCGGCGGTAGGCGCGAAGACGGCCCAGACGAGCTGTCCGCGCGTGGTGAAGCCGAGGTCCACGCCCATCTTGCGCATGACGCCGGTGTAGACTTCCGATGTGCGCGCGCCGGTGGTGGACTGGAACGTGCAATCCAAGGATTTGGCGGAGCCCAGGACGTAGCCGACACCACCGCCGACATCGCAGGTCAGGTAGCCGATGCGCACGCCATCGCGCTCGACGACTTCGGGGTAGGGTTCGGCCGGTGCATAGCCCCCGATATCGGCGGCATGGGCGATGGTGGGGCCCATAAGGGCGGCCTGGGCAAAGACGGCGGCAGCAAGAATGCGCTTCATGTCCAACTCCTGTTCGATCGTAAGACCCGCATGGCCTGGACGAGGCCCGACAGGTATTCGATGCTATTAACAATTTGGAAAGGAGTTCGATCCCGCTGGATTTTTGCGGTGCACTCGATGGACGATCTTTCCTGTTTGGAAACCCTTTCGGTTTGCGAACGGTACACCGGTTTGGTGTCCAATGCGCTCGACAAGGAGCGGAAGGGGATGCGCCTCCATGAGCAATCTGATGTGGATCGTGACCGCTTCCGCATCGCTGTGGTGCATCATCATCCTTTTGGTGTGCCTCGGCCGGCACATCTTCCTGGGGTGATCTGTGCCGGCGCACTACACCCGCCGTCGAACGCGCTGTATGGTGGGATGATCCATCTGCTTGAGGCGACTCGTCCATGTCGAATGCCATTTCCCTGACCGGTGGTCGTCCAATGCGCCCCCTTGCATGGGTGCTGCTGGCAGTTCTTCTGCCGCTGCTAGGCGCCTGCGGCGTCAACAACGTTCCGACCTACGAAGAGCAAGCCAAGGCCGCATGGGCCGAGGTGCAGAACCAGTATCAGCGCCGCGCCGACCTGATTCCCAACCTGGTCGAGACGGTGCGCGGCTTCGCCGCGCAGGAGCGCGAGGTTTTGACAGCGGTGGTGGAGGCGCGCGCCAAGGCCACGCAGACCACCATCAACGCCGACCAGTTGACCGACCCGGCCGCCGTCGAGCGGTTCCAGGCCGCGCAGAACGAGCTGTCCGGCGCGCTGTCGCGCCTGCTGGTGACCGTCGAGCGCTATCCGGACCTGAAGTCCAACCAGAACTTCCTGGCCCTGCAAAGCCAGCTCGAAGGCACTGAAAACCGGATCGCCGTGGCGCGGCGGGACTATATCGAGCGGGTTCGCGTCTACAACACGGAGTTGCGCACCATTCCCGGCCGCTGGATCGCGGGTATTCTCTATCCCGAGGCCGAGCCGATGCAGGCGTTCGAGGCCACCGAAGGTGCCGCGACCCCGCCCAGCGTCAACTTCGGCACCAATTGAGCCGCCCGGCGTGACACGGTCCATGGACACGCTCGGGCGCTTTGCCCGCACATGGGGCGTCATGCTGGCCCTGGTGCTGGCGCTCTTGTCCCCGCAGGCCTTCGCACAGGATTTTCCCGTGCTCAGCGGGCGGGTGGTCGATGCCGCCGGCATGATGACGCGTGCGCAGGCCGAGGCACTGCAAGCGCGGCTGGCCGCGCATGAGGCGTCATCGTCCGACCAGCTCGTCGTGGCCACGGTGCCGAACCTGCAGGGCTACGAGATCGCGGACTTCGCAAACCGGCTGGCGCGGCACTGGGGTATCGGCCAGGAGGGCGAAAACAACGGCGTTTTGCTGCTTGTCGCGCGGGACGAGCGCCAGGTGCGCATCGAGGTCGGCTACGGGCTGGAAGGAACCTTGACCGACGCGCTGTCCCGCATCGTCATCGAGAATGACATCCTCCCCCGCTTCCGCAGCGCCGACTTTGCCGGCGGCATCGCCGCGGGGGCCGACGCCATCGTCTCCATCCTGTCGGGCAACGCAGACGAGGTCCGGGCGCGCGCCGAGCGCAACGCCGGCTGGAACGGCGAGGGCGTCGACGACTGGATAAGCCTTGCCGTCGTGCTGTTCATCCTGGCCACGGCCTTCGGCCCAGTGGTGCTGATGATGCTGGCGCAGATGTTCGGAACGAAACTGCCGGGCGGACGCCGCAGGTTCATGGGAATGGAGTTCGGCGGGCGGTCGGGCCGGCGCAGGCGCGGCAACGCGGGATACTGGGGCGGCGGCATGGCAGGCGGTGGCATGGCCGGTGGCGGCTGGGGCGGCGGATCTTCCGGCGGTGGCTTTTCCGGCGGCGGCGGCTCTTTCGGGGGCGGTGGCGCCTCCGGAAGCTGGTAAGACAGGAGAGAGCCCCATGCCGCTGCGTTTCACGAAACAGGATCACGACCGCGTCGCCGCTTCCATCGCGCGCGCCGAAAACGGCACCAGCGGCGAAATCTACGCGGTCTTCGCCCGGGCAAGTGCCGATGTGACGCCCATCTCCTATGCGGTGGCGATGGCGCTCTGCATTGTTTCCGGCTTTCTTGCCGCTGTGCTTGCGGCCCTTGCCGGGCATGCCGTGGCGGCGGTGGACCTCGCCTTCGGGCAGGTCGTCGGTGCATGCCTTCTGCTGGCCTTGCTGCGGTTCGCGCCACGGCTGCGCCGCCTGTTCGTGCCGGGTTTCCTGGCGCGGATGGCGGCGGCCCGGGTCGCGCGGGAGCAGTTCCTGGCCCATAATCTGCACTCCACGGCAGGGCGCACGGGCGTGCTTCTGTTCCTGTCGGAGGCGGAGCATTATGCCGAGGTGATCGCCGATGACGGCATCGCCGCCCGCGTGCCGCCGGAAGCCTGGACTGAAATCGTCGATACGCTCATCCGCGCCGGCCGCGACGACAGCCTGGCCGAAGGTTTCGTGGAGGCCATCGCGGCCGCCGGGGCGTTGCTGGCGCAGCATTTTCCGCAGGACGATGCCGGCCTGAACGAGATACCCGACCGGCTGGTGGAAATCTGAAAACGCCCGGCGCTTTTGCCGGGGGCCGCGGTATTGGCGATTGACGGCGGCTGCCGCAGGATCGATACAACCGCAGAATTTGCAACTCGGAGTCTCATCAATGAGCGAGCGTATTGCCGATATCGGCGTTCTGGGCCTCGGAACCATGGGGGCCAATCTGGCGCTCAACATGGCCGAGAAGGGGTTCAAGGTCGCCGTCAACAACCGCACCGTCGAGAAGGGATATGCCCTGCGCGACGAGAACGGCGAGATCGGCCAGAACATCGTCCCGACCGACTCGATTGAGGATTTCCTGTCGCGGCTGAAGGCGCCGCGCCTCGTCTTGTTCATGGTGCCGGCCGGCCCCATCGTCGACGAAGAGATGCAGCGCATCATGCCGCTCCTGTCGCCGGGCGACATCATCATCGATGCCGGCAATGCCGATTTCAACGACACGCTGCGCCGCTCCAGGCTGGTCGAGGAGACCCCGTTTCACTTCGTCGGCATGGGCGTTTCCGGCGGCGAACTCGGCGCGCGGCACGGCCCTTCGATGATGGTGGGCGGCGCCCGCGAAACCTATGCGTCGCTGCAGCCGATCCTCGAGCCGATCTCGGCCAAATACGAGGGCGAGCCCTGCGTGGCGTGGCTTGGGCCGGATGGCGCCGGCCATTTCGTAAAGACCATCCATAACGGCATCGAATATGCCGACATGCAGATGATCGCCGAGATCTACGGCATCCTGCGCGATGGCCTGGGGCTTGCGGCCGGCGAGATGGCCGACATCTTCGCCGACTGGAACACGCGCGGCCTGTCCTCCTATCTCGTCGAGATCACCGCGGTGACGCTGGCCGAAAAGGATTCCGACACCGGCAAGCCGATGGTGGACGTGATCCTGGACGAGGCCGGACAGAAAGGCACGGGCCGCTGGTCCGTCATCGAATCGCAGAAGCTGGGCGTCGGCGCCACCACCATCGAGGCCGCCGTGTCGGCGCGCAGCGTGTCGTCCCGCAAGGCCGAGCGCGAGCTGACCGAAAGCCTCTATTCCTCGGTGGCGTCCGCCAAGGCCGAGTTCCATGGCGACAAGGACGGCCTGAACGAGCTGGAAGCCGCGCTGGAAACAGCCAAGATCATCGCCTACGCGCAGGGTTTCGCGGTGTTGACGGCGGCGTCGGCCGAGCATTCCTGGAACCTGCCGCTTGGCGAGATCGCCCGCATCTGGCGTGCCGGCTGCATTATCCGCTCGCAGTTCCTGGATGACATCACCAAGGCGTATGACGGCGCGGAGCCGCCGGCAAACCTCTTGCATGCACCGGAATTCGTAGCGCGGGTGAGCGCGGGTGAAAGCGCGTTGCGCCGTGTCGTGGCCAAGGCAGCCCTGGCCGGCATCGCCGTTCCGGCGTTGGCGGCGGCCCTGTCCTATTTCGACGATTACCGTCGCGGGCGCGGCACCACCAACCTGACGCAGGCCCAGCGCGACCTGTTCGGTGCGCACACATTCCACCGCACCGACAAGGACGGGGTCTTCCACCATCAGTGGCCGGCGGTCTGATCCGTCGCTGCGACACGCTCAGGGGCCGCCAACGCGGCCCCTTTTTTATCGGCCCGAAAAGATCGCGGCCTTTTCGGTTGCGTCGAGGGGGCGGTAGGTCCCGGGCGCGAGATCATCGGGCAAGGCAAGGCCGCCCAGCCTGTCCCGGTGCAGCTCTTCGACATGGTTGCCGAGCGCGGCAAACATGCGGCGCACCTGGTGGTAGCGGCCCTCGCTGACGGTCAGGTAGGCTTCCCGTTCGCCGACCGCCTCGAAGGTCGCCGGCAGGAGCGGCTTGTCCTCGCCCTCCAGCAGCAAGGTACCGGCGGCAAAGATTTCGCTTTCGTCTCCGCGCAGCGGGCGCGCAAGCACAGCGCGATATCGTTTGTCCACATGGCTGCGCGGCGCGATGACCTTGTGCAGGAAGGCGCCGTCATCGGTCAGGAGAAGCAGTCCGGAGGTTTCCTTGTCCAGCCGCCCGACGGTGGACAAGGCCGGATCGCGCCGGCGCCACCGCGCGGGCAGGAGGTCGTAGACGAGCGGCCCCGCTTCCTTGTGCGAGCAGGTGACACCGAGCGGCTTGTGCATCGCCAGGACGACACCCGGCAACGGGTCCAGCCGCTCGCCGTCCACGATCAGGCGGTCTTCGAGGTCCGGCGTCAGGGCGATGCGGGTGTCGGCGGCCTGGAAGGGGGCGCCGTCCATGAGGATATGGCCGTTCCTGGCCAGCATCTGGATTTCACGGCGCGAGCCATAGCCGAGATTGGCCAGGAGCTTGTCCAGCCGGGCGGTTGGCGTCTTGCCGCTCATGCCACGGCCTCGACGACCTTGTAGCCGCCCTTGTCGGCGCGTGCTTCCACCCGGCGGAACGCAGCTCCCAGGACGGCCTCGTAGGGCAGGTGCCGGTTGGCGACCAGCCATAAGGTGCCGCCCTTGCACAGGGCGCGCCGCGCGGCGCGGATGAAGTCCTGCCCCAGTTCGCGGCTTTCGCTGCCCTCGGCATGGAACGGAGGATTGCAGACGACGAAGTCCAGCGGGCCAAGCGGCTGTGCCAGCGCATCGGCCCACAGGAACGACGCGCGCGGATCGGTGACGTTGCGCCGCGCACAGTCAACGGCCCGCCGGTCGATATCCACGAGGGCAAGGCTTTCGACCTTTTCCGAGCGCAGGACGTGTCGGCTGAGAATGCCGATGCCGCAACCGAGATCGGCGCCGTTGCCGGCCAGTGGCGGCAGCACATCCATCAGCAGACGGCTGCCGGGATCGAGCCTGTCCCACGAGAAGACACCCGGTTGCGACCAGAGGTCGAGCTCGGGTGCGATGCGCGGAGCCCCCTCGTCCAACGCAGGCTGGAGGTTCAGGTCGCCGGCCGGCCGGTCGAGGATGCAGATGCGGTGACGACGCCGGAAGCTTTCGGCAGGGGCGCAACCGAAGGCCTGCAGCTCTCCCGCCAGGCGGGCGCCGCCCTTGTCCTTCGGTGCGAGTGCCACCAGCCGGCCACCCGGCGCCAAGGCACGCAGCCCGTGCGCCAGGACGTAGCGCCGCTCGAGCGAGCCGGGCGGCGCCAGCATGACGAGGGATGCGAGGCCGCCGTCCGGAACGGTCTCCAGTGCCGTCGAGCCGGGCGCGAACGGCGAAAGCTGGATGCGCGGTCCCGATGCGTCGTCCGCAACAAGGTCGGGCGGCGGTGCGCCGTAACGCGCATCGATAGGAGCTTCTGTCATATTGGTCACACCTGCCCTATAAGGCAGCCTCGCGGGGCGGGGAAGCCCCAATCTCGAAGCGGGGAGGGACCGGACGTGAGCGTGGATGCGAAGATCAGATCGATCACGCCGCCAGAGCTGATCGCCCGCAAGGGCGGCGAAAAGATCGCCTGCCTGACGGCCTATACGACACCGATGGCGCGCCTGGCCGACCGGCATTGCGATCTGATCCTGGTGGGCGACAGCCTCGGCATGGTCGTGCATGGCCTGCCCAACACGCTGGGCGTGACGCTGGACATGATGATCCTGCACGGCAAGGCGGTGATGCGCGGCGCGGCGCGTGCGCTGGTGGTGGTGGACCTGCCCTTCGGCAGCTATGAGGGCGGGCCCCGGCAGGCCTTCGAGGCTTCGGCGCGTGTGATGGCCGAAACGGGATGCGCGGCAGTCAAGCTGGAGGGGGGTGTCGAGATGGCCGAGACGGTCGCCTTCCTGACGGCACGGGGCATTCCCGTGTGCGCCCATGTCGGGCTTGTGCCGCAAAGGGTGCAGAGCTTTGGCGGCTACAAGGTGCAGGGGCGTGGCGCGGCGCGCGACAGGATCCTGGCGGATGCGGTCGCCATGGCCGAGGCCGGCGCCTTCGCCGTGGTGCTGGAAAAGGTGGTGGAGCCGCTCGCGCGGGAGATCACACAGCGCCTGCCGGTGCCCACCATCGGCATCGGCGCATCGCCGGCTTGCGACGGCCAAATTCTCGTTCTCGACGACATCCTCGGCGTGTTCGCCGATTTCCAGCCGAAATTCGTGCGTCGCTACGCCGAGCTCGGCACGGCCGCTGAAGACGCTATTGCCGCCTATGTCCGCGATGTGCGGGAGGGGCGTTTTCCTGCGGCCGAGCATACGTTCGGCGAAAAGGCGGGCGCAGTCTGATGGGCGGGGTGGCGATCGTTCGCAGCCGGCGCGCGCTGCGCGCCATGATACACGACTGGAAGCAGAGCGGGCTGACGGTCGGCGTAGTGCCCACGATGGGCGCTCTGCACGAAGGGCATCTAAGCCTTGCTCGCCGGGCTCTTGCCGAGACCGACAGGGTGGTCGTGACGCTCTTCGTCAATCCCCGTCAGTTCAACAACCCGGCGGATCTGGCGGCCTATCCCCGCACGGAAGAGGCCGATGCGGCCATGCTGGCGCCGCTGGGGGTGCACGTTCTCTATGTGCCGGACGGGGCCGAGATGTATCCCGAGGGCTTCGCCACGACCGTATCGGTAGCCGGCGTCAGCGACGGATTATGCGGCGCGTTCCGGCCCGGCCATTTCGATGGCGTGGCGACTGTGGTCGCCAAGCTCTTGATCCAGACGGCGGCCGACCGCGCCTTCTTCGGCGAGAAGGATTTCCAGCAACTGATGGTCGTGCGGCGGATGGTTTCGGACCTTGACCTTCCGACGCGCATCGTCGCCTGCGGAACGGTTCGCGAGGAAGACGGGCTTGCCATGTCCAGCCGCAACCGGCGCCTGTCGGCGCCGGAGCGCATCGTCGCCAGGGCGCTACCGGAAGCGCTGTTTGCGGCGGCGGGCGCCATCGGGGCCGGTGCGGATGTGGCCGCTACGCTTGCAAAGGCTCAGGGTTCGGTCCTGGCCGGCGGCTTCAGGGCGGTGGAATATCTCGAATTGCGGGACGAGGCCAGCCTTGCGCCCGTGCAGAGGTTGGGCAACGTGCCAGCGCGCATTCTCGCGGCGGCCTGGCTGGGCGACGTCCGGCTGATCGACAATGTGGAGGTGATCCGCACGAACGCGGCCGAATTGCCCTCCAGCGATGAGGCTGCAGGCGACAGGCCGGTCACGACGGTCTGATCTTACGCTTACGTAAATTACCTTTTCGACGGCGCTTTTTGCCTGTATCGATTGGGTATCGGAAACTGGGAGGTGCCGAAACTCATGAACAAGCCGTGGCTGCAGTACTATCCGGAGGGCGTACCGGCCGAGGTGCCCGAACTGCCGTTTGCCTCGCTGGTCGATCTTCTGGAAGATTCGTTCAAGCGTTTCGCGGATCGCCCTGTCTTCAAGTTCATGGGTCGCTCGATCACCTACCGCGAGATGGACGTCGCCTCGCGCAATTTCGCGGCCTATCTGCAGGCGAAGGGCCTGAAGCGCGGCGACCGCGTGGCGCTGATGATGCCGAACGTCCTGCAATATCCCGTAGCGGTGGCCGGCGTGCTGCGCGCCGGCATGGTGGTGGTGAATACCAATCCGCTCTACACCCCGCGCGAGCTCAAGCATCAGCTGACCGATTCCGGCGCGCGCGCCATCGTCATCCTGGAAAACATGGCGACGACGCTGCAGAAGTGCCTGCCGGATGTCCCGGTGGAGCATGTGATCGTCGCATCGGTGGGCGATATGCTGCCCATGCTTAAGGGCACGATCGTCAATTTCGTTCTGCGCCGGGTCAAGAAGATGGTGCCGGCTTACGAACTGCCCGAGGCCGAGCGCTGGAACCACGCGATCAGGACCGGCGCTGCGTCGACCTTCGAGCGCGTTGCCCCGGCGGCCGACGACATGGCCAGCCTGCAATATACGGGCGGCACCACGGGTGTTTCCAAGGGGTGTATCCTGTCGCACCGCAATCTCGTCTCCAACGTCATCCAGTCGGAGCTGTGGCACGAGCCGGCCATGCGTAACGTGCCGGCCGGCGAGCAGACGAACACGATCTGCGCGCTGCCGCTGTATCATATCTTCGGCTTCACGGTGAATATGATGCTGTCGATGCGGCAGGGCGGATGCAACATCCTCATCATCAACCCGCGCGACATTCCTGCCGTGATCAAAGAGTTGAAGGCGCAGCCCTTCCACCTCTTCCCGGCCGTGAACACGCTGTTCGGCGCGATAGCCCGCCATCCGGATGCGAGGAGCGTCGACTGGTCTTCGCTGCGCATTTCGGTTGGCGGCGGCATGGCGGTGCAGGGCGCGACGGCCGATCTGTGGCAGCAGGTAACGGGTTGCACCATCTGCCAGGGCTATGGCCTGTCGGAGACGGCACCCGTGGCCTGCTGCAATATCGTAACCGAGACGCAGTATACCGGCACGATCGGCTATCCGGTGCCGTCCACCGACTGCCGTATCGTGGACGATGATGGCAACCCGCTGCCGGTCGGCGAGCGTGGCGAACTGGCCATCAAGGGCCCACAGGTCACGGCGGGCTACTGGAACCGGCCGGACGATACGAAGAAGTCCTTCACCAAGGACGGTTACTTCCTGACGGGCGATATCGGCGTCATGGACGAGACGGGCGCTACCAAAATCGTCGACCGCAAGAAGGACATGATCAACGTGTCCGGCTTCAACGTCTATCCCAACGAGGTCGAAGACGTGGTCACCCGCATGCCGGGCATTGTGGAGGCGGCCGCCATCGGCATGGAGGACGAGAATTCCGGCGAGGTGGTCAAGCTCTTCGTGGTCACGAACGATTCGTCCGTCACCGAGGAGGCGGTAAAGGCGTTCTGCCGCGATAATCTGACGGGCTACAAGCGACCGAAGGTTGTCGAGTTCCGGGATGAACTGCCGAAGACCAATGTCGGCAAGGTGCTGCGCCGCGAACTGCGAAACTAGGCGGAAAACCTAGGATTGGCGGCACCGGCTTGTGCCGGCGGCCGCTCCATGTCTTAATTCGGGGGACGGGGTACAGGCATGGGCTGCGGGGGGCTCTTCGCGGCACCCGCAAGTTTTTTGCCTCGCCACGGCGATTCGGCCTTTTCATTCATCAAAGTGTCGCTTATATCCGCATCACCGCAGCGCAAAAGCGCTTGCATCGGTGACGCGGGGTGGAGCAGCCCGGTAGCTCGTCAGGCTCATAACCTGAAGGTCGCAGGTTCAAATCCTGCCCCCGCAACCATCTTTACTTGCGACCCCGTAGCCCCCGCTGCGGGGTTTTTGCTTTGCGTGGAAATCGTAAGGATTCCAGCGAGATCGCCCTGAACGGCGATCTCCACCTTGCCGTCGACCGGCGTCAGCTCGATCTGATCCACGAGCGAGCGCAGCGTGTCGGCGGCCTCGATCCGCTTCCCCTCGTCTTCGTCCTGCAGGGCGTCGTAAAGCTGTTGGACCCGCTTGCGGTATTGCAGTGCCATGCTCGGGTGCAGCAGGGGTGGCGGCTCGTCGGCTTCGGCCAGGAACAGTTCAAGTTCCTTCTTGCGTTTCTCAATCGCCACCATCTTCGCGTTGAGCGCGTCAGCGGCCCCACCCTTCAGTATCAAATTGAGGAGGGTCTCGAGTTCCCGATCGATCTTCGCAATCTCCGCCTCGGCCGACGCGATCTCGGCGCGGCCCTCCATGCGCAGCCGGTTCATCTCCTGCGTGAAGACCTCGCAGAAATGGGTGAAGAGCTCCGGATCGACGAGTTTGGTACGCAGTGCGTTCAGCACACGCGCTTCCAACTCGTCGCGGCGGATGTTGACCCGGTTGTCGCAGGTCCCCTTGTTGCGCGCCGTCGCACATCCGATCAGCGTCGCCGAGATCGCGGAATAGCCGCCACCACAGCAGGAACATTTGGTCAATCCCGAGAAGAGGTATTTGGGGCGGCGGCGGGTATTGATCCGGGAGAGATCGGCCTCGCCGTTTTCCTTCCGGGCGATCTTGTTCTTCTCCTGCCGCGCCTTCACGGCGTTCCAGAGATCGTCATCGAGGATGCGCAGCTCCGGCGTTTCCTGGATGACCCATTCCTCTTCCGGGTTGGGGCGGGCCTGCCGCTTGCCGGTGTTCGGATCCTTGACGAAGCGCTGCCGGTTCCAGACGATCTTGCCGATATACATCTCATTGTTGAGGATGCCATTGCCCCGTTTCGGGTTGCCGTTGATCGTGCTGAACCCCCAATCGCCGCCTGACGGAGCGGGAATGCCTTCCTTGTTCAGGGCGAAGGCGATGGTCTTGGCCGACTTGCCGGCGGCGTAGTCGCGGAAGATGCGGCGGACCACCTCGGCCTGGAACTCGTTGATGGTGCGATCGCCGCGGATCGGCTCGCCGTTCGCATCGAGTTTCTTGACCACATCGTAGCCATAGGCATTGCCACCACCCGATTTGCCCGCCTCGACGCGGCCGCGCTGCCCGCGGCGGGTCTTGTCGGCCAGATCCTTCAGGAACAGCGCATTCATCGTGCCCTTGAGACCGACATGCAGATGCGTCACCTCGCCTTCCGACAGGGTGAACATCTTCACGTCGGCATAGGACATGCGCTTGAAGATGCCCGCGATGTCTTCCTGATCGCGGGAGAGGCGGTCCATCGCTTCGGCCAGGATCAGGTCGAAACGGCCGCCCATTGCGTCGGCCATGAGCGCCTGAATGCCTGGGCGGATCAGCGAGGCGCCGGAGATCGCGTGGTCCGAATACTCCTCGACGATATGCCAGCCCTGCTTCTCGGCATGGAGACGGCACATACGGAACTGGTCGGCGATGGAGGCGTCGCGTTGATTGTCGGAAGAATAGCGGGCGTAGATCGCGACTTTCAAAACCTGGCTCCCGTCCGTATCAGGAGGAGCGCTTCCTCCTTTGCCGTGACATCTTCACTTCCTCTGCATAGCACTCCTGCGCCGCCTGCCTCGCCAGGATGCCGACCAGACGCAGAAGGCGAGGGTCGGGATTGCCACGCGGCGTAAACGTCAGCTCCGGCGCGTCCAGCAGCAAGGATTCGAGCAGCGCTTCGCGCTCTCCTCCTGTCATCTTTGCCGGGTTTCCTGGGGCTCGCAAGGTCATAGCTTGCAGCATTCGCCCCGAGGGAAGCATAAGCAACGGAAATTGAAGGCGAATATTCGGCGGCGATTGGCGCGGGCAATCGTGCCATGGCGTGGCCAAGCGCAGCCGGGCGTGCCTTTGCGTAGCAAAATAACCTATCGGAATCCCTCGCTGACCCGGTCATCATTGGCCTCGTCGCCTCTCCTCGTGAGGTCATTGACTGTTGACGCAACCCTAGCGTATTGTAATTCGCGATACAAGGCGCTATATACCGACCAAGGAGATTCGCCATGGCCACGACCGCCGAACGCAAGGAATATCCGATCTCGATGCGCCTGCCCGAGGCGGATGTCGCAATGATCGATCGCGCAGCGAGCCTGCGCGGCCGCTCGCGCACCGATTTCGTGCGCGACGCCGCAGTGCGCGCGGCCGAGGAGGTCGTCATGGAGCAGGGGCTGATCCGGATGAGTCCAGAGGGCTTCGCTGAGTTCATGGATGTGCTGGCGCGTCCGGCCGCTCCCGTTCCGGAGATGGTCGAAGTTCTGAAACGGCCCGCGCCGTGGGAGCCCGGCTACGTGGCGAAGCGGTAAGCCATTGCAACTGTCAGGCCCCGAACCGCTTACCGCCGCTCACGATGTGTCTGATTTCTCCTGTGGCAAGCCCACGCTTGACCACTGGCTGAAGACGCGCGCCCTCTCCAATCAGCAGAAGGGCTTCACCGCCGTCCTTGTCGTGCACGAGGCCGGACGCGTGGTCGGTTACTATGGCCTGGCGCCGACCGCCGTTGTGCCATCGGTGCTGCCGCGTTCGATCCGGACGGGGCAGCCACCCAATCCGGTCCCGTGCATGCTACTCGGCCAGCTCGCGACCGATACGGGTTGGGCAGGGCTGGGCATCGGGACCGGTCTTGTGAAGCACGCCCTCCAGCGCTGCGTTCAGGCCGCTTCGCTGATCGGCGGACGGGCCTTGTTGGTCAATGCCGTCGATGGTGAAGCCGCCGAATTCTGGAGGCGGCGCGGCTTTGAGCCGTCCAGGGATGATCCCCTGGTTCTGCTCCGATCGATCAACGACATCGCGGCCTCGCTCGGTGAGGCTGGAGGTTGAATGCTTGGCTGGCCTCACCCCAGCGATCCGCCCGTTCACTCAGATTGCAGTAGACCAGATCTGCCCATGCAAATTCGTCTCCCCCCATTGTCCACATTCCGCTGGCAGATGTTCGTGCTTTCCCTCGCTCTATCTTGGGCGGTCGGCGGCCTGCCGGAACCTGCCCAGGCTCAGCCTCGGCCGCAGATTGCGAAGTGCGTTCCCGGTCAGGCGCGCACCGCTGACGAATATTGTCTCGTCGACGGTGACACGATCTGGATTGACGGGGAAAAGCTGCGCATGGAGGGATATGACACCCCGGAACCGCAAACCCACATCTGCGGTGGCGAGGCCGAAGTCGCGCTGGCACACCGAGCCAGCGACCGGGTGATCGAGCTGCTGAACTCGCATAACTGGACTGTCGAATATGGAGAGCGGGATAACACCGGCACGCGGACGCTCGTGACGATCAGAATCGGTGGTCGCGACATCGGCGACATCCTGATCGAAGAAGGGCTGGCTCGCTCCTGGCCTGACGGCGATGAATGGTGGTGCAGCCGGTAGGTGCGGCAATGCGAACCGCGCGTGGAGCGGCGAGGTGAGATGCCAGTTATGCTGACAATGCGCCTTGTTGCTGCGTACGCGCAGTTTCCAACCTCGCAGGTGCAACATCCGGAGGCACGCACGGAACATCAGCCATTCGGCGCGTCACCTCCGAAGTTGATGGCTACGGTAAGAAGCTACATGTTCGTGGTTGCTTTCTTCAGTCATCAGGGCCTGATAACAAATATTTATGATTGAAGACTGGCTGAACATCGAGGAGGCGGAGCACGGCGAAACAAAGCGCCTCTTTGTGCTTGGCGAGAGAGGTGGCGGTAGAGTCGCAGTCCAGGCGGACCTCATGGAGCGTGTCCGCGCTCACTACGACGATCCGCGGCACATTGCCGACGACATTGCCGAGCTGGGATTCCCCGGCGCTGCTGCCATTCTTCGCGAGCGCTTGCCGACCGACGCCAGAACGCGGTCCGGCGAAGTAGGCGAGATATTGGCTACGGAGTTTGTGGAGCACCAGACTGGATTCCGGATCCCCGTTCGCCGCCTGCGCTACAAGGACGGTCGCGAAATGGCCCTGCGCGGCGATGATTTCCTCGGCATCGAGGAGGTAGATGGACGCCTTGCCTATCTGAAGGGCGAGGCCAAGAGCGGTCAGGCGATGGCCGCAGGTGTGATAAACGCCGCTCGTGCCCGGCTCAATGACGACGATGGCCGTCCCACGCCGATCTCCCTACTGTTTGTAGCCGATAGGTTGCTGGAGGGGAGCGAAGAAGACGAGGCGCTAGGTCGCCAAATCCGCAATGCTGTCGGCAGAGGCACGATTCGGGCGCGTGATGTCACGCATGGACTGTTCACGTTAACCGGCAACGACCGGCGCGCCGACCTCGAAGCCGATCTTGCAGGTGCTGGCGGTGACCACGGCCATATCTCGGTGAACCTCCGCATAAACGACCACCAGGAGTTCATCGCCTGGATTTATGAAGAGGCCGAGAGCCTTGGAAACGATTGAGGAGCTTCAGGAATTTATCGAAGTGATGGCGCAGCCGACGGTACGCGGTCGGCTTCAAGCACGGGGTGACGCGCGGGCGATCATTAGGAGGGCCGGCCAACTTCCCGAGGGTGCTCCGGCTTTCGCGGTGAGTCTCGACACCGATTTGTCCGAGTATGGATTCTCTTTGCTCCGTGCATCGCTCGCCCTGCGGGAGCGGGGCGAGGGCGACCCAGCAATATGGCGCGAGGGCTTTCTCAAGGCTGGCAATGCCTTCGAGGCCCTTGTCCGCAACGGGTCACCGGAACTCTCCCAGCGTGGCTTCTGGCGTGTGATGGGCGCGGCCTCGTACCATCTCGCGGGGTACGCAGCGATGGCGTTCTCGCTGATGTCTCAGGCCGAAGAAGAAGCGAATCTTGCGCCCGCAGAACGCGTGATCGTACGGCTACTCCTTAGTGATCTCGGGACTCTGCGTGACGAGGCGCGATCCTGGCTGCGCAATCCTGAATACGGCGACGATGCTCTCCAAGCTGCTCTCGAGGTCGGCGATCAGGAGATCGACGACATCTTGTCGATCATGCTGACTACGGCGGTCTTCAGAGCTTTCGCGTTCTTCGAATTCGCGTTGCTCACCGGCGATACCGCTATGCACGACGGAGCGCTATCAATACTCCGGCGCGCTCTGAGAGTGGCCAGCAATGTCGGTGCGGTATCCCATTGGTGGATCATCCGCGTAGCCCGAAATTTAATTGACGATCTCTGGGGCAATAGCCTCCACCATGTGCTGCCTCAAATCGGGCCAGCCGGCACGGATGGTTATGCCGCGCTGCGGGAGATGTTTCTTGCGTCGCTTTATGCGCGCAAGACGGCCGAGGTTGAGCTCTGGCCTTCGCAGATCGGCGCGGCGCGCCGCGCAACCGATTTGACTGATGATCTCGTGGTGGCTCTGCCGACGAGTGCTGGAAAGACCCGCGTCGCGGAAATCTGCACCCTCATGTCGCTCAGTGCAGAGAAGCGGGTGTTGCTCGTGACGCCGCTGCGGGCACTGTCGGCGCAGACCGAGCGGTCCTTTCGCAAGACGTTCGGTCCTCTCGGATTTTCGGTGTCCTCGCTCTACGGTGCGAGCGGCGCAATGCCGGGAGACCAGGACGCACTGCGCTCGCACGACATCGTTATTGCGACGCCGGAAAAGCTGGACTTCGCGCTAAGAAGCAATCCGCAATTGCTGGATGATATCGGATTGATCGTTCTGGATGAGGGACATCTGATAGGGCCGAGCGAGCGCGAGCTCCGCTACGAAATTCTCGTGCAAAGGCTTCTGCGCCGCGCGGACGCGGTCGACCGGCGTATCGTCTGCCTGTCGGCGATCCTGCCCGATGGCGAACAACTCGAAGATCTGACGGCGTGGGTGCGTAGCGATGCCGAGGGCGAAGCGGTGAAATCAAGCTGGCGGCCGACCCGTCAGCGTTTCGGAACGCTGGCGTGGGGCGGACAGGGAGCGCGCCTGACATTCGATCTTGATGATGACGGACCCTTCATCCAGAACTTTGTCACGGAGCAGCCTCCCATCGCTCCGCGTCGAACGCCGTTTCCCAGAGACAATCCCGAGTTGACCATTGCTGCGGCATGGCAGTTTGCCGATGAGGGCAAGCGCACATTGGTATTCTGTACGCAGCGGGATCATGTCGAGAGCTACGCAACGCGCATTGTCGACCTCGCCCGGCGTGGCTTCATCGCTCCACTTCTTGCTGACGAAGGCGCAATAGAGAGGGCGAAATCGGTTGGGGCTGAATGGCTAGGTGCAGAGCATCCGGCCGTCCGCTGCCTTGAACTGGGCGTGGCCATTCATCACGCGCGTTTACCTAACCCTTTCCTTCGCGAGGTCGAACGCCTGCTAAACGAAGGCGTTCTAACTGTGACTATCGCATCGCCGACCCTCGCCCAGGGGCTTAATCTCAACGCAGCGGTCCTGCTTGTGCCGACCCTGTATCGCGCGGGAACTCCCCTCACCGGCGAGGAATTTGCGAACGTCGCGGGGCGCGCCGGACGCGCCTTCGTCGATCTCGAAGGGCTTGTGATCCACGTAATGTTCGAACCGCTGCGTTGGCGCAGGCAGGCATGGCGCGAGCTTGTGAACGCATCAAGGGCCCGGACGCTTGAGAGCGGGCTTATTCAGATCGCCAGCGAAATTCTCAATCGTCTGGCGCGCAGCGGGACGCTAAGTCGAGACGACGCCTTTGAGTATCTCGCCAACAACCGAGATGCCTGGAACATCCATGTCGACGAGGAAGACGACGAGCCTTTCGAGCTTCTGCTAGAGAAACTCGATCACGCGATCCTTGGTCTTGTCGAAGCGCTGGATGCTGATGATGCGGACTTGCCGCGGCTCATCGACGAGTCGCTGAACGGTTCGCTTTGGGCGCGGCAGCTTGCCCGCCGTGGCGATGACCTGCGTGAGCGCCAGCTTGAATTGTTCAGGGCGCGCTCGGGGCTGATCTGGTCGCAGACGAACGCCGATCAAAGGCGCGGTCATTTTGCGATGGGTGTTGGGCTTGAGTCCGGATTGACACTCGACGCGATGGCCGACGAGCTCGCCGTGTTGCTCGACCAAGCCGACGAGGCAGCGTTGCCCGGCGATAGCGAGGTGCTCGTTGCATCGCTTACCACGCTTGCGGAGCGCTTACTCGCTATCCGCCCCTTTGTTCCTGACGATCCTCTGCCGGGCAATTGGCGCGAGATCCTGGCCGCGTGGGTTTCCGGAACGCCAGTGCACGAGATCGGGCCGGACAACATGCGTTTCATCGAGGACGTATTTACGTATCGGCTCGTCTGGGCGCTGGAGGCACTTCGTACCCGAAGGGTTGCGCTTGGCTGGCAACCCGAGATCATTGCCGGCACAGCCGCTGCCTGTCTTGAGGCCGGGCTGCCGCGCTACACGATGGCGATGCTTGTGCGCGCCGGACTTCCTTCAAGAGCCGCGGCCCTCGCCGCAATTAATGATCAGGATCCGATTTTCATCGATAACGATGGTCTCGTTGTCTGGCTCGAAACCAATGAAGTTGTCGCGATGACAGATGCCGGAGACTGGCCAACGCCAGCGACCAACGACATTTGGAAAGCATTCAGGGCCGAGATGCTGAACCGCATCAGCCAGCGTTGGACCTCGCGCGACTGGCGTATAAATATCGAACCGGCGACGCGGCAGATCGTTCCGGTTCCGGCCAGTCCATATCGGGTCGAGGTCGACGAAACAGACAATGCCGTGTGGGTTCTTACGCCTGACTTCAAAGTGGTAGCCATGCTTGGGCAAAGTATGGTTGACGCCGCTCCAAGTGTGCTGACTGCTCGCTTTGATGAAGGCAGCCCTCAGGCGATCATTCGCCGGCATGGTCGCTCCCACGCGTCTTGGTCTGAGCCCTAAGCGCGCGAATGCTTCAAGGATTACGGAGGGCCGCTTTGGGAAATCGCGCTGCGGCTATCACCTCAGCCGTCCCACCGACAGTCCGTACGATCGGCTAGCTGGGCCTTCCCGCGAGGCGCTCGTCGATGACCGGCTCGTCCCAGTGGCGCGCAACATCGAGCCACTTGTCGATCAACGCCTGAAACTGCGGCTCGGCGAAGCAGGTCTGGAACGTGTAGAGCCGATTGACCACCTGGCGCATCAGGTCGCGCATCTCGTCATCGTCGAACCTCGACACGGTTCTCCAGGGAATGCGATTGCCGTCGGCGTCGATGACGAAGACATCGGAATAGTCGCCGGTCTTCGTGACCGGGACCGGGCCGGCATGCAGGTCCTCCAGCATGCTGTTGCGGACGCAGATCATCGCCATCGCCTTGGCGAGCGTCGCCGCTAACTGTTCTTCTTCCTTCCGGCCCATGTTCGTCCTCCGGATCATTGTCAGATGCCCGGCAACATGCCATCGGCGGCTGTATTGGCTGGCGTTTCCAGGATCACCAACCGATCATCGGGCAGCGGCCGCTGCAGCGTCTTGGCTTCGTTCCAGTCGGCGGTCAGCCAGGTCTCGACTTCTTCGTGGCTCGTCAGAATGACGGGCATGGCCTTCGGATGGATCGGCTTCACCACGCCATTGGCCTCGGTCGTCAGGAAGGCGAACAGTTGATGATCGCCCGGACGCGGGGTCCGGTTCGAGCCGCGGGTTCCGCGCCACGGCGTCCAGATTCCCGCGAAGAAGAACAGGGGCTGGGTCTCATCGAGGGCGAACCAGTGCAGCGGTTTGCGCTTCGTGACTGGATCGGGCTTTTGCCCATATTCGGAAAAGGCGGTGGCCGGGACCACGCAGCGATTCTCGAGCCCGAGCCATTTGCGCCAGTGAGGGCTGGCCGTGTTGCGGATATTGGTGACGCCGGTGTCCGGCGCGTCGCGGGATTTCAGATATTCGACGGGCGTGGGCATACCCCAGGTCAATGAGGCCAGTTCCCGCCCGCCGTCGGTGTTGCGCACCACCGGCGCCGGCCGGTCGGGATAGACGTCCATCGACGGTTCGAGATTGCCGATACTGTCATGGGTGGCTGCCACGAAATCCCGGATCGCCTGCTGATTGGTCGTAATGCGATAGAGATTGCACATCGCCCCGCCACTCTCCTTGCGAATACTTTACGTCACCATAGGGCATTGCACCCCGTCGATCACTTCCGGGATGGCCGAGATTGACTCTCGACCTGTAAGAGAACAAATAAAGAACATAGCAACGGAATCGACCAGTGCAAAGCCCCGGAGACGCCATCCTCATATGCCCAGCCGTGCCGACAGCCCAGCCATTGCCGACCTTCGGGCGCGCATCGCGCGGCTCGAAGGCGATGGCGCGCATCCGCACGAGGTGCTGCCCTTCGGGATCGCGCCGCTGGATCGCAAGCTGCCCGGTGGCGGGCTGGCGCTCGGATGCCTCCATGAAGTCGCCGGAGGCGGCAACGGGGCGGTGGATGGCGCGGCTGCGGCCTGTTTCACGGCCGGGATCGCCGCCCGCACCACCGGGCAGGTGCTCTGGTGCGTGGCGCTACAGGATCTCTTCGCACCGGGGCTGGAGCAGGCCGGACTGCCGCCCGGCCGGGTGATCTTCGTCGAAGCCGGAGACGACAAGGCCGTTCTGGCCTGTATGGAGGAAGGGCTGCGGCATGGCGGGCTGGGGGCGGTCGTGGGCGACGTCGCGCGCCTGCCGATGACCGCCTCGCGGCGGCTGCATCTGGCCGCGAAAGGCTCGGCGACGATCTGCATCGCGTTGCGCCGCTGGCGGCGACAGGCGGAGGCCAGCGATTTCGGGCAGCCGACGGCGGCGATGACCCGCTGGCGGATCTCGGCGCTGCCGTCCTCGTCCCTTCCAGTTCCCGGCGTCGGGCGGCCGCGCTGGCTGGTCGAGCTGATCCGGGCGCGGGCGGGCGAATGTCTCGATATCGAACTGGAGGCGTGCGATGGCTCGGGTCATCTCTGTCTTCCTGCCGAACTGGCCGACAGACCGGTTGCGGCGGAAGGCGGGCGACGCAGCGCCGCCCGGTGAGGCGCCGCTGGTCATCGCCGGAAGGGAGAAGAACCGCCGGGTGGTGACGGCGGCCGATCCGGCCGCGCGGGCGCTCGGCCTGCGCGCCGGAATGCCTGTCACCAAGGCCCAGGCGATGGTGCCCGGCCTCCACATCGAGCCCGCCGACCCGCGGGCCGACCTGGACAGCCTCGAACGCCTCGCGCTCTGGGTGCTGCAACGCTTCTCACCTATCGCCGCCGCCGACGCGCCGGACGGGATCGTCATCGACGCGACCGGCGCCGACCATCTGCATGGCGGTGAGGCGGCCATGCTGGAGGCGCTGACCGGGCGGCTTGTCATGTCCGGCGTCACCGCCCGCGCAGCCATCGCCGATAGCTGGGGCGCGGCCCATGCGCTGGCGCGCTACGCGGCCGATCCGCTGTTTGTCACTCCTCCCGGCGAAACCATCCCAGGACTCGCACCGCTGCCGCTGCAAGCCCTGCGCCTGCCACCCGCGATCGCGGCGGGGCTGAACGACCTCGGCTTTGTCCGCATCGGCGACCTGATCGGGCAGCCGCGCGCGCCTCTGACCCGGCGCTTCGGCCCGGAGCTCTGCCGGCGTCTCGATCAGGCCCTGGGCGAGATCGCCGAACCCATCGAACCGATCCGGCCCGAGGAGCTGGTCTCGGTTCGCCGCGTCTTCGCAGAGCCCATCGGCGCCGCCGAGACCATCGCGCGCTATATTCGCAAGCTGGTCATGGCGCTCTGCGAGGCGCTCGAGGGGCGGGGTCTTGGCGCGCGCCGTCTCGACCTGCTCTGCCACCGGGTCGACAACCGGATCGAGACGGTGCGCATCGGCCTGGCCATGCCGGTGCGGGATTCCGCGCGCCTGACCCGGCTTCTCTGCGACAGGATCGAGACCATCGCGCCGGGCTTCGGCATCGAGATCATGTCGCTGACCGCCACCCTTGCCGAACCCCTGCCTTTGCGGCAGGCGGCCAGCAGCCTGATCGAGGAGGGCGCGCCGGATCTGTCCGGCCTGATCGACACGCTGGCCAATCGGGTCGGCGCGCGGGCGGTCTATCGTTTCGCGCCGGTGGCGAGCGATGTGCCCGAGCGCTCGGTCCGTCGTCTGCCGGCACTCGCCGAGGATACGGGTGCGGGCTGGCCCGACCATTGGCCGCGCCCTTCGCGGCTGCTCTCCCGGCCGGAGCCGATCGAGACCATGGCGCTCCTGCCGGACCATCCGCCGAACTGGTTCTCCTGGAAGGGCGTGCGTCGCCGGGTCCGACGGGCCGACGGACCGGAGCGCATCTTCGGGGAATGGTGGAAGCGCGATGCCGAGCTGATCGCGGTGCGGGACTATTTCCGGGTCGAGGACGATGCCGGCGAACGCTTCTGGATCTTCCGCTCCGGCGATGGCGAGGATGCCGCCACCGGCTCGCATCGCTGGTTCCTGCACGGGATTTTCGGATGAGCGCGCCCGCCTACGCCGAATTGCAGGTGACGTCGAATTTCTCCTTCCTGCGCGGAGCCTCCGCGGCCGAGGAGCTGCTCGCTGCCGCCGCGGCGATGGGGATCGAGGCCATGGCCGTGACCGATCGCAACACGCTGGCCGGTATCGTGCGCGCCCATGAGGCGGCGAAGGAGGCGGGCGTGCGGCTGATCGTCGGCTGCCGCCTCGATCTCGTCTGCGGCATGTCGGCGCTGGTCTATCCGACCGACCGGGCGGCCTGGTCGCGGCTCTGCCGACTCCTGTCGCTGGGCAAGGGGCGGGCGGGCAAGGCGCGCTGTCATCTCGAATGGGACGATCTCACCGCCTATGGCGAAGGGCTGATCGCGGTCCTCGTGCCGGACCTTGCCGACGAGACCTGCGGTTTGCGCCTGAGGCGCCTGCGCGACTCTTTCGGCGATCGCGCCTATCTCGGCCTGACGCTGCGGCGGCGGCCCAATGACCAGATGCGCCTCTGGGAGCTGTCGACGCTCGCCGCGCGGATCGGCGTGCCCACCGTGGTGACCAATGACGTGCTCTTCCACGAACCCGGCCGCCGCATCCTGCAGGATGTCGTCACCGCGATCCGCCACAATGTCACCGTCGATGCGCTCGGCGCCCGGCGCGAGCGCCATGCCGACCGCTATCTGAAGCCGCCCGCCGAAATGCACCGGCTCTTCGCGCGCTGGCCCGAGGCTTTGGCCCGGACGCGTGAGATCGCGGATCGCTGCCGCTTCTCGCTCGACGAGCTGCGCTATCAATATCCCGAAGAGCGCGACGACCAGGCGCTGACCCCGCAGGAAACCCTGGAGCGGCTGACCTGGGAGGGCGCCGCACACCGCTATCCCGAGGGCGTGCCCGAGGAGGTGACCGCCGCGCTGGAGCATGAGCTGGCCCTGATCGGCAAGCTCGATTACGCGCCCTACTTCCTCACGGTGAACAGCATCGTCCGCTTCGCCCGGTCGCGCGGCATCCTCTGCCAGGGGCGCGGATCGGCGGCGAACTCGGCCGTCTGCTATGTGCTCGGCATCACCGCGATCGATCCCGGCCGCAACGATCTCCTGTTCGAGCGCTTCGTCTCCGAGGAGCGCCGCGAGCCGCCCGATATCGACGTGGATTTCGAGCATGAGCGGCGCGAGGAGGTGATCCAGTGGGTCTATGAGCATTACGGCCGCGAGCGCGCCGCTCTGACCGCCACCGTCATCCGCTATCGCTCCAAGGGCGCGCTGCGGGACGTGGGCAAGGCCCTGGGGCTTCCCGAAGACCTGATCCAGACGCTGTCCGGCCAGCTCTGGGGCGGGTCCGAGGCTGGTGTCACCGAGCAGCAGCTCCGCGATCTCAACCTCAATCCGGAGGATCGCCGGTTGCGCCTGACGCTCGAACTGGCCGCCCAGCTTCGCGGCGCGCCGCGGCATCTGTCGCAGCATCCGGGCGGTTTCGTGCTGACCCATGACCGGCTCGACGATCTCGTGCCCATCGAGCCCGCGGCGATGGAGGGGCGCCAGATCATCGAATGGGACAAGGACGATATCGACGCGCTGCGCTTCATGAAGGTCGATGTCCTGGCGCTCGGCATGCTGAGTTGCATGCGCCGGGGGCTGGACCTGTTGGCCGAGCACAAGGATATCCACCTCGATCTGGCGTCGATCCCGGCCGAGGATCCGCGCACCTATGCGATGATCCGCAAAGCCGATACGCTCGGCACCTTCCAGATCGAGAGCCGGGCGCAGATGTCGATGCTGCCGCGCTTGAAACCCCGGACCTATTACGACCTGGTGGTGCAGGTCGCGATCGTGCGGCCGGGGCCGATCCAGGGCGATATGGTTCATCCCTATCTGCGCCGGCGCGAGGGCCTGGAAGAGGTCGATTATCCCCGGCCCGAGCTGGAGAAGGTGCTGGGAAAGACGCTCGGCGTGCCGCTGTTCCAGGAACAGGCGATGCGCGTCGCCATCGAATGCGCGGGCTTTACCGCGGGCGAGGCCGATCTCCTGCGCAAGAGCATGGCGACCTTCAAACATACCGGCGGCGTCTCGAAGTTCCGCGACCGGCTGATCTCGGGGATGATCGCGCGCGGCTATGAGGAGCCGTTCGCGGCCCGGACCTTCCAGCAGCTCGAAGGCTTCGGCTCCTATGGTTTTCCCGAAAGCCATGCGGCGAGCTTCGCGCTGATCGCTTATGCCTCGGCCTGGCTCAAATGCTGGCACCCGGATGTCTTCTGCGCCGCGCTCCTCAACGCCCAGCCCATGGGCTTTTATGCGCCGGCCCAGATCGTGCGCGACGCCCGCGAGCATGGGGTGGAGGTCCGCCCGGTCTGCATCAATGCCTCCCGCTGGGATTGCACGCTGGAGCCGACCGGCGACGAAAGCCGTCTCGCGGTCCGTCTTGGACTGCGAATGGTCAAGGGCCTCGCCAATGCCCATGCCGCCGCCATCGTGGCGGCGCGGGGCGATGAGAATTTCACCTCGATCGCCGATCTCTGGCGGCGGGCCGGCGTTCCCGTCGCGGCGCTCGATCAGATCGCCGCGGCCGATGGATTCCGTCCGGCTTTCGGCCTCGCCCGGCGCGAGGCGCAATGGGCCATCAAGGGGCTGCGCGACGAGGAACTGCCGCTCTTCGCCGCCGCCTCGGACCGTGAGGGGCGGACCGTTCCGGAACTCGACGAGCCTGCGATCGCGCTGAGAGCGATGCCCGCCGGTCGCGAGGTGGTCGAGGATTACGGGCATATCGGCCTGTCGCTGCGCCGCCATCCGGTCTCCTTCCTGCGCGAGGACCTGGCGAAGCGCCGGATCGTCAGCTGCGCCGAGGCGATGGCGGCGCGCGACCGGCGCTGGCTGGAGGCGGCAGGGATCGTCCTGGTGCGCCAACGCCCCGGCTCGGCTAATGGCGTCATGTTCGTCACGCTCGAGGACGAGACCGGCATCGCCAATCTCGTCGTGTGGCAAAAGGTCTTCGAGCGCTATCGGCGGGTCATTCTCTCATCGAGCATGATCGCCGTGAGGGGCCGCGTTCAGCGCGAGGGCGAGGTCGTGCATCTTGTCGCCCATCGGATCGTCGATCTGTCGCGGGATCTGGCGAGTGTCGGGCAGCGCGAGGCGGCTGCGGCCGAGAAGCAGGGGCCGGTGGCCGGCGGCATCAGGGTGAAGGCGCGGGATTTCCGGTAAAGCCGGTGGCTTTGACAGAAGGCGGTATCGGTTCGAACCAAGGAATCGGCTTGCCTCTCGGGGATCACAGATCTTCTGGCCCGATCGACCATTCTGCGATTTCTCTATCGATCAATCGCCATTGTTCTGCAAGGTCGGCAAGGTCGGCGGTGTCTACAACAGGATGATCGAGGCCCTCGAATTGGTCACCGAGATATGTGGCGAGGCCCGCACCGCCTTCGTTGGCGAACCACACTCCGACCAGATCCGCGATTTCCTTCAACTGCCTGAGAGTCTTTTCAGCATCGCGAATGTCGAAATCACCAAGCTCCCTGTCCTGCCGACTTTGCTTGTTCCCGGCATGGGCAACATGCGAGTTAACGTGCTCGGCAATTCGATCAAGGCGGGCAAGCCGAGTTTCGATCTTCTCGAAGACCGTGTCCGAGATCAGATTGCTCGGGTTACGCTCTGACGCAGAAACGCCGCTCAAAACATCGAAATGCCGATGCGCGGCCTCACTTTTCATGAGCTCTGGATCGCCCCACACCGGACGCCCCTTCGCGGCGACGAGGTGGTCATGTTGTTCTTGATGCAGGCGATCGAGATCGTATTGCGCGTCAAGCACTTTCTCGACGTAGATTCTCCTGGTCAACCAGTTTTGGCTCGCTTTCACGTCGTTGACGACAGATCGGATCGAGTAAACTCCCTTGGGGCCTTTTATCGGGGCCTTATCGAGAAGTCGGCGAGTGCCGAGAAGCAGGCTTGACCAGTATCCCTCGGAAACGAGATTGAACATCATCTGGTTAAGCGGGGGTCTCGAGCCTCTCTTCTCATTTGCAAGACGGACGATCCGAACCGTCGTGCGAAAGGCGGCGTAGTTCCAGAGCAGATCCTGAATGGCTCTGTGGATGCCCGTTGTCTCGTCGCGAAAAGCATCCCGCCACGCGGCGATGTGCTGGTCATGCTGCGTCATTAGTTTTCCAAGCCTGAGCGCCAAACTCACCTCATCATACCGGGAGACGCCAACACCGGCGACGGCTATTCGCTTCTGATTCTTCCTTCGCGCGGGCTCGTTTTATTGTTCCCGCGAATAAACGCGCATCTTGCCGTGGGCCTGAAGGGGGAAGGCCTTCCCCCCTGGCCGGCACTATCGTTGCCGGCGCACCCCCTTCAGCGGGGAGACCCCCAGGCTGTGCTAAAACCCACCAATCGTGCGAGCGCAGCGAATGATTTTGCCCGCTCTATGGAATATGAGCGTTTGGCTGCTTAAGACCTCTTTGTCATCATCGGCTATGAGATCGCAAAATCCCGAAAGCTGCCGTTGAGCCGCTGCGGCTGACCGCTGCTTGGCCCTTATTGGTCCGCCTCGGAGGAACTATTCCGCACCCAAGTCGGACAGCCTCGGCATGTCAGCCTGCTCCTTCCCTTAATGCCTCTGCGATCAGCAGAGCAAGCTCCCCAGGCGGCTGGATACCGGAGATACGCTGATCGCATCCCCATGCCCATCCATCATCCCAACGTCGGATCGGTGAAGCTGGCTTGCACTTCACTCAATAGGTGATGCTAGTCAGAACCACGTAAAGGATCGTGGCGGCCAAGCCACCGACCATCAGTATCAGGAGCCAGAGGGACGGTTCCGTTCTTATTCGATCAAGATATCGCATCGGATGCTGCCTTTTCGAGTAGAGCACATGCATCTCAGATCAGCCTGTTGTCCTCGGCCTTCTGGCGGGCGCGGCGGCGGGTGCCGTCGGTATCCGATTTGCGGTGCCGTTCAGCCGCCGCCTTGCGGATCTGCTCGAAGCGATTTTCTTCGACCTGCTTGAGCGTCGGATGCGTATCTGTCTTCTTCACAAACGAGATCATTGCTGAAGTTCCTTCCTGTGGCGGGTGGAAACGCCCTGGCGCCTGCCTGAGCGCTTTAAACGGGGTATTATGCGCCAAGCCCGGTGACACAGCCTTGGACTCCAAGCCGGTCGGCAGTCGTCTGCCCCGGCATCGTCGCCCAGCCGCCGGCTTCCACGAACTGACGCTTCTTGTAGCTGTCGGGTATCGCCTTGAACTCGGCAAGTTTCGCCGCCGCATCTGGGGCCGCGTTGAACCTTTCGACGCATATGGCGGATGCCAGCTCCCCGCGCGCCGTGTCGCCGGCCGCTTTCGCCATGGTCTGCGAAGTGCCGCCAGTGACCCAGCCGCCCCAGCTGAATCCTATAACGATCGTTGCGATCATCGCCGCGATGCATGCCCAGACCAGAATGGTCTTTGAAGGCTGATAGTCTTCCCAGCGGCGGGAGAGAGATGGTTTGGTCGTGCTTTGTGTGGCCATGGAGATTCCTTCCAGGTTGGAATGCAGATTGCTTTGTCTGGGCGTCGGCCGAACGGTTCAGGCACTGTTCTCAGTATCCCATTCCGCCCATGCCGCCGTTGCCGGCCGACGGGGTGGATTCCTTCGCGCGAATGTCGGCGATCATCGCCTCGGCGGTGATCAGGAGCGCTGCGATCGAGCCGGCGTTCTGCAGGGCGGTTCTGACGACCTTGGCGGGGTCGACGATACCGGCCTCGATCATGTCGACATAGGTTTCGGTCTGGGCGTCGAAGCCCTGGTTGTGGTCCTTGCTGTCCGTGAGCTTGCTGACCACGATCGAGCCTTCGACGCCGGCATTCTCGGCGATCTGCCGGACCGGCGCTTCGAGCGCCCGACGCACGATCGAAATGCCTGCGGTTATATCGGCGTTGGCGCCTGTCAGAGAGGCCAGCACGGTCCTGACGCGCAGCAGCGCCACACCGCCGCCGGGCACGATGCCTTCCTCGACCGCAGCTCGGGTGGCGTTGAGCGCATCGTCGATGCGGTCTTTCTTCTCCTTGACCTCGGTCTCGGTCGCGCCGCCGACGCGGATCACCGCGACGCCTCCGGCGAGTTTGGCCAGCCGCTCCTGGAGCTTCTCCTTGTCGTAGTCCGAGGTCGTTTCCTCGATCTGCGCCTTGATCTGGGCAATACGAGCGGCGATGCCGGCCTTGTCGCCGGAACCGTCGATGATCGTTGTCGTGTCCTTGTCTACGACAACACGCTTGGCGCTGCCGAGCATGTCGAGCGTGACATTTTCCAGCTTGATGCCGAGATCGTCGGAGATCACCTGGCCGGCGGTCAGCACGGCGATGTCCTCGAGCATGGCCTTGCGGCGGTCGCCAAAGCCCGGAGCTTTCACGGCCGCGACCTTCAGGCCGCCGCGCAACTTGTTGACGACCAGCGTGGCGAGCGCCTCGCCCTCGACGTCCTCGGAGATGATCAGCAGCGGCTTGCCGCTTTGCACCACCGCCTCCAGGATCGGCAGCATGGCTTGAAGATTACCGAGCTTCTTCTCGTGGATGAGGATGTAGGGGTCATCCAGTTCCACGCGCATCTTTTCGGCGTTGGTGACGAAGTATGGAGAGAGGTAGCCGCGATCGAACTGCATGCCTTCGACCACGTCGAGCTCGGTTTCGGCGGTCCTGGCTTCCTCGACGGTGATCACACCCTCGTTGCCGACCTTGTCCATCGCACTCGCAATCATCCCGCCGATGGTGCCATCGCCATTGGCGGCGATCGTGCCGACCTGCGCGATCTCAGCCGACGACTTGACCTTCCTGGCCCGCGCCTGGATTTCCTTGACGACGGCCGCGACGCCAATGTCGATGCCGCGCTTCAGGTCCATCGGGTTCATCCCGGCGGCGACCAGCTTGGCGCCCTCGCGCAGGATGGAGGCCGCGAGCACCGTCGCCGTCGTGGTTCCGTCGCCGGCGAGGTCGTTGGTCTTGGAGGCCACCTCGCGCACCATCTGCGCGCCCATGTTCTCGAACTTGTCTTCGAGTTCGATCTCCCTGGCGACGGTGACGCCGTCCTTGGTGATGCGCGGCGCGCCATAGGCCTTGTCGATGACGACGTTGCGTCCCTTTGGCCCGAGCGTCACCTTGACGGCGTTGTTCAGCAGTTCGACGCCGCGCAGCATGCGGTCGCGGGCTTCGCCGGCGAATTTGATTTCCTTGGCAGACATGATGTTCGTCCAGTTCGGGCTTGATTATCAGGTATCGGCCGGTCAGGCGGCTTTGCTGGCGGCCGCCGTTGTCTTCTCGACGATGCCCATGATGTCGGATTCCTTCATGATCAGGAGATCCTCGCCGTCGAGCTTGACCTCGGTGCCGGACCATTTGCCGAACAGGATGAGGTCGCCCGCCTTGACGTCGAGTGGAACCAGCTTGCCGGCTTCGTCGCGCGAACCCGGGCCGACGGCGATCACCTCGCCTTCCTGCGGCTTTTCCTTCGCGGTATCGGGAATGATGATCCCGCCTTTGGATTTGAGATCGCCTTCCGCCCGTCGGATGACGACGCGGTCGTGGAGGGGCCGGAATTTCATGGGGTTCTTTCTGAGGCCGGCGCATAGGGCGACCACCTCGGATAGATAGCGACTTTGGCACTCGAATGATAGGAGTGCTAAACGTATTTCGTTGAAAAGGTGGAATTGCGAAAATTTATATCACTTCTACCAATGCGATGTTTGTTGTTTTCAATACGTATTTCCTGCCTTTTTAAGGATTTTTATTTTTATGGAAGAGCCATTTATTCAATTCTAGATAAATAATAGCGACCCGCTCCTTGTTTACCGGGTGGGGACAGCCCATATATAAAACTCGTTGATTTGGCCGACTTGGCTTTTTGCGGTGTCAGAGACCCGCCATTCACCACCGAATTCTCGATAGCGAATGCATCACGCGCCGACCTGGCGCGCATATCGCTCTGTTCGAACCTTGGAATGAACGCGCCGCTGACCACGGATGTACTGGCAGCACGGAAGTTCGTTCCGGTTCGAATGGGAATGATGCAGGAGGCGCGTTTGCGTGCTCCTGCGGAGGTATCGACCCATGACAACGCGCACCACGCAGAAAATCGTCCGGTTCTCCGCACCCTTCATGCTGTCCGGCTTCGACGCTGCGCAGCCTGCCGGCGACTATCGCGTGGACCAGGATGAGGAACTGCTGGAGGGATCCTCCCGCCTTGCCTGGAGACGTGTAGGCGCCTTCATCCACCTGCCCGCCATCGGCATTGATGGCCACACGTATCAGATGGCGCCGATAGATCCCGCCGATCTCGACGCCGCCCTCGAAAAGGATCACCAACAGCCATGATATCAACCAACCCAATCCGGCGCACGAACCGTCCCGCCCGCCACGAGGCTCCTGCTCATCTCTTCGCGATCGGACAGGCTGTCCGGCTCAAGGGCGGTTTCGTGAGGCCGGCATTACCCGCCGATATCTACCGCATAACCGGCAGACTGCCGGCACGGGGAGATTCACTGCAATATCGCATCCGCAACGACGACGAACGCCATGAGCGAGTGACGACGCAGGACAGCCTCGAGCCGGTCGACATGTCGCAATCCGGTAATGGCGCAACCCTCATCGAAAGGACGTTCGGACATGGCTAAAGGCCAGAAACGAAGCAATCGCGAGATCAGAAAGCCGAAACAGGAGAAGGCCCCGCCAAAGCCTGAAAGCACCTTCGGCAACCAGATCAAGTTTGCCGCCAATGATGCCAATGCTTCCCAAGGCAAAGGCAAGCACTGAGGCAGTGCTGCTCCGGCTGAAAGAGCAAGTAGCGCCATGAAAGTTGTCATCGAGTTCTACCGCACGCGGGAGACGGATGACGCCCATGCTGTCGTGGGCCGAGAGGCGGTGGAAGCCGTCGATCTCGCCAACGCCATTGAGATTGCGCAACTGCTTTCGCAGACGCTCGATATGCCTCAACGGCCCGACGCCATCGCGATCACCGACTTATCCGGTAACGCGCTATTTTCCGGCATCATTGATGCCGACGTGACCACTAGAGAAAGGCCACGATCATGACCCGATACATAGATGAAATCGAACGGGAGCGGCACGACCGCGCGATCGGCGTCTGGGACAATGAAGGCGGTGCATCCGCCCGCGCACCAGGCGACGAACAATATGGCCGCCGGATCGAAGCCGACCGGTCCTGGACCATCTACCATGTCTTCACCGGCGTTCCAGCCAGCCGCGAAGGGCAGGAGATGATCGGCCTTAGCCACTCGGCCGCAACCGACGGGATGCTTTCCCTCAATCGTCGGAATGATGTGCGACGCAAGGAGCACATGAACGGGTTTATGCGTGTACCACTGCTGCTGCAAACGGCAAGGGCAGATCAACGATGACCCTTGAATTCCTGAACCCCAGCCGCAGCTTCGACGAAGTGCGCAACGCCATTCGCTTTATCGGGCACGACGGCATGTTCGAAGTGCCGTTCTTTGTCGAAGTGGAAGCGCTCGCCAGGTCCCCTGCTGAATTGCGCAGCACTGAGGTGTCGGAAGAGATGTATCTCTCGACCTTCGATGCGACGCGCAGTTCGATCCACGATGTCGCCCGCGAGGCCTACTCGCATCGTCGCCAAACCTCCTATACGCTGACCGCTGCCGATTTCCGGTAAAGACACCACTCAATGCTGATCCGCTACGGGTATGAGATCACACTGACCTGCCAGCAGCCGACAGCCTTGGTGTGTCTGCTGTCGGTGCACGAGGATCGCGCGGCTGACATACGGGTGCCGGAGACGACGTTCACCACACCCGATGTGCACGTATCGACCTACCGCGATCTCTTCGGCAACAAATGCCGGCGGCTGGTCGCGCCTGCGGGCGACCTGACGATGTGGGGTGATGCCACGATCGAGGACGACGGCAGGCCGGACGGGATTGTGCCGGGTGCCCGGGAACTGCCGGTGCCGGACTTGCCGGACGATTGCCTCGTCTACCTCATGGGCAGCCGCTACTGCGAAACCGACCGTCTCAGCCAGACCGCTTGGGACCTGTTCGGCAAGATGCCGCCCGGTTGGAGCCGGGTGCAGGCGATCTGCGATTTCGTCCACAACCACATCCGCTTCGACTACATGCAGGCTCGATCTACGCGGACGGCTTTCGAGGCGTTCCATGAGCGCGTTGGCGTTTGTCGCGATTTCGCGCATCTTGCGGTCACGTTCTGCCGATGCCTCAACATCCCCGCTCGCTATATCAACGGCCATCTCGGTGACATCGGCGTGCCGGTCGTCGATCCGATGGATTTCAGCGCCTGGATCGAAGTGTTCCTCGATGGCGAATGGTACACCTTCGATCCGCGCAACAACGTCCCGCGGATCGGCAGGATCGTGGTGGCGCGCGGCCGCGACGCAGCCGACATACCGCTCGTCAACTCCTTCGGCCCGCATGTTCTGAAGGCGTTCCGAGTATGGACTTACGAGGTATCGGGCTTGCAACAGGCGCAAGAGCATCGCGAGTAAGGCGCCTTGGGACCGGACACCAAGGCTACAGGCGATACGGCAAGGCATACCGGAAGCGCCGCAGACCTTTTCGAAGATAACCCACTTTAGTCAGGCACCCGCCATGGTCCGCTGACTGTGACCGGTTCCCGACGTTAGGTTGGCGCGATTCCAATCCCTTGAGCCGGTGCGGCCGCGACCTAATGTTCCATCCTCGTAATACCCACTTTCAGCAAACGGAAAAGTCGGGCCTGTGGCTGACGTCAGGCGCATCCAGTCGAAGTGCGAAGACTGTTTGAATGACAGCTTTCGCAGGTTCGTCGCCCAAAGTGCCGAAAGCAGGAAGCCACCTTTTCTCGGAAGTTTGGAGGGTCAGCGAGGTGCCGCGATCCTGCCTCTGGGTAGTTATTCGAGACCCAATACAAAGCCTTTCCCTATGAGCAAACAAGTGTAGAATCAGACTCTCCTGATCTGCTTTGCCGAGGTGTCTATGAGCTTCATTGAGGGAATAGCGCGAGATCAGGCCAATCTGCTTCCCCCATGTGTCGATGACTATGTTGGGCCTGACGCGCTCGTCCGCGTCGTCGATGCTTTCGTCGACAGTCTGGATATGATTGAGCTTGGCTTCACACGCGCCATTGCGGCCTCGACCGGACGACCAGGCTATCATCCCAGCGACATGCTCCGGCTGTATATCTGGGGCTACCTCAATCAAGCCCGTTCATCGCGACATCTGGAGCGCTCCTGCAAGCGCGACCTTGAAGCAATGTGGCTGATGCGGCAACTCGCGCCGGACTATCGGACCATTGCCGCCTTCCGGCACGACTATCCCGACGCGATCGTCGCCGCCAGCGCCGCGTTCGTGCTGTTCTGTCGCGAGCAGAATTTGGTAGGCGGCCGGTCGGTCGCACTCGACGGCACCAAGATGCGAGCGGTCGCCAGTCCAAAGAACATCGCCGGGGCGGAGCGGCTCGCGCGCGATATCGCGCATACCGAAAAAGAGATCGCCTATTATCTCGACCGCCTGGACATAATCGACGAGACCGTCGCGCGGGGCTTTGATGATCAACCACTGCACCGCGAAGGCTTCAAGTCCGCCATTGCCTCCCTGCAGCGTCGGAAGGACCGGCTGGCCAGGCGACAGCAGGAACTCGATCGACGGGTCGAGAAGGTGCTCGTGTTTGGCGAGCCGGAGGCCAAACCGATGGGATATGCCCACGCGCCGAAGCTTCCCTCGTACAATCTGCAAAGCGTCGTCGATGTTGCGAGTGGTCTGATCGTCCACCATGACGTCTACAATGACGCGAACGACAGCCACCTTCTTCATCCGATGTCAGTCGCGGCTAAGGCCGTGCTGGAGGTAGATCAGCTCCAGGTGTTGACCGACGGCGGCTACTCAAACGCCGAAGAAGTCGCCCGTTGCGAACGCGAGAACATTGAGGTCGCTGCGCCGATCAAGCGCGGCGCGATGAATTCCGAACATTTTCGACCGGTACAGTTCCTCTACGACGAGGACAGCGACACGGTCCGTTGCCCCGGCGGGCAAACTCTACGCCCGTCCGGAATCCATACTCGCAATCGGGCGATGCGCTACCGTACCTCGGCCTGCGCGACCTGTGCGTTGAAGCCGAGATGCACGCCGGGAGCCCAGCGCACAATTCACCGGCTTGTCGATCAAGGTGCCCTCGATCGCATGGAGGCCCGAATCCATGCCAATCCCAGCTTGATGACGATCAGGCGATGCACGGTCGAGCATCCATTCGGCACCATAAAGCGAATGTCGGGTGGCGGAAGGTTCCTAACTAGAGGACTTAGGGCGGTAAAGGCGGAGGCGGCGCTGTCGATCCTAGCCTTCAACATCCTACACGCCGCGAACACATTCGGAACGAGGGTTGTTACCCCGAGCTGACGCGAGGCGGCGCTTCGCTTCGGCTCCACCTGGCAGGCGCTGCGGCTCCGACGGCTGACGTTTTGGCACAGCCTGCCCCGCAACGCCCCCTGAGAGGGAGAGTGCGGACGGGTTTTCCGTGACGGGTTGAGGGCTGGAGGAGTGGCCTCCGGCGCCCGTCGCGGAGATCATCCCGATGGCCAGAAAGGACCGCGCTCGCCCAGGCGGCGCCCGCAGCAATCTCTATGACGACATCACCGACAAGATCATCGCCGAGCTGGAGGAAGGGCGGCTGCCCTGGGTCCAGCCCTGGGGGACGGCGGCGGCGAAGGCGCCGCTCGCCATGCCGAGGAATGCCGCGACCGCGCGGCAATATTCCGGGATCAATGTCCTCATCCTCTGGGGCGCAGTGGTCCAGCACGGCTATCCGACCCAGCATTGGCTCACCTTCCGGCAAGCACTCTCGCTGGGCGGAAATGTCCGCAAGGGCGAGCGCGGCACCACCGTCGTCTATGCCGACCGCTTCACGCCGGAGGACGAGAAGCGCCGCGCCCAGGAGTCGGGCGAAGAAGCCAGCAGCATTCCGTTCCTGAAGCGCTTCACCGTGTTCAACGCGGCGCAATGCGAGGGCCTGCCCGAGGACATCGCCTTCGAGGCCCCGCCACCGCCGCCCGGCATGATCGAGCCGAAGGTCGAGGCGCTGATCGAGGCGACCGGGATCGATTTCCGCATCGGCGGGGATCGCGCCTTCTATGTTCCGGCGCTCGACTACGTGCAGGTGCCGCCTCCGGCCGCCTATTTCGAGCCGATCAACTGGCACAGGACGGCGCTCCACGAGATGGGGCATGCCACAGGCCATGCCTCGCGCTTGGGGCGGGATTTTTCGGGCAGCTTCGGCACGAAGAAATACGCCTTCGAGGAGCTGGTCGCCTTATCCTGACTCTGTGATCCTGTCTCAGAATCATGCATTGGAGGCGCCTCACCACGGCTCCGGTGAAGCTCTTCAGACGTCCGGGTCAAGCGTTCCCGCAGCGTAGCGAGGACAACGCTTGACGCGGCGGCGGCACGACAAGCTGTTCATGGGGTGCAGGCTAAGTCCTGCACCCCTGCCACGCGGCGAGCGGGAGAGCGCGAGGGGAACCCCTCGCATTCTAAACAATGAAGTTGCGCCGAAGGCGCTCCGCTTGGGTATCGTGCGTGCATTTGTATTTTACCGATCTTGACACTATTTCGCGTCCGCTTTTCCTTGATGACCTTGCAGTGAGCCTCGCGCCCGGTGCGCTCGACGCGGTCGAGCGCACCGGGCTGATTCACGGCATGCCGTTCATCCTGATGGATGACGGCAGCTACGATCTCGCTCTCAACCGGTTCTTTCGTGCCTGTCCTGCTATGGGAGCGCGATCGCCGAACACGTGGCGCTCCTACGCCCGCGACATTCTCGTCTGGGCGCGCTTTCTTGTCGAACGGCGCGGCGGCAAGACGGTCTGGCAGGCCGGCCGCGACGATGTCCTGGCCTTTCACCGGGCGCGTCGGCTGTCGGCAGCTCCCTACCGCATCTCGGCTGCGAGCTGGAACCGGAGCGTTGCCGCGCTCGACAAGCTCTATCGCTGGGCTGTCGAGGAAGGAATCATTGCGATCTCGCCCTTCAGCTACGGCGCCACCCTTCGCAGGGCCGGCGGTAGCCGCGCAGTGCTCGCTGTGACGACGAACCGTGCCCGCGAGCGCGCCGCGCGGCGCCACGATACCCGTTACATCGATCTTGGCCGCTACCTGCTGTTCCGCGAGGTGGGATTGCGCGGCCGGCTTCCCGACGGCTCGGAGGACGCGACGTGGCGCGGCCGCAACGGCGAGCGCAATGCGTTGTTTGCCGAGCTTCTCGTCACGACCGGCCTGCGGCTGACAGAGGCCGGCAGTCTGCTGCTGAGTGAGCTGCCGCGCCTGACCGATCCCGAATCGCGCTCGGTGCCGTTCGATCTCCCCGGTCCGATCGCCAAGGGCGGACGACCACGGCGCATCCGCGTTCCCCGCCGGGTACTGAGATTGATCGGCGACTATGTCGATCTCGAGCGCACGGTCTCTGCCGCGCGCTCAGAGCCTTCGGTGTCCGATCCGCTCTGGCTGATGCTGGAGGACGGGAAGGCAACAGACGCGGCGGGCAAGCGTGTCCGGCTCGACCGTCTGACGCTGGGCGAACGCCGCCGCGTGCTGGTCGGCACGCCCGGCCAGGCGCAGCATGCCTTGCTCTGGCTGACTGAAGGCGGCAAGCCCGTGCCCTCGGCGACTTGGGAAGCTGCCTTTCGGCGGGCCTGCACCCGCTGCCGCCGTTTCGGCATCGAGGTCGAGGTGACGCCACACACGCTGCGGCACACCTTCGCCGTCAACATGCTCTCCATGCTGATCCGCGAGCAGATCGGATCCGTGTTCGATCCGCAGGACCAGCACGGCGCAGCCTATCGGCGGATTCTCGGCGATCCTCTGCAGAAGCTCCAGCACCTGCTGGGGCATGCGAGTATCACCAGCACCTACATCTATCTCGACAGCCTCGCCGAGGCGCAGGAGCTGGTCGAGGCCGCCGCGGATCGCTGGGCCGAAGACACGGCTGGCGGCGCGGCATGACCGCCGCGGCGGCTCCATCGGTGCGGCGGCCGGGTCGCCGCGCCCTCTTTCCCGAGGCGCTGCCCGATCCCGAGGGCGAGGCCGCCGCTGCGATCGCATCGCTGCGCTTTACCGTCACGCTGGCGGATCGCAGCAAGACGATCGACCTGACGATGCTCGCCGGCCGCAAGGCATTGGCGCGGACCTTTGCCGGCGCGCTCTGGCGCGCCTGCCAGGTCGGTGGTCCGGCCGGCTCGATCTCGACGGCCTACGCCTATGCCAATGCGCTCAAGACATTTTGGCGCTATCTCGATTCCGCCGGATCGCACGTCGCCCGTCTCTCCGACGTCAGTGCCGTCTGCATCGACGGCTTCGATTCCTGGATGGAGGGGAGCGGCCTGCATCCCAATCACCGCCTGCACCGCATGAGCAAGGTGCTCAACCTGCTGCGGCTTGCCGAGGCCGCGGAGCCCAGCCACCTGCCGCCCGATGCCTCACGCCGGCTGATGTACACGAGCGATCGGCCCGGCGTGCGCGCCAGGCCGCGCGATGCCTATGGCGATGATGTCGCCGCGGCATTGCGGAAGGCGGCGCGCACCGATCTCGCCGCCATCATCCGCCGCTTGGGCGAGGCCGATCGTATTCCGGCGGTCGAGGATTCCGATCGGAGCAAGGCGCTGGCAGCAACCCACAAACAGGTAATGGAAGTGATCGACGCGGAAGGCGTCATCGGGCACAGGCACCCTCTCTTCAAGCGACTCTACACGCTCCGCCGCGAGAGTGGCCTGCCGAACGATCGCCTGATCCACGATCTGCATGGCCGCCGGCATCTCATCGCCGCCGATCTCGTGCCGCTCATCGTGCTTATCTCGCTCGACACCGGCATGGAGATCGAAGCGATCAAGGGCTTGCGAGCGGACTGCCTGAAGAACCCGGCGGGCGGCTATGTCGAGATCGAGTATTGCAAGCGTCGGGCGCGCGGCGCCGAGTGGAAGCGGCTGCGTGTGCGCGACGGCGGTTCCTCGACGCCGGGCGGCTTGATCCGCAAGGCGCTGCAGTGGACCGGTCCGGCGAGAAGCCGGCTCGGCGCCGACACGCTCTGGGCGCACTGTGCCTGGGGCCGCCTGACCCCTCGGGTGCTCAGCATGAAGGAGCTCGCGGCTTCATGGACGCGCCGGCACGGCATCCTTGATGAGCGGGGCCAACGCCTTCGCCTCAATCTGACGCGCCTGCGCAAGACGCATAAGGCGGCATGGTACCGGCGCACGGGCGGCCAGCTCGACCGCTTCGCCGTCGGCCACACTGTCGCGGTCGCGGCCGACCACTACGCCGACATTCCCGCGCTTCGTCATCTGCACGAGGCGACAATTGCCGACGCCATGACCGATGCGCTCGACGCCGCGTTCCCCCCCTGTGTCCTGTCGTCGGAGGAGGAAGCGGCCGTCCAGACCGATCCCGACAAGGCGACCGGCCTTCCCGTTGTCGGCGCCGCCGCGGTCAAGGCGCTGTTCGGCGGCGAGCAGGACGTCTGGCTCGCCAGTTGCGGCGGCTTCTACAACAGCCCGTTCGGCTCGGAGGGAGAGGCCTGTCCGTCCCCCTTCTGGGGGTGTCTCGAATGCAGCAATGCCGTGGTCACCGCCCGCAAGGTGCCCGCGCTCCTGGCCTTCCTCAACTTCATCCGGGCGCAGCGGCAGGTGCTGAGCGAAGCCGACTGGATCGCCAAGTTCGGCCGGGTTCACGGACGCATCGCCGAACAGATTCTGCCCCGGTTCGCCGACGCCGAGATCGAGGAAGCCCGTCGGATTGGGTCATCGGACCCCGCGCTCCTCTACCTGCCGCCCGAAGCGAGAGCGCCATGATGCCGGCACCGATCAAGCTGCCGCAGCACGCGTCGCTGCCTTCGGCCATTTATGGCAACGACGAGCCCGTGCTTGCCGGCGTGGCGGTCAGGGACGATGCCGACCGCACGCGACTTCCGCGCTTCGGTGACGATCTTTGGGACCTGGGCGCCGCCATTTTCCGGGTGAACGCCCGCTACAGCAATTACCGGCTGAACCTCGCCCGCATCGCCGATCCCGTCACGCGGCGGCTGGCGAAGGAGTACGTGATCGCCCGCCTGCGCATCCATGTGCCGGGATATCGGGCGCCCTGCGGCGCGACCTCGGCGATCCGCCTGCTGCGCTACATCCAGCATTTCGCCGCGTTCCTCCGCGCAAGGACTGGCGCCGTCGATCTCAGCCGGATCGATCAGGCGCTGCTCGACGCCTATCTGGCGTATGCCCGTGACGGCGGACGGCGAACGCCTCACGAGACGGTGAAGTATGTCGAGGTGCCGATCGACCTGCATCACCTGGCGCCATGGCTAACCGGCGGCGGCATCGGTTTCCTGCCGTGGCGTGGACGTGCGGCGCACCGCGTTGCCGGCCGGCCGCCAGCGCCCGCCGAGAACGCCACGCCGCGCATTCCCGAGCCGGTCATCGGCGCCATGCTGCGCTGGGCGCTCAAGTATGTCGAGGTCTATGCGCCCGATATCCTCGCGGCGCGGGCCGAGCTTGACGCTCTCGAAGCCCGCTGCGCCCGATTGATGGCGCGGGACGCGCGGGCCGGACGGGCCGTGGCCAAGAACTATCGCGCCCGCGTGGCCAAGTGGCTCGACGTGCGCCGGGCCATGGGCCGAGGCGTGCCGATCTGGGAGCACGCGCCCAATGTGGCCCGCCGCATCGACCCGCTCACCGGCGAAGAGACCCCGCCCTACAATCTCCATCTGATGCGCCTTCACGCCGGCGCTCCGCAGAGCGGCCGCATCAGCCAGTCCGAGCCGACTGCACGACTGATCGAGAAGGCAGCCGCCGAGCTCGGAACCGAGATCGGCGGGCTCGATACGCCGATCTCGATCGATCCGGACACCGGACTGCCATGGCGCGAGCGCTTCGACGGCCTCAGCCTCGCCCGCGAAGAACGGATGTTGCAGGGCGCCTGCTATCTCGTCTGCGCCTACCTCACCGGCATGCGCGACAGCGAGGTGCAGGCGATGCAGCCGGGTTGCGTGTCGCCGGTGCGCAGCGCCGACGGCCTGGTCGAGCGGTACCGGCTGCGCAGCACGGTGTACAAGCGCCATGGCGCGCGCGGCGTCACGGCCGACTGGATCACGATCGAGCCCGTCGCTCGCGCCGTCGCGGTGATGGAGGTTCTCTCGGCACGCAATCGCCGAGAGAAGGAACTGTCATCCTTGTGGGTGGCGCTGAAGGACTGGCCCTGGAGCAACGATCATCTCGGGATGGGTGCAACGCCGACACTCAACCTTTTCCGCGAGGGCCTCGACACGCGCTCGGAGGCCGCGCCGGCGATTCCGCGCATCGGCGACGAGCCTTGGAAGTTTACGACCCGGCAGCTCCGACGCACGATCGCCTGGTACATCGCCAACCGGCCGTTCGGCACGGTCGCCGGCAAGATCCAGTACAAGCACGCCTCGGTCGCCATGTTCGAAGGCTATGCCGGATCGGCGCAGGCCGACTTCCGCTTGGCGATCGAGCGCGAACGTGCACTCGGCCAGCTCGACGACATTGTCGCCCATTACGAGGCCTATCTTCGCCGTGAAGGCCCGGCGGGACCGGGTGCTGCGCGACTGCGACGCGAGTTCGGCCGCGTGCAGGAGGAACTTGGCGATCTTCCCGGCCGGATCTTGGACCGCAAGCGGCTGCGCACCATGGTTGCCCATCTCGGGCGGACCCTGCATGTCGGTTTCCTCAACGACTGCCTGTTCGATGCAGCGACCGCGCTCTGCCTCACCGGCGCGCCAGATGCCGAGCGGACGGCGCCGGCCCTATCGCGCTGCAGCCCCGACCGGTGCCCGAACGCCTGCCTGACCGCCCGGCACCGCGAACCGTGGCAGGCCTCGATCGTCGAGGGCGAAGCGCTTCTGGCCGACCGGCGTCTATCGCCGCTGCAGCGCACGGCGATCCTGCGGGACAACGAGCGCAAGTGCCGGCTGATCGCGCCTCTCATGGACGGTGACGCATGACCGCGCTCGGGCCGAAGAGCCAAGCGGCGCTAAGGGCTGCCATGAAGCGGTTGCTCGACGGCCGCCCTGAACGCACCGACGGGGCGCTGACCGTCGCCAACCTGGCGCGCGAGGCCGGCGTCAGCCGAGCGACGGCGAACCGGGCCGGCGATCTTCTCGCCGAGCTCCGCGCGGCCGAAGCCCGCCTGCGGCGATCGTCGCCCAGGGCCCTCAAGGAACGCATCCATGCTCTGGAAGCGGAACTACGCGCCGTGCGTGGTGCCGAGATGGCGGAGCTGCGGGCGCTCACCCGGACGCTCGCGCAGCACATCCAGATGCTGACGTTGCAGCTCGCCGAGCGAGATGCCGTCATCGAAGGTCTGCGAGCGGAGCTGTCTCGATCCGTGGACGCCAGGGTCGTCCCGTTGCGGCGTCCGCCTCTGGACGGCACCGGCTGACAGCCGCGCTTCATCCTGACCGGTCCAGGCGCCGCTCGCCGGTCATGGCTGCCTCCCGTGCTCGCCCGTCGAGGCAGGGCTCGGGTTGTGGCAGACGCTGCCGGCCCATCAACCCTGTTCCGCACCAGCACCGAGAACAGGGTGTGACGGCCCGGCTTCCCGCGTCTGCCCCTGCCGCCTCGCCCTCGACGGAGAGGGCGAACACAGGAGGCAGCCATGACCACCGATCGCACACCCCAGCCCCGGAACGACATCTACGAGCGTGTCACCAGCCAGATCATCGCCGCCATCGAGGCCGGCGCCGACCAGTACCGGATGCCCTGGCACCACGACGGATCGGCCATCACTACGCCCGTCAACGTCGCCTCGCGCAAGGCCTATCGTGGCGTCAACGTCATCGCACTCTGGGCCGCCGCGCACGCCGCCGGCTTTCCCGCCGGCATCTGGGGCACCTATCGCCAGTGGCAGGCGCTCGGCGCCCAGGTCCGCAAGGGCGAGCGCGGGCACCTCGTCGTGTTCTGGAAGACCGTCGATCGCCACGGCAAGGCAGACGTACAGGACGGCGACGAGGATCGCGACGAGCCCGCCCGGCGCATGTTCGCCCGCGGCTACACGGTCTTCAACTGCGCGCAGGTCGACGGCTACACGCCGCCCGAGATACCGGTGCTACCCGAGGCCGAGCGCATCGAGCGGGCCGAACGGTTCTGCGCAGCGCTCGGCATCGACATCCGCCACGGCGGATCGCAGGCCTGTTACCGCCCATCCACCGACCACGTGCAGATGCCCGACTTCGCCTGCTTCCGCGATGCCGCAGCCTATTACGCCGTGCTGCTCCACGAATGCGGGCACGCCTCCGGCGCCAGGCATCGCCTCGACCGTGATCTCTCCGGACGGTTCGGCTCGGCCGCCTATGCTATGGAGGAATGCACGGTCGAGCTCCTGAGCGCCATGATCTGCGCCGACCTCCATCTCAGCGTCGAGCCGCGGCCCGACCACGCCAGCTATATCGCCTCCTGGCTCGAGGTGCTTCGCTCCGACAAGCGCGCGATCTTCACCGCCGCAGCCAAGGCGCAGCAGATCGCCGACTGGCTGCACGCCCAGCAGGGCAACGCTTGCCGGAACGACGTCAGGGGCGCCGCATAGGCGCTCCTCGACCCGATCAGTTGACAGTTCGCTCCCGGAACAGCGCCTCAATCAGCGGACATTCCGGCCGCGTGCCGTCGGCGCATTGCGCGACGACGTCCTTGAGCACCCGCTCCATGCGCTTCAGGTCAGCGATCTTCGCCCGCACATCGTCGAGATGCGCGGCGGCGACCGCGCTTGCCTCGGCGCAGGGCTGGTCGCGTTCGTCGACCAGGCGCAACAGCTCGCGGATTTCGTCGAGTGAGAAGCCGAGCTCGCGTGCCCGCAGCACAAAGCGAAGGCGCCGCTCGTGCGTCGTGTCGTAGCTGCGGTAGCCGGCCGCCGTGCGCGGTGGCTCGGGCAGGAGCCCGACCTTCTCGTAGTAGCGCACAGTCTCCAGATTGCTGCCCGTCCGCCGGGCGAGCTCAGCCCGCTGCAGGCCCTTCACGCCAGCGTGATCGCGCATCGCAAAAATCCCTCTTGACCCTGTAGTTGCTACAGACCGCATGGTACTGCGCAATGAGGATTTCGGCAAGGAAAGCGAGATCGGACATGGATATATCGCGACCCAGCACGGCGGGCATGACGTCCGCCACGACCGACGTGCTCGCGTCGGACCGAGCCGAAGTCGGACGGCAGCGCCTGGTCGCCGTCGGCGGCATTCTCGGCGCGCTTGCCGCCTCCTCGTGCTGCATCGTCCCGCTCATCCTGTTTAGCCTAGGCATTGGTGGCGCCTGGATCGGCAATCTGACGGCGCTCGCGCCCTACAAGCCGCTCTTCGTCGCCGGGACGACGGGCGTTCTCGGCTACGGCTTCTATCTCGTCTACTGGAAGCCGAGGCGGGCCTGCGCCGAGGATGCTGCCTGCGCGCGCCCGATCCCCAGCCGCATTGTCCAGATCGCGCTCTGGTTTGCGACGGTGCTCGTCGCGGCCGCCTTCGCATTCGACTACGTCGCCCCGCTGCTGCTTTCCGCCTGACACCAAGAGGAGACCCGTCCCATGAAGAAGAGTTTGAGTGCTCTTGCTTTGATCATGTCGGTGATGACCGCGCCTGCCGTGTTCGCTACCGAACGCACAGTCACCTTCGCCATCGACAACATGACCTGCGCCTCCTGCCCCTACATCGTGAAGACCTCGATGGCGGCGGTCCCCGGGGTCTCGACGGTGGCCGTCTCGTTCGAAGCCAAGACCGCGACCGTGACCTTCGACGACGCGCAGACGACCCCGGATGCCATCGCGGCCGCCAGCATGAATGCCGGCTATCCGGCCCGCCCGACGCAGGAGCAAGGCAGTTGACATGCATGACCGCGCCCTGATCCGCACCGGCGCCGCAGGCGCCATTGTCGTTGCGATCTGCTGCGCGGCGCCACTCCTTGCCGTGCCCCCGCCGCTGGCCGGCCTCGGCGCGTGGTTGACGGGTTCGGGTCTGGTCGTGCTTTCCCTGATCGCCGCGGGCCTCGGGCTTGTCGCCTGCGGCATCCATCATCGCCGTGCAAAGGTCGTCTGTTCCAACACGAAGATTCTGAATGAAGGCCTGAAGCCATGAACGATTGCTGCACATCCTCCGCGTCCCGCGACAAGGCGACGGTTTCTACATCCGCAACGGTGCCGAGCTTGGCCGTGCGGCCGGGTGTGACGTTTCCGGACTGGTCGGTGGTTTCGTCACCCGTGGTGAAGGAGGCCCTGCTGGCCATGGTCGGCTCCGACCATGTGCTCAACCGCTGGAGCGGCTACGAGGCGGCCACGGATCGCGTGCGCGTTGCGTTGCTACAGCTCTACGCCGAACACGGGCGAGCCCCGACCCCAAGCGCGCTTGCCAAGCGTGCGGGGCTGAGCGAGGAAGCCGTCCGTGCGCTGCTCGAAGAGCTCCGCCGTCGCGACCTCGTCGTACTCGATGGCGACATGATTGTCGGCGCGTATCCCTTCACCGACCGCGACACCGGCCACCGGGTCACACTGGACGGACGCACTCTTACTGCGATGTGCGCGGTCGACGCGCTCGGCATCGGCGCTATGACCGACCAAGACATCTCGATCGTCTCGCGCTGCCGCCACTGCGGCGCGCCGGTCCGGATCACCACGCAGGAACGGGGCCGGGCTCTGGCCGACGTTGAGCCGACGACGGCCGTCGTATGGCTCAGCGTCCATTACGAAGGCGGATGCGCTGCGAACTCGCTGTGCACTGCAACATCCTTCTTCTGTTCCGACGATCACCTCGCCGCGTGGCGCCGGCAGCGTCCTGCAGACGAGCCGGGATTCCGGCTGTCGATCGAGGAAGCTCTCGAAGCAGGTCGGGCGATCTTCGGGCCCAGCCTTGCCGGAATCGGCACAATCGCCGGCCACGGCAACAACGCGGCCGAGACACAAGGTGAGCCTCAATCGTCGGGCGATACGGCATCGCCGGACAGGCCCGTGACGCATCGGCGCCTTGGCACGAATGGCCGCAACAATGGTTCCTACGACCTTGCCATCATCGGCGCCGGCTCGGCCGGCTTCTCGGCCGCGATCACGGCAGCCGATCAGGGCGCCCAGGTGGCCCTCATCGGCAGCGGCACCATCGGCGGCACCTGCGTCAATATCGGTTGCGTGCCGTCGAAGACGCTGATCCGCGCCGCCGAGACGCTCCACAATGCCCGAGCCGCGGCACGTTTCGCCGGCATCACGGCCGAGGCCGAACTGACCGACTGGGGCGGAACCGTCCGTCAGAAGGACGCGCTGGTTTCGGAGCTACGTCAGGCCAAGTACGCCGACCTGCTCCCGGCTTACAACGGCATCGCCTATCGCGAAGGGCCGGCGCGCATCGTGGACGGCGGCGTCCAGGTGGACGGCACGTTTGTCTCAGCCGGCAAGATCATCATCGCGACCGGCGCGCGACCGGCCGTCCCTGTCATCCCCGGCATCGAGACCGTGCCATACCTGACGAGCACGACGGCGCTTGATCTCGAGGCGCTGCCCCGATCTCTGCTCGTGATCGGCGGCGGCTATATCGGGGCCGAACTCGCCCAGATGTTCGCCCGCGCCGGCGTCGAGGTGACGCTGGTGTGCCGCTCGCGTCTCCTTCCGGAGGCCGAACCCGAAATCGGCACGGCGCTGACGGGGTATTTCATGGACGAGAGCATCGCGGTGATTTCCGGCATCACGTACCGGACGATCCGCAAGACCGCGGACGGTGTTGCACTCACTGTCCATCGCGACGGCAAGGACGTCACGATCGACGCCGATCAGGTGCTCGTGGCGACGGGCCGCGCGCCCAATATCGAAGGTCTCGGGCTCGCCGAGCATGGGATCGCTCTCTCGCCGAAGGGCGGCATCTTCGTCGATGACCGCATGCGCACGACAAGATCGGGCGTGTACGCTGCCGGCGACGTCACCGGTCACGATCAGTTCGTCTACATGGCCGCCTACGGTGCCAAGCTCGCGGCGAAGAACGCCCTCAACGGCGACAGCCTGCGCTACGACAACAGTGCCATGCCGGCCATCGTCTTCACCGATCCGCAGGTGGCGAGCGTCGGGCTGACAGAGGCGGCTGCGCGGACCGCCGGCCACGCCGTCCGTGTCTCCACGATCGGTCTCGACCAGGTGCCGCGCGCGATTGCCGCCCGAGACACACGCGGGCTCATCAAGCTCGTCGCCGACGCTGGCAGCGGCCGGCTGCTCGGGGCGCATATCCTCGCACCGGAGGGAGCCGACAGCATCCAGACGGCGGCCCTGGCAATCCGGCACGGCCTCACCGTCGACGACCTCGCGGATACGCTCTTTCCGTATCTCACCACCGTTGAGGGCCTGAAGCTCGCGGCTCTTGCCTTCGACAAGGACGTGGCGAAGCTCTCATGCTGCGCCGGCTGAGCCGTGAAGGCTCGGATGTCGAACGTGACAATGTTGGAGGAGATCTAGTGGCGAAGAGATATGACCTTGCGATCATCGGCACGGGAACGGCTGCGATCGTAACAGCACACAGGGTTCGTGCGGCTGGCTGGAGCGTCGCCGTCGCGGACTTCCGGCCCTTCGGGGGCACCTGCGCCTTGCGCGGTTGCGATCCGAAGAAGATGATGGTCGGCGGCGCCGAGGCGGCTGATCACGCCTGGCGCATGAGCGGACGTGGAATCGAAGGGGACGCGACGCTCGATTGGACGGGACTGATGGCCTTCAAGCGCAGCTTCACCGATCCGGTACCGCAGAAGCGTGAGAAAGCCTTTGCCGACAAAGGGATTCACGCCTTCCACGGTCACGTTCGCTTTATCGGCCCGAATGCGCTCGAGTTCGGAGGAGAGAGGATCGAGGCGGACCGTATCGTGATCGCCGCCGGCGCCGAGGCCGTGCCGCTCGGCATTCCGGGCGAGCAGCACCTGATCACCAATGAAGGCTTCCTGGAACTGGAGAGCCTGCCTGAACGCATCGTCCTTGTCGGCGGCGGTTATATCGCGGCCGAGTTTTCGCACATCGCGGCGCGCGCCGGAGCACAGGTCACAATTCTTCAGCACGGGAAGCGAATGCTCAAGCAATTCGACCCCGATCTCGTCGGCTGGCTGATGGACAAGTTCAGCGAGCGCGGCATCAATGTCCGCACACAGGCAGGGGTGACCGCCATTGAGAAGGTATCAGACGGCTATCGCGTCCGGGCGGACTGTCCTGACGGCGAACTCGATATGGACGCACATCTGGTCGTCCATGCCGCGGGTCGGGCGCCGGCGCTCGCGACGCTCGATCTCGATGCCGGGAGCGTAAAGCACCATAACGGGCGGCTGGCGTTGAACGGATTTTTGCAAAGCGTCTCCAACCCCGCGGTCTACGCAGCAGGTGATGCCGCCGGCCTAGGACCGCCGCTCACTCCGGTATCAAGCCATGACGCGAAGGTAGTCTCGGCGAACCTGCTCAACGGCAACACGGTCAGGCCTGAATACACAGGCGTTCCGAGTGTCGCCTTCACCATCCCGCCGATCGCAGCCGTCGGCATGAGCGAAGCCAAGGCGCGTGAGAAAGGCCTGAACGTTCGCGTAAAGACCGAGCGCGTGGACGGCTGGTTCACCGCACGCCAGCAGGCCGAGACGGTGTATGGCTTCAAAACGTTGGTCGACGCGGACACTGACCGCATCCTCGGCGCCCATCTTGTCGGTCCGCACGCTGACGAAGTGATCAACATCTTTGCACTGGCGATCAGGCAAGGGCTGACGGCAGAGCAGTTGAAGACCACCATGTTCGCATATCCCAGCGGCGCGTCAGATATCGGCGAGATGCTTTGAGCGTAAGTGAGGTGGTCGACCGGTACGGCCGCGGAGCAGTCTGCACGAAAGAAATCCCTTCACCAGTCGCATTCGGTTCGCTGAGCAGTCGTAAAAACCACGAACCGCAATGCGAAGAGCAGCCCTCCAGATACTCCCGAGTGTCTCACCCGTTCTAAAACCGCGCAACGCCGCCAGATCGGCTGGTTTCGGCTGATGAAAGTCCGCTGAGACAGCTTGACTGTTCAGATAAGTCGCCGAGATGAACGCGGCCTTCTGCTGCGCCTCGCTCGGCATCGTGCCGACCGTGCGCCACGCCGACTACATCGGCTCCTGGCTGGAGGTGCTGCGCGAGGATAACCGCGCCATCGTCCGCGCCGCTTCGCAGGCGAGCAAGGCGGCCGACTGGCTGCTGTCGCATCTGCCCGACGAGGACGGCGCTGAATCGGTTGCGGCCTCGACCGAGCGGAGGGTGGCGGCATGATCCTCCTGACCCGTACCCAGCGTGCGCAGCTCCTCGCCAATGGCCGGCAGCGCGGCGCCGATCACGTCCCCGTCGTCAAATTCTTCAATCCCTTCGGCGCGGGCGTCTGGCTCGCCACCGAGCTGGATCAGGGCGGCGACATCATGTTCGGCCTGGCCGATATCGGCTACCCCGAACTCGGCTCGTGGAGCCTGGAAGAGCTGCGTGGGGTCCGGTTGCCCTTCGGCATGGGGATCGAGCGGGATCTGCTCTTCACCGGGGATTTCCCGATCTCGGTCTGGGCGGAGGCTGCGTGGGAAACCGGCAGCATCCAGGCGGCGGAACGAGCCCTCTACCGCGCCGGTGCGGCATTCACCCGCACATCCACAGATACGGAAAGCCGGGAATCCTGATTTCCGGTTGCCGGCTTTGTGGCCTGGCGTCGCACTCTTCAGAGGAAGAGGGCGGCGCTTCGCTTCGTGACGGGTTGGAGGTCGAGAGAGTGGCTCCCGGCCGCCCGTCGCGGAGAAATCACCATGGCCAAAGCTGCCAGGAAGAAGCCCGTCGCCCCGATGATCGTCTTTTCACGGGCGCGCGACATTCCGTTCAACCGGATCAGGCTGTCGGACAGCAATGTTCGCGAGGCTGACGTCGAGGCGGGTCTGGACGAACTTACCCATGACATCGACCGGCGCGAGGATCTCGTGCAGGGCCTCAACGTTCGCGCCATCCTCGACGCGGACGGCGTTGAGACCGGCGATTTCGAGACCCCGGCCGGCGGCCGCCGCTACAGGTCCATCGCGCGCCTCGTCGAAGCCGGTCGCTTCCCGGCCGATGGCCTCGTCCCCTGCATCGTCAAGAAGGCCGATGCCAAGACCTCGGCAGTCGACGACTCGCTGGCCGAGAACCTGCTGCGCCTCGCCCTGCATCCGCTCGACCAGTTCAAGGCGTTCAAGCGGATGTTCGACATGGGCATGTCGAAGGAGGAGATCGCCGACGCCTGGCGGACCACGCCGCGCTACATCATGCAGCGCCTTCGTCTCGCGACGGTCGCGCCGGCGCTGCACGACGCCTATGCGCGGAATGAGATGACGCTGGCGATGCTGGAAGCCTTCACCGTCAATCCCGACCACGAGCGCCAGCAGCAGGTCTGGGAGCGGATCAGCACGTCGTGGCAGAAAGAGCCCTGGCACATCCGCAGCCTGCTGACCGAGACCACGGTTCCGGCTGCCGACAAGCGCGCCCGCTTCATCGGCATCGACGCCTATGAGGCGGCGGGCGGCCCGGTGCTGCGCGATCTCTTCTCCGACGAGAACGGCGGTTGGTTGCAGGACGTCACGCTGCTCGACCGCCTGGTTGACGAGAAGCTGCGCACTGTCGCCGACGAGATCGCCGGACAGGGCTGGAAGTGGATCGACGCGGCAGTCGAACTTCCCTACGGCTACGCCAACGGCCTGCGCAGGCTGGTCGGTGTGACCCAGGAGCTGACCGACGAGGAGCGCACCGCCCGCGAGGCGCTGCGCGACGAGTATGACGAACTCGAAGCGCAGTATGCAGAAGCCGACGACCTGCCCGATGAGATCGACCAGCGGCTCGGGGAGATCGAAGCCGAGTTGGAAGGCTTCGAGAACCGGCCCGTCACCTTCGCGCCGGAAGACATCGCCCGTGCCGGTGTTTTCGTCAGCATCGACCGCGATGGCGAGTTGATCGTCAGTCCCGGTTATGTCCGCCCCGAGGACGAACAACCCGAGAGCGTCGATGGTGAGGATGCGGGCGAAGGTGCCGACCCGTCCGATCCCGATGCGGTGCAGCGCGCGGTTATCACCGTCGGCGGCGAGCCGGTCCCGGACGGCGATGAAGAGGAGGACGATGCCGTCAAGCCGCTGCCCGAGCGGCTGGTGACCGACCTGACCGCCTGGCGGACGCTGGCGTTGCGCAATGCGCTTGCCGAGAATCCGCGCGTCGCCATGACGGCGCTGCTGCACAAGCTGGTTCTCGATACTTTCGAGCGCACCGCCACCTCGGGAACCAGCCTCTATGCCGCCGTGCGTCACATCTATCTTCCCACGGATGCGACCGGGCTCGCTGACAGCGCCGCCGCGAAGATGATCGACGAGCGCGCGGACGCCTGGCGGGGCGACATCCCCGCTGGCGATGACGACCGGCTCTGGGACTGGATCGACGGTCTCGACGATGCCAGCCGCCTGGCGCTGCTCGCCCATTGCGTCAGTTTCGGGGTCAACGCGCTTTACGAGCGGCCCAACCCCTATTCGGGGAATGGCATCTCGCAGCACGGTCTCGACCGCCGCATGGCCGAGGCCGAACGGCTGGCACAGGCCACCGGCCTCGATCTCGTCGAAGCGGGCTGGAGGCCCACGGTCGAGAACTACCTGGGTCGCGTGACCAAGACCCGCATCATCGAGGCGGTGCGCGAGGGCGCCGGCGATCGCGCGGCCGATCTCATCGCGCATCTCAAGAAGGGCGATATGGCGAAGGAGGCCGAACGGCTCCTGGCCGATACCGGCTGGCTGCCGGAGCCGCTGCGCCCCGCCATCGAGGCGCAGGCCGTGGATGGCGCGACCGATCAGGACGAGGACAGCGTGGCGCTGCCCGACTTCCTCGCCGGTGGCCATGAGGACACGGCCGAGGCCGCCGACGATCCAGAGGCCCTCGTCGCCGCCGAGTGACGCGCAGCAGCGGGGCGGCCTCCGCCGCCCCGCATTCCATCCCTTCCATCTGAAGGCCCGGCATCTCGCCGGGCCGCTTTCGTTTCAGGAGCAAGATCATGTCCGCTTCCCTCATTTTCGACATTGCGCCTCTCGGCTCGCTCGTGGCCTATAGCGACGGCCAGCCGAAACCGCCCGCACGTTTCACCAAGAAGCTCGCCGCGTGGAAATCCCGCAACGGGGCCGGTCGCCTCGTGCGCAAGGAACCGGGCCGCGAGCGCCCGACCTACACGACGCCGCCGTCCTTCACCCTGCATGAGGGTGATTTCGGCGAAGGCGGCATCATCCTCATCACCATCATGCGCAGCTACGGCATCGACAGCGATCTGAGCTTCCGGGTTGTCGAACGCCCGAAGATCGGTCAGGTCCGTGTTGTGCAGGATGTCGGAGAGAACGTCGAATTGCTGCACCTCGCGGAGAACCACGAGGCGGCCGAACTCTGGCTAGCCAGGAACGGCTACAGCCGCGCGCGCCTCGAGGAGATCACCGCCGACGAGGCAGGCGCCGATGCCGTCGAGGGTCGAGCTGCCGCGTGACCATCGCCGATCCCGTTCATCCGGCCCGCTTGTCCCGTGACGGCGGGCCTTCTTCGTTTCAGGAGAACACAATGGCCATTCCCGATCCCGTTCGAACGAACTTCGACACTCTGCTTCGTGCTGCCGATGACGGCAATCTCGCCCTTATGGAATGCCTCGACGCCGCGACCCGTGAGACACGCTATGTCCTGTGCGCGGTCGGCCGCGACGGGGGTGATTACGTCTTCACGCCGTTCGGCCATCTCGCAAGCGGCAACCCCTATGACGCCTATCTGCCGCCGGATCCCGACGATCCTGCCGGCTTTGTCGAGAAGGCCGAAGATGGGGGCGCATCATGATGACGGTCGATGAAATCTTCGCCGATGACCGCCGCAATCCGCCATCGGAGCGCTCGCTTCCCTGGGAGGAAACCCGCAACGGCGTCACCGTCATCGTGGAACCGAAACCGCATTGGGCCGAGGACATGCGCGCCTTCCGGCTCGATGCCCGCGAATACTGCCGCTATGCCGACTGGACGGCCCATGGCGCCCGGACGCGCTTTTTCGGTCATATCGACACCTCCGGCGACGATGTGATGATGAAGGCCCGCGCCATGATCGCCCGCGAAATCGCCGATGGGTTCTGGGACTGACCGGCCCTGAAAGCCGAACCTTGCACACGGGGCTATCGGGTATCGCTGCACAAGCAGCGATGGATCGAGTTCGAGCTTCACCATTGCGCCAACTCCTTGGTGTTGTGGGGGCAACGGGTTCCGTCCCCGGCCTGAAACACACCCTGAATATCCGCCGGCAACGAGGCTGGCGCAGCAAAGCATCTGCGACGGGTTTCCGGCACCGGCTCGACGCAAAGCACCATCCCCCGCTTCCATTCGCTAACCTTGGTCCGACCGTCTCTTTGCATTCAACCCCGGTGGGGTCGGCTTACGCGCGCGTGCCGCCCTCGGGGATTCGGAAAGAATCCGAACGCCCGAGGGTGATTGCAGATCCGGTCAGACACTTCGGGCGCCTGTCGCGCGGGGGATGGTCCCCCGCCTCCAAAGACAGGAGCCGGAACCCATGTCCTACGCAGATGCCACCGCTTTCGCCGCCAGCCTCGCCACCACGCTGATGGTCGTGATCGTCGTGTTCCAGGCCGGGGACGGCACCCACGGCGCCATGCCCGCCGACGAGTTCGACGGCGACGAAGAGATGGTGAAGCTCGAACTCGATCCCTTCGGCTGAGGCGCGAAAGCGCCTCCGCCCGACGGCCCGGCCCGCGTCAGGCGCAGCCGGGCCTTGTGCCATGCGCAGGCTGCGCATCGCCAGCGGCGGTGCCGAGGCCTCGCCTCGGCTCTGGAAAGGGAGAGTTGGGCCGGGATCGGGGCGAGCCTGGCGGAAGGAGAGGAGAGCGCCGCCGGGCCATATCATCCCGCTCTCCTGGAGGATCATCCAATGACCGATACCGACAAACCAGCCACGCCGGAATTCGACATGGCCGCCAGCGTCGCGCGCTTCTTCGCCGAGCGCGATGAGCGCAACCGTCGCGCTGAAGCGGTCCGTCCCGACAACAAGACGGCGCTGTTCGATGCGCTGGCCGCCGCAGGCATCACTCTCGTGACCGTCACCTTCGACGGTTCTGGCGACAGCGGCCAGATCGAGGACATCACCGCGCAATCGGACGACCGGACCGTGGACCTGCCGCAGGGCGAGATCACCATTGCCACGGTGGCATGGGGAACCGACAAGGTGACCGCAATCTCAATGGGCGTTGAGGCGGCCATCGAACAGCTCGCCTATGACTTCCTCTCGGAAACCCATGGCGGCTGGGAGAACAATGATGGCGCCTATGGCGAGTTCAGCTTCGATGTGGCGGCGCGCACCATCACGCTCGACTACAACGAGCGCTACACCGCCACCGAATTCTACAGTCACGAGTTCTGAGGGGGCGGAAATGGCACATCCCTATCATCATGCGCTCTCGTCGGTGAAGAAATGGGGCGGCACGGTCGAGGATTACTTGCCCATCCATAGCTGGTTCGATGCCAGCAAGGAGATCCTGGCCGATTTTCGTCATCGCGCGCTTCGCCACCATGCCGAGGGCATCTTCATGGCCGAGACCATTTTCGGGGCGACGATCACCCTGTCCACCGGCAGGGTGATCCCGGCCCGATGGGTCGGGGAGCAGCATGTCCGCGAGGATCTGGGCCGTATCCCGTCCTTCGCCGATTGGGCGCGGGCAATCCACCCGGCGCCTTGGATGGGGCGGACGCAGCGGATCGAGGCGGAGGTCGATCCGCATTGCGTCAATGGCCGACTTCAGGAAGAAGTCTGAGCAGTCGCGTCAGCCTCCCCCTTATGAAAGCCTCTTGCCATGCTCAGCCATATCGTCATCTCCGTCCTGCTCTGCACGGCTTCCTGCGAACCGGCGGAAATCCGCGTCTGGGACGGTGACTCGATCCGGCTGGGTATGGGACAGCAGTCCGAAGCTGTTCGGATATTCAACATCGACGCTCCCGAAATGGAGGGCCGCTGCATCCATGAAACCGACCTTGCCCGGCAAGCGAAGATCAGGCTGGCGGAAATCCTGCAAGGTCGGCGGGTCGAAATCCTGCGTCAGGGGACCGACCGCTATGGCCGGACCCTGGCGGCGATACGCGTCGAAGGCCGCGATGTCGGCGATATTCTCGTCGATGAAGGGCTGGCGAGAACCTGGGCCGGGCGGCGTGAGCCCTGGTGCTGATCGCCGGATCGTCCCGCCGAGGTGCGGGACGATCCACCGTCGGGACGGGAGAGTAAGAGTGCGGGCCGGTTGGCCGTGACGGATTGTGAGGCGGGAGAGGGGCTTCCGCCGTCCGTCGCGGAGCATTCCCCATGAGCCTTTCCCACCACACCACTTTCGCCTCGATCGGCGAAATTGTCGCGCGACAGATCCTGCCCCGGCTGCGTCATGCCCAGAAGCTGCCGCTGCGCATCTCCTGCATCGGTATCGCCAGCGATGACGAAAGCGATGACGTCGGCGGCTTCGACCGCACGCTCGTCATCGGCCAGTGCCAATCCCCCGAAGAGGCGCTGATCATCGCCAGCCAGCGCGTTGCGCGCGGTGATTTCCGCGTTGGACAGGGCGATGCGCTGCGCTTTCGCCCCCGCGTCATGGTCATTCAGGACAACGAACTGGGCCTTGTCCTTGCCGGTGAGGTCCGGGCCGGGATCGTGCTCTGGCAGCATCCGGTCGCCTCCGACGCCGAGGCTCGCCGCACCGTCACGGAGGCCAGCCGTCTGCGGGGCATGGCCTTCACGGCATCCGGGCGCGGCGATGCGGTATCGGCTCGTGATCTCCGCCACCGCGCCAGCCTGCTCGAGGCGCGGCTGGTCGATCCCTTCTGGCGCGAGACGACTGCCGATCTGCTGCGGCTGCCACAAGCTGCCTGACCTGTCGCCCCTTTCCATCCACTAGGCCCGGCCCCGCGCCGGGCCTTCTCGTTTCAGGAGCCTGACATGGCCGACTACTTCACCCATTTCTCCTGCCTGCTCGACGTGGGCAGCCCCGAGAACGCCGCCCGCGCGCTTGATCTCTACAACGCGCTGGCGCGCGAAAACGCCGCCGAAGATCCGCCCTCGGACGGCTTCATGCTTTCGATCCAGCCCGAACATGGCGGCACCCAGCTCTGGATGCGCGATGACGGCACCGGCGATCCCGAGCATGTCATCCAGTTCGTCAAACGCTGTGCCGCCGCGTTCGGCCTGACCGGGCTATGGGGGATGCAATACGCCAATACCTGCTCACGTCCGAGAATCGACGGGTTCGGGGGCGGCGCGCATGTCCTCGACCTCGCCACCGGCGAGACGGTGGACTGGATCTACACCGACGGTTGGCTTTCCACCGTTCTGGACGGGGGCGACCCCAATGCCTGACGTCATCGAAACCACGGTCTATCGGCTCGACGAGCTTTCCGAAGCCGCGAAAGACAATGCCCGCGCCTGGTATCGCGAGGGCGGCTTCGACTACGATTGGTACGATGCCGTCTATGAGGATTTCCGGCGGATCGCGGACATCCTCGGCATCCGCATCAAGACCCGCACCGTCCGCCTCATGGGCGGCGGCGTGCGACAAGAGCCTTGCATCTGGTTTACGGGCTTCTGGTCGCAGGGCGATGGCGCCGCGTTCGAAGGCCACTATTCCTATCGCAAAGGCACGGCGGCGGAAATCCGTACCTATGCGCCGAAGGATGTGGAGCTGCACCGCATCGCGGATGCCCTGCACCAGGCGCAACGCCGCAACTTCTACCAGTTGACCGCCGAGGCGACCCATCGGGGGCGATACTATCACGAATACTGCATGGCGATCTCGGTCACCCGCGACAGCCCGACCTGGCAGGACATGACCGCCGATGCCGAGGAGACCGTCATGGAGGCATTGCGCGATCTCGCCCGTTGGCTTTATCGCCAGCTTGAGCGCGAATACGACTACCTGACTTCGGATGAGGCGGTCGATGAGGCCATCGTTGCCAACGAATACAGCTTCACAGTTGATGGAAAGCGCTTCGGCTGAAACCCTTCTGCGCTGCCTCACAGAACCGACAGCAGGTCCGTCCGTGAGAAGTCGTCGCCGACGAAGAGCAACGGGCAGCCGCGTTCGCTGGCGACCTCATAGGCGAAGCAATCCCCGTAGTTGAGTCCGGCGGGATGAACGCCCTTGCCCCAGCGGGCATAGGCTTCGGCGATCCTGCGTGCCGAGGCTTCAGTGACGGAGACCACCTCGAACCCAAGGCCCTCGACCAGGGCGGCGATCTCTTCACCGACATTGCGCCGCCCGGCGACGATCAGCGCCTCGGCCACTGTTCCGGCCGAGATCAGCAGGCCGTCTGCCGCCTCGATCGCCACCATGCAGGTCTCGGCCTGCGGCTCGTCCAGCACGATGGCCATCAGCGCCGAGGTATCGACGGCGATCATGCCGGCATCCCGTCATCCCCGTAGAGGAAATCCTGGCTGCGCGCGGCAGCCGCGCCGGGCAATGCCTTGCCCCGCGCCGTGGCCCGGACCCGCTCCATCAGCGCGCGCCGGCCTTTCGGGGTCGCCACCACGGCAACCGGCACGAGGCGGGCGACCTCGTGGCCCCGCCGCGTCAGGATCACCTCGTCGCCGGCTTCGGCCCGCTTCACCAGTTCGGTGAGCTGCCCCTTCGCCTCGGTGACAGAAACCCTCATCGCATATCACTCCAGATGTTCTCCGCTATTCTGCACAAGATGGTCCAGATAATGGTCCACTTCAAGCCCCCAGAGCGAAAGGACGGCCGGGAACAGGTGCCCCCGGACGGGTTGAGAGAGGGTCGTCCGGCAGGTGCCCCTTTCCCTCTCGGAGACCGATCATGGCTTTGCCCGAACTTGCTTCCCAATCCGCAATCCGCGTCCCCGACGAGCGCCGCATGGACTTCCTGCCGCGCCTTTTTGGCCGGCGCCTGCTCATCATCGGCGAGCATACCGTCTTTCGCTTCATGGAGATACTCAGCCCCGGCGATTACGGCGGCGGGCTCTGGGATTTCTACGAACGCGCCGGCCAGCCGCTCTATCTCGCGCCGACCTCAAAGCCCCGTTGCCGCCTGTTCTGCGAAGGCAACGGCTTCGAGGGCGAGGTCTCAAGCGATGCCGCCGGGATCATCGCCACGCTCTTCGCCTTCTCGCATCTTTCCTTCCGCTACGATGACGACGAACTCGCCGAGGGCTATGGTCGCCTCTACGAGCATGCCGCCGATCACGCGGAGGCGGCGGCGATTTTCCAGGCCATCGACTGAAACCCACAAGCGCCCAGCCTGACGGTCGGGCGCTTGTTTCATGCCTGCTTTCGCCACGGCTTCAGAGCGAGAGATGGGCCGGAAGGGGTTTGAGCCGGTGCGGTCGAGAGAGAGCGCTGCCCGGCTTGATCCTGACTTGCTCTCCCGAGGAATCCCCGATGAACATGATTTCCGCATCCGCGGCGGCATCCGCCACCGCGCCGCTTCCGTTCGACCATGACGCTGAGACCGCGGCCTGCGTTTTCACCGCTGCCGGTCTGCTGCTGCCGCATCTGGAACGCGGTCAGCGTGTCGACGCCGCCACGCTGCGCGGCGCCATGGAGGCCGCCTTCGGCACGTCCGATGCCACCGGCGCTTGGGACTGGAAGACCGCCTATGATGCCTGCGAGGCGGCGACCGTCCTCTTCCTGCGCAAATACGGCAATGCACTTTTCCGCAAAGCCGGGTCTCCGTCGGCAATCCTGCCGCAGCTTACGAAAATTGCCGGGCTCCTGCCGACCCACACCCGGCGTTCCGAGGAAGCGCAGACCTTCCAGCAGTTCTCCACCCCGATCCCTCTCGGCTTCGCTGCGGTGACGGCGGCGGCGATCACGCACGCCGACCGCGTGCTGGAGCCCTCGGCCGGCACCGGGCTCCTCGCCATCCTGGCCGAGATCGCCGGCGGTGCGCTGCTCGTCAACGAACTGGCCGAGGTCCGCGCCGGCCTGCTTTCCTCCCTCTTTCCGGCCCTGTCCGTCACCCGCTTCGACGCCGCCCAGATCGACGATCATCTCGATCCCGGCCTGATCCCGACAGTGGTGCTGATGAACCCGCCGTTCTCGGTCATGGCCCATGTCGAGGGCCGCGTGGCTGATGCCGCCTTCCGCCATGTCGCCTCGACGCTGGCGCGCCTTGCGCCCGGCGGGCGGCTCGTCACCATCACCGGCGCGAGCTTCGCCCCCGACAATCCGGCCTGGACGGCTAACTGGAAACGGCTGCAGGAGCGCGGCCGCGTGGTCTTCTCGGCCGTCATCGATGGATCGGTCTATGCCAAGCACGGCACCACCATCGACACGCGGCTGACCGTCATCGACAAGCTGCCCGCCGAAGACCCGGCGGTGTTCCCGGCAGCGCCCGGTGTGGCGTCGGATGTTGCCACCCTGATGGGCTGGCTGGCGGAGCAGCTTCCGGCCAGGCTTCCCGTCGATCCCGGCCTGGCCGTGCCGGTGGCACGACCGACCGCGCCGCGCACCGTGCGCGGCTATGTCAACCGCGCCGCGCGATCCGCGCCCGACGCGCCCCTTGCGGAACCGGAGGCCGTGCCGGTCGCCTACGAGATCGTGGATTGGGAACCGGCCGAGGGCGGCCGCCTCTCCGACGCGATCTACGAGGAATACGGTCTTCAGACCATCCGCATCGCCGGGGCGCAGGCGCATCCGACCCAGCTCGTGCAGTCGGCCTCGATGGCGAGCATCGCGCCGCCGAAGCCGAGCTATCGTCCGGTGCTGCCCAAAGACATTCTCGGCAGGCTGTCCGAGGCGCAGTTGGAGACGGTGATCTATGCCGGCGAGGCCCATATGGGATTCCTCGCCGGGGCTTGGACGGTGGACGACACGCTCGACAATCTTGCTGCCACGCCGGAGGACGCCAAGGGCGCCGTCCGCTTCCGCCAAGGGTTCATGGTCGGCGATGGCACCGGCGTCGGCAAGGGCCGGGAATCCGCAGCGATCATCCTCGACAACTGGATGCAGGGGCGGCGCAAGGCGGTCTGGATCTCGAAGTCCGACAAGCTGCTGGAGGATGCGCAGCGCGACTGGTCGGCGCTTGGCATGGAGCGGCTGCTGGTCACGCCGCTGTCGCGATTCCCGCAAGGCGCAAAGATCACCCTGAACGAAGGCATCCTATTTCTAACCTATGCCACGCTGCGCTCCGACGACCGCGGAGAAAGGATTTCCAGGGTCAGGCAGATCGTCGAATGGTTGGGTTCCGACTTCGATGGAGTGGTGATTTTCGACGAGGCGCACGCAATGGCCAATGCCGCAGGAGGCAAGGGAGAACGCGGCGATGTCGCCGCCAGCCAGCAGGGCCGTGCCGGGCTGCGCCTCCAGCACGCCCTGCCGCAGGCCCGCGTGGTCTATGTCTCGGCCACCGGCGCCACCACCGTCCACAATCTCGCCTATGCGCAGCGGCTCGGTCTCTGGGGCGGCGAGGATTTCCCATTCTCGACCAGGGCGGAGTTCGTCGAGGCGATCGAGGCCGGCGGCGTCGCGGCGATGGAGGTGCTGGCGCGCGACCTGCGGGCGCTTGGCCTCTACACCGCCCGCTCGCTGTCCTTCAAAGGCGTGGAATACGAGTTGCTCGACCACGAACTGACCCCTGAACAGGTCCGCATCTACGACAGCTATGCCGATGCCTTCGCCATCATCCATAACAATCTCGATGCGGCGATGCAGGCCGCCAACATCACCGGCGGCGAGGGCGGGTCCGGCACGCTGAACCGGCAGGCCAAGTCCGCCGCCCGCTCGGCCTTTGAGAGCGCCAAGCAGAGGTTCTTCGGGCACCTGTTGACGTCGATGAAAACCCCGACGCTGATCCGGTCCATCACGGCCGATCTGGAAGCGGGACATTCTTCCGTCATCCAGATCGTCTCGACCGGCGAGGCGCTGATGGAACGGCGGCTGGCAGAGATCCCCACCGAGGAATGGGGCGATCTGAAAATGGACCTGTCGCCGCGCGAGTATGTCCTAGACTACCTCGCTCATTCCTTCCCGGTGCAGCTTTATGAGCCGTTCACGGATTCGGAGGGCAACCTGTCGTCGCGCCCGGTCTATCGTGATGGCCAGGTGGTCGAGAGCCGCGAGGCCGCGGCCCGGCGCGACGAGATGATCGCCAACCTCGCCAGCTTGCCGCCGGTTCCCGGCGCGCTCGACCAGATCATCCAGCATTTCGGCACCGACACGGTGGCGGAGGTCACGGGCCGCTCGCGTCGTATCGTCCGCAAGCGCGGCGGCGGCGTTACCATCGACCGGCTCGTCGTGGAAAGTCGCGCCGGTTCGGCCAACCTGGCCGAGACGCAAGCCTTCATGGACGATCAGAAGCGGGTGCTGGTGTTCTCCGATGCCGGCGGCACCGGGCGCAGCTATCACGCCGAACTGTCAGCGAAGAACACCCGGCTGCGCGTCCATTACCTGCTCGAAGCCGGCTGGAAGGCGGACGCCGCCATCCAGGGCCTTGGCCGGACGCATCGCACCAATCAGGCGCAGCCGCCGCTGTTCCGGCCGATCTCGACCAATGTGAAAGCCGAGAAGCGCTTCCTCAGCACGATTGCCCGCCGCCTCGACACTTTGGGCGCGATCACGCGCGGCCAGCGCCAGACCGGCGGCCAGGGCCTGTTCCGGCCCGAGGACAATCTGGAAAGTCCCTACGCCCGCGACGCGCTGCGCCAGCTCTATCTCCTGCTGGTGCGCGGCAAGGTCGAGGGATGTTCGCTCGAACGCTTCGAATCCGCCACCGGGTTGAAACTGATGGACGCGAACGGCATCAAGGACGAGCTGCCCGCCATCACGACTTTCTTGAACCGGCTGCTGGCGCTGACCGTCGAGCTTCAGGGCGTTCTCTTCAGCGCTTTCGAGCAGCTTCTGACCGCGCGGATCGAGGGCGCCATCGCGTCCGGCATCTATGACGCTGGGCTGGAGACGCTGCGCGCCGAGAGCTTCACCGTCACCGACCGTCAGGTGATCTACACCCATCCCCGCACCGGGGCCGAGACCAGCCTGCTGACGATCACCGAACGCAAGCGCAACCGGCCCGTCATGCTCGATGCCGCCCTAGCGGAACTCGACGATCCGCGCGCGAAGCTCCTGATCAACGGGCGCTCAGGCCGCGCGGCGGTGCAAATCCCCACCACCAGCGTCATGCTGGACGATGGCGAGATCGAGCGCCGCGTCAGGCTGATCCGGCCGATGGAAGCACACAATATCCCCATCAGGATGATGGGCGAGACCCATTGGGTCGAGGCCGACCGGGACGCATTCGCTGCGGCCTGGAATGCGGAACTTGCGGAGGTGCCGGAGTTCGCAGACAGCACCCTGCATATGGTGACGGGCTTGCTGCTGCCGATCTGGAAACGGCTGCCGAACGAGTCCACCCGCGTCTATCGCCTCCAGTCTGACGCGGGCGAGCGCATCATCGGCCGCAAGGTCTCCCCGGCCTGGGCCGCGAACGCGACCACGACCGGCATCGCGAAGGTCACGCCGAAGGATGCTTTCGCGGCGCTGATGGAAGGCCGGACGATCCTCGATCTCTCCGAGGGCCTCCAGCTTCGCCGGGTCCGCGTCATGGGGGTGAACCGCATCGAGCTTTCCGGCTTCACCGACACCATGCGCCAGCGTCTCACGGCATACGGCCTCTTCCACGAGATCATCTCCTGGAAGCTGCGCATGTTCGTGCCAGTCGATGCCAGCGGACCCGCCGTGCTGGCCAAGCTCTTCGACCGCTGGCCGGTCGAGCGCATCGGTGAACGGGAGGCAGCCTGATGCCGCGTCACGACGCCTCCGAACTGGCGACCCGTCTCGGCCGAGAGGCCGAGGCGGTCTGCCGCCACTATCTCTCGTCCGGCCACCGCGCCGGGCGATATTGGCTGGTCGGCGATGTGCAGAACACTCCTGGCCGCTCGATGTTCGTGCGCCTGACCGGCCCGGGTTCCGGCAAGGGCGCGGCGGGGAAATGGACCGACATGGCCACCGGGGAGCATGGCGATCTGCTCGACGTCATCCGCGAGGCGCTTGGCCTTGTCGACTTCAAGGAAGTGGCCGAGGAAGCGCGCCGTTTCCTTGCCCTCCCGCATCCTGAACCGGAGAAGACGAGGACGCCGACCGGCAGCACATCCAGCAGCGTGCCCGGTTCGCCTGAAGCGTCGCGCCGCCTCTTCGCCATGGCGCAGCCGATCCACGGCACCCTTGCGGCGATCTACCTCAACGGGCGGGCGATCACCTCCCTCTCGGACACCACCGCGCTGCGCTACCATCCGAGGTGCTACTATAGACCCGACGAGTCTTCACCCACCGAGATCCGGCCGGCACTCGTTGCCGCCGTCACCGATCTTGCGGGCCAGCAGACCGGCGCGCATCGCACCTGGCTCGCCCCGGACGGTTCCGGCAAGGCGGCTGTCGAAACACCGCGGCGGGCGATGGGCGTCCTTCTCGGGCACGCTGTCCGCTTCGGAACCGCCGCTGAGGTTCTCGCCGCCGGCGAGGGCATCGAGACCGTGCTGTCGCCCCGTCAGGTTCTGCCCCGCATGCCGATGCTGGCGGCGCTTTCGGCCGCTCACCTCGCTGCCATCCTGTTCCCGCCGTCGCTGCGCCGGCTCTATGTCGTCAGGGATCGCGACCCGGCCGGGGACGGTGCAAGAGACGGCCTGGCCGCCAGAGCAGAGAGCCTCGGGATCGAGGCGATGTCGCTCACGCCGCTCAACGGCGATTTCAACGATGATCTGCGACGCCACGGCGCCGATGCCCTCCGGGCGCGTCTGAAGGATCAGCTTCATCCTGAAGACGTCCGCCGGTTCATGGAGAGGTGAGGTCGTGATCGGTCCCGGAGGCGCGGCCCAGCGTCATCCTCTGCCGGTTTCAGTCTTTCGCCATCGGCAGGTGCATCCATCGTCGGAGAGTCCCGCGCCCACGGCCTTCGGAGAGGGCGATCGGCGCACAAACGGGCCGGGCAGGCAATGGCCGGGTTTGGACTATTTTCCGCCGGCGGGGACGAACCCCGCCTTTGCATCGCGAAAGTCAAAATAGCCCACCCCCGGCCATCAAGGCCCTCGCGGAGCGGGCGAGGGCTGCCAACCCGTCCCGCCCGTGCGCTTCGACGCCTGCGAAGGCCGCGATGGGCGCGGTCTCCAGACGAAGGACGCTCCCGATGACGAACGAAACCTATTCCGCAGGCGACGAGCCGGTCCACACCTCCTCCCAGACCGATCACACCCTCACCGAACTCCAGCTCTACGGCTGGCGCCCGTTCCAGGACGAACCCGATCCGAGGCCGCTGCCCGAGGGCAACACCGTCGCCGCCGCCGTCACCGACATCTTCGACGCCCTCGTCGCGACGCTCGGCGACACCCGCTTAGAGCCCGACCTCGAAGAGCTGCTCTGGGGGACCGTCAATCTCTTCCACCGCGCCACCGGCCGGGTGGAGCGCGATCTCGACGACAACGAGCAGGCGCAGCGCCGGCTTCAGCGGGAACAGGACGGCAGCGAGGTCAAGTCGGTCGAACTCGAACGCCTCACGGCCGAGGGGCAGACCCTGATCGAACGGCGCGCCAGCATGGAACTCTTCCGCGACCTCGCGGCCGAGGCTTTCGAGCACCACACCGGCAGTGCCTGGCGGCCGCGCAGCGGCTCGATGGTCAACCATCGCAACCTGACCGCCGCGATGATCGACAGCCGCGACTTCCTTGCCGCGAAGCGCCGGGCCGAGACCGAGGTGATGCTGCCCGCCGGCCCGAAGGTTGCCGTGACTGGCGGCGCGGACTTCAACGATCACCGCCTGATCTGGGCGAAGCTCGATCAGGTCCATGCCAAGCACCCCGAGATGGTGCTGCTGCACGGCGGGTCGCCGAAGGGAGCCGAACTGATCGCTTCCCGTTGGGCAGATCACCGCAAGGTGCCCCAGGTCGCCTTCCGGCCCGACTGGACCAAGCACGCCAAGGCGGCGCCGTTCAAGCGAAACGATGCCATGCTGGACGTGCTGCCGGTCGGCGTCCTCGTCTTCCCCGGCACCGGGATTCAGGAGAATCTCGCCGACAAGGCCCGCAAGCTCGGCATCCCGGTCATGAAGTTCGACGGCGGCGCGTAAGCGCCGCCGCCTGGCGGCTTTCGGCCGCCGATACTTGACAAGATGCAAGGCCGCGCCTTTGATGGAACATCCTTGCAGAACCGGCGAAGCAGCATAGTCGCAGGCGGAGCGCATCTCCCGGCAGCCTGTCGTGATCCCCAACCGTTCTCTGGAGGTTTCCATGACGCTGATCCTGCTCGCCATCTCGCTCACCATCGCGGCCTGCGTGATCGCCTGGAATCTCGCGATCTATGCCTTGCCCGTCATGGCAGCCATCACGGCCGCGCAATATGCCTGGGGCGCGGGCGCCGGGGTCGTGATGTCCGGCCTCATGGCCATCGGCGCCGCCGTGCTCTCGATCGCGCTTGTGATCGTGACTCTTGGCTTCGCGAAGAACCCGGCCCTGCGGCTCATTGCGCTCGCTCTCTTCGCCGTGCCCGCCGTCATCGCCGGCTATGCCCTTGTCTATGGCATCACCAAGAACGCCATCGACTCGGGGCTGGTTCTCAACCTGTTCGGCGGCATGGGCGGTCTCGTCATCGGCATCTCGGCCATCGTCAATCTGAACGCCCTCGGCGAGTCGGTGTTCTCGCGCTGAAACGGCAGACGCGATCAGCCACTTCTGAGGAAGGCCGGCAGCTTGCGCCGCCGAGCCCCGGTCGTTTCGCCCAAGACGGAAAAGCAGTTCGTCGCAGCATGTCACCATCGCACCCGGTCTGCTTCTCGCGGCGCTTGAAATGGTCTGCGGTGCGAACCGTGGTCCCGTGCGGTCGATGCCCCGCTGCATCGGTCCACGTCGTTTCGTGGGGCCTTCGCGAACACCTTCCTTGTCCCTTCACGATGCTGAGGGACCGAGCCTTTGGCCGATGAAGCAGGGCGGCGCCATACCGGACCCGAGAACCCGATAGCCTGTCCGATCACATCGCGGATGACATGGCCTTCCGGCGGCGGACACGACGGTGACCGGCAAAGACGGTTGAAGGAGTGCCATGCCGGTGGTCTCGGTTCGCATGGGGGCCTGCCTGGTCGCTGTCGCCAGCAAGGACGATGGTTCTGCTGTGCGTCCCCGATCTGCTTTCGAAAGCACCATCCCTCCGCCTGACTGATCCCCTAAGTCCGTTCGGCTTCCACCAGCAACCCCCGCGGCTCCCAGCCGTGTTGCCGCGCAAACGCGGCTGCCCGCCCCACCTGGGGCCTTGGGGGCAAGCTGCAGCAAGGGCGGCAGTTGCAGGAGTCTTCCGACGGCCTTGGCCGGGTCTCGTCGGAGGGACGGTCCCTCCGAGGAGCAACGGAGACCTACAATGCAGAACATCGTCATCCTCGCCGGCAACATCGGCCAGGCCCCCGAAACCCGCACCACCCAGGGCGGCACCGGCATCACCCACTTCACCCTGGCCACCTCGCGCCCCCGCTATTCGGAAGGCCGCGTCCTGCGCGACGAGAACGGCTATCGGGTCCAGGACACCGAATGGCACCGCATCACCTGCTTCAACGGCCTCGGCAAGACGGTCCAGCAGCATTGCGACAAGGGCATGAAGGTTCTGGTTCGCGGCCGCATCCACTACACGAAATGGACCGATGCCGCCGGGGTCGATCGCTACGGCTGCGAGATCATCGCCGAGACGGTCGATTTCCTGAGCCGGGCGAAGCAGACCCAGAACGACGACGGCAAGTTCATCGACGACGATGACATTCCGTTCTGATCGGGAACCCGAGGCCCGGCGGCGCAAGCCGCCGGGTTTCCCTCCTGCTTCACCGGATCGCGCCCGCCGCTTCTGGCAAGGTCCAGCGACCGAATCAGACGGGCATGGACGGGAGCGTCGTCTCTCTATCCTTGATAATTGCACCTGAATTTCGGCTGGTGCTCACAGCGAGAACGACTATTATAGCCGTAGTTCTGGAGTGCGTGCGTATCCCGGTGGGAGGTGATCATGTATGATCACCGCTCGCCAATCTCGGGCTGCGCGCGCGTTACTGGGATGGACACAGGAGACGCTCGCCGACAAGGCCCAGGTCGCATTGACCGCACTCAAACGCCTCGAATCCCAAAGCGGGCTCGAGGTGTTCGAGTCCACCCGCGACCAGGTGCGCCGCGCTCTCGAAGCGGCCGGGATCGTTTTCTTGTCGACGGATAAGGGCGAGGGCGTGTTGCTGCAACACGATACGGTCAACACCGACAAACGGTGAAACAGCGGCCAGCGTGATGTCAGGTTCTCGTCAAAAGGAATGGCTGTCTTCCGCCGAAGATGGTTAACAAATACGTTACCCAAACGTGAGCGAATGATGGGACGCCCGACACAGACTTTCCTCGACAAGCCACCGTCCAGCCAGACGCTGACGTCCTATGATCGCGAGCATATGAAACTCTACATGCGCCTGCTCGATGCCGAGCGTGATGGCGCCGATTGGCGCGAAGCTGTGCAGGTTCTCTTTGGCCTCGATCCCGAACATGACCCCGAGCATTGCCGGTCCATCCATGACGCTCACCTCGCCCGCGCGCACTGGATGACCGAACACGGCTACCGCGAGCTGGTCCGCGAAAGCCAGCGCAATTCCTGACGCGTGATGCGTGCCGCGCATCACCTGTTGACCATCGCCTGACTTCCTCAATTCAACGCGTGCGGGAATCCTGACCCTTCTCAATTCGTTTGAGTAGACCCGGGAGGCCGCGATGACCCCTGACGCATCGACTTGGCGTTCGTCGGCGCAATACGACCATCTGGATGAACTGACGGCATCCGATCTGGCCTGGGAATGGCTGCGCCGCAATGACGATTATGACGCAGATTTTGAAGCCTCAATTGCCGACCATGGAGACCCCCAACCGCTGACCGAACGGATCCGGCAGCGATGGGGGTTGCGATTTCCCTGTCGATCCGTTGGTCCCGCCACCCGATGCGCCGGTCTTTTGGCTCCCGGCGGAGGACACAAGTGTGGTGGTGCTGACCGGGGTCCCTTCGGAACTTGGCGACAGCGCTGACGTCACTCCGCAGAACTGGCGCATCGACTACGCGGTCGAGAATGCAGGTGCGGAGTTTCACTTTCCGCTCGGCAACGGGCAGAAGCTCCAGATTTTCGACGGTGCCATCAAGGGGGACGCGATCGCGGTCGCCATCGTCCCTCTCAGCCTCGCCGGTTTCGACCGGATCGAGGCCATTCAACGCTTCCTTTCGGCCCTGCATGGTCGCGCGATCCCGCCGGATACGCGCCTGACACGCCAGCAACGCGCACGCCTCCGACGGATGCTGCGGGCCTTCGATGGCCATCGGGCCGGCGTCACGCAGCAGGAGATCGCGCGGGTTCTTCTGAACACCGGCCGGCTTGAGCGGGACGAATGGCAGGCGTCCTCGGCCCGTCATGCCATCAAGGCACTCCTGCGCGACGCCCGTTCCATGGTCGCCGGCGGTTATCGGAAACTCCTTCGTCATCGCCGCCCACGATAACGCGATCCTTTGCCCTGATGGTGGGCGATTTCGATACCCCCCAACTTCGCCCTGCAACTCGCCGCTCTTCCTGCGCCACCGTGGTCATTGCCCGCCGCTGATCCGCAGCGGCCGCTTGCAACCCCACGGAGGCCCGATCATGCCACATGAACCCGTCGTCCTGCCGCCGCGTTTTCTACGGACCAAGGAGGCCGCGACCTTTCTCAGCCTCTCGGCCCGGACCCTCGAAAAGCACCGCACCTACGGAACCGGGCCTGCCTATCGCAAGCTCGGCGGCCGTGTGGTCTATGCCATCGACGATCTCGAGGCCTGGACCGAGCGCGGCGCGGTGACCTCCACCTCCGATCCGCGTGGCTCAGTGCTGCCCGCCAAGCGTCAGTCGCTTCCGTCCGGCCCGCAGGCCGGTCGTTACGCCCGCTGATCGCAGCCGGTTCCCTTCATGACGGTGCGACGCCGATCCCTTTCTGAGCGCGGGCAGCTCGACCTGTTCCGGGCGCTCCCCGGCGACTTCGCGCCACGAGACGCGCAGGATCTCATGGCCTATCCCTTCTTCTCCCTCGCCAAGTCGAAGCGCATCGCGCCCATCGACTTCGCTGCCGGCAGCGTGACCATCCGGGTCGAGGCGGTTCCCGATCATGGCATGGCCACGATCTGGGACGCCGACATCCTGATCTGGGCCGCGAGCCAGATCGTCGAAGCCCGCGATGCCGGGCTTCGCACCTCCCGGCTGATGGCCGCCACGCCCTATGAGATTCTCACCTATGTCGGGCGCGGCACGTCGCTTCGCGACTACCAGCGGCTGAAGGCGGCGCTCGACCGGCTGCAATCGACCACGATTTCCACCTCGATCCGCCAGCCGACCGAAGGCCGCCGTCATCGTTTCTCGTGGATCAACGAATGGCAGGAGCGCACCGACCGCAACGGCCGACCCGACGGCATCGAGATGATCGTGCCGGACTGGTTCTACCAAGCCGTCCTCGACGATGCGCTCGTGCTGACCATCGACCGGACCTATTTCGATCTCACCGGCGGCCTCGACCGCTGGCTCTACCGCCTGGTGCGCAAGCACGGCGGCCGCCAGCGCGATGGCTGGCGGTTCGATTTCCGTCACCTTCACCAGAAATCCGGCAGCCTGTCGCCGTTCAAGCGCTTCGCCTTCGAGCTGCGCGACATCATCCGGCGCCAGCCTCTGCCGGGCTATTCGCTGTTTCTCGAAGCTGAGGTTGGCGGGCGGATGCTGCTGGCCTTCGAGCCGGTCGCGCCCTGTGGAAAACCTGTGGATGGCCTCGTGCTATCAGGAACCCGGACTATCGTGCTATCGGGAACCGGAGGCTCGTGCTATCAGGAACCGAAACCGGGCTTAACACCCGGAACCCATTCAGGAAATCGCGCCCTTAACTTAGAGTCTAACAAAGAGTCTAACTTTGAAGAGCGCGCGCGCGATGTGGAAAACCTCATCCGCGACACCGCCAGAAGCCTTGGTAGAGCCGCTAAGAAGAGGGCATCCGACGCCCCGGCATCGCCTCGACCGGCATCTGATCGAGGCGCAACCGAGGCTCCTGAATCTGCAGAAAGACCCCGCCTGCCTCTCGATCTGCCGGGGGGGTGCAAATGATCATCGCGCTCCTCAACCAGAAGGGCGGTGTCGGCAAGACGACGCTGGCGCTGCATCTTGCCGGTGAACTGGCTCAGGGTGGCAAGCGCGTCACCCTGATCGACGCCGATCCGCAAGGCTCCGCCCTCGACTGGTCGCAACAACGCGCGCGTGAGGGCCTGCCACGCGCCTTCGGCACCGTTGGCCTGGCCCGCGACACGCTGCATCGCGAAGCGCCCGAACTCGCCCGCGATGTCGATCGCATCGTCATCGACGGGCCACCGCGCGTCGCCGGCCTCATGCGCTCCGCGCTGCTCGCCGCCGATCTCGTGCTGATCCCGGTGCAGCCATCGCCGTTCGACGGCTGGGCTTCGGCGGAGATGCTCGCCCTCCTGGCGGAGGCGCGCATCTACCGGCCCCAGCTCGTTGCCCGCTTCGTGCTCAACCGCTGCGGTGCCCGCACCGTCATCGCCCGCGAGACCGCCGAGACGCTGGCGGACCACGATCCTCCCGTGCTCACCAGCGCCATCGGCCAGCGCGTCGTCTTCGCCGACGCCGCGCAGACCGGGCGGCTCGTCCGCGAGATCGGGCGCCGATCACCCGCCGCGCGCGAGATTGCCGCCCTGGCCGCCGAGATCGGCCTGCTGGGGATCGGGAGGGTATCGGCATGACGATCCTTACCGGCGACTGCCGCGAAGAAATGCCCTGGCACGCACCCTACGACATGATCATCGCCGATCCGCCCTATGGCGACACTTCGCTCGCCTGGGATCGGCGCGTCGAGGGCTGGGTCGTGCTGGCGCGCGCCGCCCTCAGGCCGACCGGCTCGCTCTGGGTCTTCGGCTCGCTGCGCAGCTTCATGGCGACCGCCGACCGCTTCACTGACGCCGGCTTGCGGATCGCGCAGGAGATCGTCTGGGAAAAGCAGAACGGCACCGGCTTTCATGCCGACCGCTTCAAGCGGGTGCATGAACTGGCCGTCCAGTTCTATCCCGCCGAGACCGCTTGGCGTGACATCTACAACGACGTCCAGACCACGCCCGACGCGACGGCCCGCACGGTGCGGCGCAAGCAGCGCCCGCCCCATACCGGCCAGATCGACGCCGGCCATTATGTCAGCCATGACGGCGGGCCGCGCCTCATGCGCTCGGTCATCTACCTGCGCAACTGCCACGGCCGCGCCATCCATCCGACCGAAAAGCCGTCGGCGCTCCTGGAGATCCTGATCCGCACGAGCTGCCCCGAAGGCGGCCTGGTCGGCGACTGGTTCGCCGGTTCCGGCGCGGTCGGGGAAGCCTGCCGGCTTTCCGGCCGGCGCTATCTCGGCTGCGAGATCGACCCCGACATGGCCGAGTGCGCGCGGGCGCGCATCGCCACCGTGCTGCCATTCCATGACGGAATTTCGTCATGACGGCGCGCACCGAGAAGCGCAGCTTCGCTACGCGCCCGGCCGATCCCGATAGCTGGATCAAGGCCGGCGACGCGCCGCCAAAGCGCACGGATACCGCCGACGCCTATTCGGCGCGGCTGACCGTGGACATCACGCCGGCGCTGCGCGGCCGCATCAAGATCGCGGCCTTCCAGCGCGGCATCACCGTCGCCGACATGCTGCGCGACCTGCTGGCGCGCGAGTTTCCCGACATAGGGGGAGACCGCCCATGATCGGCATCGACGCCCATGACGGCGATCTGACCCGCGCGGAACTGACCTGGGTGGAAGGCAAGACCGAATACTGGATCAGATTCGGCCATGCGACTGGTGAGCAGATCCTCGATCGCAACCGGCGTGTTGTATTCTTCCATCCCGGCACGGTGTTTGCGTTCGTCCGCTGGGCGGCGAACGACCACGGCACGATCATTTCGCGCCTCGACATCCTGCGCGCGGTTGCGCCGGGCCAGTCCTATCAGACGCTGCCCTTCGTCCGTCCAGGCGGCGAAATCCTGCTGAAGATCGAAGGCTGGCCGAAGGTCGAGGCTGTCCTTCGCCATGTCGACGGGATCGAGGCCATAGGTGTCGATCCGGCCCAAGTCGATCCCGATCATTGGCGGCACGTCTCCCACTGGATAAACGCAGGCGAAGCGCCGCGTCCCTACACCGCGGAGCGTCATCAGGCATGGCTCTGGCGGCGGGAGATCGCCCCATGACGCGCTTTCGCTATGTCATGGTGACGACGGTTGCCACGCTCGGGATCGCCTTTGCCGGATTCGTTCCGACTGCGCCAAGGCTGGTCTGGAACGCATCGGCCAGCGTGCCGATCGGGTTCTATACTGTCGCACCCGACGACCGGATCGCGGTGCCCGATCTGGTCGCCGTCATCCCACCCGAACCCTTCGCCTCGTTTATGGTCGAGCGCGGCTACGTCGCACGCGACGTGCCGCTTCTGAAGCACGTTCTCGGCCTGCCCGGACAGCGCCTGTGCCGCGATGGCCGCGCCATTATCGTCGACGGCGTTCCGCTCGGCGAGGCGCGCGACCACGACAGCTTCGGCCGAGACCTGCCGGTCTGGCAGGGCTGTCGCGTCATCGCCGAGGGCGAAGTGTTCCTGATGAACCCGGACGTCGGCGACAGCCTCGACGGCCGCTATTTCGGCCCGTTCCCCGCCTCGGCGGTGATCGGCCACGCGATCCCGCTTTTCACCGACGAAGACGGCGAGGGCCGCTTTGTCTGGCGCGCGCCGATGCGGTGACAGCGCGTCCAGAGCGGGGCCGTTGAGCCGTCCCGCGTCTTCTCCACCGCATAGGAAAGGAGCCTTCCATGGCACAGATCGGCCAGTTTACCCGCACCCCGTCCGGCTATTCCGGGCGACTCCGCACGCTCTCGCTGGACGTCGAGCTGACCTTCACGCCGTCGGAAAATGCGGACGCCGACAAGGCGCCTGCCTATCGCATCCATCTCGGCGATGAGTATGGGCCGGAAGTCGGCGCAGGCTGGAAACATTCCGGCGAGCGCGCGGGACCGTTCGTCTCCGTGCTTCTCGACGATCCAGTTTTCCAGCAGCCGATCCGCGCCCGCCTGTTCCAGTCGGACGAAGACGGCCGCGACTGGGGCTTGCACTGGACCCGCCAAAAGAAGCGCGACGAGCAGGAGTGATCATGGTCACGTCCTGCATCCGTCCCGCCTCGGGGAGATGTGGCGCCCGCCGCCGCATCCTCCTCCTTCTTCTTTCCGGCCTGTTCGTCACAGCCATTGCCCCGCTGCCCGGCCTGGCGCAGATCGCCGTGATGGGTCGTGCCGTCGCCGTGCATCCGCACGGCGCCCATATCGAAGAGGCTTCGCAGCGGTTCGGCATCCCGGCGGCATGGATCATCGCCGTGATGCAGGTCGAAAGCGCGGGCAATATGCACGCCATATCGTCTGCCGGCGCGATGGGGCTGATGCAGGTCATGCCCTCGACTTGGGCGGAGCTGCGCATCCGCCATGCTCTCGGCCGCGACCCCTTCGAGCCGCGCGACAACATCCTCGCGGGCACCGCCTACCTACGCGAGATGTGGGATCGCTACGGCAATGTTGCCGCGATGCTCGCGGCCTACAATGCCGGTCCCGGTCGCTACGATGAATACCGCGCGACGGCTCGTCCGCTGCCTGCCGAGACGCGCGCCTATGTCGCTGCTTTGACGCCGATCCTGCTCGGCGAGCGGCCTTCCGGCAGCGGCTCGACGGTCGCTCCGCCGCCCGACTGGCGCGAGGCGGCGCTCTTCGTCGCGCGTGAAATCGGCGCTTCCGCTGCCGATCCCGCGTCCCCCGACCGCACGCCGGACGATGCCCCTTCGCTCGTCCCGGCGGCACCGGACGCACTCACCGCCTTGCAGTCGGAGGGGCTGTTCGTCGCCCGCGATGCCGGTGGGGACCGGCCATGAGCAGCGGCACCGCAATTCGCATCCCATCGGGCGCTGGCGTGTCATGGAGGGCGCAGAGGGTGGCGGCAGGCACCACGACCGAAAGATGGCGAGATAAAAGGCCGCACGGTGCGGCTGTGGCGGGCGGTTGTTTTTGTTCAGGTTTCCGGCGCGTCCCGCACCGTGCGGCGCTGGCGCGCACCGTGCGCTGCGCGCTCCTCTTCCTGATTTTCCTTGATGATTTGCACCGTGCGGGGGCGCCCCATGTCCGATGACAACGAGTTCCGCATCCGTCCGGGCCGTATCCGCTCGACCCGCGCGCAACAGGCGAGGCCCTTTGTCGCCCAGGCGCTCGCCGCCGCCCAGAAAGCCGGCGGACGCGTCTCGCGCTCCGGCAAGATCACCTCGGGCAACCGCTCACGCTTCGGGCGCGGTCAGCGCGCCAGCATCCAGGCCAACCGGCTTCTCACCGGACGCTCGCGCATCGCCGTCATCAAGACCCGCGTGGTTCGCCAAACGGCACGCTCGGCTCCGCTCGGCGCACACCTTAATTATCTGCGCCGCGATGGCGTGACCCGCGACGGGGAAAAGGCGCGGATGTTCGGCCCGGAAAGGGACGACATGGATGTCGGCGCTTTCGCGGAAAAGTGCCAGGACGACAGGCATCATTTCCGCTTCATCGTCTCGCCCGAAGACGCGGTGGACATGGCCAATCTGAAGGATCACGCCCGCGAGCTGATGGGGCAGATGGAGAAGGATCTCGGCACGCGCCTCGATTGGGTCGCCGTCGATCACTGGAACACCGACAATCCCCATATCCATATCATCCTGCGCGGCCGCACCGACGATGGCCAGGACCTGGTGATTTCCCGCGACTACATCAAGGAGGGCATGCGCGCCCGTGCGCAGGATCTGGTCACGCAGGAACTCGGGCCCCGCACCGATCTGGAGATCCACCGCAATCTGGAGCGGCAGGTCGAGGCGGAACGCTGGACGCAGCTCGACCGGCAGCTTGTGCGCGACGCCGGCAAGTCCGGCATCATCGACCTTGCCCCGCTTCCCGACCGCCAGCCGGACGAGTTTCATACTCTGAAGGTGGGGCGGCTGCGAACCCTTGAAATCCGCGGGCTTGCCGAAGAGATCGGCCTCTCGCAATGGTTCATCAAGCCCGAAGCCGAAGCGGTCCTGCGTGAACTGGGCGAGCGCGGCGACATCATCAAGCGCATGCACCGTGCCCTGACCGAACGCGGCATCGAACGCGGCTCGGCCAGCTATGTCCTCGCCGGCGAAAGCCTTGACGTTCCCGTCATCGGCCGCCTGGTCGAGCGCGGCCTCGACGACGAGTTGAAGGGCACCGCTTATGCCGTGGTCGACGGCACCGACGGGCGGACCCATCACATCAAGCTGCCGCATCTCGACGCCGCCGGCGACAGTCCGCCCGGTTCCATCGTCGAGTTGCGATCCTGGGAGGACCCGCAGGGGCAGCGCCGCGTCGCGCTCGCCGTCCGCGCCGATCTCGATCTTGGTGCGCAAGTCGGCGCCTCGGGCGCGACCTGGCTCGACCGGCAGGCCATCGCCCGCGATCCGATCGCGCTGTCGGACAGCGGTTTCGGCGCTGAGGTCCGTCAGGCTCTGGACGAACGCGCTGAACATCTGATCGGCGAGGGCTTTGCCGAGCGGCAGGGCGGTCGCGTCGTCTTCGCGCGCCGGCTGCTCAGCACCTTGCGCCAACGCGAACTCGACAACCTCGGCGAGAAGCTCGCAACCGAGACCGGCATGTCCTTCGAGCGCGCAGCCAGCGGCGAATATGTCGCCGGCTCCTATCGCCAGCGTTTCGCGCTCGCCTCCGGCCGCTTCGCCATGATCGACGACGGCCTCGGCTTCCAGCTCGTGCCCTGGTCGCCCTCTCTCGAAAAACAGATCGGCCGTCACGTCTCCGGCGTAGCCCGCGATGATGGCGGCGTAGATTGGGACTTCGGGCGCAAGCGCTCCCTCGGCCTTTAGCCTCAACCAGAAAGGACCATCGCAATGTCCGCGACCAAGATCCTCTGGGGACAGATCACCATCGTCTTCCTCATCATCCTCGCCACCACCTGGGGCGCGACCCAGTATGTCGCCTCGAGCCTCGGTTATCAGGCGCAACTCGGGCCGCCCTGGTTCGTGATGTTCGGCGTGCCGATCTATTATCCGCCCGCGATCTTCTGGTGGTGGTATTTCTACGAAGCCTATGCGCCGCCGATCTTCGCCAAGGGCGGGATCATCGCGGCATCGGGCGGCTTCATCGCCATTGCCGTCGCCATCGGCATGTCGGTCTGGCGGGCGCGCGAGGCGAAAAACGTCGCCACCTATGGCTCGGCGCGATGGGCCGGGAAAGGAGAGATCAAGGCGGCGGGCCTGCTCGATCCCGATGGTGTTGTTCTCGGCCGTTACGAGAAGGACTATCTACGCCATGACGGGCCGGAGCATGTCCTGTGCTTTGCCCCGACACGTTCGGGCAAAGGCGTCGGCCTCGTCGTCCCGTCGCTGCTGACCTGGCCGGGGTCGGCCATCGTCCACGACATCAAGGGTGAGAACTGGCAGCTCACCTCCGGCTTCCGCTCGCAGCACGGCCGCGTGCTGCTCTTCGACCCGACCAACCCGAAATCCTCGGCCTACAATCCGCTGCTGGAAGTGCGCCGCGGCGAGTGGGAGGTGCGCGACGTCCAGAACATCGCCGACATCCTCGTCGATCCGGAAGGCAGTCTCGACAAGCGCAACCATTGGGAAAAGACCAGCCATTCGCTGCTGGTGGGCGCCATCCTGCATGTGCTTTACGCCGAACCCGACAAGACCCTGGCAGGTGTGGCCAAATTCCTGTCCGATCCGAAGCGCCCGGTGGATTCCACGTTGCGCGCCATGATGAAGACCGCGCATCTGGGCGAAGCGGGGCCGCACCCGGTCGTTGCCAGCGCCGCGCGCGAGCTGCGCAACAAGTCCGAGAACGAGCGCAGCGGCGTGTTGTCGACGGCGATGTCGTTTCTCGGCCTGTATCGCGATCCGGTCGTGGCCGAAGTCACACGCCGCTCCGACTGGCGCATCAGCGATATTGTGGGAGGCGATCAGCCGGTCACGCTTTACCTCGTCGTGCCGCCCTCCGACATCAACCGCACCAAGCCGCTGATGCGATTGCTGCTCAATCAGATCGGCCGTCGCCTGACCGAAGACCTGCAGGCGAACGCCGGGCGGCATCGGCTCCTTCTGATGCTGGACGAGTTTCCGGCGCTGGGCAGGCTCGATTTCTTCGAGACCGCGCTGGCTTTCATGGCCGGCTACGGTCTGAAATCATTCCTGATCGCGCAGTCGCTGAACCAGATCGAGAAAGCCTACGGGCCGAACAACTCGATCCTCGACAACTGCCATGTCCGCGTCAGCTTCGCCACCAACGACGAGCGCACGGCGAAACGGGTGTCGGATGCGCTCGGCACCGCCACCGAGATGAAGGCGATGAAGAACTATGCCGGCCATCGCCTGTCGCCCTGGCTCGGGCACCTTATGGTCTCGCGCTCGGAAACCGCGCGCCAGTTGCTGACGCCGGGCGAGATCATGCAGCTTCCCCCACATGAGGAGATCGTCATGGTGGCGGGCATCCCCCCGATCCGGGCGACGAAGGCGCGCTATTACGAGGACGCCCGGTTTCGCGAGCGCGTTCTGTCACCGCCTGAATTGAAAGGTCCCGAAGAAACGCGGCCCGACGACTGGACCAAGCTTCCGATCCCGGCGCGACCGGAAGGCGCCACGGATCACGGCGACCAGAGAACCAATGACGAAGATCCGACCGAATCCGAACGCCGATTGCAGCCTGAACTCAGCCGCGTAAAGCCCGTGGAGAAGAAAAAGCCCCTCGAGAACGAATTCGAGATCGCGCCGCCCGATGAAGTTGAGGAAGAGGCCATGCAAAATCGGCGCATGATCCGCCAGGTGCAGGGCATTGCCCGGCAGGTTGCCATGGACCCGAACGACGGCATGGAGCTGTAGCGCCATGGCCAATCTCCGGAAGAAGAAAAAACTCACCGTCTATCTGGACCCCGATGTCGAAAAAGCCCTGACCGAGTTTGCCGCGCGGCGGGACCGGTCGCAGTCGATGATCGGCGAGGCGGCCATCGCCTCATTCCTGTCTCCCGACGATGCCGAACGCCGAGAGGCGATAATCGCCAAGCGCCTCGATCGACTCGATCGCCGCATGGACCGGCTTGAACGAGACGTCGGCATCGCCGTCGAAAGCCTGGCGGTCTTCATCCGCTTCTGGGTCAACACCACACCGGCCTTGCCTGAGCCGGCGGCAAAGGCCGCGAAGGCCAAATCAGCGGAGCGATACGAGGCGTTCATCACCGCGCTCGGTCGCCGCCTCGCACAGGGACCGAAGCTGCGGCAGGAGGTGTCGGAGGATGTGACGGATCAGAGAGTTGAATTTGGCCGCCTTAGTCGTTGACACGAGTTCCCGCTCCCGGTTGGCTGAGCAGTAACAAGGATCCGCCGGAAGCGGCCTTCGCGACTGTCGCGGTCTTTGGGATTTTCGCGAATTATCCTAAGGTGATGGCTGTATATTCACTCGACTTTGGAGGAACAGCCTTGAGACTTGCCATTGCCAGCCTGTTCGCCATCGGTCTCGCCGTCCCTGCCTTCGCCCAGACGGAACCGCCCGCAGATTTTGACGAAGCCGCATGGCAGGCCGAATGGGACGCGGGCGACACGGATGGCGACGGCAAGCTGAGCCGGGAAGAGGCGAAAGCCGGGAATCCGAACATGACCGATGAAGTCTTCGACCAGATCGACACCGATGGCGACGGTTTCATCAGCCCCGCGGAAGACAAGGCCGCGCTCTTCGAAGCACGCGGCAAAACCACAAATGAATAGGGTATGGGCGGGGGCTTTTGGCGCAACGGTGTTTGTCGCGGCAGCATCCGTGGCAGGCGCGGAGGCGCCCACGTCCGCCAGACCGGCCGGGTTGCCTGAGAACTATGTTCCTGAAATCCCCTCGCATGAGATGGAGCCGGACACCGGCCCGCTTTCGGCCGCCCTACAGGAGCGTTTCCGCGACCGTATCGCCGGTATCTTCATCGAGCGCGAGCCCGATTTCCATGTCGTCGTCAGGCTAACGGGAGACCGGGATGCGGGCACGCTTCAGTACCAATTGGGCGAAGATCGGGTGCGTGTCGAAGTCCTGACAGGCGCATCCCATACCGTCGATCAACTGGTCGCCGCGTTGGATGACCGCCAGATGATTACGCGCGTTCTTCCCGATGGCTACGGCGGATATGTCGATGAGCGCACCGGATATGTGGTTCTTACGGTTCTCCCCGGAACAGAGCTTGCCGGTGGCAGCGAAGCATCCCTTTCGGCTGCTTTGGGCGTGCCGATCCGCATCATCGAAGGGGAACCCGCTACAATCGGTCCAGCACCACAGCAGCGGGAAGAGCGGTAATCCATTGCGGCCCGGATTCCGGGCCGCGACGTGTCGCAAAAATCAGTCGCACAATTTTGACTTTCGCACGCGACATTTGCGACAGAAATTCCCCTGAAAATTCAACGTTGGCCTGACCTGCTACAAAAATCAGGGATCTTCGTGACGGCTTCTCAAAACTTATCGTTGCTTCCCGCTTCTCCTTTGATCGGCCCCCATAACAGCGCGACGAGGGCGAGATTGGCGATGGCGAGAGCTGCCAGCGCCACAAGAGTTTGATCGGTGCCCCCGACCGAAAGCAGGATCGCACCCACGGTTGGGCCGGCAGCTTGGGCGACGAGACTGGGCCGGGCAAGCCGCCCCATGATCGGCGCATAGCGGGAAGGTCCGAACAGGGCGAGCGGGAGCGCACCCTTGGCGATCGAGAAGATGCCATTGCCGGCCCCGTAGAGGATGAGCGACAGGCCGATGATGAGAAAACCTGCCGCGAGCATCGTCACCCCTGCCGCGCTCAGGACGGAGGCGGCCGCGAGTGTCCAGAAGGGATGATGCCTCCCCCCGCTCGCCATTTCGCCAATTCGGCCGGCGACTTGGGCCGGGCCTATCAGCGCGCCGAGGGCTACAGCTTCGCCCAGCGACAGCCCGCGTTGCTGCAACAGGGTCAGCAGATGCACCGATATGATGGTGACGCCCAATCCGGCCAGCACCACGATCGCCATCATGATCAGATAGGCCCGGCGCTCATGGTCGCGCAGCTTGATCGCAGGAGCTTGGTCTTTGCCACCGATCGGCCTGGGCTTGCCGTTGCTCGGAAGGACCAGCAGCACGAGCGGCAGGCAGATCGCGAGATGAATGCCGGCATAGGCCATGCAGGCCCCGCGCCATCCCAGATGCTCCAGAAACAAGGCCGAGAGCGGCCAGCAGACCGTGCTTGCGAAGCCGCCCCACAAGGTCAGTGTAGTGATGGCGGATCGCGCGGAACGGCCATAATAGCCCCCGAGCGTGGCAAATGCCGCATCATAAAGGCCGGCCCCCATGCCGATACCGAGCACGATCCATCCGGCGACGAATACCCATAGGGACGGCGCAGCCGCAAGGATGACGAGGCCGGCAGCGAACAGCAGGCAAGCCAGAGCAAGGATGGGACGCCCGCCGTGCTGGCCAATGGCGTCACCCACGCGCGGGGAAACGACGCCGGCCGCGAGCAGGCCAATGGAGAGAGCGCCGACGATCCATGAAAGCGGCCAACCCGTATCGGCCGCGATCGGGGCGGCGAGAACGGCGAGCAGGTAATAGGAGCTGCCCCATGCAAATATCTGTACGATGCCGAGCGCGGAGATGACGGGCCACCTTCTCGCGTCGGGAGACAGGCCCGTTTGAGCCGGCAGGTTTGTCGTCACCGGACGCGCTTGAGCGCCATACGCTCTTCCAGCTTTTGGGCGGTTTCCTTGCGCTCGCTGTAGCGGTCGGTGAGGTAAGGAGCGACGTCGCGGGTCAGAAGCGTGAACTTCACCAGTTCCTCCATCACATCGACCACCCGGTCGTAATAGGATGAAGGCTTCATTCGACCCGCTTCGTCGAACTCCTGATATGCCTTGGCGACCGAGGACTGGTTGGGGATGGTGATCATCCGCATCCAGCGGCCGAGGACGCGAAGTTGGTTGACGGCGTTGAAACTCTGCGAGCCGCCAGAGACTTGCATCACGGCCAATGTGCGGCCCTGGGTGGGGCGAACTGCGCCAACCGCGAGCGGTATCCAGTCGATTTGCGCCTTGAGGACTCCGCTCATGGCACCGTGACGTTCGGGGCTGGTCCAGACCTGCCCTTCGGACCATTCCGAAAGTTTCCGAAGCTCCTGCACCTTCGGATGATCAACGGGCGCACCATCAGGCAGCGGCAGGCCGTGCGGATCGAACACACGGGTTTCCGCGCCGAAGTGGTTGAGGAGCCGTTCGGCTTCGAGCGTGAGCAGCTTGCTATAGGAGCGTTCACGCAACGAGCCGTAGAGCAGGAGAATGCGCGGCGGATGAGCAGAGGGCGTCGTTCGTAGGCGTTCAGCCGATGGGCTGTCGAGCACCGCGCGGACCACATTAGGAAGGTCGGAAACCGTCATGGCTTGGCCTCGGCCGGAACGGCAACGGGCGTCCCTTTCTCGGGAAACCACTTCGCGCCGAGCCTGAGCGCGACATGAACGAGCAGGATCAGTGCGGGCACTTCCACGAGCGGGCCGATGACGGCGGCGAAGGCCACCGGCGATGCGAGACCGAATGCCGCGATGGCGACCGCGATGGCCAACTCGAAATTATTGCCGGCAGCGGTGAAGGCGATGGCCGTGGTGCGCGGATAATCCGCCTCGATCAGCCGGCCCATCGCGAAGCTGATGAGGAACTGGATGACGAAATAAAGCGCCAGGGGAATGGCTATGCGCAGGACATCGAGAGGCAGCGACACCACGTCCGCGCCCTTGAGGCTGAACATGGCGACAATGGTGAACAGCAGCGCGGCTAGCGTTATGGGGCTGATGCGCGGCAGAAATTCGTGCTCATACCAGCCCGCGCCTTTGCGAGCGATGAGGATGCGGCGCGTCAGGAACCCGGCGAGGAAGGGAATGCCGAGATAGATCAGCACCGCTTCGGTAATGGTCCAGAAGCTCACGTCTATGACGCTGCCCTCAAGGCCGAAGAGGGGTGGCAAGACGGAAAGGAAAAACCACGCATAGGTGGAGAAGAACAGAATCTGGAATATCGAGTTGAAGGCAACCAGACCGGCGACATATTGATTGTCGCCGCGCGCGAGTTGGTTCCAGACCAGCACCATAGCGATGCAGCGGGCGAGTCCGATCAGGATCAGTCCTGTCATGTATTCCGGGTGGTCGCGCAGGAAGATCACGGCCAGCGCGAACATCAGCGTCGGGCCGATGATCCAGTTTTGTACCAGCGAAAGGATCAGCACTCGCTTGTCGGAAAAGACCCGGTGCAGTTCTTCGTAGCGCACCTTGGCGAGCGGCGGATACATCATCAGGATCAGGCCGATGGCGATCGGTATGTTGGTGGTGCCGACCGACATGGCGTTGAGAGCTTCCGGCAAGCCGGTGAATATCGTGCCCAGCACGACGCCGAGTGCCATCGCGGCGAAAATCCACACCGTCAGATAGCGGTCGAGGAAACCAAGGCGGGAAGCTGGCTTGAGGGAAGCCATCAGTATTCTCCAATCGCAGGCTGAAAGTCAGGCGGAAGCAACGCGCCGTCCATGTTCGTCAATGATCCGCTCGCCATCCTCTTTGACGAACTCGCCCCGTTGTGGGGGCAGCAGATCAAGAACGGCTTCGGACGGTCGGCAGAGCTTGACCCCTTGGGGGGTGACGACGAGGGGGCGATTGATGAGGATCGGGTGCGCCATCATGGCGTCGAGCAATGCGTCATCGCTCAATTCTGGATCGCCAAGGCCGAGGTCGGCATAGGGCGTTCCTTTCTCCCGCAAGATCGAGCGGGCCGTCAGGCTGGCGCGCTCGATGAGTTGCGCGAGCAGCGCCCGTGAGGGCGGGGTTTTCAGATATTCGATGATATGCGGCTCGACGCCGGAATTGCGGATCAGGCCGAGCGTATTGCGCGAGGTGCCGCAATCGGGATTGTGGTAGACAATGACATCCATGGATTGCCTCACGCCGCGCCAGAGCGGGGCGAGGCTGCCCCTTCGGATTGACCGATTTCGTTGAGCTTCATATTGAGCGACGATTTATCGAGGCTGGCGACGGGCAAGGCCACGAAGACCGAAATCCGGGTTTTCATGTAGCGAAACGCCGTGACAAAAGCCGCCATGCGCTGAATCTCGGTGCCCTCGACGGTGGCGGGGTCTTCGATACCCCAATGCGCGGTCATCGGCTGGCCCGGCCAGACCGGACAGGCTTCGCCGGCCGCGTTGTCGCAGACGGTGAACACGAAATCCATCACCGGCGCGTCGGGGCCGGAGAATTCTTCCCATCCTTTCGATCGGAAGCCTTCAGCCGGGTAGTCGTAGCTTTCGAGTACCTTCAGGGCGAGCGGGTTCACTTCGCCTTTGGGCTGGCTTCCAGCCGAATAGGCCCGGAAGCGACCCGCACCATCCTTGTTCAAGATGCTTTCGGCAAGGATCGAGCGGGCGGAATTTCCGGTGCAAAGAAACAGCACGTTGAAGATTCTATCGGAGTGATTGGCCATAGGCTCAGGCATGGGTGACGCCTTTCGTCGGTTTGCAGCAGGACAGCGCGGCGACTGCCGGGTTGCACACGTCCGGGTGGCCTTGGCAGCAATCGCGCATGAGAAATTCGAGCAGGCCGGACAGCGCCGGATAGGAGGCGCTGTAGATGATCGAGCGCCCGTCGCGCCGCGACTCGATGAGGTCGGCTTGTTCAAGGTGGCTCAGGTGGAAGGACATGCGCGACGACGATGCGCCGTCCATCGCTTCCCCGATCGCGCCGGCCGGCATCCCTTCCGGGCCGGCCGTCACCAGCAGGCGCACGATGCGCAGCCGGGTTTCCTGCGAGAGCGCCGCGAAGGCAGAGAGGGCTTGCTTTTCGTTCATGTATGCCTCAACATCTCAAGAGTAGTTGAATCATGGATACACGGACATGAACGCTTACGCCAGCCCCTTAATCACAGAATTTCCTGATGTTGCCTCGCTCGGGGCGATCCTCGATATTTTGGAGGGCCATGCCGACAAGGTTCTTGTGCTCGCCTATGGCGACGGGCAGCAGGTGCAGGCCGGCTATCACATCACGGAGGTCAAGGCCGGTTCCTTCGTCACGCTCGATTGCGGCGGCAATCCCGATGCGTGGCGGGAGACGGTCTTGCAGGTCGAGGATATTCCCCCGACCGAAGGCAGCATGCCGATGACCGTCGCCAAGTTCCGGTCAATCTTGGGAAAGGTCGGCAGCAGGGTCCAGCTTGACACGGACGCGCGGTTGACATGGGAGGTGAGCCGGCCCGGTGAGCCGATGCAGGTCTATGACGGGGCCGGAATCGAGATCGAGAAAGACCGGACGATTGTGCGTCTCAGCCCGCGCCCCGCAATCTGCAAGCCGAGGCATCGCGCGCAGCAGACGAGAGCGTCTGCCTGCTGCGGCTAAGCCCGCCCGAGCCATTGCCATGTCGCACTACTTCTAAAGCCCGCTACGTTGCAGGTTCCGGGAATTTTGCGGCGATAGTTTCGGATAGCTGGCGAGGACTTCTGTTCATGCAGCCTTTGTTTTGCCTCGTGCCAGAACGCTCTCCACCAGCAAAAGCCCGACCCCACAGACAATCGCCACGTCGGCAAGGTTGAAGGCGGGCCAATGATAGCTGCCAATGTAAAAATCCAGGAAATCCGCCACCGCACCCTGCCGCAGCCGGTCGAGCAGATTGCCGAGCGCCCCCCCAACCACGAGCCCGAGGGCGGATGCCGTCAGGCGGCTGTCGCTTCGATGGATCCAGACAAGGAGGCCAGCGACTATAGCGAGCGTGAACGCCATCAGGAGCCAAGCCGGCGCCTGGCCGAACAATCCGAAGCTCACGCCGGTATTGAAGCCGAGCACGAGATTAAAGAAGCCGGTGACGGGGATGACCTGAGGCGGGTTCATAACATGGTTCAGGACCCACCACTTCGTCGCCTGATCAAGGAAAAATCCGCCAAGGGCGATGGGAAGGCCGAGCCTGAGCATGTCCAAATGTCCTTTAAACTCCGGCTTAGCCGATCCGGCCGAGGGCCGGGAAAGTCTGGAGCAGCCATATCGCAAAGCTGGTTAGATGGCCGGTGATCATGGCGATGCCCATCACCACCATCACCCCACCAGCGACGATTTTGAGCACCCGGCCAGTACGGCGCATCGACATCATCCGCGCCATGAACCCGCGCATGAACAAAGCGGCCAAGATGAAAGGGAGGCCAAGGCCGAGCGAGTAGACGGCGAGCAGCGTCGTTCCGCTTGCGACCGTGGCGTTGGCGGCGGACAGGGTCAGAATCGCGCCCAGCACTGGTCCGATGCAGGGAGTCCAGCCGAACGCGAAAGCGAGACCGAGGAGATAAGCCGCGCCGGCGCTTCCGCTGCCCGGATTGGCATGGAACCGCGCTTCACGATTGAGCCAGGGCATTGGTACGAGGCCTGTCGTGAACAGACCGAAGAGGACGACGATTACGCCTCCGATCAGGTTCGCTTCGAAAAGATACATGCGCAGGAGCCGGCTCAACACGGTTGCGCTGGCCCCAAGGAGGACGAACACGGTCGTAAAGCCGAGCACGAAGCAGAGGCTGAGGCCGAGAGTTCGGCTTGCCGCCTTGAATTCGGCATCGGCCGCAGTGCCATCCGGGCTAATCGTGCGGCCTGCGACGTAGGAGATATAGCCCGGCACCAGCGGAAGGACGCAGGGCGACAGGAAGGATACGACACCTGCGGCGAAAGCCGTCGCTATTCCGATACTGGAGAACTCCATCAGCCAATCTCGCCCGCCAGGCGGCGGAGCTTCTGCAATCGAATCTCACGCGGCTCGTGCATGTCGAGCGTGCCGACGAATTGGCTCTCGGCATCCATCAGGTAAACGCCGGCGGTATGATCCATTGTGTATTCGCCCCCTTCCAGAGGCACTTTTCGCGCATAGGCCGCAAAGGCCTTCACCACAGCGTCCGTTTCCTGTCGATTTCCCCGCAGTGCGAGGATGCGGTTATCAAAGGCTGTCATGTACTGAGCCAGCAATTCTTGTGTGTCCCGTTCGGGATCGACGGTGAAGAACAGGACGTTGAACTGGTCGGCCACCGGCCCGAGCTCGTTCATGAGATCGCTCAGTTCATAGAGCGTCGTCGGGCACACATCGGGACAATGGGTGAAGCCGAAGAAGGCGAGATAAGGCTTTCCGGCCAGCGCAGCATTGTCGATCGTTTCGCCTCGATGGGATGTGAGCTGGAACGGGCCGCCGATGGCTGCCGTGCCTGTCGAGGACGCGACCGCCACGGTTTGCTGTTGCCAAGGCTTGGATACGGACAGGCCGATGAAAAGCCCGCCGACAGCGGCGACGGCAACCCATGCAACAAGGCGGAAAAGTTTGACGCCGCTCATTGGACAGCCTCTCCGTGTCCGTCATGTTCGTTCGCAGATTCCGGACGAGCGCCCATGTTCTGCACAACGAACTCAACGTCGATCGCACCGGCCTGCTCGAACACAAGAGTCGCGGCAAACCGCTCCCCATCCTTCAAAGGGCGCGATGGCTTCAAGAACATGATGTGCATACCGCCAGGTTGAAGCTCGACGGTCTCGCCAGCTCCAATTTCGATGCCATTTTGCACAGGCCTCATGCTGGCAACCCCATCGCTCACGGTCGACTCATGGATTTCCACCCGGTCTGACAGAGGTGATGAGATTGAAACCAGGCGATCGGCCATATCGCCATCGTTTGTCAGCGTCAGATAGCCGCCGGCTACCGGCGTGACCGGCGGAGTCGCGCGTGACCACGGGTGATTGATGGTGATCGAACCAGCTTGGAAGTCGTGACCCACAGCAGGAGAGATCGACACTGCAAGGGCAAGGAAGGCGGCGGATAGGGCTCGCAAACTAGTCATGTTCCTTTTCTCCTTTTCCAGCTTCGCCGGCCTTCTCAAGGATTTCGAAGCCGCTTCTGACAACGACTACAACCACACCCAAGCCAATGATCAGATCCGGATAAGGCGAATTGAAAAGAATTACTGCAAGACCAGAAACAGCGATCGCCGAGTTCACGAGCATATCGTTTGTCGTGAATATCCATGAGGCTTGCAGATGCACGCCACTTTCCCGATGTGATTTCAGGAACCACATGCAGATCATATTCGTAAGCGCGCTCGCGATTGCCACGGCGATCATGACCGGCCCGATCGGATCGGAGCCAGTGAAGAAGCGTCGGCCAACCTCAAACAGAAGCAAACCGGCGAATACTATCAGGAGCATACCCGACAGCCGCGCAACGCGAACCTTCGCCGCCAAACCGCGACCTACGACGAAAAGGCTGATGGCGTAGACACCGGCATCGCCAAGATTATCGAGTGCAGAGCCCATCAATCCTGTTGACTGAGCCCACCAACCTAATCCTCCCACAATGGCTGCCTGGGCAGTATTAATCGCAAGTACCCATGCGAGCGCCCATTGTTCGCTCTTCTCGGATGAATTGGCACTGCCCTGGGACTGATTACTCATAAATTATACCTCGGCTTTCTTGGCGAGAAGTGGAAGCCGCGACCTGCATGTGCGCACTGTTCAAGCTCATTTGTCGCGGGTGCCGCGCCAGGTCAGCAGGCGCAGCGCATTGGCCGTAACGAGGACAGTAGCGCCCGTATCGGCGAGGATGGCCATCCAGAGCGTGGTAATGCCGAATAGAGTCGTCACGAGGAAGACAGCCTTCAGACCAAGCGCTATTGCGATGTTCTGCCAGATATTGCCGAGCGTCGCCTGCGACAATCCGATGAGATCAGCGATACCCGTCACCCGGTTTCTGAGCAGCGCGGCATCAGCGGTTTCCAGCGCGACGTCGGTGCCCGCACCCATGGCAACGCCAACGGAGGCAGCAGCGAGCGCCGGAGCGTCGTTGATACCGTCTCCCACCATGGCAATCGGTCCATCAGCCCTGAGGCGGCCGATCTCGGCGAGCTTGGCGTCGGGCAGAAGTTCGGCGCTCGCCTCAAGGCCGAGATGAGCCGCAATGGCGTCGGCCGTGCGCTTGTTGTCGCCGGTCAGCATCAGAGGGCGCACGCCGCGATCTGTCAGCCGCTTCACACCTTCGATAGCGTCGTCGCGCGGCTCGTCGCGCAAGGCGATCAATCCCTCGATGGTCTTGCCCTTGATGAGCACGACGACCGTCTTGCCCTGGCTCTCCAGCCCGGTGATCGTGTCAACGATGCTCTCTTCGAGGCCCGTTTGTTCGGCGGCGTGACGGGGAGACCCGACCGAAGCGAAGCCGTCCTTCAACCGCGCTGTGACCGCTTTGCCGGGTGTGGCAACGCCGCCCCCGAAGGTGGCGGGCAGTTCGAGCCCCCGCACCTTTGCCGCCTCCACGATTGCAATCCCGAGAGGATGGCTGGTGCTGCGCTCGACGGCCGCCGCGATGGCAAGGACGGAGTTCTCATCACCATTGATCGGCACAATGTCCGTCACCTGGGGGTGGCCACGCGTCAGCGTTCCCGTCTTGTCGAAGGCAACGGTTACGACCTTGCCAAGTGTTTCCAGCGTCGCGCCGCCCTTGATCAACAGTCCCTGACGCGCACCGGCGGCAAGACCCGAAGCAATAGCCGCCGGTGTGGAAATCACGAGCGCGCAGGGACAAGCAATCAGCAACGTCGCGAGACCCCGATACACCCATGTCATCCAGTCACCGCCGAAGGCGAGCGGCGGCACGACAACGATCAGAGCCGCGACGACCATCGCGCCCGGCGTGTACCAGCGGCTGAAACGGTCGATCATACGCGCCGTCGGGGCCTTTGATTCCTGGGCTTCCTCGACCATGTGGATGATACGGGCGATGGTGTTGTCGGCCGCGACATGGCTAATCGACACCCGCAACTCGCCATTTGCATTGATGCTGCCGGCATAGACGTTTGCGCCGGCTTCTTTCAGCACGGGCACGGATTCGCCTGTCACCGGGGCCTCATCGACCTCAGAAACGCCGTCAATCACCGTGCCGTCAGACGGCACACGGTCACCAGGCCGAACAACGACAACATCACCGACGGCCAGATCTTCTGCGGCGACCTTCTCAACAACACCATCACGCTCGCGGAACGCGGCCCGAGGCACGAGATCGATCAGTGCTTCAATGCCAGCGCGCGCACGGCCGGCCGCCACGGTTTCAAGCAATTCGCCCACTGCGAACAGAAAGATCACGACAGCAGCTTCTTCGGCCTCGCCGATGGCGACCGCGCCGAGTGCCGCGACCGTCATCAGCGTCTCGATGGTGAAGGGGGAGCCGGACATCGCGCCGGCGACCGCCCGCCTCGCGAACGGGATGATGCTGATCAATGCAGCGCCCGAGTATAGCCATTGCTCCGATTCGGGCAGGACACGCGCGAGGGCGAAGGCAAGGATGAACAACGCGCCGGTAAGGAGCACAAGCCGACCCTTGCTGCCTTTCCACCACGCCTCCGTGCTGCGTTTCCGAGGTGGGCTCGCCTTTGCCTCGGTCTGCTCGATCACTGGTGTGTAGCCGAGCGCTCGGATCTTTTGCTCAATGGTGCCGAGAGCCGTACGGTCCTCATCCAGTTGCAATGCGAGCGTCTCGTTGGCGTAGCTGACATGAATGTCGCTAACGCCCGGCAGGCGTTGCATCACCGTTTCAATTTTCAACGCGCAGGAGGCGCAGTCCATGCCTTCTACACGCAGTCTGTAAGGGCTCGCTGCCGCCATGATGTCACCTCGACTTTCCCGATGTGACATTGTAGATAGACCCTGTAGTAACTATAGGGTCAAGAGATGAACGACAGAATTCTGATGATCGGCCAATTGGCTAGACGAACGGGGACCAAGGTCGAGACGATCCGGTTCTACGAGAAGAACGGTCTCCTGCCCGCACCCTCGCGTACCGATGGCAACTACCGTGCATATGAGCCGGGCCACCTCAACCGCCTCAGCTTCATCAGGCGTGCGCGCGAGCTTGGTTTCTCGCTCGATCAGATCAGGGAGTTTCTCAAGCTGGCCGACGATCGTTCGCAGTCCTGCGCGGCGATTGATGCGATTGCAAAGGAGCACCGGAAGGAAGTCGAGCGAAAAATCGAAGACCTAACTGCGCTCAAGTCGGAACTGGACAGGATGATAGACCAGTGTGGATGCGGGCTGGTCGCAGATTGTAGGATAATAGAGAGCCTGTCTCCGCTGCCAGCCAGAACCTAATGACTGCTCACCGCAGCGCCGGGCCTCTCGATGCCAAAATCTTTGCGGCGATCGGTGACGTAATCATCTGGATCACAGCGAAGAAGGCGGCAGGCACGGCGATTTCCGAGGGCAACCCGGACGCCGCTACGAACGCCGCCGCAATGGAGAACTCCTTTTTGCTCACCGTGAACAGGTAGGCGATCAGCTCTTGCCGGTCGGCCACAAAGACTTTTGCGATGGACCCGACCGCATAGCCGATCAGGTTCAGCGTGAGCGCGGCCAGCGCGATTAGGAGGGCGAACCAGCCATAGCCGAGGATTGTTTCGGCGTTTGGACCCACGACCGCCAGAAGCAGGAGCAGGTAGAGCACCGAACCAAGAGAGGGATAGAGGCCATCGTGTCGGCCGACCGCTTCCGGGTATCGCGTGCGTAGGTAGACCCCGATCACGGTCGGCAGCACCACGATCAGCACTAATTCCATGATGATCGCCCCGATGGGAACTTGCAGCTCGATTCCGGTGAGAAGCAGGAACAGGATCGGCACGATGAAGGGCGAAAGCACTGTGTTGACCGCATTGAGGACCGCCGCGAGGGCGACATTGCCGCGTGCGAGCAGGACCAGCAACGGAGCGGAAACGTCAGTCGGCAGAGTGCCGACAAGGGTTTGACCGGCGGCCAGCGGCCCAGAGCCGAAGAACAGCCGCCCGGTGAGCCATCCGGCGAGCGACATGGGACCATAGACGAGGCCAAGCGCCCAAAGCTGCCGGCTCGGCTTCCGGAAAACCAGCTTCACGGCGTGAGCGTCGAATGTCAGGCTGATGACCAGCATCAGCAATGCCAGAAGCGGGCTTATGCCGCTTTCAAGGACCATGCCGAGCGAAGGGACGAGCAGGCCAAGCGCGGCCGTTACAACGGCCAGCAGCAGGAGATTGTTTTCAACAAAGGCGAGGGCTTTCTGCATCGGCAGTCCTATTCGCAGCGGATCGTACCGGTTGGGCGGCCCTCGCATTTCGCGAACAGGGCAATCGCTTGATCGCAATATTTGCAGTGACCTTGGCAGCAGTCGTGCATGAGGAAGGCGACGAGATCGGAGAGCGCCGGCCAGTTGGCGCTGTAGATGATCGACTTGCCATCTCGCCGCCCCTGCACGAGTCCGGCACGCTCCAGTTCCTTGAGATGGAAGGAGACGCGCGACGGCGGCGCATCATCGAGCGCGCCGGCGATGGCACCAGCGGCCATGCCGTCAGCCCCCGCGACGACCAACATGCGGATTATCCGCAAGCGGTCCTTGTGAGAGAGCGCGGCGAAGCCCGCGAGCGCGTCGTTTTCGTCCATATCATTTCAACGTTTCATGTTTTGTTGAAATTATTGCTTATAGATGGAGCGCGCGCGCCTCAATCTCGCGCAATTCCTGAAACCCGCAATAGATCGGCTGCACCCGGAAAGTCGCGGCTATTCGTTTCACAAGACTTTATCGCAAGTGCTAAGCCACTTGCGACATGATTTCCGAGAGCGGACCACCTGGGGCGAACGTCGGCTCGGTCCCGGCGAGGCGGCCTGACGCCACGGGCCGGTCGAATCAGTCGAGAGCATGCCGGTGTGCCTGCAGATCATCCGACTGGTCAGGCACACCGCCGTTCTCCTGTAATTTTATCCCACACTACTACGACGACCGAAACTTGTTGAAACGACCTGTTTTGTGTCTCTTTTAGTGATCCCCATCCGGGGATCGTCTCTCGCCTCCCCGGTGGAACGGGGACGAGATGCCAGGCATCAACCACAAACAGGCAAATGTGGACCGCGGCGCGCGCATGCTCCGGACAGCGCTCGGGCCTGCCATCTCAACCCTGCTGCAAGACCCGTCTGTCGTCGAGGTCATGCTGAACCCGGACGGACGCATCTGGGTGGACCGGCTGTCCGAAGGGTTGGCCGATACGGGCGAAATACTGTCCGCCGCTGACGGTGAGCGCATCGTGCGGCTGGTCGCCCACCATGTCGGCGTCGAAGTCCATGCGCGCAGCCCGCGCGTCTCGGCCGAACTGCCCGAAACCGGCGAGCGCTTCGAGGGGTTGCTGCCGCCGGTCGTGTCCGCACCCGCCTTCGCCATCCGCAAGCCCGCGGTCGCAGTATTCACGCTAGACGACTATGTGGCCGCCGGCATCATGTCCGCCGATCAGGCGGAAACGCTCCGCGCGGCCGTCGCGTCCCGCGCCAACATCCTTGTCGCAGGCGGCACGTCCACCGGTAAAACGACGCTGACCAATGCGCTGCTCGCCGAGGTGGCGAAGACGCAGGATCGGGTCGTCATCATCGAGGACACCCGCGAACTGCAATGCGCAGCGTCGAATCTCGTGGCGATGCGCACCAAGGATGGTGTCGCCACCTTGTCGGAACTGGTGCGGTCTTCGCTGCGCCTGCGTCCGGACCGCATTCCGATCGGTGAGGTGCGCGGCGCCGAGGCGCTCGATCTCCTCAAAGCCTGGGGCACCGGCCATCCGGGCGGCATCGGCACCATCCATGCTGGTTCCGGCATCGGCGCCCTGCGCCGCCTCGAACAACTCATCCAGGAAGCCGTCGTCACTGTGCCGCGCGCGATGATCGCGGAGACCATCGACCTCGTGGCCGTCCTCGCTGGCCGCGGCTCCGCGCGCCGGCTGGCCGAACTTGCCTGCGTCGAAGGGCTCGGCCCCGACGGCGATTACCGGATTTCCCTCGCTTTTCCCGACACCTCAATCCCTCACGTTCCAGGAGAACCTGCATGATCCGTTGCGCCGTTCGTATCCGTCATCATCTGGCGACCGCCGCCGCCTTCACCTGGGCGAGCCTGATGACTGCCCCCGCCCAAGCGTCTGGCTCCTCCATGCCCTGGGAAGCGCCGCTGCAATCCATCCTTGAATCCGTCGAAGGCCCGGTGGCCAAGATCGTGGCAGTGATCATCATCATCGTCACCGGCCTGACGCTCGCATTCGGCGATACCGGCGGCGGCTTCCGTCGCCTCATCCAGATCGTCTTCGGTATCTCCATCGCCTTCGCGGCGTCCAGCTTCTTCCTCTCGTTCTTCAGCTTCGGCGGCGGAGCGCTGGTCTGATGGCGGTGAGTTTCGAGGCGCTCGACGCGGTTCCGGGATTCAGTGTGCCGGTTCACCGCGCCCTGACCGAACCGATCCTGCTTGGCGGAGCGCCACGCTCCGTCGCGATCCTCAATGGCACGCTGGCCGGAGCCGTGGGCCTCGGCCTCCAGCTCTGGCTGGCCGGCATCCTGATCTGGGCCGTCGGTCACATCGCCGCCGTCTGGGCCGCCAAGCGCGATCCGCTCTTCGTCGAGGTCGCGCGCCGCCACCTCCGCATCCCCGGTCATCTTTCGGTGTGAGGAAGCCCATGATGAATCTCGCCGAATACCGCCGTACCGCATCCCGCCTCGCCGATTACCTTCCCTGGGTAGCGCTGGTCGGCTTCGGCGTTGTCCTCAACAAGGACGGCTCGTTCCAGCGCACCGCGAAGTTTCGCGGTCCCGATCTGGATTCCGCCGTCGCGGCCGAGCTGGTCGCGGTCGCTGGCCGCCTTAACAATGCCTTCCGTCGCCTCGGCTCCGGCTGGGCGATCTTCGTCGAAGCACAGCGGTCGGAAGCCGCCACCTATCCGGCGAGCCGCTTCCCCGATCCCGCATCGGCGCTGGTCGATGCCGAGCGCAAGGCCGATTTCGAGGAGAAAGGCAGCCATTTCGTCTCTGGCTATTTCCTGACCTTCCTCTGGCTTCCGCCCGCCGAGGATGCCGCCCGCTCCGAGTCCTGGCTTTACGAGGGCCGCGAAACGTCGAGCGTGAACCCTTGGGAACTGGTGCGCGGCTTTGCCGACCGCACCGACCGCGTGCTGGCGCTGCTCGACGGTTTTATGCCGGAATGCCGCTGGCTCGATGACGCCGGGACGCTGACTTACCTGCATTCGACGATTTCGATCAACCGGCATCGCGTCCGCGTGCCCGAAACCCCGACCTATCTCGATGCGCTGCTGGCCGATCAGCCGCTGACCGGCGGGCTGGAGCCGCGCCTGGGCAATCAGCATCTCCGGGTGCTGACGATCACCGGCTTTCCGGCAACCACCACCCCCGGCCTGCTCGACGAAATGAACCGGTTGGCCTTTCCCTATCGCTGGTCGACCCGCGCCATCCTCATGGACAAGACCGATGCGACCCGGCTGCTGACGAAGATCAGGCGCCAGTGGTTCGCCAAGCGCAAGTCGATTGCCGCCATCCTGAAAGAGGTGATGACCAACGAGCAATCCGCGCTCGTCGACACCGACGCCGCCAACAAGGCGGCCGATGCCGACATGGCCCTGCAGGAACTTGGCGCCGACATGGCGGGCATGGCCTATGTCACGGCGACCGTCACCGTTTGGGACGAGGACGCCCGCCGCGCCGACGAAAAGCTGCGGCTGGTCGAGAAGATCATCCAGTCCCGCGATTTCAGCGTCATGGTCGAAACGGTCAACGCCGTCGACGCCTGGCTCGGCAGCTTGCCCGGACATGCCTATGCGAATGTCCGGCAACCGCCGGTCTCGACGCTCAACCTTGCCCACATGGTCCCTTCGTCCGCCGTGTGGGCGGGACCGGAACGGGACGATCACTTCGGCGCGCCCCCGCTGCTGTATGGCAGGACCGAAGGATCGACCCCGTTCCGGTTTTCCCTCCATGTCGGCGATGTCGGCCATACGCTTGTCGTCGGGCCGACGGGTGCCGGCAAATCGGTGCTGCTGGCGCTAATGGCCTTGCAGTTCCGGCGCTACGCGCGCTCACAGGTCTTTGCCTTCGATTTCGGCGGCTCGATCCGGGCCTGCGCCCTCGCGATGCAAGGTGACTGGCACGATCTTGGTGGCGAGCTGACCGACGCTTCCGAAACATCCGTCTCGCTGCAACCTCTGGCGCGCATTCACGAGACGGCCGAACGCGCCTGGGCCGCCGACTGGATCGTGGCGATCCTGACGCGCGAGAACATCCAGATCACCCCGGAGGTGAAGGAGCACATCTGGACGGCCCTGACCTCGCTCGCCTCCGCCCCGGTCGGGGAACGCACCATCACCGGCCTCGCCGTGCTGCTCCAGTCGAATGATCTGAAACAGGCGCTCCGCGCCTATTGCGTCGGTGGTCCCTATGGCCGGCTGCTCGATGCGGAGACCGAACATCTTGGTTCAGCAGACGTGCAGGCATTCGAAATCGAGGGCCTTGTCGGGACCGGCGCGGCGCCCGCGGTCCTCTCTTATCTCTTCCACCGCATCGGCGACCGGCTAGACGGGTGGCCCACGCTGCTGATCATCGACGAGGGCTGGCTGGCGCTCGACGACGAAGGCTTCGCGGACCAACTCAGGGAATGGCTCAAAACCCTGCGAAAGAAGAACGCCAGCGTCATCTTCGCCACGCAGTCACTGTCCGACATCGACAATTCAGCCATCGCGCCGGCGATCATCGAAAGCTGCCCAACGCGGCTGTTGCTGCCCAACGAGCGCGCCATCGAACCCCAGATCACCGCGATCTATCGCCGTTTCGGCCTCAATGACAGGCAGATCGAGATCCTCGCACGGGCCACGCCCAAGCGGGACTACTACTGCCAGTCGCGGCGCGGCAACCGCCTGTTTGACCTCGGATTGTCGGAAGTCGGGCTGGCGCTTTGCGCCGCATCGGCCAAATCCGATCAGGCCCTGATCAGCGAAATCCTCACCGAGCATGGCCGCGACGGGTTCCTCGCCGCCTGGCTCAAGGCGCGTGGCGTCGAATGGGCCGCAGAACTGATCCCGGACCTCAGCAATCTCGCGACCGAAAGCGAGGATCTGCCGTCCGTCATTTTCGATGAGGACGCGTTCGAGCTCACCCTGGAAGAAGAGGAAAGTACCCCATGACGCGCACAAAGACCCGGATTTCCCGCATGGCCAGCGCTTCGGCGCTCGCCCTTTCGCTTGCCGCGCCGCTGGCGCTCGCGCCGGACTTCATCACCCCGGCCCATGCCTTCTTCGGCGGGTTCGGCCGGATCGTCTATGATCCGACCAACCACGCGGAGAATCTGCTGACCGCCGCCCGTACGCTGGAGCAGATCAACAACCAGATCACCTCGCTTCAGAACGAGGCGCAGATGCTGATCAACCAGGCCCGCAATCTCGCGAGCCTGCCTCACAGCTCGCTTCAGGCGCTTCAGCAGAACGTCCAGCGGACCCAGCAGCTTCTCGGGCAGGCCCAGAACATTGCGTTCGACGTTCAGAACATCGATCAGATGTTCCAGCAGGACTACGGCAAGCTGTCTTTGACCGCGACCGACACCCAGATGATCGCCGATGCGCGCTCGCGCTGGGAAAACACCGTCGGCGGCCTGCAGGACGCCATGCGCGTCCAGGCCGGCGTCGTCGGCAATATCGACAGCAATCGCACGCAAATGTCGGAGCTTGTCGGCCAAAGCCAGGGGGCGACCGGCGCGCTTCAGGCGACCCAGGCTGGCAACCAGCTTCTCGCCCTCCAGTCGCAGCAGCTTTCGGACCTGATCGCTGTCATCTCGGCCAATGGCCGGGCGAATGCCTTGACCGAGGCCGAACGCGCCACGGCAGCCGAACAGGGACGCATTCAGCGCGAGCGTTTCCTGACGCCGGGGTCAGGCTATCAGCCCGGCAACGCGCGAATGTTCAACTGAGGAAAGGAGGCGGAGTATGGAGGGGAAGGTGCTGGCCCGGATCGCGGCCATTGTGTTCGTGGCCGTGGCCATCACGGCGGCGATCATCGAGATGTCGCGTGAGGAAGGCCCCGCGCCAGCACCTTCCGTCCCAGCGCTTCAGCCCGCCACCGATCCGCTGCGTCTGGAACAGCGGCGTTGCCAGGCATTGGGCGAGGCGGCGGCCAATGATGCCGACTGCCTCCGAACCTGGGCCGAGACCCGCGATCGCTTCCTCGGCAAGACACCCGCGCCAGCGACCCCCGCACAGAACGGGAGACCGTGAGCCATGGGCGGAACGGGGGTCATCGATAATTTTCTCGGCATCTTCACCAGCTATATCGACTCCGGCTTCGGCCTGCTCGGCGGCGAGGTGGCGTTTATCGCCACGACGCTGATCGTCATCGACGTGACGCTCGCCGCACTGTTCTGGGCCTGGGGCGCCGACGGCGACATCATTGCGCGGTTGGTGAAAAAGACGCTGTTCGTCGGCGTCTTCGCCTATCTCATCAGCAACTGGAACAATCTCGCACGGATCGTCTTCGAGAGCTTCGCCGGGCTCGGGCTCATGGCGTCCGGCACTGGCTTCTCGGTTGCCGATCTGCTGCGCCCCGGCCGCGTTGCCCAAACCGGGCTGGACGCCGGTCGCCCGCTGCTGGAATCTATTTCGGACCTGATGGGCTGGATCGCCTTCTTCGAGAACTTCATCCAGATCGCGTGCCTGTTGTTCGCCTGGGCGCTGGTGGTGCTGGCCTTTTTCATCCTGGCAATCCAGCTTTTCGTCACGCTGATCGAGTTCAAGCTGACCACGCTGGCCGGCTTCGTGCTGATTCCATTCGGCCTGTTCGGCAAGACCGCCTTCATGGCCGAGCGGGTGCTGGGCAATGTGATCTCCAGCGGTATCAAGGTGCTGGTCCTCGCCGTCATCATCGGCATCGGCTCCACGCTCTTCGGCCAGTTTACCGCAGGCTTCGGCGGTGCGACCCCGACAATCGACGACGCCATGGCGATCGTGCTGGCAGCCCTTTCCCTTCTCGGCCTCGGCATCTTCGGCCCCGGCATCGCCACCGGCCTCGTCTCCGGAGGCCCGCAACTCAGTGCCGGCGCCGCCGTCGGGACTGGCCTTGCGGTTGGCGGCGCTGCGATCGCAGCCGGTGGCGCGACCATGCTCGCGGCGCGGGGTGGCGCAGCCGCACTCTCGGGCGGGGCAGCACTTGCCCGCGGCGGTGCCTCGGCCGCCGGTGCGGCTTCGTCCGCCTATACCCTCGGCTCCTTGGGCGGGTCCGGCACGGCCGGGGTCGCCTCCGGCCTTGGCGGTGTGGCGCGCGCCGGAGCCTCCGCCGCCGTTTCACCACTCAAGCGCGCCGCCTCCCGCGCCAGCGACAGCCTGAAATCCAGCTATTCCGATGGTGCGAAAGCCGGATTCGCGGCATCCGGCGGCACGTCGACCATGGGCACCGTCGGCAGAGATTCGTCGCCTGCGCCGTCAACCCCCTCAACCCCTGATGGGCCGCCGGCCTGGGCGCAGCAGATGCGGCGTGGCCGGGCCATGAGCCACGGCGTCACGGCTGCTGCTCATGCTGTCCGATCCGGCGACAGCCACGGCGGCGGCTCCTCCGTCAGCCTTTCCGAAAGTGACCGCACATGAACATCTTCAAACGACCGACGACCCATTACGGCAAGGTGCCGGAACCCGAGACTCCCTATCAAAAAGCCGCACAGGTCTGGGACGAACGCATCGGCTCGGCCCGCGTGCAGGCGAAGAACTGGCGCTATATGGCGTTCGGCTGTCTGATCCTCTCGGCCGGCTTTGCCGCCGCGCTCGTCTGGCAATCGGCGCGTGGAACCGTCGTGCCCTGGGTGGTGCAGGTGGACAATCTCGGTCAGGCGCAGGCTGTCGCGCCCGCGAACGCCGATTATCGCCCGACCGATCCGCAGATCGCCTTCCATCTCGGCCGCTTCATCGAGCAGGTCCGCGCGATCCCGGCGGACGCGATCATCGTCCGGCAGAACTGGCTTCGGGCTTACGAGTTCACCACCGACCGGGGCGCGGCGGCCTTGAACGATTATGCGCGGGCCAACGATCCCTTCACCAAGGTCGGCCGCCAGCAGATCGCCGTCGAGGTGTCGAGCGTCATCCGGGCTTCGCCGGACAGTTTCCGCGTCGCCTGGACCGAACGCCATTTCGAGAACGGCCAGCTTTCCACGACCGAGCGATGGACCGCGATCCTGACTGTCGTGATCCAGCCCCCGCGCGATGCCGAACGATTACGCGCCAATCCGCTGGGAATCTACATCAACGCAATTTCATGGTCGCGGGAGATGAGCCAATGACCCGCACGACTTTCCGTAGAGCCGGTTTTCCGGTTTTCCGTAAACCCGCTTTCGCGGCTTTGCTGCTTTCCGCGACCATGTTGGCCGGCTGCGCGACCAACCGGACGCCGCAATTCAACTATGACGCCGACGTGCCGCCGCTGCCCACCGTGCAGACGGTCGCCACCGACGACCGGCCCCGGCCGCTTCACACGCCGCCGGCCTGGACGGTCGCGCGGGGCGGACCTGCTGCCAGCACTCCGGACGGCCGTGTCGAAAACGCCAATGCCGCCGCCCGTGTCGAACCTCGCCGTGAGGGCTATTACAACGCCATCCAGATTTATCCGTGGAGCGAAGGCGCGCTCTATCAGGTCTATGCGGCCCCCGGCCAGATCACAAATATCGCGCTGGCGCCGGGCGAAAGCCTGACCGGCGCGGGACCTATTGCGGCCGGGGATACGACACGATGGATCATTGGCGACACCGAATCCGGTTCGGGCGCGAACCGCCGCGTCCACATCCTCGTGAAGCCGACACGCCCGGACATTTCCACCAACCTTGTCGTGACCACCGACCGGCGCACCTACATGATCGAGCTGCGCGCGCGGGAATCGCTCTACATGCCTTCCGTCGCATGGGCCTATCCCGCGGCGCCGGCGGGAAGCCGTGCCACCACGCCCGCCGCGCCCATCATCCCCGCCGAGGCGGCGCGGAACTATCGCTACGGATTGCAGGTGCGGGGCGACAGCCCGCCATGGCGGCCGCTCTCCGTCTTCGACGATGGCCGCCGCGTCTATGTCATTTTCTCGCGCGGCATCGTGCAGGGCGAAATGCCGCCTTTGTTCGTCATCGGGTCGGACGGAGAAACGCAGATCGTCAACAGCCGTGTCCACCAGAATGTCCTGATCGTGGACCGCCTGTTCGGTGCGGCCGAACTGCGCCTTGGCAGCGGCGATCGGCAGCAAGTGGTCAGGATCGTCCGCATCAACCCGACGCAGGCCGCAGCAGAACCAGCCAGCACGACCACGGGAGGATCGTCGTCATGAGCGATACCGATACCGCCGCCCCCATGCGCCTGCGCGCCGAGCCGCCTCGTGTCACCCGCCTGTCCCGAAAGTTGCTGGCAAGCGTTGGCGCGGTCGCGCTTCTCGGCATCGCCGGAACCTTGATCTATGCGCTCCAGACCCGCGATGCGGGGCCGGGTGGCGGCGAACTCTATTCGACCGAAAACCGACCCACGGCTGACGGCCTCGCCGGTCTGCCGCGCGACTATACCGGCCCCGTCCTGGGACCGGCATTGCCGGGCGACCTTGGCCGTCCGATCCTCGACGCGCAGAACCGGGGGCAGCCAGTCGCGCCTCCGGCAATCACCACACCAGCCGTCGATCCCGAAGAGGAGCGCCGCCGCGCCGAGGAAGAGGCCGCGCGCTTGAGCAACGTGTTCTTCCAGTCCGGGTCGCGTTCTGGCGGGACAGCGGGAACGGCCATGCCAGGAATAGCCGGGATAGGCTTGCAGCCGGACGGCACAGGGCAGAACAGGCACGCGGCTTTCCTCAATAGCCCGGTCGACCGACAGACGGTTGCGCCAGATCGCGTCACGCCGCCGGCATCGCCCTACATCCTTCAGGCTGGAGCCGTCATTCCGGCCGCACTCATCACCGGAATCCGCTCCGATCTGCCGGGCCAGATCACCGCGCAGGTCACCGAAAACGTCTATGACAGCCCGACCGGCTCGCTGCTTCTGATCCCGCAGGGAACGCGCATCATCGGCCAATATGATGACGGCGTGACCTTCGGCCAGCGCCGCGTCCTGCTGGTGTGGAATCGCCTGATCCTGCCGGGCGGCCGCTCCATCGTTCTGGAGCGCCTGCCGGGCGCGGACGCTTCCGGTTACGCCGGGCTTGAGGATGGCGTCGATTATCACTGGTGGGATCTGATGAAAGCGGCAGGGCTTTCCACACTGCTCGCGGTCGGTACAGAGCTGGCGACCAGCGACGAGGACCGGTTGATCCGCGCCATTCGCGACGGCGCACAGGATACCGTCAATCAGGCCGGGCAGCAGATCGTCCAGCGCCAATTGCAGGTCGCGCCGACGCTCACCATCCGGCCCGGCTTTCCGGTCAGGATTATTGTGACCCGCGACCTGGTATTCGAGCCCGCAGGAGGTTGAGCATGACAAAACTGAAACTCGGTCCCATCGTCGAGGACAAGCCCGTCAAGGTTACGGTAGAGCTGCCGGGGCCGCTTCATCGCGATCTTGCGACCTATGCCGAGGTGCTGGCCCGCGAGACCGGCCAACCCGCCGCTGATCCTGTCAGGCTGATCGTGCCAATGTTGGAGCGCTTTATCGCCACTGACAGGGGGTTCACGAAAGCACGGCGCTCCGTCCTGTCTCCGAAGTCGCAGGTCTGACGGCCATTGCTTTCGCCAGACTGAGAAAGCGACGGAAGGCGGGATTGTCGTTGCTCGCCGACCAGACGGCCGAAAAGGGCAGAACCTCGCCGAGGATCGGTCGGTAAACCACACCCGGAAATTGTGCGACGGTGATGGCTTCGCTCACCAAAGTCAGCCCTCGGCCGAGGGCGACAAGCGGCACCAGATTATCCCGACCGACATATTGCACCTGGATCTCGGGATGCCTGCCGAGATCCGCCAGCCGCCGCACCAGATGATCGTAAATTTCCTGTCCCGGAGCAGTCTCGCTGACGATAAAGGACTCGTCGGCCAGATCGCGCCATACGACTTCCTCCCTGTTGGCTAAGGCATGATGGTCAGGCAAGACCACGAACACACGCTCCGACCACAAGAGGACGCGTTCGCAATCCGGCCAGTCTCGTGTTCCAGTGATGAAGGCGACGTCGAGATTGAGTTGCCGGATCGCTGCGACATGCTCTGCGGGGTTCCCGTCAGCCACTTCGATTCTCACCGCGCTATGTCGCCTGCCGTAAACTTCCAGCAACTCCGCCAAAAAGCCGGAAGCGATCGAGGAATAAATACCGATCCGGACACGTCCCTTTTCAGAACGACCTGCGGAGGCAACCTCTCGAGCGCCTTCTCCAACAGTCCTGATGACCCTGCGGGCGTGTACGAGGAATCGCTGGCCGGCATAGGTTTGCGATACGCCCCATGTATGCCGGTGAAACAAGGAGGCGCCAATCTCGTCTTCCAGCTTGGCAATGGACCGACTGATTGCAGCTTGCGACCGTCCAACCGCAGCTCCTGCTTTGCGAAAGCTGCCATGCTCGACCACAGCCACGAAATAGCGGAGATGGCGAAGCTCGACTTTATCCGAACACTTGACCCCTTTCCGCATTATGCGGCCACCTTGCTTCTGGTCGCCAACATCAATGTCTGGAGAAAGCCCAAACGAATCCGTATGTCGGCACCATCATCGAGGTCCGCGGCATCATCTGCATAAACGTACCCTTCCGCGATCAGCGAGCCGAATAATTTGTCGACGGACGAACGGTTCTTCGCTTGGTCCTTCATTTCTGCCGCCTTGCATTGACGAAACGGGTATCAAGCAAGATCGTGCAGCCTCCAACCATTGGAAGGTCAAGACCGAAATTGCTTAAGTCCCGGTCTTAACCGCAGCGTGAAGATTGCCGTGTCGGCGATAAGTGCTGCTGCCTGCTTCAACGAACGCATTAGCGGCCCGCTCTTCAGCGGTACAGGCATCACATCGCCAAGAAGCCTTGTTTGTCAGTCATCAAAGTGCTCCTCGTCGATGTGGGTTGCCATGTCGATCAGCATGTCGCTCACGTGACTGTCTGCCACTTCGTAGAAAACCTGCTTTGACCGACGCTCCCCCCTGACGAGCCGTGCACCTCTGAGCAGGCGTAAATGGTGGCTAACCAGTGTCTGCGACAGTCCCAGGCTCTCAACAATGTCGCCGACGGACTTTGGACCCGGCAGGCAAAAGAGCAGAATTCTCAGCCGTGTAGGATCGCCCAGCAGGCGAAAAGTCTCTGCCAGTACGGTTACGTCGTTCTGCGACAGGGACGGGGCTTGCTTCAACGTTCATGCTCCTGCTTGCTGTGGACATGCTCAGGCCCATGGTTGTGGTGATGCCCATCATGGTCGTGTCGATCCCCATGCGCGTGCCCCGTCAAGGCAGAGGCTTGCGACAGGCTGCACGCGTCCGCATCGTCATTCCAGTCGATGGCGATGGTCGGATGTTCGATCTTAAACTGTGACTTCAACTCACGCTCGACCGCGCGCATCACCGAGCGAGCATCGACATCGGCTTTCGGCCGCACATGTAGGGTGGCCAAGGTCCGCCCGGACGTGATCGACCAGACATGGATGTGGCTCACCGACGCCACGCCAGCGATGTTCTCGACAAGATGGCGTTCGATCTTCTCGGGCGTCGCGTTATCTGGCGCACCTTCAAGCAGGATATGTATCGACTTGCCGAGGAGATTCCACGCGGCGCGCAGGATCAGCAGGGAGACAAACACCGAGAGGATAGGATCGATCAGCGTCCAACCCGTGTACATGATCACGATGGCGGCTGAAACCGCTGCCACAGAGCCGAGGAGGTCGCCCAACACATGAAGGATGGCACCCTTGATGTTCACGTGCTCGGTATCTCCGCGCGTCAGAATCCAGAACACGAGAATATTGATGAGGAGCCCCGCAATGGCGACGCCAAGCATCGGACCCGCGAGGATAACATGCGGTTCCTGAAAGCGCTGCCAGGCTTCATAGACAATCCAGACGACGATCGCGAATAGCGTGATTGCGTTGATAAAACCGGCAAGGACCTCGAAACGCAGATAGCCAAAGGTCCGCTTGGAGTCTGCCGCCCGCCGTCCGAACCGAAAGGCGGCATAAGCTAGCGCCAGCGCAGCCGCGTCGCTCAGCATATGTCCAGCGTCGGCGAGCAGCGCCAGCGATCCTGAGATCAGACCGCCGATCACCTCCACGATCATGAACGTGAGGATCAGGAAGAACGAGAGAAGGACCTTGCGCTCATTATCGCTCGTGACGGTCGGCGCATGGGAGTGATCATGGGAATGGTCATCATGAGAATGACCATGGCTGTGTGAATGGGACATTTCAGGGCTCATGCGGTTGACATACAACACATGAATATGTGTTCATATGTTGTATGTCAACCGCTCCGCTTGCAATTCGTCCAAGCAGGCGTCTGCGCAAGGCCTACGGCGGGTAGCGCGCCACGGAACCGCGCCGTAGGCTTAATGACTATCCTGTCAATGGACAGCGATCGTGCCGGTAGAAACCTGTCCCCTCTTAGCGTTGACCAGAACCGCGGCAATGACTGCGGCAATCACGAGGGCAGCTCCAGCTCCCGCAAGCGCAAGACCATAACCGTGGATCAGCGCATCGCTGGCCGATCTCACTAGCCCGGCGTCACCCGTCTCCCGCCCGCGATAGAGGGCGGCGAGTGCACCCGGCAACCTGCCAGCCGTGGCAGAGACTGCGATGGTCGAAAGGACGGCCAGCCCCAAGGCGACGCCGATCTGTTGCGAGGCGTTGAAGAGCGCCGATGCGATGCCCGTCTCCTGTGTCTGCACGCCTTTGACGGCGGTCAGCGCCAGTGCAATCACGGCCCCCACGAAACCGAAAGCGGTGAGGAAGGCCGCGGGCATGAAGTGCCACATATAGTTGAGTTCCTGTCCGATATTGGCGAGCCAGAACAAGGCAGCGCCGCCTATTAGTGCGGCGGGCGCTGCCACCTCGCGCGGCGCAAACCGCGTGACAAGCTTGGAACTGACAATGGCCCCAACGATAATACCCGCACCGAATGGCAGGAACGCCAGCGCGGTCATGATCGGGCTGTAGCCGAGGATGTGCTGCAAATAGAGCGTCAGCAGATAGATCATCCCCATCGGACCGAAGCCCAGCAGCAGCATGGCGAGGTAGGAACCCGCCCGGTTGCGCTCCTTGAACAGACGTGGCGGCAGAAGCGGGTCTTTGCTGCGCGACTGCAAGATCAGGAACAGCGGCAGCAGGATCGCGGCGGTAGCGAACGAGGCGAGCGTGATGCTGTCCGTCCAGCCATGTTCGCCGCCACGGGTGATCCCATAGACGAGCGCGGCCATGCCCACAATGCTGGTGAGCGCGCCGGTGAAGTCCGGGCGGCCTTTGTGCAGTTCCGCCTCGACAAGCGTTCTTGACCCCGCCAGCACAGCCAGGCCGATGGGAATGTTGATGAAGAAGGCCCAGCGCCAGCCCAGCAGCCCCGTCAGCAGCCCGCCGAGGATCAGCCCGGCGATGATACCAAGGCCGGACATTGCTCCGTAAACGGCCATCGCTCCGTTGCGCGCCTTGCCTTCGGGGAAGGTCGTCGCGATCAAGGCAAGAGCATTGGGGGCCGTCAGCGCCGCACCCACGCCCTGTAGACCGCGTGACGCGATTATGCTCATGCTGTCCTGGGCAAGCCCGACGAACAGGGAAGCAATGGTGAAGATCGCCATGCCCGCCTGCAGCATGCGCCGCCGGCCATAGATATCGCCCAACCTGCCGCCGAACAGCAGCAGTCCACCAAAGGCGAGAACGTAGGCGTTGATCACCCAAGGCAGGCTCGCAGCCGACATTCCGAGTTCGTTCTGGAGTGTCGGCAGGGCGATGTTCGCGATGGTATCGTCAAGCACCACCATGAGCTGAGCCGTCGCAATGACGGCCAGCGGCAATGTCGTGCTTGCAGGTGACGAAGCCACCGGAGGCTTCGGCGTTTGGGGGGAGAGCGTAGACATCCGGAGTTCCTGTTATTTTTCATGGGGCGTTCAGATGTCGCAGACCCCTAATCCTTCCAACGGCTGGAAGGTCAAGAACAAATTGCTTCCCAAATCCGCTGAAACTTGATCTATAAGCCGATGAGCTGCACATCGCCCACATTTTGCATGCGAGAAGCGCCGATCAGGCAATGGCGATCAGTGGTCTAGCTGGCCATGACATGACCAGATTCGTCGTTCACGGACGGGCCGAGCGGCCTGGCGCGGCAGGAACGGGCGGCGGTCAGACGGTCCTAGCAGCAAATTCGCCGGAACAAGGTTCGTCTTGACATGCTTCCTTCCTGATCCATTGCACCCCAGATGGGGCTTCCAACAATGGGAAGGTCAAGGCCGCCTTGGCCGCGATATCATTTTTCCTCGTTGACCCTTGACCTTGCCAACGTGGCAAGGACCAGATTTGTCCGTGAACGCCCAACAGAGGAGAGTTCGCATGTTCCGATTCACTGCTCCCGACATGACTTGCGGCGGCTGCGCGCGCCGGGTCAACAACGCGCTTCTGAGCGTCGATCCGGCGGCTGATGTCACCACCAATCCACCCACCCGCGAAGTGACGGTCACCACGAAGGTGGACGAGCAGGTACTCCCCGCCGCCTTAACCGAGGCAGGCTATCCGGCCGAACGCAAGGACCAGTCGGCGGCCGCGTGAGGCTTCTGGGCGCGGTGGCGGCTCGGCTGCGCCCCTTCGTCTCCGCCATTCTCAACAGCTCGACTCGACGTGCAAGTACACTCAAGAACCGCTCCACCAGAGAAATGCGCCGGCGACAAAGAGATAGCGTGCCGCTTTGCCGATCGACACGAATATGAGAAAACGAGAAAGGTCAACTCGCAGTGCTCCTGCCACAACTGTCAGCGGATCGCCGATAATCGGCAGCCAGGACAAGAGTAGAGACCACACGCCATAACGTCCGTACCAATCTGATGCACGGCTAAATGACCTGTCGTCAATCGGAAACCAGCGATGGTCTCGAAACCCTGAGAGGAACCTGCCCAGCGCCCAGTTCACCAAGGAGCCGAGCACATTTCCTGCCGTTGCGACGCCCACTAGGGTGACGAGGTTGGCCTGTCCCATTGTTAGAAGAGTCAGGAGCGCTGCCTCGGACGACCCTGGTAGGAGGGTCGCCGACGTGAACGCGCTTACGAAAAGGGCGGCATATGCGACAAGATCAGTTCCGATGTCTGCAACCAATGCCGTGCTGCCTCGAAGTTCGTCATGCACGCCGGCTCTGCTCATCGACGCCAATAGCTATTCTCAATTCTCAAGTCTGGCGCCAGAGCTGTTTCGCTCCGGCGCCGCGCTGCTTACTGGTTCGATCCGGCGTAGACTATGCCGTTCGGGCGATCGCCGACCGGCACGGTCTTGAGCACTTCCTGGCTCGCCACGTCGATGATCGAAACGCTGTCATCGGCAATGTTCGTTACGAACACGAATGCCCCGTCAGCCGATGCCGAGACGCCGTGGGCGCCGCTCCCGGTGGTGATCGTCTCGATCACGTTTCCGGACTCAATCTCGATCACGGAGACCGTGTCGTTCGGTTCCGCCTCGGTGCCCTGATTGGCCACATAGACGTAGGCTCCATCCGGGGTGGCGAACATCTGGATCGGGTTCGGCCCGACGTCGATCCTGTTCGTCACCTCGCGGGATGCGGTGTCGATGACGGCCACCCGGTTCTCGTCTCGAAGAGAGACGTAGACCTGATCGCCCGAGGGCGTGAACCCGACCTGAACAGGCGCTGCGCCCACCGGAATGCGCGCAACCTCGGTCAGCTCCTGCGTGTCGATGACGGAGACCGAGCCGTCCTCGACATTGGCCACATAGAGCTCGCTCTCATCCGGGTTGAGGCGCAGCCCGTGCGGATAGGCTCCGGTCGTGATGTGCTCGATCACCGAAGCCGCTGCGAGATCAACGACCGCAATCTCGTTCCCGCCGGACAGCGAAACATAGGCGCGGCCGCTACGATCGGCGACGACATGCGCCGGATGCGCACCGACTTCTACAGTGCCGACGGGTTGTGACAGCTGCTGCGGATCGAGCACCACCAGAAGCCCGTTGCCGGCATCGGCATGTCCCTGGTCATCCGATCCGTGAGCGTGATCGGAGGCAGCGCTCCCGACGGCGAGCAACAGCCTCCCGTCCGGTGTCCGATCGACATTGTGCGGTGAGACTCCGATCTGCACCGTCTCGACCGAACCCGTGCCGAGTTCGATGGCGCTGATCGAATTGTCGCCCTCGTTGGCGGAGTACACGGTTCCGCCTGTCTCGACCAAGCCGGCAGGCTGCTGGCCGGCATTCCTGTCCAGCCACGCCTGCATTTCGGCGATCTCACGTTCCTGTGCTTCAATGATCTGAGACGCCCACTCTCTTGTCTGCGGGTCATCTCCGTATCGCTGCACGATCTTCGCCATGTCGACCGCACCCTGATGGTGCGGGATCATGCCCCGGATGAAAGCGACGTCCGGGTCCTCGGCCATGACGCCCTCCATCATCGGACCGTGCATCTCCTCCATCGCATCGACATAGGCCTTGGTGAAGTCGGCGACATCGGCGTCGGCTGGAGCCGACTCTCCGCCTTGGGGAGCGGCCATCCCACCGTGCATCATGCCGCCCTGCATCATCTGCTGCATGGCGTCCATGCACGCTTGGGGCATGGTCTCCATCATGGCCCGGCATTCCTTCGGCATGTCCTGCATCGAAGGCATCTGTCCTGAAGGGGACATGGAGGCAGGGGCCCGTTCCTCCTGGGCCTGCGGCGTCTGAGGGTGATGGGCGTCATGCTCTGCCTGCTGCGCCAGAGCAGCGCCGGAGACTCCCATCAAGAGACTGGCAGAAAGGGCAACTATTGTTCGGTACGTCATGGTTCATCCTTTGGCACCGGAGAGCCGCGTCTAATTTCTGGACGCGCGCCTACCGTGGCTTCGTCTGACTGTTTGCTGCTTGAGTGCCGAGAAGAACACCTCCCGGCCGATGCGTTCACTACGCAGGGGCGGTCAGACGCGGTGGTGTCAGGAGGACTGAAGGATTTCGGCCCAGATCGCTGGCCTGGAAACCGAGCAATGGCTCGCCGTCCGAGGATGGCATCACAGGCGGCGCCTCGGGTAGCAGGGCAACAATGGTGCAGAGCTGGCCGCAATCGCGGTCCGGCGCCGTTTCAGTGTGACAGCATCGTTCGTCCGCAGCCTTGCTTCGGTCGTCGGAGTAATTCGAATGGGCCTCATGCTGTGCACCCGCAACGGTCTGATCCTGATACGAGCCGTGTGTGCCCGGGCTGGCATGCGCCGCTGCCAGGAAAACAAAAGCGCTGAACGCAAGCAGCAGCAGGCCTGTCAGGAACTGGCGGAGCCAGTCGCCTTTCGATCCGAAAGCCGCAGTCGAGCTCCTGCTCATGGCTTGGCTTCTTTGTCGAGGTCGGGATGGAGAGTTGCCACGCACCAGATGACATCCTTGCGGCCGTCAGTATCCGAGCCCAGGCAACCAGAGCTCCTGACAAAGGCAGGGTCTGCCCCGCAGGCCCGGTTCTGGATCGGACTGATGGCGACCGGATGGATCATGAGCACCGTTCCACTCAGATCTCCCGCGCGCCGCGGAAACGCCCGAAGGTTTTCTGGACGGAAGGGCCGAACAGGAACACCTCGTATGGCTCGGGGACCACGCCGGGAAAGTCCATGCCGGGGGAGCCGGCGGGCATTCCGGGAACCGCAAGCCCTGTCGCGAGCGGGCGCGCGGCCAGGAGGCGGCGAAGCGCGGCGGCCGGCACATGTCCTTCGATGACATAGCCGTCCACTTCGGCCGTATGGCAGGAGTACAACGCCGCCGGGACGCCGAGCCGCTGCTTGAGGCTTTCGACCTCGCTCGATTCCACGACGCTCACCGGGAAGCCGGCCGCCTCGATATGCTCGACCCATGCGCCGCAGCACCCGCAATTCGTATCCTTGGTGACGGTCACCAGAGGCAGTCCTGCCGAGCGAACCGTTCCCGCCGTTGAGAGCAGGAGGGGGAACGCGGTGGCGCTGGCGAGGAAGGAGCGCCTGCTGATCATATGGATGGTTTGCATCTCAGTTCCTCCATCTGGGCCGCAACTTCGTCAAAGCTGGATCACCGGAAAAATACGTATTTGATCAAAGCGGCGGCGGTAAGGAGCACGAGCACCAGAAGAACGATGCCCCACATCATCCCGCCCGACATCATGACATTGCATCATGGCCTGTTCTGCCCTTCCGTCGCAAAGATACTCATAGCGGCCCCCTTCGCCGCAGACTTTGACTTAGCGCAAGGATGGGACGGTATCCGGGCTGTTGGCGCCACCATCGTCACCAATTTTTCCAGATGGAGGACCTTCGCCCACGTCAGCCTCCTACAATCTCGTGACCCGCAGCCGGGAGGCGTTCGCGATGACGCTCACCGACGACAGCGCCATGGCGGCGGCCGCGATGATCGGCGACAGCAGGATGTCGAAGAACGGGTAGAGCACCCCGGCCGCCACCGGCACGCCGAGCGCGTTGTAAATGAAGGCGAAGAATAGGTTCTGGCGGATGTTGCGCATGACAGCCTCCGAGAGCCGGCGCGCGCGGACGATGCCCGTGAGATCGCCCTTGAGCAATGTGACGCCTGCGCTTTCCATTGCCACATCGGTACCGGTGCCCATGGCGATGCCCACATCGGCCGCCGCCAGCGCCGGTGCGTCGTTCACGCCGTCGCCTGCCATCGCCACCACCTCGCCTGCCGCCTTGTGACGCTGCACGACCGCGCTTTTCTGGTCGGGCAGGACCTCGGCCTCGACCTCGTCGATGCCGAGCCGGCGGGCGACCGCCTTGGCCGTGGTCCAGTTATCACCCGTAAGCATGACAACGCGGATTCCCTGCGCCTTCAGCGCGGCAAGCGCCTCGGGCGTCGAGGGCTTGACCGGATCGGCGATGGCGAAGATGGCAGCGATGCGGTTGTCCACTCCCATGAAGATCGCGGTTGCCCCGTCCTCGCGCAGCCGGTCGGCCTCATCCGCCAGTGGGGCGACATCAACGCCTTGCTCGGCTAGGAACTTGGCATTTCCAAGGGGAATGCGCTTGCCTTCGACCGTGCCGTAGGCGCCTTTGCCGGTCGGCGAGTCGAAATCCGCGACCGGTGCGGTCACGATCCCCCGCTCCTCGGCAGCGCGAACGATGGCCAGCGCCAGCGGATGCTCGCTGGCCCGCTCCACGCTGGCGGCAAGCCGCAAAGCCTCGTCCTCGGTGAACCCCGGCGCCGGCACGATTGCGGTGACGGCGGGTCGTCCCTCGGTCAGCGTACCGGTCTTGTCGACTATGATGGTATCGACCTTCTCCATATGCTCCAGCGCCTCGGCGTTCTTGATCAGCACGCCCGCCTGTGCGCCACGCCCGACGCCGACCATGATCGACATCGGCGTTGCCAGCCCGAGCGCACAGGGACAGGCGATGATCAGCACGGAAACCGCCGCGATCAGACCGAAGGAGAAGCGCGGCTCCGGACCCCAGATCGACCAGGTTATGAAGGCAAGGATTGCGACCACGATCACCGCCGGCACGAACCAGCCCGACACCTGATCGGCGAGGCGCTGGATCGGCGCGCGACTACGCTGCGCCTCGGCGACGAGCTGGACGATCTGCGACAGCATGGTGTCGCGGCCGACCTTCTTCGCCTCGATCACCAGCGCGCCGGACTGGTTCATGGTGCCGCCGATGGCGGTGGCGCCGACCTCCTTGGTGACCGGCATCGACTCGCCAGTCACCATCGATTCATCGACGGCGCTGCGTCCTTCCAGAACTTCGCCATCGACCGGCACCTTCTCGCCGGGACGCACCCGCAGGCGGTCGCCGACCCGAACGGTGTCGAGTTGAACCTCCTCCTCGGTGCCGTCGTCACGAATGATCCGGGCGGTCTTGGGGGCGAGGTCGAGCAGCGCCCGGATCGCGCCGCTGGTGCTCTCGCGCGCCCGCAATTCCAACACCTGCCCGAGCAGCACGAGCACAGTGATGACCGCGGCCGCCTCGAAATAGACCGCGACCGAGCCGTCATGCTGGCGGAATGCATCTGGGAAGATGCCCGGCGCCAGCGTGGCGACGACGCTGTATATCCACGCCGTTCCCGTGCCCATGGCGATCAGTGTAAACATGTTGAGGCTGCGGTTGACGAGCGACTGCCAGCCACGCTGGAAGAACGGCCAGCCCGCCCAGAGAACGACCGGCGTTGCGAGGATCAGTTGCAGCCAGTTCGAGACCTGCTGCCCGATGGCATGAGTCAGCCCGAACAGATGCCCGCCCATCTCGAGAATGAACACCGGGATCGCCAGAACGAGGCCGATCCAGAAGCGGCGTGTCATGTCGATCAGTTCGACATTGGGCTCGGCCTCAAGGCTGACCAGTACCGGCTCCAGCGCCATGCCGCAGATCGGGCATGATCCGGGGCCGTCCTGCCGGATCTCAGGATGCATCGGGCAGGTATAGACCGTCCCCTCGAGAATCGGTACTACCTCCGCCGCCGCCGGATCGAGATAGCTTTCGGGCTCGGCCAGGAACTTCGCGCGGCACCCGGCCGAGCAGAAATAATAGGGCCGGCCCGCATGCTCGGCCTTGTGCTGGGCCGTGTGGGGATCGACAATCATGCCGCAGACCGGGTCCTTGACCTTGTGCGTGTCGTCCTGCGCGACGGCCCCGTGATCATGCGCATGACCTTGGGCGGAATGAGCGTGACTCTGATTCTGGTGATCGTGTTCGGTCTTGCTGGCCATTTTCACGCCTCCTCGGCGTCTTATCCTAAGCTTGCTCTTCGCCTATTCTGCGCCTTCCAACCGTTGGAAGGTCAAGAGGTGATCGGAATCCGGGGTTCCTGCCAATCAGTGATTGTCGTGGATCTTTCCGATGCTGGTCCGTTCTTGCCCCGTCTGAGACTGCATGATGTCAATCTCGGCCGCAGAGTCCTCGCCGTCGAGGCAGTATTCCTCGATCTGCAACGTCGAGAAGTAGATGTTGAAACGCTCGCGCAGGAGATTGCTTGCTTGTCGCAGCACCCGTTCGCCTTCCTGAAAGTCCCCAACGCAGACGTGGCTTGAGAATACATTGCGCCCGGATGTCAGACTCCAGGCATGGACGTGGTGCACGTCGGTAACCCCCTCTAGCTGCCGTATGGCCTCGATGGCGGCCTCCAAGTCGAGGTCTTCGGGCGTGCCTTGCAGCAGGATGTGCAATGCCTCGCGCATAATACCCCAGGAAGCCCAGAGCAGCAGCAGTCCGAAGGCCATGCCAAGCAGCGGATCGATGGCCACAAAGCCCGTGAATCGGATCACCAGCGCCGAGACGATGATGAGGAAGCTGCCGACGAAGGTCTGCAGGATGTGCCAATACGCACCCCGCATATTCAGGTTGTCCTTCTGGCGCTCGTACATGAGCCAGAGCGCGACAAGCTCGGTGGCGATGCCGCCCGCTGCGGCGATCAACATCGGCGTCGTGGCCAGTTCGATGGGCTCCATGAGGCGCATCGCGCCCATCCACAGCACGTAGAGAGCCATGGCGACGAGGAAGAGGCCGTTGAAGAGGGCCCCCAGGATCTCCGCCCGAATGTAGCCGAAGGTGCGCGAGGGGCTGGATTTTCGCTCACCCAGACGCATGGCGACCAGCGCAATGAGCACGCCGCCCACGGCCGAGAAGGTGTGGAAGGCATCCGACATGACGGCGACTGAGCCCGTCCAGATGCCGATCCCGAGTTCCACGATGAAGTAAAGGCCGGTAAGCCAGCCCGAAATGACGAGCGCTTTGCGATCACCACTCGCCGGCATGTGGCCGGCATGACCGCCGTGAGACATTGACATAGGGTTCACCTCCTTGTTGCACAGGAGGACGCCGGTGCCGGCGTCCTCCTGCCAGCACGCTGCCTATGCGCTGACCGCGAATTCGGTCATCATGCCTGTTTCAAGATGCGGCATGTGATGGCAATGCAGCATCCAGCGCGCGGCTTCTCCGGCATCGAGTGCCACGTCGACCATCGACATCGGCGGCACATACACCGTGTCCCGCTGCGCGCCCGTGACCGCACGTCCATTCAGCCCGACGACCTGGAACACATGGCCGTGGAGATGCATCGGGTGACCCATCATCGACATATTGTGGAAGGACAGCACGATCCGTTCGCCGCGCCTCGCGGTAACCGGGCGATGCTGGCCCCAGACGGCACCGTTGATCGTCCACACATAGGGCTGCATCGAGCCGCCCAGCATCACCATGTGGCTGCGGTCCACCGGCCGCTCCGGCAAGGATTCGGAAGCGATCAGGCGCGTCTCCTGCGCAAGGTCGGTGTCAAAGGCCGGTGCTTCGGTCTCTGCCAAAGCATCAATGTGCCGTATCTCGGCGCCCGGAGTGGCAAGGATCAGACCGGTGCGCTCCCGCGCGCCTTCTCGCAGCGCGAGGATCGGCCAGGCACCGCCCTCCGAAGGCAGGTCGATCTCAAGGTCGAGCCGTTGGCCCATGGCCAGACCGAACCTCGTGCCGGAGAGCGGCTGAACGGCATGGCCATCAACCGCGACGAGCCGGGCCTGCGCTTCGCCGGTGTCGAGCCAGAACACCGTCGCCGCAGCGGCGTTGATGACCCGCAGGCGGATACGCCCGCCGCGCTCGACCTGCACCACTTCCGGGTCCGAGAGCGTACGATCATTGGCAAGATAGGCGTCCCAGTCGTAGTCGTTGAGGTCCATCGTCATGCCGTCCATGGTCCCCATTCCCATCATGCCGCCCTTGGCGCCGTGATCCATGCCAGTCATCGGCATGTTTCCCATCGCGCCGTGGTTCATACCTGACATTCCGCCCGTGCCTGTGCCTGTGCCGCTTCCGTGATTGCCCGTGGCACCATGGCCGGACTTGATCTCCGCCATCACCTCTTCGGGTGCCTTGAATGAGAAATCATGCAGAAACAGTACCACCTCCTGCCGGTCAGCGGCGACATCCTCGGCGCTGCGCACGATCAGGGGCGCGGCCAGAAGGCGCATCTCGTGCAGCGGAACATGCGCGTGCATCCAATAGGTGCCGGGCAGCGGTGCGAAGTCATAGGCGCGAGTCTCGCCGGGGGCGAGCATCGGCAAGGGCATGTCGGGCACGCCATCCTGCGCATTGGGCGGGATCTGGCCGTGCCAGTGGATCAGTGTGGCGGTGTCGAGTTCGTTCGTTAGATCCACCCGGAACGGCATGCCGGGATCGAGTGTCAGGCCCTGTCCGGATGGCCCGGCAAGGCCCCAGACAGTGGCGGCGCGTCCGTCGATGTCGAGCGTGCGGCTGGCGGCGCGAAGCGATAGCGGCGTGGCGTCCTGCGCTGCCGCCATCCGGGGCACCTGAGCGTAGGCCAGCATGGCCGCGCCAGCGGCGAGAAAGCCGCGTCGTGAAAGGGTATTCATGGTCGTCTCCTCGGGACCGCAGTCCCGTTCCTCAAAGCTGTCGGAAGGCCGCGGGCCGAATGCCCGGGCGCGATCAGAGGAGACGGATCTTCGGAGGGCGTTCGTTCAGTCCGAGCGCCCGACCGGGAATGCTGGCATCAGGCGGCAGAACATAGGCGGTTGACGTGTATTGGTTTCCAGAACCACCGCTCGGTGATACGAGAAAGATTGAAAAACCTGCACAAACCAGTTCACAGGTTCCCGCATCCATGTCTGCCGATCCGCAGTGTTTGCTGGTGCATGCAGGCTCAATGCCGGCTGCAGAGTTTGTAATCTCGCCCACATGCACAGCCTGTTCCGGCGGTATGCTCATTCGTGCCGCGTGCGCGGAGAATGCCATCGTCATGACGGCGACGCCGATTATGGCAAGCATGGAGACAACGCGCGCAAACATACTGGAACGATAGGTACTACTCACCGGAATGTCTATTGCAAATGGTGTCGCACCACTGGCAAATCCTCCTTGCCATCTCGTGCGTTGCAATTCCTCGTTACTGAACATGCGTGCCATGCGAAAGAAGCTCCTAAATACATTCTGGGCAGGGTCGCTCCTCGCAGGTGCGATCGTGGCGACATTGGCTGGGTGGCATTACGCCCGTTCCGAATCCATCGCTGCGGCATCAGCGGAGGTCGTCGAGCAGGGCCGACAAGTCTATGCGGATCAATGCGCGTCTTGCCACGGTGCGAATCTCGAAGGGCAGCCGGACTGGCGCTCGCCGCCTCCCTCCGGTCGGCTGCCCGCACCGCCGCACGACGAGAGCGGCCACACCTGGCACCATGCCGATGAGATGCTGTTCCGCATCGTCAAGGAGGGTACAGCGGCCATCGTCGGAGGGAGCTATGAGAGCGACATGCCTGGTTTTGCCGATGCCCTGAGCGACGGCGAGATCCGGGCTGTCCTCGCTTTTATTAAGAGTACTTGGCCGGAACGAGAGCGCGGATATCAGGAGGAGGTCTCCCGCCGCCGCTGAGTTTCGGAGTCCCGCCTACGCGGGCAGTTGTTGACCTGCGAAGTCGGCATTGACCCGTCCCGTTTCCGGCTCATCCATCCTTGGGCCTCATTGAACGGATGATGTCCTAGTGATGCCGCTGACATTTTTTCGGAGGCACAGGAAGTTCTCCGATAGCCAGATAAGCTTGAGACAACGGCTTGTGCGAAGCTGCGACGCCGAGCCCTCGCGCATCAATCAGTTCAAGAGCCTGCAATAGCTTCTCGGCAACTTCCATGTCGCCGTCCGAACATGCCCGTTTGAACAGGTGCAGGATTTCGCCGGCAAGCGTCATGGCTATTGCTCCCTGGCACCGTGACCGCTTCTTTCCGCCTTCGCCGACACGACGGGCCTCGTGTGCTCGAACCTGTTCCCTGTCGCGCCGGAACGATCGCGGGTGTGTGTGGGGCTGGTCTCAGGGTCATCAGTCGTCGCCAACTCATCGATGATCGGGCAGTCCGGCCGGGCATTGCCCCGGCAGTTCTCGGCAAGGTGCTTGAGCGTCATGCTCATCTCCCTGAGTTCACGCGCCTTCCGTTCAAGTTCTTCGACATGCTCGAGCGCCACGCGCTTGACGTCCGCGCTCGCCCGGTCTCGGTCTCGCCAGAGCGCAAGCAGTTCCGTCATTTTCTCGACCGAGAAACCGAGATCGCGCGCACGCCTGATAAAACGCAACGTATGCACGTCCTTATCGGAGTAATCCCGGTATCCGCTATCCGTCCGCGACGCTTCCGCGATCAATCCGATCGATTCGTAGTAGCGGATCATCTTCGCCGAGACGCCTGATGCCGCCGCTGCTTTACCGATGTTCATCGCTGGTTCCTTTCTTCGACTTATGTAGGCGCTTCTTCGGGCGTAAAAAACACGTCCGCATGTATGTCCTCGCCGCGCAAGCCCAGTTCGCGAAGCATGATGCCGGAAGCATCGATCATGGCAGGCGGTCCGGCCATATATGCCTTCCAGCCATTGAGGTCCTGCACGTCACTCACGATCGCATCCGTTACCAGGCCGGTTCGGAAGTGATCGGATCGGCTCACCTCCGAAAGCACGGGCATGAAGGTGAGGTTGTCGTAGGTGCTCGCCAGAAGACTGAAATGATCGACGAGATAGAGATCACGTTCCGTCCGTGCCCCGAAATAGAGATGGATCGGCTGCCGCAGGCCGCTTGCCAGCGCCGTTTCGACAATCGACTTGATCGGCGCCAGTCCCGATCCGCCGGCGACCGCCAGAATTGGACCCGTATGCTGTTCGCGCAGAAACGAACTGCCGAGCGGCCCGCGAACCGAAACCTCGTCGCCGACCTTGAGTGACCTGGCGACGTGTTCGCTCGTCGCTCCACCGGGCACATGCCTGATGTGGAATTCGAGATGGTCTCGACCCGGCTGGTTCGCCATCGAATAGTCGCGCGCCGGAACGCCATCGAACGTCACCTGCGCATACTGGCCCGCCTTGAACGCGACGGCCTCTCCCGTTTCGACCTCCAGCCTGATTTGCCGGATGTCGTGGGTTGCGTCATCGATCGCGACAACCCGCGTGCGATAGGTGCGGACGGGAAGATCAAGCTGTTCTTCCTCCTCATCGAGCCATGCGACCGTGCAATCCGTGAGCGGCTGCGCGCGGCATGCAAGGATCAGTCCCTGAGACCGCTCATCGTCCGTCAGGGCAAAGCGCGTGTGCGGCAGAAGATCGACCTCGCCGCTGACCAGTCGGGACTTGCACGAGCCGCAGCGGCCCGAACGGCATCCATGAGGATATGCGATCCCTTCTTCTAGCGCTCTCTCCAGAATGGTTCGGCCATCCGGCACGTCGATGATGCGCCCGCCTGCCGAATTTCGATTTGTCTTCCCATGACAATCTCCCTCAGGCGGCGCCCGATGACAGGGCTTCCGCCAGACGAGGTTTCTGGTCAGCAAAGGTGCCATAGAAGACCTGTTCGTTGACAATCGTGATCGGGGCAACGCGCACGCCGGTCCGCGCTTTCGCCTCTTCGGCGATCTGCGGATCTGACAGGTCACGCTCTTCGAATGGGACACCCTGGTCAGCAAGCCATCGCTTGACGGCATGGCAATCGGGGCAGGTTGGCGTGGTATACAGCACCACTGACGGAGTTCCCGTATTGGTCATCGCTTCATTCCTTTACATGTGGCGAGCCTGCCGAAGCAGGCTCGCCTGTTTCTCATTCCGCAGGCGCAAGTTCAGGCTGACGGGGCCGGACTGCGCCGCTTTCCGCCTGCGCGGGCGCGCGGAAGGTCTTGAGCCTCAGCGCGTTGCCGAGGACGAAGACGCTCGACAGGGCCATCGCGCCGGCGGCAAAGACCGGCGACAGCAGGATGCCGTAGGCCGGATAGAGCAGACCGGCGGCAACGGGGATCAGAGCCGTGTTGTAGGCAAAGGCCCAGAACAGGTTCTGCCGGATGTTGCCGATCGTCGCCTTGGACAGTGCGATCGCGTTCGGCACGCCTTGCAGGCTGCCCGACATCAGCACCACGTCGGCTGCCTCGATGGCAATGTCCGTACCCGTGCCGATGGCAAGGCCCACATCCGCTTCGGCCAGCGCCGGAGCGTCGTTGATGCCATCGCCGACGAAAGCGACCTTGCCATGCTGGGCTTTGAGGCGGCGTACAGCGTCGACCTTGCCGTCCGGCAGCACTTCCGCCACCACCTCGTCGATCCCCAGCCGAGCCGCGATGGCTTTTGCCGTGCGGGCATTGTCGCCGGTGATCATCGCGACCTTGAGGCCGAGATCGTGCAGCGCCTTGATCGCTGCGGGCGTCGTCTCCTTGATCGGATCGGCCACGGCGATAATCGCCGCGAGCTTGCCGTCGATGGCGGCATAGAGCGGTGACTTGCCCTCATTGCCGAGACGTTCGGCAATCTTGGCGAAGGCAGCTACGTCGTGGCCGAGGTCTGCCATGTAGCGGTCAGCGCCAATCTCGACTTGGCTGCCGCCGACCATGGCCTTGACGCCGAAACCCGTCACCGACTCGAAGTCCGACACGGCCGGCAGCGGGATGTCCTCCCCGGCGGCCGCATCCACGATCGCACGGGCGATCGGATGCTCCGACTTCGCTTCGACGGCCGCAACCAAACCGAGGACATTTGCCCGGTTGAATCCGATGGCCAGTTCCAGATCGGTGAGCGCAGGCTTGCCTTCGGTCAGTGTGCCCGTCTTGTCGACGGCGACGACCCTGGCGTCCTTGAGCAGCTGCAACGCTTCGCCCTTGCGGAAGAGCACGCCCAGTTCCGCACCGCGGCCCGTGCCCACCATGATCGAGGTCGGCGTCGCCAGACCCATGGCGCAGGGGCAGGCGATGATCAGGACGGCGACGGCATTGACCAGAGCGAAGGTCAGCGCGGGCGACGGGCCGAACCACATCCATGCGGCGAAGGTGAGGATCGCTACCGCAAACACCGCCGGCACAAAATACATCGTGACCTTGTCGACCAGCGCCTGGATCGGTAGCTTTGAGCCTTGCGCTTCCTCGACCATGCGGATGATCTGCGACAGCACCGTGTTGCCGCCGACCGCCGTCGCACGGATGGCAAAGGCGCCCTTCTGGTTCACCGTTCCGGCCACGACCTCGCTGCCATTCGTTTTGGACACCGGGATCGGTTCGCCCGTGATCATCGATTCGTCGACATAGCTCTGGCCTTCGATGACCTCGCCATCCACCGGGATGCGATCGCCGGGACGAACCTCGACGATGTCTCCCGACAGCACGGCGTCGATCGGCAGTTCGATCGTCTTGCCGTCCCTGCGCACGCGCGCCATCTTGGCCTGAAGGCCGACGAGACGCTTGATCGCCTCGGAGGTGCGTCCCTTGGCACGAGCCTCCAGCAAACGGCCGAGCAGGATCAGCGTCACGATGACGGCGGCAGCCTCGAAATAGACGTTCACCGTTCCGGCAGGCAGGAAACCGGGCGCGAAGGTCGCGACCAGCGAATAGCCATAGGCGGCGAGCGTGCCGACCGCGACCAGCGAGTTCATGTCGGGGGCGAGCCGCCACAGGGCGGGCAGCCCCTTGTCGTAAAAGCGGATACCCGGAACGAACAGGACGATGGTCGTCAACACGAACTGGATATACCAGTTCGTCTGCATGCCGATGGTTGAAGCGATCAGGTCATGCATGCCCGGAATGACGTGTGAGCCCATCTCCAGGATGAAGACAGGCACCGTCAGCACCGCCGCGATGGTGAAATCGCGGGTCAGTTCACGACGTTCCGCTTCCTTCTTTTCGGTACGATCATCCGTCTCGCCCTGGCTGGTTCCTGCCGCCGTGGCGATCACCCTGGCGTCGTATCCCGCGCCCTCGATGGCAGCCACCAAAGCCGCCGCATCGGCGCTGCCCTGGATCGTGGCCTTCTCGGTCGCGAGGTTGACGACGGCATTAGTGACGCCGGGTACGGCCTTGAGCGCCTTTTCGACGCGTCCCACGCAGGATGCGCAGGTCATGCCCTCGATCGCCACTTCAAGCGAGGCTGCCGTCGGCGCGGAGAAGCTTGCCGCAACCTCATAGCCTACATCCTCCACGGCCTTGACGAGAGTGGCAGGATCGACCGCAGCGTTCGTGGTGATGCTCGCCTTTTCGGTCGCCAGATTGACGACCGCATCGGCGACGCCAGGCACGGCCTTGAGGGCTCTTTCGACACGACCTACGCAGGATGCACAGGTCATCCCCTCAATGGGGAGTGATATCGTTCCAGACAGGTCTGTTGCTCGAACGGGGGCATTCATAGCCGCCTCCTTTTTTGTCCCGAAATTCCAGTTCGGACAGAAGATGGGATTTCCAACCATGGGAAGGTCAAGAGGACAAACAGAGAAAAATCGCCATTGACCTTCCCATGGTTGGAAGCCCCACATTTGGCAACGTGAGACCAAACAAGGAGAATTCTCATGGAACTCAGAATCGAGAACATGACCTGCGGTGGCTGCGCAAAATCCGTCACCAAGGCGATCCAGTCAGTCGACCCCACCGCCAGGGTGGAGACGAATCCGGAGGCGCGGGCGGTCAAGGTTGAGACGACTGCTAGTGCGGGGGCTATTCAGCAGGTTCTCGAAGAAGCCGGCTATCCTGCAACTGTAAACTGACCAGGAGCTGTGTCATGAACAAGCTCACCCCGATCTTCATTGCCGGCGCGTTCGTCATTGCTGGCGGACTCGCCTACGCACAGTCTCAGATGGACGAGCAAGGCCAAGGAGCGACCATGAATCACGGCGAACATGCCGGACACGGCGCCACCGCGCCTTCGGATAACCCTGTCATTCGCGCCTACCAGCAAGTCAACGACAAGATGCATGCCGATATGGCGATCGAGTTTACGGGCGATGCGGATGAGGATTTCATGCGCGGCATGATCCCCCATCACCAGGGCGCCATCGACATGGCTCGTGTCGTTCTCGAACACGGATCAGACCCCGAGGTGCGAGCACTTGCTGAGGAGGTCATCTCCGCCCAGGAGGCGGAAATCGCGCAGATGCAGGAATGGCTGGCCAAGCGCAGCCAATGAGACGGTGAAGGGCGGATCAATTCCGCCCTTTTCCTTTGCCGGTCATCAGCACGAGGACGGTTGCCACCGCGAAGGCGACAAGCGCCCCATCGGTGCGCCTTCGGTCAAGGCAAACGGCTCGCGTGGACGCTGAACCACGTCTGGAACCCTGTTTCGAAAATGGTGATGCGTCCGCGGGCCTCGACCAGGGATAACAGCGTATCGGCCAGATCCCTGACCGCAAGCAACCCGACCCGAAGCTCTCCAACTGCGGCGATCAGATTCTCGGCTCTGATCTTCATGTCCATCTCCTTCGTTTGGCCCTCCAAGATGAGGGTTCCAACCATTGGAAGGTCAACCCCACTGATGATCGCGACAATGGTGCAAAGCAGACAGAAAGCGCCGGCGAGATTTTTTGATCGGAGGGAACCAAGATGGCTCTCGAACCTTAAATATACCCATACGGGGTATTTTACGGCCATGTGCCAGAAGGACAACAAAGCCCTCCGCGCGAGGCTCAAGCGAATCGAAGGACAGGTGCGAGGGGTCAGCCAGATGGTGGCCGATGACCGTTACTGCATCGATATCCTGCATCAGATCCACGCCATCAAGGCGGCGCTGGCCAAGGTCGAGACCGAAATCCTCAAGACCCACGCCGCTTGCTGTGTCGAGGAAGCGATAGCGGCAGGTGATGCGGACGCGCAACGCCGCAAATTCAGCGAGTTGGTCGAGGTGTTCGCAAAAGCAAAACTCTGAAATCGAAGGACTGACGACATGGCCACTTCCACCGCAAAACGCGCCGACCTGCACAGGATGGTGACCCACGAACATACCTGTCCCTACGGTCTCAAATCGCTCGACCTCCTGAAACGGCAGGGCTACGAGGTCAACGATCATGAGCTGACGTCGCGCGCCGAGATCGATGCTTTCAAGAAAACGCACGGCGTCGACACCACACCGCAGACCTTTATCGGCGGCAATCGCATCGGCGGCTACGACGATCTTCTCGCCTTCTTCGGCAAGGAGGTAAAGGACAAGGACGCCACCACCTATACGCCGGTGATCGCGTTGTTCGCGATGGCTGCGTTGATGGCGCTAGCGACGAGTTGGGCCGCGTTCGGTACCCTTGCGACCGTTGCGGCGGCAGAATGGTTCATTGCCATCGCCATGTGTCTGCTCGCCCTGCAGAAGCTCAAGGACGTGGAAAGCTTCGCTACCATGTTCCTCAACTACGATCTGTTCGCCCAGCGCTGGGTGCGCTACTCCTACGTCTATCCGTTCGCCGAAGCGCTGGCGGGCATCCTGATGATGGCCGGCGCGCTGATGTGGCTGTCGATCCCCGTTGCCCTCTTCATCGGCACTGTCGGAGCCGTATCGGTCTTCAAGGCGGTCTATATCGACAAGCGCGAACTCAAATGCGCCTGCGTTGGCGGTGACAGCAACGTTCCGCTCGGCTTCGTCTCGCTGACGGAGAACCTGATGATGGTCGGAATGGCGATCTGGATGCTACTCAAGCCCATGGGCATCGGTCTCGGACATTAAGCGAAAACCAAGGAGCCACGAGATGACCCAATCGTCCCATAATGGCAAGCACGAACACGCCGATCACGGCGAAGGACGTCCCTACCTGATGTTCTGGATCAACATGGCGCTCGGCCTGATCGTCATGTACGTCGTCATGTTCTCGATGATCGACGGATTTCAAGATTTCCGAAACAATCTCAACATGTTCTACATGGCCGTGACCATGTGGGCGCCGATGGGCATCTTCATGCTGGCAACGATGCCCGGCATGTTTCCGCGAAAAGGGCTCAATATCACCCTCTACGCCGTCTTCCTCGTCTTGACGATCGCCTCATTCGCAGCCACACGAAGCCAAACCCTGATCGGTGACGGGCAGTTCATCGATTCGATGATCCCGCACCACTCGGGCGCGATCCTCATGTGCCGGGAAGCAGACCTGCGCGATGCTGAATTGCTGACGCTTTGCGAAGAAATCATCGCAGCCCAGCGCAGCGAGATCGAGCAGATGGAGACAATTAAGGCTCGTCTCGATCAAAGGCCCTAAGACCTGTTGCCTTGCCCAATAGCGTCCGAGAATGGCAGGCTCAATGAGGATTGCATGACAAAACATCATGAGGATGGTCGCAGCTTCGTCACGGTCGTCAGCAAAAGCCAGCCGTGCCGGACCTGCGGCGGCTATTCGAGACCTTGAATGCCGCTCACGAGGGCTTCTCTTGAGATCTCGCCCATGTGTACCGATTGCAGCGTCCCGTCGCTCTTGAGGAACAACGTAGCCGGCAGGCCCGGTACCTCGTAATGACGACCGAACTCACCGAGTCCGTCGAGCACCACATGCTCAAGCTCAAGATTCTCGGCTGTGAGGTAGCGCTGAATGATCTCCTGGCCTTCACCTTGGTTGACGAAGACAAGTTCGGCAGCGTCCGTATTTGCGGCAACGTCCGCCATCATCGGCATTTCACGGCGGCAGGGCGGGCACCACGTCGCCCACAGGTTGATGACCACAGGTTGACCTTCGAGTTCACTTGGATTGAACCGTTCTCCGGCCAGCGTGCGGTAGATGTCTCCGGTCGGCAGCGGTGTCGCCGGCACGCCGGCGCTGAGCTGCAGTACGAAGAACGCGACATAGGCCGCAGCGGCGCTCGGCAGGGCCGTCCACAATGTGAGCCGCAATTCGCGCCGGAAGCGAAAGAACGTGTAGGCGAACGCCAGCGCAATGCCGGCTTCGATCATGAAGCCGCCCTGCCACATGTAGAATACGCGCAGCGGCTCGGCGAGGAAACTGCTCGCGTGCTGGATGACGTGCCCGACGCGCGCGCCGACCACGAAAGCGACGGTCGCGCCCCAGGCCCAGGACGAAAAGCGCTGATCGACCTTGCGGGCGAGGATCTCGCTCAGCAGGAGAAAGGCGGCGATGGCGAGGATCGCGGCGAAGCGGTCGGGTGCGAAGACGAAAGGCCCGATGGCGACTGCGTTCATCTCACTGCCTCGCCTGAGAGACCGATGTCAGCAACGTATCGGTTGTCACATCGCCGATGAGGCGGGAGCCGTTTGCCTCCGAGGCATTTCGGTTGAAGAAGATCATGGTCGGTGGGCCGACCACAGCAAGATCGCGCATCAGACCCTGACTGGCCTCATCCAGTCCGGTCAGATCCACCTTGACACGCTGGAAGTCGTTCAGTGCGGCAACGATTTCCGTGCTCGAAAAGACGTCGCGTTCGATCGTCTTGCAGATGACGCACCAGTCGGCCGTGAAATAGACCAATGTCGGACGTCCGTTGGCAGAGGCAATCGCTTGCTCGACCTGCGGCGTCGAGTTTGCCTCGATGAATGTCATCTCGGACTGGGCGATCTGCTGGCCCGAACCGGTCATGACGAAGTGGGCGAGCGGACGTAGCGGGTCGGTCCCGCCCGACGCCGCCCCGATCGCCAGGATGACGCCGCCGAGGGAAACCCCAAGTCCGGCGGCTTTGCGGAAACGTGGCCAGGCACCCGCATCGGCCAGGAGCCGATCAGCGACGCCGATGAAGACCGCAACAATCAAGAGGAGGCCCGCCCAAAGCGCCAGCGTCACTTGCGGCGGCAGGATTCGGGAGACCATCCAGATCGCCGCGCCGAGAAAGACGAAGCCGAACGCGTATTTGACCTGCACCATCCACGCCCCCGCACGCGGCAGAGCGCGGCTCCCCATCGTGCCAAAGGCGATCAGCGGAATGCCTTGGCCGAGCCCGAGGGCAAACAGCGCACTCGCGCCGATCCAGGCATCGCCCGTATGTGCGATATAGAGAAGTGCCGCGGCGAGCGGCGCGGTGACGCAGGGACCGACGATCAGCGCGGAAAGGAAGCCCATTCCGGCGGCTCCGCCCACCGAGCCGCGCGTGCCGGCCTGTACCCCTGCCATCCGGCTGACCCAGGTGGTCGGCAGTTGCAGTTCGAACAGGCCGAACATCGCCGTCGCCAGCACGACGAACAGCGCTGCGACGGCGCCAATGGCGTAGGGCGATTGCAGCACCATCTGGAGGTTTTGGCCGGACCACGCGGCAACCACGCCAAGCAGGCCAAACGCTGCGGCCATTGCCAGCACATAGGCCAAAGACAGGATGAAGCCGCGCCGGGCCGTCAATGCCTCGCCCTCGCGCGCCAGGGTCGCGCTCAGGATCGGATACATGGGCAGCACGCAGGGCGTGAAGGCGAGCAACAGCCCGAAGGCGAGGAAACTCACGATCACCCAGATCGCACCGCCGCTGGCGAGAAGCGAGCCGACCATGCCGCCGTCCTGCGTGTCCTCAGCCAGGCTGAAGCCGCCGTTTCCCGTCCCTCCGGCAGGGGCGGCCGGAGTTGGACCTATGCCAAAGCCGACAACGGGTTCGGAAACCTGAAGGTTTGCCGTGTTGACCGTCAGGGTCAGCGGCGGATAGCAGATCGAATCCTTCTTGCAGCCCTGATAGGTGACTGCGACCTGCCCGGGCGCTTCAGTGCCGAGACGTGCCACCGCTTCAAGATAATAGACCTCCGAAGGACCGAAGTTGGCATCCTCTGTCTCCACGACGCCCGGTCCAGTCGACAGCGGGATCGGCTCGCCGGTCGCGGCATCCTTCGCTTCCAGATGATCGCGATAGAGGTAATAGCCTTCCTCGATTTCCCACCGGAGTTGGATCTGCTGATCCGCATTCCGCTCAACCGAGAAACGGAAGGCTTCCTCGGCTTGCAGGAGATCCTCCTGTTGCGCCGCGGCGGGCAGCGACAGGAAGACGAAGAACAGGCCAGCAAGGAGGCGGAGTATGGGCATTGAGGACATGAAATTACTCGGATGATCGCGATCGGGATGCATCAAGACGCTTCGCGAGCGTCTGCGACAACCTGGCGGAAGCCGTCCTCGTCGAGGGCGGAGGCGACGAGAAACCGACCGATCAGAAACACGGGCGTGCCACGCAGACCGAGCCCCTCGGCCTGCGCGTTATTGCGCTGAAGCAAGGCGGTGATCTCGGCGTCGCGGCGGTTGGCTTCG
>NZ_BBWQ01000021.1 GCF_001463885.1 Aureimonas altamirensis | reverse complement strand
GGTCTCGAGACCCGCCGTGTCGAAGCCGGCACCTTCCAATGCCTGTCGCATCTGCTCTTCTGGCACCCGCGACCCTTCGATACCCATCAACGCCAGATAGGCTTCCTCGTAGCGGTTCTGATACCCGGCCGCCAACGCCAGCTTTGCGCCATAGACCGAAGACTGCGCGAGGATCGGCCAGTCCTTGTAGACGTGACGCACATTGCCGTCCGATTCCAGCACCGTATTCAGCGGCTCGACGGTGCGCTTGCAGAAAGGACAGTTATAGTCAAAGAACGAGACGATCGTCAGGTCGCCGTTCGGGTTGCCGCCGACCGGCGCCTCCGGGTCGTTCAGGATCATCTCGGCTGACATGTCGTCGGCACGCACGGGCATGGCAAAGCCGGCGGCAGCGAGCGCCGCCAGGCCCGAGAGCAAGGTCCGCCGACTCAATGCACCGCGGAACGGCGGCCTACCCATAGCGAAAGGATGAGGTCTACGTGTGCAGAGGCGCCGATCGTGCATGGTCTCAAAGCTCCAGATCATGGATATTGAACCGAGCGCACTCTCCCGAGCTTAAGACAGTCTTAAGGACCGCATTGAGCCGAAGATGCGACGGCAGTTTATCCTGACTCCGGACTATCGGGTGAACGGCCGCAACCGCCGCATGAGATCGCGCCTGCTGAACGGTCCGACCGAACGGGTGCCGTTGTATTCCTGTCCGGTGGCTGCATCCACGACGAAGAATGTCGGCGGGCCGCTCGCTCGAAGGTGGGAGAGGAGCTGGCGGTTTCCCTCGTCCATCGCCGTGACGTCCACCTTGACGAGAGGGACAGCCTCAAGGTGTTGCAGCACAGCAGGGTGGGCGAGGATTTCCCGCTCAATGCGGTGGCACACCGCGCACCAATCCGCACGGATGTCGATGAGCGCGAAGCTATGTGTTCGTGCGATCTGCTCCAGTCTCTCCCGGTAGGAAGCGACGTCCGTGACCATTGCAGCCGGATTGGCGGCGGCCATCCCGCTGGGAGTCGCCAACAATCCTACCGGCACCACCAGGCCCCCGAGCAGAAGCTCGCGGCGGGTCCATTGGTCATTCTTGCGTCGAGCATCAGCATCGATGCCGCATCCAACACCTTCCGCGGACGCTACGGCGTTGTTTCTTAAAAGTCGCGTCCGCATCCTCGTCTCCTTCACAGGACCGGCGGCAAAGCGGGCGTTCCTTAAGGCCCGCTTAAGGGCGGAAAAGTGCTCCTCGCCTGCGACGCAAGCCCGCGTTTCCAACAAAGTGCCCCCACCCAATCGAAAACCTGTTCGGCCGGATCACTTGAGCCGCAGGCCGGCGCCTGAAGTCCCCGCCGCTTCGCTATCTTCGGCCGCGCTTACCTTAAGCTGCTCTTAAGATGGGCATCGTGCTGTGCGGCCTGATTGATCGCAAAGCAGAGAGCGTACGAAACGTGAGCAAGCTACCGACACCCGCAATCGCGCGACGCGCTTTCCTCATTGGCGCCAGCGCAATGACTCTCGCCGGATGCGTTTCCACGAGGCAAACACCGCAAGTCGCGCAGCCGGTCTCGATGCCTCCTCCGCCGCCGACGCCCCCGATGTACTACGCACTGCCGAACGAGCGCTTCCCGATCCCGGAAGTCGACGTTTCCAAGGTCGATCCGAAATGGTGGCGGACGGAAGTCGACTATCCAACCGATGAACGAGCCGGAATCGTCATCGTCGATACGCCAAACCGTTACCTCTACCACGTTCAGCCTCACGGCCGCGCAACCCGATACGGTGTGGGTGTCGGCAGGGACGGTTTTTCGTGGGCTGGTCGAGGGCGTCATATCGCATACAAGCGGGAATGGCCGCGCTGGACACCTCCCGATGAAATGGTTGCGCGCCAACCCGAGTTAGAGCCCTACTCAATCGCCAATGGCGGCATGGACCCGGGGCTGAAAAATCCACTTGGAGCACGCGCCCTCTACATTCATGAAGGAAACCGGGACACGATCTATCGCATCCACGGAAACCCGGAATTCTGGACCATCGGCCAGGCCGTTTCATCAGGATGCATCCGGATGATCAATCAGGATGTCATCCACCTCGCCGACAACGTTCGCGACGGGAGCCCGCTGGTTGTGATAGCAGATCCGGCTATGGGGCATCTTTTGGTGGGATAGCTTCGTCGCGCGGCGAGAAGATCACTCCCTGCGTTGGCGCATCCTGCTGGCACTCCATCTTCTTGAAGATGAGTTGGCTGCGCCCCGCACCATGTATGTGCAACGGGTCACGCGGCGTTCGCCATCACCGCTTGCAGCCCTCCGCAATCGCGATTCTGAAGTCGTAGGTGCCAACCACTCCGCCCGAGCGCCAGTTCGACGATCGCGAGACCGAGACCGCTGCCGACCGGTACTTTGTTGCGGCCGCGAAAGAAGCGTTCGGTGACGCGGGCCAACTCCTCCTCGGGGATACCGGGACCATCATCCTCGATGATCATCTGGCCCTCTTCGGCGGGGCCGGCCACACGACACCTGACGACGCCTCCGGGCGGCGAATGGTTCACAGCGTTCTCCATCAGATTCCGGGCAGCAAGAGCGAACAGATCCGGCTCGATGTCCAGCTCGATGCGGTCAAGATCAGGGGAAACCTCGACCGCAACGCCCCTGGTCGGATCTGCTAATTCGTCCGCGAGCGCTCTCAGTATACTCCCGGGCCATACCTTCCCACTACGCTCGCCCTGGTCGAGCGCCTCAACCGCCGACATATCCAGCAATTGCCGAACGAGCCGGCCGGTGCGGTCTACGCCAACCATGATCTGACGCAATGCCTGCTCGCGGATCGTGCCATCGCCGCTTGCAAGCGCGACCTGCGCCTGCGTCTTGAGGCCGGCCAACGGCGTGCGCAGTTCGTGGGCGGCAAAGGCGGTGAAGTTGCGCTCGCGTTCCCGAAGCCCGGCCACGCGTGCAAACAATCCGTTGAGCGACTGCAAGACCGGCGCAATCTCCTTCGCGGTCTGCACGTCCTCGATCGGGCTGAGGTCGGAGGCGGGTCGTGCTTCCAGGTCGCCTGCGATCTTCCTTAGCGGCTCAAGGCCGCGCCTGACGCTGAGCCAGATCAGGACAGCAAGAACCGGCAACATCAGCAGGACCGGCAGGAGAAGACCGCGGATGACGTCGTTCACCAACCCGTTACGGATACTCAGATTGTCGCCGACCAGAACGCGAACACCGCGCTCGGTATTGGTGATTGCATAAACCCGCCACCGCTCACCATTTATCACGGTTTCGGAGATCCCGTCGGTGTGCTCCGACATTGCTTGATCGGGCGCCGCATCCGATCGCCCGATCAATGTCCCCTGCAGCGACCAGATCTGGCACGAAAGCTGGCGGTCATAGGCGCTGTGGCCGCGCACCGGCAGATCGGACGTGATCGTTTGCGTCGGATCGATGGCGATCTCCTGGCTGACGATCAATGAGGAAACCATCCGGCCGGCTTCCATCAGCCGCGCGTCGAGAACCCGTTCCACCTCCGCGCGCGTGGAAAGGAAAATCCAGACGACCGCCGACAGCCAGACGAGACCGGTGGTCAGGGCGAGGATCAGGAACAGCCGTTTGGAGATCGACGGCATCACGGTTCGTCTCCGAGGCGATAGCCGATCCCACGGACGGTCTGGATCATGCCCGGTCCCAGCTTGCCGCGAAGATGATGGATGTGGACCTCGACAGCATTGCTCTCGACCTCCTCCTGCCAGCCGTAAAGCTTCTCCTCGATCTGGCTCCGCGACAGGATCCGGCCGGGATGGATCATGAGGGCATGCAAAATCGAGTATTCGCGCCGCGACAGGCGGATGGGTTCGCCTTGGTGTTCGACATTCTGGTTTGCAGGATCGAGCCGCAGGCCGCGCCATTCGATAAGCGCCTGCGGCCGGCCAGCGGCACGGCGGACGAGCGCGCGCAGCCGCGCCGCGACCTCGTCGAGGTCGAACGGCTTGCCGAGATAGTCGTCGGCCCCCGCATCCAGTCCGTGAATCCGGTCGGCGACCTGATCACGCGCAGTCAGGAGGAGGACGGGCGTGGCGTCCTGCCGTTCCCGCAGGGATTTCAGCACGTCGAGGCCGGAACCGTCGGGAAGCATCAGGTCAAGCACCAGCGCATCGAACTCATGGTTCGTGAGAGCTGCGCCGGCTTCTTCGCAGGTTTTGACCGCATCGGCGGTGAAGCCGCCAATCGAAAGGCCCACCGTCAATCCGTCTCTGAGGACGGCATCATCTTCGACTATCAGCACGCGCATGGTTATCACCCGAGGTTCCAGGTCGCATTTCTATACGAGGCTTAAGGCAGCCTTAAGGATCGAACTTGAGCGCGCTCGATATCGTTCGGGGATTGGGCGCCTGTGATGTACCTCATCTTACCTGAGCCAAGAGTCGGACGTCTTCGAGACTTGGAATCGCGCCGGCAAAAACGCCGTTCTCGCCCTGATCCTTATGGGCATCTCCAGCCCAGCGCCGAAACAAAACGCTGGCATGGCGGCAGTGTACCCGTCATTCCGGCCCTCCTGTCCATCGGGCTGTTGCTGGTCGCGGTGAAGGAACTCGCCCGGCCTGAAACGATACGCGGGTCCACTTGTCTGCCCGAGCCAGTTGGGCAATGCGCATTGGAGACGGACTCGAATCAGTTCGGCTCGCCGAGGCATCGTCCGGCTGGTGTTCAGGCGATCATCCCGTCCTGCCTGCTCAGGCGTCATTCGTGTTGACCAGGTGTTGGCCAAGCCCAAAAAGGGAAGGGCCACCCGAAGATGGCCCTTACTCAATCCTTTGATTTCCTTTAGAAATCTGAAGAGAGCGAAGGGATTCGAACCCTTGACTCCAACCTTGGCAAGGTTGCTATGCGGCGGCCCGAAACAGCAAGTTATGATGGGTGCGCCCTCCCGCAACCACCGATTCAGACATTCGCGTAGCATCCGCTGCGGTTTTTTCGTTTTTAGACGTCTTTCCAATGACTTGCCGCTCCGTCTATTCGAGGATCGTCGCCAGATCACCATGCAGAGTGGCGTAGAGCCCCCCGCGTTCGGGCCCCGGCGTCAGCACGATCTTCTCGATCAGCATCCGCAAAGCTTCGGCCGCCTGCGGCCGTTCGTCGGGCCGATCCAGCGCGCCGGCGAGCACCGCGACCTTCTTCGCATAGATGGCTGATGCGCTAGGAAATTAATCAGCCTCGCCGGTCCATCCTGTTCCGACCGATATTACATTCAGACCAACGCCCGCATGAACGACCCAATCAAATCGTCGACCTCGATGTCCTCGGGAAGCCGCCCCTGCAGCGCGAAGCCAGACCAAAGGGCAGAGAATCCTAGCGACATCAGCATCGGTGGCAGTTTTGTCTCCACGCCATGGTGCTTTCGAATCGTTTCTATTGCGTGGGCAATGAGAGCATGCTGGGCAGCGCGCCATCGATTATAGTTCGTTGCGAACCCGGTGTCTCTTAGCGCGTGGACCTGGAATTCGAGCATCACCAGCGTGCCGGCCGTATCGTCCTGCATGGATTTCAGCCATTCGCCCAGCCGCTCGATGGTGGTTTCGAGTGGTCCTTCCCCAAGCAGAATGGCCTCCATCCGGTCTAGCCGGCCCCGCATGAGTTTTTCAAGCACCGCCTCCAAGAGAGCGTTCCGCGTCGAAAAATTGGAATAGAATGCGCCTTGCGTGTAGCCCGCTCGCTCGGTGATGTGGCGCAGTGAAGCGCCGGAAATCCCGTTCTCGAAAATCTCTGCGGTCGCTGCGGCAATCAGCGCCTCGCGTGTAATCTGCCTTCTGTCGGCGTGCTTCATGGTCGTCTTCCCGATCGGTGCCTTCGTAATTATATGCCGCTTGACATCTAAATATCAATTGATATCTATCTGCATCGGGTCAAGGATGCCACCGTCATGAAATCGAGAATCGCCCTCATCATCGCCGTCGTCGCCCTTGCAGGCATTGCGGCCCTGTCGATCTGGGCCTCGCTGGCTCCCGCCGCCGTCCTCGTTCAGGGGGAGGTGGAGGCGACGCGAGTCGACATCGCGCCGAAGGTCTCCGGCGAGATCGCCGCGGTGCATGTCAACGAAGGCGAGCGCGTCGAGGCGGGCACGCTTCTGGTTGAGCTCGAAAGCCCGCAGCTCATGGCCGGCCTCGCTTCAGCGGAAGCTGCGGCCGGGGTTGCGCGCGCCGATCGCGCGCGGATCAACAGCACCCGTCCGGAGGTCATCGCCGCACGCCGGGCCGAACTCGAAAAGGCTGAGGCGGATCTCGTTCTGGCCAGGCAAAGTTATGACCGCGTCTCGGTTCTGACCGAGCGCTCGGCTGCCTCGCAGCAACAGCTCGACAGCGCCGAGAATTCGCTCTCCGCAGCGCAGGCCGCCGTAGCCGCCGCCGAGGCGAACCTGACGCTGGCCATCGACGGAGCGAGCTCCGAGGAGCGGGCGGTCGCCGATGCTCAAGTCCAGCAAGCCGAAGCCTCCCTCAATCAGACCCGTACCGATGTCGGCGAATTGTCCATCTCCGCGCCGATCTCCGGCGAGGTCGTCAGCCGGGTCGCCGAGGTCGGGGCGCTCGCCGCCGCCGGGGCGCCGCTGCTGTCCATCGTCGATCTCGACAATGTCTGGTTCACCTTCAACCTGCGCGAGGATCTGCTGGACGGCCTGACGGTCGGCGACCGGCTGCACGCCCGGGTTCCCGCCATCGGCGGGCGCGATGTCGAACTGCGCGTTACCTCGATCAGCGCGCTCGGCGCCTATGCCAACTGGCGGGCGACGCGGGCGACGGGGGATTTCGACCTGCGCACCTTCCGCATCCGCGCCCGCCCGGTCGAACCGGCCCTGGGCCTGCGCCCGGGCATGAGCGCCATCATCGACTGGCGGACCGGCCATGCCGGCCGCTGAAAAGCCGATGCGGCCGGGAGTCGCGCTGGCCGCCCGGCGCGAGCTGCGCCGCATCGCCCGCCGTCCCGCCCTGTCCTTTTTCGTGCTGGCCTTTCCGCTGCTGATCTTTCTCGTGCTGGCCTCGATCTTCCGGGCGGGCGTGCCGACGGATCTGCCGGTGGCCGTGCTCGATCTCGACCGCAGCAGCCTTTCGCGCCAGATCGTGCAGGCGGTGGATGTGGCGCCCGAGGTCGCGGTCGCCTGGCGTCCGCTCGATCTGTCCGAGGCGAGGCATCTGGTCCTGAGCGGGCGGGCTTACGGCGTCGTGCTGGTCCCGGCGGAGTTCGAGCGCGACCTGCGCGCCGGGCGCCAGCCCGAGGTCGTGCTGTTCTACAACAACCAGTTCATGACCCCGGGCAGCGCCGTGGCGCGCGGCGTGCAGACCGCGCTCGCCAATGTGAACGCGGGCATCGCGGTCTCGATGCGCGTCGCGCGGGGCGAGGCCGCTCATCAGGCCGCTGCGGCGGTCAACCCCATTCCGGTGCAGCAAAGCCCGCTTTTCAATCCCACCCTGGACTATGTCCATTTCCTTCTGGCCGCCCTGATGCCCGCCGCGCTCCAGATCTTCATCTGCGCGGCGACCGCCAACGCCATCGCGCTCGAACGGTCGAGGCCGGGCGGGTTGCGGATCATGGCGCGGATCGGCGGCGGGGTAGTTCCGGCGATGCTGGGCAAGCTCCTGCCCTATACCGTCATCTTCGCCACCGTTCTCGCCGTGGGCGACGCGCTGCTGCTGCGGGTCTACGACATGCCGTTCAACGGCAGCCTGCCGATCCATCTGGCTGGCGGACTGCTCTTCATCCTCGCCTATCAGATGATGGGCGTGGCCTTCGGCCTGGCATCTCCTACGGTTCCGATGGCGCTCGGCATGGCGGGTATCTTCACCGCGCCGGCCTTCGGCTTCATCGGGGTCAGTTTCCCGCGCCTCGCCATGCACGGCTTCGCGACGTTCTGGAGCGCGCTGCTGCCGCTGACCTGGTATATGGACCTGCGCGTGGACCAGATGCTGCGCGGCGTGCCGGTGGATCTCTCGCTGGCATCGCTGGGGGTCCTGGGCTGGGCGGTGCTGGCCTATGCGGGCCTCGCCGCGCTGCTGCTGGCCGTCCGGCGGCCCCGCGGCGCCTCCCCGAAGATGGAGGCCGCGGCATGAGAACCTGGCTCGCGGAGTTCCGGGACGCGTTCGCCGCCATCTTCACGGACCGGGCCGCCTTTTCGGTCATGGTGCTGGCCATCGTCGTCTACGGCCTGCTCTATCCTCAGCCCTATCTGGGCGAGGTGGTGCGCGAGGCGCCCGTCGTGGTGGTCGATCAGGACAATTCCGCCACCTCGCGGGAGCTGCTGCGCCGGATCGACGCCCATGACACGGTGGAGATCGCCGGTTCGGTGCCCGACATGGTGGCCGCGCGCCGCGCGCTTCAGGAAAGGCGGGCCTTCGCGATTCTGGTGATCCCCGAATTCTTCGAGCGCGACCTTCTGGCCGGGCGCAGCGCGCCCGTGGCCGCCTATGGCGATGCGAGCTATTTCCTGCTCTACAATTCGGCGATGACCGTCGTGACTTCGGTGACCCGCCAGATGGGGGCGGAGATCGCCGCCGCGCGGATGGTGCAGCAGGGCAGGGGGGCGCAGGCTTCGGCGGGCATCCAGCCCATGACGGTGACGGCGGTCCCCCTGTTCAATCCCCAGGGCGGATATGCCAGCTATGTCGTCCCCGCCGCGGTCGTTCTCATCCTGCAGCAAACCCTCCTGATGGGCGTTGCGCTGCTCAACACCGGGGCGGCGAACGCGCGCTACAGCGAACGGCCGTTCACCGCCGTCACCGCGAGAACGGCGGCCTACGGCCTGCTTTACGGCATATGGATGTTCGCCTATCTGGTGTTCCTGCCGGCCATTCTCGGCGTGCCGCGGATCGGCGGCCTGCTCGATCTTGTCATCCTCGGCATTCCCTTCATCCTGTCGACGGCGTTCCTCGGGCTTCTGCTGGCCGCAGTCCTGCCGGTGCGCGAATGGGCGATCCTCGCCATGATGGCCATGGGCATCCCGCTCTTCTTCCTGTCGGGCGTGGCCTGGCCCGTCGAGATGCTGCCGCACTGGATGCAACGGATCGCGCTTGCCGTCCCCAGCACCTCGGCCATTCCCGGCATGGTCCGCGTCAACCAGATGGGGGCGTCCTGGCAGGACGTGCTAACCCAGGTCGCGATGCTCTGGGCGCTGACCGCCATCTACGGCGCCGCCGCCCTTGCGGCGCTGCATCTCGCCTGCGAGAGGCGCGGGCTTCGGGATCAGGCCACGGACCACAACCACGGTTAAGGGCGGCTGGTCACGCCGCCCAGCCCCTGCTTCCGATCCAGCGCAACGCGGTGAGGGAAGGCATGAACATGTATTCGCCTCCACGCAGACGGTTGAAGGTCGTCACCCCGTCGATGCGGCGGCGCACCGGATCTGCCGGAATGGTGAACATGCCCGGCTCCTCATGCAGACCGACAATCGGATCTGGCTCGGTACCGAGGTCGATGAAGTTGCCGCGGTTGATCCACTCCTGTTGCAGGAACTCCACCGTGTCATAGGCCCGCGCGCTGATGAAGATGAAGAACAGGCCGCGCTCGTCCGGCCGGTCGTCGGCCGCGATCACATCTGGCGTCCATTTCGGGCCGAAGGTGGACGATCGCCGGATGATGCGGTGGATGTTCTCGTCCGTCAGGATGCTCAGGTCGCTGCCGCGCGGGTTCATCCGGCGCATATGGCTGGAATGCGGGCAGACGAAGCCCCTCACGTCGTCGTTGAAATCGAAATCGTTGTTACGCAGGCGATCGGCGCCGAGATCCGCATCGTCGCCGTCCGGGGAGAGCGGCAACGGCGCGCCGGAGCGCCAGCGTCCGAACATCTTCGCCGCCAGCGCGTGCCGGGCTTCGGGATCTTCGGCCTGCGCGCGCAGGAAGTCGTTGAAGGCGCCGACACGGCTGTCGTATTTGCGCAGGACGACGAAGGAGCCGTTGCGCCCGAGCGGATCGGGCGAAGGCATCGAGACGGGCTCTCCGGTCTCGCTCTTCTCGCCAAGGACGAACTCGCCCGCCGCGATTGCGCGCTCCTTCCCCGGTTGCGGATCGACCCCGGCGCCCGCGACCGTCGGCTGCGAGATGGAATCGCGGAAGCCGAACGGGTTTTCGGCATCCTCGTCTGCGCCGAACTCATGCGTGCCCACCAGCGTGACGCCGGTCGAGGCGCCGAGTTCGGCCATCGCCTTTTCCACGGCGGCATCCAGCGCGTGTTTGTCCGCGGCATAGATGGTCAGCGCGATGTGGCAGTTGTTGTTCTTGTAGGCGGGCTCCCATGTTTCGGGCGCGTTCTCGCCGAAATCATGAAGCTGGGTCGCGCGCCCGGCCATGCCCTGCCGGAAGCCTAGTGGGAACGAGTTAAGCGACTCTTCGGGCAGACCGAGGGCCTTCAGCCCCGCATGGCTGATCGCGACGCCGGTCCAGGCGCTGAGATCGTCGGCCCAGTCATGCGCCGAGGGGATGTGTTCAGCCAGCCGTTCGATCAGGCCGCGCCCACCCTCGGCCTCGTCCACATGCAGCATGGCATGAATGCCGACATAGGGCTCGGGGCGCGAGCGCAGGATCAGAGCCTGGATATCGTCAAGCTGGAGCGTGACCCGGTCGCGACGGAAACGGTCTTTCAGGTGCTTAAGGATGCCCATCAGTAATCGACCCCCTGCGGAACGGCGATGACCTCGGAGAGCTTTGCAAGTGCCTTGCGCGTCGTGGCGTCCATTTCGGCATTGGCCGACATGGCGTCGAGGAATTCTGCGACTGCCTTGTCCATCCGCTGATAGCGGCGCACGTCGACAACCGTGACCTGCGGATTGGCCACGAACCAGCCTGCCGCGTCGATCTGGTGTTCGGCGATGAAGTCCTTCACCTCGGGCGAGGTGATGCCGGGCCAGCCCTCGACATTGGCGAAGAGCAGGTCCATCAGTTCCGGGATCTTGGTCGCGAAATCGTTGATATAGGTGTCCCAGTCGCCGTCATAGGCGGTGGCAAAGATGATACGCGTGTCGTTGTCGAAAAAGACGAAGCGCATGTTGTGCAGGGTCGAGACCCTTTGTGCACCATCGAAATTTCCGTTCGTCAGGTTGAAGAGACGGCGCAGGCGATCGGCTCCGCCGGGCTTGAGATCGGCGATCGCCGTCAGTTCCGAAACATTGCCCGACTGCCGCCCGGCGCGCCCTGCGGATTTCGAGCTGCCTTCGAACAGCGGATTGTGGTCGCGGATCAGGCTGTTGATCTTGATCTGGGCCAGCGTCGGCGCGTCCGCCGCGATCTCCCTGGCGATGCGGCGGAATTCGGCGAGCCGGGACTCGTCGTCCAGACGCGGGTCTTTGGTATCGTTCGACATGAGTGGGGTCTCCTGCTTGGTCGAATGTGTCGGTCAGTCGGGAATATCGGCCAGCGCCGATGGCTCCGCGCGCGGCACGGCATTCAGCCGGTGACGCTGCGCGGAAGAGGATTCATAGGCCGCCTTGCGCACGCGCATGATCGAACCCAGCGGACGATGCGCAGCCACGCCGTTCCAGGGATTGAAGGCCAGATGGTCGTCGCCGTGTACGCGCCGGGCCGGCGACAGCACGTCCTGCGGCTTGAACCGCAGCGTCGCCACCGGCACATGCGGCGAGGCCTCGGGATCCCACAGGATTGCGGCATCCTCGACCGGCATGTTTTCGGCATCGGTGCGAAGCTGGGCGCGCAGTTCGTAGGTTGCGCCGCCGCGCGCGAAATGCGCCGCGACCGCCTCGCCCATGGCGGAAAAGCCGTCGCCGATTTCCTGCCCTGCCAGCGCCGCGACCTCGTCCAGCGGCGCAAGCGACAGCTTGGCGACGAAATCGCCGTAGCGGATCGCCGCCTGTGTATGAAACGTCTCGCCCAGCATATGCGCCCTGTCGCGGGCCAGTCCCTGCAAGGTCGCGTCCGGCGTCGCGCCGACGGCCCGCACCAGCCTTTGCACCCCGCGCGCGGTGGCGGCCGAAGCCTTCTGGACCGCTTCGGGCGACCTTGCCCTGCGTTCGAGAAGCGTCAGCATCTTTTTGTATTTCTGCACTGTCCCGAAGGCGAGGACGGGAAAGTTCACCATCAGGAAGTCCTGATTGGCGCCGCCAAGCCCGGGCACGAGACGCTCGCCCTCGACGCCGATGATCTTGATCGCGAAGCCGCGCGGTTCGGGAATGTCGTCGCTGTGGATATCGCCGGGGGCCGACGAAAGCCGGGCCACGACCTCGTATTCGCGCGGGGCGACGAATATCCCCTGTGCAAGCTCGGGCGCGAGCCCTTCGTGGACGCTGATGCGTCCCTTGAGGATCGCATGGCTCTTGGCGTGCGCGTCGCGGTGGGCGTGGCGGTGATGCTCGGCGTTCCGCGCCTGAGCCGCCGCCATACGGGACACGATGTCCCGGACGATGCGGTCCTCGTCGGGCTGAAGCTTCTCGGTCGCCGCCGTATAGGGGATATACAAACCTGCGGTCCCTTCGTCTGGGTGAAGGCGCGCCGTGCAAGGCAGATCGCCCGGCGCACCGTTTCCTCGATGCATGGGAGGATAATGCGCGAGGACATTTCAGGTTTCATTCGATATCTGGAATTTTGCTGAAACGTGTCCGAAAATGTAGCACTGACGGTTCCGGGCGATTCACGATGTGAACTCATCCGCCGCGAAAGCATTGGAATCGCAGGAAAACGGAACGAGGTTCATGGATGACGCCCCAAAACGTCTCTCCCGCCGGCAAATGCAGCAGGCCACGCAGGCGCAGCTCAAGAAGGCCGCCCTGCACATCATCTCGTCCGGCGGCATAGCCGCTGCTTCCATTCGCGGAATCTGCCAGCGCGCCGGTTTCACACAGGGCGCGTTCTACTCGAACTTCGCGACCAAGGAGGAGTTGCTGCTGGCGCTCGTGGAGGACCACACGGCGGCGCTGGCGGCGGAGTTCCAGTCCATCATCGACGAAACGAAAGGTCTTTCACTCGACGCAAGCCTGCAACGCATGGCGTCTCGCATGGCCGAACTGGCGCGCAACCCGACCCTGTCGCTGATGATCGTCGAACTGCATCTGCACGCGCGCCGCGATGCGGAATTCGCCGCCCGCTTCGAGCCAGTGAAGCGTTACTATCGCGCCGAGTTCACCCGCGTCACCGAGAACTTGATCGCGGTCCACGGGCTCAGCCCGAAGATCACGGCCGACCAGCTCGCCGCCATGCTGATGGCGCTGTGGTCGGGTGCGACGCTCCAGATACACCCGCAGGAGATGTTGACGGCCGAGGAGCATCTGCTTCTGGTGTTCAAGGTGGTGAGCAAAGGGTAGCGGCATCTGCGACCGCGCTGTCGGATTTCCGCGCTCGCGCATGGCCCGAGGCCGACATCGCAGGGGATCGAACCGCGAGCAGATTTCTTGAAATCATCGTTCGGAGCTTGTGGGCGGGCATATTGCGCCTGCATTCATTAATGACTACACTCATTAATGAATGCACTCATTTACAGGCCGGGAACGTTATGACCGCCGCTGCACTTTCATCGCCTCCCGCCGGGCGTCGCGACCGGAACATGTGGGAAAAGCGCCGGCGCATTTTCGATGCGGCGACAGCGCTGTTCGATGAACGCGGATACCACGCCGTGACCACGCAGGAGGTATCGGAGCGGGCCGACATCGCCGTTGGCACCCTGTTTCGTTACGCAGCGACGAAGAACGAGCTTCTTCTGCTGATCTACAATGAAAAGTTGCGCCACGCGCTCGAACGCGGGGCCGAACGCGCGCGCCATTCGGACGATCTCGTCGACGCGATCATGAAGCTGATCTCGCCGATGGTCGCGCTCGCCTCCGATACCAGCAGGGAGAACGGTCGCGCCTATCAGCGCGAACTGTTGTTCGGCGCGCCGGGCGAACCCCATCGACAGGAAGGTCTGGCGCTGATCGCCGGCCTTCAGGAATCGATTTGCACGCGACTGACCGGGCAGGCGATCCGCGAGGGCCTGCCAGCCGACGCCGACGCCGCGCGTCTGGCCGGTAGCTCCATATTCGCGGTGACGCATCTCGTCATATCGCGAGCCTCCACCGGCGCGCATCCGGAACACGATCCGATGGAGGATCTTCGCGCTCAGGTCCGGCAGATCGTCCATGGGTATTTTGCCGCCCTCTCCACATCCAACCCCCGGCGCAGGGACGGCTCCGATGAAGAAACGAAGGGAGATCAGTAATGACGGATATCAGGAAGGTGACGGTGCTCGGCACGGGAGTGCTCGGCGCCCAGATCGCGTTTCAGACCGCCTGGAGCGGTTTCGAGGTCACGGCCTACGACATCTCAAAAGAAGCGCTCGATCAGGCGCGCCAGCGATTTGCGGGGCTTGTCGTAACCTACGAGGCCGAGGTTAAGGATGCGGCGGGCGGCAAGGCCGCCGCCATCCCCGGACGCATCCGCCTCACCACCGATCTCGCCCAAGCGGCGGCCGATGCGGACCTGGTGATCGAGGCGATCCCCGAGGTTCTGAAGATCAAGCAGGACACCTATGCTAAGCTGGGCGTGCTGGCTCCCGAGAAGACGATCTTCGCCACCAACTCATCGACCCTGCTGCCGAGCGACATCAAGGATTCGACCGGAAGGCCGGACCGCTTTCTGGCGTTGCACTTCGCCAACAGCATCTGGAAGTTCAATACCGCCGAGATCATGGGGACCGAAGACACATCCCCGGCGATATTCGACGCGCTCGTCGCTTTTGCCGCCGATATCGGCATGGTGCCGATTCCGATCCGCAAGGAGAAAGCCGGCTATGTGCTCAATTCCCTTCTCGTTCCCTTCCTCAATGCGGCCGCCAATCTTGCGGCGGGTGGTTATGCCGATCCTCACGATGTGGACAAGGTCTGGCGCATCGCGACGGGCGCACCGATGGGGCCGTTCCAGATCTACGACATCGTCGGCCTGAACACGCCCTACAACATCCTGTCGAACGGCGACGAGAACGCGCGCAAGATCGCTGCCTGGCTCAAGGAAAACTACATCGACAAGGGCAAGCTGGGTAGGGCATCCGGCGAAGGCTTCTATTCCTACGAAACGGTCGACTGATAGGGCGGTAACCCCACGCCGCGCGCGTCATTACGGGGCGGGGCGGGCATCACGCCTGTCGTCATGCCATCACCGTGCGCTGCTTCCTCGGGTTTGACGGTAACGACCACACCGGTTGCCCTCCGGCGCAAGCTTTTGCGCGCCCACCGTTCCGTCCCCTTGGGAAACGCAATTTCCTCGAGTCGCGGACCAACCGGCCGGGGATTTCGAACGACGAATTGACTCATATCAAATGTTATCTGAATAACATGTGATATCTGTAATTCCGGATGCTCGACTGGCATCCAGAACCCAAGCAACGGAAGGAGACATTATGTCCGACTTGCCGCAAGCCCCGAAATCCGCACCTGTGATAGAGGCCAATATCGGGCAGGCCTTCTGGCGGAAGGAACCTTTGGAAACGCTGCCGCCACCCGACACCATGGGCCCTTACATGCGTAACCGCCCGCTACCTGTGACACCGGTCGAGGGACGCAAGGCCTGGATCATCGGCAGCGGCATCGCCGGCCTCGCCGCAGCCTTCTACATGATCCGTGACGGGCGGATGAAGGGTGAGGACATCACCATCCTCGACACGATGGATATCGCCGGTGGCTCGCTCGACGGCGCCGGCAATGCCGAGGAGGGCTACATCGTCCGCGGCGGTCGCGAGATGAACTGGAACTACGACAACTTCTGGGACCTGTTCCAAGACGTCCCTGCGCTGGAACTGCCGGAAGGCTACAGCGTGCTGGACGAATACCGGCTGGTGAACGACAACGACCCGAACTGGTCGAAAGCGCGCCTGATGCACAAGCAGGGCGAAATCCGCGATTTCTCGACGCTCGGCCTTAGCAAGGCGCACCAGTGGGAGATCGTGAAGTTGCTCCTGAAGCGCAAGGAGGAACTCGACGACATCGCCATTGAGGACTATTTCAGCGAAAGCTTCCTTGAGACCAACTTCTGGTATCTGTGGCGGTCGATGTTCGCCTTCGAGAACTGGCAGAGCCTGCTTGAAGTGAAGCTCTACATGCACCGCTTTCTCGACGCCATCGACGGGTTGACGGACATGTCGGCGCTGGTTTTCCCGAAATACAATCAATACGACAGTTTCGTCGTGCCGCTGACCCGGCTGTTGAAGGAAAAGGGAGTGAAGGTGCAGTTCGACACCCGCGCCTACGATCTCGACATGATCGGGGAGGCGGACAAGCGCACCGTCACCGCAATCCGCTGCAAGGTAGGCGGCAAGGACGAAACGATCGCGCTCGGCCCCGACGACGTGGTCGTCGCGCTGACCGGCTCGATGACCGAGGGCACGGCCTACGGCGACATGGACACCGTTCCGGTCCTGCAACGCGGCAAGGCCGAGCCCGGCGAGGACAGCGACTGGGCCCTGTGGAAGAACCTCGCCGCGAAATCGCCTGTGTTCGGCAAGCCGGAGAAGTTCTACGGTAACATCGACGGTTCGATGTGGGAATCGGCGACCCTGACCTGCAAGCCCTCGCCCCTTGTCGAGAAGCTCAAGGAGGTTTCGGTCAACGATCCCTATTCGGGCAAGACCGTCACCGGGGGCGTCATCACCTTCACCGACTCGAACTGGGTGCTGAGCTTCACCTGCAACCGTCAGCCGCATTTTCCGAACCAGCCCGACGACGTGCTGGTGCTGTGGGTCTATGCACTGCTGATGGACAAGGAGGGCAACCACGTCAAGAAGCCGATGCCCGCCTGCACCGGGCGCGAAATCCTTGCCGAACTCTGCTATCATCTGGGCATCGAGGACCAGCTCGACGAGATCGCGGCCAACACCAAGGTGCGCACCGCACTGATGCCCTATATCACGGCGCAGTTCATGCCGCGCGCAGCCGGCGACCGGCCGCGCGTCGTGCCTGAGGGCTGCGCGAACCTCGCGCTGGTCGGGCAGTTCGTGGAGACCAGCAACGACGTCATTTTCACGATGGAAAGCTCGGTTCGCACCGCGCGGATCGGCGTCTACACGCTGCTCGGCCTGCCAAAGCAGGTGGCCGATATCAGCCCGACCCAGTACGACATCCGCAACATCCTGAAAGGCGCGCGAGCGCTCAACAACAACGAGCCCTTCCCCGGCGAGCGACTGCTGCACCGGCTTCTGGGCAAAACATACTACGCCCATGTCCTGCCGCCCCTGCCGGAGAAGGACGAAGCCGCACACGCGCACGCCATAAGCGAGCTTCACGGACTTCTGGACAAGGGAGGACAGGCCCTTGCAGGCGCGGTCCTCAGCGGGATGGAGCAGTTCAGCGAAACGTTGCGGCGCAAATCGAAGTAGAATGAACCATAGAGGGGAGGCGGCAGGGCCGCTTCCCCGCCTATATGTTGATATCCAGTCACCATCATACTGGGCGTTTATGTTAGCGCGGCCTACGGGCGTTGAAGCCGCTTCGCTCATGACTTCAGGACGCGATAGAGTTCTTGGCCCTCGGATCGCCGTGATCCGCTACTTGGCGGTGTGGAACTTGGCCATCTTTTTCAGGTCCTGCACGGCAACGGCCAGATGAAAGCACCGAGGCGCCCTCAAATAGGTCGAAGGACTCAACCAATAGGGACGTTTAGGTGATCCGATCGGTTGGTAAACTACTGAACGTTCGTAAATGCCGTCAGAGACGGTTGATCCGTCTTCCGATCTAAAGCGTGTCGCCTCTGACGAGATTAAGGCTTTCCGTTGAGGATTTTGCTCAATTCCTTGCGGATTGAAAGAGAACCGCGATGGGAAAGCCGGTACCGATGACGTTGCGAGAGCGTGGTGCGGCGCTTGTGGATGAAGGCCATCGGCACCGGGAGGCGGCACGGCATTTCAGCGTATCGCCACGTTTGGTCAACGAGTTGATGAAGCTTGACGTGCCTTCGCATATCTCCCGATGCAGCGGGGGTTCCTGTATTTGGTCGCCATCATGGACTGGTTCACCCGCAAGGTTCTGGCCTGGCGCATATCCAACACCCTTGAGGCGGACTTCTGCGTCGAGGCACTGAACGAGGCCATCCACCGGTTCGGCGCGCCCGGGGTCATGAATACCGATCAGGGCAGCCAGGCCGCGATAGCCGGGCTCGGCATCGCCTCCTTGCCGCACGGGCTCTGCGCGCCTTCGATTGCAAGCGGAGAACTCCGCCGGGTTCTGCCCGACTGGTACGCGGGAGGCGCAACGACGACGATCCTCATCCCGCACCGGCGCGGCCAGCTTCCCGCGGTCCGGACAGTCGTGGATTTTCTCACCGATCGCTTGCCGGCAAAGCTGGATGGCTAGCCGCTGCCTCGCGCGGATCGCCGGTGGATCAGCGTTCCATATGCTTTGACGATCCCACCTGTGCCGCCGCCTTCCACACAATCAACATAGGCCCCGATCAGCCGATCCATCGACACCGGCTTCATGCCCGGAAACAGGTGGCCGAAATCTTCGGTCGAGTCGGCAACCATCGTCGGGCTCACGGCATTGATGTGCAGGCCGCGCGGCAGTTCGATGGCGGCCGACAGGACAAAGCTGTGCAGGCCGCCGCTGATGACCGCGCCGCCGGTGACGCCCGGCCACGCCTCGTCGGCGAATATGCCGCTGGTCAGGGTGAACGAGCCATTGTCCGCAAGGTGGCGCTGGCCGATCAGCACGAGATTGATCTGGCCGAAGAGTTTTCCGCGCATGTTCTCGAGCAGGGCGGCGTCGGTCAGTTTGGAAAAACGGTCCAGTGCGCCAGACGCGGCAACGCAGATGCAGGCGTCGACAGGCCCAATTGTCTCGTACATTTGCTCGATGCTTTCAGCCGACGTGATGTCGACCGAGACGTCGCGGCCCGAGCGGCCGGCGGCGATCACCTCGTGGCGCGTCCCGAGTTCCGCACAAAGCGGACGTCCGATCGTTCCGGACGCCCCGACGACAAGAATTCGCATCGCAATCTTCCTCCGTTGTCCATGGTGTTGGCTTGGTGAGGAAAATCGCTTGCTGCGTTTGAGAAGAGAATGCTCTATTATATGATATAGTCTTGAAGGGAATGATACATAATGCGCGGGAGCGAGTTTGCCGATCTCAAGGCGTTCGTCGCCATCGCGGAACGCGGCAGCTTCTCCGCCGCTGCGAGGACGCTGGCTATTTCGCCATCTGCATTGAGCCAGCGTATGCGCGAGTTTGAGGCCCGGTTGGGTGTGCGGCTGCTCAATCGCACGACCCGGAGCGTCGCCCTAACCGAGCAAGGACAAGCACTGCTTAACAACATCGTGCCCCTCTTCGCCGGCTTCGACCAGGCCATGGCCGAACTGACCGCCGAAGGTGCCGAGGCGGTCGGCTCGCTGCGGCTCAATCTCTCGCGCGTCGCTGCGATGTATCTGCTGGCGCCGCATTTGGGAGCGTTTCACCAAGCCCATCCGGCCGTGACCCTCGACATCACGATAGAAGACACCTTCTCGGACATTGTCGCTGGGCGGTTCGATGCAGGCATTCGACTCGGAGAAACCCTCGAAAGAGATATGGTTGCGATTCGGATGGGCGGCCAAAGGGCGTCCATGGTGGTCGCAAGCCCTGGGCTCATCGAGCGGCTAGGCAGGCCGGAAAGTCCGCTTGACTTGTATCGATTTCCTTGCATCCGCTTCCGCTGGCCTGGTGCACGGGCAATCTATCGCTGGGAGTTCGAGAAGGAGGGCGATGCCATTGAGGTCGATGTCGAAGGCCCGCTGATCGCCAACGATACCGCCGTGATGCTGAATGCCGCCGAGCAAGGGCTGGGCCTTGCCTATTTGCTGGACGTGGAGGCAAGTGCGCGCGTCGAGGCCGGTCGCCTCTTGCGGCTTCTCCCTGACTGGACACCCCCGTTCGGCGGTTTCTACTTGTATCATCCCAGTGCGAGACAGATGCCGAAGCAGCTCAGGGCATTTATCGATTTCCTCAGCGGCCGGTTGGCCGGCTGAGCAGCGTTCCAACGCCCATACGACCATCGCATTTGTCGGAACAACAGAAGCACCATTTTCTCCTTGACTTGGAGTGCGCTCTAACCCGTAGCCTTGCACGCGTCGTAACGAGAGAAGACGCGCATGAAGATCGGCGAGCTGGCGAGGCGTTCGGGTCTGTCGGCCCACACCATCCGCTACTATGAGCGGATCGGACTTTCCGGGCTTTTCAACGAGCGACACTACGTCAAACCGCGGAGCGTTTCCAATTGGCAGCGAGTACGCCAGCGCCAATCATCAGCGACCCGCCCACGCGGTTGACGACCCGCTGCACACTTGGCTTGCGGATTGATTTTCGCGCCATGGAGGCCAAAAATGCGTAGAAGACCGCATTCAGCGTCGCCAGTACGAGGAATGTCACCTCGAACACGATCATCTGCGGAAGGATCGGCTGGGCGGTGTTCATGAATTGCGGCAGGAAGGCCACGAAGAAGATGATGCTCTTCGGATTCAGGGCCGTCACTATGTAGGTATGAAGGAATATCCGGAGCGGGCGTTCCCTCGGCAAGGCTTTGGTATCCGGACTGGCTTCGCCGATCGATACGGGAGCCCGCCAGAGCTTGATCCCAAGATAGATCAGATAGGCGGCACCAATCCATTTGAGCGCGGTGAACAGCGTGGCAGAGGTCGCAAGCAGCGCGCCAAGGCCAAGCATGGAGGCCGTCATAGCGGTGAAATCACCAAGTGCAACGCCTCCAACCGTCGCGCCTGCTGCCTTCCTGCCGTGCCCAAGCGCATAGGAAATTACCAGCAATATCGTCGGGCCGGGGATCGCCAGCAACACGGCAGATGCTGCCGCGAAGGCCAGCCACAGTTCAAAGGTCATATCGTTTCTCCTGTACGGAGGTACGAGCAATCCATAGCTGTGAAAATGGTGCAAGAGGCTTCATGAATGGCTGTCGAAAATCAGGGCGGCCAGCGATCCGAGCAGGGCAATGGCTGGTATCAGGCCTACGCTCAGGACCTCGACGATCAGTTGACCTACCCAGATCGACTGACTGTACCTCCCTCGGAATTAGCGATCTCGGGAATCCGAAGATTGAGGTCGGGGAGAAGATCGATGCCTGACGACAAAATTGAGATTGAAAACATCAGTTCACCTGGCCGCCTCGTGCGGGTGAATCGGGAAAATATCATGCGATGCGGCAGGCTTTTCTCGACGTTCTGCCTCACTCAACTCCCGGACTGACAGAGGCGGAGGCGGAGGCGGAGGCGGAGGCGAAGGCGGCACTTTTGCCGAATCTCCCGGCAGACCTGTTCCCCCGAGGGGAAAAGGCCGGATGGTGGTTAGCAGCGGTCCGCCTGGATCTGGAAGCGAAGGGCATTGTCGTTCGAGAGAAAACGAAACCCTTGCGCTTTCGCAAAACTTCTACCGCCGGATAGCAGCGAGAATGATGAGATTCGATCGCGTCCTGCCATGATGCCGCAGCATGCCGTGCACGTTTCAAGAGCGGGCTGCATGGCTCCTGGCGTAGTGAGCCCGCGCCTTGGCCCTGTTGCCGCAATCGCTCATCGAGCACCACCGGCGCGATCGGTTGCGGGTCTCATCGAGGAAGACCCAACCGCAGTCGGGATCGGCACATCGGCAGACCAGATGCCGGCGCGACGACACGGCAAGGTCCAGTGCCGAGATTGCCATAGGCAGCAATGGAAACCGCAAGTCCGCATCTGATGCTGGCAGCCCCCAGACGCTTGCCTCATGGCCGCCGCCCGTGAGGCGCCCGATGGTCAGCAGGTCCTGCACCAGCGATTGAGTGACGGGCAATGCGGTCTGCTCTTTCCGCGCCGGATCGAAGGCCGCTTCGAGTTCGGCGCGTAGAGCGAGCCCGATTGAGAGGGATGCCTCTGCTGCCTCTGGCCGTTCAGCAGCAGAGCGCAACAGGTGCTCCGCACAAGCGCCATCCAGGGCTTGCGCGCCCAATGACCAGTGAACCAGTTCACCATAGCGATGGAGACGCTCCGCCATCCGTTCCGGATTGCCGCGCCACGTGGTCGTGTTGATGAAATCCAGGCAAAGCGCGCCGCCGAGCAGCTTTGGGGGTGAACTGGCATAGGATCGGGCAGCGGTATGCATGGATCTTCTCGGCGTCTTCCATCGAGTTATGTGGTGTTGGAGAGGATTGCAACCGTCAAAACGGTTAGGTGGGGTCCAACTAACCAGCTAAGGGGTTAGGGAGCCGCCTATGGAACCGCAGCCATCGTTCACCTCTGCCGGGTTCCGGCATGGTTTCTTTCGCGCATTCAGCCTGCTACCGGGCGTCCTGATTTACGGGATTGTCTTTGGCATCCTGGCCTCCGAGGCTCGGCTATCGGCACTCAATGCCGTGTTGATGAGCGCCTTCGTCTATTCCGGATCAGCCCAGATGACGGCGCTGCAAGTCATGCGCAGCGGTGCGGAATTGCTGCCGCTCGACCGCCATCTCAAGGGAAACGCATCGCCGCTCCTTGACGGAGCCATGGAGGACTTCCCGGAGGTGCGCCTGGAGGTTCGGCCCTTGGAATGAGGTACCGAGCAGCCCGTTGCCGTTCAACATCCGCTTTCAAAAAGTGATTGTCGGAAGCTGCCGTCTTGATAGGAGAGGGGACATGGCCTTTGATGAGACTGTACGGGTGAGTTAGCAGCTGACTGTCAGGCCGTTGCTGCAAAGAGTGCGCCGTCTTGGGGCGAGGCAACCACGGGATGGATTAGCTTCGCCAATTCAGCTAAGAATGATGGAGTTATGCTGGCGCCGGCGGAATAGCCAGAACCTGCAACCATCTTTACTTGCTCGGGGCGCAAGTGAAGATTAGATCTTGCCCCCGCAACCAAAAATCCGCAATGAAATCGGTTATGTAAGCCTCCTTCGGGAGGATGTCTTTGTTTGCTCCGAACCCTTCCGGAATAATATCGGAAGCATCGGCGAGCAAAGTTGTGGCCGGCTAGCCTAAAGGGCCATCGCGCTCAAAATCAGCCCAACCCTTTAAAGCAGACTGCGGACCGTCCCCCTGGTGTAGCTTATCGACAGGCATCGCAGCCTGCCGTCCACGCTGCGCTTTTGCATGTGACCTTGCCCACGCAGCCTGACGCCGCCGCTCGACTGAGCCTTCCACGGTCATGACACATAAATAGAGCCTGCAGCAGCAAAACTCTAACCGCTTCTCGCTTTTGAATCAGACAACTTTTGTAAAATAAGCCGCTCTATCCAGCCGATATATCTCGAAACAGACCGCCGCTGTGGGCCGCCTGTTTCGCGATGAAAAATAACTAGCTGTCGGCGGAAAGTAGATGTGCGATTGTAGCGACAGCCCCTGGTTCACCAAACCGCCAAGCTGTTGCCAGCAAGTCGTCTGACCGGCTCTTGCCGAGGACAGGCTCGACAAGGCTACGATATTTGTCCGCGAGGCCAGCATCGCTTACGGGATTTTCCGGGTGACCCAGAATAACTGCGGTTTCGGCATTGAGCTCTTCCCCGTCAGTCAGCGTTACTGTCAAGAATGCCGAGGCTGGCGATTGTCCGTCGACTGGCTCCAGCGTGATCTTCGGAAGGAGCTCGGTTACTGCCTTATCGTCAAAGATCGCTTCAGAAAAATCCGACCATGCCAGCTTGTAGCCGTTCAACGCCATGGCTATGCAAAAAGCGATGCTGAATTTTGCTTCCAGCGGGGTTTTCGGATCCGGGTTGCCAGCAGTTACCAGGCCGCCGGGATGGATCTTTGCAACGACGCGTTCGACGCGGCGACCTTTAAGCTGTGGCGCGATTTGTTGAGCCGTCTGGGAGGAGGCATGCGTTGCGCGGCAACTCGCGTAAAGCTTGTAGCCGTTGAGAAGGAGTTGTGACGGCCCATCGAAATCCAGCGGCGGCACATTCACGTCGCGATCCTGAATGAAGGCGTCGAGCCAGCCGTTCTCCAGTTCGTAGAGATTTGCTCCGCCGATATAGCCGTCTGCCGCAACATCGGCCGCCAGAATGCCGTCCATTGCGGCTTTGCCTGCATGGAATGGTTTACCATGCGTACCGAAGGATCCCATCAGGCCTCCGGCAGTCGTCGCTGCGTTGGCAAGGGCATGGTACGCCTGCATGGTATCCAGTTGGTAGAGGGCAGCAGCGACGGATGCGGCCCCCATGCGACCCACGACGGAGGTCGGGTGGAAGCCTTTGCGCTGCAGCTTACGGCCGATACCCGGAACGCCGCCGCCGCCCAGACGCGCCATGACCTCAAACCCGGTAATGAAGGCGTGCAATGCCGCTTCGTCGCTGAAATCCCGATCCTGTGCCAATGCGAGTGCCGTTGACCAGCAGGGGCCGCCAGGATGGCCTGCGCCAAGATAGTGTACGTCATCATAGTCCATCGCATGGGTCGCCGTAGCATTTATGAGTGCAGCAAGCGCCGGGGTTGTTGTCCCACCCAACACGATGCGCGCCTTGCCTGGTGCCCGCCACCGTTCCACCGTCTTGCGCAAAGGCTGGACGGTCTCGTCAAAGGCTGCAACCACCGTGACGCCCAGATAGTCCACGAGCGCGCGTCGCGCCTCGTGAATGACGGCATCCTCATAACGACGTGTGTGGGTCGCCGATATATACTGGCCCAATGCGGATGCGCGCGGTGGAAGGCCTGTCATCGTCTAGTCCTTTATTTTCAAGCTCAGGGTGTCGTCATGCCCGCAGCGCCGACCAGATGATCTGGAAGCTCAGCAGGGTCATTGTGATTTTGAAAGCGGCACGGAAAAGCCGTTCGGGCAGGTCGTCGAGCAGCTTTGTGCCGACCCAGGTGCCGGCAACGCCGCTTGCTATCATGGCTGCCAGCATGGGCGCCCATTGCGCGTAGGCAAAACCCAGCAAACCAAAAGCTAGTATCTTCAGACCATGTTGAACCACCATGCAGGTCGCATGTGTGGCAATCAGCGGCTGTTTGATAAGCCCACGGGCAGCAAGGAGTGCTGCTACCAGCGGACCGGTCGCGCCGACAACCATTGTGCCGATCGAGGTGATGATACCTCCACCGATGAAGTAGGCGCGGCTCACACGATCCGGCTTTGGCTTGCTGCCATGCACCGACCATAAGATGAACAGCGCCAGCACGATCTTTGCGGCCGTGTCCGGGATGATCACCGCAATCGGACTGCCTATGGCGATGCCAACGACGCTGCCGATCGTGAACCAGGCAACCAGATGCCAATTGATGAACATCCGCTGAATAACCGTGCGCCCGAAATTGGATCCGAGCTGAACGATCCCATGAACGGGCAGCAGGCTGCTCACTGGCAAGCCCGTGCTCATAATCGCAAGCATTGCCGTGCCGCCACCAAGTCCGAGAGCCGCCGTAAGGGCGGAGGTAAGAAAGCTCGCCGAGATTAACAGAACAGCAAAAAAGGGTGTCGTTTCGGGCGGAATGAGATCAGGCAAGGTCATGCAATCGGTCAGGCAAAATCGTCGGCTTCCAATCGGGCCAGAAGCGCCTGCGCGCCGTCCTTACCAATTGCGCGGCTTGCACAGGCAATAAACTTTTCCGGCACGGCCTGCGGCGGAAGCGGATAGTCGTAGGTTGAACCAAGAGCGGCGGCTACGAAGGTTTCAAGGCGGCGACCGTCTTTTGTTTCGATCGCGATAGCTGCCCCACCGGTGTTGTCACTGTCGTATTTGTAGAGCGAAACCAAAGGCATCAAGGCGCGGGTCGCCGGATCGTTGAAGCGCGCATCCTCCTCGTAATCCTCCATGACGACCTCGCCAGCAACGAGCGCGCGCGCGACCGTATAGTTGGTCGCAAATTTCGCAGCCAACGGGTTTTCCGGCTCCGGGACGTTGATATGCGGGTAGCGGATGGGATGCACGCCGATCTCGACCCTAGCGATATCTTCAACGGTCAGATTGTGCTGTTCACGTAGTTCCAGGATGCCGTCGAGCGGTGGCTGGATCGCGTAGCAGCACGGGAAACGCTTCTGTTTGTTACCCTTGCTACGGTCAAGCAGCCGGATTTCGTCCTTCCATGGTTCGGTGAGGAAGGACGCGTCGTAGGTGGAAGGATCGCCGTTGAAGACGGCAAAGAAACCCTGGTGATGCTCAAAGGCACGGGCGCCAGCGGAGAAGCCGCTTTGGGCGAGCTTGACGGCCATCAAGGCGTTACGGTTGGCATGGCCGACAATGAGTGGCTTGGTCATCGTGCCGAAATTCGACTTGATGCCCGAAGCAAGCGAGGTGGTGAGACTGAAAGCCGTCGCGGTCTCTTCTTCACTCAAGGTGAGGAGTACGGCGAGCGCCCCGACAGCGCCGAAAATTCCAACTGTTGTGGTTGGATGCCAACCGAGCGTGTATTGTCGGCGGCTCACCGTGTTGCCCATGCGCGCCGCCGTTTCAAAGCCCGCTATGTAGGCGTGTAGCACCTTGCGTCCGTTGATATTTTTTTCATCAGCCGCCGCCAGAAGAGCAGGTAGGACGGCGACGGAAACATGGCCGTGCAGATGCGAGTTGGAATCGTCGAAGTCCAACATATGAGCGGCCGCGCCATTGAGCAGTGCAGCGTCGAGGCTGTTGAGCTTCAGGTCCGTACCAAATACCCGCGAGGGGCCATTTGCTGCAGTCGGAACAATGACTTCCCGAAGAATTTTGCTGCCGTCATGGACAGCGCCGGCCAGTGTGACGCCAAGCGTATCAACGATCGCCGTCCGTGCGCGGTCATAGGCTTCCTCCGGGATTTCGCGGCGGGAAAAGGCAAAAAGATTGCGCGCGAAGGTGCTGGCGACGGTGTTCGACATGGATAAATCGCAACTCAACAAGGGCAGAATAACTGACAGTGAAGGGCTGTTTTCCCGATCTGGTACGGCCCCTCAAGATTGCTCAGGATCACTTCGGGATGATGGGACTGAGCAGCTTGCGATAACGTGCATCGTCGGCGTCGAACTGCGCGCGACTCTCTTCAGCGTTCAATACCCGATCGATCAGATGATTTTTTTCGATCATGGCCTTCCATTCAGGTGTCTTCGTGATCGTGGCGAATGCGTTCTCCCAGTAGGCAATTTGCTCCGGCGTGAGGTCGGGGGGAGCGACGATCTTCGGGCTGGAAGAAACGACGATGTCGTAACCCAGTTCTTTCCAGGTCGGGACATCGGCCATGATGCCGCCAACACGGGTTTCAGCCGCGGCTGCGATGTAGCGCAGGTCGCCGGACTCGACATAGGGATTGAGGGCGAAGGGCGTCGTGACGGCGACGTCGATATGGCCGCCGATGGTGGCCGTAACACCTTCGGTCGAGGAGTTGAAGCTGACGACTTTCACCTTCGCCGGATCGATGCCGATCTGCTCGGCAAGGAGCAGCACGCTGATGTGGTTGGTGGTGCCGACGCCGGTTGATATCGAGAAGGAGACAGAGGCGGGGTCGTCCTTCAGCTTGTCGATCAGATCCTGTGCCGATTCAATGCCGGAGTTGGCGCCGGTTGCGAAAACCATTTGCTCATCGAACAAAGTCGCGATGGGCGTCACATCCTTATAGGACAGCGGGCTGCGGCCGAGCACATTGTTGGCGATGATGACATGGCCGGTTACCTGAATGATGTGCGGATCGCCAGCTTTGGAGATCGTATAGGCGAGGGCGACCGCATGACCGCCGCCGGGCTTGTTTGAAACGACATTGCCCTTCGGCGTGAAGCCGCCTTTCTGAAGGAAGTCCGCGATTTCACGCGCCGTGCGATCCGTCGCACCGCCCGGACCAACGCCAAGCACCACTTCAACGGTCCTTTCAGGCGTCCAGCTGGATTGGGCGAAGGCTGCGCGCGGGAACAAGCCCGTCCACGCTGCGGCGAGCGATGTTGCCAGTATCTGGCGGCGGCTTACGGAGATAAGGCTCATGATATGACCTGCGACTTTTGAATTTTGACTGACTATTGGCTGACAGAGGCGAGTAGCTCGCGATAGCGCTTGTCCTCGTTGTCCAGATGAGTGCGCGTTTCGGCGCTGCTTAGTCGGCGCGAAACGAGCGCTTCTTTTTCCAGCATCGCTTTCCACTCGTCAGTGTCGGCTACGTTTGTGAAAGCGTTGTCCCAGTAGGCAATCTGGGCCTCAGTCAGGTTCGGCGGAGCGACAACGAGGCGCCACGCGGCGACAACGATGTCATGACCGAGTTCACGCCAAGTCGGCACCTCGGCAAGCAGTCCGCCCGAACGCTCTTCGCTTGCTGCAGCGATGTAGCGCAGGTCCCCGGATTCCACGAAGGGATTGAGCGCAAAAGGTGTCGTGACGACGACATCGATATGCCCGCCGATTGTGGCGGTCACGCCCTCGGTCGACGAATTGAAGCTCACGGCCTTGATGGCTTTGGTATCGAGCCCAAGCTGCTTGGCGAGCAGCAGAACGCTGATGTGATTGGTGGTGCCGATGCCGGTCGAGATGGAGAAGGAAATAGACGAAGGATCCTGCTTGAGTTTCGCAACAAGGTCCTCAGCAGACTTGATCGAGGAATTCGCGCCGACAGCAAAGACCATCTGTTCATCGAACAAGGTCACGATCGGTGTGAACTGCGTGTAGGAGATCGGGCTGCGGCCGAGAATGTTGTTTGACAGCATGACGCCGCCGACCACTTGCAGGACATGCGGATCGCCGTCCTTGGTCAGCGTATAGGCAAGCGCCACCGAATGACCGCCGCCGGGCCTGTTGGTAACGATGCTCCCGGCCGGCGTAAAGCCGCCATTCTTCAGGAAACGCTCGACGTCACGCGCGGTTCGGTCATTGGCGCCGCCTGGGCCGACGCCCACGACAACCTCGACGGTTCGTTCAGGTTTCCAGCCTGCATCTTGGGCAAAGGCGAGCGGTGGCAGGGCAGGGGTGGCGAGGAGGGCTGCGCCGGACAGCAGTGCCGCGCGGCGGGTCAACACGAGGCGATCAGTTTTCATCAGAGGCCACTCCGGTTGAAGGATCAAGACAGGGTTTTATTTGGCCGCCCAGGTCTAAACCCGACAGCGGCGAGAAGGCGCGAACGGTGGTTCCATGCGAGAGGAAGGACGAACATCAACCCCGCCAGCACGAGGAAGGTGATGGACAGGCCGCTGGACAGGAAAATGCCCATGTCGCCGCCCGAAATGGTGATCGACTGTCGGAAAGATTGCTCGATGCTCTTGCCCAGCACGACGGCCAGAACCATCGGTGCAAGCGGCACGTCGAGCTTACGGAAGATATAGCCGACCACGCCGAAGCCGAGCACGAAAGCAAGGTCGAGCGTGCTGCCATCGATGGAAAAAACGCCAATGGTCGCAATCGTCAGGATAAGCGGCAGCAAGATCCCGGTGGGGATGTAAAGCAAACGTACGAAAAGGAAGATTAGCGGGAGATTGAGAATGAACAGCATGATGTTGCCAAGATACATGCTGTCGATCAGGCCCCAGACGACATCTGGGTTGCGCGTCATCATCAAGGGGCCCGGCTGCAGGCCGTACATGATGAAGGCGCCAAGAAGGACAGCCGTCGTGCCGCCGGAGGGAAGGCCGAGCGTGAGAAGGGGAACCATCGCACCACCGGCCGCGGCATTGTTGGCAGCTTCGGGGCCTGCGACGCCCTCGATCATGCCGGTCCCGAACTTTTCCTTATCCTTGTGGAGGGCGCGTTCGAGTCCATAGGACAGGATGGTCGAGATCGTGGCGCCGGGGCCTGGAAGAACGCCCTTGGCAAAGCCGATAAGCGTGCCGCGCGTGATCGGCATGATCGAGCGGCGCCATTCCTCGCGGGTCAGCCAAAGCCGTCCCTTGATGCGCAACACAGGGGCCTGACCGCGCACATGATCCTCGAAGGTGACGAGCACTTCTGAAACCGCGAACATGCCGACAGCGATGACAAGGAAGCTGATACCGTCCTGCAATTGCGGCACGGAGCCGGTAAAGCGCGGCGATCCACTCTGCAGATCGATGCCCACGGTCGCAATCATCAGGCCGATGACCATCGAGAACAGGCCGCGCGACACGGATTTGCCCGTCAGACTCGACACCGCCGCCATGGAAAAGAGCATGAGGGCGAAATATTCGACCGGACCAAACTTCAGGCCAAAGCGCGCGAGAGGCACCGCCAAGATGCTGAGGGCGATGACCGAGAAAGTGCCGGCGATGAAGGATCCGATGGCGGAAACCGCGAGCGCTGCGCCTGCGCGACCGTTCCTGGCCATCTGGTAGCCGTCGAGAGTGGTCATCACGGACGAGGACTCGCCCGGTGTATTGATCAAGATCGACGTGGTCGACCCGCCATACATCGCGCCGTAATACATGCTGGCGACCATGATAAGCGCACCCGTGGGATCCATCCCGAAAGTGAGTGGCAGCAACAAGGCGATGCCAGCCGATGGCCCGAGGCCAGGAAGAACGCCGACAATGGTACCCAGAACCGTACCGGTGAGAATGAACAGCAGGTTCTGAGGCTCGAGCGCGACCGCAAAGCCGTTCAGCATATATTCGAAATTACTCATCGGATGCACTCAGAACGGGAGGATGCCGCGCGGAAGCGGAACGGCGAAGATGCCAGCGAACAAGGCGTAGCTGATGGCGGCAAACAAAACCGAGACAACCGCGCCGGTAATTTTGCTGCCACGATGGAAAAGCCCGATCATGCCCAGCAGAAACAGCGCTGTGGAAAGAAGATAGCCGAGCGGACCGAAAGCCACGAAGTAAAGCCCGGCCCAGACCGTGGCCGCCGCGACGACGCGAAAATCCTGCCCGGAGAGGTAGGACCGAAAGCGCGCCCAATCTTCCCGAATGCCGGACAGGCTGCGTCCTTCGACGATGAGTGCGACACCGATCAACGCCATTGCTCCTGCCAGAAATGACGGCAGCAGGCGCGGCCCAAGCGGGTCACCGAAGCCGAGCAGCGGGATATTCAGAATTCCCAGCGTGTAAAGACCGGCGATCAGAAAGGCGGTCAGGCCGAGCGCAACATTGGTCATGGGCGTCTTCCGCCGGTGTGAGCTCTGCGCAGAATCAGCTTCGCCGCCTTGCGTGCGGACACGGCAGTCTTCACCTGAATGCTATCAAAGATCGCAAGAAATGCCTGCTCGCCGCTCAATCCTTCGACCAGCGCTCTAAGCTTTTTCCGAACGATGCCAAGTTGGTGCGTGCTGCTTTGATAAAATAAATCGCCTACCGAAGCAATAATACGTTCCCGCTGAGGGGTTCGATATCTCACGCAGAACCTACAAAAGAAAAGAATGATCGTTCTTGTAGGGTAAAGAAACAAATGCCGAGCAACAGGCAGTCTGTCCCATATCGTCGTCCGATATTGGAATGTATTGATTATTCTCAGGGCGTTGTCAGAATAAAAAACTCGTGAGCGCGGTTACTTGGCGTCTTGAAGGTGAATTTCGCATTTCTGCTGCGGCGGGAGCGGCCGTCATGCCGTGCGTCGTTGCGTGTTGCGGCGGAATGGACGCTATCGTGACGCGCATAAGCGTCGATAGCGTCTTCCGTTCTACCTGTTGCGAGATCCCGTGTGGCATCGCGTTGCCATGATTCACGCTGACGCCGCACTTCACCGATCTTCCAGCGCGTTCGCTCGTCGTCCGATCAGGCGTCGAACCCTTCCAGCACGATCTTGCCCCGAGCCTTGCCGCTTTCGATCAAGGCGTGCGCACGCTTGAGGTTCGTCGCATTGATCGGCCCGAAGTTTTCGGCCAGCGTGGTGCGCAGCGTACCGTCATCGACCAGGCGCGAGACCTCGTTCAGCAGCACGCCCTGTTCCGCGATATCCGCCGTGCCGAACATCGGCCGCGTGAACATCAACTCCCAATGTACCGACACGCTCTTGCGCTTGAACGGGTTGATGTCGAGCGTGGCCGGGTCATCGATGAGGGCGAAGCGGCCTTGCGGCGCGATCAACTCCACGATTTCGGCAAGATGCTGCCCGGTGTTGGTGGTCGAGAAGACGAAGGCGGGCGCACCAATGCCGAGAGCCTCGACCGCGCTGGCCAAGGGTCTGGAATGATCCACGACATGATGTGCGCCGAGATCGGTTGCCCAGGCCGTCGTTTCGGGCCGTGACGCGGTGGCGATGACGGTCAGGCCGGTCAGCTTGCGGGCGAGCTGGATGGCGATGGAGCCCACGCCGCCGGCGCCGCCGATGATAAGGATCGCCTGCGCGGCACCGGGAACGGCGCGGCCCTTCACGTCGAGCCGGTCGAACAGGGTTTCCCATGCGGTGATCGCCGTCAGCGGCAGCGCCGCCGCCTCGGCCCAGCCCAGCGATTCCGGCTTGCGACCGACAATGCGTTCGTCGACAAGATGGAACTGCGCATTGGTGCCGGGCCGCGTGATTGAGCCAGCATAGAACACCGCGTCGCCAGGCTTGAACATGCCGGCCTCGGGCCCCGTCTCGACAACGACGCCCGCCGCATCCCAACCCAGCACCTTCCAGCTACCGGCTTCCGGCCGGCCGCTTGCGCGGATCTTGGTATCGACCGGATTGACGGAGATGGCCTTGATCTCGACCAGCAGGTCGCGGCCCGATGGGGTCGGCCGCGGCAGATCCACATCGACCAGCGAATGCTCATCGGTGATGGGAAGGGGGGCCTGATAGCCGATGGCGCGCATCTCAAATCTCCTGTTCGATCGAAAACCTCGTGTCTGGCAACAGGTGACGGTTCGGCGTACCATTCGCAAGAATGTACATGAATTGCACATAGTGTCGAAAAGGATACCGTCCCATGCCTCGCCCCCGCCACGCGCGTTACGATTGCAGCCCCGGTTGCCCGGTGGAGGCGACGCTTGCGCTGATCGGCGGCAAGTGGAAGGGCGTGGTGCTGTGGCATCTGCTGCAAGGCACGCTCCGCTTCAACGAGATCCGCCGCCGGCTGGCGAACGTGACGCAACGCATGCTGACCAATCAGCTCCGTGAACTGGAGATGGACGGCTTCGTGATCCGCACCGTCTACGCGCAAGTTCCGCCCAAGGTTGAGTACAGCCTGTCGGAACGGGGCCGGAGTCTCGAGCCTGTCATCCTCGCACTCAATGCCTGGGGCCTGGCCAATGCCGTCGAAGCCGCCGGCGATACGGAAATCCGCGACGCGGCCGAGTAGCCGCAGCGTCTTGCTGCAGCATCGAGTGACCACCGCCATTGCCCTCTTGCCGAGGTCCCGCGCCCTTTAGTGGGCCGGCCACACGCGTCTAAAATTTGCCGGAATGGCCTATACATACAGATGATAACGTGAATAAGAATTGTGTTTGCCAACCACTGCGTGATTCGCGCAGCGATTGGCAGCGCTTCGCGTCGATCGACATCGGGACAAGGTGACCTTCAACGACTGGATGCGTCTTGAAATGTCATTTAAAGGAAAATACAGTTCGGACATCGCCGATAATTCGGTTCAGGATCACCTGAACTACAATTTTTAGTAGATGTTTCGATCAGTGATTGAATCTATAATTGCGGAGTTTCCATGAATACGACTGTAGAATCAACCGAAGCGCCAGCCGTCGAAACGATGCTGCCGCTTTTCTATCGCAAGCCTACGCTTCTGCGTTCGGATGCGCATGCGGGATTCGGCCTTCGGCGCGACGCGACCGCGTCCTTCGCAGCCGGTGCGACTGCGATCCCCATCGTCGCCAGCGAATTCGCCGCGGCCGGCCGCCAGTATCCGATCGTGTTCACCAATGACGGTTCGGCGATGCCCGTCATCGTGACGGGCATCGAAGCCGGCAAAAGCCTCTTCGTCGACGCGGATGGCCGCTGGAAGCAGGGCTTCTACGTGCCCGCCTATATCCGGCGCTATCCCTTCATCGGCATCACCCTGTCGAGTGAAGAGCGCCTCATGCTCGGCTTCGACGAACAGAGCGACAGCATCACCGCGGCCGCAGCCGATGTCGATGCGCTTCCGCTGTTCGACGATGAGGGCAACCCGACGGATGTCAGCCAGCGCGCCATCGACCTGTGCGAAAATTACGCGGTGGAGCACAGGCAGATCAAGGAATTCGGCGCCGCGCTGCTGGAGCACAAGCTGCTGGTCGAGCGCAACGCGCAGATCCGGCGCGACGACGACGACATCGTCGCCGAGATCAGCAGCTTCCGTGTGGTCGACGAGGCCGCGCTGCGCGCGCTTCCGCAGGAAGTGGTGCTGGAGTTCCATGCCAAGGGCTGGTTCCATCTGATCGTCCTGCACCTGGCCTCGCAGCTTAGCTGGCAGTCGGTGATCGCCGCCGCTTCGCCGCAGGCGCTTTCCTAAGCTTCGGCCATTTCGAACAGCCGGCCGCGATGCTACATCGGGGCCGGCCTCGACAATCGACCGGAGTTCGCCCTTGCCCAGCCGCCTCCCGCGCAATCTGTGCCTCGCCGCCGCATTTTGGATGACGGCATTTCCTGCCCTGGCCCAGAATGGCGGCGCGGTGCCGCAGCCGGGCGGCGCATCGTCGCTGCAGGAAAATTTTGGCGACTGGACGGTTCTGTGCGCGCTTCCGGGCGGTCGCAAGACGTGCAGCCTGTCGCAGAGCCAGTCCGACGCGCAGTCACGCCAGCGTATCGTTGCCATCGAGCTCGCGCCCGGTGGCGAGGGCGTCGTCGGCGGCGCGCTCGCCATGCCGTTCGGCCTTGTCCTTGCCGAGGGCGTCAGCCTGAAGGTGGATGGAGGCGCGCTGGGTGGTCAGCGCGCCTTCCGCACCTGCCTTCCGGCCGGCTGCATCGTACCGCTGTCTCTGGCGGCGGGCGATGTCGAGCGCCTTGCCGGCGGAGAGACGCTGGAACTTGGCGCCGTTGCCGCCGAGAACAACCAGCCGGTGACGCTATCCCTCTCGCTCAACGGATTTTCCGCCGCGCTCCAGCGCCTCCGGTCGCTGATGTAGGCATACGCTCAGGCGTTGCCGGGTAGCGGCGGCGCCAAGCCCTCCTCTGACCAACTCTCTGCAACGGGTGCGCCCGGCAGGCCGCCCTGATAGACCACGATGGGGCTGCCATCGCGAACCGTGTCGTACAGGTGGATGACATCCTGGTTCAGAAGCCGGATGCAGCCGGATGAGACAGCCTTGCCGATGGACCACGGCTGGAATGTTCCATGCAGGCGATACAGCGTGTCGGCGCCATTCTGGTGGATGTACAGAGCCCGCGCGCCCAACGGGTTGCGTGGGCCCGGGTCCATTCCGCCATTGGCGATGCTGTAGGGCTGCAGTTCGGGCTGGCGCGCCACCATGGAGTCCGGCGGCGTCCAGCGGGGCCATTCCCGCTTATAGGCAATGACGGCGCGGCCATCCCAGGCGAAGCCGTCGCGGCCGACGCCGATACCGTACCGCGTGGCCATGCCGTTCTGTCCGACGTGGTATAGATACTTGGCCTGCGTATCCACGACGACGGTGCCCGGTCTTTCCGCATGGGGAAAGGCGACGTCCTGCCGCCACAGATGTTGCGGAATGCGGGAAACGTCGACGGCCTCTACCGGGAAGCGCTCGTTGGGCAGCGCCTGGTACATCAGGGGCGTTGCAGGCGGCGGCGGTGGTGCCGGCGGTGTCGGCGCCACGGGCGGTGCCGGGTTGGCCGTAACGCATCCGCTGAGCAAAAAGGCGCTACCGCCGGCCAGGAGGCCGCGGCGCGTCAGCCTGCCGGGCCCGGTCGGGGCGTCGGTCGATGAATCGGTCATGATGGGTCTCGCTTCAACATCGAAGTCGCGTCGCAAGGGCGGCGCCACGGGCTTCGACAGTTCATTCAGGAAAGGGTGGCCTGAAGAAGCGAGCCTCTGGGTGGTCTGTCGCCGGGCGGTACATGCCGGGAAACGGCACTTTCGGTGAAGGGCAGGAAACTCTGCGCGCTGCCGCCGTCGCGCTGCGGCAGGACATGAACCGGCAGGATGCTGGACGCGACCTGGCAATAGAACAGGCGCGCTTCGTCCGACCATGTGTCGCCGAAGTCGGATGCCGCGTCGGCAACGGAGTGGTGCTGATGGCTGCCCGCACGGTCGGCCGCCCGCTCGGCCGCGGCGACCGGGCCGAGAAGCGACATCGCCGTAACGACGGCAATCAGAAGAGCACGCAAGGCAACCAAAGGTCGCTTCACCTCAGCATATGAAGACAGCGCTGGTTACAAAAGCAAGGTGTCGAGACTTGGGCGTACCGGCCCTACAGCGCCGCGCGCGGATCGGTGCGGGCCAGGCGCGCGAGAAGATAGTCCACTTCCTGCCTGGCGGTGTCGGAAAGGCTCCCGCCCGGTTTGCGCTGCCGGTCGCAGGCGATGGCGCCCCGCCGCTTCAATATGTATTTGCGGACCGCAAGCCCGACACCCTGCTGCTGCTCGTAGCGAATGAGCGGCAGGTGCGCGTCGAACAGATCGTGCGCCGCATCGCGGCGGCCGGCTTTCTGCAGGGATGCCAGTTCGGCCAGCATGTCGGGAAAGGCGTAGCCGGTCATCGCGCCGTCGGCGCCGCGTTCGCCCTCGAAATCCAGGAACAGCCCGCCATTGCCGCACAGGATGGACAGGGGGCGCAGGCTGCCCTCGGCCTGCCAGCGCCGCAAGGTGGAGATCTTCTCCAGGCCCGGCCAGTCCTCGTGCTTCAGCATCACGCAGGAGGGCAGGGCCGTGACGATGCGGCGGATGACGCCCGGCGTCATGATAACCGACAGCGTCAGCGGATAATCCTGCAGCACGAAGGGGATATCGTCGCCGATGGCCTCCACCGCATCGGTGAAATAGGCGACGATCTGATCGTCGGTGCGAAGGTTGGGTGTGGGTGCGATCATCACCCCGGCGGCGCCGAAATCCATCGAATCCCGGGCAAGCGTCTTCATGGCCGCAAAGCCCGGGGCCGAAACGCCGACGACCACGGGAATGGGCGCCCGGGCCACGATGCGGCGCACGACCAGACGCGCTTCCTCCGCGTCCAGCTTCTGCGCCTCGCCCATGATCCCGAGAATGGTGAGCCCCGTTGCTCCGGATTCGACATAGAAGTCGGTGAGCCGGTCCAGCGAGGCTTCGTCGAGGCGACCCGCATCGTCGAAGGGGGTCGCGGCAATCGGAAACACGCCGCTGGCTTCGGCCGTCAATCGAGACCCTTGGTTATCTGATGGCACGAGCACCTCCCTATGCCGCGTCGAATCGAACGCCGAGCACAACCGGATAGAAGCCGGAATGCAACCGTGCGGTCAGGCGATCATCTCGCAGCCGGCCGCTTCCAGGGCCTTGTCGACCCAGCTTCGGTCCAGCGTGCCGGCCAGCGTGTCGCGCATCTGGCGGTCTTCCGCCGCCTGCTTCTTCTGGGCGGCAGCCAGCACGGTGGCGGCATCGGCCTGCGGTACGCAGACCACGCCATCGGCATCGCCAAGGATCAGATCTCCGGGGGCGATGGGCATGCCATCGAGTGCGATGGGGAAGCCGATCTCTCCGGGGCCGGTCCGATAGGGGCCACGGTGGGTGACGCCACAGGCGAAGACGGGCAGTCCGCGCTCCGCGATCGCGGCGGAATCGCGGATGGCGCCGTTCAGCACGAAGCCGGCGATACCGCGCTGGATGGCATGCACCAGCATCAACTCGCCCATCAGCGAATTGGTCATGTCGCCACCGGCATCGACGACGATCACGTCGCCGGGCTCGGCCATGTCGATGGCCTTGTGGATCATCAGATTGTCGCCGGGACGGCAGCGTACGGTGAGCGCCGGTCCGCACAGCACCTCATCCCCGTGCATCGGCTGCAAAGTGGGGCCGGCCGCAGCCAGCCGCTGCATCGAATCGCTGACATTGGCGGCCGGAAGCGCGCGGAAGGCGGCCACCAAGCTGGCGTCGATGCGTGTCCAGCTCTGCTTGATGCGGAAACCATAGGGCATAGGGTGTCTTTCCTTGCGATGGGTGGGTCAGGCGGCAAGCGTTGCGGGCAGCGCAAGGCTGCGCGCATCCGGCGGATTGCCGTCAAGAACGCTGATGATGTGGCGTGCGGCCGTCTCGGCCATGGTGATGGCGGATCCCTTCGTCACGCCGCCGACATGCGGGGTGACGATCAGATTGGGTGCGGCCCATAGCGGTCCGTCCGGGGAGGGCGGCTCTGCCGCGAAGCTGTCGAGCCCGGCGCCGGCGATGCGACCATCGGCCAGCGCCGCCGCCAGCGCCGCCTCGTCGATAAGACCGCCACGGGCGGTGTTGACGATCAGCGTCTGCGGGCCCATCCGCTCGATCAGCCCGGCATCGACGATGTTGCGCGTTTCGCGCGTCAGCGGGCAATGCAGGCTGACGATATCGACGTCGGACACCAGAGCCTCCACATTATCGGCGACGGCAAGCCCGGCAGCCGCGATCTCGCCGGCGGCGTGCGGATCGTAGACAGTGACATCCATGCCCAGCGCCACGGCAAGGCGGGCCGTTTCGCGCCCGATTGCGCCGAAGCCGATCAGTCCCAGGCGGGCGCCGGCGATATCCCGGCCGATGAAGCTCGGCTTGGGCCATTGCCCACCCTTGACGGCGGTGTCGAGCGCCGGAAACTGCTTCAGCAGCGCGAGCATCAGGGAGACGGCGTGTTCGGCCACCGCCAGCGCGTTGGAGCCGAGCGAGCGCAGCACCGGAATATCGAGGGCTGCTGCGGCCTCCAGGTCTACATTGTCGACGCCCACACCGTGCTTGACGATGACCTTCAACCGGGAAGAGGCGCCGATGACCGAGGCGTCGATGCGCCCCTGCCGCACCATCAGCGCGTCCGGCTGAAGCTCGGCCATGCGCGCGGCGACGACCTCGGACGCATCGTAGGGTGGCGAGAAGAAGACATCGATGTCGTGCGCGTTCAACAGCGCCACCGCACTCGGTGCGATGCTGTTATGCGTCACCAGCACGCGCCGTGTGCGCGGTTTGCCCATCGTCATGCTTGCGCTCCGTTGTCTTGCGGAATGCGCGCCAGGACGGCGCGCGCTCGGGTTACGATGGGCGCGTCGATGAAGCGCCCATCCAGCGTGAAGGCCCCGACATTGCGGCCGGCCGCCTCTTCGCTGGCTTCGACGACGCGGCGCGCCCAGGCGATGTCGGCCTGCGTGGGCGCGAAGGCCGCGTTGAGAATGGAGACGATGGCCGGGTGGATGCAGCTTGCGCCGTCGAAGCCGAAGCGCCGCGCTTCCTGTGCCGCAGCCTGCATGGCCGCTTCGTCGGCATAGTCCGCGACGCTGCGCAACAGGCCGAACGACAGGAGCCGCTCCGCCTTGGCCGCCATGTGCACCAGAAGCTTGGGCAGGCGCAGCACCTCCGGCAGGGGCTCGGCCCCCATTTCGGTGGCGATATCCTCGCCGCCCGTCGACAGGGCCATAACCCGCGGTCCCCGGGCTATGGCGCGTGCATCCAGCACGGCGCCGGGGTCTTCCAGCAGCGGCACGAAGCGCATCGGCGCACGGCCCAGCGCGGCTTCCACCGGCGCCAGCCTTTCTGCCAGCTCGACCAGAATGTCGACGCTCCCCACCTTGGATACATAGAGGGCATAGGCGCCGGCACGGCACGCCGCCTCCGCATCGGCAAAGATCAGTTCCCGCTCCGCATTGATGCGCACGAAAACCGTCGCGCCGCCCTTGGCCACCTCCGGTACCGCCTCGGCAAGGCCGGCGCGCGCCGCTTCCTTGGCATTGGGGGCCACGGCATCCTCGAGGTCCAGGATAATTGCATCCGCGCCGCGCCGGTGCGCGCCGGCGATGAAACGCTCGCTCGATGCCGGCACATAGAGAAGCGAGCGGATCATTCCCTGTCCTCCCGCACGCGCGCATCCCGCCCGGCCGGCAGCGGCTCCAGCCCCAGCTCGGCGAGGATCTCCTCCGTATGCTCGCCGAGCGCCGGGGCCGGGTGGCGCCATGCGCCGGGCGTCTCGGAAAGGCGCGGCACGATGTTGTGCATGGGCAGGCTGCCATTGTCTGCGTCTTCCACTTCCACGACGATTTCGCGGGCGTGGAAGTGCGGGTCTTCGGCAATATCGGCGATATCGTAGACCGGGCCGACGGTTGCGCCGGCGGCGCGCATCTCCGTCAGTGCCGCGCCCCTGTCCCGTGTGGCGAACCATGCGCCAAGGGCGGTGTCAATCTCGTCGCGGTGGCGCACGCGGTCGGCATTGGTGGCAAAGCGCGGGTCTGTCTTCATGTCCGGCCGGCCAATGATCTCGAAAATCCGGAAGGCGACGACCTGGGTGGAGCCCGACAGGGCGACATATTTACCGTCGCCGCACAGATAGACATTGCGCGGCGACACGGTGTTGGACGCGCTGCCCGAACGTTGTTTCACCTTGCCCGTCACCCGGTGGATGGCGGCTTCCGGCCCAAGCACCGAAAAGATCGGCTCCAGCAGAGAAAGATCGATCACTTGTCCACGGGCAAGCCCGCGCTGCCGTGCCAGGAGCGCGGTGGAAACCGCCTGGGCGCCCTGCAGCCCGGCGATCATGTCGGCCAGCGCCAGCGGCGGCAGAACCGGCTCCCGGTCGGGAAAACCGGTGCGGGCGGCAAAGCCGCTCATGGCCTCCACCAGCGTGCCGAAGCCGGGATACTGCGCGTAAGGGCCTGTCTGGCCGAAGCCGGAGATGCGCACCACGATCAGGTCGGGGTTGCGCTCCAGAAGCGTCGTCGGCGCAAGGCCCATGCGTTCCAGCGTGCCGGGGCGGAAGTTTTCGATGAAGACGTCGGCCGTATCCAGAAGGGCCAGCAGCGCCTGCCTGTGCGTATCGTCGCGCAGGTTGAGCATGATGGAACGCTTGTTGCGACCATAGGTCTTCCAGTGCAGCGATTGCCCGTCATCGCGCCAATCGCGCAACGGGTCGCCCGCAGGGGGTTCCACCTTGATGACGTCGGCGCCGAAATCGGCAAGCTGCAGCGACAGCATGTTGCCGGCGACGAGGCGCGACAGATCGACGACGCGGATCCCCTGCATGGGCCCGGTGCGGGCCGGGTCGAAGCGGAGGGGCGGTTTGGCATCCAGCATGTCAGGCAGCCTCCGGCCCGGCGGCGAAGACGGTGGTGGCGGCTTGTGGAATGCGCACGAAGACACGGTCCTGTGTCACCGGTCGCGTCGTCTGGATGCGGAAGATCTCTCCCGCGCCTGCAAGCTCGTACTGGTACACCGAGCCGAGATAGGTGCCGGAGCGCACGTCGGCCGCAAAACCGTTTTCGCTGAGGCCGGGCACGATCTCGATGTTTTCCGGCCGCACGGCCACCACGAGCGAGCCGTCGCTATGGGCATCGCCCGCCCCGGCGCTGATCTGCGTGCCGTCCGCCAGCGCCACTCTGGCGCCGGCCGCATCCTTGCCCAGCAGGCGCCCCGACAGAAAGTTGGAAGAGCCGATGAAATCGGCGACGAAGGCGTCGGCCGGCCGCTCGTAGATTTCATTCGGCGTGCCGAGCTGCCGCATGCGGCCCATGCTCATCACCGCGATCCGGTCGGAGACCGCCAGGGCCTCGGCCTGATCGTGCGTGACGTAGATTGTGGTGACGCCCAGCCGCTCCTGCAGTTCGCGCAGCCAGACACGGGCGCGCTCGCGCAGCTTGGCATCGAGGTTGGACAAGGGCTCGTCCAGCAGCAGCAGGCCGGGGCGGTAGACGAGCGCGCGTGCCAGCGCCACGCGCTGCTGCTGGCCGCCCGACAGCTCGAACGGGTAGCGATCCGCGTAGGGGGTCATCTCCACGAGGCCTAGAGCTTCGGCGATCTTCTCGTCGCGCTCTGCCCGCCCGATGCGCCGCAATTGCAGCGGAAAGGCCAGGTTTTCAGCAACGGTCTTGTGCGGCCACAGGGCGTAGCTCTGGAAGACGAGGCCGATATTGCGCCGCTCCGGTGCAACCTCCACGCCGCGTTCGCCGTCGAACAGAACCGTGTCGCCGATGCGGATCGTGCCGGATGTGGCCTTGTTCAGCCCGGCGATGGAGAACAGCGTGGTGGATTTTCCGCAGCCAGAAGGGCCAAGCAGCGTCAGGAACTCTCCCGAGGGGACGGTGATCGAGACGTCGTTGACGGCGGTGACGCCGCCATAGCGGATGGTGAGGTGGTCGAGGACGAGGTCAGCCATAGATCCGGGCTCCCAGGACGCGGCGCGCGAGGATCACGAAGACCGCGGTGATGACGACTTGGATGGTTGCGAGGGCGGAAACGGGTCCGTTGTCGCCCTGCGCCACGAGCTGCAGCATGGTCGTGCCGATGATCTCGGAGCCCGGCTGGTACAGGAAGACCGCCGTGACGTATTCCTTGAAGAAATGGATGAAGAGCAGCGCGAAGCACGAGAAGAGCGCCGGCTTCAGGATCGGCAGGATGATGCGGGTGACGGTCGTCCACCAATCCGCGCCGGATATGCGCGCTCCCCTGTCGAGCTCGTCGCCGATCTGTGAGAGAGCCGGCGCGATGGCCCCGAACCCCACCGGGATGTAGCGCAGGATGAAGACGATCATCAGCACGTAGATCGTGCCGCGGATGACGTCGAGACCGGGTATCCACACCAGGGCGTAGAAGAAGCCGAGGCCGGCGATGATGCCGGGCAGCGAGCGCGGAAACAGCGCCAGATACTCCAGCGGCCTTGCGTAGCGGAAGTCCGAACGCCGGGCGATCAGCGTGACGACGGCGATGAAGAAGGTGCCGATGATGGCGCCGAAGAAAGAGACCAGAACCGTGTTGACGATCGAGCGGACATAATTGCTTGACGTCAGGATCAGCTCGAAATTGGCGGTCGTGATGAGTTTCCAGAACGGGATCAACGGCGTCAGGAAGGTGACGCTGGCGCGCATGAAGATGCCGCCGAACACCGCGATGATGGTGAAGAAGACATAGGCGAAGACAACAGCGAAGGCGAACCAGCGCCAGAGCCCGAGATCCAGGATCTGGGGTCGGCTGGCCTTGCCGCGCAACGTGACGAAACGGCCGGAATCCTTCATCAGCCGGCCCTGCAGCCACACCAGGAAGGCAACGACCGCCAGCAGGATCAGCGCAGCCGCGCCGACGATGCCGTAATCCGGCTGCACGGCGGCGTTGATGCCCTTGTCGTACAGGAAGGTGGTGATGGTCATGATGCCGCTGGGGCCGCCGAACAGCAGCGGAATGGCGAGCATCTCGATACCGATGACGAAGTTGAGCACGGCGGAGTAGATGATGGCCGGCCGCATCATCGGCACGGTAACGGACCACAGGGCGCGGAACGGCCCGGCGCCGGCAGAGCGCGCGGCCGATTCCAGTTGCGGGTCGGCCTTGGTGACGGCGCCGATGCACATGAGGTAGGTCAACGGTGCCTGGCTGAGGCCGGCCACGATGCCCATGCCGGTCAGCGAATAGAGGTTCCACGGTACGCCGCCGAACCAGCTTCGCATGGCAAGCGAGAAGTAGCCGGAGGGCCCGTACATGGTGAACCACCCGAAGGCGATGACGAGATTGCTGACGAAGAGCGGCCAGACCATCAGCTCGCCCATCCAGATGCGGCCCGGCAGGTTGGTGCGGCCCACCACCACGGCGGCAATGGCCCCGAACACCTGCGCGACGCCCATGGTGAGCATTGCGAAGTACAGCGTATTCAGGAAGATCCGTCCGATGCCGGCCTCTCCCAGCAGGCGGACGAAGTTTGTCAGCGTGAAGGTGTTGTCGCCGGCGTAGAGCGGCTCGGCAAGGAAAGCCTGCACCGCGATCGGGGCGATCGGCCCGATGACGAGCACCGCCGTCAGCAGGGATACACCCCAGAAAATCAGACGCGAGCGGTCTGTCGCGGGGGCCTTCGCCCCCACTGGCGCACTGTGGGACATTGTGTTTCCACCGGGTTACGGGCGGTGTTGCGCCCAGGCTGCCGTGGGCGCCGCCGTGTGGCGGCGCCGGCGCTTGCGGTTAGCGGCCTTGCAGGGCGGCGTTCCATTTTTCGACAAAGGCGGGCGCCTCGGTAATCAGGCGCTGGTCGAAGCCGGCCTCGATCACATTGTCGGCGCCGATCTGTTCCGCGATGCCCTGGTAGGTGTAGCGCACGTCGCCTTCGGCGACATCGTCGCGGTAGGGCACCAGCCCGCCCTTGCCGAGCAGCGTCTGGCCGGCATTGCTGAGGGCATAATCGGCGAACAGCTTGGCCGAGTTGGGGTTTGCGGCCTCCTTGGGGATGCCGAGCCCGCGCAGCATCACGATGGTGCCGTCGTCCGGGAAGGCGAAGCCCAGGATTTCGCCACCCGGCTGCTCCAGCCGGGGGAAGATGGTGATACCCGAAACGGCGACGCCGATGACGTACTCGCCGGTGGCGATCTTCTCGTTCATCGGCCCGCCGGATGTCTCGCCCCGGATCATCGGGCCGATGGCGCGCAGGTTCTGCCAGCCTTCGTCGCCCTTGGCGTTCATGTAGGCCCACCAGGCGGCAAGGCCGAACGAGTTGCGCGCGGCGTCGTAGGTGGTGATGCGCCCGTCGAACGTGCCTGGATCGGCCACGGCGGCGGCCGACAGCGCGGCAAAGCCTGTCGGACGCTGCTCTTCCGGCAGGAGCGCCGCATTGTAGGTGATGACGAGCGGGTCGGCCGAAAGCACGGCGACTCCCGGATAGGGGTTCGCGAAGTCGGGCAGGTGGGCGAATTCCGGGCTGTCATAGGCCATCATGCGGCCATCCTTGCCGTAGCTGGCCCAGCGGTCGTTGGCACCCGAAACAAGAATGTCGGCCGTGCGCGATCCGCTGCCGGCCTCGGCCTCCCAACGCGAATGGACGGTGCCGGAGCCGAGGTCCAGCGTCTCCACGTTGATCCACGGATAGGCTTCCCGGAAGCCGGCGATGACCGGCTGCCAGTTGTTGTCGGCCATGTTGGAATAGATGACGAGGCCGCGCTCGCCGCGCGATGCCTCGACGATCTCGCCGTAGGTATCAGGGTAATAATCGGGCAGCGCGGGCTGGGCGAGAGCCGCCCCGTTGAGCGCCGCGACGAGCGCGAGCCCGCCGATCATGCTGGAGATGCGCATTGTCAGTTTCCTCCCGGAATGCGTTTGTTATGGGCGCGGCGCTGCAACTCCTCCGTCACGCGCGCCGCGGTCTGCACGGTCTGTTGCGACAGGCTGTCGATCTGGGCGGCCACCCTGTCGCGGGGGCCCGATATGTTGATGGCGGCCAATGCCCGGCCATCCGCTCCGAAGACAGGCGCGGCGACGCCGGCCGCCCCTTCGACGACGCCCTTGCCATTGTAGAAGAAGCCGTTCGCCCGGCAGGCGGTCAGGTCGGCTTCCAGCGCCGCATGGTCGGTGTCGAGCGCGGCGACGAGGGCTGCGCGCTCGTCCGCCGGCATCCATGCCATCAGCACGATGCCGCTGGCCACCTGATGCGGCGCGCGGGGCGCCGTTATATCCCGGTCGTAGCGGATCTCGCGGTCGGGCAGGAGCTTGTTCAGGTAGCGCACCTTGCCCTCGTCGAGCACGGCGACGAACCCCGTTTCGCGGACGGCGTCCACGGCGGCGCGCAGCGCCGGCTCCGCCACGCGCAGCAGCGTGTTCCAGGCCCGGCCCGTCGAACCCATCTCGCCCGGCAACCGGGCCAACGCGTAGCGGCCATCGGGCAGCCGCTCGGCGTAGCCGCGATCCACCAGCGTGCGCAGCAACAGCAGCATCGAGCTTTTCGGCGTCGCCATCGCCTGCGCGGCATCGGCCAGCCCGAAGGGCGCAACCTGCCCGGCCATCCACTCGACCAGATCGAGTATCCGTTCGGCTCCGCGCCCGCTCACCCTTGACATCCTCCCGACCGTTCAATATTTTGAACGTGTTTATTATGATGTATCGTAGGCGCGCTTGGCAGGGGCGTCAACCCTTGAGCCGTTCCGGCTCCAGCGCGATCAGCTCCTGTACGCAGGCACGGATGGCCTGCACGGCCAGACCGGCGAGGTGGCCGGGCTCGTCGCCGCGCAGCGAGACGATGCCGAGAGACCGCTCGGGCGCGCCCATGAGATCGTGGATCACAAGATCCCTGTCCTGGATCATCATCGCGGCAAGACAGGGCAACAGCGCCACTCCGAAGCCGGCCTCCACGAACTTGCCGATGGTCGCCAGATGCTCGAACTCCATGACCGGGCGAAACTGCATGTCGAGCTGCAAATAGGCGCTGTCGGCATAAAGGCGTGCCGCCGTGCCGCGCGGCATGGAGATGAGGCCGAGATCGATGGCGGAGGCGAGGTCGCGTGGCTGCCCGGCGTCAAGCCGCGGATCGTCGCGGCGGCTGAGGAGCACATAGCGGTCGCGCAGGAATTCCTCGTAGCGGATCTCGCTCTGCGAGGGGTCCGCCGAGGTCAGCGCAAAATCCACCGCACGCCCGCGCAAAAGGTCCAGCGTGGCATCGGACAATGCGTCGCGCACCTCGATGCGGGCATCGGGTACCGTGGCGCGCACCAACAGCGCCACCTGCGGCATCAGCATGGCTGCCAGCGAGGGCAGGGCGGCGACCGACAGGCGGCGTCCCCGCCGCTCGATGACGCCGCCCATGGCGTCCAACCCGGTGTCGTAATCGTCCAGCATCCGCTGGGCGATACGCACCAGGGCGCTGGCATCGTCGGTCATGCGGACGCTGCGCGTCGTGCGGTGGAACAGGCGCGTGCCGAGCGCTTCCTCCATGCTGCGCACGATGCGGCTAAGGGCGGGTTGCGTCATGTGGAAGCGGTCGGCCGTGCGGCTGAAGCTGAGCGTTTCCGAAAGGGACACGAGAATGCGGAGCTGCCGGGGCGAGAGATTCATGCCAAATCCGTTTCAATTTATGCAAATCATGAATTTAACATATGAAACTCAAGCGTCGTATGCTGCGCCTTCTTGAGGGAGGAACGGTATGAGCGACGGCGAAGAGACCGCGCGCGGCATGGCGCGCGGGCTGACCAATTACGGCGACAGGGATTTCGCACGCTATCTCCGGCGTTCCTTTGCGCTGTCGATGGGCTACTCGCGCGAGGCGCTGGACAGGCCGGTGGTTGGCATCAACTCGACGCCGAGCGGCTTCAACAACTGTCACCGCACCATGCCGGAGCTGGTAGAGGCGGTACGCCGGGGCGCGATGCTGGCCGGAGCGCTGCCGGTGGAGTTTCCCACCATATCGCTAGGCGAGCCCTACCTGACGCCCACCAGCCTGAAATTCCGCAACCTGATGTCGATGGATGTGGAAGAAATGGTCCGCGCCCAGCCGATGGACAGCGTCGTGCTCATCGGCGGGTGCGACAAGACGGTGCCGGCCCAGATCATGGGCGCGCTGTCCACCGACCGGCCCGCCGTGATGCTGGTGACGGGGCCCATGATGACGGGCCGCTACAAGGGCGAGCGGCTCGGCGCGTGCACCGATTGCCGCCGTTACTGGGCGCGCTTCCGCGCCGGGGAGGTGGATGCCGGTGAGATCGCCAAGGTGGAGTCCAACCTTGCCACCACCGCCGGCACCTGCGCCGTCATGGGCACGGCCAGCACCATGGCCTGCCTTGCGGAAGTGCTCGGCTTCGGGCTTGCCGGCTCGGCTACGGCGCCTGCCGTCCATGCCGATCGCCTGCGCATCGCCGAGGAAACCGGCCACATCGCGGCCCGCCTTGCGACGGATCCGAAAGCGGTCCGGCCGACCGACCTTGTCACCGAGCGATCGCTCGACAATGCGATGCGGATTTTGCTGGCGCTTTCCGGCTCCACCAATGCGCTCGTGCATCTGGCGGCCATCGCCGGCCGCGCCGGCATTCGCCTGTCCTTGCGGCGGCTCAACGAACTGGCCGAGACGACGCCCGTTCTGGTCAACCTCAAGCCGGTCGGCTCGAACTACATGGAGGATCTGCATGCAGCGGGCGGCATGCCCGCCCTGATGTGGGAGCTGCGACATCTGCTGAACCTCGACTGCCCGACCGTGACCGGCGAGACGCTGGGCGACAGGCTTTCCGGCTTCGACCCCGGCATGATCGACCATTCGGTCATCCGCCGTTTCGACGAGCCGATCGAGCCGAAGGGCGGCTTGATCGCCCTGTTCGGCAATCTCGCCCCGGATGGCGCCATCCTGAAGCGCGCAGCCGCAACGCCGGAGCTTCTGGAGAAGGAAGCACGCGTGGTGGTCTTCTCGTCGCTCGAGGATCTGGCCGCCCGGGTGGACGATCCGGCGCTGGACGTGCGCGCCGACGATGCCCTCGTGCTGCAGAATGCCGGGCCCACAAGCCCTGCAGCCATGCCGGAAGCCGGCTACCTGCCGATCCCGCGCAAGCTGGCGGCGGCCGGCGTAAAGGACATGATCCGCATCTCCGACGCGCGTATGAGCGGAACCGCCTTCGGCGCCATCGTGCTGCATGTCTCGCCCGATGCCGCATCGGGCGGTCCGCTGGCGCTGGTGCGCAACGGCGACCGCATCCGCCTGTCGGCCTCCGGCAACCGGATAGACCTGCTGGTGGACGACGCCGAGCTGGCGCGCCGCAGGGCAGACCTGCCGCCGCCATTGCCACCGGCCGAGCGCGGCTACGCCGCCCTCTACGACCGGCATGTCACGCAGGCCCCTTCGGGCTGCGACTTCGATTTCCTGCAGCATCCGAAGGCCCGCTGAAGAAGGCCGGATGCCGCAGGGCATGACACGACAATCGGGAGGATACCGCATGAAATACGTGTTCGGGGCCGCGGCCCTTGCATGCGCCGTAATGACCGGGCCGGCCATCGCGCAGGACTACCCGTCGCGGCCGATCACCATGATCGTGCCCTATACGCCGGGCGGGGCGACGGACATCATCGGCCGCGTCATCGCCGAGGGGCTGCGCGGCCAGCTCGGCCAATCGGTCATCGTGGAAAACGTCGCCGGGGCGGGCGGCAGCGTCGGCGCCCTGCAGGCGTCCCGCACGCAGCCGGACGGCTACACCATCCTGATGGGCGCGCTGACCAGCCATTCCATCAACATGAACCTGACCCCGCCGCCGGGCTTCGACCTGACCACCGACTTCGAAACGGCGGGGCTTGCCGGCTTCGTGCCGCTTGCGCTGGTCACGCGTCCCGGTTTCGAGGCAGACGATGTCGCGGGCCTCATCGAGATGGCGAAGGCTTCCCCCGGCGAGTTGACCTATGCCTCGTCCGGCGCGGGCTCGCCGCAGCATCTGGGCATGGAGATGCTGAAGGACATGGCCGGGCTCGACATCGTCCACGTGCCCTACCAAGGCTCGTCGCCCGCCGTCACCGACCTGATGGGCGGACATGTCGACGTGATGATCGACACGGTGCCGTCCATCCTGCCATCGGTCTCCGGGGGCGGCCTCCGCGTGCTCGGCGTCGCGACGCTGGAACCGTCCCCATTCCTGGAAGGCGTGCCCACCATCGCGTCGGGCGGCGTCGAGGGGTTCGAGGTGGTGTCCTGGTTCGGCGTCCTGCTGCCGAAGGGTACGCCCGACGCGGTGGCCGACCGCCTCAACACCGCAATCAATGCCGTCCTGACGGATGACGAGGTGCTGGCGGCGCTGAACCGGCAGGGCGTGGTGCCCGCGCCGGGCTCGCGGGCGGACCAGGCCGGGCGCATGCAGGCGGAAATCGAAAAATGGCGCGGCGTCATCGCGGCGGCCGGCCCGATGGAGTAAGCGGAAATGACGCAAGCGCACAGGATGGTGGTCATCGGCGGCGGCACGATGGGGGCGGATGTCGCCATCGTCTTCGCACGCGGTGGCTGGCCGGTCACGGTGGTGGAGCCGGGCGCGGCGCGGCGCGCAAGCCTGCCGGCCTATTGGCAGGCCGAGCTTGCACAGACCGGCCATGCGGCCGACGCTGCCGCAATCGGCTGCGTGGAAGGCCTCGACGATGTCGACTGGCCCGCCGTCGCCATGGTGGTGGATTGCGCCCCGGAGCAGTTGGACATCAAGCGTGCGCTGTTCGCGGCGCTGGTGGACCGCGCGCCGGACGCGGCGATCCTGTCGTCGAACTCGTCCAGCTTCCCGATTTCGTCCATCGGGGCGGGGCTTGCCACGCGACATCGCATGGCCAACCTGCACTTCTTCATGCCGGCGCATCGCGTGCCGCTGGTGGAAGTGGTGTCGTCCGCCGAGACCGCGCCGGAAACGGCGGAAACACTGATGCGGACCATGCGCGATCTCGGCCGCATGCCCGTGCAAGTGCGGCGCGACCTGCCGGGCTTCCTGGCCAACCGCATGCAGCATGCGCTGGCGCGGGAGGCGTTCGCCCTGATCGATGAGGGCATCGCCACGCCCGAGGATGTCGATGCCGCTGTGCGCTTCGGCTTCGGCTTCCGGTATGTCGCGGCCGGCCCGGCCCTGCAGCGCGACCATGCCGGGCTCGACGTTCACTGCGCTGCCGCCGCCACCATGTACCCATCCCTGTCGGCCGCGCACCAACCCGCCCACGCCCTTGCCGACCGTGTCGCCGAAGGCCGCCTTGGCATGAAGGCCGGAGCGGGCTTCTACGAATGGCCGGATGGCGAGGCTGCAAGCGAGCGGGCCCGATATCACGCGGCGTTGTCGGAGGCGCTCGGCATCATCAAGGCAGACCTGCCGCCCATCCGCCGGCGCGAGGGCACGGCATGAGCATGGTGCGCCCCGTTGCCGTCACCGTTGCGCCGAACGGCTCCTACAAGACGAAGGCCGACCACCCTTCCGTACCGCTGACGCTGCCCGAGCTGGTGGAGTGCGCGGTCGCCTGCCATGAAGCGGGCGCCGGCATGTTCCACCTGCATGTGCGGGATGCCTCGGGCGGCCACCTTCTCGATGCGGAAGCCTACCGCGCGGCCAGCGCGGCCATACGCGGGGCGGTCGGGCCCCGGCTCGTCATCCAGCCGACTTCCGAGGCGGCCGGGCGCTACGGCCCGCAGGCGCAGATGCATGTGGTGGAGGGCACGCAACCGGAGGCAGTGTCGCTTGCGCTGCGGGAGATCGTGCCGGACGAGGACGGGGTAGCGGCGGCAGCCTCCTTCATCGACCGGCTGGAGGCTCGGGAAACGATGGTGCAGGTGATCCTGTATGACGCGGACGACCTTGCCCGCTATCGCACACTCAGGCAGCGCGGGGCGTTCGGTGCGCGCCGGCAGACGCTGCTGTTCGTGCTTGGCCGCTATACGCCCGGCCAGCGTTCGAGCCCGCGCGATATCCTGCCCTTCATGGGCGAGCCCATCGACCAACCCTTCGGCCTGTGCGCCTTCGGCGCAGCCGAGCAGGATTGCGTGCTGACCTCGGCCCTTCTGGGCGGCGATGCCCGCGTCGGCTTCGAAAACAATATGTTCATGCCGGACGGCGCCCTGGCGCCCGACAACAGGGCACTCGTTGCAGGCCTTGTCGGGGCACTCGCGGCCCTTGGCAGAAGGCCCGCCACGGCGGACGAAATCCGCGGCCAGTATATTTGAGGGCGAGGGGGCGGAAGCGCGGACGAAACCGCCCCACCGCCAACCTCTAATAGTAGTTCACTTCCCAATCCGCGAGGGCGTGCTGGATGCACTCCCTTGCGAGCTCAAGCCGCATCCGGTTGAGTTGCGACTGGCGGAGCTGCCAACGCCGCTGATCTGCGGTCTTCACCAGCTTGCGTGCGACGAAAAGCAGGTCTTCGGGAACGATTCTATGGGCAATGCCCGTGAATGCATCCACCGGCAGGAGATAGCCGTCTTCCGTCTCGATGAGACGTCCGGGGATAAGCCTCCATTCGCCGGTCTTGAACCGGACGTGCATCAATCTTCCAAGGGCGGAAGGAATGATGCAGACGGTGGAGGAAATATGTTAGAGGCTGGATTAGCCATGATGCTCTGAACCCTCCGGTTAAATGAGCGTTACGGTTAGGCCCGGTGCGGGAGCGCCTACTCCCCATCGGGCCGATTTATCTGTAATTTATCGTGTAACATTTGGCAATGCGCGGGCTTGCCGCGCGGGGTGGCTCTTTGGCAGGTTTGGCAGGGTTGTTTCTTGCGGCCTTCGTGGCGGCGACGCTCCTGCCGGCGCAATCCGAGGCGGTGCTGGCTACGCTGGTTGCGTCGGGCGGGCATCCTGTCTGGCTTTTGGTCAGCGTCGCCACTTTTGGCAACGTGCTGGGATCGCTGGTCAACTGGGCGATCGGCCGGCAGATGGAGCGTTTTGCAGGGCGCCGCTGGTTTCCCGCGTCGCCAAGGCAAATGGAACGGGCAAAAGGCTGGTATGCGCGCTATGGACGCTGGTCGTTGCTGGCAAGCTGGGTGCCGGTGATCGGCGATCCGCTGACGCTGGCCGCCGGCATCATGCGCGAACCGCTCTGGAGTTTCCTCCTGCTTGTCACCATCGCCAAGGCCGCGCGGTACATTGCCGTCGTGGCGGCAACCGGCCTGTATTTGGGGTAGGTTCGGGGAACACACCCGGAACCGGGGCCCGGCATCAGCCGTTTCGCCTTCTCTCGAAAGGTCGATCATGGCGCCGCGTACGTTCTGGAAAGGCTATCTGAAACTGTCGCTGGTGACGTGCCCCGTCACCATGATGCCGGCGCTTACCGACCAGGAAAAGGTGCGCTTCCACACACTCAACGCGCAAACCGGCAACCGGGTCGTCAGCCGCTATGTCGACTCGGAGACGGGCAAGGTAGTGAAGGAAGAGGACGAAGCGCGCGCCTGGCAACGTGGTGAAGATGATTTCGTCGTGGTGGAAGACGAGGAAATCGACGCCGTTGGGCTGGAAAGCACCCGCACCATCGACATAGAGCGGTTCGTCAAACGCGATACGGTCGGATGGGTCTGGTTCGACAGGCCGCATTACGTGATGCCGAGCGATCCCGTCGGGGAAGAGGCGTTCGTCGTCATTCGCGAGGCCATGGCGGCAACCGGGACGGCCGGCCTGTCCCGTGTTGTGATGTACAGGCGCGAACGCCCCGTCCTGCTGGAGCCGCGCGACAAGGGGATCGTGCTCTGGACCCTGCGCTATGGTGACGAGGTCCGCGAAGACAAGGACTATTTCACCGGTATCGGGAAGCCGAAAGCGGATGCAGCGCTGTCGAAGATGATGCTGAAGCTCGTGGACGCCCGTACAACGGACTGGGACCCGGCCATGGTGGAAGATCCGGTCCAGGACAAGCTGAAGGACCTGATCGAATCCCGCCGCAAGAAGCGCAAGTCCAAACCCGGTAGCCGCAAACAGAAGGCCAGCCCCGCGCCGGAGGCTGCCGGCAACGTGATCAGCATCATGGATGCCCTCCGCAAGAGCCTCGATGACAAGGGGAAAAAGCGCTAGGCGCCTAGCTGGCCTTTTTAACCTTAGCCGGCTTTTCTTTCGTCTTTCCGGCTCCTGCGCCCGCGCTCTGGCGCAACGCATCCATGAGATCGACAACCTTCGCGCTCTTGCGGGGTTTGACGGCTTTGGGCTTGCGCCCTTCCGCCTTGGCTTTCACCAGCTCCGCCAGGGCCTGCTCATATCGATCCTCGAATGTATCGGGCTCGAAACGCCCGGCCTTAGAGTCGATGATATGGCGGGCAAGATCCAGCATCTCGCCCTTGATCTTCATCGACGGAATCTTGTCGAACGCGTCGGCGGCCGAGCGCACCTCGTAGTCGAAGTTCAGCGTCGAGGCGATCAGGCCATCGCCATGCGGGCGGATGAGTAGCGTTCGGACGCGGCGGAACAGGACGGCCTCCGCCAGCGCCGCCACCTTGCGCTTCGCCAGCGCGTCGCGGATCAGCACGAAGCTTTCCGCGGCATGCGGCTCGGACGGCGCGATGTAATAGGGCTTGTCCAGGTAAACATCGTCGATGCTGCCACATGGCACGAAGGCCGAGATGGCAAGCGTCTTGTCGCTTTCGGGTACGGCGGACGCCACTTCCTCCGGCGTCAGGACGATGTAGTCGTCCGGCCCCGTTTCGTAGCCCTTCACCTGCTCGTCGCGCTCGACCGGCTTCTCGGTCTCGCTGTCCACGAAGATGCGACGGACGCGATTGCCGGTGGACCGGTTGATCGTGTGAAAGGCGATGCGGTCGGATGTGGAGGCCGCCGTGTACAGGGCGACCGGGCAGGCCACCTCGTCGATCTTGAGATATCCCTTCCAATTGGCACGCGGCGACACGGCGTTTCCCCGGATGTTCAGACTTGCAGGGAAACGGGGATCGTGGCCGGGGCGTTCCCGAAGCGGTTGGAATCGCCGTCGTGGCAACCAACTAAGGGGCAGGGGCCGGGGCATCCTGTCCGGCCGGGACATGAAACGGATATTCGCATGACCACCCAGACCTATCTCGAACTCAACGATGGCCGGCGCATTCCGCAGGTTGGCCTCGGCGTGTTCAAGGCGGAAGACGATGCCGCCGCCACTGCCGTTCGCACCGCCATCGAGACCGGCTATCGCCATGTCGATACCGCAGCGATCTATGGAAACGAGACCGGGGTCGGCAAGGGCTTGCGCGACAGCGGCATCGCCCGCGAAGAGATTTTCATCACCACCAAGGTGTGGAACGAGGCGCAGGGTTTCGACGCTACGTTGAAGGCGGCCGAGGAAAGCCTTTCGCGCCTGCAGCTCGACTATGTGGACCTGTATCTGATCCATTGGCCCGCGCCCAGCCGCGACCTCTATGTCGATACGTGGCGCGCTTTGATCCGCCTGCGCGAGGAGGGCAAGGTAAAGTCCATCGGCGTCTCCAACTTCACGGCGGAGCATCTGGACAGGATCATTGCCGAAACCGGCGTGGCGCCCGTGCTGAACCAGATCGAGCTGCATCCGCGCTTCCAGCAGCACGCTCTGGCCAAGGCCAATGCGGAGCGCGGCGTCCTGACCGAAAGCTGGAGCCCTCTCGGACGTGGGGCCATGCTGGATGACGCGACCATAGGGCAGATCGCAAGCCGCCTCGGCCGCACGCCGGCACAGGTGATCCTGCGCTGGCATGTGCAGAACGGCTTCGTCGTCATACCGAAATCGGTGACTGCAAGCCGCATTGCCGAGAATTTCGATCTGTTCTCCTTCGAGTTGTCGCAAGAGGACATGGCGTTGATCGCCGGGCTGGACGATCGCGGCGGGCGCATCGGGCCGGATCCGATGACGGCGGAGTTCTAGGGCTCAACCCTCAAGTCGTGACGGGAACCGGCGCGCCGTGCCGCGCCAGTTCCCGGAAGGCCTCTACGGATGGGTTGGGCTGGCTGGCACGGCGGCAGGCGATCAACTGGAAGCGGCGTGCCCACGCATCGGACAGCGGCGCGGCGGCGACATCCGTGCCTGCCAGAAGATGCAACGCCGTCGCCCGGACGAAGCCGATGCCGAACCCGGCCTCGACCAGCCGTACGAGGGCCGAAAAGCTTTCGGCGCGAATGCGCGTTCCAAGTTGTCGGCCGAGTTTTCGCGCGGCCTCCGTCAAAAGCCTGTCGAGGGCTCCGTGCTCGTGGAAGCCGACCATCTCTTCCAAAGGCATATCGCAGAAGGCCACCGGCCGGCTGGCAACAAGCGCCGGGGCAAGGGCATGGTCCGACGGCGCGATGACATAGACCCTGTCGTCGTCGAAGGGCTCGGTATCGAAGGCCGACATGTCGTGGTTATCGGGCAATATGGCGATATCGACGCGGGCGTCCTCCAGCGCGGCAAGGTTGGTGACGGCGGGCATCTCTTCCAGTTCCAGCCTTATGTCCGGGTGCAACCGGGCAAACTCGGCCAGCACTTCGGGCGCGCGGCCGGATAGCGCGGAGGTGGTCGCGGCGATGCGCAAGATCCCGGAGCGTCCTTGCGATATGGCCTGCATCTCGGCGTCGAGATCCAAAATCCTGCGCATGATGCGGCGACAGCCGGCGGCGTAGATGCGCCCGGCGGCGGTCGGCACCATGCCCTGCGGCAGCCGTTCGAACAGGGCGATGCCCAATCGCGCCTCCAGCTCCGAAATGCGCCGGCTGACGGCAGAGGGCGCGATGTTCTCGCGGGCGGCGGTGCGCCCGATGGAGCCGTCGCGCGCCAGTGCCAGCACCAGTTGCGCCGTCACCGCATCGAAGCCCTGGTTCATAAGTCGCCTGTTTCCTTGCGATGGGGCCTTCTCCAGACGAGAAGTCCCGTGGAACTGGAACAGTTATATAGCCTGTTCAGCAGGCAACAATCCCGCCTCGTGGGGCGGAGGCAGACGAGAATCGAGACAGGTTTTGTCCATCAAGGAGAGCAGATTGGAAAAGGCGGCACTGCCGCGCGACGGCTGGCAGGCGGCCATGCTGATCGCCCTGGCGGCCCTGTCCGGAGCCGGCGTCGCGCATCTGATCGGCGTGCCGGCGGCATCGCTGTCCGGCGCAATGGTCGGCGCCGGCCTGCTGATCCTCTTCGGAGGGTTCGCAGCCCGCATCCCGACGCCCGCCGTCACTCTGCTGTTTACCTTTCTCGGCGTGTCCATGGGCGCCGGCGTCACGCCCGACGCGCTTGCCAAGGCGCATACCTGGCCCTTGAGCCTGGCCTTGATGGCGCTAGGCACCGTGGCCGTGACGCTGGCCGTCTATGCCTACCTTGTCCATGCCATGAAATGGGAGCGCAAAGCGGCGTATTTTTCGGCCATACCCGGCGCATTGTCCTATGTTCTGGCGATCATGCAGGATGCGCGTGGCGATGTCGCCCGGGTAGCGCAGTCGCAAAGCCTGCGCGTCTTCCTGCTGATCGCCATTCTTCCCAGCATCGTCGTGCTGATCGGGCATGGCCATGCGGCGGTGCCGCCGGTGCAGGGACCCCCGACGGGCGAGCTGACCCTCATGTTCCTGGCTGGCATGGCCGGCGCCTTTATCGGCGTCAGGCTCAAGCTGCCGGCCGGCGCGCTGGTGGGCGCCTTTCTAGCCAGTGCGGCGCTGCACGGCGCGGATATCGTGCACGGACGCCCACCCCGCTGGATGATGGAAGCCGGCTTCATCATTCTCGGCACCTATATCGCTCTGCGTTTCCAGGGCATTCACCCGCGCGAGGTTGCCCGTAACCTGAAAGCGTCGCTGGGCGCCTTCGTCGTTGCGCTGGCCGTGGCGGCGGCGACGGCCCTCCTGGCCTCGCATCTCCTGTCCATTCCGCTCGGACAGACGATCATCGCCTTCGCGCCCGGCGGCATCGAGGCGATGGTCATGCTGGCCTTCATGTTGGATCTCGACCCCGCCTATGTGGCGGTCCACCAACTCGGCCGCTTCATGCTGATGCTCGTGCTGGTGCCCGTCATGGCGCGCTTCGTGCTTGGACGCGGCTGGCGCGATACGCGCTAGCCTTCGATATCGCCATCAAAGCCATGTTTATCCAGCAACAGACCGATCTTAGACCGGACGTTGCCGATGCAGCTTTGAGAAGGCTTGGCCGCCTTACGTTGTAAGGGGCGACTGATGAACGATGATGGGCGCATGGTAGGGAACCCGCTCATAAAGATCGATCACATCCTGGTTCGTCAGCCGGACGCAGCCCGAGGATGCCGCCGTTCCCATGGTCCACCACTCGGGCGAACCATGGAGGCGGTAAAGGGTGTCTTCGCCGTTCCGGTGGATGTAGAGCGCGCGCGCTCCCAGCGGATTGTCCAGCCCGGGATCCATGCCGCCGTTGGCCACCGAGTAGATTTCCAGTTCCGGCTTGCGGGCGATCATATCGGCAGGCGGCTTCCAGCGCGGCCAATGCTGCCGCCAGTGCACAACGCCACGCCCCTCCCAGGTAAAGCCGATACGTCCGATGCCGACGCCGTAGCGCATGGCCGTACCCCCTTCCTCCACCAGATAGAGGAAGCGGTTCGGGGTATCGACGACGACCGTGCCCGGCGCTTCTCCTGTCGGATCGGCAACCTGCTGTCGATAAAGCTTCGGATCGATCTTCCAATACGGCACCGCCGGGATTTCGTGGCCGCCGTCGAAGACCGCGGCATAGCGGGCATCAAGTTCAGGCGTGCGGACCGCATCGTAACCGGCTGGCTCCAAAGGCGCGGAGGTCGTCAGCGGTTCCAGCCCAAGGCCGGTCGCCGCGGACTGGGTGCCGCGTGGGGCAACGCATCCCACGGACAGAAGATTTGTTGCCACGGCTCCAAGGACGAAGGCGCGGCGGGACAGAGGCAGGGCTTTCAATCGGCACTCTCGCATCGGCATGAGGGATTTTGGGTCTGAAGTCTCCGGGATCGCTCCATCCCGCATTCTCTGTTCTTGGGAGGGGCTTGTTCCGGATGAACCTAAAACAGGAGCGGCATGCCCAACAGATGGTTATGGTTTATCGTAACCATAGCTGATAGGAATAATGGACCGACCCTGCGGTGTCAGATGTCAGACCCCCTGAGGCGGAGTTCAGTTCGGGAGATGGCATGGATCTGGCGGCGGCTTTGCGAGCCTTCACACGGACCGTCGAGCGCGGGTCGCTGACCGCGGCTGCCCGCGACCTATCCTTGTCGCAACCGGCGATCTCCAAGCACATCGCAAACCTCGAAAGACACGTCCGCGCCCGCCTTCTGGAACGGTCCGCGCGCACCGTGCGTGCGACGCCCGAAGGGCAGGCGCTCTACGACGCGAGCCGGTCGGCGCTCGCCTCGATCGATGCGGCGGTCGAGGGCCTATACGCCATGGCGGGAGCCATCGAAGGAACGGTGCGGCTTCATGCGCCCTCGTGCATCGGGGGCCGACACATCCATCCATTGCTGATGATGTTTCAGCAGGACCATCCCGGCGTCACCTTCGAACTCATGCTGGAAAACCGGACTGTCGATCTTGTCTTCGAGAATATCGACATAGCGTTGATGAACGGGCGCCCGAGCGGCCAGGACATGATCATCCGCCGGCTGGGGCTTGCGCGGCGCATCCTCGTGGCAAGCCCGGCCTTCCTGCAGAAGCACGGCCCGGTCGAGACGCTCGATGACCTCGGTCGCATCCCGGTGGTCACGACGTCACGCTCCATGACGTCGCGCAATCGTCTGGCCCTCGTTGCGGACGGCGCGCCCCAGGAGGTGGACGTGCGACCCATCCTGCAGACCAACGACGCCCATGTCGTCGGCAGGACGCTGCTCGACGGCCATGCCGCCGGGCCGGTCCAGCATCTGCTGGTTGCCGACGACCTGGAGGCAGGGCGGCTGGTTCGCATTCTTCCGGAATGGGAGGTGCGGCCGAGCGAGTTGTTTCTCGCCTACCCCTCCACAAAGTTCATGCGCCCGGCCGTTCGCGCCTTCGCCGACTTCCTGACGCAACATATGCGGCGGATCGAGGGGCTCGACTGACGAGCCCACGGCCGAATTGACAATCGTGACCTAGCCAACTGCGTTCAGCCCGGTCCAGGCTCTATCGAGCTAAGCACTGACGGACAAATTCCTGATACGATCTGCGCAGCAGCGTCGCCCAGGCCGTCCGTATGCTCCGATCGTGGACCCGGTATCCCGGTCCCTGAACAGGTCGGAGCATTGTCATATGTCGATACAGAAATTTCGCGTCGGTATCATCGGTGCCGATACGCAGGCCAGTTGGGCGGGCGCTTCGCATGTCCCGGCGTTGCAGGCGCAGCCGTCCCTGGTACTGGCGGCAGTCGCGACGCGGCGCGAGGAAAGCGCGCGCGCCGCTGCCGACGCCTTCGGCGCGGGGCGCTGGTTTGCGGACCCCTATGCAATGATCGAGGACAGGGACATCGACGTCGTTACGGTGGCCGTCAAGGTACCCGCTCACCGGGACCTGGTGATGGCCGCGTTGAGGCAGGGGAAGGCCGTCTACAGCGAGGCGCCTCTTGGCGCGACGCTTGCCGAAACCGAAGAGATGGCCACTGCCGCAAGGGGTGCGCATACGGCCATTGGCCTGCAGGGACGGCATAATCCCTCGGTTCGGCGCGCTGCGGAGCTGGTGGCGTCCGGCAAGCTCGGCCGCCTTATGTCGGCGCGGGTCGGCGCCACGACCTTCGGTTACGGGCCCCAAACTCCGGAGGTCTACGACTACTTCAACAAGTCCGCCTTCGGAGCGACCTTCCTGACCATCACCGTCGGCCACGTGCTGGATGTGATCGAGGCGATCCTTGGTCCTGTCATGGAAGTCGACGCGCGCACCGAACTGCTATGGCCCGAGATCGAGATCGTCGATACCGGCAGGATTTCGGTGCGGGATACGCCCGACCATATCGACCTGATTGCCAAGACCCAAAGCGGCGCTCCCGTATCCGTCCAGGTTCTGGCGGGCATCCCGCCGCAGGACGCCGCATTCTCGTTCGAGATCCGTGGTTCGGAGGGATGGCTCAGGCTCACCGGCAATCACCTTGCCGGCGTTCAGGTCGGAGATCTGTCGTTGACGGCCAGCGTACCCTTCGATGCTCCGGATGCTCCGCTTGCGACAGGTGTCGGCCCGACGGCAGCGGCCTTCTGGGCCGGCGCGGCGATCAATGTGGGCGAAGTCTATGCCTCGCTCGGACGCGACCTGACGGCGGGGACATACGACACCCCCGGATTTGCCCATGCGCTCCACAACAGCCGTCTGGTTGCCACCGTCGAGCGTGCGGCGCAGACCGGCCAACGCCAGGTCGTCGCCGACTGACAAAAGGGCCGCGCCAGAAGTCATGCACGAAGACGGCGATGCCGCCTTTGCCGCGCCCTTCAGCATCTCGATGAGCCTGTGCGCAGTGGCAGCCGACGAAGCGGGGTGCTGCCCGGTGATCAACAGATCGTCCTGGACGAAGCAGGAACCCTGGTCTGGACCGCTCGACGGGACGCCGGACGGTCGGCTGGCACCGCTCTGGCGCTACGGCGAGAGAATGGGGCCGGATTCTGATTGGATCTGCATAGTGCCGTTGGAGCGGCGCATGCTTCGTTGAGACGGTGCCGTACGCCGCGGTGATCGAGCCGCCCGAGCCAGCTCTTGGTCGCGCGTCCAACGCAACGGGGACCAGATCCATCATGAGTGACAAATCCGGTGATGCAGTGGGGTCCGCAACGAGCCGGCGCGGGTTCCTGCTCGGGTCGGCCCTGACGGGCGCGGCGCCCCTTCTGCCGCGCGCGGCGGCCGCGCAGGCAACGGACGCCGTCCCCGCCGATGTCCACGCGCCCATCCCGGTCGAGTTGCAGGTCAATGGACAGACCCATCGCGTCTCCATCGACGTGCGCACCAGCCTCCTCGATACGCTGCGCGAGCATATCGCGCTGACCGGAGCCAAGAAGGGCTGCGACCATGGGCAATGCGGAGCCTGCACGGTGCTGATCGACGGGCGACGCGAGCTTGCCTGCCTGACGCTCGCAGTATCCGCGGGAGCCCGCGAGATTACAACGATCGAGGGACTGGCCGGGCCAAACGGCGAACTGCATCCCATGCAGCAGGCCTTCGTCGACAACGACGCCTTCCAGTGCGGTTATTGCACACCCGGCCAGATTCTGTCGGCGATCGGTTGCGTCAAGGAAGGCCATGCCGGTTCGGCCGCCGAAATCCGCGAATATATGAGTGGCAATATCTGCCGCTGCGCCGCCTATCCCAACATCGTCGCCGCCGTCGCGCAGGCGCGCGATGCGATGGGGGGCTGACGATGCGGCCCTTTGCCTATTCCCGTCCGTCGTCCATGGCCGAAGCGCTGCTGGAGGCGAGACGCTCCGTGGCTGCCGAACCTTCCCCCTCCGCCGCCTTCCTTGTCGGCGGCACGACGCTTATCGACCTCATGAAGCTCGATGTCCTGCGGCCCGAGACGGTCATCGACCTTGGCGCCCTGGCCGACGAGTTCGGCGCCATCCGGCAGGACGGTTCCGCACTGCGCCTCGGCGCATTCGCGAAGATGGCACGCGCGGCCGCCGACCCGGCCGTGGCCGAGAATTATCCGGTGATCGCGCAGAGCCTCGCGCTTGCCGCCAGCGCGCAACTGCGCAACATGGCCAGCCTCGGCGGTAATGTCCTGCAGCGGACGCGTTGCGCCTATTTCCGCGATCCGTCCTGGAGCGCCTGCAACAAGCGCGCGCCCGGCAGCGGGTGCGCGGCAGTGGGCGGGGCGAACCGGATGCATGCGCTGCTCGGCACGAGCCGGCACTGCATCGCGACCTATCCCGGCGACTTTGCGCAGGCCCTGCTGGCGCTGGATGCCTCCGTTACAATCATCGGTCCCTCGGGCAGCCGCGTGATCCCGTTTGCGGAGCTGCATCGACTGCCCGCTACCACCCCGCATCGGGAAACGAACCTTGCGCCGGGCGACATCATCGCAGAGTTCATCGTGCCGGCTGCCGCCTGGACGCGACGGTCTCTGTATCTGAAGATCCGCGACCGGCAGTCCTACGAGTTTGCGGTCGCGTCCGTCGCCGTTGCGCTGGATCTCGACGGCGAGGTCGTCCGCGAGGCCCGCATCGCGCTCGGTGGGCTTGCCAGCGTCCCCTGGCGTGCGCGCGAGGCAGAGGCAGCGCTGGAAGGCCGAACGATTACGCCGGGCACCGCGCTGGCCGCTGCGACCGCCGCCTTTGCCGACGCCGTTCCGCAGTCCCACAACGCCTTCAAGATCACGCTCGGCCGGTCCGCGCTCCAACGGGCATTGCTTGAAGCCGCTTCCATGGAGGTCCGCCCATGACCGAGACATCGTTTCCCCGGCCGCGCGCCAATATGGGGCAGCCGGTACAGCGTTACGAAGCGCGTGCCAAGGTGACGGGTGGTGCGGACTATCCGAGCGACGTCCGGTTGGCGCGGACCGTACATGCCTATATCCATACGAGCCGCGTCGCACGGGGGACCATCAGGGCCTTCGACCTTGCATCCGCGCGCGGGGTTGCGGGCGTCATCGACATCCTGACGCATGAGACGGTCGGGGACTCGATCCGGCAGGTGCCGGCGATCTTCGGCGGCGGCTATGCCTCCGACTCGGTTCGTCCCCTCGGCTCACCGGAAATCGCCTATTGGGGGCAGCCCGTCGCGGTCGTTCTGGCCGAAACCTATGAGGCGGCGCGCGAAGCCTCGCAACGGATCGTGATCGACTATGCCGGGCATGCCGTTCCGGCCGCAGCCGACATCGATGCCGAGCGGTCGGTGGTGCAGGCGCTGGAGCCGATGGCGTTCGGTGTCGGCGATTTCGAAGCGGCCTATGCTTCGGCCGCCGTTACCGTGGATGCGCGTTACTCGACGCCGGCCCAGCACCAGAATCCGATGGAGCTGTTCGCCACGCAGTGCATCTGGGAGGGTGACAGGCTGACGGTCTACGAGCCGAGCCAGTACGTGAACAACGTCAAGTTCGGCCTCGCCGAGCAACTCGGCATCGACGCCGAACGCATCCGCGTCATCAGCACCTATGTCGGCGGAGCCTTCGGCGCCAAAGGGTTTCTCACGCAGCGCACGGCCCTTGTCGCCGTTGCTGCCCGCCGTCTCGGGCGCCCGGTCAAGCTTGTCGCAACGCGCGCACAGGGTTTCACCGTCTCGGGTTACAGGGCCGAGACCCGCCATCATATCCAGCTGGGGGCCGAGCGGGACGGCCGCCTGACGGCGATGCGACACGAAGGATGGGAACTGACGTCGCGCGCCGATCAGGTCGCGATGGGCGCGGTATCGATGACGGCCCGGCTTTATGCCTGCCCGAACATCGTCGGCCGCGTCAACGCCGTGGCGGCAGACCGCTCGACGCCGGGCTTCATGCGCGCGCCCGGCGAGATGCCCTACGCCTTCGCGCTGGAATCGGCGCTGGACGAGCTGGCGCACGAGCTTGGGCTGAACCCGGTGGAACTGCGCCGCTTGAACGATACCCGCGTCGAGCCGATCGCCGGCCTGCCCTATACCAGCCGCTCGCTGATGCGATGCTTCGACGAGGCGGCCGCAAGGTTCGGCTGGTCTGACCGGACATCGCAGCCGGGTTCGATGCGCGACGGCGACTGGCGCGTCGGATGGGGGTGCGCCAGCGCTTTCTATCCGGCTCATGCCGGCAACTCGTCGGCCCGCGTCCGGTTGTCTGCGGACGGCCGGGTGCACGTGTCGAGCGCGGGACACGAGCTCGGCCAGGGCATGTACACGATGATGGCACAGGTTGCCGCGGAAGAACTGGGTGTTCCGGTCGCTCATGTGACCGTTTCGCTCGGCGATACGGACCTGCCCCCGGCGGTGGTGGCCGGCGGGTCGGCTTCCACCGCCAGCGTCGCACCCGCGATCATGGCAGCCTGCGACGCCATCCGCCGGCGACTTGGTGTCGAGAACGCCCCGCGCTCCGGCGTCATGCCGGCCATGGAGGCGTCCGGCATTGGCGTGATCGAAGAGTTCGCAGAGACGCTGGCGCATGGAAACCCGCCGGAAAGCATGCACGGCCTCTATCGGGGCAGGGCACTTCCGAGCGGCGGCGCGCATCTTGCCGACCGCGTCCAGTTTGCCTTCGGCGCGCAGTTTGTCGAAGTGCGCGTCCATGCGCTGACCAGCGAAATCCGCGTTGCGCGGGCAGTCGGCGCCTTTGCCGCCGGGCGCATCATCAACCCCCGGACGGCCCATGGTCAGCTTGTCGGCGGGATGATCTGGGGCATCGGCTCGGCCCTGCATGAGCACAGCGAGATCGACCCGCGAAACGCGAGCTACATCAACGCCAACCTTGCGGATTATCTCGTGCCGGTGAACGCCGACATCGTCGACGTTCAGGCCATCCTGGTTCCGGAAGAAGACGAGTTGGTGAACCGCGCAGGCGTCAAGGGGGTGGGCGAAGTCGGCGTGGTGGGAATGGCCGCCGCCATATCGAACGCGATCTTCCATGCCACGGGCCGGCGCCTGCGCGATCTGCCGATCCGGATCGAGCATCTGCAGTAGCTGCATATCTTGTCGACGACCGCCGGCATTACCGCCCGGCTTTATCGGACGCGTTCAGCAACCATCCGGGATACTCGATCGGCAGGCGGCTCACCGCGTCAAGACGGGCCATGTCGTCGTCGTCAAGGTGGACATCGACGGCCTGCACGTTGTTGCGCAGTTGATCCAGACGCTTGGCGCCGATGATCACCGTGGAGACGACCGGCTGCCGAAGCAGCCACGCGATCGCGACCTGCGCCGCGGAACGGCCATGCCTGGCCGCAACCGTGTTCAACACCTCGATCAGCGGTTCGCCACGGGTCCGATCGATCGGCGGAAAGTCGAGTTCCGTCTGACGTGCACCGTCGCCTGCATTGCCTTTGGCGTATTTTCCGGTGAGGTAGCCGCCGGCCAGGGGGCTCCAGACCATCAGGCCGACGCCTTCCGAAACGAGAAGCGGCGCGATCTCACGTTCCAGATCGCGGCCAACCAGCGTGTAGTAGGCCTGCAATGAGGTGATCGGCGCAAGATTTCGGGCGCGCGCGATGCCGATCGCCTTCATGATCTGCCATGCCGCCCAGTTCGACAGGCCGACATAGCGGACGTCACCGGCGCGCACGAGCACGTCGAGCGCCTCCAACGTCTCCTCGATCGGTGTCGCAGGGTCGAAGGCGTGGATCTGATACAGGTCGATGTGGTCGAGGCCGAGACGTCCAAGGCTGGCGCGGGCCTCCGCCAGGATATGGCCACGGGATGCGCCGCGCCGGTTGGGCCCTTCGCCCATCGCCGATGCGACCTTCGTCGCAACCACTATGTCGTCGCGAGGGATACCGAGATTCCTGAGGCTTCGGCCAAGGATCTCCTCGCTCCGTCCATTGGCATAGACATTCGCGGTGTCGAAGAGGTTGATGCCCGCATCGAATGCGGCCTTCACCAGAAGATCGGCGTCCTCCTGACCCAGTCGGCCGACCTGGCCCCAGAGCCCATCGGTGCCACCGAAGGTCATGGCGCCGAAACTCAGTTCCGAGACGAACAATCCGCTGTTGCCGAGCTTTCGCATGCGCATGGCTATTCCTTTCGAAGATGAGGCAGGATCCCGAGACCGTCCGGGCAAGGCTTGGCATTCGGCGCGACTGGATCGCTCCCATTGGCCAGGCTCCGGTTTCCCCGAGCTAGCTTAATCTTGAAGGCGCAAGCTATGCGGATCCGATCAGGGATCGGCACCCGCCGATCAGAGGCCGATGCATGGTCTTGCGGGAATGCGGTTTGACGCAATCAGGCGCGGTACTGATAGGATGTGCATAGTGCCTGGATCGAGGATTGGGCTGAATTGGAGATATACGGTCTCACCGGCGGGCTACTGTCCCGATCGCTTCCTGGCCTTTGGAGACCGGGCACAACTTCGAAGAGGCAAGCCCTATGGCTCTCCCATCGTTTTCGGATCTCCGCGACGCCATCGAGCGGCATGCGCGCTACGACTATCTGACGCCGATCGAGGGGTTGAAGGTCGGCCGAACGGATATGCCGTCCGAAGTGGGCCATTCGATCTACCAGCCTTCCTTCGGACTGGTCGCCAGGGGCGTGAAGGAGTTGATGGTCGGAGAAACGGCCTTTCGCTATGCGGCGGGTGAATCCCTGGTCTGTGCCGCCGATGTTCCCGTGACGTCGCAGGTCACCGAGGCAAGCGCGGCGGCGCCATACCTTGCCATCCATCTGGAGATCGATCCGACGGTGGTCGCCGAACTCCTGCGCGAGCAGTCGGGCCCGCGTCCGAGAGCCGACGACACTCTGATCGCCGGCAAGTACAGGCTCGACCCGGAGCTCTTCGACCCGATAATCCGGCTGCTTTCGCTTCTCGAGCGGCCACGCGACATTCCAATCATGGCGCCGCTGATCCGTCGCGAGATCGTCTGGCGCCTGCTGCATACCGAACACGGGCCCCTGCTCAGCCAGCTCGCCTTCGCCAACGGCCACGCTGCGCGGATCGGCCGGACCACCGCCTGGATCCGCGAGCATTATGCCGAGCCCATGAGCATCCCGGATCTGGCGGCAAAGGCGAATATGAGCGTTCCGAGCTTTCACCGTCATTTCAAGGCTGTGACGTCCTTGTCTCCGGTTCAGTTCCAGAAGCGCGTCCGCCTGCAGGAGGCGCGGCGCGGTCTGTCCAGCGCCGACACCATTTCGTCGGTCGCTTACGATGTCGGCTATGAAAGCCTGTCGCAATTCAACCGCGACTACCGCCGGCTGTTCGATCTCACACCCAGCGACGATGCCGCAATGCTGCGTCATGGCAGCAATCGAGCGCTTGCGCCCGCTACGCCTGTCGCCTGCAACAACCCGCGCCTCTTCTCATAAGCGGCATTCGACCTCTGAAGATCGGCCGGAGCGCGCGCCGTCAGCGGCGCAATCCCGCGCGGTCCGGAGCAGGAGCACCATGGCCAAATTCAAGTCACGTTCCGCCCTTGCCGCCTTCGGCCTGGTGCTGCTGGGAGCCGCTTTTGCAGGCAATGCCGAAACCGGCGCGCAGACAGCGGCCCCTGCCACAACGGAGTTCGATACCCATGCAGGCCGGATGGCGGTCACGCCAGTGCAGCAGATGAGTGTCGTCGTCGAGGCTCCGAGCGGGGTCCTCTACACCGATCCGACAGGAGGTGCCGCGCGATATGCCGCTCATCCGGCGCCCCATATCGTGCTGATCTCCCACGAGCATCGGGAACACTACGATGCTGATACGCTGGATGCGCTTATGGGGCCGGACACGCGCATCGTCGTTCCGCCCTTCGTGATGGACCGCCTGCCTGAACCGCTGAAGGCACGTGCCGTCTCGCTGGCGAACGGGCAGAAAGCGGTTCTTGGATCGATCGAGGTCGAGGCGATTGCGTCGCATGGTCTTGGCGGCCAGGCCATGCTCTGGCATCCACCCGGGCGGGGCAACGGATATGTCGTCACCCTCGACGGTCGCCGGCTCTACGTCGCCGGATCGACGGAAGCGGTTCCCGAGATGCTCGCGCTCCAGGATATCTATCTGGCGTTCCTGCCGCTCTATCCTCCCTATGCGCTAAGCCCCGAGTCCGCCGCGCAAGCCGTCGCCGCCTTCGAGCCGGACTATGCCTACATCTATCAGTACGACAGCAGACGCTCGCGCGATGGTTTCGTCAGGCTGGCCGGGGACGGCCGGTCCCGGACGGTCGTCGTCGCACCGGAGATCGGCCGCTGACGCCTTATTCGCCGCGTGAACGATCACCGTCGTCGGCACCCACCGGGGCAAGACCATCGAAGCGCCGGCGTGCCGCCTCGACCTGCCAAAGGCTCTTTCTCGTCCAGTCGTCGATCGCCTGAAACAGCGGCTCCAGGCTCCGTCCCAGCGGGCTGATGGCATACTGGACCGCAATGGGAGAGGCGCTGACGACGGTGCGTTCCACGATCCCGTTGCGTTCGAGCCGGCGGAGGGTTTGCGTCAGCGCAGCCTGCGTGATGCCATCCAGCGAGCGCTTCAGCGCGTTGAAGCGCAACGGTGCAGGGCAAAGAGCGCCCAGCACGAGGATCGACCATTTGTCGGCGATCTGATCCAGCACTACGCGGCTGGTAACGGCTCTGTCCGTGGTCTGTTCGGCCATACCTGGTCGCATCCGATTGCCTGATTGACGAACGGTATAGATTGCATACCAGTACCGGGCAAGAAGGAGATATGGATTATGATGTCAGATCGCACCGTGCTGGTTTTCGGCGCTACAGGGCAGCAGGGCGGCGCCGTGGCGCGGTCGCTGCGGAAGGAAGGCTGGACGGTCAGAGCCTTCGTTCGCAACCCCGAAAGCGCAGCCGCGCAGGGTCTGGAGGCCGAGGGTTGCACGCTTGTCCAAGGCGACATGGGCGATCCGGCGTCGATCGAGACGGCATTGGCGGGTGTCTACGGCGTGTTCAGCGTGCAGCCGAGTTCCGGGCAGGGCGTCTATGGCGTGAGCGACGCCGACGAGGTCGCGTTCGGCACACGGATCGCGGACCTCGCCGTGCGCGCAGGCGTGCAGCATTTCGTCTACAGTTCGGTTGCCGTGGCCGGGAGCGATCAGACAGGCATGGGGCATTTCGACAGCAAGCTCGCGATCGAGACGCATGTGGCAAAGCTGGATATGCCAACTACGATCGTGCGGCCGAGCACCTTCATGGAGTTGGTGATGCTGCCGGGACTCGGGCTGGATCGGGGGCAGCTGACCTTCTTCACGCGTGAGGACCAGCCAACGCAGTTCATCGCCGTCGGCGATATCGGCCGTACTGTCGCGGCGGTGTTCGCCCAGCCCGGTCGCTTCGCCGGGCAGGCTTTCGAGATCGCCGGCGACACGGTCACCGGGCCGGAGCTCGCCGCAAAGCTGAGCAAGGCGACGGGGCGGGCGATCGAATACCAGCGGTTCCCTGACGAGGTGCTTGCCGGCAATGCGTTTCTTGCCGGCCTGGCAAGGCTGTTCGACTCCGGACGCATGGCGTCGCACGCCGACATTGCCGCACTTCAAGAGCTTATGCCCGGTCTACAAACATTCGACACCTGGCTTGCAGGTCCGGGGGCGGGGTTGCTGACAGTGGCGCTGGAAAAGGAGGGCGCCGACGTCGCTCTGCGCTGATTGCGAGGCGACGCCCGAGATCAGAGCGGATCGGCGGCGGGCTGCCGCTTGAGGAAATCCTCGATCGTCTCGATGACGCGCGGTGCAAGGGGCAGCGCCGGATCGGCATAGGTGGCGATGTTTGCGGCAGTGTCATCGGACGAGACTGCCTTCAGCACGTGATTGACATCGGGGATCACGGCGAGTTCGGCCGCTGGCGCCGCCGCCTTCAGGGCCTCCGCATCCGGAACGCCGACCTGGATGTCCCTGTCGCCCTGCACGATCAGGATCGGCTTCTCCACCCGTCCCGCAAGGTCTGCGGGGTCCAGCGCAAACGCGCTGATAAGGAAGCCCTGGATGGCTGGCGCAAACAGCGGCGCCAGCGCGGGCGGCACGGCGTCTGCATCGACGCGCTTGCCCGCAGCCAGTGCATCGATTGCGGCATCGGCCTCAGGCAAAAGCGGCGCATTGGCAGGCTGGGCGCGAAGCTGCGCCTTCACCACGTCACCCATGGGGCGGCCTGCCGTCGCAACGAGGATAAGCCCGCAGATATCCGGGCTTTCCTGCGCGGTCGCAAGGGCGACGAGCCCTCCTTCGCTATGTCCGAGCAGCCAGACGCATTTCGTTTCGCTCCTGCGTCGGATGTCGTCCACCCAGGCCCGGGTGTCGCTGACATAGTCGTCGATCGTGACGGCATTGGCGTCGCTGACGGCACCGGCGCTTGCCCCGATGCCGCGCTTGTCGACGCGGACGGTCGAGATGCCCCTCTGCCCCAAACCCTCGGTCAGAAGACGGTAGGTGCCCGCATTAATTCCGAGTGGGCTGTTGCCATCCCGATCCGTAGGGCCAGAGCCGGGGATGATCAGGACGACCGGCGCGCTCGCGTCGGCGGCCTTGATCCATGTTCCTCGAAGATCGCCCTCGGGCCCGTTGATGGAGATGTCCTCCGACGGCATCGAGGCTGCTGCCAGCGCCAGCATTGAAGCATAGAGAAGCATGGATGCCCCGACCTTCCTGCTATTTGGCTTACGGTGTGCGGAAGCACCTGCATGCATCGAAATAAGATCATTATTGCGACCATTACTGCCGTTCAGGACGAGCCCTGCCTAGCAATTTAGATTTTTGATAGGCATACTGTGCCTAGCAAAATCTGGAAATGATAGTCATGATCCCACTCAGCAGCATCGCGATGAGCGCCTATACCGATCTGGTGCGGCTTCTAAAGGACGATGCGGTGTCGGGCGTCGAGGGAAAGCCAAGCCTGAAGCAGCGCGGCGAAAAGGCTTATTGGTATGCTGCGCGCCGCGTCGGATCGGCGATGCGCTTCTTCTACATCGGTGAAGATGGCGACGAAACCCGTGCGCGGGTCGACCGGATCGAGGCGCTGCGTGCGACAGCGAGAGAGCGGCAATCCGAGCGATCGCGGCTGGTGCGCCTGCTGCGGGCGGAGGGCATGACACCGACCGACCGGGCGACGGGTTCCATCCTGTCGGCCATGGCGGATGCGGGGACGTTTCGGCTGGGCGGCACCATTGTCGGCACGAATGCATTCCGCTTGTACGAAGGTGAGCTTGGCATGCGCCTGCCCCTGGGCGGGATGGCAAACACCGGCGACATCGACATCGCCCAATTTGAAAAACTCAGCGTCGCTCTGGAGGATCAGGTCGACCCGACCCTGGCAGCAACGTTCTCCGCGCTGAAATTCGACCCCCTTCCGGGGGTTGATCGAAGTCGCACGTGGCGCTGGACACAGGGCGGCAGCGGCCAACTAGTGGAGTTCCTGACGCCGGCATTCGGCGAGGAAACGATACGCGATCTGCCTGCCTTGGGTGTCAGTGCGCAGGCACTGAACTACCTCAACTTCCTGATTGCCGAACCGATCCACGCAGCATCCATCTATAGATCCGGCGTTCTGGTGCAGGTGCCACGCCCCGAGAGATACGCGATCCACAAGCTGATTATCGCTGATCGCCGGCGCGATGGTGCGGGTAGCCTGAAAGCGTCGAAGGACCGCGAGCAGGCCGCGTTCCTGATCGAGGCATTGGCGCAAGACCGGCCCGACGACCTGCGCCGAGCCTATGTCACCGCAATGGACGTCGGCCCTCGCTGGCGCGAACACATAACGAAGTCACTGAGTCGTATGCATGAAACGAGAAAAATCCTCGACGGTATCTAGTGGCGAACGTCGTGGCGTTGATCAGCACGATCAAGCTGATGCACGGTCGTATCGATGTCTTCGGGCTGTACAGTGCTTGGATGGTCGGAGCGAGAGGATTCGAACCCTCGACCCCAACCTTGGCAAGCAAAAATTGCCGCGTTACGGTAATTCAGCGAGGTTCATCTAAATGAGCTTCAGTGCCCGTCGCTACGGACTTTATGACATAGGGTCGTTTGAACTGTAGCGAACGCCGATCAAGTGGTGCGAACTCATATTGAGGTGTGTGAGTGCAACCGTGAGGTAACCGCCGTAACCCAATGGCCGTATCAACCGCCCACCCTGAAAAAAGGGGGCGGCGGTCCGACCTATACCAGACCGCCGCGAGAGACGAGGAAATGAGCGGACGCTGGAACGTCCCCCTCACTTCTCACGAACGGTGGTATGCGGACTGCGCTGCCCATGAGCCGTGGTCACGAAGCGCCCGCTGATCGCGCTACGGTAACTCCCGCCGGTTGATCCAGATTTTCCGGGCGCTTCGCGTACCGTCGTGTTGGGGCTACGCTGGCCGTGCGCACTGGTCACGTATCGCCCACTGATGGCACTGCGATAACTGCCGCCTCCACCTTTACCCTTGGCCATATTCTAGACTCCTATGTTGAGCGCCGATTGCGTTGGCGCGAATCGATTGCTATATCGCAATCACAGCTTCATATTGCCGGGGAGCAATTCGATTGCAAGAGCGCAACTGATGGGTATCGTCAAATTTGACGGAGAGCGGTTCTTCGCATCTCTCGACAGTGTCCGTTCGGCCCGAAATCTGACGTGGAAGAAGGTGGCCGAGCAGGCCGGCGTGCCTGCCTCCACTTTGACCCGTATGTCGCAAGGTCGAAAGCCGGATGTGGACAGCTTTTCAGCCTTGTGCACCTGGTCAGGCTTGAAGGCGGACAACTTTATGGCCGACCGGAAGGAGCGAACTGAGCCTCTGGCAGAGATGACAGCGCTTTTCCGGGCTGATCCGAATTTGAGCCGAGAAGGAGCGACAGCTTTGGAAGCCATCATGAAGACTGCTTACGCGCAGTTGAGGAAACTGCAAGTCGATTGATGGCGTTGCGTAGAGGGTTCAAGAGCGAAGCGAACTGGTGGTCCCGGGAAATGCGCCGAGAACTGGAGCTGCAGCCTATTGACCCCATATGTCCATGGGCTCTCTGCGAACATCTAGGCATTCCGGTTCAAGCTTTAAGCGAATTCGGCCAGCATGCGTCGGAAGCCGTGGCGTATCTTGGCACGCCTAAAGGCCGGAAGGAGTTTTCGGCCGTTACAGGCGTGGACTGCGGTCACCGCTTCATTATCCACAACGACACGCACAATCGGAAAAGGCAGGCATCAAACCTCGCACATGAGATCGCCCACGCGCTCTTACAGCACCCTGCCCACGCAATGCTGAACGCGCATGGTCAGAGGATTTACGACAGAATGCTGGAGGAAGAGGCGGGTTGGCTGGGTCCTGCCTTACTGATCTCTGAGGAAGCCGCGCTCCATATCGCCGCAACGATGACCAACGAGCAAGCTTCGGAAATTTATGGAGCGAGCCTTGATGTCGTTCGGATGCGTTTAAACGTTCTCGGCGCCCATCGACGCGTTGCGTGATCAGCAATTGCTAAGTCCGTTCGCTGCTTCGAACGAGACGGTTGAGAGATACGCGAAACGGCGAGAGGTCGAGGTTGCCCTCCCGCTTCGGCACCACCATAGTGAGGTCATCACCCTCTCCTATCAAATGAATATGCCAGTAATGCGTACCGTTCTCGCGCTTCGTTGTATGGAGAGAGGGAAGCAGCGTCTTCAGTTCCGCATGCGGAATCGCAAAAGCACAATCCAAGTCCATGCACCCCAAGACGAAGTAGGCACGTTCGACCTTTTCGAGAAATTCGTCCCACTGCGGATGGAAGGCGTACCAGTACGGAGCCTGATTGCGCCCGGTGTAACGCTTGGACATGGCGCAGGCGGCGCGAATACTGTGTGCTGCGTTCCAATATAAAGCGCGACTTTTGCGCACCAGCGAAGCGCCTTCGCGCTGGCCGAGCGCTGTGATGACGGTATCTCGCTTGGCTTGGAGGAGCTCTCGATCCGTGAATTCCCAATTGTCCTTGCTCTCCGAGCGCTCGGGATTTGTGCCGGCTTCCGGAATATAGTTCTCGGTCTCCGGGGCGATCTCAGTAGTCGGTTCCTCGACGTCCCGTACCGTGGTGAACATCACGTCCACCATGCGATCGAGGCGGGTGTACTCGACAGGCATGAACAAGCTGCGTATTTTCAAGCCCGTCTCGTAGGCTTCGGATTCCTCTTTGAGCAGCACGAGCTTGATGAGGGCTTCGGCGCTGATAAGGCGAACATCCCATGCATGCCGCGACCCTCTAATCTGCGCTTCGAGTTCGCCGGTGTCCTGTCTCCCGACAACGATGAGGATTGACGAACTCTCGTCGATCTGACCGCTTGCCAGGAGCTTTGTGCGGTACCCAGCCAACGTACCGAGCGACAATCGAAAAGCGTCGGTCGTTTTCACCTCGGTGATGAGCGTATGCCGTTCGGGAGACGACCAAAGGCCATCGTAGCCAACCGAGTTTACGGCGCCCTGATATCGCCCATTCTCGACCCGGTATTCCAACCGTCGACCGAGTTCGTTGATAAGATCCTGAAGCACCAGACCACTCTTAGCGAAGGACGTCTCCAGGCAGTGCTCGATATAGGTGGCGATTTTGGCTGTCGGAATTTGTCCAAGGTACTCCCGCAACTCCAAGGAACAGGCCGAGCCGTCTTTTAGAACGCCGTCTCCAGCACTGGACACGATCTGCTCGACGCTCAATTGGCCGACGGCCTCTGGATTCGAGCCCCAGAACGATAGAAGCGGCATCTTTAGGCATACCCAATTGAACGACACAACCTCCGCTTTCCGTGAGACGGGAATCAGGGCTTAAGCTCAGTCTGGGCGATCGTCGGCAGGCGACGCAAGTGGCTCGTAAACGTAAGGAGGAACCAAAACCGACATGCAAATCACGCGTGAAGAGCTCTACGTGCTCGTTTGCGCCGAACCGCTGAGCAAGATCGCGCCGCGATTTGACATTTCAGGTACCGACCTCGCCACCATTTGTCGGAAGCGGATATTCCCTACCCAGGTTCCGGGTGCTGGACGCGCAAGTCTCTCGGACTGTCGCCCTCAAGCCTCTCCCTGCCTCTCAGAACTTCGACGAGGCGACTATTTTGATCGCGCCTAGAAAGAAGCGCACGGCTGGCGTGGTCGAACGGAGCACGGAAGTTGCGACGATCGACGTCTTCGATTCGGTGTTGGTGGCTGCCACGGTCACTGCCTCGCCTCCTGCCGCGGTGATAAAGCAGCGAAGGCCCAAACCGCATTTGCCGCGTGATCCCGATCGACCCCGTTAAGCTCGTTAACGAGGTCGAGGGCAACTAACTGCCCAGTCGATCATGGAGATTGCTTCAGAGCTCCTTGGGAGGCAGACCTTCCAAGCGGTTACGCTGGCGGTCGTAATTGCGCCAGTTGCGAAACCTAGTTCACAGATCGGAATCGTCGGCTCGAACGCGGTGCAGTGACGACCGAATGGTAGTTCAGGAAATCAGCTTAAGGCAAACTTCAACGTTTCAATTGAGCCGAATCGAGTCGGCCTAACGTCACTTTAGCAACGCAAGGACTTATTCTCTGGGAAAAGGACGGGAAATCACGTTATCTAGTCTTGCCTAAATCTGCCACGGGTGTTTGCTGGCAACCTAAGGGCATGCCCACCAGGGTTCGGTCGCCCTAGGACCGGTGTTATAACAACATGAACGAGAACCTGCCAAACAGAACGCACACCGCTGAAGGATCGGCGCTTGGCTTCCTGTATCAGTCCTTCTACGCGCTGCGGACGCTCGTCCTGCTTACCACGGACGATGCAGCGGTAGGTGTCGAGCGGCTAGACGACATTGAACTAAGGCCGATGGGCAAACCTTGCTCTTTCAGTTGAAGCATTCGATTAGCGCGAAGCCGCCCGCAATTACGCTCAAGTCGCGGCCCTTGTGGCGCACGATGAAGGTTTGGATTGACGCCTTGCCGGCGCTGACCTTGGCGGAGACGAAGCTGCACCTCGTTGTGGTCGGTCCCATCCCCGCCGACAGCCCGCTTATGGCGCTGACCGACGACGAGGCCGATCGCGCCGACTTGGTCGCCGCGATGACCGACGAGGCGGAACGCGTGCTTGAAGAGCGCCGCGCTGCGGCGAAGGCGGGAAAAAAGCCGCTGCCCTACGGGGACCGGGTCGACGGGTGCGGGGCTTTTCTGGCGCTGCCCGAGACAGATCGTCTCAACCTCCTTCGCCGCACGGTGATTCAGCCGGACAGTCCGACCGTCGCCGAGATCGAGGCGGAGATCGCCGGGCACTTCCAAATCGTCCTTCCTGAGTACCGAGCAGTGGTGGCGAAGCGGCTGGTTGAATGGTGGGACCGGCAGGTCGTCTACTCGCTTTGCGACGAGCGCGACCGGGTTATCACGCGGACCGAACTGCAGAGCCAGATCATGGCGATCGTCGCCGATTTGGAGCAGGACAAGCTCGTGCCCGAGTTCGAGACGCTCGGTCCGCCCGACGACTACCAGCCTGATGGAATGCTTGCCCGCCAGATTGAGCTAGTGAAGGGCAAATCATTCGACCTGAAGCGCGCGATCCGGGAGGAGTGGAAGGCGCGCGAGCAGCGGGGGCGCTGGACCGCGGGCAACCCAGCGATGAAAGCGAAGATCACCGCCTACGACCATGTGCTCCACGAGCACTGGTTGGACCGCCACGATGAGATGGTCGAGGCGTGTGTTGAACTCGACACTGATGGAAAACGCGCATTTGGGCTCGACCTGCTGCGCTGGACGCATAACGAGGCGCCGAAGACCGTGCAGCCGATCGCGGTGGGGTGGGGCGCGCCCTACTACGTTCGCGGAAGCTACCAGGTCCTCGCGATTAACCTTAAGGTCGGCTGGCACCCAAATTACCGGACGATGCTCGGGGCGGGCGAGTGAGGGATGCTCATGACCTCTACGCTGAGACCAACCCGGCCTTTTGCGCTGCGGCGCTTGTGGCGTTCACGAAGGCCTACATGTCGGAGCGTCCGGATGGGCCGGTGACGCCGCTCGCGTATCTCGCCCTCCCCGTGGCGCTTTCGGGCGAGCTCGCTACCGCTTTCGAGAAGTCCAACAAGAAGACCGGCCTGCTGGAGTGGCTAGAGCGCAGTCCGCAGGTGCAGCTCGGGCTCTCCGAGCGCGTCAACGCCTCGCTCGACATCGTGAGTGACGCGATCCGCTTCGGCTGCTTCACGCGCTTGATCGCGATCGGGGATGGCGCTCGCTTGAAATTGGGCGATCAAAAACTCAAACCGAGTGCGATTAGCGCGATCGGAGAAGAACCGGGACAAGCAATCAAGCGAGCCGGGCGGCTTGGGCACTGGTTCGCCGCTGCGGGCTCGACCCGGTCGGTGTTCGACACCATGGGACTGACCGTATGACGCGCTGGAACATCGAGACGATCTTCTTCATGAGCGTGTCCGGTCAGCGGCGCGACATCGAGTTCAAGCCGGATGCCCTCAATATCATTACGGGGGCGTCTGGCACAGGCAAGTCAACGCTCATCAAGGCAATTGACTACTGCCTAGGGTCCAGCAAATGCGAGCTCCCGGCCCATGTACGCCGTCGCAGCGTCGCGGTCGGTGTGAAATGGGTGTCCGGCGACACCGAGATGATCGTCGGGCGGATCATCCCGCCGGTCGGACAGGCGACTAGCACGCACATGTTCGCGACATCCGGTCGGAATCTCGTGCTGCCCGCGACCGTCGACGCCTTCGACGGCACAACGACCCTGGACGCGGCCAAGGCGTTCATTGAGCGAGCGTTCGGAATTGGAGATCTCGGCGGCGAACCGGGCGCGGCCGTCGCGCGGGGACGGGCCACCGTGCGGCAAGTCACGCCTTATATGTTCGTCACCAAGGAAGTAATTTACAGCGAGTCGACGCTCCTTCACGGTTTGGAGAAGGTGGACAAGGCGAGGGACATCGTCGCCGCCATGCCGTACTTTCTGCGCGCTACAGACGAGGCTAGCGCAAGCGATGAACGTAAGCTGCGACAGCTGCAGCGCGTGCTTGAGAAAGAGGAAGCGAAAGCGCGTTCCCGAGCCGCCGCCGAGACCCAGCTCAAGGAGCGGGCGGCGAGCCTCCTGGAAGAGGCGCGCCGTCTTGGTCTGGCGGCGCCTCCCTCCACCGGATCGACAGAGGCCGCGTTGCTAGTCGACCTGAAGGCCGTCTCCGAGACGGGGCTGCAGGCCAGCGCCTACCCGAACGAGGGCGAGCTCGGAGCGCTCAATCGGCGGCGAAGGGAGATCCTAACCGAACTCGGCGCGCGACGCCGTCAGTCACAAGCGACCCGGACCGCGCTTAGCGAAGCGACCGGCTTTCAGAGTGCGGTCGGGCGACAGCGAGACAAACTAGCGCTCACGGAGCACCTGAACCTAGAGGAGGGCTCCGCAATTTGTCCTGTGTGCGAGGCGCCCTCCGAACGCGGCCGCGAGATGGTGGCCGACCTTTTAGAAATCCTCACCAAGGTGAGAGCCGAGAGCGTAGCCGTCGAGCGGGTTAAGCCCCGCTTGGTTGAGCACGATCGAGTCCTTGAGGGGCAGATCGGCGGCTTGAACGCGGAGCTTCGCCGCATCGATGACCAGATCCAAACCTGGCTACGTCAGAGCGACGAGACTCGCAGGCTCGCCGACCTTGGGCAGCTCCGGGCGCATCTCCTTGGTAGAATCTCCTTTTTCCTAGAGGCCAGCGTCGATGAGCCCCGCCAAACGATGCGGGACCTTGGCGTGCTAAACTCCGAAATCGCCGAGCTCGAGGCGCGCGTCGATCGAGAGGCTAAGGAGGTCAAGCTGCGTCGAGCTGAGGCCAAGATCTCACAGTTCGCTTCAGAGGCTTTCGACGCTTTGCCGACGGTAGCGCCCTGCATAGGGTCGGAGCTCGACTTCTCATCCCGACAGCCAGAGGTCACGGTGATTGAGGCGGACAGCGGCGCTGTACTGCGCTTACCTGACGTCGGCTCCGACCAGAACTACCTGGCGATCCACATAGCTCTGTCGTTCGCTCTCCAACATTATTTCGAAGCCGTGGCCGCGCCAGTGCCGGGTCTGCTCGTCCTCGACCAGATCAGCCGACCCTACTTCCCGCAGAGTGGCGAGGATGAGGATGAGGCGGAAATTTCCGGCGGTGCGGAGGACGAAGACGTGCAGGCGATGCGTCGGCATATCGACTTCCTTTTCGCCGAGACTGCGCGCCGCAAAGGCCTACAGGTGGTCCTGATTGAGCATTCCTATTTCGCGGACGACCTGCGCTACGTGGCGGCGACGCGGGAGCGTTGGACCCGAGCGTCCGGACGCGCGCTGATACCACTAGATTGGCCGACACGGGACGACCAATGAGTACTGTCACTCTGAAAAGAGTTTCCTCTCCCAATCACTTCAGCCTGGATACGTGATTCGCACTCTGCAGGATGGAGCATAAGGAAGTTGTCCTTTCGAGGGGCCATGCGAAAAGTAATTCCGAAATGATCAAGATCGACATAAATCATTTCGTGCGGGCTGCGCTCGAAATCGGTCACAGCGGTGATAACGACACTCTGCCCTACGATCTGGATGCCGGGTTTGTGAAGGAGAAGGCCGAAAATCTCGCGACGCTTTGCTTCGACCTGTTCCAGAGCATCGAGACTGGCAAGGTCGGGAAGGCCGTTAACTTTATGAACGGGCTAGCGATAGCATCGGAACGCCTGCTAGTGCCCTCTGGGCCACACGGTTTCCGCATCACGACGAAAATTCATCCGTTTTGGAATCTCTATCTCAACGGACTTGGTCTGGCGATTGCCGAAGCGAATGAAAGCCAACGAAGCTGTCGGGCTCACTCCTATCGGCTTGCGTCCGAAGGTCCGGGCTTTTTCGATCGCAGCAGCTCATGGCGTACCTACAAGCTTGCAACTCTAGACGAGCTCGGTTTGGATCAAGAGGGCTCCGTCGTCATCCAGACCGATATTTCGAGCTTCTACGAGCACATTTATCACCATCGATTGGAAAACGTCGTCAAAGATCTGGCGCCGGCGTCGACTGTGGCAACGCAAATTGATCGCATCCTGAGTCAACTCGCAGCCGGCCGTTCCTTCGGTCTGCCGGTCGGCGGTCAGTGCGCGCGGATATTGGCCGAGGTGATGATGACACCGATCGATCAATCGCTAACCGATGGCGGCCTCGTCTGGCATCGCTATGTCGATGACTATACTTTGATATGTCCTTCCCGCCAGGAGGCCTACAAAGCGCTCTCGAATTTGTCGCATACGCTCGCCGATTATGGTCTTTCTCTCAACCGAAGTAAAACAACAATTCTAAGCGCGAAACATTATCGCGACTTCATCTTGGCACAATTGGGGGATGGCGAGGATGCAAGTCTCGCACTGAGGGAACTGGACCTCCATTTCGACCCCTACTCAGACAGCGCTACAGCGGAGTACGAGAAACTTAAACAATCCTTTAAGAAGATCGACATATCTTTTCTTCTCGACCTCGAGCAGGAGAAATCACAGCCGGACGCCTTCGTGCTCGCCCAGATTGGACGCGCCCTCAAATTCCAAGAACCCGGAGTGGCGGTCCAGCTCTGCGCTACTCTCCTTGACCCGACCAATCTTGATTCCTTTCGTGCATCATGGTCGAAGATCATGCGTGGCGTCTATTCAGTTCGAGCTAACGGCGAGTTCGCGTCGATCTTTGACGCTATCGATAACTTACTCGATCATATTCCTGGTGCTACTCCTCATCTTCTCGTTCCTGAAGCCAACTTGCTTCATTATCTCCGAGCGATCCGGTTCGTTCGCACTAATAACCGCGGCGCTTTTGTCCGTCGGACCTATGATGCAACGAAATCCACATCGGTCCGTCGGGCCTGCATCGACTGCTGGCGGCATTGGCGCGACCGGCCCAGCTTTACGCGACTTCGCAACCAGTGGCAGAATCTCGGCGCCGACGAGCAGCGTATGCTTTGGCTAGCGGCAGGCGCATTCGGAGACGAAGGCGAGAAATCGCGAAAGCAGTTGCGCGGCACCCTATCACAGGTCTGGCGACTTGGGATCGAGACCATCACCAAGGGCGAGTTCGCATCATTCTACGAGGATTGGGTGCACAATGCCGACTAGTCGCCTCCCGGCGCGCGACCCGAGGACAGTGGCGCGTGACATTCCTGGTGTTCTCGACATCCTATTTCCACGCCTAACCGGCGGACTCGTCAATGCCTTGAATAGCGATATGTTCGCCTTCCCCAACATCCAAGCAATTCCGGTCGAAGCGATTCAAGCGAGTAGCCTGCAGAAGGCGATGCTTTTCGAAATCTCGATGGCCCGAGCAGAGAGCGAACTGCGCGGCGGCTTCGCGGCGTCGTGGGACGAATGCCTAAAGGTTGCGTCACTACGACAGTGTCGCCATTTCGACGCTCGGATTCCGGAGAAGCTTGAGCTAACAGACATCTCGCTCGCCGACCATGCCGCACGAAATTTGGTTGCAATGCTGGACAGCGTGCGGGCTCAGAGGCCTTCAGCGATTCTTGAACGCGCGCCCCTGATACCTGGTCTCGGATGGGTAGCTTCCGGCAATGGTGACTTCTCTCTCGGTTCTACCCTCATTGAGGTTAAACATACCGGGCGAAACTTTGGCGCGGCAGATTTTCGGCAGGTGCTCATGTATTGGCTGCTGCAGTACGCCCGGACCATGGAGGATAACGGTCAGGTCTGGTCAGACGTGCTCCTGCTGAACCCACGCCGCAATGCGGCGCTTTTGGTAAATTACAACAATCTGCTTCGGTCAGCGTCCGCGTCTTCAAACCGCGTTGAACTCGTAGAACTGTTGCGATCTGCAGTCGGCCAAGATCTCGATCGGCGATAAAGCGTTGCAAGCTCAAACCTATAATCGACTATGGAGGGCTCGCGGCCTATACGAGCCTGATAGTCGCGCCGGAACGATCGGCCGGTTTCCGGGAGCGCTCGTTCCATCTCAGTTGGCTGGATGTGGGTCTTCCGCGTTTCGACTGCTTTATACCTTTTGGCGATTGGGAGCGGTCAGACGGCTTTCGGCCCGATAGCGACCTTCAAGGCATCGTTGCAGCTACGGCTCACACTCCTTCGACGCCGCGACTTCAAAACGCCTACCGCCACCACGCGTGTGACCGCGCGGCAACCGCGTGCGTCTGAGCGGCAGAATAATATTCGAGAATTTGCGCGACTTCACCGCGCATATAGCCCGAAAACCCTTTCGCCGTCAGGTTTCTGATCATCGGTCACATAGGGAAAAACTGGAGCGGGCGAAGGGATTCGAACCCTCGACCCCAACCTTGGCAAGGTTGTGCTCTACCCCTGAGCTACACCCGCCCGCTCCTCCGTGCGGCGCCAGCGGCGCCTCGGATGGGCGCTATATGGCCGAAGCTTCATGCGATTGCAACAGGGAAATTTCGGGCGTTGCGCGAAAGGCCGGAAGGCTTTCCGCATCCCCGGCCGCTGCGGCCCTTTCGGAGCGGTGGCAAAGGTTCTAAGTCATGGCGACGACTGGTCCTGCCGCGAAAGGAAGCCAAGGTGGACGACGCGCACACCCCGAATCCCTCGGATGAAGCGGCTGAGCGGAACCGTGCCGCTGCGCTGTTCAGCTACCTCGATTCGCTGGGCATCCAAACGCGCACGACCTGGCATCCGGCAGTCTTCACCGTCGAGGCCAGCAGCGGCGTCACCGGCTCCATCCCCGGAGCGCACACCAAGAACCTCTTCCTGAAGGACAAGAAGGGGCGCATCTTCCTGGTCGTCGCGCTGCAGGAAACCGAGGTTGCACTGAAAAGCCTGCATCAGCGAATCGGCGGGCAGGGCCGTCTGTCCTTTGCCGATGCGGCGCGGATGGAACGGTTGCTCGGCGTCTATCCGGGCGCAGTCACCGCTTTCGGCGTGATGAACGACACCGGCGGCGAAGTGCGGCTGGTGGTCGATGCCGCCCTGCAAGATCATGAAATCATCAACGCACATCCCTTGACGAATACCGGAACGACCAGCATTTCCCGAGGCGATTTGATGCGCTTCTTTGCCGCGACGGGCCACGATCCCCTGATCGTCGATCTCACCGCGGACGATACAGGCGACAGCGAGGAAGGGTCCAACCCATGAGCAACAATCCGTACGAGACGTCCTTCGGCTATGGCGCGCAGACGACGACGCCGGCAGCATCGCCCTCGCTTTCGGCCGGCAGCTCCGCGGCAGGCGCCACAGGCGGCGACCTGATCAAGGACACGACCACGGCGTCCTTCGCGGCCGATGTCGTGCGCGAATCGCGCAACCAGCCCGTCCTGGTGGATTTCTGGGCGCCCTGGTGCGGGCCCTGCAAGCAGCTGACGCCGATCCTGGAGCGCGCGGTCAAAGCCGCCGGCGGGCGGGTCAAGCTGGTGAAGATGAATATCGACGAGCATCCCTCCATTGCCGGCCAGCTCGGCATCCAGTCGATTCCCGCCGTCTTCGCCTTCGTCAACGGGCAGCCGGTCGACGGCTTCATGGGCGCCCTGCCGGAAGGGGAGATCAAAGCCTTCATCGACAAGCTCGGCGGCGAGCCGCAGGACCCCGTTGCCGATGCGCTCGCCAAAGCCGGCGAGCTTCTGGCCTCCGGCGATGCTTCGGCCGCCGCCCAGCTTTTCGGTGCGGTGCTGCAGCACGACCCCGATAACCTCAAGGCGGCTGCCGGCCTGGCCGAATGCTACCTTGCCGCGGACGATATCGAGCATGCCCGCGCCATCCTCGACCAGCTTCCCCCGGAGGCGCTGGACGATCCTGCCTTCGCAACGGTGCGGACGCGGCTGAAACTGGCCGACGAGATCGCGCAGCTCGGCGATGATGCGGCGCTGCAGGCGCGGCTGGACGCCGATCCGAACGATCATCAGGCGCGTTTCGACCTCGCGCTGATCGCCAATGCCAAGGGCGACCGTCAGACCGCGGCAACGCTGCTGCTGGATATCATCAAGCGCGACCGCGCCTTCGACGATGATGGCGCGCGTCGCAAGCTGCTCGAATTCTTCGATGTATGGGGCGGCAAGGATCCGGCGACACGCGATGCGCGCCGCCGGCTATCGTCGCTCCTGTTCTCTTGAGCGGCGGGCCGCCCGCGCCATATCCGTGGTCCGGCGGCCTCACTGCAGGGAAAGCGAAAGGCAAGGGCTTGGGACAGGCAGGCAACGTGAACTACACGAACGGCGACATGGTGCCGGAAACGGTCCCCGTGTTTCCGCTGGAAGGAGCATTGCTGCTTCCCGGCGGCCAGATGCCGCTGAACATTTTCGAGCCGCGTTACCTTGCCATGATCGACGACGTGATGGCCGCCGACCGCGTGATCGGCATGATCCAGCCCCGGCTCGACGGCAGCCGCAACCCGAATGGCGATTCGGAGCTGTCGGCCATCGGATGTCTCGGGCGCCTCACTTCTTTGACGGAGACGGGCGACGGGCGCTATCTCATCACCCTGCAGGGCATCTGCCGCTTCAGGATCGTGCATGAGAAGCGGACCCCCAAGCCCTACCGCGTCTGCGATGTGTCGATTTTCGTGGCCGATCTCGATCTCAGCGCCGGGGCCGACGAGGTGAACCGCGACGGGCTGCTGAAATCGTTCCGCGATTATCTGGAAGCCAACCAGCTCGAGGCGGATTGGGAAAGCGTCACTCGGGCCTCCAACGAAACCCTCGTCAACGCGCTGTCCATGATGTCGCCCTACGGACCCGCCGAAAAACAGGCGCTGCTGGAGGCGCCCGATCTTCGGACGCGCGCTGAGACGCTGATCGCCATCACGGAAATCGCACTGGCGCGTGGCGGCGGCGAAGATGGCGGGGGCATCCTCCAATGAACGACGACGCCGCGATGCGCCCCGATCCCAAGCTTCTGGAGCTGCTCGTCTGTCCATTGACGAAGGGGCAGTTGATCTACGACGGCGAGCGCAACGAGCTTGTCTCCCGCAAAGCTGGGCTCGCCTATCCCATTCGGGACGGCATCCCCATCATGCTGCCGTCCGAAGCCCGCATCCTGGATCGCTGATGCATCATGGCGCGCCGGCTAGATGCCGGCGCCGTCACCGACATCCGATGGGTCTACCGGCTTTTCGGGCCGGATTTCCGGCGCCATCACATGCCGCAGCAGCGGACGGATCAGGAAGTCCACCACACCCAGCACGATCGCCGCCCAGAGCGGCAGACCGAGAAGAAGGGCCGCGATGCCGATCAGCACCGCCGCAACCGCGCGATAGATCGTGACCTTGTCGCTCCACCAGGAGGTACGCGCGGCCTGCGATCCAGTCGTGCCGGGCGAGGCCATCGCAGCATGCTCGGTCGGCAGGGCGGTGACGATGCCCAGCGCCACCGTCTCGTTGGTCAAGGGATCGATCAGGATGAAGGAGCCGAGATCGCGGCTTTCACTGTACAGCGTCGCCACCAACGCCTTGTCCAGCCCGATGACCACCTTGCCGATTTCGTTCATCGACAGGGCATTGGCCGGCCGTGTCTGGAAGGTGTGGATGTCGACGGCCGCTTCCAGGCGGCGTATGGCCGCCGGCGACTGCGCGGTGCCGAGCCGCGCCACCAGCCGGGTGCCGCTGACCAGGGGCCTGTCGGTCAGGGACAGGATCTGCGCCGAGAATTCGCTGCGGGCGGCGATCCTGTCGCCGGGTCGTACGAGGACGTCGCCACGCGATATGTCGATCTCGCGATCCAGCGTCAGCGTTACAGCCTCGCCGGCCGAGGCGCGCTCGACAGGTCCGTTTGCGCCGTAGACCGTGTCGACAGTTGCCTCGCGCCCGCTGGGAAGGGCCAGGACACGCTCACCGGGCCGCACGCCGCCGCTGGTGATCTGGCCGCAGAAGCCGCGAAAGTCGAGGTTGGGGCGGTTGACGTACTGGACGGGCAGGCGAAACGCATCGCCCTCGGCCAACCGCTCGGCCTCGACCGTTTCAAGACGTTCCAGAAGCGTCGGGCCCTGATACCAGGGCGTGTTGGCCGACGGCGCGATAATGTTGTCGCCGTTCTTGGCCGACAGGGGGATGAAGCTGATATCGACGAAATCGAACGCCGGCAGCAGCGCCCGGTAATCCGCCTCGATACGCCGGAACGTCGCCTCGTCGAAATCGACGAGATCCATCTTGTTGACGGCGACGATGACGGATCGGATGCCCACCATGGAGGTGATGAAGGAATGCCGCCGCGTCTGCGGCAGGATGCCCTTGCGCGCGTCCACCAGGATCACGGCAAGGTCGGCCTGGCTGGCGCCCGTCGCCATGTTGCGGGTGTACTGCTCGTGGCCCGGCGTATCGGCGATGATGAAGGCGCGCCGGGCGGTCGAGAAGTAGCGGTAGGCCACGTCGATGGTTATGCCCTGCTCGCGCTCGGCGGAAAGGCCGTCCACGAGAAGCGCGAAATCCAGCGTCTCGCCGGTCGTGCCGAATTTGCGCGAATCGCGCTCCAGCGCCTCCAACTGGTCGTCGAAGACCGATTTGGTGTCGTAGAGCAGGCGGCCGATCAGCGTCGACTTGCCATCGTCGACCGAGCCGCAGGTGATGAAGCGCAGCAGCGAGGCGGCCGGCGCGACCGCCGGCGTCGGGGCGGATGCGGAGTCGTCGGTATCGATGTCGGCCAGGGGAAGGCTACGCACGGCACTCATCAAAAATAACCTTCCTGCTTCTTTTCCTCCATCGAGGCTCCGCCATCGCGATCGATGATGCGGCCCTGCCGCTCCGATGCGCGGGAGCCGCGCATCTCGGCGATGATGGCGTCCAGCGACCCGGCCTCCGATTCCACCGCCCCGGTCAGCGGGTAGCAGCCGAGCGTGCGGAAGCGGACGGACAGTTCTTCGACGCTTTCGCCGGGCTGCAGGGCCATGCGGTCGTCGTCACGCATGATGAGCGCGCCGTCGCGCCGCACGATGGGCCGCTTCGCCGCGAAATAGAGCGGAACCACGGGAATGTTCTCGAGCGCGATGTAGTCCCACACGTCGCTCTCGGTCCAGTTGGACAGCGGGAAGACGCGGAAGCTTTCGCCCTGCCTCTTGCGGGTGTTGTAGAGCCGCCAGGGCTCCGGGCGCTGGTTCTTGGCGTCCCAGCGATGCTCGGCGGAGCGCAGCGAGAAGACGCGTTCCTTGGCGCGGCTCTTCTCTTCGTCGCGGCGTGCGCCGCCGAAGGCCGCGTCGAAACGGTGCTTCGCCAGGGCCTGCTTGAGGCCCTCCGTCTTCATCACGTCGGTATGCACGCGCGAGCCGCTGTCGAACGGATTGACGCCCGCCGCCACGCCGTCCTGGTTGATGTGGACGATCAGGTCCACGCCCAGTTCCGCCGCACGCCGGTCGCGGAACTCGATCATCTCCCGGAACTTCCAGGTGGTGTCGACATGCAGCAGCGGGAAGGGCAGCTTGCCGGGGGCGAAAGCCTTCAGCGCAAGATGCAGCATCACCGCCGAATCCTTGCCGATGGAATAGAGCATCACCGGATTCTCGGTCGTGGCGACCGTCTCGCGGATGATGAAGATCGATTCCGCTTCCAGCTTCTGCAAATGGGTCAGGGGTGCCGTCATCTGTATCTCTTGCCCTTCTCAGGCGCGTTCGAAGGCCGCGTCGCCCACGGTGCCGGGCCGCCGCTGCGGGGTGCCGGCATCGTCGACATGCAGGCCGCATTCCTTGCGGGTCTCGTCTTCCCACCACCAACGGCCGGCACGCTCCGGCTCGCCCGGCCGCAATGCGCGGGTGCAGGGCGCGCAGCCGATGGACAGGAAACCCTGCGCGTGCAGCGCATTGACGGGCACATCGTGCTGCTCGGTGAACAGGCGGATATCCTCGCGCGTCCAGTCGAAGAGCGGATTGGCCTTGACGAGCCCGCGTGCCGCGTCGAAGGACACGAAGTCCAGCCGCTCCCTGTTAGGAGACTGGTCGCGCCTCAGGCCCGTGACCCAGGCGCTCGCCCCGTTCAGCGCGCGGCCCAAGGGCTCTACCTTGCGGACGCCGCAGCACGCCTTGCGCATGTCGGTGCCGAAATAGAACCCGTCGATCCCCTGGTCGTCGACCAGCGCCTCCAGCGCGTCGGCCTGCGGATATTTCGCCTTGATGCGGCGACCATACCGCTCTTCCGTCTTCTGCCAGAGCGCATAGGTTTCAGGAAACAGCCGCCCCGTATCCAGCGTCACCACCTCGAAGGGGAGGGCGTTCTCGAAAATCAGATGCGTCAGCATCTGGTCTTCCAGGCCGAGGCTGGTTGTGAACACACGTCGACCGTCGACCGACCCGGCCAGAAGCGCAAGGCGCTCGAGCGGCGTCTTCCCGGCAAAGCCGGTGTCGAGGTCCGCCGCCAGCTGATTGGCTGCCATGGCCATAACTCAACCCCGCGCCTTCGCGGCAAGCCGCCTTTGCAGGATGCTGGTGTCGTGGCCATAGCTCTGCTGGTAATGCAGGGTCACGATGTCGCGCGCCTCCTGCCACTGCTCCAGCGGCTGGCGCGCGGCCAGCTCATCCGGCAGCTCCACCTCGTCGAACCCGCAGGCGAGAACGTCCCGGAACTGGTCGGCGATCACCGGGCCACGGGCCCGCAACGTGCCGGTGAAACCGGCCCGGCGCAGGCGCATGGCAATGGACAGGCCGCGCCCGTCGGAGAAGCTCGGGAAGGCAACGGCAACCAGCGCGACACGGTCCAGATACGGACGGATCGCCTGGATGCCGATGTGGTTTTCCACCAGAAGGCCGATTTCGGCATTGCGGCCATCGGCCAGCGCCGCGTCGATCACCGTCAGGGGCACGAGAACGGGACCGTCGGCCAGCGACAGCGCCTCGACGGTCTCGACAGGGGCGAAACGATCGTCGCGCCGCCCATCCGCATCGATCAGGACGCTCATGCCGCTTCTCCCACGCCCGCTTCGCCGGCCACATAGGCCTGGAAGCGGCGCTTGAACGGGTCCAGCCCCGTCCGCTTCACGGTGGCGATGAATTCCTCGCCCTCGTGGCGCTCATTGAAATAGGCGTCCACGATGGCCTCGATGGCGCCCGGCACCTGGTCGGCGTCGATGCCGGGGCCGAGCCGCTCGCCCAGCGCGGCGTTCTCCGTGGCGTCGCCACCCAGCGTGATCTGGTAGTTTTCCTTGCCCGACTTCTCCAGACCGAGAATGCCGATATGGCCGACATGGTGGTGGCCGCAGGCATTGATGCAGCCCGAAATCTTGATCTGCAGCGGGCCGATCGCCTGCTGGCGCTCGGGTGCGGCAAACGTCTTCGAGATTTCCTGGGCAATGGGAATGGAGCGCGCCGTTGCCAGCGCGCAGTAATCGAGGCCGGGGCAGGCGATGATGTCGGTCACCAGCCCGGCATTGGCCGTGGCAAGGCCGGCCTTTTCCAATGCGGCATACACTTCCGGCACATCGTCCTGGCGCACATGCGGCAGCACGAGGTTCTGCGCATGGCTGACGCGCAGTTCATCGAAGGAGTAGCGCTCGGCGATGTCGGCGAAGGTCCGCATCTGCGCGTCGCTCATGTCGCCCGGCACGCCGGCGATGGGCTTCAGCGATACGGTCAGGACGATGTAGCCCGGCTGGCGATGCGGAAAGCTGTTCTGCCGCACGAAAAGGTCCAGCCCCGCATCCGTGCGGCGCGCCGCCTCGAGCCGCTCGGAGCGTTCGGGTAGCACCTCATAGGCGGGGGGCGCGAAATAGGCGCCAATCCGCTCCAGCTCTTCCCGCGGGGCGTTCACCGTGGGGCCGTCGAGTTCGGCGTACTCGGCCTCGACGCGGGCGCGGAACTCGTCCGTGCCGATCTCGTGCACCAGGATCTTGACGCGCGCCTTGTACTTGTTGTCGCGCCGGCCTTCGGCATTGTAGACGCGCATGACCGCTTCCAGATAGGCCAGCAGCTCGTCCTTGGGCAGAAACTCGCGGATCACCTTGCCGATCATCGGCGTGCGGCCAAGCCCGCCGCCCACGACGATCTCGTAGCCCGTCTCGCCCGTCTGCGGATGGCGCAGGATGCGGATGCCGAGATCGTGCACCTTGATGGCGGCGCGGTCATGCTCGGCCCCGGTGACGGCCACCTTGAACTTGCGCGGCAGCCAGGAGAACTCCGGGTGCAGGCTCGACCATTGGCGGATCAGCTCGGCGGTAATGCGGGGGTCTTCCACCTCGTCGGCGGCGACGCCGGCGAACTGGTCGGAGGTGACGTTGCGGATGCAGTTGCCGCTGGTCTGGATGCAATGCATCTCCACATCGGCCAGGAGGCCGAGTATCTCGGGCACATCCTTCAGCTTGGGCCAGTTGAACTGAAGGTTCTGCCGCGTGGTGAAATGCGCATAGCCCTTGTCGAACCGCTCCGCGATCAGGGCAAGCTGCCGGAGCTGCCTTCCGTTCAGCGTGCCGTAGGGCACCGCGACGCGCAGCATGTAGGCATGCAACTGCAGATAAAGGCCGTTCTTCAGGCGCAGCGGCTTGAACTCGTCTTCCGTCAGCGAGCCGTCGAGGCGACGACCGACCTGTTCGGAAAACTCCGCAACGCGCTGGCGTACAAACTCGGCATCGAATTCGTCGTAGCGGTACATCGTGTCCTACCTCTGCTGCGCTGAAGGAAAATCGGCCTGCTTGCCGATTTCAGGGTGGATGGACGGCCCCTTCTGGCGGATCGCCTCGCGGAAGTGGCTGGCGGCAGGAAACCCGTCCGCGTCGCGCTGGATGGCGACGAGATAGGGATCGACAACCAGATTGGCCTTGGCCGCCTCGGCGCCGCGCAGCACAAGGGCCTCGGCGGCCTGCGCTTCGTCGGCCACCAGCGCCTTTGCCGGATCGAAGGTCCATCCCGTGTCCGTCAGGAAGACGACTTCGCCATCGAGCAGATCGTTGGCGGACAGGACGACCGGCAGCTTCACGCCGTTGAACTTTTCGTCTGTCTTCTTGTCGGCCATTGTGCGGAACCTCGTCTTCTGGTTCCGTTCTAATTAAGCCATGCGGCGCAAGGCTTCGCCGATGGGTGTTCCAATCACCACCGCCGTGGAGAATGAATTTGTCGCCGATCGGCGCTGCCCCGCAATCTGGTTCGGATAAGCCCGCTTACAACGCCTCACCGCGCAGAAGCTTCGGGCCCTCCGGCTCGCCGATGCCGGCGGCCTGCCCGATGAAATAGCGCTTCAATGCCGGGGCCCGGTCGACAAGCGATAGCCCCAAATCGCGGATCGGGCGCAGCAGCTTATTGTCGTTCGAGAACAGGCGGTTGAGGATGTCGGTGGTCACACCCATCCGCAGCGTGTCGAAGCGCCGCCAGACCTGATAGCGCTCGAGCACGTCCAGGCTGCCGATGTCGAGGCCGAGGCGCGATGCGTCCACCACCGTCTCGGCCAGGGCGGCGGCATCCTTGTAGCCGTAATTGAGGCCCTGGCCCGCAATGGGGTGCAGGCCATGGGCCGAGTCGCCGACAAGGGCGAAGCGCGGCCTGACGTAATCGCGCGCCAGGCGCAGGCCCAGCGGGAAGGCGCGGGGCTTTCCCTCGACCGTCAGCGCGCCCAGCTTCAGGCCGAAGCGGCGCTCCAGTTCCGCTTCGAAGACGAGCGGGTTGGCGGCAAGGAGGCGCTCCGCCTCACGCGTGGGTTCGGTCCATACCAGCGACGACCGGTTGTCCGGCAAAGGCAGGATGGCAAACGGCCCGGACGGCAGGAAATGCTCTTCCGCGCGGCCGTTGTGGGGCCTTTCGTGGTGGATGGTCGCGACGATGCCGGTCTGGCGATAATCGTGGAAGATCGTGCGGATGCCGGCCATGTCGCGCAGCCGCGAATTGACGCCGTCGGCGGCGATGACAAGCCGCGCCGTGACGAGCGCGCCGTCCGACAACTCGACGCGGCGCAACCCGGCGGCCTCGCCGATGCCGGTAACGCCGACACCGTAGCGAAGGTCCACGCCCAGTGCCGCCGCCCGGGCGCGTAGCGGCCCGGTCATGGCCGGATTGGGCACCATATGGGCGAAGGGCTCGCCATCGCCGATAGCCCCGTCGAATGTCAGGAATACAGGTCGCACGGGATCGGACAGGCGGGAATCGGTGACGATCATGTCGTTGATCGGCTGCGCTGCCGGCGCCATTTCCTGCCATACACCCAGGCGCTCCAGCATCCGTGAGGCAGAGGCCGCCACGGCCGAGGCACGCCCGTTGCCAAGGCCAGCGGACTCCGGCGCGGCATCCACCAGAAGGATCGACAGACCGGGCGCATAGGTGCGGATGGCGAGCGCGGTGGTGAGGCCGACATAGTTGCCTCCGGCCACGACGATGTCGAAAGCTTGCGTATCCTGCATGGGCGATTCACCTTACCTTCCGGACAAGTCCATGTAGAGCATCGCGGTACGGGATGGAATGATGCACGATTCGGTAGCGACCCTGCTTTCGACGCTCGACCTCGAGCCGCTCGAGGAAAACCTGTTCAGGGGCCGCAGTCCCGATATCGGCTGGCAGAGGGTATTCGGCGGCCAGGTCGTTGCGCAGGCGCTGGTGGCGGCACAGCGCAGCGTCGAAGCCGGGCGTCCGGTCCACTCGCTGCATGGGTACTTCATCCGCCCGGGCGATCCGAAGCGCCCCATCGTCTACGAGGTGTCGCGGCTGCGGGATGGCGGCTCCTTCTCGACCCGCGTGGTGACCGCCGTCCAGCATGGCGAAGCGATCTTTACCCTGTCGGCGTCCTTCCAGCGGGCAGAGGAGGGGCTGTCGCACCAGGTTCCGATGCCGGCCGTGCCGGGGCCGGAAGACGTGCCTTACAAGGAACTGAACCGGCTTATCCTCTCGGATGCGCCGGAATCGGTGAAGCGGTACTGGCAGCGCCCGCGCCCGGTGGAATTCCGGCCCGTCTCGCTCGATCACTATCTGACCGACAACAAGCTGCCGCCGCACCAGAATATCTGGGTGCGGCTGGTGGACGACATCGGCGACGACCCTCATCTCAACGCTGCCGTCCTGGCCTACCTGTCGGACATGACCCTTCTCGATACCTCGCTGTTCGCCCATGGGCTTTCCGTGTTCGACCGGCGCATACAGGCTGCCAGCCTGGACCATGCCATGTGGTTTCACCGGCCGGTCCGTGTGTCGGAGTGGATGCTGTACACACAGGATTCCCCGTCGTCGTCCGGCGGGCGCGGCCTGACGCGCGGCTCGCTGTTCACGCCGGATGGGGTGCTGGTGGCATCCGTGGCGCAGGAAGGCCTTATCCGGCCAAGAAAGCAGCAACCTGCATAATCTTTGCACAATCTGGCCAAGTCGGCGGCAGGCCACCAGTGCCTTGCTGCCGCCAAATCAGGCTTCAAGTGGCCTGAATAAGGCGAAATCGCGGTAAAAGCGCTGTTTCGCACAAGCCTAAGGCAGTTGGCACGAGTCTTGTTTCACCTCTTAGCGTCATGAACCGGCGAGTGTCGGGGGACTGAACGCAAAGCGCGGGCGTCGCCTTAATGCGGGGCTTTCGCCAGATACGTCGAGGTGAACATGAAAATCGTGATGGCGATCATCAAGCCATTCAAGCTGGACGAAGTCCGCGAAGCTTTGACCGCGGTGGGCATCCAGGGCCTGACCGTAACCGAGGTCAAGGGCTACGGGCGCCAGAAGGGCCATACGGAAATCTATCGCGGCACCGAATATGCCGTCAGCTTCCTGCCGAAATTGAAGGTCGAGATCGCCGTGGCAAGCGACATGGTGCCGGCTGCGGTCGATGCCATCGCCGCCGCCGCCAAGACCGGCCAGATCGGCGATGGAAAGATCTTCGTCTTCGGCATCGAGCAGGCCGTGCGCATCCGCACGGGCGAAACCGACGTCAACGCCCTTTAAAGCCGGCGGGCGCCGCCGGTCGGCGCCTGATCTTCGGAACGCTTCAAGGAACGTCCAAACGATGCAGATACCAAAGATAGCCATGTCCGCCGCCGTCATCGGCGCCCTGTCCACCGGTGCAGCCTATGCGCAGGATGCCGCACCCGACGCCGCGGCCGCCGCGGCAGACCCCTATTTCTACGTCTTCAACACGCTTCTGTTCTTTCTCGGCGGCATCCTCGTCATGTGGATGGCAGCGGGTTTCTGCATGCTCGAGGCCGGCCTAGTCCGGTCGAAGAACGTGTCCATGCAGTGCCTCAAGAATATCTCGCTCTACTCGACGGGCGTGCTCGTCTACTGGCTGGTCGGCTACAATCTCATGTACTCCGGCGTCGATGGCGGCTGGTTCGGCCAGATCGCACCGATGACCTTCCCCGCCCCGTCCGCCGATACGGGCGACTATTCGCTGGCCACGGATTTCTTCTATCAGTCGATGTTCTGCGCCACCGCCGCCTCGATCGTCTCGGGCACGGTAGCGGAGCGCATCCGCCTGTGGCCCTTCCTGCTGTTCGTCGTCATCCTCTGCGGCGCGATCTACCCGGTTACGGGCGCCTGGCAGTGGGGTGGCGGCTGGCTGTCGGAGATCGGTTTCTCGGACTTCGCCGGTTCCACCCTGGTCCATTCGGTCGGCGGCTGGGCCGCATTGACCGGTGCGCTCATCATCGGTGCGCGCAAGGGCCGCTACGGTGCCGACGGCCGGGTCGTGGCCATGCCGGGATCGTCAATCCCGCTGGCGACGCTGGGCGCCTTCATCCTGTGGTTCGGCTGGTTCGGCTTCAATGGTGCCTCGCAGCTTGCGCTGGGCACGCTCGAGGATGCCGCCTCGGTGGGCCGGGTTGTCGTCAACACCAATACGGCGGCCGCGGCCGGCGTGATCGTGTCGATGGTCATCATGCAGATCCTGTACAAGAAGGTCGATGTCACCATGGCGCTCAACGGCGCGCTGGGCGGGCTTGTGGCCATCACGGCCGAGCCGCTGACCCCGACGTTCCTGTCGGCTGCCATCATCGGCGGCATCGGCGCGGCGCTCGTGGTCGTCACCGTGCCGCTGCTCGACAAACTGAAGATCGATGACGTCGTCGGCGCCATCCCGGTGCATCTCGTGGCCGGCATCTGGGGCACGCTTGCCGTCCCCTTCACCAACCCGGACACGAGCTTTTCGGCGCAGATCATCGGCATTCTGGCCGTTGGCGCCTTCACCCTCGTCGCCACCGGCATCGTCTGGTTCGCCATCAAGGCCACCATCGGCGTGCGCCCGAGCGAAGAGGAAGAGGCCCTGGGTCTGGACCGCGCCGAAGTCGGCGTGGAGGCCTATCCGGAATTCTCGGCCGCGCGCGTCTGACGCGCGTCCGGGGCTGTCGGGGCGCGTCGGCGCTCCGGCCATGAAACGAGGGGCAGGCCGTGCCGGCTACCGGCGCGGCCTGCCCCGAAACCAGGCTAAAGGTCCGCTGCAGCGGCGTCGGCGTTTCGGGGAGCCGCGTTTCCCCGCTCAAGGTCAAGACAGATGAAGATCGTCGTGGCGATCATCAAACCATTCAAGCTCGACGAGGTGCGGGAGTCGCTCATCGCCCTCGGCATCGAAGGGCTCACCGTCACCGAGGTGAAAGGCTATGGCCGGCAGAAAGGCCATACCGAAATCTATCGCGGCAACGAGTATGCCGTGAGCTTCCTGCCGAAACTGAAGATCGAGGTGGTCCTGCCGTCCGACGCGGTGGCAGCGGCCGTCGATGCCATAGCGGCATCAGCCAAGACCGGCCAGATCGGTGACGGGAAGATTTTTGTCTATGGCATCGATAGCGCCCTGCGGATCCGCACGGGCGAAACTGACGCCAACGCGCTGTAAGGGGACAGTTCAAATGAGATACTTGAAGTCAGTTGTCGCCGGCGGGCTCGGGGGCGTTCTCGCCACCGCCGGCATGGCGCTCGCGCAGGATACCGGCGTCGGGCCGGCCCCTGTGGAGACGGCGGTGGCCGTCATCGACAAGGGCGACGTCGCCTGGATGCTCATATCGACCGTGCTGGTGCTGTTCATGGTGCTGCCCGGCCTCAGCCTGTTCTATGGCGGCCTGGTGCGCGCCAAGAACATGCTGTCGGTCCTCATGCAGTGCGTGACGATCTGCGCCGTCGTGATGATCATCTATGTCGTCTACGGATACTCGCTCGCCTTCGGCGGGTCGACCAGCCCGTACTGGGGCGGCTTCGGCAAGCTGTTCCTGGCCGGCGTGACCGTCGACAGCACCGTCGCCACCTTCACCGATGGCGTGGAACTGCCGGAATACGTGTTCATCGCCTTCCAGATGACGTTCGCCTGCATAACGCCGGCACTGATCGTCGGCGCCTTCGCCGAACGCATCAAGTTCGGTGCGGTGGTTCTGTTCACCATCCTGTGGGTGACGCTCGTCTACTTCCCGATCGCCCATATGGTCTGGGACGCCAACGGCCTCATCTTCAACGGCCTGCATGCAGGCGGCGTCGCGGCGCTCGACTTCGCGGGCGGCACGGTGGTGCACATCAACGCCGGTATCGCGGGCCTCGTCGGCGCCTTGCTGGTTGGCAAGCGCACCGGCCTCGGCAAGGACATGATGGCTCCGCACTCGATGACGCTCACCATGGTTGGCGCCTCCATCCTGTGGGTGGGCTGGTTCGGCTTCAACGCCGGCTCCAACCTCGAGGCCACCAGCGGCGCGGCCCTCGCCATGATCAACACCTTCACGGCCACGGCCGGCGCCACCGTGGCGTGGATACTGATCGAGGCCCTCGCGCGCGGCAAGGCATCCATGCTGGGTGCCGTCTCCGGCATCATCGCCGGCCTCGTCGCCGTCACGCCCGCCGCCGGCCTGATCGGCCCCATCGGCGCCATCGTGCTGGGTGCGATCGCTTCCGCCGCCTGCTACTTCTTCGTGGCGGTGGTGAAGCCGGCTGCCGGCTATGACGACAGCCTGGACGTCTTCGGCATCCACGGCATCGGCGGCATCGTCGGCGCCATCGGCACCGGCATCTTCGTCTCGTCGTCGCTGGGCGGCATCGGCTATGCCGACGGCGTCAGCATGGGCGGCCAGGTCTATTCGCAGATCGTCGCCGTGGTCATCACCATCGTCTATTGCGGCATCGTCTCGGCGATCCTGTACAAGATCGTCGATCTGGTGATCGGCCTTCGCCCGACGCTGGAATCCGAGCGCGAAGGGCTGGACCTCACCTCGCACGGCGAGTCCGCCTACCACAGCTAGGCGCACGCCGCTGTCACACGCATGAGAAAAGGGGCGGGCGCCGGGCGCCCGCCCCTTTTTTGTCGATGTTTTCAAACGCGGCCGAAAGGCTTTTTCTCTTCGGTCGCAAGATCGGCGTAACGCTCGGGATGCCGCTCGAACTCGGCACGCACATAGGAGCAGGCGGGAACCACCTTCATGCCCTTGTCCCGCGCGAAGCCGACGGCGAAATCCAGAAGTTTCGCGGCGATGCCCTGTCCGCGCAGCTTTTCGGGAACGTAGGTGTGGTCAAACACCCAGGCGTCCTGGATGCCCGCGGGCGAATAGGTCAACTCGGCCCTGTCCTCGCCGTCTCCCGTTACGAAAAGGCCGCCTCGGCCCATGTCCTCATGCCTGATATCCATGCCCGTTCTTCCCGGTTGCGATAATCCTGTCCAACATTTACGGCCGGATCGCCGTTCCGCAGAACCTGATCACGACTTTACGAACAGGGTTAAAGGGCCTTTAACCTCGTTTGCCTAAAGTCGGGTATGACGGGCCTCCGGCTGCCGTTTCGCGGCCGTGCCCACCACACCGACCTGCCCACAAGCGGCTCGGGTCTCGTTGAACGCATGCCGGCTGGTCGTCGGCGGGCAACAGGACAAAGCGCGAATGACCATGGCTACGATCGACGCAGAAGACGAATTCGAAGGCAGGCAGCGGAGCGGATTGCTGATCGTGGGCGGCGTCGCCCTCATCGGCCTTTCGATCTATCTTGCTGCCGCGCTCGCCACCTGGAACGTGGGCGATCCGTCGCTGAGCCAGTCCAATTCGAACCCGGTGGGCAACCTTGCCGGCGCTTCCGGGGCCATCATCGCCGACCTTGCGATGCAGGTCTTCGGCCTTGCCTCTGTGCTGACGATCGTCCTGCCCTTCGTCTGGGGGCTCAAGCTGCTCGGCGGACGCAGGATCGACGGTGCCGGACGGCGCGGCTGGTTTGCCCTCGGTGGCACCCTGCTTGCCGCGACGGCGCTGGGCTGCATCGGCGCACCCGCCGGCTGGCCGCTGCCGATCGGCCTTGGCGGCATTGCCGGCGACATCGTCCTGAAGTTTCCGGCTCTCGTGACCGGGGCCTACCCTTCGGGCCTTGCCGGAAGCATCCTCGGCATCGTCCTGGCGGTGCCGGCGGCCTGGCTGTACCTGACCGGCCTGGGATTCATCGGGCGTACGCGCCGCGCAGTCCCCAAGGCGGCTGTTGCCGCCGCCGCGCCGCGCGCGCCCAGGACGGCCGACGAGATCGAAGACGAGGATACCGGCGAAAGCCGCTGGCAGCTTCTGGCGGGCGCAACCGCCCATCTGGCCTATTCGGTATGGTCCGGCATCCGCCGGCCGAAGGCCGATCAACGCCCCATCCAGCGCCGCGAGCCAGGTTCCGGCCCGGCCTGGCGTGAAGAGCCGTCCATGGCGGCAGCGACGCAGGCGGCGGTATCGGCCGCTGCCGTTTCGGGCCGCCCCCAGCGCGAGATCCGGGTGGTGGACACGCGGCCGCAGCAGCCGCAGTTCGATGCCGTCGATATGGATGGTTTCGACGATTATGGCTATCAGACGGTCGCAGCCGCGCCGCAGCCACGGGCACACCCGGCCGAGCGGCCCCAGCCGCCCCAGGCCGCCCCCTTCGACGAGGCCTACGATGTCGACGTCTTCGCCGAGCCGGCCACCGATCAGGACGCAGCCGCGCGGCGGCCCGTGGATACCAGCCGCGCCACGGTGCGCCATGGCCGCAGCGACTGGAACGGCTCCTATGCCGCTTCGCGCCTCGGCAAGAAGCGCTGGGAGCGCGACGACGAACCGTTCGATCCCGAAACGGGCGAACTCGGCTACGCGGCGGCGGACGGGCACGACGACCGGGCAGAGGACGCGTTCGACGGTTACGAGGACCTCGCACCCGACGAGCCGACGGTCGAGGAACTGATGTCCGACGCGCCGGCCAATTACGGCGATGCGCCACCTTTCGATATGGACGACGAGACCCAGCCCCTGCGCGCCGACGAGCGCCCCCAGCGCGAAAAGAGTGGCGGCTGGCGCGACTTCATCCCC
>NZ_BBWQ01000020.1 GCF_001463885.1 Aureimonas altamirensis | reverse complement strand
CGCGACTTCATCCCCGCCAATGTCGTGGCCTTCCCGACACTGGGGCGCAACCGGACGCCCGGTAACGACACCGGTGCGGAGCGCCAGGACCCCGGCTTCGCGCCATCGCGCCCGGCGTCCGCGCCCATGCCGTCGCTGGAAAAGCCGGTTCGCGTCATTCCGGCATCGGCGCCCTCGGCTCCGGCGCGCAACACGGCCCCGGCGCGCGTCTATCAGGGCGAACCCGCCCATGCGTACCAGCCGGAATTCTTCGAGCTGCCGTCCATCAACCTTCTGTCGCCGCCCCGTGCGCTGGCGCGCGACGATTCCCTGACGCCCGAGATGCTGCAGGAAAACGCCCGTCTGCTGGAGGGCGTCCTGGACGATTTCGGCGTCAAGGGCGAGATCATCGAGGTGCGGCCCGGCCCGGTCGTCACCCTCTACGAGCTCGAGCCGGCGCCCGGCATCAAATCGTCCCGCGTCATCGGCCTTGCCGACGACATCGCCCGGTCGATGAGTGCCATCGCGGCGCGTGTCGCCGTTATCCCCGGCAAGAACGCCATCGGCATCGAGCTGCCCAACCGCAAGCGCGAAACCGTCTATCTGCGCGAGATGCTGGCGGCGGAAAGCTTCAGCCAGAACAAGGGCAAGCTGCCGCTGACGCTCGGCAAGACCATCGGCGGAGAGCCGGTCATCGCCGACCTTGCCAAGATGCCGCATCTGCTGGTTGCCGGTACGACGGGTTCCGGCAAGTCCGTCTCGATCAACACCATGATCCTGTCGCTGCTGTACCGTTTGTCGCCGTCGCAGTGCCGCATGATCATGATCGATCCGAAGATGCTGGAATTGTCGATCTATGACGGCATCCCGCATCTACTGTCGCCTGTCGTCACCGATCCGAAGAAGGCCGTCGTGGCGCTGAAGTGGACGGTGCGGGAGATGGAAGACCGCTACCGCAAGATGTCCAAGGTCGGCGTGCGCAACATCGACGGTTTCAATACCAGGGTGGCGCAGGCGATCGACAAGGGCGAGACCATCTCGCGCACGGTGCAGACCGGCTTCGACCGCGAAACCGGCGAACCGATCTTCGAGTCCGAGGAATTCGACCTGCAGCCGCTGCCCTACATCGTCGTCATCATCGACGAGATGGCCGACCTGATGATGGTGGCTGGCAAGGAGATCGAAGGCACCGTCCAGCGCCTGGCGCAGATGGCGCGTGCCGCCGGCATCCACGTCATCATGGCCACGCAGCGCCCTTCGGTGGACGTCATCACCGGCACCATCAAGGCCAACTTCCCGACGCGCATCTCCTTCCAGGTGACGTCCAAGATCGACAGCCGCACCATCCTGCAGGAGCAGGGGGCCGAGCAGCTTCTGGGCATGGGCGACATGCTGTTCATGGCAGGCGGCGGGCGTATCCAGCGCGTGCACGGACCCTTTGTCGACGATTCCGAGGTCGAGGCGATCGTCTCCCATCTCAAATCGCAGGGCGTGCCCGATTATCTCGACTCGATCCTCGAGGAAGACGACGAGGAGGAGATCGCCTCGGGCGGCTCTGGCTCGGCCGGTGGCATGGACGAATCCGCCGATCTGTACGACCAGGCGGTCGCCATCGTGCTGCGCGACGGCAAGGCCTCGACCTCCTATGTCCAGCGGCGGCTGCAGATCGGCTACAACCGGGCGGCGTCGATCATCGAGCGGATGGAACAGGAGGGCGTGGTCGGGCCGGCAAATCATGCCGGAAAACGCGAAATCCTGGTGCCGACAGACAATGCCTGAACGAGGATTCCGGGACGCGGCACTAGCATGGCGGCATCCCGTCCCCATCTTGTGATCGAGAGGGGAAAGACGCGCCCCAAAACTGCCCGAGGCGAGGAATATTCAGAAACCTTTCCCAGGCAGGGACGCCAAAGACAAAAGGACCGTTAGCCCCATGTGGAATCGACTTGTGTCGAAAAGGCCGCGAAATCGTCTTCCGATCCGGGCGCTCGCCCTGGCCGCAGCCCTGTCGCTGCCCATGGCCGCGCCGGCCTATGCGCAGTCGGCCGGCGCCGTGGCGCAGCGCGTGGCCGATCACTTCTCGTCCGTGCAGTCCATGGCCGGAAGCTTCGTGCAGTTCGACGCCGCCGGAAACCAGACCGAGGGCAAGTTCTATATCGAGCGTCCGGGCAAGATCCGCTTCGACTACAGCGGCCAGCCGCTCCGCGTTATCGCCGATGGCAGCCAGGTCGCGGTGAACAATCGCCGCATGAACACGTGGGATCTGTATCCGCTGTCGAAGACGCCGATGAAGCTGCTCCTGGACAGGCGCATCGACCTGTCGGGCGCCAATATCCAGAACGTGCAGGAAGGCCCGGACCTGACCACCATCGTCATGGGTGACAAGTCGGTCTTCGGCAATTCGCGCATCACGATGATGTTCGATCCGAACACCAACGATCTGCGCCAGTGGACGATCCGCGACGCCCAGGGCAAGGACACGACGGTGATGATCTACGACGTGAAGGAAGGGGTGCGCATCGACCCCTCCGTCTTCGTGATCCCCTACAACTCCATTGCCATGGGGCAGACGCGCGGCTGATTCAGCCGCGCTGCGAAAAGAAGCCGACAAGCGCCCGCGTCACCGGCTCGGGCGCTTCTTCCACGACGAAGTGGCCGCAATCGACGGCCTCGCCCTCGACGTTTTCGCACCAGCCGCGCCAGACGGCCAGCACATCCCCGACGGAGGCCGCAATCCCGTGGCTGCCCCACAGGGCCAGTGTCGGGGCGGCGATCCGACGGCCGGATGCCAGGTCTTCCTCGTCCAGCCTTCGGTCTTCCGTGGCTCCGGCGCGGTAATCCTCGCAGGCGGCATGGATGTAGTCGCCCCTTGCGAAGCTGCGCCTGTACTCGGCGAGCGCCTCCGACGAAAAGGGCGCCAGGGCATGCGATTTCGTCCAGCTTGCGATCGTATGGTCCAGGTAGAACACCGCGTCACTGCCGATCAGCCGCTCGGGCATGGGGTTCGGCTGCGCAAGAAACATCCAGTGATAGGTTTCGAGCGCCTCCTCGGCGTTCATATGGCGCCACACTTCGGCCGTCGGCAGAATATCCAGGACCGCCAGCCGGCTGATGGTCGACGGGTGGTCGAGGGCCATCCGGTACGCGACACGCGCACCCCTGTCGTGGCCGGCGACGGCGAAGCGCTCGTGGCCCAGCGCCTGCATGGCGGCAACCATGTCCTGCGCCATGACGCGCTTGGTATAGGCCGAGCCGCCCTTGCTGTCCGGCGTCGATGATTGGCCGTAACCCCGCATGTCGGGAACGAAGAGGCGAAAGCGCTGTGCGAGGGCCGGCGCGATCGTGGCCCACATCGCGCCGGTCTGCGGAAAGCCGTGCAACAGCAGCAAGGGCGGTCCATCGCCGCCGATGCGCATGTGAATATCGGCGCCCGCCCCGGCAACCTTGCGCATTTCAAAGCCTTCGAACATGTCACCTCCGGCGGGTTGATGCGACAGGGTGCCTTGTCCATAAGGAACCTGTCTGCCCGAACCCGAAAAGTGTGCTAGCGCCCGTGGCCTTCAAGATCGCAACATGGAATATCAACTCGGTGCGCCTGCGCATGCCGATCGTCGAACGGCTGATCATGGAGGTGGCCCCCGATGTCCTGTGCCTCCAGGAGACGAAATGCCCGAACGACCTGTTCCCGCGCGAGCGTTTCGAGGCGCTGGGCTACCCGCATATCGCGATGAACGGCCAGAAGGGCTATCACGGGGTGGCCACGCTTTCGAAAATGCCCTTCGACGATGTCGTCACCCAGGATTACTGCGCCGTCGGCGATGCACGCCACCTCTCGGCCAGGATCGCGGTCGGGCAGCGGGCCATACGGGTTCACAATCTTTACGTCCCCGCCGGAGGCGACGAGCCGGACCCGGCCATCAACCCCAAATTCCGGCACAAGCTGGATTTCGTGGAAGAGATGCGATCCATGCGCGCGTCGGGAGAGCCGGGCGTCTCGTCCATCCTGGTCGGCGATCTCAACATCGCGCCTTTCCCCGAGGATGTCTGGTCGCACAAGCAGCTTCTGAAGGTCGTGTCGCACACGCCCGTGGAGACCGAGGGCCTGCTTCGGGTGATCGCGGAAGGGGGCTGGAGCGATCTCGTGCGGCAGGCGCTGCCGCTGCCGGAAAAGGTCTATACCTGGTGGAGCTACCGCGCGAAGGACTGGACGGCGGCCGACAGGGGACGCCGGCTCGACCATGTCTGGTCTTCCGCGGATCTTTCACCGCATCTGACCTCGGTCGAAATCCTGCGTGACGCGCGGGGGTGGGAGCGGCCATCGGACCATGTCCCCATCGTCGTCAGCCTGGATATCTGACAGGCCCCGCCTCAGCGACCCGCCATCACCGCCTCATGCGCTTCGCTCAGGCGGGTCAGCAGCGTTTCGGGAACCACGGGCTTCAGGCAGACACGCAGGCCGGGAAAGCGCGAGCTGACCTCCTGCGGCAGGCCGGCACCGGTGCAGATCACCATCGGCACCGAACGCTCCCACAGGATTTCCAGGACGGGCGTCACCGGCCCTCCATGCAGGTTGAAATCCAGGATGGCGGCATCCAGCGGCCCGTTCAGGCAACGGCTGACCGCATCCGCCGCCGCGGCTACGGGGCCGACCACCTGTGCGCCGACCGCCAGGAGCGTATCCTCGATATCCATCGCCACGAGCGGGTTGTCTTCCGCAACGAGAACGCGCTTGCCCGCCCACAGGTCCTTCATGTCAGAGGCCTGCACGCGCATCGCCCATGGGAGAGGGGGATACATCCATCAAGGGCGCCCGGATAACGACCCGCGCCCCGTCGCGCGGCAAGGTGGACACGACGGTTCCGCCGATCTGCATCGTCAGCAGGCGCTGCAGCAGCGTCGTGCCGAAGCCCTTGCGTGTGGGCTCGTCGAGTATGGGCGGACCGCCGCTCTCCTGCCAGACGATTTCCAGCATATCCACATCGTCCTCCCGGTCGATGGACCAATCGATCGTCACGGCTCCGTCCCGCGTGGACAACGCGCCGTGCTTGGCGGCATTCGTCGTCAACTCGTGTATCGCCATGGCGAAGGAGACCGCCAATTCGGATGGCAGGTACACCGATGGTCCCGATAAACTGATCCGCGAACCATCATCATAGGCCGCAAGTTCCGAGGAAATGACCTCCCGCAGCAGAATGCCGCGCCATTGATCGTTGGTCAGAAGGGCATGGCTGCGGGCGAGGGAAGCGATGCGGGCCGAAATGCCGTCGCGGAAAGCCGCCATGTCCGGCGAGGTCTTGAGCGTGAAATTGATGACGGACTGAACGGTGGACAGGCTGTTCTTGACCCTGTGATGCAACTCGCGCACCACGATGGCCTGCCGCTCGCGCGAGGCCTTCTGGTCCGTCACATCCTGCAGGACGCCGATGCCGCGCTCGTCTTTATCTCCCTCGGCCCCGAACCAGTCGCCCACCACCGCCACGTCGCGCACCAGGCCATGCTTGTGCTCGACGCGGAACTCGACGGCGAAGCGCTCGCGCGTTCCCCGTCCGGCATAGGCCGCCTCCCGCACGCGCGCGAAATCGTCCGGCGCGATGATCGACTTGAACTCTTCCATCAGGCGCACGGCTGCGCCGTCGAGGCCGAGGATTTCAAGCGAACGCTCGTCCAGGATCACCGTGTCGTCGGAGAGCATCCACTCGAATGTGCCGATTTCGGCCACGCTGAGCGCGGCGCTGAGACGCCTGCGCGTATTGACGGACTCTTCCTCCGCAAACTCGCGGGCGCGGCGCTCCGCACCCTCCCGGAGGGCGCGCGCCACGCTGGAGCCGAGCCGCCCCAGCCGAGACTTGATGACGTAATCCGTGGCCCCCTTCTTGAGCGCCTCGATCGCCACTTCCTCGCCCAGTGTCGCGGACACGAATATAAAGGGGATGTCGGGCGCGTGGATGCGGGCCAGTTCCAGTGCGGATAGCCCATCGAAGGTCGGCAGCCGATAATCGGCGAGGATCAGGTCGAAACCGCCGGCATCGAGTGCCGCAAGGAAGGCCGCCCTGTCCCAGACGCGATGGGTTTCGTGGCGGATACCTGCGAGGCGCAGATGCTCCTCGATCAGGGCGGCATCGAGATCGCTGTCCTCGAGATTGAGAATGCGTGTCGCGCCGAGGGGTGGCGTCATACCTCGGTGACCTTCATCGCCTGATCGCGCCGCCGCGGTGGATGCGGTTCGTTCAGGATCGCCCAGAACACGCCGACATCCTGGATCGCCTTGAAGAAATCCTTGAAATCCACCGGCTTGACGACGAAGGCGTTGACGCCGAGCGAATAGCTGCGCACCAGGTCGCTTTCCTCCTTGGAGGCGGTCAGCATGACGACCGGGATATGCTTCAGCTCATCGTCGGTCTTGATGCGCTCCAGCACCTGGAGTCCGTCCAGCTTGGGCAGCTTGAGGTCCAGCAGCACGACCGCCGGGTCGCCCGTCTCGCGGTCCTTGTGCGCGCCGGTCGTCTTCAGCCAGTCCACCGCCTCGGCGCCGTCGCGCGCAATGACGACCTCGTTTGCCAGAAGACTGCGCTCCAAGGCGTGCAGGGTCAGTTCCAGATCGTTCGGATTGTCCTCGACAAGCAGAATCGGTTTGATATCCGGCATCAATCGCCCTCCGTAAGGCGAGGAAGTGAGAAATAGAATGTCGCGCCCTTGCCGGGCGAGCCTTCGGCCCAGGTGCGACCGCCATGCCTGTCGACGATGCGACGCACATTGGCGAGGCCGATGCCGCTACCCTCGTAGTCTTCGATCCGATGCAGGCGTTGAAAAACGCCGAACAGCTTGTCGACATATTGCATGTCGAAGCCGACGCCGTCATCCCGGATGAAGTAGATGTCCTCGTCCTCGCCGGCCTGCGCGCCGATGGTGATGTGGCTGGGGTCCGTGCCGCGCGTGTACTTGATCGCATTGCCGATAAGGTTCTGCCACACGGCCCGCAGGAAGATCGGGTCACCGTCGACGGCGGGCAGCTCCTCCACCGTAAAGTCGATGCTGCGATCGCCGGTTTCGGTTTTCTGCATGCGCAGCACTTCGCCGACCAGCCGGTTCATGTTGACGCGGACCGGCACCAGCTTCGAGCGGCCCATCTGCGAGAATCCCAGGAGATCGTCGACAAGGCGACCGGCCGACAAAGCCGAATCGATGATGGTGTCGACATAGCGGCCGGCGCGCTTGTCCTCGCCGATCGCGGAACTCTCCTTGAGCAGTTCGGCAAAGCCCACGATATGGCGGAACGGCGCGCGCAGATCGTGGCTGATCGAATAGGAAAAGGCTTCCAACTCGCGGTTGCTTCGGCGCAGTTCCTCGGTCAGCCCGGCCATTTCCTCGGCCTTGCGCATGACGATCCCGACGATGGCATTGCGCAGGCTGGCGGCGGCTGCCAATTGCGCCGGCGTCCATGGGGCGGACCGCCGATGCACCGTTTCCTTCCACATCTCGAAGGACGTGCGCGGGTTCAGCCGCTCCTGGCGCGGGTCGGTGGTTTTACGGGGGTCGCCGCCCCAACGCACGGTCTGGACCTGCTCGGGCCGGAACCACACAACGTAGCTCGGGTGGAGCTGCGAAATCGAGATGGCCACCACGCCGGAGCCCGTTGCCGCATAGGCCTCGGCACGGGGCAAGGTCTCGGCGAGCGAATCCGTCGAGAACACCTCGTCATGCGACTGCGTGCGGAACAGCCAGGCGACGAGATCGCGGATCGCATCCTCGCCCGGGGTTTCGCCGACCATCTCCAGTCGATCGTTGGTCACGACGGCGGCGCCGGCCGCGTCGGTCAGTGCAAGCAGATCCTGCGGGCTGTCCGAGAGCCCTTGCGAATACTGGCTGCTCAACGCCATCGCCGACAGAAGCCGCGCCTCGATGGCATGGCGCGCGACGCGCTGGGCGGTTTCCTCGCTGCGCAGCCGCGCTCCGATCTGCAGGGCGACGACCTGTCCAAGAAAGTCGCAGGCCGTGCGCACATGGGCGGGCACCCGGCGTGGTGTGGCGTTGTGGCACGAGATCAGGCCCCACAGACGATTGCCCTCGACCAGCGAGATGGACATGGATGCCGGGGTGCCCATGTTGCGCATGTACTCGACATGCACCGGGGAAACGCTGCGCAGCGCCGAATAGCTGAGGTCTATCGGCTCGCCGTCCGCCGGCAGAAGCGGCACCGGCTCGTAGGCGGCATCCGGAATGATGCGCAGCCGGTTGAGGCGATACAACTCCCGCGCCTGCGCCGGTATGTCGGCGGCCGGAAAACGCAGGTCCATGTAAGAGGGAAGCTTGCCGTTGCCGTCTTCGGCGATCACGGTGCCGTTCCAGTGCGCGTCGAAACGATAGACCAGCACGCGGTCGAAGCCGGTCAGCGCGCGCACGATGCGCGCGGCAGCCGCGTTCAGCTCTTCCAGGGTGGCGTGGCTGCGGCTTTCCGAAACGAAGCGGCGGATCTGCGGATAGAGCGTATCGAGCGAGCCGGCCGCCTCGGCATCCGCTTCCTCGAGTTCCACGATGATGAACCGGCCGCTCGCATGCGCCAGCATCTCGTAAGTCGCCCCGCCGAGGTCCACGCGGCCGAACGTGGCCGGTCCGTCCGTCGGCTCGCCGGCGTCCAGTGCCAATACAGGTTGCGCCTGCGGCAGGATGTCGGTGAGCCTGGCTCCGATGACGGCGCCTTCTATCCGCAGATGCGGCCCTGCATTGGCGCTGGCAGCGATGACGGCGTGCGACGCACCGTCCACGACCAGCAGAAATCCATGCGGTTGTATACTGCCGGGAATATGGATCGGTTCGCGTGCACAACGATCGGCAAAGGACGATATATTCCCCGGCGCGCCACCGACTTCGGCATTCTCAACCATGGGGAGGCATCCTTTCCATCGCATTCTGTAAGTGCAACGCGGGACTTTGCCAAGCGGTCCCGGCGGCGGATTCGGATTCTGGAATTCAAGCAAGTGTGTTCTCCCTGCGGCGCGATGCCCGGTTGCAGATCGATGCGGTGCCCTAGCTCCCCGGTCCAATGCACAGACGTGCAGCAAAAGGGATTCCAACATGCTGAAACTCGCAGGCTTGCCTACCCTGATCATCGCCGGCCTGATGGCCGGTCCTGCTTTGGCGCAGGACGCCGCCACGACCGAGGCGCCGTTCACGCTGGGCGATCTGCCTTATGCGGCCGACGCCCTCGACCCGGTCATCGACGCCGAAACGATGACGCTTCATCATGACAAGCATCACCGCGCCTATGTGGACAATCTCAACAAGGCCGTGGCTGCGGACGAGGCGTTGCAAGGCGTGACGCTGGAGGATTTCGTGGTCAATGCCGGCACCTATCCGGCGGCGGTGCGCAACAATGCCGGCGGACACTGGAACCACACGTTCTTCTGGGAAAGCATGGTGGCGCCCGACGCGGCCGGCGAACCATCAGAAGAGCTCGCGGCGGCGATCGAGGCGGTCTACGGCGATATGGACGCCTTCAAGACGGCCTTCAACCAGGCTGGGGCCGGGCGCTTCGGCTCGGGCTGGGTGTGGCTGATCGTCAACGACGCAAACGAACTCGAGATCACGACCACGCCCAACCAGGACAATCCGCTGATGGACGTGGCCGAGGATAAGGGAACGCCCATCATCGGCAACGATGTCTGGGAGCACGCCTACTATCTGAAGTACAATAACCGGCGTCCGGAATATCTGTCGGCATGGTGGGGCGTGGTCAACTGGGACGTGATTTCCCAGCGCTACGACGCAGCATTGGCAACCGCCAACTGACCCTTTGCCGGTGCGCGGCGGCCATGCTATCGCGATCCGCGACATATCGTGGAGTGCAGCATGGCACAGTCGCAAGCCGGACAGGGCGTCGCCGCAGTTGGCCTGACCCTCGCAATGGGGGCCGTGGTAGGCACCGCCCTCCTGTTCCAGCATGTGGGGGGCTATATGCCCTGCGCGCTCTGCCTCGAACAGCGGACGCCCTATTATATCGGACTCGGCGTCGGCATCGCCACGATCGTGGCGGTGTCGGTGCGCCTGCCGCAGGCCATCATACGCGGCCTGTTCGCACTTATCGGCATCCTGATGCTCTGGACGCTGGCGCTCGGCGTCTATCACGCCGGGGTCGAATGGGGGTTCTGGGCAGGCCCGGCGGATTGTGCCGCCGGTGCCGCCATGGACCTGACGGGCGATCTCCTGTCCAGCCTGGATGCGGTCCGCCCGCCATCCTGCGGCGAGGCTGCCTTGCGTGTCCTCGGCCTTTCCATGGCCGGCTGGAACGTGATCGCGGCCGCACTCCTTGCCTTCGCGGCCTTCCGAACGGCGTTGCGACGCGGCTGAGGGCCTATTCGGGCTCCAGTTCCGAATCCCAGTAGAGATAATCGAGCCAGCTTTCGTGCAGGAAGTTGGGCGGGAACATCCGCCCGTTGTTGTGCAACTCGTGCACCGTGGGCTGGAAGGGCTTCTGTGCCGGGAACATGCCGGCATCCTGCGGCATGGCCCCGCCCTTGCGCAGGTTGCAGGGAGAGCATGCCGCCACGACGTTGTCCCAGGTGGTCAGCCCCCCGCGCGAACGCGGAATGACATGATCGAAGGTCAGGTCGTGCGGCGAGCCGCAATACTGGCACTGGAAACGATCCCGCAGGAAGACGTTGAACCGGGTGAAGGCCGGGTGCCGCGCCGGCTTGACGTAGGTCTTGAGGCAGACGACCGAGGGCAGGCGCATCGAGAAGGACGGCGAATGCACCGCGACGTCGTATTCGGCCAGGATATTGACGCGGTCCAGGAAGACCGCCTTGATCGTATCCTGCCAGGACCAGAGCGAGAGTGGGTAATAGCTGAGCGGTCTGAAATCGGCGTTCAATACCAGAGCCGGAGTCAGACCGGAATGCACCGCGATCGTCAAGGATGGTCTCCTCTACCGAAGCAGCATCTCGCAAAATCGAATCCGGTCCTGCGATGATACGATGCTCATGCCCGAAGAATTCGCTGTGGCACTATCGTGGCGCATCATGTCGGCTTTGTGAAGCCGGACAAACAGGGCATGCGGACGGATTCACAGGCTCTTTCCGTCTTGTTGCAACGCGGCAGGGGTGGCGTCCCGGCGGGTGACGGCCGCGTAATATGCCCAGAACAGGCGCGCGGCCACCGAGCGGTGCGGCGACCACAGCTCGGCCATCGCCCGCAGGGGCCTGTCGCCGGGGCGCTCTTCCATCCCGAAGGCGTGCGCCACCGCCACCTGCAAGGCAAGGTCGCCGGCGGGGAAGACATCTTCCCGGCGGAGGCAGAAGAGGAGATAGCACTCCGCCGTCCATGGGCCGATGCCGGGAACGGCCGTCAGTTCGGCAATCGCAGCCCGGCTGTCGGCGGCTGCGATGCGGTCGAAGTCGAGCGTGCCGGTGATGACGGCGGAGGCGATGGCGAGAAGCGTCCGCTCCTTGGCGCGCGACAAGCCAGCGGTGCGAAACGCCGTGTCGTCCAGGGCCAGGATGGACGCTGCGTCGTTCAGGTCCACCATGCCGGCGAGCCGGCTGGTGATCGCCGTGGCGCTGGCGCTCGAAACCTGCTGGCCCATCAGGGTTGCGGCAAGGCCGGGCAAGCCCGGATCGCCGGCGCGCAGGGGCAAGGCGCCCGCCCTTTCGATGACGGGCAGAAGGCGCTCGTCCATGGCGGCGAGGGCGTCGAGCCCTATGCTGATATCATCCAGGCTTCGAATCATGGAGCTGAAGATAAGAGGAGTCATGGTCCAGTCCATCGCGGCGCCCGTATTTCGCTTTGCGCCCAGCCCGAACGGGGCGCTGCACCTCGGCCACGCCTATAGCGCGCTGATCAACGCCGACCTGGCGGCAGAGGCGGGCGGCACGTTGCTGTTGCGGCTGGAGGATATCGATACGGCCCGTTGCACGCCCGCGCTGGAGGCCGCGCTGGTGGACGACCTCGCCTGGCTCGGCGTGCTGCCGCCACCGCCCTTCCGCCGGCAGTCCGAGCATTTCGCGGACTACCAGGCCGCCCTCATGGCGCTGGCCGATGACGGGCTGGCCTACCCGGCCTTCATGACGCGCGGCGACACAAGGGCGTTTGCCGCCGCTTCGGAAGACGAGACCGGCTTGCTTTATCCGAGAGATCCGGACGGCGCGCCGCTCTATCCGCGCCTCGACCGAAACATGGACGAAGACGAGCGGCGCGCGGCCATCGCCGAAGGCATGCCCTATGCGTGGCGGCTCGACATGGCGGAGGCGATCCGGCGCGTCGGTGCATTGTCCTTCGTGGAAACCGGCGGCGAGGACGGCGAAGCCGAGATCCTCGCCGAGCCGGCGCTGTGGGGCGACGTGGTCCTGGCGCGAAAGGACGTGCCCACCAGCTATCATTTGTCGGTGGTCGTCGACGATGCGCTGCAGGGCATAACGCACGTGGTGCGCGGGCGCGACCTGGCGCCCGCCACCTCGGTGCACAGGGTGCTGCAGGCGCTTCTGGGCCTGCCGGCTCCCATCTACCATCACCACGATCTCATCCTCGATGCCGAGGGCCGCAAACTGTCGAAAAGCATACAGTCGGTGGCGCTGTCGACGTTCCGCGCGGCCGGCCTGACGCCCGCCGATATCCGCCGGATGGTCGGCTTGCCCCCTATGCGAGCAGAAGCAACCAGACCGTCAGGCTGACGGCAGACAGGGCCGTCGTCATTATGATGGTCGTTGCGGCAATACCTTCGCCGCTGCGGAAATAGGTGGCGAAGAGATAGGCGTTGACGCCCGAGGGGCAGGCGGCCATCGCCACCGTCAGCGCCAGCCATTCGCGCGGCAGCAGCAGCGCACCCACGCCGAGGACCGCGACCGGCTGGACAATGAGCGCCAGCCCCGAGATCGCCAGTGCCACCGGCATGTCGCCCCGCACACGAAACCGCGTCATCGTCAGGCCCAGCGAAAACAGCGCCACGGGCCCGGCCGCGCCGGCCATCAGGGTGACGATGTCCCCCAGCGGGCCCGTCAGGGGCAGGCCGGTCAGGCGGAAGGCCAACCCCGCGAATATACCGAGAATGAGCGGGCTTTTGACGAGGTTGCGCCCGACCCGCAACGCGATATCCGCGACCGGAAGCCGTTGCCCGCCGCCGGACGCGTCGTCGCGCGCATCCAGAAGCGCGGCGCGCTCGATGAGGAGCGTGGACCCCATCATCATCAGCGGCAGATGGACCGCCAGCAGCATGGCAAGGACGCTGAGGCCCTCCTGGCCATAGGCCAGCGTGGCGATGGGAACGCCGACGAAGACGAGGTTGGAGAAGCTCGCCCCGACACCGGCGATGACGGCGGCGCGCCGGTCGCTGCGGCCAAGCCGACGCGCCACCAGCATGCCGAGCGCGAACACCACGACGACACCGGCGAAATAGGAAACCCACAGCGCCAGCGGATTGCCGGCATCGAAGCGTGCGGTGGCCAACGTTCGGAACAGCACCGTCGGCATCGCCACGACGAAGACGAATGCCGACAGCGCTTCGGGTGCGGAGTTCGGCAGCAGGCGGGCACGGCCGGCACCGTAGCCAAGTGCGATCAGACCGAAGACGGGAACGATGATGGACAGGATAAGGGACATGGAACCGGCGGGTGGATCGCTGTGATGGACCGTGGCAACAGATGCTGACACCAGGGCGGCAACCGGTCGGTGCTTTCAACCGCCTGCTTTGCCTGATACGGGATTGGAACCTGTAATTCCATCCCCAAGGCCGGTCCTGCCGGCACCGATCATGATCCGGCTCGTCCCACTGTTTCCTGCGCTCTTCGTTCTCATCTGGTCCACCGGCTTCATCGGTGCGCGCTATGCGATGCCGCATGCCGAGCCGTTCACCTTCCTGGCCATGCGCTTCGCGCTGGCCTTGTGCCTGCTGCTGCCCTGGGTCTTGCTGACGCGCGCCCCTTGGCCGCGCGGCAGGCCGGCGCTGCACGCCTGCATCGCCGGAAGCCTGATCCACGGCCTGTATCTGGGCGGTGTCTTCTATGCGGTCCGGCACGGCCTGCCTGCCGGGATTGCCGCACTGATCGTCGGCCTGCAGCCCATCGTGACCGCGTTGATGGCAGCGTCCTTCCTTGGCGAGCGCATCACGCCGCGCCATTGGATGGGGCTGCTTCTGGGGCTTCTGGGCGTCGGGCTGGTGGTGGTGCCGAACCTGTCGCCCGACGGCGTCTACCGATGGCAGACCCTCGTGCCGGTGATCCTGGCGGCCATCGCCATCTCGGCCGGGACGGTCTGGCAGAAGCGCTTCGTCGGCGGGGTCGATCTGCGCACCGGGACGGCGCTGCAATATGTCGGTGCGCTGCTGCCGGTTACCCTGATGGCGATTGCGACTGAGACGATGGCCGTCGACTGGACGGGAGAGCTGGTTTTCGCGCTGGTCTGGCTGACGGTCGTCCTGTCTATCGGGGCGATCCTGCTGCTGCTGTTCATGATCCGCGAAGGGGCCGTCTCCAAGGTGGCGTCGCTGATGTATCTGACACCGGGCGTTACGGCCGTGATGGCGTTTCTGCTGTTCGGCGAAAGCCTGACGCTGGTGCAGCTGCTGGGCCTCGTCATTGCCGGCGCCGGCGTCCATGCGGCTATGCGTCCCGCCCGCAAGCCGGTTTGAAGCACGGGCCATTCCGACTATATCGAGGGAAAGCAACTGGAATGCCCGTATGTCCTCCTTTCTGACCTATCTGGCCCTCGCCGTGATGCTGGCCGTCGTTGCCGTGCTGGTGGCGGGCCTGCGCAACATGCTGGTGGGCGGGCCCGGCAACCGGTCGCAGCAACTGATGCGCCTTCGCGTGATGTTGCAGGCGATCGCCGTTCTCATCATCGTCATCTTTCTCGTATTCGCACGCTGACCGGATAGGAGACCGATGGTACGCCTGACGCGCATCTACACCCGCACCGGAGACAAGGGCACGACCGCGCTCGGCACCGGCGAGCGCCGCCCGAAGGACGATCTGCGCATCGAAGCCTATGGCACGGTCGACGAGTTGAACGCCGTCATCGGCGTGGCGCGGCTGCATGCCGATGCGCCTGCGGATGCGGCGCTGGCGCGTATCCAGAACGACCTGTTCGACCTTGGCGCCGATCTGGCGACGCCCGACACCGGCAAACCCCTGCCATATGAGCGCCTTGCGATCACGAAGGGGCAGGTCGACAGGCTGGAGCGCGAGATCGACGCCATGAATGCGCGCCTTCAGCCGTTGAACTCCTTCGTGCTGCCTGCGGGCACGCCGGCATCCGCCCACCTGCACCATGCCCGGACCGTCGCCCGGCGGGCCGAGCGGTTGATGGTGGGCCTGTCGAGGGTGGATGGCGAGACGGTTTCCGACCCGGCACTTCAGTATGTCAACCGCCTGTCGGACTGGCTTTTCGTTGCGGCGCGCATCGCCAATGACGAGGGCCGGGCCGATGTTCTATGGGTACCCGGCGCAACGCGGAGTTAAAGCTGGAACGGTTCAAGCTTTGACGTAAACGTAAATTATGCTTATGCCTTTGGCAGGCGCCGACAGGGCATGACGAGGGAGAAAACCGAGGTCCATGAAGATACTGGTCTGCATCAAGCGCGTTGTCGATTACAATGTGAAAATTCGCGTCAAGTCCGATGGCAGTGGCGTCGATCTTGCCAATGTGAAGATGAGCATGAACCCGTTCGACGAGATCGCGGTGGAAGAGGCGATCCGCCAGAAGGAAAAGGGCGGGGTCGAGGAGATCGTCGTGGTTTCCGTCGGGCCGCAGCAGGCGCAGGAAACGCTGCGCACGGCGCTTGCGATGGGTGCCGACCGGGCGATCCTGGTCAAGAGCGACGAACGGGTCGAGCCGCTTGGCGTTGCCAAGGTTCTGCGCGCCATCGTCGAGGAAGAAAAGCCCGACCTCGTCATTCTCGGCAAGCAGGCGATCGATGACGACAGCAACCAGACCGGCCAGATGCTGGCGGCGCTTCTGGGCTGGCCGCAGGGCACCTTCGCCTCGAAGCTGTCCGTGGCCGACGGCAATGCCGAGGTGACGCGCGAGGTCGATGGCGGGCTGCAGACGGTGTCGCTGGCGCTGCCGGCCATCGTGACGACGGATCTGCGGCTGAACGAGCCGCGCTACGCCTCGCTTCCCAACATCATGAAGGCAAAGAAGAAGCCGCTGGACGAGCGGTCGGCGGCCGATATGGGCCTCGACCTCGCGCCGCGGCTCGAGGTGCTGAACACGGCGGAGCCGGCCAAGCGACAGGCCGGTGTGAAGGTCGGCTCGGTGGACGAGCTGATCGGCAAGCTGAAGACCGAAGCCGGCGTTCTTTGATATTGCGGGAGGCAGCAAGATGACGACACTACTGATCGCCGAACACGACAACACCCATCTGTCGGGCGAGACGGCCAAGGCGCTGAGCGCGGCGTCGCAGCTGGGCGCGCCGGTCCACATCCTGGTGGCGGGGCAGGGCGCGTCGGACGTGGCCGCCGCCGCCGCACGCCTTGCCGGCGTGGACAAGGTGCTGCATGCCGACGACGCGGCCTACGGGCACGGCCTTGCCGAGCCGCTGGCTGGGCTGATCGTTGGGCTGGCCGATGGCTACGACGCCATCGTGGCGCCGGCCACCACCCACGGCAAGAACGCGCTGCCGCGCGTCGCGGCGCTGCTGGACGTAATGCAGGTATCCGACATCATCGCGGTGGACGGCCCCGATACGTTCCAGCGCCCGATCTATGCCGGCAACGCCATCGAGACGGTGAAGTCGCGCGACGGCAAGAAGGTGCTGACGGTGCGCACGGCGGCCTTCGGCGAGACGGGCGAAGGCGGCAGCGCGCCGGTGGAAGCGGTCGCTGCGGCCGGCGATGCGGGCGGCTCGCGCTTCGTGGGCGAGGAGGTCGCGGCCTCGGAGCGTCCGGATCTGACGGCGGCCAAGGTGATCGTGTCGGGCGGCCGGGCGCTCGGCTCCAAGGAGAAGTTCGAGGAAGTGATCCTGCCTCTGGCCGACAAGCTGGGTGCCGCGGTGGGGGCCAGCCGCGCGGCGGTCGACGCCGGCTACGCGCCGAACGACTGGCAGGTGGGCCAGACCGGCAAGGTCGTGGCCCCGCAGCTCTACCTTGCGGTGGGCATCTCCGGCGCCATCCAGCATCTGGCAGGCATGAAGGATTCCAAGGTCATCGTCGCCATCAACAAGGATGCGGATGCGCCCATCTTCCAGGTCGCCGACTACGGCCTTGTCGGAGATCTCTTCCAGATCGTGCCGGAGCTTCAATCCAAGCTCTGAGCCGATTATCATGCGTGCAGGCGGCACAGGCCGCCTGCATCATTTATCCGGGGGACTGGAATGGTCGAGATTCGCAAGGTCGGCGTGATCGGGGCAGGGCAGATGGGCGTCGGCATCGCGCATGTCGCGGCGCTGGGCGGCTTCGACGTCGTGCTTCAGGACGTCAGCCACGAGCGCGCGCAGGCCGGTTTGCAGCGCATCGAGGCAAACCTTGCGCGCCAGGTCGCATCCGGCAAGCTGGCCGAGGATGCGAAGCTGGCGGCCCTGTCGCGGATCGTCGCCGCCGATGGCGTGCAGGCCATGCGCGATGCGGATCTCGTCATCGAGGCGGCCACCGAGGAAGAGGCCGTCAAGCGGCGGATTTTCCAGCAGGTCTGCCCGGAATTGCGCCCCGATGCGATCCTGGCGACGAACACCTCGTCCATTTCCATTACGCGGCTTGCCGCATCCACCGACCGTCCGGAACAGTTCGTCGGCATCCACTTCATGAATCCCGTTCCGATCATGAAGCTGATCGAGCTGGTACGGGGCATCGCGACGTCGGACGAAACCTTCGCATCGGCCAAGGCCTTTTCCGACAAGCTCGACAAGGTGACGACGGTTTCGGAGGACTTCCCGGCCTTCATCGTCAATCGCATCCTGATGCCGATGATCAACGAGGCGATCTACACGCTGTATGAGGGCGTCGGCTCGGTCGAGAATATCGACACGTCGATGAAGCTGGGCGCGAACCATCCGATGGGGCCGTTGCAGCTTGCCGATTTCATCGGCCTCGATACATGCCTGTCGATCATGCAGGTCCTGCATGATGGGCTGTCCGATTCCAAGTACCGGCCCTGTCCGCTGCTGGTGAAGTACGTCGAAGCGGGCTGGCTTGGCCGCAAGACCAAGCGCGGCTTCTACGACTATCGCGGCGAAACCCCCGTTCCGACGCGTTAAGGGCAGATAATCGGGGCTGGCGCGTCGATGGCCGACGCGCCGAGGCTCATGTTTCTAAAAGGCCGATTGCCCTTATTTGCCGACTTCGGCTCCGGGCTCCGCATCGCCCGCGATCACGGCGCGGCGCTCCTGCGCCTTCAGCTCGTCCAGTGCCGGCATCGACATGATGTTGTAGCCCGCGTCCACATACTGTATTTCGCCGGTGACGCCATTGGCGAGATCCGACAGAAGGTACAGCGCGGTGCCACCAACCTCGTCTATGGTGACGTTGCGGCGCATCGGGGCGTTGCGGCGCTGATAGTTCAGCATCAGCCGGGCATCGGACACGCCGGCCCCCGCAAGGGTGCGCACCGGCCCTGCCGAAATGGCGTTGACGCGAATGTTGCGCGGTCCGAAATCGGCGGCCAGATAGCGAACCGAAGCCTCCAGCGCGGCCTTGGCCACGCCCATGACGTTGTAGTTCGGCATGACGCGCTGCGAACCATCGTAGGTCAACGTCAGCAGCGAGCCGCCATTGTTCATGATGGCGGCGGCGCGCCGCGCGATCTCCGTGAAGGAGAAGCAGGAAATGACCATGGTGCGCACGAAATTCTCGCGCGTGGTGTCGGCGTAGAGCCCCTTCAACTCGGACTTGTCCGAGAAGGCGATGGCGTGGACGACGAAGTCGATCTTGCCCCAGCGCTCCTCCAACGCGTCGAAGGCAGCGTTGACGCTGGCGACATCCTCCACATCGCAGTCGAGAAGGACTTCGCTGCCGATCTCCGCGGCAAGCGGCCGGACACGCTTTCCGAAAGCGTCACCCTGATAGGTGAGGGCGACTTCGGCGCCATGGGCGGCGAGCAGGCGGGCGATGCCCCATGCGATGGAATTGTGATTGGCGACGCCCATGACGAGCCCGCGCTTTCCCTTCATCAGGTCGCCCATAGCCGATCCCTCTCTTGTTGTCAGTTGGTCAGACCCGGCGGAACACCAGTGTCGCGTTGGTGCCGCCGAACCCGAAGGAGTTGGACAGGACGGTATCGATCTTGGCGTTGTCGACCCGTTCGCGGACGATGGGTATGTCCGCGAATTCCGGATCGACCTCGTCGATATGGGCGCTCTTGGCCAGGAAGCGGTCGCGCATCATCAGGATGCTGTAGATCGCCTCCTGGACACCGGTGGCGCCAAGGGAATGCCCGGTCAGCGACTTCGTGGCCGAAATGGGCGGGATGGCATCGCCGAACACCTCGCGGATCGCCGCGATCTCCTGCCGGTCGCCGACCGGCGTGGAGGTGGCGTGCGGGTTGATGTAGTCGATCGGCGTATCGACGGTCGCCAGGGCCTGCTGCATGCAGCGCACGGCGCCTTCGCCCGAGGGGGCAACCATGTCGTAGCCGTCCGACGTCGCCCCATAGCCGACGATCTCGGCCAGGATGGTGGCGCCGCGCGCCTTGGCGTGCTCGTATTCTTCCAGCACCAGAACGCCTGCGCCGCCGGCGATCACGAAGCCGTCCCTGTCCTTGTCATAGGCTCTAGACGCTTCGGACGGACGGTCGTTGAAGCCCGAGGACATCGCGCCCATGGCATCGAACAGGGCCGAAAGGGTCCAGTCGAGTTCTTCGCAGCCGCCGGCGAAGATGATGTCCTGCCGGCCGGCCTGGATCGTCTCGTAGGCATTGCCGATGCAATGGTTGGACGTCGCGCAGGCCGACGAGATGGAATAGTTGACGCCCTTGATCTTGAACCAGGTGGCCAGCGTTGCCGATGCGGTGGAGCCCATGGCCTTGGGCACGCTGGTCGGCCCGATGCGCTTGGGCCCACCCTTGTTGCGGGTGATCTCCGCCGCCTGCACGATGGTCTGCGTGGATGCGCCGCCCGAGCCCATGATGATGCCGGTGCGCGGATTGGACACGAGGTCTGCCCCAAGCCCGGCATCGGCGATCGCCTGATCCATGGCGATATGGTTCCACGCCGTGCCGCCGCCGTGGAAGCGCATGGCGCGCCGGTCGAGCAGGGTTGTCGGGTCCAGGGTCGGCTTTCCGTGCACGCGGCACCGGAAGTTCAACTCTTCATATTCGGGCGCAAAGGAGATGCCCGAGCGGGATTCCTTCAGCGAACGGGCGACTTCTTCCACGTCATTTCCGATGGAGGAAACGATGCCCATGCCGGTTACGACGACGCGCTTCATGCCGAAGGCCCTTCTTTTCTGTGAATGCTCAAGCTGCGTCCGCGTCCCGGAACAGGCCGACGCGCAGGTCGCTGGCACGATAGATGACCTCACCGTCGGCCTTCATCCAGCCCTCGGCGATGCCGAGCTTTAGCTTGGAGCGCATGACGCGACGGAATTCGACCCCGTATTCGACCAGCTTCACATCCGGCGTCACCTGGCCGGTGAACTTGACTTCGCCGACGCCCAGCGCACGGCCTCGGCCCGCCTCGCCCAGCCAGCCAAGGTAAAAGCCCGTCAACTGCCAGAGCGCGTCCAGCCCCAGGCAGCCCGGCATGACCGGATCTCCCTGGAAGTGGCAGGCAAAGAACCAAAGGTCAGGAGATACGTCGAACTCGGCCTTGATGGACCCCTTGCCGAACTGGCCGCCGTCTTCCGTGACTTCGGTGATCCGGTCGAACATCAGCATGGGGGGCAGCGGCAATTGCGCATTGCCGGGCCCAAACAGCTCTCCACGGGCGCAAGCGAGAATCTCCTCCTTGCCGAACTGCGTCTGTCTGGTGTCCATCATGCTGCCCGTTTCTCTCCGCTTCAGTGATTGCCACCGTCGTGCGCGAGGCGAGGCGACGGATGCCCTGACTGTTTCAGGTGTGCCCCTTAGCATGGGTGGGCCCCGTGGCAAATCCCGTCCGATTCGGATCGCGGCAATATAAGGTATGAACGGAATGCGAATCCGCCTGCGGTATCTCGGGTTTTTTCTCCCGCTTCTCGTCTGTGGTCCGGCTGCGGCAGCCGGCTGGGGCTTTTCGGATGGCGCGGCCCCGCAGCTAAGCTACGATGGCGGCAGCGCCGGTCCGGCCTTTCGATGCATGGGCGAAGGCACCATCCAGACGACGGTACCGGGCGGCGGCGGACGCTTCCAGCCGGGCCGCGCCTACACGGTGACACTTTCGATCGACGGGCTGGCATTCCTGATGACGATGCGGGTGGAGCCCCAGCCCGGCGGCGATGTGTTCGTGCTGCTTCGGTCCCTTGCGGAAAGCGAAGAGCTGCTGGCGGCGCTGGCGCGCGGCAAGGACCTGGAGGTGGCCTCGCCGGCCGGGCATTACCGGATGCCGCTGGACGGCAGCTCGCGCGCCGTGGCCGCCCTGCGGCGGGCCTGCGCGCGCTAGGCCTCGGCCGGTGGGCGTAATTGTCTTTCAACCCGGAAAAGACTATCTCTTGATCGTGCGGGCCAAAACCCGTAAAAGTGGATCATCGTAGTCAAGTTATTCGGATGGTGTCGAAGTGATGGAAGAGCGTGCAGTGGCGAAGACCGTGGCCGGCGGGCGCCAGCTTTCCTATTGCGTGTTCGAGCGCCTGCGTGCCGCCGGGCTGCGTCCGACGCGGCAGCGCGTGACGCTGGGCAACCTGATCTTCGGTGCGGGCGACAGGCACCTGTCCGCCGAGGAACTGCACGAAGAGGCGCACAAGGCCGGCGAGCCGGTATCGCTAGCCACCGTGTACAATACGCTGCACCAGTTCACGGATGCCGGCCTGGTGCGTCCGATCTCGGGCGAGGGGCAGCGCACCTATTTCGATACCAACACGTCGGACCATCATCACTTCTTCCTGGAGGAAGAAAACATGATGATCGATATCCCCGATGGGTCGATCCGCATCCAGGATCTGCCCGCGCCGCCGGACGGCATGGAAATCGTCAATGTGGATGTCGTCGTACGGCTGCGCCGCCGGCCTTCCTGACCGGGTTTTCCTGACGGGGCATTTCTGACGGGGCTGCGCGCAAGCGCGGCCCCGCTGCCGATCAGTTGAACGATTCGCCCGGGTACACGCCCCAAAGCTCGTTCTGGGTGACGAACCCCTTGCGGTCGGCGACATCGACCCGGCAGGTGGCGCCGTTGCACTCTTCGACACGCACGATGACGCCCGGCTCCAGCAAGGCCACCGGCCCGCTTTCGGCCGCGGCGGCACGGCGCACCGGAACCTTGAAATCCTCGCCCTTGCGCCACGGCGTGGCGATGGCGGTGCGCTGGCCGGACAGGAGCGAATAATAGACCCAACCTTCCGAGCCTTCGCTGTCGCGCACGCGACGCCATTGCTCGAACTCCTGGATGATCTCCACCGGCAGGCCGCGCTTGGAGTAGCGCCACGACACGGGAAAATCCCGCCCTGGACCGACGCGCAGGTTCACCTGCTCGGCCTTGAACGATACGAAGCGCGGCAAAGGCAGCTTATCCGGGTCGGCGGCGTCTTCATTGGCCTGCTGGGCCTGCGCGGCATGGCCGAGCGTCAGGGCGCAGGCGATGGTCAAAGCGATGCGGCGGAAAGGAATGTTGGCCACGTCTTTCCCTTGGCTGGTCCGATTTCGCCCTGTCGGGGCATTTGCCTCTTGTCGCATGGCTTTGGTTAACAAGTTTTCATCGCATGCATGGCGGAGTATGTCGGCGCGCATCCAGTATGCTATCCATGCGGCTACGGAGGGACCATCGGGAGCGACATGACGGAACGGCGGGGTTTGGTGGTGGCGTTGACGCGCCGGTTGCCGCAGGAAATCGAACGACGCATGGAAGAGTTGTTCCACGTGGCCCGTCCGCCGCAGGATGGCGCGATGACGCGCCGCCAGTTGGCCGCAGCGATGGAACAGTCGGATGTCCTGGTGTCCACCCTCAACGACCGGATCGACGCCGAGCTGCTGGCCGCAGCCGGCCCGCGCCTCAAACTGATCGCCCAATACGGCGCGGGCACCGACAATATCGACATTGACGCCGCGCATCGGGCGGGAATCACGGTCACCAACACGCCGAACGTCCTGAACGAGGATACGGCGGACATGACCATGGCGTTGATCCTGGCTGTCGCACGCCGCGTGGTGGAGGGCAGCCGCGACCTTCTCGACGACGGGGCATGGCCCGGCTGGTCGCCGGATTTCATGCTGGGCATGCGGCTGTCCGGCAAGCGCCTCGGCATCGTGGGCATGGGGCGCATCGGCACCGCCGTCGCGCGGCGCGCCCGCGCCTTCGGCATGGATATCCACTATCACAACCGCAATCGTGCCAGTGAGCGGACGGAGGGCGAGCTGGCCGCCACGTACTGGGACAGCCTCGACCAGATGCTGGCCAGGGTTGATGTCTTGTCCGTCAACTGCCCCTATACGCCGGCTACCTACCATCTCCTGTCGCGCCGCCGCCTGGCGCTGATGCAGCAAACGGCCTTCATCGTGAATACAGCGCGTGGCGAGATCGTCGACGAAGACGCGCTGATCGCGCTTTTGGAGGAAGGCAAGCTGGGCGGCGCCGGCCTGGACGTGTTCGAGGCGCAGCCCAAGCTGGACGAGCGGCTGGTGCGGCTGGCGCAGCGCAACCGGGTGACGCTGCTGCCGCACATGGCCTCCGCCACGCGCGAGGCGCGGCTGGACATGGGCGAGAAGGTCATCATCAACATCCGGACATTCATGGATGGGCACAAGCCGCCGGACCGCATCCTGCCCGGGCGTGGCTGAAATCTGCCCTCAGCGCCGGTAGCGGATTTCGCTGAAGCGCATCGACAAGACATCGACCATCAGCAGCCGGCCGATCAGCGGATCGCCGATGCCGCAGATATGCTTGACGGCTTCGGCGGCGGCCATGGTGCCGAGGATACCGGTTACCACGCCCAGAATGCCGGCTTCGGCGCAGGTGGGCACCGAGCCTTCCGGCGGCGCCTCTGGGAACAGGTCTGTCAGGCGCGGCGCCGGGCTTGCGTCCGGCAGCGTCGTAAAGGGCGCAAGCAGCGTCAGCGCACCGGAAAACCGCTGCACGGTGGCCTGCACCAAGGGCCTTTCGGCGGCTTCGCACAGCGCAGCGGCCGTATAGCGGGTGGCAAAATTATCGGACCCATCGATGACGAGATCGTAGGCCCTCACAATGTCGGGGCCGTTGTCCTCGGTCAGCCGCACGGGGTGGCGCTCGATCGCGACATGGGGGTTGAGCGCGGTAAGCCGCGCTGCCGCCCGGTCGACCTTGGCCGCGCCGATATCGGCAGTTCCGTACAGAACCTGCCTTTGCAGGTTCGACAGGCTCACCACGTCGTCATCCGCAAGGCCCAGCGTACCGACGCCGGCGGCCGCCAGATAGAGCGCGGCGGGGGCGCCGATGCCGCCGGCGCCGATCAGGAGAACGCGGGCGGCCTTCAGCTTCTGCTGGCCGGCGCCGCCAACCTCCGACAGCATGATGTGACGGGCATAGCGTTGCAGCTCTTGCGGTTCGAGCATCGTCATGGCGCAAGCGATCCGTTGGTGGCGGCAAGGATTTGCGCGCGGCCCTCCAGCGCGTCGAACAGCGCACGGTCCGTGCCGGTCATGAAGCTTTGTACGCCGAGTCGGTCGAGTATGTCGAACAGCGCGGCCCGGCGGCCGGGGTCGAGATGGGCCGCGATCTCGTCCAGCAGCAGGATCGGAGGTACGCCGCAGGACTGGCGCACAAGATCGGCATGCGCCAGCACCAGACCGATCAGCAGCGCCTTCTGTTCGCCGGTGGACGCAAGGCCGGCCGGCATCGACTTGGCAAGATGCGTCACCACGAGGTCGGCGCGATGCGGCCCTTCGAGCGTGCGGCCGGCGGCCCGGTCCAGCCCGCGCGATCGGCGCAGCCGTGCCGCGATCTCGTCTTCCACGTCGACGCCGGCGCGCGAAAAATCGAGCGCGCCATAGCCCGGATCGAGCTGAAGTCCGGCCAGGGGAAAGGTTCCGTCCGCGGCCGGGCCGGTATGAATGGCCGCCGCAAGGCGATGCACCGTCTCGGCCCGCGCCAGTGCGATCGCAAGGCCCAGCTCCGCCATCTGGACCTCGATGCCCGACAGCCAGGCGTCGTCGCCCCGATCCTCGGCCAGAAGACGGTTGCGGCCACGCATCGCCTTCTCGAAATCGGTCGAGCGCCGTCCATGCTCCGGATGCAGCGTCAGGACAAGGCGGTCCAGGAAACGCCGGCGCTCTGCGGCGGGCCCGGTGAAAAGCCCGTCCATCGAGGGTGTCAGCCACAGGATGCGGCACAGGTCGAGGAGCTCGTCGGCGCTGCGGGCCGCCACCGCATCGATCCGCACCTGCCGATGCGGCCCGACGCCGGCCTGCGGCTGCATGAGCGTCAGGACATCGGCCGGTTCGTCATTGGGGCGGGCAAGGCCCGCGCGCACGGAAAAGCCGCCGCTGCCGGCCACGCGTGCCATTTCGCCATAAGTGGCGCGGCGCAGGCCGCGGCCCGGGGTCAACAGCGACACCGCCTCGATGAAATTGGTCTTGCCGGCGCCATTGTCGCCGGCCAGCACCACGAAGCGCGAGTCGATGTCGATCCGCAATGTCGTGTAGTTTCGAAAATCGGCGAGACGGAGTTGGGTGACGCGGCCGGGGCCGGGCTCGTCCATCGATGCGCCTAGACGCGCATCGGCATGAGGACGTAGAGCGTGCCCGTATCGCCGCCATCGCGGATCAAGGTCGGCGAGCCGGCATCCGCCAGCATGAACACCGCTTCCTCGCCGGCGAGCTGGCCTGTGATGTCGAGGAGATAGCGCGCATTGAAGCCGATCTCGATATCGTCGGCCTCGTAGCCGACGGGCAGTTCCTCGGTGGCGGTGCCGGAATCCGGCGAATTGACCGTCAGCACGAGCTGGCCGTTGGACACCGCCAGCTTTACCGCACGGCCGCGCTCGGACGAGATGGTGGAGACGCGGTCGACCGCCTGGGCGAAGCTCTGACGGTCGAGCGTCAGGGCCTTGTCGTTGCCGGTCGGAATGACGCGTTGGTAATCGGGGAAGGTTCCGTCGATCAGCTTGGAGGTGATGACCACGTCGCCGATGGTAAAGCGGATCTTGGCTTCGGAAAGCTCGATGGCCACCATGCTGTCCGATGCGGCGTCGCTGATCAGCTTCTGCAGCTCGGCGACCGTCTTGCGCGGCACGATGATGCCGGGCATCCCTTCGGAGCCGGCCGGTGCGACGGACTCGGCCCGGGCAAGGCGGTGGCCGTCCGTGGCCACGGCGCGCAGACGAAGATCGCCCTCGGACTCGATCGTGTGCAGGTAGATGCCGTTCAGGTAATAGCGCGTCTCTTCGGTCGAGATGGCAAATTGCGTCCGCTCAATGAGGCGCGCCAGATCGCCGGCCGAAAGGCTGAAGCTGTGCGACAGCGCACCGGCGGTGATGTCCGGAAAATCCACTTCCGGCAGGCACTGCAGACGGAAGCGCGACCGCCCCGAGCTGACGATGAGCTGGCCGCCGTCGTCGCTGGTGGCAAGGCTGACCTCGGCCCCGTCGGACAGCTTGCGGACGATGTCGTACAGAAGATAGGCGGGCACCGTCGTTCCGCCGGCCTGCTCGTCGATCGCCGAAACCCGCTCCGTCACCTCGATGTCGAGGTCCGTGGCTTTCAGGCGCAGGGCGCCATCCTCGCTCTTGAGAAGGACGTTCGACAGGATCGGGATCGTGTTGCGCCGCTCGACGACGCGGTGAACGTGGCTCAGTGCCTTCAGGAGGTTCGAACGCTCGATGATGATACGCATGACGTCAGGGCAGACCGATCTAGATGGAAGCCGGGCGTGCAAGCCCGGCGCGTTCCGCTTTATTAGAGCAAGGCAGGCCGAATTGGAACCTCGCCGTCGCGCCGGGCGGGCCCGGGCGATGTTATTCCTCGATCATGCGGCGGATGATGTCGAGCTCTTCCGAAAGCTTGGAATCTCCGGCGCGCTCGGCCTCGATCTTGCGCACCGCATGCAGCACTGTCGTATGATCCCGGTTGCCGAAGCGGCGGCCGATCTCGGGCAGCGAGCGCGGGGTCATCGTCTTGGCCAGATACATGGCGATCTGCCTTGGCCGCACGATGGTGCGCGTGCGGCGGGCCGAGAGGATATCGGCCCGGGACACGTTGTAGTGCCGCGAGACGAATTTCAGGATGTCCTCGATGCGCACCCGCTTTTCGGCGGTGTTGCGCGTCAACTGGTTGAGCAGGTCGTTGAGGTGGTCGCTGGACAGCGGCTGCCCCACCGAATGGCGGAAGGCGATCTGGTTGAAGGCGCCTTCCAGGTCGCGGCCGGACCCGGTGATGCGTTTGGCGATCGTGTCGACGACGGTTTCCGGCAGCTCGAAGGAGGGGTCATCCGCCTTCATGGCGCTGATGCGGGTATTGAGGATGGTGCGGCGCATGTCGAGATCGGGCGAGGCCATCTCGATCGAGACACCGCCGGCAAGGCGCGAGCGCACCCGCTGATCCAGCGCTTCCAGCTCATAGGCCGGCCGGTCGGCGGCCACGATCACCTGCCGTGCGCTGTCGATCAGCGCGTTCAAGAGATGGCAGAATTCCTGCTGGATGGAGCGCCCCTGCAGAAACTGCATGTCATCGATGATCAGAAGGTCGATGCCACGAAGGTTCTGCTTGAAGTCGAGCGCCTGGTTGTCGCGGATCGCCGTTGCGAAGCGCCACATGAAATATTCGGCGGTCAGGTAGACGACGCGCGGATTGTCGGCCCGCGTCAGCGCCGAATTGGCGATCGCCTGCAGAAGATGCGTCTTGCCGAGGCCCACCGATGCATGGATGAAAAGCGGGTTGAACCGCACCGAATGGGGCCCGTTCTCGGCGATGGAGCGCGCCGCCGCCAGCGCCACCCTGTTGCTCGGCCCCTCGACGAAGCCGGAGAACACATAGCGCGGGTCGAGCGGCGAGCCGAATTCGGCGGCCGGCCGGTCTAGTGCAGGCGCGGCGGCGGGCAGGCCGGAACGCATCTGCCTGTCGCCGTCATTGGCCGGCATGGGCACCGGCATCGCGGCCGGCATGGCCGTCACGGAGGCGGCGGCGGGCGGCGCCGCGCGCACCGCGCTGCGCACCTGGATGTCGACCCGCATCGTGCCCGGCACTTCCTCGGCGAAGATCTGCTGCAGGAAGTCCTTGTAGTGGCCGTTGATCCAGGTCTTCAGGAAGGCCGTGGGAACCGAAAGCTGCACGGAACCGCGTCCCACCGCCTCGATCTTCATGCGCTGGAACCAGGAGGCGTATATATCCTGCCCGAGCTGCGCTTTCAGCCGTGCACGAACACGTTCCATCACCTCGTCGTCGTTGCGCGCCGGCAGTGTCCGCATCGGGGTTTGTGCTCCTTCGTGATGGTCGAATGCCGTATGCGCCTGCTGGCGTTTCGCCGCGTCCAGCGACCAGTTGCCGCCCGCCACGTTCATTTCTGCACCCAGGTCAGGCCCTCGGCCTTCCAGCCCGCCACGCGGCCGCGGTGGCCATCGGTATCCGGCGGGCCCTCGAAGCCATCGAGTATGTTGAAGCTTTCGGCAAAGCCGGCGGCCGACATCGCCGCCGCGCTGGCCATGGAGCGGGCCCCCGAGCGGCACAGGAAATACAGCCGCGACTGGCGCGAGCCGCCACGCTCCTCGACGGTCGCTGCCACCCGCTCCACGAAGGCCGGGTTGACCGACATGGACGGATAGCTCTGCCATTCGACGAACAGCGGGTCCCTGGCGGCTTCCGGCAGGAGCGGGAAGCCGACATAGGTCCACTCGGCCAGTGTGCGGACATCGATCAGGAATGCGTCACCCCCGGCTTCGAGGTCGTCCCAGCACTGCCGGGCCGTTACATCGTCCTTGTAGGGTTTCGTCACGACGATACTCTCCATGGGCCGCGGCGGCATTTGCCGGGCAGGTAAAAGAAACCATATACGCGGGTCGGCAACGCGGCAGAGACGCGCGATTGCCAGATCGGGAATTGCGAGAGCTTAAGCGAGGGATGTGGTGAACTTAGAAGGACACCAGATTTCCAATTTTGTTCTGGAAAACACGCGTTGTCCCCACACTTCGTTTCCGCAAGCTCTTGTCGCTGAGAGGAAGCTACGCATGTCGACAGTTTGGGGCAAGCTTCGAATCGTGGAAAACGACGTCGCGGCGCGGGGACTGTGGCGCGGAGGACAAAGCCATAGTGTAGCCCATTTGATTAATGGGCTGATTCATCAGCGGATTCGTTTTCCGATGGACGCATCGCGAAACGACAAGGAAATTTTCGACTTTATTTCGCACCCCCTTGCTTGACTCTCGCGCCGTGCCGGACTTCCCGGCAGATGACAGAAAAGTCTCAATCAGACCTTCGGCAAGATACTGATAAACAAGGCATAATTCTGTGGCGTCCGGGCCTGCGGCAGAATCGCCGCAACCTCCTGTGGCGTTTGCATGACGCAAATCCGTGCGAGGCGTTGATTCCGTTTCGGGAATCGGCGCTGCCACGCGCCTGCCTTGACGGACCACCTTGTACAATGAGAACAAAAGGAGATCAATGCGACTCGAGTCGAGGACTGGCCCATGCTTACCGACACGATTCTGCAGGCCTCGCTGCTGGCCCTGACGATTCTCAACCTGTGCTTCATGCTCTGGCTTCTATCGCGGGTTGCACGCGGCGGGGCTGGCCAGGATGAGATCATCGATCGGCTGGACCAGCTCGATGCCCGCATGTCGGAGACGCAGAGTTTCGCGCAGGCCGGCTTCAGCGCCATGCGGGAGGATTTCGCCCATTCCGCCTCGGAAACGCGGTCGGATGCCCGGCACCTTCGCGAAGAGGTCGGGGCATCGCTGCACCGCCTCGGCACGCAGACCATGACGACGCTGGATGGCGCGACGCGGCGCCAGGCCGAGGGCCTGCAAGGCGTCGCCGGCCGTCTCCATGAAATGTCCGAGGCCAACGAGCGCCGGCAGGAGGCGCTGCGCCAGACCCTGGAGAGCCGGCTCGACCGACTGCGGCAGGAAAATGCCGCCAAGCTGGAAGAGATGCGCGTGACCGTGGACGAGAAGCTGCAGGGAACGCTGGAGCAGCGTCTCGGCGCGTCTTTCAACACGGTGAACGAGAATCTGGAGCGGGTCTTCCGGTCGGTCGGGGAAATGCAGTCCATCGCCACCGGCGTCGGCGACCTGAAGCGTGTGCTTTCCAACGTGAAGGCGCGCGGCACCTGGGGCGAGGCGACCCTTGGCATGGCGCTGGAGCAGGTAATGACGCCGGAGCAATATGCCACCAATGTCGAGGTGCGTCCGCACAGCGGCCAGCGCGTGGAATATGCGATCCGCCTGCCCGGAGACGGTGCGGAGCCGGTCTGGCTGCCGATCGACGCGAAGCTGCCGACGGAGGATTACGAGCGTCTGGTCGACGCTTCCGAGCGCGGCGACGCCGAAGGCGTCGACGAGGCGGCCAAGGGGCTGGACCGCGCCATCCGCAAGGCCGCCACCGACATCGCCGCCAAATATATCCAGCCGCCCCACACGACGGATTTCGCCGTCATGTTCCTGCCCACCGAGGGGCTCTTCGCGGAGGTCGTGCGCAGGCCCGGCCTGATCGACCAGCTGCAACGCGAGTGCCGGGTCATCGTGACGGGACCGACAACGCTGATGGCGCTGCTGACATCGCTGCGCATGGGGTTCCGCTCGCTGGCCATCCAGGAGCGGTCGAGCGAGGTCTGGCAGGTGCTGGGCGGCGTGAAGACCGAGTTTTCGCGGTTCGGCGACATGCTGGACAAGGTGCAGAAGAAGCTGGGCGAGGCGCAGACCGCCGTCGACGGGGCGCGCACGCGCGGAAGGGCCATCGACAGGCGGCTACGCGCCGTCGATGACGGCGGCGATGGCGCGCGCCACCATCCGCTCCTCGTCGGTGGCGATGACGTGCAGTGCGGGCCCCTGTCCTGACGATATGTCCTCGGTGCCGGCCTCGTTGGCGGCTTCGTCGATGACGACGCCGAGCCAGGCCAGGCGGCGGGCCACCATGGCGCGCGCCGCGGGCGAGTTTTCGCCGATGCCGGCCGTGAAGACGATACGGTCGACGCCCTCGAGCGCTGCCGTCAGCGCGCCGATCTGGCGGCACACGGTCAGCGCGAAATAGTCCAGCGCCTCACGGGCCTGCGGTGTGTCGGCGGCCATCAACTCCTGCATGTCGCCGGACAGGCCGCTGACGCCGGCAAGGCCGGATCGGTGGTACAGCATGTTCTCTACCGCATCCGGCGCCATGCCCTTTCGCAGCATCAGGTGCAGCAGGACGCCGGGGTCTATCGCCCCGCACCGTGTGGCCATGACGGGCCCGTCGAGCGGCGAGAAGCCCATCGTGGTCGCGATGCTTCGCCCGCCTTGCATGGCGCAGAGGCTGGAGCCGCTGCCGAGATGCAGCACCAGGGCGCGCCCACCGGCATCCGGCCCGAAGCGCCGCGTCAGCCTGTCGGCGATGGCTTCGAAAGACAGGCCATGAAAGCCGTAGGCGATGATGCCGTCTTCGATGAGGGCGCGTGGCAGGCCGTACAGCTTTTGCAGCGCCGGCCGGCCGGCATGGAATGCCGTGTCGAACGCGCCGACCTGCAGCGCATCCGGATAACGCTGCGCGGCAGCGGCGACGATGGCGAGGTTGTAGGGCTGGTGCAGTGGCGCCAGCGGCTCCAGCGTGGAGAGATAATCGAGCGTCGGCGCGTCCAGCCGTGCCGGGCCGGCAAGCTTCTGGCCGCCATGGACGATGCGGTGGCCGACGGCGGAAATGCCCTGCTTGCCGTGCGGGCCGCTGTCCAGCCGGTCGAAGACGAGTGCGGCGGCGGCGTCCATGTCGATCGGCCCGCTGCCGAGGGTCTCCTCGTCGGCCTGGCCGTCGGCCGTGCGGATGCGCAGGCGCGGCCGGTGTCCGATGCCGGAAATGGCGCCGCGCATAAGCTCGGCTCCGGCGTCGGCATAGAGGGCGAATTTCAGGCTGGACGAACCGGCATTGAGCACGAGCCACTGTGTCATGCCGGGCTTTCCTGCTTGGCGGCGCGCGCGCTTTTCTGCCGGCGCGCGACAAGCAGTGCCGCCGCCGCCGAAGCCAGCCGCGACAGCCGCCCATCGGCACGGCTGGTCAGCATGATCGGCACGCGGGCGCCCATCACAAGCCCGGCGGACTGTGCCGCCGCAAGGTAGAACAATTGCTTGGCCATCATGTTGCCGGCCTCGATGTCCGGCACGATCAGTATGTCGGCGCGCCCCGCCACGGGAGATCGTATTCCCTTGCGCTCGGCCGCCTCCGGCGACACGGCGTTGTCGAAAGCGAGCGGCCCGTCGATGATGGCGCCTTCGATCTGCCCCCGGTCGGCCATCTTGCACAGGGCCGCCGCGTCCAGCGTCGCCGGCATGGTGGGGTGGACGGTTTCCACGGCGGCCAGCAGCGCAACGCGCGGCTCTGGCACGCCCAGCGCGTGGGCACAGTCGATGGCATTGCGCACGATATCGGCCTTGGTGGCCAGGTCGGGCGCGATGTTGATGGCCGCGTCCGAAATGAAGAGCGGGCGCGGATAGGTCGGAACGTCCATGATAAAGACATGCGACATGCGCCGGTCGGTCCGCAGGCCCTTGGTGCGGTCCACCACGGCGCCCAGAAGCTCGTCGGTGTGGAGGCTGCCCTTCATCAGCGCCTCCACGCTGCCGTCCCGCGCCAGGGCGCAGGCGGCCTCGGCGGCGGCATGACTATGCTCGACGTCGACCCGCTCGATGCCGGTGATGTCGATGCCGGCCGCTTCGGCCGCCTTGTCGATGCGCCCGGCCGGGCCGATCAGCACCGGCTCGATCAGCCCGATGCGCGCGGCCTCGACGGCCCCTTCCAGCGAGACGGCGTCGACGGGATGCACCACGGCGGTCCGCGCCGGCGCCGCCGCGTCGGCCAGCCCCAGCAGCCGGTTCAGTTGCGAGGGCGTGGCGCCCCCGTGTCCGCGTTCGGTAAGATCCATGACGCTCCCATCGGGTCAGGGAAGGGTATAGGCGATCACATAGTCGCCGCGCTCGGGCGACTGGCGCGCGCCACCGGCGGTGACCACGACATATTGCTTTCCGCTTGCAGGCGACACGTAGCTCATCGGGCCACCCTGGCTGCCGACCGGCAGACGCCCTTTCCACAATTCCTTGCCCGTCCGTCCGTCGAAGGCCCGCAGGTAGAAATCCTGGGTACCGGCAAAGAAGACGAGGCCGGAATGCGTGGCCAGCGACGGGCCAAGCGTCGGCATGCCGATCGGGATGGGCAGGCCCATGGCAAAGCCGAGCGGGCCGGTATCCTCGACCGTGCCCAGCGGAACCTGCCACACCAGTTCGTGCGTCTTCAGGTCGATCGCCGACAGCGTGCCGAAAGGCGGCTTCTGGCAGGGAATGCCCAGCGGCGACAGGAAGCGCATGCGCATCGCGCCGAAGGGTGTGCCCTCCTGCGGCACGACGCCCATCTCGATGCCGCTGGCGCCGGCCGGTATGTCGGCGCGCGGCACCGTATAGTTGGCGAGCCCCAGCCGCATGTCGTTGACATACATCAGGTTGGTGGTGGCATCGATGGACACCGCGCCCCAGTTCATGCCGCCCAGCGAGCCGGGAAACTGCAACGCCTTGTCCAGGCCCGGCGGGGTGAAGATGCCGTCGACGCGCATGTCACGGAAGGCGATCCGGCACAGCAACTGGTCGAAGGGCGTTGCGCCCCACATGTCGGCTTCGGTCAGCGTTTCGTTGCCGATCATCGGCATGCCGACCGAGAAGGGCTGCGTCGGGCTGTAGGTTTCCCCTTCGAGGTCGCCCTGCGGCACCGGCCTGTCTTCCACCTCGGCGATGGGCTCTCCCGTCTCGCGGTTGAGAAGGAAGATCATGCCCTGCTTGGTTACCTGCGCCAGCGCCGGCACGGTGCCGCCGTTGCCGTCCGGAATATCGTACAGCACCGGCTGGGCGGGCATGTCGAAGTCCCAGATATCGCGGCGAACGCCCTGGAAGGTCCAGCGCACCTGGCCGGTCGCCTGGTCCAGCGCCACCACCGAGGAAGAGTACCGGTTGTCCAGTTCGCTGCGATGGCCGGTCCAGAAGTCCGGTGTGGCGTTGCCCGTGGGCAGATATACGAGGCCGAGTTCGGGGTCGTAGGACATGGCGGCCCAGACGTTGGGCGTACCGCGCGTATAGGTTTCACCGGCCGGCGGCTCGCCGGTCAGATCCGGGTTTCCGGGGTCCCATGCCCAGGCGAGGTTGCCGGTGCGCACGTCGAAGGCGCGGACGACGCCCGGGGGCTCGTCGGTCGAGAAATTGTCGGCCACGCGGCCGCCGACGATCACGAGGTCGCCGGCCACCAGCGCGGTGGATGTCTGCTGGTAATAGCCCGGCTGGACCTCGCCCATGCCGACCGTCAGGTCCACTGTTCCGTTCTGGCCGAAATCGGCGCAGGGCTGTCCGGTTTCGGCGTCCAGCGCGATCAGGCGGGCATCGATGGTGGGCAGGAACAGGCGTCCCCGGCACAAAGCGGCATCGGCGGCCTGCGGGGCGGGCTGGCCTTCGCCGCCGGCGGGCGGCGCCGTGTCCGCGGCCGGGGCCGGTTCGTTGCCGGCCTCCCAGTAGGCGAGGCCGCGGCACCGTTGCCAGTTGGGCGATTGCGCCTGCGGGTCGAAGCGCCAGCGCTCGGTGCCGGCATCGGCGTCGATGGCGAAGACCTTGCCGTAGGCGGAGCAGACATAGACCGTATCGCCGACCTGTATGGGGGTGTTCTGATCTTCCGCGCCCGAGCCGGTGCTTTCCGGCAGGTCGCCGGTGCGGAATGTCCAGGCCACCTGCAGATCCTGCACGTTGGCAGGAGTGATCTGGTCGATGGAGGCGAAGCGGGTGCCGAAGCTGTCCTTGCCCCATTCGCGCCATTCGCCGGGGTCTGCCGGCGTGTCCGGCGCGGCGTAGCTGGCGGTCGGCTCGATGACGTTCTTGGGAGAGAAGGCGGCAACGCCCGTCGCCACGATGGCGACCAGAAGAACCAGCCCGGCGCCGTAGGGGGCAAAGGAGGGCTGCCGTCCGGCGGCCCGCTGCAATGTCGGATGCAGGAACAGGAGAAGGCAGGTGGCGACCGCGATGGCGAAAAGCCGCGCCACGAGCTGCCAGAAATCGAAGCCGACCTCCCACAGCGCCCAGGGGATGGTGACGAGGAAGACGAGACAAAACAGCACCGTGCCGGTGGGGCTGAGCGAGACGATCAGCGCGCCGGAGGCAAGCAGGACGAGGCCTGCCAGAAGATAGTACCAGCTCCCGCCGAGGCCGGCGAGCCAGGCTCCGCCGCCGGCAAGATACAGGCCGGCGATGATGACGACGATACCGACGAACCGCAGCAGGATACGGCCGAATGCGGAGGAGGTTTGTTCTGGCATGCTGTACGTCCCCGAGACACGGGCGCCGTGTCCGATACGAACGAGCGCCTCGGAGAGTGATTAGCGCGATGTCAAAAAGAAACAACCCGCCGTTGCGCGGCGGGTTGTCGAATCAGGCGTGAACGGTGCGTTCATGCCGAAAGGTTGGAATTGATCCATGCGACGAGCTTGGACTTGGGCGCCGCGCCCACCTGCACCGATGCCTGCTGGCCGTCCTTGAACAGCATCAGCGTCGGAATGGACCGCACGCCGAACTGGGCCGCCAGATCCGGATTGTCGTCGATGTTGACCTTGACGATCTGGACGGCGTCGTTTTCTTCCGAGATTTCCTCGAGGCTGGGTGCGATCATCTTGCACGGGCCGCACCATTCGGCCCAGAAGTCGACGACGACAGGCTTGGACGCCTGAAGAACATCGGTCTGGAAAGACGCTTTGTCGGTTTTCTTCGTAGCCATTGGGGGCTCCACTTCGCGCCGGGCCCGCTGGGGCGGCGCCGATTGATTGCAATTGCCGTCAGCACGAGGCGATTCTGCACGCATGCCGCCGGGCCTGTCCCATAGTTAGAACCTCGCATGGCCGCGTTCAAGCAGCGGGCTTGAGCGACAGTGCCTCCGGGTCCAGCCGGTGCAGCACCGGCCCCTCGGTGTACAAGAGCGCCGCCTCGATGCGCCGGTCCGGAAACAGCGGGGCCAGCAGCGCCGCATACAGCGCCATCTGCCGGCGATGCGCTTCCGGAATGGCGGCGCCATCCTGCGGGACGGGGCGGTTGGTCTTGTAGTCCACCAGAAGGACGCGGTCCGCTTCCACGGCCAGCCTGTCGATCAGGCCGTTCACCGGCAGGCGGCGTCCATCGAGCTCGACGGTTCCGGCAATCGCCACCTCGGCGCGGCTGGCCGGTGCGAAGATCGGGGCGAATGCCGGCTCCCTCAGCACGGCGTCCACCTCTTCGATCAACTTTTCGCGTTCGGCGGCCGGCCACGCCGGCGCGCAACGCGCGACGTAGCTGCGCGCGGCATCGGCGCGCGCTTCCTCGGCAAGGTCGGGCAGAACCTGCAGCAGGCGATGGGCCATCTGTCCGCGCAAAAGCGCAAAGGCCGGGTCGGCCGGCCCGTCCAGGACAGGCGAGCGCCATGCCGGCCCTTCGAAGCGTTCGATCGTCTGGCTGCCAGCCGTCGATGGCGTCAGGGGGCGGGGGCCGATCTCCTCGGGCGGCAGGGGGGACAGGTCCATGGCCGCCGGACGTGCCGGCGCAGCCTGCACCGCCGCGGCCATCCGGCCCTGCGGCGGCGTGCCGATGCGCCAGGCGACGACCGCGCCGGATGGATCGGAGATCGCCTCGGCGGCTTCGCCGAGGCTGTCCCTTACATGGGCGGCCCAACTGTCGGCACTCGGCTCCCGGATGCCGGAATAGCCGCAGACGACCAGGCGGTCGGCGGCGCGCGTCAACCCGACATAGAGAAGGCGGCGATACTCGTCCTCGGCGCGCCCGCGCTCCAGCGCCGCCAGCCTGTCGATCTCGGCGTTGCGGCATGATTTGTCGGGACACCAGAGAAAGCCGGGCTGGCTTTCGGGCGGTTGCCCCGGCATGCCCTCCCACTCGATCAGGCGGGCGGCGTGGCTGGCGGTGAACGGCTCGGAGCCGGGATCGACCAGAAAAACCGCCGGAGCTTCCAACCCCTTGGCGGCATGGACGGTCATGATGCGGACCTCGCCCTTCAGGGGCGTCATCTCGCGGCGCACGACCGGTGGGTTGGCGGCCAGATCGGCAAGGAAGGCGTCGAGCCCGGCGCGTCCATCCTGCTCGGCGGTCAGGGCAAGGTCCAGAAATGCGTCCAGAACCTCGCCGGTGTCGCGGCCGAGGCGGGCAGACAAGGCGGCGCGGCCGCCCTCGGGCCCGAGAAGGCGCGCGTAGAAGCCGTAGACCCCGGTGTAACCCGCACGGTCGCGCAGCGTTTCCAGACGCTCGAAGGCACTTCGCGCCCGCCCGGCCAGTGCCTGCGCATCGACACCGAAAGGCTGCAGCCGGGCAGGATCTATCCCGCCCGCCAGCTTGCGCAGGGCCAGATAAAGCGATTGCGGCCGGCCGCCTTTGCCGCGCGACAGGGCAAGCGCCATCAGGTCGTCGTCGCTGAAACCGAAGATCGGGCTTTTCAACGCTTCGGCCAGCGACAGCTCGTCCTCGGCGTTGGCGACGGTGCGGCCGATGGCCATCAGATCCTGCACGGCGAGATGGTCGGTGATGGTGAGGCGGTCGGCCCCGGCGACGCGGATGGCCGGATTGCCCAGCGCCCGGATGGCGGCGCCCATGGCGGACACGAAGGCCGAGCGCTTGCGCACCAGGATGATGACGTCGCCCGCGTCCAGTGGGCGGGTCACCCCCTTCACTTCGACGGGCGTGCCGACCCAGGCCTCGATCTGCCCGGCGATCCGCCGGGCCAGGCGGTGGATCGGCGCGTCCAGCGGCTGATGGTCGATGGGCTGCAGCCAATCATCGTCGCTTTCGGCGGCGGGAAGCGGCCGGACGGTTGGCCACACCTCGACCAGGCCGGCCTGGGCGGCACGCGCGGATTCGTGCACCGGGGCTTCGCCCTCGCTGGACAGGCCGCGACGGCGGGTCTCGTCGGCGAAGATCGTGTCGACCGCCGACAGGATTTCGGCCGCGGAGCGGAACGATTGGTGCAACCCGACGCGGTGGAAGGGCTGGCCCGATCGTGCGGCCAGTTGCTCCAGCCGCCGCCGCTCTTGTGCGAACATCGCCGGGGATGCGCCCTGGAACGAATAGATGGACTGCTTCTCGTCGCCCACGGCAAAGACGGTGCGCTGGCGCGACTCGCCGGCGCCGTGGAAGAATTCGTCCACCAGCGCCCGCACCACCTGCCACTGGCGCAGGCTCGTATCCTGCGCCTCGTCGACGAGCACGTGGTCGATACCCCTGTCGAGCTTGTAGTGCACCCAGGCCGAGGCTTCGCGCCGCAGCAGAAGATCGGCCGTGCGGACGATCAGATCCTCGAAATCCAGCTTGCCGCGCCGCTGCTTCAGGGCGCGATAATCGCGCTCAAGCCGATCGGCGATCACGAGGGCCGCGCGGCTGGCACGAAACAGCCGCCCGGTTGCAATTCGTTCGGCGCAGTCGTCGAGGAAGTCGCCCAGCATCGCCAGCCGGGATTCAAGCTCCGGCACAGCCGCCACGACGGCCTTGGTGGCGACGCTGCCGAGCTTGTAGCGATCGCCCTTTGCCGTGAAGACCAGCGATCGGAGGACGGAATATCGCTCCTGCGCAGTCTGCGAGGCCGCAATGCGCGCCAGCTTGTCGCAGAGCTTGTCGTTCGTGGCGCCGCCGGCCTGCGCCGCTTCCTGGCCGAGCTGCCCGCAGAACGCGGCATCGAAACCCGGTGGATCGACCATGCCGGCGAGCGGGTCCGTGTCGCCGACGCCCAGCGCCTGCCGCAGTGCCTGCACGGCATTTTCCGGGCCGCCATTGCCTTCGATGAAGGCGCCGATGCGGTCGCGCCGGGCGATGCAGGCATTGATCAACCCGTCGAGGCCGGCTTCGCCCGCAAGTTCGAGTGCCTCGGCAAAAGCCTCGGCCAGTGCCGGGTCCGCGCCGGTGCCGCCGTCCAGCCGGGCCAGCACCACCAGGAGGCGGCGCGCCTCGGCCAGAAGCAGCGCGCTTTCGCCATCGTCCATCACCTGGAAGTGGCCGGGTACGTTCGCCTCCAGCGGAAACTGATGCAGGATGGCTTCGCAGAAGGCGTGGATGGTCTGGATCTTCAGGCCGCCCGGCGTTTCCAGAGCGGTGGCGAACAGGCGGCGCGCGGCCCTGACATCGCCCGGCGTGCCGCCGCGTAAGGTGGCCAGCTCCTTGCCGAGCGTGTCGTCGTCGGCGCGCGTCCAGCGCGACAGGGTGGCGAAGACGCGGGCCTGCATCTCCGCCGCCGCCGCCTTCGTATAGGTGAGGCACAGGATACGGCCCGGGCTGACGCCGGACAGCAGCAGCCGCACTACCCGCATCGTCAGGACGTGCGTCTTGCCGGAGCCGGCATTGGCCGCCACGAAAACCGAAAGCGACGGATCGGAGGCGCGCTCCTGCGCGTGGACCGTGGTGGCGGAAACGGAAAGACCGCTCATTCCTGCTCCTCGCTTCCTTCCTCGGCCATGGCCCATTCGCGCGAGCGGGCAAGCTGGTCGTAATCGCCCGACAGGTCGGCGGCGATAAACGGGCGCGCCCGCGACAGGTAGCCCTTTGCGGGGTTGCGGTAGGCGGCGCCCAGGGCGCGCAGCCGCGCCAGGGCGGCATCGGCCAGCGCGTCCACGGTGATGGCCTCGCTTTTCGCACTGCCGGGCGTGGCCAAGGCTTCTTCGACGAAGTCCCGTTCGCGCAGACGCACATAGCTGAGGCCCGCGATGGGCGTGCCGGCGGCCAGGCCATCGAAGGCACCGAGCTTCAGCATCGCGCCTTCCAGCGGCAATTGCGGCGCAAGCAGCGTGCGGGCCTGCTTGATGGAGGGCGACAGCCCCGTCTTGAAATCGATGATCTCCGCGCCGCCATCCACCGTCAGGTCGATGCGGTCGGCATAGCCCGTCAGCGTCAGCCCGGTGTCGGCAAGCTCCAGCCGGCCGCCCAGCTCGGCCCTTCGGGTGCGGATGCGGGGGCTTCTTTCGTGCTCCCAGGCCAGATAGCGTCGCGCCAGCCCTTCCATGCGCGGCCACCATACCGCCTCGATTTCCGGCGGCAGATCCGCAGCGGCAAAGCGGGCCCGCGCTATGTCCAGCAGCGCGGACAGGGCGTCGGGTGCCGCCAGATCCAGCCCCTTCGACACGACATCGGCCAGAATGTCGTGGAACAGCGTTCCGCGCTCAGCGGCGCCGGGCGCCCGGATCAACGGCTCGAACGGCTCCAGCTTGAGGATGCGCCGCGCATAGACGGCATAAGGGTCGCGCACCAGACGCTCCACCTCGGTCACCGATATGCGGTCGGGCCGGAATTCGACGGGGGGGCGCGGCTCGGGGCGGGGATGGCGCGGAAGCTCGGCACATGTGTCGAGCAGGCGCGCCTCGGCGATGTACGCCGCACCCCGCTGCCGCAGATGGGACGTGGCGTCCGGTCCGGCCACCGCCGCAAGCCGCTGGATCCAGCGCGAGGCGATGGATGGCGCGCCGCCCCGGCGCTCAGCCCGCGTCAGGATCAGGCGTCTGTTGCCGATCGACATCCACAGGTCGTGCGCGGCCAGGCCGATCCGGCGCTCGGGCGGGTCGAGCAGGATTTCCGTGCGCATCAGCCGCGACAGGAAGGCGTCGGCGCGCGCCCCTTGCGGCCATGTTCCCTCGTCGAGGCCGCCGAGGATCAACGTGTCCACGCTTTGCAGGCGCGCTTCCAGCGCACCCCAGACGAAGGCGCGATGCGACAGGCCGCCGCGCGGGGCAACGCGCCGGTCGGCCATCAAGCCCGTGACGACATCGGGAAGCTCCGCCGGGGCGAAGGCGAATTCCGTCGCCGGCGCGGACACGAGGTCGCGCAGCCATTCGGCAAGCACCTGCCCGGCTTCCTCCGCATAGAGGGCGGCGGGCGTGCCTTCCGGGTCGGCGGAAAGGCCCTCCAGCGCCAGCGTGAGCTGCATCGCCTGCGGGGCAAGTTCCATTGCGGTCTCGCTGCGCAGGGCCGTCAGCGGCGCCAAGGCTAGTTCCAGCGCCTCGGCCACCGCGGCGCCGAGGGCAAGGTCTGCCTCGGGCAGAAGCTCTACGGCGCGCGCCACGCGCGTATCGTCCGCGCGCTGCCGGCGACGCCTTTCGTACAGGGCGGCCAGGCCGGCCGCATCGGCAACACCGGTGCCGCCACGCAGCGCCACGATCTCGACCGCGCGGGCGCCGCGCCGTACATCCGCCGGCGTCATCCCCAGGCGGGTCAGCGGATGCTTCATCAGCGACAGCAGCACCACGGGATCGCCGGGCGTCAGCGACGCCTGCAAGGCCAGACTGACAAGTTCACCGGGCGGCGTCGCCGCCAGCGGACGGCCGGCGGAATCGTTGGCCGATATGCCGAAACGCTCCAGCTCGGCACAGACACGGCGGCCGAGCGACCGGTCGGGCGTTGCCAGCGCCACGCGGCTGCCGGGCTCAGACAGGGCCTCGCGCATGGCGATGGCGATGGCCAAGGCTTCTTCCGCTTCGTCCGCCGCCTCGATCAGGCAGACGCCGTCCAACCCCGCTTCCAGATCCAGGGCGGCATCGTGCCAGCGCTCCGTGGTTTCGGCGGGGCGCATCGCCTCCGAAAAAAGGGTTTCCCGCGCGCGCAGGGCCGGGGCCGCCGGCCCATCGATCTCGCGGACATCGGCGCGCGACACGCCCAGGCCGTCCAGCATGCGCGCCAGCGTGTATTGCGGGTGGCCTGCCGCGGCGGCTTCATGCGCGCGGCGCACCCGCTGGAAGGCGTCGTCGTCGAGCCCCTTGTCGAGGCCGGGCAGCACGACGGCGCCATTGGGCAGGCCGGCGATCGCCTTCATGAGGTCCAGCGTCGCGCCGACGCTGGTGACGGCACCGGCCACGAGGACCGGGTCCCTGCTGCCTTCGGTGCGGTAGCGCGCCGCCTCTTGCCGCGCGAGCTCCAGCCGCAGGGCCGCGGCGTCGGCCAGTTGCAGCGCCGCGAGCTCGCCCGGCCAGTGCTCGGTCACGATGGACAGGAAGGTCTGCGTCAACTGCCACCAGCCGGCCAGACGGTCGCTCATGTCGATGCGCGCCAGCCCGCCGAGGTCGATACCTTCGCCGGCTGCCTCGTCCATCAGGGCGGCGAGGTCGGATGCCATCCACACGGCGTCCGCCGCCGAGGCCGGAAGCACCAGTTCCTCTTCGCCGAGGACATCGAGCGCGGCGCCGGCCAGTTGCGTCTTCCAGAAGCGGATCAGACGCGCCAAAAGCAGGCGGCGGTGCAGGGGTTCCATGGTGGGCAGCAGGGTGGACGGGCTATCCGGCCGGAAGCCTGCGGCTTCGTCTTCCTCGCCCAGGGTGCGGATGCGGGGAAGGATGGCCGATACGCCGCCGAGTTCGGCTGCCAGCGCGGCCGCCAGCGTCTGCCCGGCGCGCCGCGTCGGCACGTAGACGGTCAGGGCCGCAAGGGCCAGCGGGTCGCCTGCATCGGCGCCCACGCCGGGCACGATGCGGCCGCCGAGGATCTCTTTTGCCAGGGTCGGCAGGAAGGGCAGGCGCGGCGGAATGGAAAAGACGCGCAAGGCCGGCCCATCCATCGCCGTCACGCCGCGCTGGCGATGAGCACCCGCTCGGCGGCGCCGACGGCGTCGGGGGTGCCGACCGTCAGCCACAACCCGTCCAGACGCACGCCGAACAGCCGGCGGTTCTCGATGGCGCGGTCGAAGACGCGGTTCAGCGAATAGCGTTCGGTGCCGAAGCCGTCGAAGGCGCGCGGATGGATGATGGCGGCTCCAGCATAGATGAAGGGCGACATGTCGCGCTCTTCCAGGCGAGTCAGCCGTCCCTCCACATCCATGGCGAAATCGCCGCGCCCGTCATAGCCCGTGGCGCGTTTCATGTCGGCGATGAGCAACAGGATGTCCATCGCGCTGTCGTCCCACATCGCGGCCATCAGGTCGAGATTGTCGCGGTAGCCCTCGATCCAGAATGTGTCCGAGTTGATGACGTAGAAGGGGTCCGGCCCCAGAAGCGGCAGGGCCTTGGCGATGCCGCCGCCGCTTTCCAGAAGGGCGTCGCTTTCGTCGGAGATGTCCACCCGCACGTTGCGGCGCTTGCGCATGTGGGCACGCACCAGATCGGGCAGATAATGGACATTGACGACCAGATGGTCGACGCCGTTGCGCAGCAAGGCCTCGATCCCGTAGTCGATCAGGGCCTTGCCGCCCACCTCCACCAGGGGCTTGGGAATCGTGGCGGTGATCGGCCGCATGCGCTTGCCGATTCCGGCTGCCAGGATCATCGCCGTCTTCGGCCGTTCCGTCGTCTGTCGTGTCATGTCTCGTCTGTCGTCCCGTCAGGCGCCGGTGACGCCCCAATCATCGTAGATCGCCTTCAGCCGTGCATTGGCCGGATGCATGAGCGATCGGTTCAGATACGTCTGAATACGCGGAATGTGACGCAGGTATTGCGGCTTGCCGTCACGCTCGTGCAGCCGCACGAACAACCCCAGAAGCTTGGTCGCGCGCTGGGCCGCCATGATGGCATATTGCGCGGCGTGCATCTCTGCATCGAAAGCCGGGTCGATGTCCTGCGCCTCTTCCAGGTAGGCGGCCGAAACCGCCTCTTCCAGCTCCAGCGGCATGTCCACGCGCGCATCCTGTGCCAGCGAGGCGAGGTCATAGGCGACCGGCCCGATCATGGCGTCCTGGAAATCCAGGAGGCCGATCCGTGCGGACCCGGTCTCTGCGGACTGCCACAGGATGTTCGGCGAATGGAAATCGCGCATCACCAGGCCGCGCCGGGCGCCTTCGAGCTCGTCGAACGTGGTCGACCAGGCGGCGCGGAACGCGTCCCGCTTCGTATCGGGGATGGGCTCGCCGTGCTGGCGGGGCCAGTACCAGTCGGCCAGAAGCTCCACTTCGATGGACATGGCCGGACGGTCGAAAGGCGGGATCGTCCAGGCAAAGCCGTGCCGCGTCTCGATCGGCGCGATGAAGTCCTCGGCGTGCAGGCGCGCCAGCGCGCGGGCGCTGGCCTCGTAGCGGGCTGGGATCGGCACGCCGTCCGGGGTGACGATCCCCTCTACGCCGAGATCGCTGAGAAGGACGAGCCCGGCAGGCACGTCGGCCGCCAGGATACGCGGCGCGGTGAAGCCGCGCGCGGAAAGCTCTTCCGCGATGGCGACGAAGGGGCGGACGTCACGCGCGATATGGGCGATTTCGGTATAGGCGCGGCCGTCGCGGATCGCCGGGCCCGGAGGCTGCGCCGGCGCGTCCATCAGCACCATGGATCGGCCTTCATGCGTGGCGCGCTCGTAGCGGCGCATGCTGGCATCGGCGGGAAAGGGCATGCGGTGCGCGCCGTCGAAGCCGGCATCCACCAGAAACTGGCGGATCGCCAGGCTACGCGCCAGCCGAACCGCCAGCTCGGGCGTCGGAGACAGGGTAGCGTCGCGTCCGCCGTCCGGGGCGATGCGCAGGGCGATCGTCAGGCTTGCCTCTTCCAGCACCTGGCGCGCCCTTTCGGGCCACTCCACCAGCACGATCCCGGTTTCGGCGGCTTCCTCGAAGCCGAGCTCGTCCAGCTCGCTGTCGTCGGCCAGGCGATACAGGTCGAAATGCGTCACCTTGGGCGCCGTCTCGTAGGTCTGCGTCAGCGTGTAGGTGGGCGAGGGAACCTCCAGTTCCGGCTCGCCCGCCAACTGGCGGATCAGCGCCCGCGCCAACGTCGTCTTGCCGGCGCCGAGGTCTCCGGTCATCGCCACGACGTCGCCGGTACGCAGGACGGCCGCCAGATCCTGCGCGAAGGCATGGGTGGCGGCTTCGTCCGGCAGGTGGACGGTCAGGCCGGGTTCTACTGTCACCATCAACGCGCGGCCTCATGCAATTTCGGGAAACGACAGGTCACCACGGTTCCTGCGCCGGCGCTTGAGGTAATCTCGACCTCGCCCTGATGCAACTCGACGAAGCTCTTGACGATGGACAGGCCCAGCCCGGCGCCGGACTTGCGGGCCCCTGCCGCGTTCTGCTCGAAGCGCTCGAACGCCTTGGTCACGGTTTCCGGCGACATGCCCGGCCCCTCGTCGGTTACGGAAAAGAGCGTATCGGTGCCGTCGCGCCGCACCGTCAGCCGAACCACCCCTCCGGCCGGAGAGAAGTTCACCGCGTTGGACAGAAGGTTGAACAATATCTGCACCACGCGTTTGCCATCGGCGCGGAAGGTGCTGCCCGCCGCCGAAAGGTCGGTCTCGATCTCGATATCGCCCTGCCGCGTCCTGTCTTCGACCGCCTCGATGGCCTGCTCGACCGTGCGCGCGATGTCGACGTCCGACAGGTCGAGCTGCAGCGTGCCGGCATCGATGGAGGCAAGATCCAGGATATCGTTGACGATGGTCATCAGCGCGCGTGTGGAGGTGATGATGTAATCCAGATATTCGCTCTGGCGCTCCGTCAGCGGGCCGGTATCGAGCGATCGCAGCAGCGCCGAGAAGCCGATGATGTTGGTCAGCGGCGAGCGCAATTCGTAACTGACATGCTGGACGAAGTCGTTCTTCAGGCGGTCGGCCTCTTCCAGCGCCTCGTTGCGCTCGCGCAGCATGCGCTCGGCCTGGCGCGCCACCGACACGTCGGAGAAGGTCAGCATGGTCTGGCCGTTGGGCAGCGGCACGATGCCGTAGCTCTGGGTGCGGCCGTCCTCCAGTTCGAATTCGCCGCTTTCCGTCAAGCGCGCACCCTCGTCGAAGGCCGTCACGGCATTGGCGAAAAGCTCCCAGGACGGCGATCCCGCCACACCCTTGCGCAGCGGGAAGGGCGTCGCCTTGGCAAAGGAGCGGATATGCGGCTTGGCGGCCAGGAAATCGCGCGACAGGCCCCACATTTCCGCGAAGGTCGGGTTGGACAGGCGCAGCCGGCCATCCTGGCCGAACACGGCGACCGCTTCTTTCAGATAGTCGAGCGTTTCGCCCTGCAGGCGGACCAGCGAGTTGAGGCGGCTTTCGAGCTGGAACTTCTCGGTCAGGTCTTCGAAAACCCATGTCGCGCCGCCCTGCGGCTCCGGGCTTGCGAAGACGCGCAGCGTGCGTCCGTCGGCCAGATGCCAGAGCGCGTCGGTGGGGCGCGTGGCGCGGTAGGCGGCCAGGATCTCGTCCTTCAAGTCGCGCAGCGGCCTGTCTTCCGGCATGATGCCGCGCGTGCGCAACTGGTCCATGATGGCGACATGGTCGGGCTTGCCGTCCAGATAGGATTCCGAAAGGTCGAAGAGCTTCTGGAACTCGGCATTGTGGTAGATCAGAAGGGTTTTGGCGTCGAAGCGCGCCACCGCCGTCGTCAGATGGTCGAGCGTTTCGGAGTGGCTGCGCAACGTGGCCTTCAATTCGCGGCGCACCGCCTCGACCGCGGAAACGTCCGAGGCAAGGCCGGCCGAGCCAAGCGGGCCTGCCGCCTCGATGACATCGAAATTGCGCCTGTCGCCTTCCACCACCGCGGTCAGGCCGCCGCGGAACACGCCTGTTCCGGCAACCGATTGGGCGATTGCGGCGCGATCCTGCGCGTTGAAGAACTCGACCTGTCGGTCCACCGTCTCGTCGACGCTGTCCGCCTCGACGCTGCGGGCGAAGGCCGTATTCACCCACACCAGCACGCCGCTGCGCGCGCGCAGCCACATGGGGGTGGGCGCGGCATCGAACAGGCTTTGCATCGTCTCGATCGTGGCGGTGGTGCGCTGGCGCTCTATGCGCAGCGTCGCCAGTTCCTCGCGCATGCCGGACAGGGGCGTGAAGCGCACGACGGCAAGGGCGCCCACCGTACGCCCGGCCACTTCCAGCGGCCGGCCGTTGGCCAGCTCGACTTCGCGGCGGAAGCTTTCCGCGCTGGCGCGCAGCCGATCGATCTCGCGCTCCAGCGCCATCGCATCATAGGCCGGCATCCAGTCCCGGAACGACAGGAAGGCGGCGGCTTCACGCGGGGCTTCGTATTCCCGGGGGAGGCTGCCCAGCACCTCGGGCGTGTCGCGTCCGGCAAAGGCCACGATGCGCTGGTCGGTTGCGGCAATGATGCCGGCACGGATGTCGGCCAGGCCCTGTGCGTCGGCGAGCTCTCCGCGCAGCCTGTCCGCATCGGCCATAAGGCGGGCGCGCTGGCGCATGTGCCAGACGGCGATCAACAGGGCGCCGGCCAGGAAAAGGGCGGCAACCGCAAGCGCGAGAATCATCTCCGGGCTGGCGGAACCCGCCAGTTGTCCCGCCTGCGTTTCACCCTGCATCCGGATTCCCCTCGAGCGTCCCCGCCGGGGCGCGCGCCCCGGCTCGATTCGCCCAAGTCTAGAGCGTCATGCAGGCAGATGGAATCGCTTCCGTGGCCTGCCCGCCAACGAATGCGTCAGTAGCGGTAATGCTCGGCCTTGTAGGGGCCCTGCGGCGATACGCCGATATAGTCGGCCTGCTCGCCGCTCAACTCGGTCAGGCGTGCGCCCAGCTTGCCGAGATGCAGCCGCGCCACCTTCTCGTCGAGGTGCTTGGGCAGCACATAGACTTCGTTGGCGTAGGCGTTGCCCTTGGTGAACAGCTCGATCTGCGCCAGCGTCTGGTTGGTGAAGGAAGCCGACATGACGAAGGACGGGTGGCCCGTCGCGTTGCCGAGATTGAGCAGGCGCCCCTCGGACAGGAGGATGATGCGCTTGCCGTCGGCAAACTCGATCAGGTCGACCTGCGGCTTGACGTTCGTCCACTTCAGGTTCCGCAGCGCGCCAACCTGGATCTCGTTGTCGAAGTGGCCGATATTGCCGACGATGCACATGTCCTTGAAGGCGCGCATGTGCTCCAGCCGGACGACGTCCTTGTTGCCGGTGGTGGTGATGACGATGTCGGCCGTCGGCGCGGCGTCTTCCAGTGTCACGACCTCGAAGCCATCCATCGCGGCCTGCAAGGCGCAGATCGGGTCGACTTCCGTCACCTTCACGCGCGCTCCGGCGCCGGCCAGCGACGCGGCGGAACCCTTGCCCACATCGCCATAGCCGCAGACCACGGCCACCTTGCCGGCCATCATCACGTCGGTGCCGCGGCGGATGCCGTCGACCAGCGATTCCTTGCAGCCATACTTGTTGTCGAACTTCGACTTGGTGACGCTGTCGTTCACGTTGATGGCGGGGAACGGCAGCAGCCCCTTCTTCTGCAGCTGGTACAGCCGGTTGACGCCCGTGGTCGTCTCTTCGGTGACGCCACGGATGGCATCGCGCTGACGCGTGAAGAAGCCCGGCGTCGCCTGCATGCGCTTGGCGATCTGGCGGAAGAGGATCTCTTCCTCTTCGTTGCCGGGGTTGGACAACACGTCGTCGCCCGCTTCGGCGCGCGCGCCGATCAGGATGTACATCGTGGCGTCGCCGCCATCGTCGAGGATCATGTTGGAGGGCTGGCCATCCGGCCACTGGAAGATGCGGTCGGTGTACTCCCAGTACTCCTCCAGGCTCTCTCCCTTCACGGCGAAGACCGGCGTACCCGTTGCCGCGATGGCGGCCGCCGCGTGATCCTGGGTGGAGAAGATGTTGCACGACGCCCAGCGCACGTCGGCCCCCAGCGCCTGCAGCGTCTCGATGAGCACGCCCGTCTGGATCGTCATGTGCAGCGAGCCGGAGATGCGCGCGCCCTTGAGCGGCTTGTCGGTGCCGAACTCGTCGCGGCAAGCCATCAGGCCCGGCATTTCGGTTTCGGCGATGGTGAGTTCCTTGCGGCCCCAGTCGGCCAGGGCGATGTCGCGGACGACGTAGTCTTGTGCGGTCATGACGGAAAATCCCGTTCCGGAGCCTCGATTGGCGACCGATCTACCAGAAGGCCGCCGCAGCGCACAAGGTGGATATAAACTTTTCCTTATGTCCTGCCGTAGCGGTCGGTCGACAGGTCGTCGCTCCGGATGTCGGTGCTTCGACCGCTGACGATATCGGCCAGAAGCCGCGCCGAACCGCAGCTCATCGTCCAGCCGAGTGTGCCGTGACCGGTGTTCAGGAAGAGGTTGCCCACCGCGGTCTTGCCGATGATCGGCGTGCCATCCGGCGTCATCGGGCGCAGGCCCGACCAGAAGCTGGCTGCCGACAGGTCGCCGCCGGGGAAGAGGTCGCTGACGGAATGTTCCAGCGTACGCCGCCGCGCCTGCGGCAGGGCGTTGTTGTATCCGGAAATCTCGGCCATGCCACCGACGCGGATCCGGTCGCCCAGCCGCGTGAGGGCGATCTTGTAGGTTTCGTCCATCACGGTCGATTCGGGGGCCAGCGCCGCGTCGCGGATGGGGATGGTCAGCGAATAGCCCTTTACCGGATAGACGGGGATGCGGATGCCGAGCGGGCGCACCATGAAGGGCGAGAAGCTGCCCAGCGCCACGACGACCGCGTCGAAGGCCTCGGTCTGCCCATCGACGACGACGCCCGTGGCCCGGCCGCCCTGTTCCACGATCCGCTCGACCGTGCAGCCGAAGCGGAACGAGATTCCGGCAGCCTCGGCCATGGTGGCAAGGGCGTTGGTGAACTTGAAGCAGTCTCCGGTTTCGTCCTGCGGCGTCCGCAGGCCACCGGCGATCTTGCCCCGCACGCGGGCCAGCGCGGGCTCGGCGGCAACGCAGCCATCCGCATCCAGAACCTCGTAGGGGATGCCATCGGCGGCCAGCGCTTTGACGTCCTTGGCCGAGGCGTCCACCTGCATCTGCGTCCGGAACAGTTGCAGGGTGCCGCGCTGGCGGGCATCGTAGGCAATGCCCGTCTCGGCCCGCAGCGCCGTCAGGCACTCGCGGCTGTAGTCGGCGACGCGCAGCATGCGGCCCTTGTTGCGGGCGTAGGCGGCAGCCGTGCAGTTGGACAGCATCTGCGCCATCCAGCCCAGCATCGCGGCATCGGGCTTCGGCCGCAGGATCAGCGGGGCATGCTCCATCATCAGCCACTTCATCGCCTTGACGGGAATGCCGGGCGCGGCCCAGGGCGAAGAGTAGCCGAAGGAGACCTGACCGGCATTGGCGAAACTGGTTTCCAGCGCCGGACCCTTCTCGCGGTCGAACAGCGACACCTCGTGGCCGGCCTTGCCGAGATACCAGGCCGATGTGACGCCGACGACGCCGCCACCCAGAACTGCAACCTTCATGCGACGGCTCCCTTGCCGGTGTCATCGCGATAGACCCGCGTGAAGCGCGTGCCCAGCGACGTCAGGATTTCATAGGATATGGTGCCGGCATCCACGGCAACCCGTTCGAGGTTGCGGTGCAGGCCCAACAATTCGACCCTGTCGCCCGGGGCCAGCGCGGGAGCTGCCGCCGCATCGAGGATGATGCTGTCCATCGACACCCGCCCGGCAAAGGGCAGTTCATGACCGCCGAACCAGGCTGCCCCCTTGTTGCCGAGGCTGCGATGCCACCCGTCCGCATAGCCCACCGGGATCGTGGCAAGGCGCATCGGGCCGTTGGCATGGCGGCTGAAACCGTAGCCGATGCCGGCACCGGCCGGCACGGTGCGGATTTGCGCCACCGGCGCTTCCACAGTCGCCACCGGTTTCATCGGGTTCGGCCGACCGGGGATGGGCGCGCCGCCATAGAGCGCGATACCGGGCCGGACGAGATCGAAGCGATACGCCTCTCCAAGGAAGACCCCGGCCGAATTGGCAAGCGACCGGCGCGCCGCGGGCAGGCGTTCCGACAGGGCCCGGAAATTTTCGAGCTGCATCGCGTTGGCCGGGTTGTCCGGCTCGTCCCCGCAGGCGAGATGGCTCATGAACAATGTGACGTCGAGGCCGTCGAACGCCGTGGCATCGGCGGCGAGCGCCTGGACCTCTTCCGGCGGCATGCCGAGGCGCGACATGCCGGTATCGGCCTGCAGCGCGGCTGGCAGGCGCTGCCCCAGGCGGTGGGCAAGGGCGCGCCAGGCATCGAACTGCGGGCGCGAATTGAGAACGGGAATGATCCGTTGCTCAGCGCACAGCGCTTCAAGCCCCGGTTGCACCCCATTCAGCACGAGAAGCTCGGCATCGCCGGGCAAAGCCGCGCGCAGGGCGAGCGCTTCCGCCAGTTGGGCAACGAAGAATGTCCGGCACCCTTCTTCGTACAGGGTGGGCACGATCCGCGCGGCCCCCAGGCCATAGGCGTCGGCCTTGACGATACCGGCCACGGCGGCGCCGCCGGCGGCCGTGCAGAGGGTGCGATAATTCGACCGGATGGCGGCAAGATCGATCGTCAGGATGCCGGCGCCTGCCATGGCCAGCGGTGGACTGCCGGTTGAGCTGCTGAAGTGCATGACGTTCGGCCCGTTTGTCCCGATCTTCCACGCTGACGCGCGCTACGGAAAGAATGGCCGAATGATTGTCGAATGTTTGCGCTTATGAGAAAAGGAAAGACGAATATTTGCTCGTCCGTCGCATAAAACTCGAAAGGCTCGCAAGAATTTGCATGACCTCGATCGTATAGACCGGGCCATTATCCGCGCCTTGCGGCAGGATGGACGACAGACCAATTCCGCGCTGGCGGAAAAGGTCGGCCTATCGCAGTCGGCCTGCCTTCGGCGGGTGCAGATTCTGGAAGATCGGAAGGTGATCCGTGGCTACACCGCGCTGGTGTCCGGGCCGGCGGCCGCGGATGCGCATGTGGTGATCGTGCGGATCAGCCTGGAGCGGCAGACGGAAGACGTCTTGAACCGCTTCGAGGCCGAGGTGCTGAAGCATCCCGAAATCCGCGAATGCTATCTGATGACGGGCGAAGAGGATTATCTGTTGCGGCTCGAAGTCGCCGGTGCGGGCGATTACGAGCGTGTCCACAAGGAAATCCTGTCGCGCCTGCCGGGGGTGTTGCGAATCAACTCCAGTTTCGCGATCCGCAGCGTCCTTTAGCGTCAGTGCACTTGCTTCAGTGGCGGCCGCATGCGGCCGCCACCGGATTGCCGGCCTATTCCTTTACCGCACCCGTCATCGACGAGACGTAGTAATCGACGAAGAAGGAATAGAGGATCACCACCGGCAGCGAGCCGATCAGCGCGCCGGCCATCAGCGAACCCCATTCATAGACGTCGCCGCGCACCAGCTCCGTCAGAACGCCGACCGGTACGGTCTTGTTCTCGGACGACTGGATGAAGGTCAGGGCGTAGATGAACTCGTTCCACGACAGGGTGAAGGCGAAGATGCCGGCCGAGATGAGACCGGGGATCGCCAGCGGCAGCACGATCTTGGTCAGGATCTGCCATCGTGTGGCGCCGTCCACCAGCGCGCTCTCCTCGAGCTCGAAGGGGATCGACCGGAAGTAGCCCATCAGCAGCCAGGTGCAGAAGGGGATCAGGAAGGTCGGGTAGGTCAGGATCAGCGCCAGCCGGGTGTCGAAGATGCCGGCCTGGAAGACGATGAAGGCCAGCGGAATGAACAGGATGGACGGTGGCACCAGATAGGCCAGGAAGATCGACAGGCCGGCGACGCGCGCGCCGCTGAAGCGTACCCGCTCGATGGCGTAGGCGGCGAAGACGGCGGCCCCCAGCGACAGGAAGGTGGAGGCCACCGAAACGATGATCGTGTTCCACAGCCAGCCCGGATAGGACGTCTCGAACAACAGATAGCGGATGTGGTCCAGCGTCGGCTTGACCACCCAGAACGGGCTGTAGGTATTGTAGTCGGTGAGCTGCTCGTTCGGCTTTATGGCGGTGATCGTCATCCAGTAGAAGGGAAACAGCAGGACGAAAAGGAACACCGCCAGGGGCAGGTAGATCACCAGGATCCGGCGGGCCAGCGTGTCGTGATGCGACATGCCGACGATGTCGTCGATGACTGGGGCGGGTTGGGTCGTATCGGTCATTGTCGGTGCCTCAATCGTTGCCGCCCTGCTGCCACTTGCGGCGCTGCAGGCCGAAGAAGCTGAACAGGATCGCTGCGAGCAGGAAGGGGATCATGGCGACGGCGATGGCCGCGCCTTCGCCGAGCTGGCCGCCCGGTATGCCGCGCTGGAAGGACAGCGTCGCCATGAGGTGCGTCGCATTGACGGGGCCGCCGCGCGTCAGCACGTAGATCAACTGGAAATCGGTAAAGGTGAACAGGACCGAGAAGGTCATGACGACGGCGATGATGGGCGTCAGCAACGGCAGGGTGACGCTGCGGAACCGCTGCCAGGATGTCGCGCCGTCCAGCGCCGCCGCCTCGTGCAGCGATTGCGGAATGGTCTGCAGGCCGGCGAGAAGCGAGATCGCCACGAAGGGAATGCCGCGCCAGACATTGGCCGCGATCACCGAAGCGCGCGCCGTGTTGGGATCGCCGAGGAAGTTGATGGGCGTGTCGATCAGCCCCCACTGCATCAGCACCCAGGAAATGATCGAAAACTGGCTGTCGAAGATCCACCAGAAGGCCAGCGCCGACAGCACGGTCGGGACCACCCATGGCAGAAGGATGATGGCTCGGAACAGGTTCTTGAAGGGCAGGTGCTCGTTCAGGATGATGGCAAGCCAGAGGCCAAGCCCGAACTTCAGCACCGATGCGACGGTGGTGTAGAGTATGGTGTTGAAGACCGACATCCAGAAGACGCTGTCGTCGAACAGCCACAGGTAGTTTTCCAGGCCGATGAAGACGCCCGGCCTTCCGATCTGCGTATCCGTGAAGCCGAGCCAGACGCCCAGGAACAGGGGATAGGTCAGAAAGCAGATCAGAAAGACCGCTGCCGGCAGCATGAACAGAAGGCCGAGGCCGTTCCGGCTTTGCGACAGGCGGTCGAGGAAGGAGGGCTTAGGCGCGCTCTCGATGCTGGACATGGATCGTTTCCCCGAAGGATGGGCCGGGCGGAAGGCCGGGCCCGCCTTGAAGGCGGACCCGGCGATACCCCATGCAGGCTTTAGCGGTAGTAGCGGCTGGCGCGGCGTTCGGCGTTGCGCATCGCATCTTCCGGCGAGCGCTGGCCGGTGACGGCCTCGGCGAACATGTCCACCAGCACGTAGTCGGCCATGGCGCCGGCCGATGCGGAGCCGAGCGGGCCGGCATAGCCGTTCGGGCGCAGGCTGGCCGAGGCGCGCGAGTAGGGGGCGTGGATCGGGTTGGAGGTCCACACCGGGTTGCTCTCGTAGGCGCGCAGCGGCTGGCAGCAATAGGCGTTGGCGCCCTGCACCCAGGCGTTCATCTGGTCATTGCCGTAGATGAACTTCAGGTAGGCCTTCGCCGCCTCCGGATATTGCGTGTGGGAGAAGATCGACATGGTCGAGGCCTGGTGCAGCTCGACCGATTCTCCGACAGGCCCGATGGGCAGGTTCACCGAGCGCATGTCGGCGGCAAGCTCGGCCAGCGCCGGGTCCTTCAGGGCCGCATAGTACATCGACACGCCGTTCGCCGTCAGGGACACCTGGCCGGCCAGGAAGGCGCGGTTGTTGTTGACGTCCAGCCAGCTTTCGGTGCCGGGGATGAAGGTCTTGTACAGCTCCTGCGCATACTGGATCGCGGCCAGCGTCTCCGGGCTGTTGATGGTGACCGCGCCGGACTCGTCGACCATCTTGCCGCCATGGCTCCACAGCAGCCAGTGCGCGTAGTTGTTGCCATCGCCCACGGCCTTGCCGTGCGGGAAGCCGGCCGGCGTACCCTTGGCCTGCAATGCCTTGCAGAGTTCGAGGAAGCCGGCGGTATCTTCCGGAAATTCGCTGAAGCCGGCGGCCTTCATGTGGCTGTCGCGGTAGCAGATCGCGTTGCCGATGGCGCAGAGCGGCAGGGCGATGAACTTGCCGTCGCGCTTGGCGTAGCCTTCGAGGCCCGGATACCAGCCGCCGTCGCGCGCGCCGAGATACTCGCCAAGCTCGGTCAGGTCGAGCAGCTTGTCCGGATATTGCTGCGGATCGTCGAACCAACTCATGACCATGTCGGGGCCGGAACCGACATTGGCGGCCACCGCCGCCTTCGGGCGGACGTCTTCCCAGCTTTCCTTGTCGATCCGCACCTGGACGCCGGTTGCGTCGGTGAAGGCCTTGGTGTTGGCCAGGAAGGCCTCTTCCTCGGCCGGTACGAAGGGAACCCAGCGCAGGACGCGCAGGGAAGCGCCGGCTTCCGGCGTGTAGGTGGGTTCCGCGGCCTGTGCGAAGGCGTTGTTGATACCAAAGCGACCGCCGAGGGCCGCGCCGGCGGCGATGCCGGCGGTGCCGGCAAGGACGTTTCTGCGCGTGAGCTTCATGGGTTTTGTTCCTCCCTGCGTTTCCCCGGGACTTATCCTCGTGCCGCGCCCATCCCGGATCCTGCGCGGCGAACGGATCAGTCGACGAGGCGTTGGCCGCTCTTTGCGTCGAACAGGTGAATGGCGTTCGGGTCGATCGCGACGTGGATCGTCTCTCCCGGCGCAACGGTGACGCGCTCGCGGAAGACGCAGCTGACCTCGGACTGGCCCAGCTTCGCCACGACCTGGCTTTCGTAGCCTGTCGGCTCGATCACCACGACCTGCAGTGGCACGCCGGAAGCGGACAGCGTCAACGCCTCCGGGCGCATTCCGTAGACGAGGTCCTTGCCCTGGGCCGATGCCGGCGGCCGGCCCACCGGCAGCACCGTGCCATCGCCGGTCACGAAGCGGGTCGGATCGTTGGGGTCGAGCCGGCCGGATACCATGTTCATGGCCGGGGAGCCGATGAAGCCGGCGACGAACAGGTTGGCCGGCTTGTCGTAGAGGTCGAGCGGCTTGCCGACCTGCTCCACGATGCCGTCATGCATGACGACGATCTTGTCGGCCATGGTCATGGCCTCGATCTGGTCGTGGGTCACATAGACCGTGGTCGTCGTCAGGCGCTGATGAAGGTTCTTGATCTCGGCGCGCATCGACACGCGCAATTTGGCGTCGAGGTTGGACAGCGGCTCGTCGAACAGGAAGACCTGCGGATCGCGTACGATGGCGCGTCCCATGGCCACGCGCTGGCGCTGGCCGCCCGATAGCTGGCGCGGGAAGCGGTCCAGAAGATGCGACAGCCCCAGGATCTGCGCCGCAGGCTTGACGCGGCTTTCGATCTCGCTGGCCGGCGCGCCCTTGAGCTTGAGCGAGAAGGCCATGTTGTCGCCCACCGTCATGTGGGGATACAGCGCGTAGTTCTGGAACACCATGGCGATGTCCCTGTCCTTGGGCGGCAGATCGTTGACAACCTTGTTGCCGATGCGGATTTCGCCCGAGGTGATATGTTCCAGCCCCGCCAGCATGCGCAGGAGGGTGGATTTGCCGCAGCCGGACGGACCGACAAGGATGACGAACTCGCCATCCTCGATGTCGATGTTGACGCCCTTGATGACTGGGTGGGCGCCGTAGTTCTTGCGCACATCGACGATATCGACAGATGCCATTCTTGCTCCTCCCGCAAGCGCGCCGCCTCTCTCCCGCGGCGCGGTTTGCCTTTAATTCGGGCTCCCGTCAGCCGCGGCCGACGAAGGGCATCCTGTTGGCCATGACGGTCATGGTCAGCACGTTGGCGCTCAAAGGCAGGCTGGCCATGTAGCGGACGGCCTCGCCCACCAGTTTCGGGTCGATGGTTGCTTCCGCTGCCGTGCTGCCGTCCGCCTGCAGCACGCCCTTGGAAATGGTAGTCGTCATCTCGCTGGCGGCATTGCCGACATCGATCTGCCCGCAGGCGATGTCGAAAGCCCGGCCCTCCAGCGAAGTCGCCTTGGTAAGCCCGGTGATCGCGTGCTTGGTGGCCGCATAGGGCGCCGAATTCGGGCGCGGCGTCGTGGCCGAGATGGAGCCGTTGTTGACGATGCGTCCGCCTTGCGGCGACTGCGCCTTGAACTGCCTTACGGCGGCCTGCGTGCACAGGAAGGCGCCCGTCAGATTGGCCGCAACCACGGTGTTCCACTCGTCGAAGGCGACATCCTCCAACACTTTCGAAGGGGCGTTGACCCCGGCATTGTTGACCAGCAGGTCGAGACGCCCGAACCGCTCGACGACGGTGTCGAACAGGGCCTTCACGTCGGCAGGCCGGGAAATGTCCGCCGCCACGGCGGTGACCGCGCCGCTGGCGGACAGCTCCGCGGCGGCCGCCTCCAGGACGTCCTTGCGGCGTCCGGTGATGACCACGGTGAAGCCCGCTTCCGCGAGTTCGCGGCTGATGGCCTTGCCGATGCCCGTTCCGCCGCCGGTGACGATGGCGACCTTGCCTTCGCCGGTCCTGTCATTGCTCATTGCGATGCCCTTGTCGTGTCTTGCCTTGTCGTCTCGTTCCGCCTGCCGATTCAGGCCGCGATGCGCCCGCCGAGCTCGTCATCGATATGCGCCCGGATGATCGCGTCGAAATCGGTTTCGGCGGTGAAGCCGAGTTCGCGCGCGCGGCGCGCCTCGAAATTGGTGGCCCAGCCGGCAACGATACGCTGGATCGTCTCGTCCGGCTCGTGGCGGATCAGCCGCACGGCCTTGTCGCCGGCGACGCGGCGCAGCGCCTCGATCTCTTCGCCGACGGTCGCCGACAGGCCGGGCATCGTCAGGTTGATGCGGGGGCCGACCGGCGCAAGATCCATCGTGGCGGCATGGATGAAGAAGCCGACGGCCGAGCGCGGGCTGGCAAACCAGTGCCGGACGCTTTCGTCCACCGGCAGGACGGCTTCCTGCCCGGCAAGCGGCTCGCGCAGGATGTTGGAGAAGAAGCCCGAGGCCGCCTTATTGGGCGTGCCGGGGCGGATGCAGATCGTGGGCAGGCGGATGCCGATGCCCGACAGGAACCCCTTGCGGGAATAATCCGCCAGGAGAAGCTCGCCGATGGCCTTTTGCGTGCCGTAGCTGGTGAGCGGATAGAGTGCGAAATCCTCTGCGATCGTCTCGGCGAAAGGCGCGCCGTAGACCGCGATGGACGAGGCATACACGACACGCGGCTTGTAGGGCTGCTTCATGCCCTCGTGGCGGATCGCCTCCAGCAAGGCGTGCGTGCCGGTCTGGTTGACGCGGTAGCCCTTGTCGAAATCGGCTTCCGCCTCGCCCGACACGACGGCGGCCAGATGGATGATGAGGTCCGGCCGGCCGGCGATGAGCCGTTCCGCCACGCCCGCCTCGGAAAGATCCACGGCCTCGCCGGTTGCGACGCCGGCAAGCTGCGCGGGCGCCGCAGGCTTCACCACGTCGACCAGCGTCAGCTTGTCGATGGCGGCGCCCAGCGCCTCGGGCTCTGCGGCCACCTTGTCCAGTATCTTGCGACCGACCATTCCGGCCGCCCCGATCATCAGTACATGCATTGCGCCTGCTTCCATTCATGACCCGGGACGCCGATTGCCCGGAACCTCAAGACAGTAGGAAGGGGAAAAGCTACGACGTGTGACGTTGAACGGCCCTCAGGCCGAAACCCCGCAGTCCGCCGGCATGCGCATGACGCTCATGAAAGCCTCCCCCGATCGGCCATTCCGGGTTTCCGGAGCGGCCGCAGAACCAGAATTTCGTATGGGAGCCGGCGTCCGGCTTCCGTTTCCTGCGCCATCTTTTTGGCAGCGCTTGCGTTACGCCTACCGAATTGCGATCACTCTGCCAAGCGCATTCTGGCAGCGCTGCCAAAAAAAGTATGACGATTTCGTGCGGCCCGAACCGGACGCTCGTCGCATGGGATGCAGGGCCGGTGCATCCCACCCCGGGGGGAGGGGTTCCGACATGAAGGATCGTCGCGGGCAACCGGCGGACCTGTCCGCCGTGACGCTTCGGGAAGTGAGCCGCGAAGCGGGCGTCGGCGCCAGCACGGTATCACGCGTCCTGCGCAATCAGGGGTCCTTTTCGGCCAGGACGCGGGACCGCGTGCTGCAGGCCGTGGAGAAGCTCGGCTATGTGCCGAACCGGTTGGCGGGCGCACTCGCATCGGCCGGGTCGAACCTTGTTGGGATCGTCATTCCGTCGCTGCACAATGTCGTCTTCCCCGATCTTCTGCGCGGGGTCACGCGCCAGCTCGACCGCACGGGCCAGCAGGCCGTGATCGGCGTGAGCGAGTATTCGATCGAAAGGGAAGAGGCGCTGGTGGCCTCCATGCTGGCGTGGCGGCCCTCGGCGCTGCTGCTGGTGGGGCTGGAGCACACGGATCGCACGCGCCAGATGCTGGATGCCGCCCATATCCGCGTGGCGGAACTGCTGGATCTCGACGGAGAGGGCGTGGACATCGTCGTCGGATTCTCGCACCGGGAGGCGGGGCGCGCCTGCGCACGGCACCTTCTGGAGCGCGGTTACCGGAAGATCGCCTATATCGGCCGCGATTTCGCCAGCGACCGGCGCAGCGCCAAGCGCTGTGCCGGCTTCCGCGAGATCCTTCGCGAGGCGGGACTGGATCTTGTCGCCATCCGTGAAGTGGTGGGAGAATCGTCCACCGAACTCGGCCGCACGGCCCTGGCGTCGCTTCTTGCGGAGCGCGTGCCCATGGACGCGGTGTTCTGCTCGAACGACGATTATGCGGTCGGTGCGCTGTTCCACTGCATGGCGTACGGTATCGACGTGCCGGGGCAATTGGCGATCATGGGCTACAACGGGCTCGACATCGGCCGGGCGGCGCCGCTGCCATTGGCCACCGTGCTGACGCCGCGTGTCGAGGTCGGCGAGATCGCGGCGCAGAAGGTGTTTTCCAGCGAGCCCTCGCAGCGTCTGGAAGTGTCCTTCACCATCGTTCCGGGGGCAACTGCCTGACGATCACGGCGCGATCACGCCGATGAGAGCAACCTTTGCATCCATTGCGCATTGACGGTCGGCGCTACCATCGACGACGGGCGATGGCCGCCTTTCGGAGATGCGATCGATGACCGAGCTTGCAGCATCCATGCCGGCGCAGCGCCCCCGCTCGCGGTCCGTTCGGGCCCTGGGGGCCGTCAACTTCTTTCTGGCCGACGTGCGTGACGGGCTTGGGCCTTTCCTCGGCATATTCCTGATCGGGCGCGGCTGGGACACGGCCACGATCGGCCTCGTCATGACGGTCGGCGGCATCGCCGGAATGCTGGCGACCACGCCTCTCGGCGCACTTGCGGACGCCACGAAGGCCAAGCGGTTCATGATCGGGTTCTGCGCCGCCCTGGTGATCTTCGCCTCGCTCGCCATCCTGATCGCACCCGGCTTCGCCTTCGTCACCGCATCGCAGATCGCAACCGGCATAGCCGGCGCCGCCATAGGCCCGGCCATTGCAGGGCTGACGCTCGGCATCGTGCGGCAGGACGGGCTGGCCGCGCAGCTTGGCCGGAACGAGGCGTGGAACCATGCCGGCAACGTCGCCGCAGCCGCCGGCGCCGGCTTCTTTGGCTACGAGTTCGGCGTCACTGCCGTATTCATTCTGATGACGGTGATGGCGGTGGGCTCGATCATCGCGGTTGCGACCATTCGGCCGGCCGATATCGACCATGACGTCGCCCGCGGGCTGGAAAAGCGCCAGGATGGCGACGAAGAGAAGCCGTCCGGCTTCGGCGTCCTGTGGAAGTCCACTCCGCTGCTGATTCTGGCTGCGACGCTGATGCTCTTCCACTTCGGCAATGGCGCCATGCTTCCGCTGCTGGGCCAGCAGGTTGCCGCACAGGCCATCGCAGGCGAGAGCACCCCGGAAGGCGAAAGCACGGTTGCCGTCCCGCCGGGCCAGGCCACGGCCGGCCGCCCCGCCGCCGAACCCGTCAGGCAGCATTCGACCCTGGATGCGCTGCTGGCCGATCCCGTCTCCTATACGGCGGCCACCGTCATCATCGCGCAGCTGACGATGATCCCCATCGCGTTGCTGGCTGCCGCGGTGGCCGGACGGCGCGGGTATTACCTGCTTCTGGTGGCGGCGCTTATCGCCCTGCCGATACGCGGGCTGATCGCCGGCCTGTGGCCCAGCCCCTTCGCGCTCGTGCCGGTGCAGATACTGGATGGGGTGGGGGCCGGCCTTTTGGGTGTCGCCGTTCCCGGCCTCGTGGCGCGCATCCTGCGCGGCACCGGCCATATCAACGCCGGCCTGGGAGCGGTGATGACGGTCCAGGGAATCGGAGCCTCCCTCAGCCCCGCCATTGCAGGCGCGATCGTTTCCGCCTACGGATTCTCGGCTGCCTATCTAACCCTGGCCGGATTTGCCGTCTGCGGTCTCGTCCTGTGGATCGTCTGCGCATCGCGCGTTTCCGCCGCCTGTTCGGGAAATTCTGAAGTCCGATGACGCAACTCGTCTCGCCCGGCCTCCTGCCGATCCTGCTTCTGGTCTGTTCCAACGTCTTCATGACCTTCGCGTGGTACGGCCATCTGAAATTCGAGAACAAGCCGCTGCTGGCCGTCATCCTGGTCAGCTGGGGCATCGCCTTCTTCGAGTATTGCCTCGCCGTTCCCGCAAACCGCTACGGTTCGCACGTCTATTCGGCGGCGGAGCTGAAGACGATGCAGGAGGTGATAACCCTCGCCGTCTTCGCGATATTCTCGGTCACCTATCTCGGCGAGCGCCTGACGCTGAACCATCTGGTCGGCTTCGGTTTCATCGCGCTCGGAGCCTTCTTCATCTTCAAGGGTCCGCTGCGCTTCTAGGGCCGGGCCTGCGGGGCTTGAAAAAGCGGCCGGAACTGGCCATCTTCGGTTCCGGTTGCTGGCACCCGCCGCCCGCGGGCCCGAAATCGGGCCTCAGGTGAAGTCCAGCCTCACTTGCGATCCATCGGTGTCATCTCCGGGGCGCATCGTGGCAATGCGGGCCCCATGCAGGAAGCCGCCTCTCTACGTTCGGAGAGACCCGACATGAGCATTACATTCGACACGATCAGCGCCCGGACCCTCAAGTCCGAGGCGAAATCCCTGCGTGAGAACCGCACGCGGGCCGGCCTGGCCATGACGCATGGGGCGGCCCTCGAAGAGGTCGCCAAAGCGCATGGCTTCCGTGACTGGAATACGGCGCGGGCCACTTTGCCGGAGCATGCGGCTGCACCGTTTCAGGTGGGCATGCGGGTTGGCGGCCAGTATCTCGAGCGCCCCTTCGAGGGCATGGTCATCGGCGTCAGGCTGCTCGGCAGCCGTCCGCTGCTGTCGGTGACGATCCATTTCGACATGCCGGTCGACGTCACCCCGAACCTGTCGTTCAAGACCCTGCGCCAGCGCGTAACCGCAACGGTGAACGGCGATGGCGTATCGCCCGAGCTGCGCGGAAACGGCCAGCCCATCATGCGGTTGGCGCATCTTTAGCCGAGGCGCCAGAGGCGAAATGCAAAAGGGCTCCGGACATGTCCGGAGCCCTTTTGCGAGGATTATCTGGAGAGCCCCCTCCGGCAGATCTTAAGCAAGGCCGAGGAAGCTGAGGATTGCGATGATAACGACAACAACCCCGATAATGTAAAAGATGTTCACGGCGTCTCTCTCCTGTTGAGTTCGGGCATTCAACGCCACGTGCGACACATTGTTCCGACCAATTCACGGCGGATGTTTCATTTCAGTCATGGAAAACATCATCGATGCGGAGCGGGTTCCGCTATGCCGCGCTGCTTCAACCAGTCCCGCATGGCGGTAATTTCGGTTTCCTGGGCGGCGATCACCTCTTGCGCCAGCTTTCGGGTGAAATCATCCTTGCCGTATTCGAGCACGATCTTCGCCATGTCGATCGCACCTTGATGATGCGGGATCATTCCCAGCACGAAGGCGACGTCCGGATCGGCATTGGCGACACCGTCCATCATCGGACCGTGCATCCTGTCCATCGCGTCCATATAGGCTTTGGTGGCGGGAGATTCGGTATCGGTCGACGTCATGGCCGACATGTCGTGCCCGGCATGGGAGCCGGCGTCCTGTGCCGATGCGCTGCCCGCCGCCATGGCCGCGAGGGCCGCTGCAAGAAAAAATCGCTTCATGGTTTGTCGAACTCCGTTACTGCCGTGCCATGCGCGCGGCCGGCGCCAGTTACGGCGATACGCGTAATCCTTCCAACCATGGGAAGGTCAAATCGTAATTCACCGGTCGATCGAAATGTGAGCCGTTGGCGAACATTTAACCTTGCGTGACAGAAGGATGAGCGTTCATAAGGCTGTCATCGTATGGAGGACTTATGAACACCTTCTCCGTTGGGCGTCGCTTTGCCGGCTGGACGTTCATTGTGCTGGCGGCAACGCTTGCGCTGGCATTCGCTGCTGCGGCCCTCCTGGGTTTCGAGGCTGCCTCCATCGAGGAGGGGCCGCTCGAGCGCGCACAGGAAGTTGTGCTGGCGCTGTCGATCTTCCTGTTCATCGGTGCTGCGATCTACCAGCGCGGCGCCGGCCGGATGGCAAGCTTCGGCATGGTGCTGCTGTGCATCGTGTTCTTCCTGCGCGAGCTGGAACTGCCGGTCAGCGGACCGGTTACGGCATACCTCCATACGGACACGTTCCGGCTGCACGAAACGATCGCGCTCCTGGCGCTGGGCCTGCCGTATCTGGCCCTGCGCTGGCGGCTCATCCCGCAGTTCTGGGCCTATGCCGTGTCGCTGCGCGGCTGGCCCTTCGTCCTGTCCGCCGCCCTGGTTGGCCTTGGCGCCGCAGCCGAAGCCATGGTGCCGCACTTTCCCGTATGGTCGATGGGCGTCTTCTTCGAAGAGACCTTCGAAACGATGGCCTATGTCGTGCTTGCCTGTCTGGCCGTGCATGTGATGGTGGCGGCCTTCCAGCAGTACCAGGCCCAGGCGGCCGGTACGATGACGCAGCCGGTCACACGGCTCCGCTGAAGCGCATGGCGCTCTCGGTTCGATAACGGTCGAAGACCGCGGCGGCCAGGCGCACGAAGGGGCGGCCGGCTTCCGTCATCTCGATTCGCGTTCCGGCAACGCGCACGAGCCCGTCCGCCACATAGGGCCGCAGCAGGGCGATCTCGTCGGCGAAGCGGCCTCCATCGGAGCCAAGGTCGATCTGCAGGTTGCACATCAGCGCCTCGATGATGGCGGCGCGGCATCTGTCGTCTTCGGAAAGCGCATGTCCGCGTCGCGTCGCGAGCCGCCCTTCCGTCACCATTCGCGCATAAGCGCCGATCGCGGGTTCGTTCTGGACGAAGCCTCCGGGCAGTTGCGAGATCGCCGATGCGCCAAAGCCGATCAGGCTGCGTCTTTCGTCGTCCGTATAACCCTGGAAATTGCGGTGGAGCCGGCCTGCCCGCGTGGCCTGCGCCAGCGGATCGTCGGCCAGGGCGTAATGGTCGATGCCGATGCGCCCATAACCATGGCCGATCAGCGTGCCGCACACGGCCTCCGCCAGTGCGATGCGCAGGACCGGTCCGGGCAGCCGCTGCGTATCGATAAGCCGCTGGTTGGCGCGTCGATGGGGAAGGTGGGCATAGCCGTAGCAGGCGATCCTGTCCGGCCGCAGCGCGGCGACCGCATGGCAGGTCGCGACGATGCTGCGCTCCGTCTGCTCGGGCAGGCCGTAGATCAGGTCGATGTTGATGCGTGCGATGCCCGCATCGCGCAGCCTATCCATGGCCGCGCTGACGACATCCATGGGCTGCTCGCGGCCGATGGCCCGCTGCACGGCCGGATCCGCGTCCTGAACGCCAAGGCTTGCCCTGTCGACACCGATATCGGCCAGGCGTCGGCACAGTTCCGGCGACACATGGCGCGGGTCCAGCTCGATGGAGTGTTCCCGGATGGCCGATGTGTCGAAATGCCGGGCCAGCGCATCGACGACGCGGACAAGCCCCTCGGTGCCCAGTATGGACGGCGTGCCGCCACCCCAGGCCAGGCGGTCGATCGGAATGCGGCCGCCGCACAGGCTTGAGACGAGCGCGATCTCCTCCACCAGCCTGTCGCGATAGGCGTCTATGACATCGTCGCGGCGCGCCATCTTGGCGTGGCATCCGCAGTAATGGCAGAGGCGCCAGCAGTACGGCACATGGATATAGGCGGAGACCGGCTCCTGCGGGTCGAGGTCGCGCAGCCACCGCGCATGGTCGCGCGGGCCGACGGCGGCGTCGAAATCCGCCGCCGTCGGATAGGACGTATAGCGCGGCACGGAGACGGCCGCGTAACGCTCCACGGCGGTCATACTAGCCGTTCCGCCGGGCTGCCGGCGTTCCTTGTGCCGGGCCATCGGCCGGCAGCGCCAGAAGCCGGTCCTCGCGCATTTCGAACCACATCGCGTTGAGTATGGCGAAGGCGCAGGCCAGGCCGACGCCGAGAATCCATGAAAAATACCACATGCCGACTTGCTCTTTCTGTTAGTAGGCGTTGGGGTTGCGCTCGATGCTCTGGGCAGTCACCGGCCCGCGCATGACGCTGTAGACCCAGGTCGTGTAGGCCAGGATGAGCGGCAGGAAGATCAGCGTCGCCACCAGCATGATGAACAGGGTCAGGTGGCTGGACGATGCATCCCAGACCGTCAGGCTGACGCCGGGGTTCAGCGACGAGGGCAGCAGGAAGGGGAACATCGACAGCCCCGCCGTGGCCACGATGCCTGTGACGGAAAGGCTCGAACCGCCGATCGCCAGCCAGCCGTTTCTGGCAGACAGGCCGGCAAGGGCCACAAGCGCACCGAGAAGGCCAAGTGCCGGGGCAGCCATCATCCACGGATGGGCGGCGAAATTGGACAGCCAGCCGCCCTGCGCAAGCGCAACCGTCTTGGCAAGCGGGTTGGAGGGCAGCGTCGTGACGATCGCGTTGGTCACGCGGTAGCCATCGATGCCGTAGGCGATCCACAATCCGCCGAGCGCGAAGAGGATAAGCGTCAAAAGGGCTGCGATCCGCCCATAGGTTCGGCTGCGATCCGCAACCGCACCACGCGTCCGGGTGGCGATCACGCCGGCGCCGTGCATTGTCAGCATGGCGACGCTGAGCACGCCGCACAGAAGCGGGAAGGGGCGCAGAAGGCCGAAGAAACTTCCCTCGAAGCTGGGGCGCATGGCCGCGTCGAGACCGAAGGGCACCCCCAGGAGGACGTTGCCCACGGCAACCCCGAAGATCAGCGCCGGAACGAACCCGCCGATGAACAGGGCCCAATCCCAGATCGCCCGCCAGCGGGGGTCGGCGATCTTGCCACGGAACTTGAAGCCGACGGGCCTCAGGATCAGCGCAAGCAGCACGGTGATCATGGCAAGGTAGAAGCCCGAGAACGACACGGCATACAGCGCCGGCCAGGCCGCGAAGATGGCGCCGCCGCCAAGGACCAGCCAGACCTGGTTTCCTTCCCAGGTGGGGCCGATGAGGTTGAGGAGGATGCGGCGCTCTTCGTCGCTGCGGGCGGCGAAGGGCAGGAGCGTGCCGACGCCGAGGTCGTAGCCGTCGGTTACCGCGAAGGCGATCAGCAGGATGCCGAGCAGCGCCCACCAGATCAGCCGCATGGTTTCATAGTCGAGGGGAATATCGGTCATCTTCGGATATCCTGTTTGCGGCGTCGTTCAGTGCCGGTCCGGGGTGGCTGTCGCGCCTTTCGGCGTAACGGGTGCGCCGGAGACGGCGTCCATGACGAGGTTGTGCCCGCTGGGGCCGGCCTTGATGACCTTGAGCATCAGGAGAACCATGATGACCGCCAGCACGGTATAGAGCGTGATGAAGAAGCCGAGGCTGATCGCAAGGTCGGTCGCCGACAGGTCGGAGGCGGCATAGAAGGTCGGCAGCACGCCTTCGACCGCCCAGGGCTGACGCCCGTATTCCGCGATGAACCAGCCGGCCTCGATTGCGACCCAGGGCAGCGGCAGGCTGAACATCGCCAGCTTCAGGAAGCGTCGGCTTTCGACGATGCGGTGCCGGCTCGTCTGCCAGAAGGCGAAGGCGAAGAAGGCGATGAAGTAGAAGCCCAGCGCCACCATGATGCGGAACGACCAGAACATGGGCGCGACGCCGGGGACGGTGTCGAGTGCGGCGGCCGTGATCTCTTCCGGCGTGGCGTTGAGGATGTCCTCGCGGTAGCGCTTGAGCAGCAGTGCATAGCCAAGGTCGGGCCATGTCTGCGCGAACTGCGCCCGGGCGGAGGCATCGGTGCCGTCGGCGCGGATGGCCTGCAGGGCACGATACGCTTCCAGGCCATTGGCGATGCGTTGGCCGGATGTCTCGACGAGATCGAGAATGCCGGGGATTTCGCCCGTCAGCGAGCGCGTCGCGATCAGGCCGAGAGCGAAGGGAACCTGGATCTCGAAGCGGTTCTGCCCGTCGCCCGGGATGGCGAAGAGGTTGAAGCCGGCCGGGGCGGGCTCGGTGTGCCACATGGCTTCCATGGCCGCCAGCTTCATCTTCTGGTGCTGGGTGGCCGCGTAGCCGCTTTCATCGCCGAGGACGACCACCGACAGCGATGCCGCGAGGCCGAAGCTGGCGGCCACCGCGATGGAGCGTTTCGCCAACTCCAGGTGCCGGCCGCGCAGGATGAAGTAGGCGCTGATCGCGATGACGAACATGGCGCCGGTGACGTAGCCTGCGCTGACCGTATGAACGAACTTGGCCTGTGCGACCGGATTGAAGATAACCGCCATGAAATCGGTGATCTCCATCCGCATCGTATCCGGATTGAAGGTCGATCCGACGGGGTTCTGCATCCAGCCATTGGCGATCAGGATCCACAGGGCCGAGAAGTTGGCTCCCAGCGCGACGAGCCACGTGACGCACAGGTGCTGGACCCTGGAAAGCCTGTCCCATCCGAAGAAGAACAGGCCGACGAAGGTGGCTTCGAGAAAGAAGGCCATCAGGCCTTCGATGGCCAAAGGCGCGCCGAAGACGTCGCCGACATAGTGGCTGTAATAGGCCCAGTTCATGCCGAACTGGAATTCCATGACGATGCCGGTGGCCACCCCCATGGCGAAGTTGATGCCGAAGAGCGTGCCCCAGAACAGCGTCATACGGCGCCAGATCTCGCGCCCGGTCATGACGTAGACGCTTTCCATGATGGCCATCAGGAAGGACAGGCCGAGCGTCAGCGGCACGAAGATGAAGTGGTACATCGCCGTGGCCGCAAATTGCAGCCGCGACAGGTCGACGACCGTCAGATCGATCATGGTTTCATTCGCTTTTCTTGGCCGGACCGTCGATCGGGTCTCGATACGGGCGGGGCAGGTTGCGGTGTCGGGAGAAGGTGTAGGAGCGGCGCCCGGCCCCCGCATTGATCCAAATCAATGCCCGTAACGGGCGCGCGCACTATCGGTATGCCGGATGAACCGGGATGACCGCGCATGACGACGACCTCCAGACACGACCGCGCAACGGCACGGCGCCACGGGCAATGGCTGCGGGCGCGCCGCGGCGATGGCGGCGCCGCGCTGAAGGCAGGCCTCGTGCTGCCGCTGGCCTCCGGCCTGCTGCTTGTCGGGCAGGCGTGGCTTCTGGCCGGCATCGTCGACGCCGTCGCGGTGCGCGGTGCGACATTGGCGGTCCTTCAAGCGCAACTTGCCGGCCTGGCCGGGCTGATTCTGGCGCGGGCCCTTTTGTCCGCCCTCGGCGAGCGTGCGGCGGCGCGCGGCGCGGAAGCGATCAAGCGGCAGGTGCGGCGGCGAATCATGGCCGGTTATCTGCAGGGCCCCCTCGCACCGATCCGGCCCGAAAGCGGCACCGTGGCATCGACGATCGTCGAGCAGGTCGACGCGCTGGACGGCTTCTATGCCCGCTTCCTGCCGGCCATGGTGCAGGCGGCGATCCTGCCTATCGCCTTCGCGGCCATCGTCCTGCCGGTGGATATCGTCGTCGCGCTGCTTTTCCTCGTGACGGCGCCGCTGATTCCGCTGTTCATGGCGCTGGTCGGTTGGGGTGCCCAGGCGGCAAGCGACGCCCAGGCCGATGCGATGGCCGGCCTGTCCGGCTTCTTCGCCGACCGGCTGCGCGGCCTTCTGACCATTCGCCTGCTGGGGCGGGCGGATGACGAGGCGCGCCTGCTGACGGCGCGCGGCGACGCCCTGCGCCGGCGTACGTTCCGGGTGCTGCGCATCGCTTTCCTGTCTTCGGCGGTTCTGGAACTGTTCGCGGCCCTCGGCGTCGCCGGTGTCGCACTCTATATCGGGCTCTCCTATCTGGGCATGATCGGCTCCGCCGGTGCCGGCGCTACGCTGGCGGCCGGTCTTTTCTGCCTGCTGATCGCCCCCGAAGTGTATCAGCCGCTCCGCTTGCTGGCGGCGCATTATCATGACCGCGCGGGGGCCATGGCCGCCGTCGCCATGATCGAAGCCCACTATGCCGAGGATATCCGGGTGCCGGATGCCGGGTCGGTGCGCCTGCCCGCCACCGGGCGCCCGGTCGATCTGGCCTTGCGCGGCCTTGTGCTTGAAGCTCCGGGAGGGCGGCCTCTGCTGCACGCTTTCAGCCTCGACGTCGAAGCGGACCGCCATCTTGGCATTGTCGGTGCCAGCGGATGCGGCAAGTCCACATTGATCGAATCCATCGCCGGCCTGCGGCTGCCGACGGCCGGAACGATCCATCTCGGCGGCACCGATGTACAGAAATCACCCTGCGACTGGCGTGCCGAAACAATCTGCCATATCGGCCAGTCGCCGCGACTGTTCCACGGCACCATCGCCGACAATATCCGCTTTGCCCGGCCCGATGCGACGGATGCCGATATTCGGCAGGCAGCCGATGCGGCGCTGGTGCAGCGGTTTGCCTCGCGCCTGCCGGACGGGCTGGAAACGCGGATCGGCGAAGGCGGCTACGGCCTGTCCGGCGGGCAGGCGCACCGCGTCGGCCTGGCGCGCCTTTTCCTGCGCGATCCCGCGCTGATCCTGCTGGACGAGCCTACGGCGCATCTGGATACCGCGACCGAGGATGAGCTGATGGCCAACATCCTGACTTTCGCCAAAGGGCGGATGCTGATCATGGCGACGCATTCCGCCGGGGCCGCCGCGCGGATGACGACGGTCCTTCGCATCGCGGACGGCCTGCTTATCCCCTGTGCCGGGCGGGGCACCCGGATGCGCCTGGTCGGAAAGGACGCGGCATGAGGGCGCTGCTTTCATTCGCGCCGCTGTTCGTGCGGCACTATCGCGCCTTCGCAGTAGCGCTGCTGATGGCAGCGGTGACAGTCGCGGCCGGCGTCGGACTCTTGGCAGTATCCGGCTGGTTCCTGACGGCGGCGTTCCTGGCGGGCGCCGGGGCCGCGTTCAACCTGTTCGGCCCGTCTTCCGCGGTGCGGGGCCTGTCGCTGCTGCGCATCCTGTCCCGCTATGGCGAACGGATGAGCGGTCACGACGCGACGCTGAAGGCGCTGACGCAATTGCGGCACTGGCTGTTCATCCGGCTCATTCCGAATGCCGGGCCGCTGGGCAAGGGGCTGCGACGCGGAGATCTGATCCAGCGCCTGACGGCCGACGTGGACACTCTGGATGTCGTCTTTCTTCTGGCGATCGGGCCGATGGTCACGGCGCTTCTGGCCGGCTCGGTGCTTTCCGCCGTCTTCTGGTTCGTGCTGCCGGCCGCCGCCATTGGCTATCTTGGCGCCTTCACGGCGGCCGCCATCGGTGTGCCGCTGCTGCTGACGCTGGCCACCCGCCGCGCCGGCCGCAATGCGGTGGAGGCGATGACCGCCTTGCGCATGATGGCGCTGGACGGCGTCGATGGCCGATCCGAGATCCTCGTTTTCGGTTGCCAGGACCGTTTCCTTGAAGGGTTCGATGCGGCGGCAGCCGCGCTCGGCAAGGCCCGGATCGGCATTGCGAGCCGGGCGGCCTTTGCTCAAGGATCCATTCAGGCGTTGACAGGCGCCGCGCTCATTCTGGTGCTGGTTCCGGGGATGGAGGCGGTGTCGCAGGGATACCTTTCGGCCCCGGCAATGGCCGGCCTGCTGCTGGCCGTTCTGGCAAGCTTCGAGACGACTTCTATTCTGACGCGCAGCGTCGCGCGGCTTGGCGCTGCTGCAACCGCAGCCGAGCGCCTGCAGGAGATCTCAAGACCATCGGGCGTGCCAATTCCGCGCCACGCGGCCGTGCAGGATGTGCCCGACGGCGAGTTGCGTTTCGACGCAGCGGTCGCGGGCTACAACGGCGCTTCGCCCGTCGGCCCGCTCGACCTTGTCGTGCCGCAGGGCACGGTGGTTGCCATCAGGGGGCCGAGCGGCAGCGGCAAGTCCACCCTGCTTGCCTCGGTGCTGCAACTGGCGCCGCTGCGCGCGGGGACGATCTCGATCGGCGCGGTATCGATAGAGGATGCCGCACAGGCATCCTTGTATGCCCGGGTCGCTCTGCTGGAGCAGGAAGCGCCGATCTTTCTGGGCACCGTGCGCGACAATTTGCTGCTCGCCGACCCCGATGCGGACGAACACGCCCTGTGGCGCGCGCTCGCCGATGCGCGGCTGGAGGCCACGGTGCGTGCACTGCCGGCCGGGCTCGACACCGAGGTGGGCGAGGCCGGACATGGTTTGTCCGCAGGCGAGCGGCGGCGGCTTGCTCTGGCGCGCATTCTGTTGACGAAGGCGACGATCCTGCTGCTGGACGAGCCGACCTCCGGGCTGGACGCGGAAACGGAAGCGGCCTTCTTCGCGGATATTCGCCGGGCATGCCGCGGCCGGACCGTCGTCATCGCTACCCATGCCGAGTTGCCGGCCGGTACTATCGACACGGTGCTGACGATCAATGACGGTATATCCGGATGAGCGCCGGGTCTTAAGCCTGGTCGATGCCGGCCACGGCCGCCAAAGCGCGCCGATCCACGATGTCCACGTGATGGGCATCGGGAAGGCGGATCAATTGCTGGTTGCGCAGCTTGGTGAAACTGCGGCTGACCGTCTCGACGGTAAGACCAAGAAAATCGGCGATATCCGTCCGCGACATCGGTATGGGGACCGGATTTGCGGGCAGGCCACGCGCCTCCATCCGCGTCGACATCATCAGAAGGAAGCTCGATAACTTCTCCACCGGCGCCAGCCGCCCCAGCATGATCTGACCGTCCCGAGCCTCGCGAAGCGCCGCCCGTGTGAACTGCATAAGCCTGGCCTGCAGGGGAGGATGGTCATGCAGGAGCCGGTTCATGTCGGCACGGGCGAAGGCGCACAAGGTCGAATGCGTTACGGCCTCCACCGTGGCGGATGTCGTTTCCTCGTCGGCGAGGCCAAGAAAATCGCCGGGCATCAGGAAGCCGGTAATCTGACGGCGTCCGTCCGCAAGAATGGTGGACAGGCGCATCATGCCTTTGGTCACCGTATAGACGCGCCGGGCCGGATCGCCTTCGTGGATCAGGATTTCATCCGGCAAGAGGTTACGCACCGTCGAAACCCGTTCCATCACCGATAGGTCGTCCTGGCGCAACGCCGCGCATAGCGACAGGGCGCGGACGTCGCAGGATGCACATGCCGTCTCGCACGGCACGGGAGTGTAGGATGCAACGCCGGATCTCGTGTTCATCAACCCTTAACCATCCACGCAAAGTACCGCATCAACTTGTCGGATCTGCGTCATTCTGACGCATATTCGGACCCTGCTGGTAACGCAACGTTAATTACTGTTTCGCAGGCCGAACAACAACTTGTGTTTGATATGCAACACCGAGTACCGATCTCTGAAACCCCACTATTTTCAACTGGCGGTTACCCCATTTAGTCGGTACGCAACACTCAAGAGCAACGGCCCAGCCTTCGGACACACCGACAGCATCCGGCCACAGACATGGGGGGTTCTACAATGAACCGTTTCGCACTTCTTCTGGCTTCGGCCGCATTCGTTACGCCCGCCGTGGCTGCGGACGTCATCTACGAAGAGCCGGCTCCGGCTCCGATCGTCGCTTACGAGCCTGCCTTCACCTGGACCGGCTTCTACGTCGGTGGCCAGGCCGGCGTCGCCTTCAACCGTGACTCGGGCCTGTTCTCCACGGACTCGTCCTTCATCGGTTCCAGCGATGATGGCGATGCGTCGTTCATCGGCGGTGGTCACGTCGGTTACGACTACCAGATGGGCAACTTCCTCATCGGTGCTGTCGCCGACCTGAACTACATCGATGCCTCGACGGCTTCGGCCTACACGCTGCCGGGTTCGACGACCGTGTTCGGCGCCCAGCAGGACATCGACTATGTCGGTACCGTCCGCGCCAAGCTCGGCTATGCGGCTGACCGCTTCGCCGTGTACGCCACGGGTGGTCTCGCTTACGGCGACACCAGCAACAACTACCTCGGCGACGCGATCACGTCGATCGGCGGCACCACCTACAACGTGTCGGTTTCCGAAGACACGGACGATGTCGGTTACGCCGTCGGCGCCGGTGTCGAGTACCTCGTGACGCAGAACTTCTCGCTCGGCGTCGAGTACCTCTACACCGACCTCGGCGACTCCAAGCTGCGCGTCGACTACACGCCGGTTGCCGGCTCGGGTCCTGGTGGTTTCGTTTCGACGGACTCCTCGTCGGACCTCGACTTCCACACCGTGTGGGCCAAGGCTTCGTTCCGCTTCAACTAAGACGCGGAACGGCTGCAAGCAGCCAGGTAACGAAAAGGGGTTCCCGGGAAACCGGGAGCCCCTTTTTTCGTGCTCCGATGCCGGATGCCGGATCCATGCAGCGAACCATCTGACAGGCAAGGGCAGGGCGGGCCACGCGCCGCATGGCTTGCGCAGGCCGCCAGACCGGCTCCGCCCAATGTGGGGCTATAGAGGCCTCGTTCCGCCTCACCTGAAACGTGGAGCGGCTTCCAGGCAGCCCCAGGACATGAACAAGGGCTCCCGGGAAACCAGGAGCCCTTGTTCATGCTCAGTGGGCACGGCGGCACGGTATCAGCAGTTCATTGGACGGGTGGGCATGGCGGGCGCGTAATACGGCGTCAGGGACGCAGAGCCCGTGTTTGACGCACGCACGTCAAAAAGCCGGGCGCAGAGGCTGCACCCGGCTTTCCGTATTGGAGCGTTCCGCCTGTAGGAATCAGGCGGCGGCGACGGCCTTGACGCGGTTCGACAGGCGCGAAATCTTGCGGGAAACCATGTTCTTGTGGAACACGCCCTTCGAAGCGGCGCGGGCCATTTCGGGCTCGCATGCCTTCAGAGCTGCGGTGGCGGCGGCCTTGTCGCCGGCGAGGATGGCTTCCTCGACCTTGCGCAGGAAGGTGCGAACGCGCGAGCGGCGCGCCTTGTTGGTAGCCGTCCGGCGCGCGATCTTCCGCGTAGCCTTCTTGGCCGAAGGGGTATTGGCCATGTCGAAGTCTCTCTTCTGTTGCCGCGCCCCGGCAGTGCCCGAAGGGCCATGCTGGCGCGCATGTCTGGATGTCGGTGATCCCGCATTGCAGCCCGAAGGTCGACAAAGAGGGACGGAGCCGCGACTCTCGTAGCGGCTGAACATGGCGCGCCTTATAGGGAATATGGCGTTGAGCGTCAACCGAGATTCAGCGTTTCAGCGCTGGCAGACCGGGCAGAAGAAGGTGGAGCGGCCCGACTGCACGATCCGCGCGATGGTGCCCCCGCAGCCGTCGTGCCGGCAGGGCTGCCCCTCGCGGTCGTAGGCCGCGAAGCTGTGCTGGAAATAGCCGAGGCTGCCATCGGCCTGTCGATAGTCCCGCAGCGAAGATCCGCCGGCCGCTATGGCGTCGGCGATCGTGTCGCGGATGTGGACGGTCAGCCGTTCCAGCCGCTCCGTGGGCCGCCCGGACGCGCGCACCAGGGAGCCAGCGCTGCGGCGTGGCGACAGGCGCGCCCGCCACAGGGCCTCGCACACATAAATGTTGCCGAGCCCGGCGATGATCGTCTGGTCCAGCAGGGCAGCCTTCAGGGGCGCGGCCCGGCCGGCGAAACGCAAAGCCAGATAGTCGGGCGACAGCGCGTTGCCCGTCGGCTCGACGCCGAGGTTGCGGAACATCGGATCCTCGGCCATCTGCGGACGCGTCAGAATACGCATGAAGCCGAAGCGGCGTGGATCGTTATAGACGATGTCAGGCGTAGAGCCGTCCGGCCGCCGGAGGTGGATGGCCACATGATCGTGCAGGCGCCCCTGCGCCTTTGGGTGGTGGAAAAGGCCTGGCCTGTCCGCCTCGGCGTGCGGCCTTTCGATGCGGAAAGATCCCGACATGCCGAGATGCATGGCAAGGATATCGTTGGATTCCAGCTCGCACAGGAGGTATTTGGCGCGGCGCGACAATGACAGGATGCGCTGGCCGGCAAGCCTTTGCGCGAAATCGTCATCGAAGGGGAAACGCAGGTTGCCCCGGTTGAGAGCAACCGAAGCTATGGTTGCGCCTTCCATGGCAGGGGCGAGCCCGCGTCGTACGGTTTCGACTTCCGGTAGTTCAGGCATGGCCCTATCTGAGTTGGTGCCGACGCGGCTGTTTACGCGTTTCCCTTGGCGCGGGAAACGCTTTACAGCTTTCCGCGCGATCGGCCGGTCTCGAATCGAGGGGCCGATCCCGAACCAGAAGGCTTTCGCTTATGTCGCGCAACCGCATCACCGACGCCGATGGCATGGAAACCTCCTACGGCTTCGAGACCGTATCCGGCAAGGCAGAGAAGCAGGCCCGCGTGGACGAGGTGTTCCACCGTGTCGCCAGCCGCTACGACCTGATGAACGACCTGATGTCCGGAGGAATGCACCGCCTGTGGAAGGACGCGCTGGTCAACTGGCTGGCGCCGTCGCGCCGGCCGGGCTGGCGTTTCGTCGACGTGGCCGGCGGAACCGGCGACGTCGCCTTCCGCATCGTGGAGGCGTCGCGGCGCAATGCGCAGGGCACGGTGCTGGATATCAACGCCTCGATGCTCGGCGTCGGCGCGGAACGCGCCGCCAAGCGCGGCCTGCAGGACAATCTGACCTTCGTGGAAGGAAACGCCGAAACCCTGTCGTTGGCGGACGGCGATTTCGACGCCTACACCATCGCCTTCGGCATCCGCAACGTGCCGCGAATCGACCTGGCGCTGGCCGAGGCGTATCGCGTGCTCAAGCCGGGCGGACGCTTCCTGTGCCTGGAATTTTCCGAGGTCGATCTGCCGGTGCTGGACAAGGTCTATGATGCCTGGTCCTTCCGCGCCATTCCCGCCATCGGCGAGGCGGTGGCCAAGGACCGGGCTTCCTATGCGTATCTCGTGGAATCGATCCGCAAGTTCCCGAACCAGGAGAATTTCGCGTCGATGATCCGCAGCGCGGGCTTCGAGCGCGTATCCTGGCGCAACCTTTCGGGTGGTATCGCCGCCATCCATTCCGGCTGGAAGATCTGACCTTGCTGGGTTCGCTCTATGGTATCTTGGCGCTGCTGCGCGCCGGCTGGGTGCTGATGCGCGAAGGCGTCATCTCGGCCCTGCCGGCCGAGGGGCTGCCGCCCGGGCCGCGGCTGGCCCACCGGTTGGCCGGCCTGGTGGCGCGGCGCTCGGCGCGGCGCAAGGCGCGTTCCGAGCGGCTGTCGCAAGCCTTGAACCGGCTGGGCCCATCCTATGTGAAGCTCGGGCAATTCCTGTCGACACGGCCCGATATCGTGGGCCAGAGCCTGGCGCTGGAGCTCGGCCACCTGCAGGACAGCGTGCCGCCCTTCCCGACGGCGGAGGCCATCGCGACGGTCGAGGCATCGCTTGGCCGCACCATAGACGACCTTTTCCTGACCTTCGGCGAGCCGGTCGGGGCGGCGTCCATCGCGCAGGTGCACAAGGCGCGCGTCCGGACGCCGGATGGAGAGCGGGACGTGGCCGTGAAGGTCATCCGCCCCGGCGTGCGCGCCCGCTTCCGCCGCGAGTTGAATGCCTTCTCCTTCATCGCCCGGGTCATGGAGCGCTTCGTGCGGTCGTCGCGCCGCCTGCGGCCCGTGGCCGTCGTCGAGACGCTGGCGCAAAGCACGCGGATCGAGATGGACCTGCGGCTCGAGGCCGCCGCCTCGTCCGAGATGGCCGAGAATATCCGCAACGACCCTGGTTTTCGCGTTCCGGCCGTCGACTGGGAGCGGACCGGCCGCGACGTGCTGACGATGGAGTGGATCGACGGCATCAAGATGAGCGATGTCGCGGGCGTCGCGGCGGCCGGGCACGACCTGAAGGCGCTCGGCGTCAATGTCGTGCAGAACTTCCTGCGCCAGTCGATGCGGGACGGCTTCTTCCATGCCGACATGCACCAGGGCAATCTCTTCGTGGCACCGGACGGCGCCATCGTGGCGGTCGACCTCGGCATCGTCGGTCGCCTGTCGTCCGACAGCCGGCGTTTTCTGGCGGAGATCCTCTACGGCTTCATCCGCCGGGATTACCGACGCGTCGCCGAGGTGCATTTCGAGGCGGGCTATGTGCCACGCAACCAGGATGTGCTGTCCTTCGCGCAGGCACTGCGCGCCATCGGCGAGCCGATCCACGGCCAGCCGGCGGAGACCATATCCATGGGTCACCTGCTGACCCTGCTCTTCGAGGTGACGGAACTCTTCGACATGCGCGCCCGGCCCGAACTGGTGCTGCTGCAGAAGACGATGGTGGTGGTGGAAGGCGTTGCCCGAAGCTACGATCCCAAGTTCAACATGTGGGAAGCCGCCGAGCCCGTCGTGTCGGACTATATCCGCGGCGAACTCGGCCCTGCGGCCAAGCTGGCGGAAGTGCGCGACGTGCTGGAGGCCATCGTGAAGATCGGCCGCAGGCTGCCCGACTATGCGGTCGGGCTGGAGGTGCTCGGCAAGCACCTGCCCGATCTGGTCGACAACGGCATCCGCATCAACGACGATTCCCTGCAGGAACTGGCGCAGGATACCAAGGCCGGCATCCTGTTCGGGCATATCGCGCAATGGATAACGGCAATCGGCGTGGCGGTGATCGCCGCCAGCCTGCTTCTGAGGTAGGGCGATGGAGAGCACGCTCGCGGGAAAACGCATTCTCCTGGTCGTCGGCGGCGGCATCGCCGCCTACAAGGCGCTCGACCTCATCCGCCGCCTTCGGGAGCGCGGCGCCGCGGTGACGCCCATCCTCACTGCCGCCGGGGCCCAGTTCGTAACGCCGCTGGCCGTGGGGGCGCTGTCGGCAACGCGCGTCTACGACGATCTTTTCTCGCGCGACGACGAGCAGGATGTCGGCCATATACGGTTGGCGCGGGGGGCAGACCTGATCCTCGTTGCGCCCGCGACTGCCGATCGCATGGCGCAGATGGCTGCCGGCCTGGCCGGCGACCTGGCCGGCGCCGTGCTGCTGGCGGCGCGATGCCCCATCCTGCTTGCGCCGGCCATGAACCCGGCCATGTGGGCCCACCCGGCCACCCGGCGCAGCTTGGCCCTGCTCGAACAGGACGGTGTCGGCTTCGTCGGCCCCGAGCACGGCGAAATGGCCGAAGCGGGCGAAAGCGGCCTTGGCCGCATGAGCGAGCCGCAGGCCATCCTTGCCGCCGTCGAGGCCCGTCTGGCTGCGCCGGGGGGCAAGCCGCTGTCCGGCCGCCGCGCCGTGGTGACGTCCGGCCCGACGCATGAGCCGATCGACCCTGTCCGCTACATCGCCAACCGCTCGTCGGGGCGGCAGGGCCACGCCCTGGCCGAGGCCCTCGCGGAACTGGGCGCGCAGGTAACGCTGGTTTCCGGCCCGGTCTCCATCCCCGACCCTGCGGGCGTGCATGTCGTGCGGGTGGAGACGGCCCTCCAGATGCTGGCAGCGGTAGAGGCGGCGCTTCCGGCCGATATCGGCGTTTTCGTCGCCGCCGTCGCCGACTGGCGGGCTGCGGAACAGGCGAGCGACAAGATCAAGAAACGCGCCGGAGAGGGGCCGTTGCCCCTGGCGCTTGCCGAGAACCCGGACATTCTCGCGACGATCGCCCACGGCCCGGGCCGGCCGCGCCTGGTGGTGGGCTTTGCGGCCGAGACATCGGCCCTGATGGGCAACGCGCAGGCCAAGCTGCAACGCAAGGGCGCCGACATGATCGTTGCAAACGACGTGTCGGGCGATGTGATGGGTGGTGCGCAAAACCGTGTCCATCTTCTGACGGAGGCGGGTGCCGAAGACTGGCCGGAACTGTCGAAGGCGGAGGTCGCCCGGCGGCTGGCGCGCCGGTTCGCCGACATGCTGGGGGATATGGAATGAGCATCGACGTCAAGGTGAAGCGCCTGCCGCACGGCGTGGACTTGCCGCTGCCGGCTTACGAGAGTGCCGGGGCGGCGGGCGCCGACCTGCGCGCCGCCGTTACGGACGTGCTGGAGATACCGCCGATGGGCCGCGCGCTGGTGCCGACGGGTCTGTGCTTCGAGATACCGGACGGTTACGAGATGCAGGTCCGGCCGCGTTCGGGCCTGGCAGCCCGCCACGGTATTACCCTTCTCAATACGCCCGGCACGGTCGATAGCGACTATCGCGGCGAGGTGAAGGTGATTCTTATCAACCTGGGCGACACGCCATTTGAAGTGCGGCGCGGCGAACGGATCGCGCAGGCCGTCGTGGCGCCGGTCACGCAGGCGCGTTATGCCGAGGCCGACGATCTGACGCAAACCGGGCGAGGGGCCGGCGGTTTCGGCTCGACGGGACAGTGAGGGCGGTGCCATGAAAGCGCATGAAACGCATGTTGTATCGCAGTTCGGGCCGCAGGCGGCAGCTTACGTGGCAAGCGCGGTTCACGCGTCGGGGCCCGATCTGGAGGCCCTGGAGGCCATCGTCGCGGCATACGGCCCCCAAAACGCACTGGACCTCGGCACGGGCGGCGGGCACGTCGCCTATCTTCTCGCGGCCCGTGCCGCGCAGGTAACGGCCGTGGATCTGTCCGCCGACATGCTGGCCGCCGTTGCGGCAACGGCGTCGGACAGGGGGCTCGGCAATCTTCAGACGGTCGAAAGCGCTGCGGAAACGCTGCCATTCGACGACGGCGCATTCGACTTTCTCGCCTGCCGCTATTCCGCCCATCACTGGGGCGATCTCGAAGGCGGCATCCGCCAGGCACGGCGCGTTTTGAAAAATGGCTCGCCGGCCGTCTTCATCGATGCGGTCGCGGCCGGTTCGGCGCTGGCCGATACCCACCTGCAGGCGGTGGAGCTTCTGCGTGACACGTCCCATGTCCGCGACTACAGCCCGGCAGAGTGGATGGCGATGCTGGCGCGCACGGGCTTTATCGTTGAAAGTACGCGCATGTTCCGTGTCCGCATGGATTTCAAGGTGTGGATCGCGCGGATGCGCACTCCGGACGAGAACGCGCGCGTCATCCGTGCCCTGCAGGATGGGGCCTCGCAGGCCGTGCGCCGGCATTTCGCCATCGAGGACGATGGGTCGTTCATGCTGGACGTCATGATGGTCGAGGCGCGTGCCGCCTGAACAAATTGTTGTCCGGAGGCGTTTGTCAGGCAGAATTTTCTCCAACTCGCCGCCGTTGCGTGGTGCTGCAACCTCGCGCCGAAACCGTTGCGGCGGCTAGATTGGGCCATGAGCATACGGGAGAGCACCATGGACAAGACGGTCAACGACCAGATTGCGCGGACGCACGGACGCGGACGCGTCTACGATTCCATCCTGGACACGATCGGCGATACGCCGCTTGTCCGGATCGACAGGTTTGCCGCTGAAAAGGGCGTGAAGGCGAAGCTTCTGGCCAAGCTGGAGTTCTTCAACCCGATTTCCTCCGTCAAGGACCGCATCGGCGTCGCCATGCTGGAAAAGCTGGAGGCCGATGGCGCGATCGAGCCCGGCAAGACCGTTCTGGTGGAGCCGACATCCGGTAACACCGGTATCGCCCTTGCCTTCGCGGCGGCGGCCAAGGGCTATCGCCTCATCCTGACGATGCCCGAGACGATGTCGCTGGAGCGGCGCAAGATGTTGCGCCTGCTGGGCGCGGATCTTGTCCTGACCGAGGGCGCCAAGGGCATGAAGGGCGCCATCGCCAAGGCGGAGGAACTGAAGGCGGAACTGCCCAACGCGGTCATTCCGCAGCAGTTCGAAAACCCGGCCAACCCCCAGATCCACCGCATCACCACGGCCGAGGAAATCTGGAACGATACGGGCGGCAACGTCGATATCTTGATATCGGGCATCGGGACCGGCGGCACCATCACCGGCGTCGGCCAGGTGCTGAAGGCGCGCAAGCCGGGTGTGCATATCGTGGCGGTGGAGCCGGAGGCTTCGCCTGTCCTGTCGGGCGGCAACCCGGGGCCGCACAAGATCCAGGGCATCGGCGCCGGCTTCGCGCCGCCGATCCTGGACAAGGCCGTCTATGACGAGGTGGTGACGGTTTCCAACGACGACGCCTTCGAAAACGCCCGCCTTCTGGCCCGGATCGAAGGCATTCCGGTGGGCATTTCGTCGGGTGCGGCGCTGACGGCCGCCGTCAAGGTAGGCCAGCGCCCCGAAAACGAGGGCAAAACCATCGTCATCATCATACCGTCCTTCGCCGAACGCTATCTGTCGACGGCGCTGTTCGAGGGGCTTGGCGACGAAGCGCCGGCAACGCCCGCCGACCGACCGGCCGGCGGCGCCATCTAAGGAGCCTCAGCGGCGGCTGACCCGCATGGGCAGGCCGCCGCGCGGTTGCACGGTGATCTTCTGCACCGGGTAGGGCTGCTCGGTGCCGATATAGTCGAAGCGCAGATGTCGCATGAGGCTGGCGAGGGCGATGACGCCCTCGTGCATGGCGAAGCTCGAACCGATGCAGACCCTGGGGCCGACGCCGAAAGGCAGGTACTGGAAGCGATCCAGCTTTTCGCGTTCGCCCGGCATGAAGCGGTCCGGTATGAAATGGCCGGGCCTGTCCCAGTAGAGTTCGTTGCGGTGGACGAGCCACGGCATCACCAGCAGGGATGCCCCGGCGGGAATGTCGATGCCCCCGACCGAATCGTCTGCAAGCGCCGTCCGGTTCAACGAGGGGGCCGGCGGATAGAGGCGCATCGCCTCTTCCAGGGCGGCCCGTGTGCGCGGCAGCCTGTCCAGCCACTGCGCCGGATCGGGCAGGCCGTCCAGCGTGGCGTCCAGCTCTTCCTCGACCTTGCGGCGCTCGTCCGGCGCCTCGGCCAGCAGATACAGCGTCCAGCCCAGCGCACGCGCGGTCGTCTCGTGGCCGGCGCCGATGAAGGTGATGATGTTGTCCTCGATCTCGGATCGCGACAGGCCGTCCGCCTTCAGCAGCATCGTCAGGAAATCGTTAGGCGCCGCATCCGGGGCGTGCTTCAGCATCGCGATGCGCCGCTCCATCGTGTCGGCGATCAGCTTGCGGAAGTAATTGGTGCTCCGCATGCCGATCAGCCGGTTGATGCGCGGCAGGAAGGCGGGCGCATCGAGGATGTCCAGCGGGTCCACGCGGCCCATACGCGCCAGGAATGTTTCCATGGACCGGGCAAATTCCTTCGGCTCGCCCGTGATGTCGTCCGAGAACAGGGTCGCCTGCAGGATGTCGTAGGTCAGCAGCGTCATCTGGAAGGCGACGTCCACCGTCTCGCCGCCCTTGGCGAGCCCTTCGGCAAAGCGTGAGCTGCGGGCTGCCATGACGGGCGTCAGCCCGTCGATATTGCGCGGCGTGAACACCGGCGCCAGCGCCTTGCGGGTGCGCTTCCACAGCTCCCCCTCGGCCGTCAGGAGGCCGTCGCGCAGCATGGGGCGCAGCACCCGCTGGCGCAGCGGCTGCATGGCGTAGTTGCGGGCATTGTCAACGAGGCAGTGGCGGATGCCCGCCGGATCGTTGACGATGACGGTCGGCACGCGCAGCCAGTTGGCCTTGAGATACGGCTCCTTGAAGGCGCGCGACCCCCAGATCTCGATGGGATTGCGCGATGCCGTCAGTACGAAACCGAGCATCCCGAGCGGCTTGGTATGGGGCGTCGGGGCCGGGGCAAGGAATGGCTCTGCGATTGTGTCCATGCCCCCTCATATGGGAAGGCCTGAACCCCAGGTCGAGCTTTGGCCCATGCTTTCATTTTCGCCCGAAAATGCTTATATTCGGGAAGCTTGAAAAGCCGCAGTCGCGGCAGGGCCAGCGGCGATTCGTCGCCAGTGCCGCAGCCGCGCCAATGAAGGATTCCCATGTCGCAAGCTGAAGAGACGAACACCGGCGTCGACGCCGAATATGGCGCCGACTCAATCAAGGTTCTCAAGGGCCTCGATGCCGTTCGCAAGCGGCCCGGCATGTATATCGGCGACACGGACGACGGATCGGGCCTGCACCACATGGTCTACGAGGTGGTCGACAATGCCATCGACGAGGCGTTGGCCGGCCACGCGACGCATGTGACCGTCACCCTGAACGCCGATGGCTCGTGCACCGTCACCGACAATGGGCGCGGTATCCCGACAGATATCCATCAGGGCGAGGGCGTATCGGCGGCGGAGGTCATCATGACCCAGCTTCACGCCGGCGGTAAGTTCGACCAGAATTCCTACAAGGTATCCGGTGGCCTGCATGGCGTCGGCGTGTCGGTGGTCAACGCGCTGTCGGTGTGGTTGCGCATGAAGGTGCGCCGCAAGGGCAAGATCCACGAGATGTCCTTCACGCATGGCGTGCCGGATGCGCCGCTTGCCGTCACGGGCGATGCCGGTGCGGAGACGGGCACCGCCATCACCTTCCTGCCGTCCGCCGACACATTCTCGCGCACCGAATTCGATTTCGCGACGCTGGAGCATCGGCTGCGCGAGCTTGCCTTCCTGAATTCCGGCGTACGCATCATCCTGACCGACAAGCGGCCTGCCGACGAAAAGCGCGTCGAGCTGTTCTACGAAGGCGGCCTGGAGGCGTTCGTTCGCTATCTCGACCGGGCCCGCAAGCCGCTGATGCCCGAGCCGATCGTCATCCGTAGCGAAAAGGACGGCATGACCGTCGAGGCCGCCATGTGGTGGAACGATTCCTACCAGGATACGGTGCTGGCCTTTACCAACAACATCCCGCAGCGCGACGGCGGCACGCATATGGCCGGTTTCCGGGGCGCACTTACGCGCCAGGTCACGGGCTACGCCGAAACCTCGGGCATCCTCAAGAAGGAAAAGGTGACGCTGACCGGAGACGACTGCCGCGAAGGGCTAAGCTGCGTCCTGTCGGTCAAGGTGCCGGACCCGAAATTCTCGTCGCAGACCAAGGACAAGCTGGTTTCGTCGGAAGTACGTCCGGTTGTGGAGAGCCTCGTCAACGAGGCGCTGGCAACCTGGTTCGAGGAGCATCCGCAGGAAGGGCGCATCGTCATCGGCAAGGTGGTCGAGGCCGCATCGGCGCGCGAGGCGGCCCGCAAGGCGCGCGAGTTGACGCGGCGCAAGGGCGCGCTCGACATCACGTCGTTGCCGGGCAAGCTCGCCGACTGCCAGGAACGCGATCCTGCCAAGTCTGAAATCTTCATCGTCGAGGGTGACTCGGCCGGTGGCTCGGCCAAGGGCGCGCGCTCGCGGCAGAACCAGGCGATCCTTCCGCTGCGCGGCAAGATCCTCAACGTCGAGCGCGCACGCTTCGACCGGATGCTCGGTTCCGACCAGATCGGCACGCTGATCACGGCGCTCGGCACGTCCATCGGCAAGGACGAGTTCAACCCCGACAAGCTGCGCTACCACAAGATCATCATCATGACGGACGCCGACGTCGACGGCGCCCACATCCGCACATTGCTGCTCACCTTCTTCTTCCGGCAGATGCCGGAGCTGATCGAGCGCGGCTATGTCTACATCGCACAGCCGCCGCTGTTCAAAGTCACGCGGGGCAAGCAGAGCCAGTACCTGAAAAACGAGAAGGCGCTCGAAAACTACCTGATCGACGGCGGGTTGGACGATGCGCTGCTGCGGCTGGCCTCCGGCGAAACGCGGGCCGGCAAGGACCTGCGCAGCGTGGTGGACGATGCGTTGTCGGTGCGCCAGATCCTGAGCGGCCTGCATACACGCTACGACCGGGCCGTGGTGGAACAGGCCGCAATCGCGGGCGCGCTGACGCCGGAAGTGGCCGACAGCGGCGCGGATGCGCCCTACATGGCGGAACGCATCGCCAAGGCGCTCGACGCCATCGCCGAGGAAACGGAGCGCGGCTGGACCGGCGAGTCGACGTCGGATGGCGGTTACCGTTTCCAGCGTCTCGTGCGCGGCGTGCAGGAGGTGCAGGCCATCGATGCGGCGCTGATCCATTCGGCCGACGCCATCGCGCTCAACCGCATGGCCGCGCGGCTGGCCGAAGTCTATGCGCAGTCGCCGACGCTCAAGCGCAAGGAGACCGAGCGCTCGATCAGCGGTCCGGTCGATCTTCTGAATGCGGTATTCGAGGTGGGCCGCAAGGGCATCTCGCTGCAGCGTTACAAAGGGCTGGGCGAGATGGACCCCGAGCAGCTCTGGGAAACGACGCTGGATCCGGAAGTGCGCTCACTGCTTCAGGTCAAGATCAACGACGCGACCGACGCCGACCAGCTCTTCTCCCGCCTCATGGGCGACGAGGTCGAGCCGCGCCGCGAGTTCATCCAGGAAAATGCCTTGCAGGTCGCCAATCTGGACGTGTGATCGTCCGGCCCGAGGCGCCGAAAGGGCGCCTCGGCCTCAGGCCGCGAGCTGGCTGCGGATGACGTCGCTGCGATGGCGGAAGACGCTGTCGCGGGTCAGGTGTTCCGCCGAGGCGCCGGCGGCGCGGATCAGCGTCGCCAGCACGCCGCGGTTCGCATCCAGGCCGGCGATCGTGTCGGCAAGGGCCTCGGGGTTGCCGCGGGGCACCAGCAGGCCGGCGCCTTTTTCGTCGATCAACCCCGCGGAATAGGGGTCCTTGTAGCCAATCAGCGGCGTTGCCGAATGCAGGCTCTCGATGAGATTGCGGGGCGACTCGTCGCTCAAATGGCAGAACATCAGCAGATGGGCGTCGCGATAGGCGGCCCGGACACGGTCCGGGTCGGATACGAAGCCTTCGAAGACAAGGTCTTCTTGCGTCAGACCCGCCTTTTCCGCTGCAGCCTGCATGGCGCCGAGCAGTTCGCCGTCACCCAGCCACCGGGCGTTGAAGGAAACCCCGCGCGCCTTCAGTCCCGCCAGGGCGGCGACCCATTCCAGCGGCCCCTTCATCGGTGCGGCACGGCCGCAGTACACGATGCGCAACGGCCCGCTGGCCGCGCCCTGCACCTTCGCTGCGACTTCGCCTGGTGTCAGCCTGTCGTCCGCGTTGAAGTGGATATCCTCCACCTGATGCGGATTGCGGGCGATGGGCTTGAAATGATTGAAAACCGTGGCCCCATGCAGCAGGCTCAGTTGCGCACCGCGCACCGCGCGCTTTTCGTTGCGCTCCATGATGGCCATCTTGACCGCCGTCTTGAGCCGGTCTTTCAGGGATGAGCCGCCTTCGGCCTTCATCACCTGCGACTCAACCCTGTCGAACCAGACCGCGTGGGCGATGCCGTGCCGCCTGGCGACGGCGGCCGCAACCTCGCCCGGATCGCCCAGCCAGCCGCCATAGGCGAAGCTGTGGTAGTGGGTATCCCGCATCAGTTGCAGCATGGTTTCGGACAGCGCCTTGCGCTGGCTGAGGAGGATCTTGAGATCGTATGTGTTGGGAATCGGCACGAGCTTGATGCCGGGCTCGGTCAATCCGCCCGCGGCGGCATCTTCCCAGCCCGCCGGCGGGGGGCCGTCATGGCAGATGGCGAATGCGACGAGACGCGAGAAGTTTTCCTTCCATGCATGAAGCCCGGAAATCGTCTGCCGTTCGGCGTAAAGCCGCCCGTCATGGCGATAGAGCGGGGCGCTGAAGCCCAGCATCAGGGAATTGTCCGTGCATGTCATCGTCGTTCTCGCTGTCTGCGGGGCGGCGGTTTGCATCAGGATAGACGGACCGGGCCACGGGAGCCATATCGCCGGGGTCCTCCATCCGGATAATCGCCGACCCCGCATTCGATATCAGACGGCGTCCACCTCAGCGCCAGCCGAGGCCGGGGGCGACATGCTTCAGGATGTTCTCGATCACATGCACATTGTAGTCGACACCGAGCTGGTTGGGCACGGTGAGCAGCAGCGTATCCGCCTCCGCGATGGCCTCATCCTCGGCCAGAAGCCGGACAAGCTCGTCCGGTTCGGCGGCGTAGTTGCGCCCGAAGATGGAGCGCGTCCTGTCGATGACGCCGACCTGGTCGCGGGCGTCGCCGCCGCGTCCGAAATAGGCGCGGTCTTCGTCGCTGGTCAGCGCGAAGATGCTGCGGCTGACCGATACGCGCGGCGTGCGGGTGTGGCCGGCTTCTTTCCACGCATCGCGATAGGCCCGGATCTGCCGTGCCTGCTGCACATGGAACGGCTCACCGCTTTCATCGGTCTTCAACGTCGAGCTTTGCAGGTTCATGCCCAGCACGGCGGCCCAGACGGCGGTGGAATCGGACGCCGCGCCCCACCAGATGCGGTCGCGGAGGCCCTCCGAATGCGGCTCCAGCCGCAAGAGGCCGGGCGGGTTGGGAAACATGGGTTGCGGGTTCGGCTCGGCAAAGCCCTGCCCTTCGAGCAGCTTGAGAAGGGTTTGGGTGCGCTCCCGCGCCATGTCCGACTCGGTCTTCCCCTCGGCGGGCCGGTAGCCGAAGTAGCGCCAGCCATCGATGACCTGCTCGGGCGAGCCGCGGCTGAGGCCGAGCTGCAGGCGCCCGCCTGCGATCAGGTCGGCCGCGCCGGCATCCTCCGCCATGTAGAACGGGTTCTCGTAGCGCATGTCGATGACGGCGGTGCCGGTTTCGATCCGCTTGGTCCGCGCGCCGACGGCAGCCAGCAGCGGAAAGGGCGAGGCGAGCTGGCGGGCGAAATGATGGACGCGGAAATAGGCGCCATCGGCGCCCAGTTCCTCGGCCGCGACGGCGAGATCGATGGACTGCAGCAGGGCATCGCCCGCCGTGCGCGTCTGCGAACCCGGCGCGGGCGACCAGTGCCCGAAGGAGAGAAAGCCGATCTTCTTCATCTCGAATGTCCTTTTCCGCCCCTGTTCGGGCTTTCAAGATTTCGAGATAGGCGCGATCGGCAAGATCGGCAATTTGCAGATCGGAAACGCAGTGTCGCCCTTTTCCCTATTGCGTCAGCGCGCCGGCCAGAAAGTGCTGATGGCCATGTGCCCGGGCGCGCACGATGTTGGGGAACGGGTCCTGCGGCTGGGTGAACTGCGGGGGCATGCGCATCATCGGCAGAATGCGGTTCAAAATGGCCTTGGCGGTCGGCACCGCGTTCCAGCCCGCCGTCCGGAAGCCGTGCGTGCCTTCGACGGGCTTCGGCTCGTCGAGCATGACGAGGATCAGGTATTTCGGCTCGTGCGCCGGAACGAGCCCCATGAAGGAGGTCATCACCTTGCCCTTGGCGTAGCGTCCGTCGATTACTTTTTCGGCGGTGCCGGTCTTGCCGCCGACATGGTAGCCGGCAATCGTGGCGCGGCGGGCGGAGCCGTCGATGCCGTTGAGCCGCATGAGGTAGCGCAGTGCCTCGCCTGTGGACGGCGATATGACGTCTTCGGCGATGATGCGGTCTTCTACCGGCGTATCCTTGACGAAGGTCGGGCGGATCAGCCGGCCGCCATTGACCAGCGCCGCAACACCCATGGAGGCCTGCAGCGGCGTCACGGCCAAACCGTGCCCGAATGCGATGGTGGCGGTGTTGACCGCGCCCCAGTTGCGCGGAACGATCGGAGCGGCGCTTTCGGGCAGCTCGGTGGTCAGGCGGGTGAGCTGGCCAAGCGCGCGCAGGAACTCCTTGTGCCTGTCGACGCCAACCTGCATCGCCATCTTGGCGAACACGATGTTGGACGAAACGAGAAAGGCCTCCGGCATGTTCAGCGGGCGCTTTTCCCCGCGATAATCGCTGATTGAAAACCGGCCGAAGCGCAGGGGATTGGTCGCATCCACGACGGAATGAATGTTGAAGGCCGTGCTGTCGAGGCCCATCGCCATGGTGAGGGCCTTGAAGGTGGAGCCCATTTCATAGACGCCGACATTGATGCGGTTGATGTTCTCCTTCTTGTGCGCCTCCGTTGGATTGTTCGGATCGAAATCCGGCAGGGACACCAGGGAAACGACTTCGCCGCTGTTGACGTCGAGCACCAGGCCCGCACCGCCGATGGCGTCGTAATGGTCGATCGCCTTGCGTAGTTCGTCGGCGAAGGCGTGCTGGACATAGAGGTCGATGGACAGGTTGACGGGGTCGAGGTCCTCGCGGCGGTAATCCATGCCGGCGGACCGCAGGACGTTGAGGCCACTCTCGTCGATCCAGCTTTCGATGCCGGCGATCCCGAGATTGTCGATATTGACGGCACCCAGCACCTGCGCCGCGGCCCCGCCATTGGGATAGAGGCGGCGCACCTCGGGCCGAAAGCCGATGCCGGGCAGACCGAGATTGTGGATCGCCTGCTGCTTGGCCGGGGTGATCGAGCGGCTGACCCAGGTGAAGCCGGACTTGCCGCTGAGCCGTCGATACAGCGATGCCGCATTCAGCTCGGGCAGGATGGTCAGGAGCTGTTCGACCGTTTCGTCCGGATCGATCACGCGGCGGGGCTCGGCATAGACGGAGAACATCACGATGTCGCGTGCCAGGATTTCGCCGTTCCGATCCAGGATGTCTGGCCTTGAATGCGACGGGGCCGCGCGTGCAAGAACCGGCTCGGCGGGCTCCAGCGTGGTCAGGTGGACAAGTCGACCGAAGATCGCAAGAAATGCCGCCGAGAAGACGGCCAGCAGGACGTAGGTTCTGAAAGACGTCGCAACTTGGTTCATGTTACCCGGCGGTCGGACTATACTGGTAATGAAGGCTCGTCCGGACCGTAGGGTGCCACTGTTAACTGTCAGTTAATCACAGAACTGTGTTTTCGGACACGGAATTTTGGTTTGCCAGCGCCGCGTCCCCATCCTTTTCGGCCTTGCCACGCGGTGGGGCGTAAAGCCCGTGCGCGGTGGTGCGCAGCCCCAGCGCCACCAGCGCCTCTGCGAAGGTTATGGCGGCCGCGACGCCGTCCACCACCGGTACGTCGTGCCGCTTGGATAGCTGGGTGGCCAGCGACGTCATGCCGGCGCAGCCAAGCACTATGGCCTCTGCCCGGTCATGGGCGATGGCGGCGGCGATCTCCGCCGACAGGCGCGCCATCGTGCGATCGGGGTTCGCCTCCAGCTCCAGCACGGGAATCTCACTGGCGCGTACCGTGGCGTGGCCGGCAAGGCCGTAGCGTATGAGGTTGTCTTCAAGGATGGGTACCGACACGGACAGTGTCGTGACGATCGTGAAGCGGCGTGCGATGAAGCCGGCCGCCCTGGCGCCGGCCTCGCCGATGCCGATGACCGGCGCCGACAGCAGCGAGCGGGCGGCATCCAGCCCGGTATCGTCGAAACAGGCGATCACATGCGCGTCCGCGCCCTCGGCCTCGGCGGCGCGCATCAGTTCCAGCATGCCCGGTACGGCCATCGCGCCGTCGACCGACCCTTCGATGGAGAGGGGGCCGGAGGTGTTGGTGCGAGCGTCGATGCGGGTGCCGGGTGCGGCGACCATGCGCGCGGTCTGTACAACGCTTTCCGTCATGGCATGGGTGGCGTTGGGATTGACGATGGACAGGATCACGCCGGCACGCCCTGCGGCTCGGCAAGGACACAACGCACCATGCGCCGCGCCCCCAGCTCCACGGCCGGGGGTGGCATCTGCTGGCAGGTTTGCCGGACATGGCGGCAGCGCGGCGCAAACTGGCAGGCGGTGGGCGGCTCCGACAAGGAGGGCGGCGCACCGGGGATCGTCTCCAGGCGCGACCCGCCGGGATTGCCGTGCACGGTGGACGCCAATAGCCCCTGCGCATAGGGGTGGCGGGCATCGCGGACGACATCGCGCAACGCGCCGCTTTCCACGATCTGGCCGGCGTACATGACTGCGATCCTGTCGCAGATCTCTACCGCGACGCCGATATCGTGCGTCACGAAAATCATCGACATGCCGAACTCGGCCTGCAACTCGCGCAGCAGCAACAGAATCTGGATCTGCACCGTCGCGTCGAGCGCCGTCGTCGGCTCGTCGGCCAGGAGAATCTTGGGCCGGCAGGCCAGTGCCAGCGCGATCATCGCACGTTGGCGCATGCCGCCCGACATCTCGTGCGGATAGGCGTCGAGCCGGCTGGCGGCGGACGGAATCCTGACGCGTTCCAGCATTTCCAGGGCGCGCGCGCGGCCGTCCCTGCGCGAAACACCCTCATGCCGCACCACCGATTCCGCTATCTGGTCGCCGATCGTGTAGACGGGGTCCAGCGCCAGCATCGGCTCCTGGAAGATCATCGAAACGGTCTTGCCGCGAAAGGCCGACAGGGCCTTGTCCCCCATCTGGATCACGTCCTGCCCGGACACCTCGATGCGACCGCCGATGGTGGTGCGCCGCTTCGGCAGAAGACGCATCAGCGCCCGCAGCGTGACGCTCTTGCCCGAGCCGGACTCCCCGAGAAGGCCGAGCACTTCCCCCTGCTTCACGGTCAGCGAGACATCGTTGACGGCATGGACGGTGCGCTCGCCGGAAAACCGGACGCTGAGGTTGCGGACGTCCACGGCATTCGTCATTGCGGGTCTCCCGGCAGTTGCGGCACGGCGCGGTGAAAGTCTGTTGCCCGCTGGAAGCCGGCGCCCAGCCGCAGGATACGGTCTTCCTCGAAGGGGCGACCCACGATCTGCAAGCCGATGGGAAGGCCCGTATCGCTAAAGCCCGCCGGCACCACGAGGGCGGGCAGGCCCAGATAATTGACCGGGCGCATCAACCGGGTGATCCTCTGGATCACGGCCTCCGCGCTGGGCCCCCCGCCGACATCGCTTTCCGCGATGCTGGGAGAGGCGCTGGCGCTGACGGGCGCCAGGAAGGCATCCACACCGGCCACCGCTTGCAGATGCTCCGTCAGCGCGATCGCCCGCCAGCGCAGGGCTTCCAGATAGGTGACGGCCGGGATGGCCAGCCCGTTTTCCAGCCGCGCGCGAACCTGCGCGCCGTAGTCTTCCGGCCGTTCGGCCAGCCAGCGCCGGTGGAAGGCGGCTGCTTCGCAGGCCAGCAGAATCTGCCCGGCCGCCGAAAGGCGCATCTGATCGGGAAGGGAAATGGAAACGATCTCCACGCCTTCGCCGCGGAAGGCGTCCAGCGCTGCTTCGAAAGCCCGCGCCGTCGCCGGTTCCAGCCCATCGAGATAGAAGGCGTCCGGCACGCCAAGGCGCATGCCGCGCACGCCCAACCGACAGGCAGCGGCGTAATCGGGCACCGGCACGGGCAGCGCCGTCGGGTCGCTGCTGTCGGGCCCGGCGATCGCCTGCAGGACCAGGGCGCAATCCTCTGCGGTCTGCGCCAGCGGACCGATCGTATCGAGCGAGTGCGACAAGGGCATCGCCCCGAAACGGCTGACCCGTCCGACGCTTGTCTTCAACCCGGTGACGCCGCAGAAATTGGCCGGCATGCGGATGGAGCCGCCCGTATCGGAGCCCAGCGCGGCCGGCGTCAACCGCGCGGCGACGGCGGCGCCCGAGCCGGACGACGATCCGCCCGTCACATGCAGCGGGTTCCACGGATTTCCGGCGGCGCCGAAATGGGCGTTATGGCCGGTCGGCCCATAGGCGAATTCGGCCATGTGCAACGTACCGAGGCGAACGGACCCCTGATCGGTCAGGCGTTTCAACGCGGTGGAATCCGTATCGGCGATCCAGTCCCGCCGGATCCTGGAGCCGCAGGTGGAGATCTTGCCGCGTGCGTAGAACATGTCCTTATGCGCAAAGGGCACGCCGTCGAACGGGCCGATGGACCTGCCTTCGGCAATGCGGGCATCGGCAGCGTCGGCGGCTTGAAGGGCCTCCTCGGGCTCGATGGCGATAAAGGCGTTCAGAACCGGCTGCCACTCGGCGATACGGCCGAGGCAGGCCTGCGTCGCCTCCCGCGAGGATAGAAGGCGGCCGGCGATGGCGGCGACAAGCTCGGCCAGTGTCATCAGGGCAGGGTCGTTCGAATGGCTCATGCGTCCTGCCCACCTTGCATCTGCACGGCCATGAACCGGGCCGGCTCCGCCTCGAAGGGCAGGGTCGCCTCGACGGCGGAGAACGCCAGAAGGGCCGGGCCGATTGCCGTTGCGATACGGTCTGCGTCTTGCGGTGAAACAGGATGGCCGGCCAGCGCCGCCGAACCGGCAACCGTTTCCCTGGTCAGGGGTGATGTCATGCTGAAGCTACCTCTCCCGATTTCGAATGCCCCGAACCGGATATGGCCATGTGGCACGCCGCCTGATGCAATGGCGCGACGTCGACGAGCGCCGGGGCGGTTGCCGAGCATACCGGTTCGGCGAAGGGACAGCGCGTGTGAAAGCGGCAGCCCGATGGCGGATCTATCGGATTGGGCGGATCGCCCGAAATCGGCGCCTGCGTCGTGCGCCTGTCCGGATCCAGCGTCGGCATGGCCGCAAACAGGGCGCGCGTATACGGGTGACGCGGTTCGTTCCAGAGGCTTTCGGACGGGCCGATCTCGACGACCTCGCCCAGATACATCACCAGAATCCTGTCCGAGATATAGCGCACGACGTTCAGATCGTGGCTGATGAACAGATAGGTGAGGTCGAACTCGGCCTTCAGGTCGTTCAGCAGGTTCAGCACCTGCGCCTCGACCGATTTGTCGAGTGCCGACACCGCCTCGTCCAGGATGACGAGCCGCGGCGACAGGGCCAGCGCCCGGGCGATGTTGACGCGCTGACGCTGGCCGCCGGACAATTCATGCGGGTAGCGCGCCGCGAAGGTCTGCGGGTTCAGGCCCACCCTGCCCAGAAGGTCGCGTGCCAGGTTCCGGGCCTGCATATCCGCAACGCCGTGCACCTTCGGCCCGAAGGCAATGGAATCCTCGATCGTCAGGCGCGGGTTGAGCGAGGCGTAGGAATCCTGAAACACCATCTGCATACGCCGGCGCAGATCGCGCAGCGACAGATCGTGTCCGATGCTTTGACCGTCATAGATCAGTTCGCCCTGGTCGGGCGGCATCAGGTGCATCAGCAGCCGGGCGGTGGTGGACTTGCCACAGCCGGATTCCCCGACCACGCCCACTGTCTCGCCCTTGGCCACGTCGAAGGAAACGCCATCCACGGCGCGCACCACGCGCTTCTTCTCGAATGGGCCGCCGCCGACGCGGAAGTGCTTGGTCAGCCGGCGCACGGTCAGGAGCGGCTGCGACCGGCCGCCGACATCACCGGCCGGGGTTAGGGCGGAGGCGATCATAGTCAGTTCCTGATGTCCATGGCCGAGCGCAACCCGTCGCTCAGCATGTTGAAGCAGATGGAGACGGCGAAGATCATCAGGCCGGGCAGGGCCGCGATCAGCGGCTGGCTATAGATCGCCGTCCGCAGCGTGTTGAGCATGAGCCCCCATTCGGGCTCGGGCGGGCGGGTGCCGAGGCCGAGGAACGACAGGCCGGCCGCCAGGATCATCGACACCGAAACGAGGCTGGTGGCGTAGATGAAGATCGGCCCCAGAACGTTGCCCAGCACATGCACGCGCATGATCGTCAGCGCCCCGGCCCCGGAGGCACGCGCGGCATCGATGAAATCGAGCGAGCGCACGCTGGTCGTGACGCTTTCGGCGACGCGCGCGATGGGCGGAATGAAGACGATGGTCAGCGACACGATGGAATTGAGGATGCCGGCGCCGAGCGCGCCGGAAATGGCGATGGCCAGAAGCACCGACGGAAAGGCGTAGAAGACATCGATGGTGCGCATGATGGCGGCATTGGTCCAGCCGCCGGAATAGCCGGCCAGGATGCCGAGCAGCGAGCCGATGACGAAGGCGTTGAACACCGGCAGAAGGCCGATCAGCAGCGACAGCCTGCCGCCGTAGACCAGCCGGGAGAGCATGTCGCGGCCGAGTTCGTCCGTGCCGAGCGGATATCCTTCCGTGCCGATGGGGCGCAGGCGCCGCAGCATCGAGCCCTGATATGGGTCGGCCAGGCCGAGCCAGGGCGCGAAGACGGCCGACAGCAGGATAAGCAGGAGAATGCCGAGGCAGGCCATCGACAGACGGTCTCGGGCAAGCCGGCGTCCGACGGTGCGCCAGTAACCGCGCGTCTTTTCGACGGGCGGCATGACGGGCAGGGCCTCTGTTGCGACCGACATCGCTCAGCTCCGCTTGATGCGAGGATCGATCGCGGCCTGTGCCAGATCGACGATCAGGTTGAGGAAGACGAAGAACAGCGCCAGCACCAGGATCGTGCCCTGCAGCAGCGGCAGGTCGCGCTGGAAGATCGCCGAGTTCAGCAGGAAGCCCGTTCCCGGCCAGGAGAAGACCGTCTCGATGAGGATCGATCCACCCATGAGGTAGCCGAGCTGCAGGCCCATGACGGCAATGGCCGTAGGGGCTGCGTTCTTGATGACATGGGCGAAGATGCGCCCTTCGCCGAGGCCCTTGGCGCGGAGCGCCTCGACGAAATCCTGGTTGAGGATGTCGCCGACAAGCGCCCGCACGGTGCGCGTGACGATGCCCATGGGAATGACGGCCATGGTGACGGCCGGCAGGATGAGGAACTGGATATGGCTCCAGTTCCAGCTCCACGCGCCGGACCCGGCGCCGACGGCCGGCAGCCATCCCAGCCGGACCGAGAAGACGATGACGAGGACCATGCCCAGCCAGTAGTGCGGCACCGACACGCCGGCGATGGCGATACCAGTGGCCACCCGGTCGATGATCGTGTCGCGGAAATACCCGGCCAGAAGGCCAAGCCCGAGCCCTAGAAAGAACCCGATCAGTGCGGCGACGCCCGCCAGAAGCAATGTGTTGCCCACGGCGCGCAGCACTTCGGCCAGCACCGGGCGACCGGATGCGATGGAGGTGCCGAGATCGCCGCCCAGCGCATTCATGATCCACAGGCCGAATTGCACCGGCAGGGGGCGGTCGAAACCGTAGGTGACGCGCAACTGCGCCTCAAGCGCGGCGGAGGCATCCGGCGGCAGGATGGATACGAGCGGATCGCCTGGGGCGATGTGCACCAGCAGAAAGCACACGAGCGCCACGAAGAAGACGATGGGCACGACGGCGACAAGGCGCTTGACGGCATAGACGAGCATGGAGCCGGACTTCCCTGATCTGGCGAAGGGGCCCCTGCGGGGGCCGCCTCCGCCGAACGCTTACTCGCCTATCGTCACGGGCGAGAAATCGACGAACCACGAGCGCGGCTGAACGAAGTTCTGTACGCGCGGGCTCATGGCGCGGGGGCCGACATCGTGCGCCACCCACAGGAAAGCCGCATCATCGACCGAGGCCGCATGCAGTTCGGCAAGGGCTGCGTCACGCCCCTCGGCGTCGAAGGTCGTGCGTGCCTTGTCCACCAGCGCGTCGAAGTCGGGATTGTCGATGAAGCCCCAATTGTTGGATGTCGGCGGCGCCATCTCCGACTGCAGGAAGCGGACCATGGCGAAGAAGGGGTCCATGGCCGCGTAGGTGACGTTGATGGCGTTGGCGCCGTTGGCGGACGGATCGTTGGCTCCGCGGCGCCAGTTGGTGAAGAGCGTATTCCATTCGATCACGTCGAGTTCGACGGCGAAGTGGCATTCGCCCAATGCCTGCTGGATATATTCGTTCATCGGCAAAGGCTGCATCTGCCCGGAGCCCGAGGCCGACGTCTGCGTCTTCACGGCAAGGGGGTTTTCGGCCGAGTAGCCGGCCGCCTCCATCAGCCGGCGGCCTTCCTCCGGATCGAACCGGATCTGGAATTCCGGGTTGCCGCGCCAGGGATGCCCTTCCTCGACGGTGCCGGTGGCCGGGGCCATCAGCCCGCCCAGCAGCCCATCGCGCATGCCCTCGCGGTCGATGCACAGGTTGGCCGCCTTGCGGACGTCTATGTTGTTCCACGGCGAGCCTTCGAGCCTGGAAAACTGCCACGGCCAGACATGCGGCTGCTCGTTTGCCTCGATGGTGAAGCCACGACCCTGGATTTCGGGGATTGCGTCGGGGGCGGGCGCCTCGATCCAGTCCACCTGGTCGGCCAGAAGAGCCGCCGTGCGCGCGTTGGCCTCCGGCATGGGCAACAGGATCATGCGCTGCGTCTTCGGCACGCGCGCTTCGTTCCAGTAGTCTTCGTTGCGGACGAGTTCCAGCCGCTCGCGCGGCACGAAATTGTCCATCTTCCAAGGCCCGGTGCCGGAGGCGCCGGCGGCGAACCGCTCCCATGCCTGCGCGGCGCGGTTGTCGCCCTCCGGAAGGGCATCGTAGAGCGATTGCCAATGCGCAGGGCTGGCCATGAACAGGTTCGACAGGTTGATGGGCAGGAAGGAATCCGGCTCCGACGTGGTCAGCTCGACCGTGTATTCGTCGATGGCGCGGGCCGAGCGCAAGGTCGGCATGCGCGATGCCGTCACGCCCACCTGGCTGGCGTCGAATTGCGGTGCGTCTTCGTTGAGCACCTTGTCGACGTTCCACACCACGGCGTCGGCATTGAAGGGCGAGCCGTCATGGAACGTCACGCCCTGCCGCAGCGTGAACGTCCATTTGGTGGTGTCGCCGTCATTGACGGCCCATTCGGTGGCAAGGCCGGGAATGAGCGCAGAGGGCTCCTCGGCCTTGGACAGGTCCCACATGGTGAGGGCGTCGTACATGGTGAGGCCGGTGAAGCGGTTGCCTTCGAAACCCTGATCCGGCTGGCCCAGCGTGCGCGGTATGTCAGCCGCCGTCATACCGATCCGCAGCACGCTTTCGGTGTCCTGAGCCTGCGCAAGCGATGCAGACAGCACCAGAAACGCCGTACCGGAAAGAAGAGATTTCATCATCGACAGTCGAAGTCCCTGTTGTTCATCGCGCAGGCGATGGGCGTGAAACATCGCTCGCTCACGGCATGGGCCGTGACCGTCGCTTTGATCTTGTGTGTTCTTTGCGTGAAACGCGCCTACGCAAATTCCGTAGAACGCTTCGAATGATGGCAAGTAAGCCCATCACGACAGGTGCGGTCAACCACCGATTGCGATCAAATGCGCGTTTGCTCAACAGTTAAATTCATTGCCTAAGATATAGGCACATATGCTTCGAGCGATCAGGCGCCGGCAAGGCGGCGCAGCTTCCCCAGCTTGGTTTCCATCGGCTCATCGTAATCGAGCGTGCCGGTGAAACGCCCGTCCGGGCCCATCAGCAGTACCGAGGCGGTATGGTCCATCGTGTAGCCGCCATCCTCCAGCGGCACGCGCTGGACGTGGATCTTGAAGGCGTCGGCAGCAGCCTCGATTTCGGCCCGCGTGCCCGACAGGCCGATCATGCGGCCGTCGAAGGCCTGAAGATAGCGCGAGACCTGTTGCGGCCCGTCCCTTTCCCAATCGACCGACACGAAAACGAAATCGATGGCGTCGGCCTGCGGGCCGAGCGCCTCCATCAGGCCGGCCAGCTCGTACAATGTCGTCGGGCAGATATCCGGGCAGAAGGTGAAGCCGAAGAAGATGGCGGCGGGGCGACCCGACAGGTTCTTCTCGGTGAAGGGGTTTCCGGCAGTGTCGGTCAGCGTGAACGGTCCGCCGATATCGGCGACGGAGATGGGCGCGCTCTGCGCCGGCTGCCGGTCCTGCCCGCCGACCATGGCCGTAAAGGCGGCCAGCGTCGTGCCGACGACAAGGCCCGCGCCGGCCAGAAGGGCGATGTGGCTCCAACGCATGTTCCATCTCCTTGTGCGGGCCGGATCGCATATTTGAGCGTGCCTGTCACCAGCGTTTACCTGCGAGGGGAAATCGCTCTATGGAAGGGTGGCATGGATGGGGGGAGCGCCGATGTTCAAGAAGATCCTGATCGCCAATCGCGGGGAGATCGCCTGCCGGGTCATCCGCACGGCGAAGCGCATGGGGATCGCCACCGTGGCCGTCCATTCGGACGCGGATCGCGATGCCGTGCATGTCCGCATGGCCGACGAGGCCGTGGCGATCGGGCCGGCGCCCTCGGCGCAGTCCTATCTGTCGATCGACGCCATCCTGTCCGCCATAGCCGCGACGGGCGCGGATGCGGTGCATCCCGGCTATGGCTTCCTGTCCGAAAACGCCGCCTTTGCCCGTGCGCTCGATGCCGCCGGCGTTGCGTTCGTCGGCCCACCGGCAGCCGCCATCGACGCGATGGGCGACAAGATCACCTCCAAGAAGCTGGCCGCAGAGGCCGGCGTTTCGACCGTTCCCGGGCATATGGGCCTGATCGAGACTGCCGAGGAGGCGGTCTCCATCGCCGACCAGATCGGCTATCCGGTGATGATCAAGGCCTCGGCCGGCGGGGGCGGCAAGGGCATGCGCATCGCCTGGAACGCCGAGGAAGCACGGCAGGGCTTTGCATCCTCGCGCAGCGAGGCGCGCGGCGCCTTCGGAGACGAGCGCATCTTCATCGAGAAATTCGTGGAGCAGCCCCGCCATATCGAGATCCAGGTTCTCGGTGATCGGCACGGAACGATCATCCATCTGGGCGAACGCGAATGCTCCATCCAACGGCGCAACCAGAAGGTTCTGGAAGAGGCACCGTCGCCCTTTCTGGACGACGAAACGCGCGCCGCCATGGGGGCGCAGGCCGTGGCGCTTGCGGCCGCCGTCGGCTACCACTCGGCCGGCACGGTCGAGTTCATCGTCGATGGTGCGCGCAACTTCTACTTCCTGGAGATGAACACCCGCCTGCAGGTCGAGCATCCGGTGACCGAACTCGTCACCGGCCTCGACCTCGTGGAAGAGATGATCCGCATCGCCGCCGGCGAGCCGCTGCGCCATGGCCAAAGCGACATCACAGCCGAGGGCTGGGCCATGGAGGCCCGCATCTACGCGGAAGACCCGTACCGCAATTTCCTGCCGTCGATCGGCCGGCTGACGCGCTATCGCCCGCCGCGTGAAGGGGTGACCGGCGGCGTCACGGTGCGCAACGACACCGGCGTCACCGAAGGCAGCGAAATCTCGATGTATTACGACCCGATGATCGCCAAGCTCTGCACCCATGCGGCAACGCGCGCAGCGGCCATCGACGGCCTTGCCGAGGCGCTCGACGGGTTCGAGCTGGAGGGTATCGGCCACAACCTGCCCTTCCTGTCGGCCGTGACACGGCGGGAACGGTTCCGCACCGGCGCACTGACCACCGGGTTCATCGCAGAAGAGTTTCCGGAGGGCTTCACCGGCGTCGAGCCGACACAGGCGGAAGCGCGCCGCCTTGCCGCGATTGCCGGCCTTGTCCGCAGCCGCGAAACGGCGCGTGCGGCCCGCATCACCGGAACGATCGCCCATCATGCCGCGACCGCCGAAACCGACCTCGTCGTCACCTTCGGCGACTGGCGCTTTCACCTTTCCATAGGGGAGACCATCCGGTTCGAAGAGGGGCCGGACATCGCCATCGCCAGCGACTGGCAGCCGGGGGATACGCTATCGACCTTCGTGGTCGACGGCGTGGAGATGCGGGTCAAGACCAGCCTTGAGGGCGGTGCCATCCGCCTGCGCTGGCGCGGCGTGGACATCAGGGCGCATGCCCGCCGGCCGCGCGTCGCCGAGCTGGCAAAGCTTATGCCGCACAAGCCGGCGCCCGATACCTCGCGCCTGCTGCTGTGCCCGATGCCAGGAGTCGTAACCGCCATCGCGGTCCGTGAGGGCGACGCCGTCGAGGCGGGGCAGGTTCTTGCCACGGTCGAGGCGATGAAGATGGAAAACGTGCTGCGGGCCGAGCGGCGCGCCGTCGTCAAGCGCATCGCCGCCGAACCCGGCGCCAGCCTGGCGGTGGACGAGCTTATCCTCGAGTTCGAGGCGTAGGCCGGTTCAGGGGCGCAGGCGGTAGCCGGTGGCGAACATGCGGTGGATGACGAGAATGCAGGCCAGCATGAAGGCGAAGGTCATGCCGAGGCTGACGAAGATGTTCACGTCGGACTGGCCGAAGAAGCTCCAGCGGAAGCCGTTGATGAGGTAGACGACCGGATTGATCATCGACACGTCCTGCCAGAAGGGCGGCAGCATGCGGATGGAGTAGAAGCTGCCGCCAAGGAAGGCGAGGGGAGTGACGATGAGCAGCGGCACAAGCTGCAGCTTTTCGAACCCGTCGGCCCATATGCCGATGATGAAGCCGAACAGGCTGAAGGTGACGGCCGTCAGCACTAGAAAGAAGAACATCAGCAAGGGATGGTCTATCCGGAGCGGCACGAACAGGAAGGCCGTGGCAAGGATGATAAGGCCGAGGATCACCGATTTGGTGGCCGCTGCCCCGACATAGCCGGCGACGATCTCGAGGGTCGATACGGGAGCCGACATGATTTCGTAGATCGTGCCCGTGAATTTCGGGAAATAGATGCCAAAGGCGGCGTTGGACAGGCTTTGCGTCAGCAAGGACAGCATGATGAGCCCGGGCACGATGAAGGCCCCGTAGTCGATGCCGTCGACCGCGCCGATGCTGCGCCCTATGGCCGCGCCGAAGACGACGAAGTACAGCGACGTCGAGATGACGGGCGACAGGATGCTCTGGAAGATGGTGCGCCACATGCGCGCCATCTCGAAGCGGTAGATCGCAAGGACGCCGCGCCAGTTCATGCCCTGCTCCTGACGAGATCGATGAAGATGTCTTCCAGCGTGCTCTGGTGGGTGCGGATGTCGTGCAGGCGGATGCCAGCCCCGTCGAGTGCGGCCAGCAGCGCCGTGATGCCCGTTCTTTCGCCACCCGTGGCGTAGGCATAGGTGAGCGCCTTGCCATCGTCCGACAAGACCAGGTCGAAACCGGACAGGGCGGCGGGTACGGAGGCGATCTTGTCCTGCAACTCGATGATGAGTTCCTTGCGCCCGAGCTTTTCCATCAGGCGGGACTTCTCTTCCACCAGGATCAGCTCGCCGCCTCGGATGACGCCGATGCGGTCCGCCATCTCCTGCGCTTCCTCGATGTAATGCGTGGTCAGGAAGATGGTGACGCCGGAATCACGCAGGGTGCTGACGACGCGCCACATGTCGCGGCGCAATTCCACGTCGACGCCGGCGGTCGGCTCGTCGAGGAACAGAAGCCGCGGCTCGTGCGCCAGCGCCTTGGCGATCAGCACCCGACGCTTCATGCCGCCGGACAGGGTCATGATCTTGGAGTCGCGCTTGTCCCACAGGGACAGGTCCTTCAGAACCTTCTCGACATAGGCGTCGTTGCGTTTGAGGCCGAACAGGCCGCGCGTGAAGCTGACCGTCGCCCAGACCGTTTCGAAGGCATCGGCCGTCAGCTCCTGCGGCACAAGGCCGATCATCGCACGCGCGGCGCGATAGTCGGACCCGATATCGTGGCCGCCGATGCGCACCGTGCCCTGGCTGCGGTTCGTCAGGCCGCAGATGATGCTGATCAGCGTGGTCTTGCCGGCGCCGTTGGGGCCCAGAAGCGCAAAGATCTCGCCCTGCCTGATGGTCAGGTCCACCGGTTTCAGCGCCGTGAAGCCGTTGGCATAGGTCTTGCCGACATTCTCGACCGATAGGATCGGTTCCATCATCGAAGCCTTCATCATGAGCGGCGTCTTCTACTCGATCCTGCCCGCGCTGTCGCCTCCCCCGTCGGCATCGGCCGCGAGGCTGTCCATCGGCTGCGCCGTATCGATGGATACGATCACCGACATGCCCGGCACCAGCCGCCCGGATTGCGTGTCCTGCCCGTCGATCCGGATGCGCACGGGCATGCGCTGGGCGATCTTGGTGAAGTTGCCGGTTGCGTTGTCCGATTTCAGGACCGCGAATTCCGAGCCGGTGGCCGGCGAGAATCGCTCGACCTGTCCGTGGAAGACGCGGCCCGGATAGGCATCCACGGTAAAGTCGACGCGCTGTCCGGGTTCCATCCCGCGAACCTGCGTTTCCTTGAAATTGGCGACGATCCACCGGTCGTCCGGCACCAGGCTGGCCAGCCCGGTGCCCGGCTGGACATACTGGCCGACCCGGACCCCGACTTCGCCGAGCGTCCCATCGGCCGGAGCAATGATGCGGGTATGCGTCATGTCGAGTTCGGCCAGCAATACGGCGGCCTTCGCACTGTCGACCGCCGCTTCCAGCGACTGGCGCGAGGTGATGACCGATGCGAGGTCCTGTCGCGCAACTTCCACCTGCGCCCGCGCCTGGTTGAGGGCGGCGTCGGCCTCGGCGCGGGACTTGCGGGCAAGGTCGAGGTCGCTGCCGGGGGCGAAGCCCTTTGCGGCAAGGGGGGCGATGCGGTTCCAGTTGGCGTCCGCCGTGTCGAAGGAGGCCTCGGCACTCTTCTGTGCCGCCTCAGCCGCCGTCACCTTGGCCTCGGCGGAAAGGCGCTGCTGCTCGAAGCGCGACAGTGCGGCTTCCTGTCCGGAAAGATTGGCGCGGGCCTGCTCCAGCTTCTGGCGGTAGGTGCCGTCGTCGATGCGGGCGATCAGCGTACCGGCGGTCACATGCTGGAAGTCCTGGACGGGCACTTCCGCGACGATGCCCGACAGTTGCGGGCTCATCATGGTGACGCGGCCCCGGACATAGGCGTCGTTGGTCGTCTGGACGCTCGACGCGAAGGGCGGCAGGTTCCAGGCATAGAGGACGGTGAGCACGCCGGCGATGCCGATAAGCGCGGCGACATAGGTGGCGAAGGAGCGGAAGATGCGGGGCATGTTCCAGCCTTTCAAAGAGACGGTATCGGGAATGGGGTTGCTTCGGTTGGATCAGCTTGCCGCCGGCTCTGTCGGCGGGAAGATGTGCCGGAACAGGACATGCAGCAAGAGGCAGCCGAGGCCGAAGGCGGAAACCCCGCTGACCAGCAGGAATGCGTCATTATAGGCAAGGATCGTGGCCTCGCGGGTCGCCTGGGCAGACAGGGCGGCAAGCGCCCTGGCCTGCTGGATGGCCGGGTCGGGCGTCGTCGGCGCGTAGGCGGCCGCCATGCGCGCCACGCGGGCCGCAACCGTCGGATCGCTCATGACGACGTCTTCGACCAGGGTCTGCGAGTGGAATTTCTCGCGCAGGGTGACGATGGTGCGGAAGATGGCCGAGCCGACAGCCCCTCCCAGGCTTTGCGTGGTCAGGAAGACGATCAGGAAGGAGAGCAGATAGTTCATGCCCTTCTTCATCGCCGCCATGAACCCCATCGCCAGCGCCGGCGGCAGGAACATGACGCCTGCCATGGCGATCATCGACTGGCTGACCAGCATGTTTTCCGGCCGGGTCAGGTTGGTGGCGTGCGCGTCCATGAATGCGCCGACGGACAGGAGAGCCAATGCAGCGGCATGGATGGCCGGGGCGCGCCCCGGCTTCATGACGGCCGCCGTGACCAGCCCTGCCAGTACGGTGCTGGCCAGCATCACGAAATACAGAAGCGTCATCTGCTCGTTGCGCAGGCCGATGGCCTGGAAGAAGCCGGACGCGCCGCTTGTCTGCTCTGACAGGATCAGGCGGAACAGCAGGAGGATGCCGGCAAAATGCAGGATCTGCGGCGACAGGATCCAGCGCAGGTCCACCAGCGGGTTGGAACGGTTCAGCTCGATTATTCCCGCAGCCGACAGGGCGGCGATGCCGACGGCCAGCGTCCAGCCGATCCAGCGGGCTTCCAGCCACCAATCGTAAGGGCCGACCGTGGCTGTGACGGCGATGGAGCCGAGCCCGATGGCGATCAGGACATAGCTGACGAAGTCGAGCGGCTCGAACACCTGCGCGCGGGCCGGCGGATTGAGCGGCAGGAAAAAGATGGCGGCCAGCGACAGCATGGCCATGGCCATTTCGAGGCTGAACAGGCTGGCGAAATCTCCCATGTCCGTCAGCAGCGGCGAAACGAGCCGCGCGACGGGCATCGCGACCGAGATGTTGATGACGGCGAAGGTAACGCCCATCGTCATCTTCTTCTCGGGCGGGAAGGTCTCCAGCATGTACAGGAAGGCGAGCGTCGACAGCGGCGAGGCCGCGACGCCGGCAAAGAAGCGCACCAGAAGTGCCGACCGGAAGTCGGTGACGAAGAGGTGCATGGCGCTGATCGCCACGAAGGCGACGATGGCGCATTCGGCAAAGCGCCGCAGCCCGAACTGGGCGCGGATCTTCGTCATCATCAGCGTCAGGCTGACATTGGGCGCCAGATAGGCGGCCATCAGCCAGACGGTCTCGGTGGTCGTCAGCGAGAGGCTGCCCTGCACGTTGGACAGGTTGGACGAGATCAGGTTGAGGCCGAGGCCCTGCGTCAGCGAGATCAGCGTGGCCGCGCCGATATACAGCGCCGCATGGGCCGGATGCCGCGCCATGTACGGCGCGGGCGGCGGAAGCGTGCGGATGGGACGGGCCGGGGCGGCGGTTTCATTCGTCATCGTCGGACGCTCCCGGGTGGGAAACGGCTTCGAGGGCCCGCGCCATGCGCCGCATGACGGCCAGGGCAGCCACGATCTCCCGGTCGTCGATATCGGACAACACGGCGTCGCGGATGTCGTCGGACGCCGCCGAGACGACGGCCGCGGCCTTGCGGCCCTCCGGCGTGAGTCGAACGATCTTGGCCCGGCGGTCGCCGGGCGAGGGCAGGCGCTCGATGAGGTCCAGCCGCTCCATGCCGTCCAGAAGGCGAACCACTGTCGCACTCTCCAACTGCAACTGGCAGGCCAGTTCCGTCTGCGTCGGCATCGGGTGGCGGGCCAGTTCGGCAAGCGCGCGGGCGCGCGGATAGGTTAGCCCCTGCTCGCTCACGCGGGCATTGAAAAGGGTGCGCATGCGGCGGCTCGTCTTGATGACGAGGTCCGTCAATTCGGCTCGCGAGGCATCGTCCGTTTTTTGCATGTTGGGCATATAACTAGTGCACTAACAATAAACAAGACTTACAAACTGTCGCAGGGTAGAAGGTATCGTCCCACCGGAGGCCAGCCCATGGCGAACACGCCGCGCATCACGATCACCTACTGCACCCAGTGCCAATGGCTGCTGCGCGCCGCATGGCTGGCGCAGGAGCTGTTGTCGACCTTCGGCACCGACATCGGCGAGGTAGCTCTGGTGCCCGGCACCGGCGGAATATTCGAGATCGCCTGCGACGGCGCGCCAGTCTGGGAGCGCAAGGCGGATGGCGGCTTCCCGGAGGCGAAGGTGCTGAAGCAGCGGGTGCGCGATATTCTGGACCCGGAGCGCAGCCTTGGACATAGCGACCGGTGATCGCGCCATGACGAAGATTGTTTCGGCGCTGATGATCGTGGCGATGGTGGTGCAGGTGATTCGACCTCTGGGCCTGCCGGGCCTGCGCAAACGGGGCGATTTCTGGAAGATCGCGCTGGCGGCGCTGTTCGTCTTCGGCGCAACGGTACTCATTCGGCCACAATAGGGGCGCAGCTTTTGTCCCGATTTCGGGGGCATTTGAACGGCATGGCGCACTCGTGTACTGAGGCTGGCTGTTCCGCAACGCAGGGGTGACATCGAAGAATGGATCGCATTCGCATTCGGGGCGGTAACGCGCTCAACGGCACGATTCCGATCTCCGGGGCCAAGAACGCCGCCCTGCCGTTGATGATCGCCTCGCTCCTGACGGACGATACGCTGACGCTGGAGAACGTCCCTCATCTCGCCGATGTGGAGCAGTTGATCCGCATTCTCGGCAATCACGGCGTCGACTATGCGGTATCGGGCAAGCGGCTGGTGCAAGACCCTTCGCAGGGACGCACGATCCACTTCACCGCGCGCACCATCGTCGATACGACCGCCCCTTACGAACTCGTCTCCAAGATGCGGGCAAGCTTCTGGGTGATCGGTCCGCTGCTGGCCCGCATGCACAAGGCCCGCGTGTCGCTGCCCGGCGGTTGTGCCATCGGCACCCGGCCGGTCGACCTGTTCATCGACGGGCTTCGGGCGCTTGGCGCCGACATCGACATCGACCAGGGCTACGTCGTCGCCGAGGCGAAGGGCGGGCTCGTCGGTGCGCGGTATCGCTTTCCCAAGGTGTCCGTGGGGGCAACCCATGTGCTGATGATGGCGGCGTCGCTGGCCAAGGGCGAAACCGTCATCGAGAACGCCGCGCGCGAGCCGGAGGTTGCCGACCTCGCCACCTGCCTCAACGCCATGGGCGCGCGCATTTCGGGCGCCGGAACGTCCACCATTACCATAGAGGGTGTCCCGGCCCTGTCGGGCGCGCGCCACCGCGTGCTGCCGGACCGGATCGAGACGGGCACCTACGCCATTGCCGCCGCCATGGCCGGCGGCGACGTCACCCTGGCCGGTACGCGCGCCTCGCTGCTGGATTCCGCACTGGACGCCCTGCGCCAGGCCGGTGCCGAGATCACCGAGCTGAACGATGGCATCCGGGTGCGGCGCAACGGCGCGGGCATTTCGCCGGTCGATGTGACGACCGATCCTTTCCCCGGTTTCCCGACCGATCTGCAAGCCCAGTTCATGGCGCTGATGACCCGGTCCGGCGGCGTTTCCAACATCACCGAGACGATTTTCGAGAATCGCTTCATGCATGTCCAGGAACTGGCCAGGCTGGGGGCGAAGATTTCGCTTTCAGGCCAGGTCGCCCGCGTCGAAGGCGTGCCGCGGCTTGCCGGTGCGCCGGTCATGGCCACCGATCTGCGTGCCTCCGTGTCGCTGGTGATCGCCGGTCTGGTGGCGGAAGGCGAGACGACCGTAAACCGGGTCTATCATCTGGATCGCGGGTTCGAACGGCTGGAAGAGAAGCTTGTCGCCTGCGGCGCGGACGTGGAAAGGATTTCGGGCTGAGCCTGGTCTATCGTCCGGGCAAATCCATTCCCGCCTTGCATTTTTCTTCGTTCCGCACGATTTAGGGCGCGTGAATTTCCATAATGGGCCGGTCGCGCCGTGCGCTGCCGGCCTCGACTCGTTCCAATGGCCGGCCCGCATCGGGCCTTCGGCCGAACTCCGATCCAAGGTCAGGACCACGCATGGCGAAAGAAGAAGTTCTCGAGTTTCCCGGGGTCGTTACCGAGCTGCTGCCGAACGCGACATTCCGCATCAAGCTCGAGAACGATCACGAAATCATCGCACACACGGCGGGGCGCATGCGCAAGAATCGCATCCGTGTTCTGACGGGCGACAAGGTGCTCGTCGAGATGACCCCCTACGACCTGACCAAGGGCCGCATCACCTATCGCTTCAAGTAAGCCGAGCACGCTTCGCATGGCCCAGTCGCAGCATCTGATTCTCGCTTCGGCGTCGCCGCGCCGGCTCGAACTGCTGCAGCAGGTCGGCCTGGAGCCCGAGCGGCTGTTGCCTGCCGACATCGACGAGGCGCAACACGGGTCCGAGCATCCGCGCTCGCTGGCCAAGCGCTTGAGCCAGGGCAAGGCCGAGGCCGCCGTGGCCGTGCTGGAGCGCTTGCAGGAGCGGGCCGGCCGCTTCGTACTGGCTGCCGATACGGTCGTCTGCGTCGGGCGGCAGGTGATGCCCAAGGCCGAACTGATCGAGGATGCGCACGCCAATCTGCGGATTCTGTCCGGCCGCACGCACCGCGTATACACCGGCGTCTGCGTCATCGGGCCTTCCGGGCGGCTTCGCCAGCGGCTGGTGGAGACGCGGGTCCGCTTCAAGCGTCTGACCCGCGAAGACATGGACCAGTATCTGGCCAGCGGCGAGTGGCGCGGCAAGGCGGGCGGCTACGCCATCCAGGGGCTGGCGGGCGGTTTTGTCGTGCGCCTCGTGGGAAGCTACAGCAATGTGGTGGGCCTGCCGCTCTACGAGACGCTGGCGCTGCTGCAGGGCGAAGGCTTCCGGCAGGGCACGGCGGCGGCGCAATGACCGGCGCGGTTACACCGCTGCGGCCCAGGCGCGCCTGCCCGGAATGCGGGCGGCCTTCGGACCGTGCCACTTATCCGTTCTGCTCGCCCCGCTGCAAATCGGTAGATCTCAACCGCTGGCTGTCCGGCGCCTATGTCATACCGGGCGTCGAGGAAGAAGTGCCCGACAGGGAAGACGAGGCCTGAGGGCCTTGCCCGTCAGCGCAGTGCCGCCGGCACGACACGGGCATCGCGCCCGGATGCTAGCCGGACAGGCGAATCACCCTCCACACGAACCCATCGGCCCGGATCGGCTGCGTCCTGCCGCTTGAGGTAGGTGTAGGGCGTATCTCCCCAGCTCCGCACCCGCGCGTCCAGATTGTCCAGGACGAAATCGCCGGCGCGTGTCGTCAGCGTCAGGACGGCATGGCCTTCGCCGTTGGGCTTGCGCACGACGGTCATCAGAAGGCTGCTCGCCGGCAGGCCGGCCTCGACCAGACGGTCCCGCTTCAGCAAGGCGTAATCCTCGCAGTCTCCGCGGTTCACCGGAATGCTCCAGTATTCTTCCTGTCCGTGCATGGCCCAGTCGGACGCCGGTTCGATGTCGGCATTGACCTGCCGGTTTATGCCGGCAACGAGGTGCAGAAGGCCGGGCGAAAGCGCCGGCGGGCCCGGCACCGGACGTGCATGCGGCCGGCATTCCTGCGGCTCGCGCCGGCAATAGTCGAAATGGCCTATGGGCTGCGAGGTGGGACCGGCCAACGGCATGAACAGTTGCCGCGCCTGTGCGGGCAATATCGCACCTGCACACAAGGTCGATGCGATCGCAATCGCAAGTAGCGCACGCAGCCTGCCCATGGAAGCCGATCCCCTCGTCGTCCCCGAACCCTGTGTGGAATGGTCGGACCGGGGGCGACGAAGGTCAACATCATCGCTGGTGGAAGGAGTCCGATTTGGAGGTAGATCGGACACACGATCGGAGTATTTCCGAATGAGCAGGTGCAATAATCCGCGCTCCGTCGTTGCGGTGCAAAGTGCGGCGATCCAGGCGGTCCGGCGCGCAATTGCCACGAGTTTGACGAAGCGAATGTCCTTAATGTGACATTAACGTCACGCGGGAATGAAATCTTATCCGCGCGCCTTGCCGGCTGCCAGATCCAGGACAGCGGCATCCATCCGGTGGAGGTCTTCCTCACGAGACAGGCGATGATCTCCGTCGGCGACGAGCGTCAGCGTGACGCCGTCTCCGGGCAGATGCGAGACCAGCTCCAGCGCGTGGGTATAGGGCACGTCCGGATCGCGCATGCCCTGGATGATGTGCACCGGACATCCGGTTTCAACCGGGCCATCGAGGACGCATTGCGACAGTCCGTCGTCCAGCAGCCGCTTGGTGTAGACCGTCGGTTCGGGCGCATAGGCCGAGGCGCGCTCGATATAGCCCTGGCGGGCAAGGTCCCGGCATTCGGCGGCTGTAAGGGATGGCTCCACGAGCCGCTTGGTGAAGTCCGGCGCGGGCGCCAGAAGAAGCATCCCGGCCATGCGTGCGCGCATCCGCTGCGCCAGAAGCAGCGCGATCCAGCCGCCCATGGACGACCCGACCAGCAGCAACGGCCCTTCCGTCATGGCCGACACGATGTCGGCGGCGTCCTCCAGCCAGTCCGAGATGGTCAGGTCCGCAAACTGCCCGGACGATTCGCCATGGCCGCGATAGTCGAAGCGCAGGAAGCCAAGGCCCGCTTCGGCGCAGGTGGCCGACAGGCGCTCGGCCTTGGTGCCGCGCATGTCGGAGCGGTAGCCGCCGAGGAAGACGATTGTCGGCGCCGCGCCGGTGTGGCCGAGCCAGGCGAGCCGTTTGCCGTCGGGCCCGGAGGGCGAAAAGAATTCGGCGTTCGGCTGTGACTGCATCCGGCTGCTCCGTGTCGGTCTTCAAGCAATTTGTACGCTAGATGGGTGAAACTCGCCGGGCGACGTGCTATATCGGAAAGGTGATCGGCCCGGGGCCGGCGCGCTGCCAAAGGGGAGTTCGCCAGCCGGGGCCGGGTTGCGTGCGTTGTCGCGCAACTTCGCATCTGTCGTCAACAACAGGAGTGAACGACCATTCGCAGACCGTTTCGTGCCCCGCCCGCCCAAAAGGAAGGACCGCGCTCCAACCGGGACATTCGTGTTCCGCAGATTCAGCTGATCGACGCTGACGGCCAGAACCGTGGTCCGACGCCGACCGCCGATGCCCTTGCCATGGCGGAAGAGGCCGGGCTGGATCTCGTCGAGATCGTTCCGACCGCCAATCCGCCGGTGTGCAAGATCCTCGATCTGGGCAAGCTCAAATACGAGAATCAGAAGAAGGCCGCCGAAGCGCGCAAGCGCCAGAAGGTCATCGAGGTCAAAGAGATCAAGATGCGGCCGAACATCGACGATCATGACTACGAGACCAAGATGAAGGCCGTTCGCCGCTTCTTCGACGAAGGCGACAAGGTCAAGGTGACGCTGCGCTTCCGTGGCCGCGAGATGGCCCACCAGGAACTCGGCATGCAGCTATTGAACCGCGTCCGCGAGGAAACCGCCGAAATTTCCAAGGTCGAAGCCGAGCCCAAGCTCGAAGGCCGTCAGATGATGATGGTTCTGGCGCCGCGCGGCTGACGCGCGCGCCCACACCGGCCTGGGTGAGCCTTCGCGAATGCGGGCTTGCCATGCCGGGAGCGACAGACTATAAGCCCCAGCGTTCAATTGAGAGCCGTCCGGCAGGGCATGCCGTGGCGGCTCCAAATGCTTGGCGACACGTTCGGTAAGGCCGAACGGCGGTCCTGCAAGGTCCGCCGCCGTCGCCACATCCATCAAGGAGAGCAAAATGCCCAAGATGAAGACCAAATCGAGCGCCAAGAAGCGCTTCCGCATGACGGCGACCGGCAAGGTCAAGGCCCAGCCCGCCGGCAAGCGCCACGGCATGATCAAACGCTCCAACGACTTCATCCGCGATGCGCGCGGAACGATGATCCTGTCCAAGCCGGACGAGCGCATCGTCAAGACCTACATGCCCTACGACCGCTGAGCGGGTCGGGACACCTCAAGGTTTAGAGATTCAGGAGCGATATCATGGCACGTGTCAAAAGAGGCGTCACCTCGCACGCCAAGCACAAGAAGGTTCTGAAGGCCGCCAAGGGCTTTTACGGACGCCGCAAGAACACCATCCGCGCCGCCAAGGCCGCCGTCGACCGCGCCAAGCAGTATGCGACGCGCGACCGCCGCGTTAAGAAGCGCAACTTCCGCGCCCTGTGGATCCAGCGCATCAACGCCGGTGTCCGCGAGCATGGGCTGACCTATGCCCGCTTCATGGACGGCCTCACCAAGGCCGGCATCGAGGTCGACCGCAAGGTTCTGTCCGACATCGCCATCCACGAGCCGGAGGCCTTCGCGGTCCTGGTCGAGCAGGCGAAGGCGGCTCTCGCCTACCTCAAGGACGGCAACGACAACGCCTATGAGCGCGCTGTCGGCGAAAAGCGCGCCGCCTGACGAAGGCGTCCTGCCGGGCCCGGCCCGGCAGTATCGGGGCAGCCCGAACCGTTAAAAACGACAAGGCCCGCCGCGCATGCCGCGTGCGGGCCTTGTCGCGTTCGCATGCTTTGTGCTTGAAGCTCATGACATCGAAGAAACAGGCGGGTAGCGCGCGGCATCAAGGCGGCGCGACGGACCCGGCAGGGGAATCATGCAGGACATGACCATGGCGAGCGATCTTGCGGCCATCGAGGCGCGCACCCTCTCGCAGATCGAGGCGGCGACAAGCGAAGCCGCGCTGGAAGACGTGCGGCTGGCCGCGCTGGGCAAGAAGGGCGAGATCTCCGAGCTCCTGAAGGGCCTTGGCCGGATGACGCCGGACGAGCGGCGCGAGGCCGGGCCGGCCCTCAACGGCCTGCGGGACCGCGTGCAGCACGCCCTGACGCAGCGCAAGGAAGCGCTTGCCGATGCGGCGATCGAGGCGCGGCTGGCGGCGGAGGCGGTAGACGTCACGCTGCCGCTGCGGCCATCGTCTCTGGCGGCCGGGCGGCTGCATCCGCTGAGCCAGGTCGTGGACGAGATCACCGCGATCTTCTCCGACATGGGCTTCGCCATCGCCGAAGGTCCGGATGTCGAGACCGACTATTACAACTTCACCGCGCTGAACTTCCCCGAGGGGCACCCCGCGCGCGAGATGCACGACACGTTCTTCTTCCGCCCGGGCGCGGACGGGACGCGCAAGGTGCTGCGCACCCATACCTCGCCGGTGCAGGTGCGCACGATGGAAAGCCAGAAGCCGCCCATCCGCATCGTCATTCCGGGCAAGACCTACCGGCAGGATTCGGACGCGACGCACTCGCCGATGTTCCACCAGCTCGAAGGGCTGGTCGTCGACCGCAAGGCCAACATCGCCAACATGATGTGGGTTCTGGAAGAGTTCTGCCGCGCCTTCTTCGAGGTGCCGACGGTCAAGATGCGCTTCCGGCCGAGCTTCTTTCCCTTCACCGAACCGTCGATGGAAGTGGATATCCAGTGCGACCGCTCGCGTCCCGGCGAGGTCCGTTTCGGCGAGGGCACGGACTGGATGGAGATTCTCGGCTGCGGCATGGTGCATCCCAACGTGCTGCGCCTCAGCGGGCTCGATCCGGATGAGTTCCAGGGCTTCGCCTGGGGCATGGGCATCGACCGGATCGCCATGCTGAAATACGGCATGCCCGATCTGCGCGCCTTCTTCGACGCGGACGTCCGGTGGCTCGAGCATTACGGCTTCCGGCCGCTGGATATTCCGACACTGTTCGGCGGGCTGAGCAGCAACTGACACCGAAGGGGCGATTGCGATGAAGATGATGATCCTGGAATGCATCGCGGTTCTGGCCGGAGCCGTGCTCGGCACGGTGCTGACGGGCCTCCTGGCCTGGCTGTTTGCCGGCACGCCCTTCGTGGTGGCCGTCGCATCGCTGGGTGCCTATGTGCTCGGCCTCGTCACCGTCGCGCTGTTCGCTTTCCTGTACCATCAACTCGATCGTACGCCTGCGGCGCTGGCCAGCCTTGCCGTGGGCGTCGTCCTGCCGACGCTGGTCGACCGCTTCGTGCTGGGCGATACGCTGGGCTGGACGACGATCATCCTGCTCAACCTCGTCTTCGCCGTGCTGGCGCTGTCGATCTACCGCTTCGTGCATGCCAATGCCGCAAGCCGGCAGGCGGCGCGCGGCGTGGCCCGCCGGCTCGACTGAACCCCATCCTTTCTTTTCCGATACGATCGCGATCCCGATATGAAGTTCACCCTGTCCTGGCTGAAGGACCATCTCGATACCGAGGCGGGCCTTGGCGAAATCACGGAACGCCTCACCGCCATCGGCCTCGAGGTCGAGCATGTCGACGACCGGGCCGCGTTCCGCCCCTTCACCATCGCGCGTGTCCTGACGGCACAGCCGCATCCGGATGCCGACAAGCTGCGCGTGCTCAGCGTCGACGCAGGACCGGACGTCAACGGCGGCAAGCCGCTGCAGATCGTCTGCGGGGCGCCCAATGCGGCGGCCGGCCTGGTCGGCGTGCTGGCGCTGCCGGGCACCTATGTTCCGGGCATCGACACCACCCTGGGCGTCGGCAAGATCCGCGGTGTCGAAAGCTTCGGCATGATGTGCTCGGAGCGCGAGCTGGAACTTTCGGACGAGCATAATGGCATCATCAGCCTGCCGTCCGACACGCCCGTCGGCATGGCCTTCGCCGATTATGCCGGCCTTTCCGACCCGGTCATCGAGATCAACCTGACGCCCAACCGGCCGGATGCCACCAGCATCCACGGCATCGCGCGCGACCTTGCCGCCTCCGGCCTTGGCCGGTTGAAGGAGGCTGCCGTCGACCGCATCGAGGGCACTGGCCCGTGCCCGGTTTCGGTCGACGTGCAAAGCCCCACCTGCACGGGCTTCGCCCTGCGGCTGGTGCGCGGCGTGACCAACGGTCCTTCGCCCGAATGGATGCAGAAGCGGTTGCGCGCCATCGGCCTGCGCCCGATCAACGCCTTGGTGGACATCACCAACTACCTGACCTTCGATCGCGGGCGCCCGCTGCACGTCTTCGACGCGGCCAAGGTTTCCGGTGCGCTGACCGTGCGGCAGGCCCGGGCGGGCGAGGAAATCCTGGCGCTCGACGGCCGGACCTATGCGCTGGACGAGGATGTCTGCGTGATCGCCGACGACAAGGGTCCGGAATCCATCGGCGGCATCATGGGGGGCGAGCATTCCGGCTGCGACGAGGGCACCGTGGACGTGCTGGTGGAATCCGCCCTCTGGCGACCGCTGGACATTGCACGCACCGGCCGCACGCTCGGCATCGTGACGGACGCGCGCTACCGCTTCGAACGCGGTGTCGACCCGGCCTTCATGGAGCCGGGACTGGACCTTGCCACCCGCATGATCCTCGATCTGTGCGGCGGCGAAGCCAGCGAACGGGTCGTCGTGCCGCACCAGGACGACGCACCCGCCAGGATTCGCCTGCCTTTCACCGAAGTGAAGCGATTGACCAGCCTGGATATCGCGCCCGACCGCCAGGTCGAGTTGCTGCAGCGGCTGGGTTTTGCCGTTACGGCCCACGACGCGGACGGCGCCGACGTGACCGCGCCGAGCTGGCGCCCGGATGTCGAGGGCAAGGCCGACCTCGTGGAAGAGGTGATGCGGCTTACGGGCGTGGATGCGATCACCCCGCAGCCGCTGCCACGCGAGGGGGCGGTGGCGGGCCGCGTTCTAACCACGGCGCAAGTGCGCGATCGGCTGGCCAAGCGCGCTCTTGCCGCGCGCGGCATGCTGGAGACGGTCACTTATGCCTTCATCCCGCATGAGGAGGCCGTGGCCTTCGGCGGCGGCGCTCCGGAACTGCAACTGGAAAACCCCATCGCCGCGGAACTGACCGACATGCGCCCCTCGCTTCTGCCCAGCCTGCTGGCGGCGGCGGGGCGCAATGCGGCGCGGGGCTACGGCGACGTGGCGCTGTTCGAGGTTTCCCATGTCTACCGCGACGACACGCCCGCCGGGCAGTTGCGCGTTGCGGCGGGATTGCGGCGCGGCACCGCCACGCCGACGGGCGCGGGGCGCAACTGGGCCGGCAACGCCGCCCCGGTCTCGGTTTTCGACGCCAAGGCCGACGCCATCGCCGTGCTGGAGGCGGCAGGCGTGCCCACCGACCGGCTGCAGGTCGAGGCGGGCGCCAGCGCCTGGTATCATCCCGGTCGCTCCGGCCGGTTGAAGCTTGGGCCGAAGGTGACGCTTGCCGAGTTCGGCGAGTTTCATCCGCGCGTCCTGAAAAAGATGCGGCTGTCCGGCGCCCATAGCGGGTTCGAGGTGTTCCTCGACGCGCTGCCGGAAGGCAAGCGCAAGGCCACACGGACAAAACCGGTGCTGGAGCTTTCCCCGTTCCAGCCGGTGCGGCGCGACTTCGCCTTCGTGGTGGATGCGGAAGTGGAAGCGCTGAAACTCGTGCGGGCGGCCGAAGGCGCCGACCGCAAGCTCGTGTCGTCGGTCAGCGTCTTCGATGTCTTTACCGGTGCGTCGCTTGGCGAAGGGCGCAAATCCATCGCCATCGAAGTCACCCTGAAGCCGGCCGAGCGCACCCTGACCGACGAGGATCTGGACGCGGTCTCGCAGAAGATCGTGGCGGCGGTGGCCAAGGCGACCGGGGGCACGCTGCGCGCCTGACGACATCGCACGGTTGCGCGAGCAAGCTCCGCGCATCCTTGCAGGGCCACACTCGGCGGCTCATGATGCGGAGGTGATCATGAACTGCTCCCTCGCGTCGCTCGGCGTCGCTTTGCTGGTTGTCCTTGCGGGCCCGGCCGTCGCCGCGCCGGCGGCCAAGGACCTGTTCGGCGCTCGGACGCAGCCGGCAGCCATGGCCAGCCGCAGCATCGGCTTTTACTCCAAGGGGTGTCTGGCCGGTGCCGTGGCGATGCCGAAGGACGGTCCGACCTGGCAGATGACGCGGCCGTCACGCAACCGGGCCTGGGGCAATCCGGCCATGATTGCGCTGCTTGAGCGCCTGTCGGCCGAGGCTGCCGAAAAGGATGGGTGGCGCGGGTTTCTGATCGGGGATATCGCCCAGCCGCGCGGCGGGCCCATGTCGTCCGGCCACGCATCGCACCAGATCGGCCTTGATGCCGATGTCTACCTGACGCCGATGCCGCAGCGCCGCCTGAGCGATGACGAGCGCGATGGCCTCGATCCGCAAAGCCTTGTCGATCCGAAGACCCTGCATGTGGATGACAGCCTGTGGCGGCCCGAACATCTGAGGCTGCTGCGCCGCGTTGCCAGTGCGCCGGAGGTGCAGCGGGTCTTCGTTCATCCGGGCATCAAGCAGAAACTCTGCCAGACGGCCGGACGTGACCGCGCCTGGCTGGCCAAGGTGCGCCCCACCTATGGGCACGATTACCATTTCCATATCCGGATGTTTTGCCCTGCGGGGGAAAGCGCCTGCGAAAAGCAGGCGGCCGTGGGCCGGGACGACGGTTGCGACGACCTCGACTGGTGGTTCGATGTCGCGCTGCAGCCGCCACCGCCCGATGCCCCGCCCTACAAGCCGAAGCCGCCCTTGACGATGGCCGATCTGCCGCGCGCCTGCGCCGCCGTGCTGGATGCCGGCGCCGGCGTCGCATCGGCTGCGGCCATGTCCGGTCCGGTCGCCATACCAACGCAACGCCCGTCACGATAACGCGATAGATATCTGCCACGCCTTTTCCGCCATACCCTTCTGATCTTCAATCGATTTAGGCCCGACCGCATATGACCCCGACCCACACAAGCGCCGAAGCACTGCGCTTCCCGATCCTCCTGGCCGACATCGGCGGCACGAATGCGCGCTTTGCGCTTCTGGTGGATGCCTATGCCGAGCCGAAGCTGTTCCCCGTGGTCAAGACGGTGGACTACCCCAACATCGATCATGCCATCCAGGACGCCGTGCTGGACAAGACCTCCGTCCAGCCCAACTCGGCGGTGCTGGCCATTGCCGGGCCTATCGACGGCGACGAGATCGACCTGACCAACAGCCCGTGGATCGTGCGTCCGAAGGTGCTGATGCGCGATCTCGGATTTGAGGAAATCGTGGTGATGAACGATTTCGAGGCGCAGGCGCTGGCCGTCTCGGCCCTTCCGGAAACGGGCCGCGAGCAGATCGGCGGCGGCATGGCCCGCGAGGGCGCCAGCCGTGTCGTGCTTGGCCCCGGAACCGGGCTCGGCGTCGCCGGCCTCGTCCGCGCCCGGCGCATGTGGATTCCCGTTGCCGGGGAGGGCGGGCACATCGACCTTGGCCCGCGAACCGGGCGCGACCTTCAGATATGGCCCCATCTCGACCGGATCGAGGGGCGCGTATCGGCCGAAGAGGTGCTGAGCGGCCGGGGGCTCGTCAACCTGTATCATGCCATCTGCACGGCCGACGGCGTGGAGCGCCGGCATGCCGACCCCGCCGACGTCACGGAGGCGGCCGGCCTCGGCGACGCAGAGGCGCTGGAGGCCGTACGCCTGTTCGCCACGTGCCTTGGGCGCGTTGCCGGCGATCTGGCGCTTATCTTCATGGCGCGCGGCGGCGTCTACATCGCCGGCGGGATATTCCAGCGCATCGTGCCCCTGATCGAGCCCGAGCTGGTGCGTGACGCCTTCGAGGACAAGGCGCCGCATTCCGCCCTGTTGCGAGAGATGCCTCTGTTTGCGGTGACGGAAACGATGGCGGCGCTTGTCGGCATGGCGGCCTATGCGCGCAATCCGCGCTTCTTCGGCCTCGAAACCAGCGGACGGCGCTGGGCTGCCTGACAGGGCGGATAAAATGCTCTAAAGCGAGCGGCACGATGAACGGGACGAGCCGACCGTGAGTAGACAGAAGAACCTTTCGCTGGCCGACGGGCAGGAAAGGGGCGAGGCATTCAAGTTGCTGCGGCGTATCCTGGCCGAAAACGGGCGCTCGCATGTCAGGGGCTATGCGATCGCCATCGCATGCCTGATCCTCGTGGCGCTGTCGACGGCTTTCCTGGCGTGGATCATGCGGGACGTGATCGACGAGATCTTCGTCGACCGCAACCGCGCCGTGTTGCTGACGCTGCCGCTTGCCGTCTTCGCGGCCTTCCTGATCCGCGGCGTCGCCAGCTATATCCAGGGCGTGATCCTGGCCCGCATCGGCAACGACATCGTCGCACGCTACCAGAAGCGCCTGTTCTCCCACCTCACCGAGCTGTCGGTGGACTTTTTCGGCGAGACGCGCTCGGCCCAGCTTGCGGCGCGCATCAGCCAGAACGTGACGGGTGTCCGCGATACGCTGAACCTTACCGTCACCTCGCTGGCCCGCGACCTTCTGACCCTCGTCTTCCTGATCGGGGTGATGATCTGGCAGGACCCGGTCCTGTCGGGGATCGCCCTTCTGGCGGGGCCGCCGGTGGCCATCATGATCGGGCGCCTGTCGCGCAAGCTGCGGCGCGCCACGCGCCAGTCCATCGACCTCAATGCCCAGGTGGTCGGCTCCATGCAGGAAGCGGCGCAGGGAATACAGGTGGTCAAGGCCTTCACCATGGAAGCGCCGCTGCGCCAGCGCACGGACCGCCTGGTCGAGGCGGCGGAAGAGCGCGCCAACCGCATCGCCGCCATCACCGAACGCTCCGGCCCCATCGTGGAGACCATCGCCGGCCTTGCCGTCGCGGGCGTCATCGGCTGGTCCGGGTACCGGGCCATCGTCTACGGTCATTCGCCGGGCGCGATGTTCGCCTTCATCACCGCGCTTCTCCTGGCCTACGACCCGGCCCGCCGGCTGGCTCGGCTGCAGGTGGAGATGGAGCGCGCGCTGGTGAATGCGCGCATGATCTACGAAATCCTGGACCTGAAGCCCCGCAAGCCCGATGCGCCGGGCGCGCCGGACCTGAAGGTCACCGGCGGCGAAATCCGCTTCGAGAATGTCAGCTTCGCCTATTCCGCCGGAGAGCCCGTGCTGCGGCAGGTGGACTTTACCGCCCCGGCCGGCCGTACGACGGCCATCATCGGTGCATCGGGCGGCGGCAAATCCACCATCCTCTCGCTGATCGAGCGCTTCTACGAGCCGTCTTCGGGCCGGATCACCATCGATGGGCAGGACATTTCCAGCTTTACCAAGCGGTCGCTGCGGGCACAGGTATCCTATGTGCCGCAGCAGGCCGTGCTGTTCGAGGGCACCATACGCGACAACCTCCGCTACGGCCGTCTCGACGCGACGGACGAAGAGATCGAGGCAGCCGCGCGCATGGCGCAGGCAGAGGAATTCATCCTGGCCCAGCCCCTCGGCTACGATACGCCGGTGGGCGAAAACGGGATGACGCTTTCGGGTGGGCAGCGGCAACGTCTGTCCATTGCCCGGGCGCTTGTCCGCGGCGCCCCGATCCTGATTCTGGACGAAGCGACGTCGGCGCTCGATACGCAGTCGGAAACGCTGGTCCAGCGCGCCTTGACCGAGATCATGCGCGAGAAGACCGTGCTGGTGGTGGCGCATCGCCTGTCGACCATCGTCGGCGCGGACCAGATCCTGGTGGTCGAAAACGGCCGTGTCGCCGAAAGCGGCACCCATTCCGACCTTGTTGCCCGGGGTGGCAGCCTGTATGCGAAGTTCCACAGCCTGCAGGCGGCCGGCGAGATCGGCCTGTCCGGACGCAGGGAGTAGATGTTTCGACGATGCGGAAGGATAGAGGATGAGACTCGTCGTTCTGGGGGCGGCCGGACGGATGGGCAGGAACCTCGTCCGTATCATCGAGGAAACGCCCGGCGTCACGCTGGCTGCCGCCATCGAGCGCAAGGGCTCTTCCGTGCTGGGGCATGATGCCGGCGAACTGGCCGGCCTCGGCGAGATCGGCACGCTCGTCACCGATGCGCTGGAGCCCGTCCTAGCGGATGCCGACGGCATCCTGGACTTTACCGCCCCGGCCTATTCCATCTCCGTCGCCGAGCTGGCGGCGCAGCACGGCCTGGTGCACGTCATCGGCACGACCGGCTTTTCCGCACAGGACGACGCCGCGGTGGCCAAGGCCGCCGCATCCGGCGCGCGGGTCGTGAAATCCGGCAATATGAGCCTCGGCGTCAACATGCTGGCCGTGCTGGTGGAGCGCGCGGCGCGCGCCCTGGCCGCCGATGGTTTCGACATCGAGATCGCCGAGATGCATCACCGTCACAAGGTGGATGCGCCGTCCGGCACGGCGCTGCTTCTGGGCGAGGCCGCCGCCGCGGGGCGCGAGATTGCCCTGGCCGACGCCTCGGTGCGGGCGCGCGATGGCCATACCGGGCCACGGCCGGCCGGCGCCATCGGTTTCGCCACGCTGCGCGGCGGCTCCGTCATCGGCGACCATTCGGTCATCTTCGCGGGGGAGGGCGAGCGCATCGAGCTGGTGCATCGCGCCGACGACCGCGCAATCTATGCGCGCGGCGCCGTCAAGGCGGCGCTCTGGGCAGGCGGGCAGGCGCCCGGCCTGTATTCCATGCGCGACGTCCTTTCGATCTGACATTCAACGGAGCTCAAATGGTGCGGACCCTCGTTCTCGTAAGACACGGCCAGAGTGACTGGAACCTCAAGAACCTGTTCACCGGCTGGCGTGACCCGGACCTGACCGAGAAGGGCGTGGAAGAAGCGAAGGCTGCCGGCGAGCGGTTGAAGGCGACGGGCCTGGTCTTCGACCGGGCGTTCACCAGCAACCTGTCGCGCGCGCAGCGCACGCTGTCGCTGCTCCAGGGAACGCTCGGCCAGGCCGACATCCCGACGGAGCGGAGCGAGGCCCTGAACGAGCGCGACTATGGCGATCTGTCCGGGCTCAACAAGGACGATGCGCGCGCCAAATGGGGCGAGGAGCAGGTCCATGTCTGGCGCCGCTCCTACGATGTGCCGCCCCCGGGCGGCGAAAGCCTCAAGGATACCGGCGCGCGGGTCTGGCCATACTACATCCACACCATCCAGCCGCAGGTGCTGGGTGGCGGCAACGTCATCGTGGCGGCGCACGGCAACTCGCTGCGCGCGCTGGTGATGGCGCTGGAGGGCCTGTCGCCGGACGAGATCGTCAATGCGGAAATCGCGACTGGCGTGCCTATCGTCTACAAGCTGAACGCCGATTCCTCGGTAGCGTCGAAAGACGTGCTGGAGGCCTGAGCCGGCTTCAGCCGCGCCGGGCCGTCGCCAAGGCGCGGCCGAACTCGGTTGCGAAGGTTTCCCGGTCGTCCGGGTTCAGGAAGGAGCCGATCTCGGTGGCGCGGCCACGGCCGGAAACGGCCATCCGCGTGACGCCGAATTCGTGGTGCCGCTGCACGTCGAACCGGGCCCAGAACGGGTTGTAATTCTCTTCGCGGACCTCGCCGCGCGGCGAGGTCTTGCGGATCATCAGGCGCGTGCGCGATACGCTGACCTCCTCGCGCGCGCGGGCGGCGCGGTAGTTGACGCGGAAGGCGATCCACAGGGCCAGCACATCGAGACCGAAGAAGCCGAAGATGGGCCAGGCGCCCTCGGCCAGAAAGAACAGGCCGGTCAGGAGGCTGATGCCGCCGAAACCGGCCATGACGACGGTGAACCCCGTGCGTCCCATCGAGCGATAGGGCGTCAACAGCGCATGGAAAAGCGGCCGCTCGTTGGGGTTTTCGCTTTCCTCGTCCGGCATCCTCGGTTCACCTGTCGGGCAGACTGACAAGGCAGGATACACCATGGCGCCGACCGCGCGAAAGAGGGCGCCCCGCGCGCCGAAAATTCCGTACAGCCCGGCGGAGATCGGCGAGATCTTCCGCAGATTCGCCGTGCAACGGCCCGAGCCGCAGCCGGAACTTGAGCATACGAACCCCTTTACCCTGCTGTTCGCAGTGGTGCTGTCGGCGCAGGCAACCGATGCCGGCGTCAACCGGGCCACACGCGGCCTGTTTGCCAGGGCGGACAACGCGGCTGACATGGCAGCTCTGGGCGAAGACGCCATCCGCGAGCACATTCGCACCATCGGCCTGTTCCGCAACAAGGCGCGCAATGTCTGGCTGCTATCGAAGTCGCTGGTGGAAGAGTATGGCGGGCAGGTGCCCGATACGCGTGAAGCGCTGGAAGCCTTGCCGGGCGTCGGCCGCAAGACGGCCAACGTGGTTCTGAATACCGCCTTCGGCAAGGAGACGCTGGCCGTCGACACCCATATCTTCCGGATCGGCAATCGGCTTCACATCGCGCCGGGCAAGACGCCGGAAGAGGTCGAGCGCAATTTCCTGCGCATCATCCCGGATGGCTATCTGCGCCATGCCCATCACTGGCTGATCCTGCACGGGCGCTATGTCTGCAAGGCGCGCAAGCCCGACTGCCCCGCCTGCATCATAGCCGATTTATGCAAGGCCGAGGTGAAGACAACCGACGTGCCGGCCCCGCTGACACCGCTGGAAACGCGCCCTGCCGGAGAGCAGCCGCGCCCGCCGGTGACGGCCGTCGGCTAGGCGGCCGGGCCGGGCTGCGGCACGCCGCCTTCGCGGCGCGACAGTTTCTGGTGCAGGTGCACCATCATCGCTGCGGCAAAAAGCGGCGTAAGCAGATTGACGATGGGGATCGCAAGGAGCGCGGCGATGACGAGGCCGGCGATGAAGATGCGCCCGCCATTGCGGCTGCGCATGGCGGCGGCCTGGTCTTCCGAACGGTACCTGAGGCACGCGAACTGGAAGTACTCGCGGCCGAGCAGATAGCCGTTGATGACGAAGAAGGCGCCGACATTGACCAGCGGCACCCACAGCAGCGCAAAGGCGATGAGGTTGCCGAGGATGACGATACCGAAGAACTTGATGGACAGGATCATGCCGCGCACCAGCGGCAAGGCGCGCCCCTCCGGCTGGTCTGCATAGTCCTTTCTTTCCACCGCCTCGGCGACATCGTCGAGAAACAGGCCGGCGATGATGGCGCTGACGGGCGCGATCAGGAAAGCCATCAGGAACGCCAGGACGATACCCGCCGCGATGCCGGCAAAAGCCCCGGCATTGTCGAGCCAGGCCGGCATGTCCGGCGCGAAGTCGGCAAAGAACGGAATGGCCACCGCCGCGAAAAGCCACCGCACGCTGAACCACAAGGCTACCAGCACCACGGCCGTCAGGCCGAGCACCTTCCACAAGGTGGAGCGGAACGGCGGTGAGACGATGTCGCGCAGGGCAAGGCGGGCGGAAGAGAGAATCATATGCGACAGTACCTCGATCAGATCGTCAGCGGTCCGGTGACTCCGTCCTGTATATAGAGCGCGGCGCCGGCCGATGCATTGGTGACGATGTGGTAGACGACGCCGTCCAGCGTCGCATCGCCGCCAAGGCTCCAGCCGGTCTGGGATGCCAGCTCGACCCTGTCGCCCGCATTGCCGGCCACGACCATCTGATGGAGGTTTTCCGTCGCGGCCAGGCCCGTCCACCCATTGCCGGAATTGAAGAGGTTTGCCGATGACATGTCCATGATGTCGTCGATGGATATCTTTAGCCGGTTGTCGCCCGAGCCGGTCAGGTCCACGCGTTCGATGCCGGACAGGCGGCCGACGCCATGCAGCAGCCCTGTGCCTGGGTTTTGAAGGGCCGTCAGGTCGAGGACGATCCCGCTGCCGTCGATCTTGAGCGTGTCCACGCCGCTGCCGCCGTCCAGATGCGAGATGCGGCCGTCGACGGCACCGGCGAGGCCCTCCAGCAGGAAACCGATGCCGATGACCAGCGTGTCGTCTCCGGCACCGCCGAGCGCGACGCTGCCGCCGCGCGACAGCGAAATCGTGTCGTTGCCCGCACCACCGGCGATAACCGCCGGCTGGCCGGCATCGGACATCGTATCGCCGGTAGCGCCGCCCATCTGCGTCACGGCAGTGTGGGTGAACGCCCCGGATGTCGAACCGTAGATGACATAGGCGCCGCCACCGCCGGGCTGCCCGGATGCCATGGGGGCACCGACCAGAATGTCGGCCAGGCCGTCGCCATCGATGTCGCCGCCGGCACTGACCGAAAGGGCGGCTGCGCCCGTGTCCTGCGGAATCTCGATCGCGAAACCGCCGTTTCCGTCGGCGATGTCGGACAGGTGGACCGCCTGCGTCGTGCTCTTGCCGAAGACGACATAGGCGCGGTCGGCGTGCGCGCCGCCGCCCACCGAAACGATCACGTCGTCGAAGCCGTCGCCATCGACATCGCCGGCCGGTGCGACCGACAGCCCGACATGCTCGCCGGTTTCCCCTTCGATGACGAAGCCGCCGAGCTGGTACCGGACCGTGGCAAGGTCGACCGAGCTGGTGGTTGCGCGGCCGAAGACCACGTAGGCCCTGTCGGAGCCTGCAGTGCCGACGAGGATATCCGCCAGGCCGTCGCCATTGACGTCGCCCGCCGTGGATACGGCAGCGCCGGCCATGTCGCCCGCGCTCTCTCCGCGGATGACGAACCCGCCGCCATTGCCCGCGACGATGGAGGATAGCTGGATATCCGAGGCGTTCGCTTTGCCGAAAACGAGGACGGCGCCGCCGGCCTGCGCCCCCGTAACGTTGAGGCCGGGCGTGCCGAGGACGTAATCGGCGATGCCATCGCCATTCACGTCGCCGGCAGAGGCGACAATGGCTCCGATTCCCTGTCCCGTCACCGGGCTCATGACCGCGAAGCCACCGATGTCGCGGTCGAGGTCGGATGCGGTCACGATCGGGTATGCAATCGAAACGGCGCGGCTGTCGGTGGGCGGGCTCTGCGTTCCGTTTGCGGCAACCGCATGGATGACGGCATCCTGCACCGGAACCTCGCTCCGCGCGAAGACGACGCTCCAGCGCTGGTTTTCAACCACGGCCTGACGGGTCGACTGTCCCCATGAGACGCTCACCTCGACGCCGTCCGCCAGGTTTTCGGCGGTGCCCGCCACCGTGACGCCGGAGCCACGCTCGACGTACGTTACGGCGTCGTCGCCGGATACGACGTCTATCGCGATGCGGGCCACCAGCGGTTCCGACGTCGGCCCAGACGCCGCGATCATCACCTCGCGCGAGGCGGTTGCGAAATCGCCGATGCTGGCGCGGACGGTGTAGGTGGACTCCGTCGTGTCCTGGGGGATTTCGTCTCTGGAAAATGTCACCGACCAGCGGCCGGTGCCGGATGGGGTCACGCTTTTCGTCGTCGTGCCCCATTCGACGACGACGATCGAATCGGCCTCCACATTGGATGCGACGCCACTGACCGTCACGCCCGAGCTCCGCTCGGCGTCGGTTACCTGATTGTCCTGCGAAACGGCATCGATCGTCAGGGTTGGCCGTTCGAGCGCCGCAATCGAAACCTTGGCCCCGGCAAAGGTTTGTCCCGTCATGGCATAGATGTTCGCATAGTCGCGCGTGGCGAGAATCGATCCCGCTTCGAAAACCGCCTGCCATACCCCATCTTCCACGATGGCGGTCTGGCGGGCAGCACCCCAGGACACGGCTATCACCGTACCGTCGGCGATGTCCGTGGCGGTGCCCGAAACGGTGATCGGGCCCGCCATTTCCCCGTCGCTGAGGTGATTGTCGCCTGTGACGGGATCGATCGTCAGCCTTGGGGTTTGCTGCGGGGTCGTGTTCGTGGGCGTGTCCGCCGCTGGCGCTGCGGCGGCGGTGCCGCCACTTCCACCGCCCGCCACCGCTGCGATGCCGCCGCCGACCAGCGCCCCGCCGACCAGAACGAGCGTCTGCGGCGATACGCCCGCAGCCAGGGGCATGTGATGCAACGACAGCGTCGAAAGCTCGAACCGGTCCGCGGCGAGAACGTCGTACTGAGCCGCGAAGTCGTGCGCCAGGCTGGCCAGCGCCTGCCCGTCGCCGAAGGTGTGCAGGACGTCGAAACCGCCGGAGGCGTGCGATGGGCGGGGCGTGGAGCCGTCGAGCGTCCTTGTCTGCCCGTCCTGCTGCGGAAGCTCGACCGAGACACCGTCGGTTGCAAAGAAGTTGCGAACGACGATCTTCGTCCCATCATCCGTCAAGAGCACGAGATCATTGTCGGGGGTGGACATCGCGATGACGCGGTCGACCGCTTCCTCGCCGCGTTCGGTAAGCTTGACCAGCTTGAAATGGCCGCGCGGCGGTGCATCGATCTGCACCGAGCGTCCCCTTGCGACGGGCACCGTCCTGCCGGGCGACACCAGCGCGTAAGAGATGGAGTTTGTGAACGGGCTGGGTGTAAGGGGCGCAACCATCGACGAAACCTATAGGTCAGGGTGGCCCACTTGACGCTATTTCGGCAGGCGCCAAAAGAAACCCAAGATTTAATATTTATCAATGCGTTAAGGTGCGGTGGTGGTTTCTCTCGCCAAATGTGCCGGGACGGGCTATCCAACGCCTGTCTCCCATCCTGACGAGAGCGTTCATGCAGGAATTCGATCTTCTGACCATCGGCAATGCCATCGTCGATGTCCTTTCGCGTACCGACGATGGAGCGCTGGACGCGCTCGGCGTGGAAAAAGGCGCGATGACGCTGGTGGACGAGGCGCGGGCGATCGCGCTGTACGGCGGCATGGGACCGGCCATCGAGATGTCCGGCGGCAGCGCGGGCAACACGCTGGCCGGCTTCGTGTCTCTGGGCGGTCGCGGCGCCTATTTCGGCAAGGTCGCCGCCGACACGCTGGGCGGCATCTTCACCCACGACATCCGCGCCGTCGGCGCCCATTACGAGTCGGTGCCGCTGCGCGGCGGCCCTTCTACGGCGCGCTGCATGATCTTCGTGACACCCGATGGAGAGCGTTCGATGTGCACCTATCTCGGCGCCTGCGTCGAGTTCGGTCCGGAGGATGTCGACGAGGCGGTCGTTGCCGCGGCCAAGGTCTGCTACTTCGAAGGGTATCTGTGGGATCCGCCCCGCGCCAAGGACGGCATCCGGAAAGCCGCTGCCGCGGCGCACGCCGCCGGGCGCGACGTTGCGATGACGCTGTCCGATTCATTCTGCGTGCATCGGCATCGGGAAGAGTTCCTGCAACTCATGCGATCCGGCACGGTCGACATCGTCTTCGCCAACGAAGAGGAGGCGCTGGCCCTGTACGAGACCCGCGACCTGCAAACCGCACTCGATGCCATCGGGCGCGATACGCGCAAGGTGGCCGTGGTGACGCGCAGCGAAAAGGGCTGCGTCGTGGTGGAGGGGGGCGCACAGACGGCCTATCCCGCACTGCGCGTTGCGGACGTCGCCGATACGACAGGGGCGGGCGACCTGTTCGCGTCCGGTTTCCTGCGCGGCTACACGGCCGGGCTGGACCATGGCTCCAGTGCCGCGCTGGGCGCCGCTGCGGCGGCCCATATCATCCGGCAGATGGGCCCACGGCCGCAGGTGCGCCTGGCCGACCAGCCGGAATTTGCCGCGCTGCTTGCCGGTTCTCAACCGGCCGTGGTGGCCTGAGGCCCGACGCGATAGGCGAGAGCCTCGGCCAGATGCCGCCGCCCGACCAGTTCTTCCCCGTCGAGGTCGGCCAGGGTGCGCGCCACCTTGAGAACGCGATGGAAAGCGCGCGCCGATAGCCGCAGGCGGTCGGCCGCCGCCGCCATCATCGACCGCCCGTCTGCATCCAGCGCGGCCGCAGCCTCGATTTCGGCGGCCGAACAGCGGGCGTTGACGTAGCCTTCGGCCAAGCCCATCGCGGTATAGCGGCGATGCTGGATTTGCCGCGCGGCGGCGACCCGCTCGGCGACGCTGGCGGACGTTTCCGACGGTCTTTGTACCAACAGGTCGGCCACCGTCACGGCCGGCACGGACATGCGCAGGTCGATCCTGTCCATGAACGGTCCGGACACGCGCGCCTGGTAATCGCTCTGGCAGCGCGGCCCCCGCGCGCAGACATGGCCCGGCTCGCCAGCCATGCCGCACCGACACGGGTTCATCGCCGCGACAAGCTGGAACCGTGCCGGATAGGTGATGCGGTGGTTGACCCGCGCGACGACGGCTTCACCGCTTTCGATGGGCTGACGCAGCGAATCCAGTACGGCAGGCGCAAATTCGGGGAGCTCGTCCAGAAACAGCACGCCCTGATGTGCCATGGATACTTCGCCCGGACGCGCCTTCTGGCCGCCGCCGATCATCGCCGCCATGGAGGCCGAATGGTGCGGAGCGCGAAACGGCCGGCTGGCGGACAGGCGCCCCTCGGCGAGTTCGCCCGCTATGGACGAGATCATCGACACTTCCAGCAGTTCGCGCGGCGACAATGGCGGCAGGATGGATGGCAGGCGCTGGGCGAGCATCGACTTGCCGGAGCCCGGCGGTCCGCAGAACAGAAGGTTGTGTCCACCGGCTGCCGCAACCTCCAGCGCGCGCCGCGCTTCGTCCTGGCCCTTGATATGTTCCATGTCCAGCGGCGATACCGAAGCGGCGCGGCTGACGGGCGTCGGGCGATCCAGGATCTGCGTGCCCCGGAAATGGTTTGCGATCTGGATGATGTTGCGGGCGGCGACGATGCGCATGTCGGCGCTGGCCCATGCGGCTTCCGATCCGCAGGCTTGCGGGCAGATGAGGCCGAGGCCGCCTGCATTGGCGGCCATCGCCGCTGGGAGCACACCGTTGACCGCCACGATGCTGCCGTCCAGGGACAGCTCTCCCAGCACCGCATAGGCTGCAAGCTCACCTGGCGGGATTGCGCCAAGTGCGGCCATCAGCCCCAGCGCGATCGGCAGGTCGTAGTGGCTGCCTTCCTTGGGCAGGTCGGCCGGCGCCAGATTGATGGTGACCCGCTTGGGCGGCATCGCCAACCCCGACGCATGGAGCGCGGACTGCACACGCTCACGGCTTTCGGCAACCGCCTTGTCCGCCAGCCCGACGATCTGAATGCCCACCTTGCCCGGTGCGACCATCACCTCGACATCGACCGGGATGGCCTCCACGCCCTGAAAGGCCACCGTGCGCACCCTGGCGATCATCGCAATACCAAATCCTGGATTAAAACATCCGGATGACTATATGATATCATGTTGTCGTCAAGCGCGTCGTTTCCGAGTCGTCGCATCCAGCCCATGGGCGCGGCTGCGGGTCTGCCTCATCCGGCACCGAGCTGAAGAACCGGCACCCGGTGTAAATCCGGGTGCGGCTGTCCTATGTCTCGGTGGTCGGCATAGTTGCGGCCGATCCGCATGCGGTCCGCTGCGATGGCGGTGCGCAGCTTTCAGCGGGCGATGCGGGAGTCGGTAAACATGGCAGAGACTGCATCATGAGTCAGGCAAAGAAGAGTACCGGCGGCAGCGACGCCGCTCTTGCGAGGTTGGTCCGCATGGCGCAGGCCGAAGCTCTCAAGGCAGTCGAGGATGCCGCCGAATGGCAGGGCAGCCCCGCGGAGCTTGCCGGACTGTGCGAAGAGATCGCCAGCCGCTACCTGGACATAGCGGAAAAAGCGTCCGCCTTGGCCCTGCGCCGAATGCATCACTGAGCGCGCCCGACGCCCAGGGCTAGGCGCGATCCTCGATCTTGTCCCAGAAGAGAGCCGCAATATCGGCGCCGCCGAAACGGCGAACCTCCCGGATGCCGGTGGGGGAGGTCAAGTTGATCTCGGTCAGATAATCGCCGATCACGTCGATGCCTACGAAAAGCTGCCCACGCTCGCGCAGGGCGGGGCCAATGCGGGCGCAGATTTCGCGGTCGCGGTCCGTGATGTCGGCCGGCTCCGCACGACCGCCGACATGCATGTTGGACCGCGCATCGGTTTCCGATGGCACCCGGTTGATCGCGCCCACGGGCTCGCCGTCGATGAGGATCACCCGCTTGTCGCCCTTGCGCACATCCGGCAGGTATCGCTGCACGATAAAGGGCTCGCGGAACAGAAGCGCGAATGTCTCCATGAAGGATGACAGGTTCCGGTCGTCCCGCGTCAGGTGGAAGACGCCGGCACCGCCATTGCCATACAGGGGCTTCATCACGATCTCGCCGAACTCGGCGCGGAACGCGGCAACCTCTGCCGCATCCTTGGTGATGAGGGTCTCGGGCATCAGGTCGGAGAACTCCGTGACGAAGATCTTCTCCGGCATGTTGCGAACCCAGGCGGGGTCGTTGGCGACGATCGTCCCGGGCTGCAACCGCTCCAGAAGATGCGTCGACGTGATGTAGTTCATGTCGAAAGGGGGGTCCTGCCGCAGCAGGACGACATCCATCTCGGCCAGATCGGTGCGCACCGGCTCGCCCAGGGTGAAGTGGCGGCCCTGTTCCTCGGCAAGCTGCATCGCCTCGAGCCGCGCCGTCACCACGCCGTCGCGCATCGAAAGACGGTCGGGGGTATAGTGGAACAGGCTGTGTCCGCGCCGCTGCGCCTCCAGGCACAGGGCGAATGTTGAATCACCCTTGATCGTGATGGACGACACATGGTCCATCTGCACTGCGACCTTCAAGCTCATGACACCTCGCGGGACTTGTCTCGAGCGTGTCGTAGCCGCCAACGCCTGCCGATTGCAATCATTTGTATCGGTTGGGCTGCCAAGCACCAGCCAGGTGCCGCAGGCGGAATGCGGATGTCACCGCGACGATGTCGTAGCGCATGGACAGTGTTTCGGGCTGCGGATGACGCACGCGCCAGACGTCCGCCGCGGCTTCGATGCGGCGCCACGCCGCGCTCTGCACGGCGTCCACGGCGACGGTCACCTCGCTGCGCGCCTTGACCTCCACGATGGCAAGGACGGCGCCGCGCCGGGCGATGATATCGACCTCGCCCACCCGGCAGCGAAACCGCCGCGCCAGGATGCGATAACCCTTGAGCCGCAGCCAGATTGCGGCGACTGCCTCGGCGTGATGTCCCTTGCGGAAGGCGCGCCGGCGCAGGTTGGGCACGTTCAAGCCGCGCCGCCCTTGAGGGCAAGGGCGCGTTGGTAAAGCTCGCGCCGCGGCAGGCCCGTCAACTTGACGGCCTCCTGCGCCGCATGGGCCGGCTTCATCTCCTGAAGCAGGCCCGAAAGGATCGTATCGACATCGTCGCCGGTGGCGGCAGCCTCGGGGGCGGGCGGGCCGACGCAAACCACGATCTCGCCGCGCACGCGCTCCATCGCCGCGAAGGTCCGGGCAAGGCCGGACAGCGTGTCACGATAGATCGTCTCGTGAAGCTTGGTCAGTTCGCGGCACACAGCCGCCGGCCTGTCGCCCAGCATCGCGGCCATGTCCGCCAGACTTTCGGTTATGCGATGTGGCGCTTCGAAGAACAGCAGCGTGCCCGGCACCCGTGCCAGCTCTTCGAAGCGGGCGCGCCGCGCCACCTGCTTCTGCGGTGGAAAGCCGGCAAAGAAAAAGGCGTCCGATGGAAGGCCGCTGGCCGCCAACGCCGCCAGCGGCGCCGATGCACCCGGAATCGGGATGACGGGAAAGCCTTCCGCTATGGCCAGGCGAGCGGCCGGAAAGCCGGGGTCTGAGACGATGGGCGTTCCGGCATCGGAAACCAGCGCCACGGATTTGCCCGCGGCCAGCGCTTCGATGATGGCGGCGCCGGCGGCCTCCGAATTATGCTCGTGATAGGCCATGCTGGCGCGCTTGATGCCATAGCGCTGCAGCAGCTTGGCGGTCACCCGCGTGTCTTCGCATGCCAGAATGTCTGCTCCTGCCACGATCTGCAGCGCCCGCAGCCCCATATCGCCGAGATTGCCGATGGGCGTGGCCACGAGGTACAGGCCCGGCTCCGGCCGTGGCGCGTCGAACACCTGCCCCAGAAGGCTGAAGCGCGTATCCGGCCTTGCTTCCTCCACGGCTCTCTCCCTCAGGCCAGTTCCGCCAGCACCCGGTCCAGCACCAGCATGCCGGCGGGCGTTGCGCGCAGGCGGTCGGACGACAGGCGTTCGACCATGCCATAGGATTGCAGTTCCGCCTCGCGCCCCCCATCGAGATCGCGGCCGGACAGTTGACGCCAGCGCTCAAGGTCCACCCCCTCGCTCAGGCGAAGGCCCATCAGCAGCAGTTCCTCTGCTTGCTCGGGACTGGCCAGCGGCTCGTCGACATCCATGCCGTGTCCCTGCGCCTCGACCAGTTCCAGCCAGCGCTCGGGAAGTTTTTCGTTGGCAGTGGCGTGCCGCCCGGCATGGCCGGGGATGCGTCCATGCGCCCCGGGCCCAACCCCGGCATAGAGGCCGTAGCGCCAATAGGTCAGGTTGTGGCGCGATTCCGCACCGGGCACGGCATGATTGGACACTTCATAGGCCGGCATGCCCCGCGCCGCGGTCACCTGTTGCGTCACCTCGTAAAGGTCCGCCGACAGTTCGCCGTCCGGCACCACGAGCCTGCCGGTGCGGTGCAGCGCATGGAAGACGGTGCCTTCCTCGATGGTGAGCTGGTACAGCGACAGATGGTCGGCGGCGAGGTCTATCGCCCGCTCGAGTTCCGCCTGCCAGGCATCCGCCGTCTGGCCGGGGCGCGCATAGATGAGGTCGAAGGACAGGCGCGGGAAGGTTTCGCGCGCAAGCTTGATGGCCGCCAGGGCCTGACCAACGTCATGCAGGCGCCCCAGACGCCGAAGATCGGCATCATTGAGTGCCTGGACGCCCAGCGACACGCGGTTGACGCCGGCGGCGCGATAGCCACGGAAGCGATCCGCCTCGACGCTGCTCGGGTTCGCCTCCATGGTGATCTCGGCGCCGTCCGCGACGGGCCAGTGGCGGGCGATCGCGGACAGGATACGCTCGACGGTCGACGGGTCCATCAAGGATGGCGTGCCGCCCCCCAGAAAGACCGACGTGACCTGCCGCCCGGGCGTGCGCGCCGCCATGACGGCCAGTTCGCGCTCGAAGGCCCGTGCATAACGCGCCTGGTCCACCGGCTTGTGGCGGACATGGCTGTTGAAGTCGCAATAGGGGCATTTGGCCGCGCAGAAGGGCCAGTGGACATAAACGCCGAAGCCGGGCTCGGCCGGGGTCGGCGTGAAGATGCGTCCTCCGGCCGGAGGTCCGAAGCCTCGTGTCACGCAACGCCCAGCATGTCGCGGGCAAACAACTGGAATGCCCGTGCGCGGTGCGACAGCGCGGTGGCCTGTCCGGGCTTCCAACCGTGTTTCTCGTCCGACGACATCTCGCCGAAGGTGCGTGAATGGCCTTCCGGCAGGAAGAATGGATCGTAGCCGAAGCCGAGCGTGCCGCGCGGCGGCCATACGACGGTGCCCTCGACCTCGCCGCGAAACTCGCGCGTGGTGCCGTCCGGCCATGCAAGGCACAGAACCGCCACGAAGCGGGCCCGACGCTGCGCGGGCTTCAGCGCACCGGCCGCCTGCAGCTTCTTTTCCACCTGGCGCATCGCCATGGCGAAATCCTTGTCCGGCCCGCCCCAGCGGGCCGAATAGATGCCCGGTGCGCCATCGAGTGCATCGACCACGATTCCGCTATCGTCTGACAGGGCGACGAGGCCGGTGGCCGTCGCGGCGGCCAGAGCCTTGATCCTGGCGTTCTCCTCGAAGGTGGAGCCGGTCTCGTCCGGTTCGGGCAGGTCGCGCTGCGAAGCGGAAACCACCGTGAAGCCGAGCGGACCGAGAAGCTCCTCGATCTCGGCGATCTTTCCCTGGTTGTGGCTGGCGACCAGCAGGGGGCCGGCCCCGGAGTCGAGCGTATGGGCCATGGTCGTTCAGCCGGCGAGGGCTGCCTTCTGCTTTTCGACAAGGTCGGCGATGCCGGCTTTGGCAAGGTCCATGAGGGCCTTCAGCTCGTCTTCGCTGAACGGCTCACCCTCGGCGGTGCCCTGGATTTCCACGATACCGCCACGGCCGGTCATGACGAAATTGGCGTCCGTCCCGGCGGACGAATCTTCCAGATAGTCCAGATCGATCACCGGCTGGCCGTTGTGGATGCCGCAGGAAATGGCGGCGACATGATCCTTCAGGACGGCGGCACGCTTGACCATGCCGCGCTGCTCCATCCAGGACAGGCAGTCGGACAGCGCGACGAACGCCCCGGTGATGGCGGCGGTGCGGGTGCCGCCATCGGCCTGGATGACGTCGCAGTCCACCGTGATCTGGCGTTCGCCCAAGGCCTGAAGGTCGACGATGGCGCGCAGCGACCGGCCGATCAGGCGCTGGATTTCCTGCGTGCGGCCCGATTGCTTGCCCGATGCCGCTTCGCGGCGCATCCTGTCGCCGGTGGCGCGCGGCAGCATGCCGTATTCTGCCGTCACCCAGCCCTTGCCGGTATTCTTCAGCCAGCCGGGCACGCGCTCTTCCAGGCTGGCGGTGCACAGGACATGCGTGTCGCCGAAGCGGACGAGGCACGAGCCTTCGGCATGGCGGGAAACGCCGCGTTCGAGGGTGACGTTGCGCAGTTCGTGCGCCGCACGCTTGGATGGCCGCATAAGGCTTGTGTCCTGTATCGTCTTGTGTGGTCTGTACATTCCTTGGCGTGATGTAGAATCTTTCGACGCTGGACGGAAGCGCCAGCGGGCGCATATGTTGGTGGCAGAGCCATGAAGTACAGGACCACCTCCAGCAACGATCCATTCGGAACGGGCGTCGGCGCGACGCTCGACGATCGCTCGCGCGATATCTTCCGGCTGATCGTCGATTCGTATCTCGACAATGGCGAGCCTGTGGGCTCGCGCAATATTTCGCGTCTTCTGACGCAGAGCCTGTCGCCCGCTTCTGTCCGCAACGTCATGAGCGACCTGGAGGCCCTCGGCCTGATCTACGCACCGCATGTCAGTGCGGGCCGCGTTCCGACCGAGCTTGGCCTGCGCTTCTTCGTCGACGCCTTTCTGGAAGTCGGGGACATGCCGGATGCCGAGCGCACCCGGATCGAGGAGCATGTCCGCTCGCTGGGCGATACACGCTCCGTCGATACGCTGCTGACGGAGGCAAGCCAGCTTCTGTCAGGCCTGTCGCGCGGGGCCGGGCTGGTGATGGCCGGCAAGAACGACCTGCGCCTCAAGCATGTGGATTTCATCCGGCTGGACCCCAAAAGCGCGCTCGCCGTTCTGGTGGGCGAGAATGGCGATGTCGAGAATCGCGTCGTCGACTTGCCCCCCGGCGTGACGTCGTCCCAGCTGGTCGAGGCCGCCAATTTCCTCAATGCCAACGTCGTCGGGCGGACGTTGAGCGAGGCGCATCAGCGGCTGGGCGACCTCAGGCGTCAGACGGCGAGCGAGTTGGACAAGCTCTCGCAGGAGATGGTGGATGCAGGCATCGCCGTCTGGTCCGGCGCCAGCGCCGACCAGCCAAGCCGCCTGATCGTGCGCGGCCGTGCCAACCTGATCGAGAACGTGTCGGCCGCGGCCGACCTGGAGCGCCTGCGCCATCTGTTCAACGACCTGGAAACCAAAAGCTCCATCATGGAGCTGGTCGATCTGGCGGAGTCGGGCGATGGGGTGCGCATCTTCATCGGATCGGAGAACAAGCTTTTCTCCATGTCCGGATCATCGCTCGTCATTGCGCCGTATCGCGACGGAGCCGAGCGCGTCATCGGCGCCGTCGGCGTGATCGGGCCGACGCGCCTCAACTATCGCCGCATCGTGCCCATGGTCGACTACACGGCACGGCTGGTTTCGCGGCTTCTGGGCGGCGCCGCCGGCCGTCCGTGATCTTGATTTTGGGGAAGCCGCATTCGATATGCGGCGGGATCGATCTGTTCCGCCGCACGGGCGGCGGCACGCAAAGGAGAGCCTGACACGATGACGAACAGCGAAAACGGTACGCGCCACGACGAAGGCGTGGAACAGAAGACCGAGACCGCTGGCGCTGCCGACGACACCGCCACGCCCGGCTGGGGCGAGGGCGCCGCGGCCGCCGACGCGGAAAGGCTGGCCGCGCTGGAGGCCGATAACGCCGAGCTCAAGGACCGGGTTCTGCGCGCCGCGGCCGACATGGAAAACCTGCGACGCCGCACCGAGCGCGAAATTCGCGATGCGCGCCAGTTCGCGGTGGCCGGCTTTGCCCGGGACATGCTGGGCGTTTCGGACAATCTTTCCCGCGCCCTGCAGGCCATTCCGGCCGAGGTGCGCGACGGCGCGGACAGCGGCTTCAAATCGCTGGTCGAGGGCGTCGAGATGACGGCCCGCTCGATGCTGTCGGCGCTGGAAAGCCACGGCGTGCGCAAGCTGGAGCCGAAGGGCCAGCGGTTCGACCCGAACTTCCATCAGGCGATGTTCGAGGTTCCCAACGCCGAGATACCGGCCAATACGGTGGTGGAGGTCGTGCAGGACGGCTACGCCATCGGCGAGCGTGTCCTGCGGCCGGCCCTGGTGGGCGTGTCGAAGGGTGGCCCGAAGGCACCGGTGGAGCCGGCGTCCGCCGGGGCGGACGAAGCAACCCGCGACGCCTGATTTTCTGCTTTCCGGCCCACTTCCGGCTCGGCTATCCTCGCGCCGGGCCGGAAGGGGAGAAACGGACACATGCCGCAGCTTGAGGGGAATGTCGCGATCGTCACGGGGGCCGGCTCCGGCATCGGCCGCCAGATCGCCATGGCCTATGCGCATGAAGGCGCGCGCGTCGCCGTCAGCGACATCGATGCCGACGCGGCGGGCCGCACCGTGCAGGCGATCGCCGACGCCGGGGGCGAGGCCCTCGCCATAACCATGGACGTCACCGACGAACGGGCAGTCGACGACGGCGTCGCCCGGACCGTCGAGCGGTTCGGGCGGATCGACACGATGGTCGCCAATGCCGGTATCCAGATCGTCCACCCCGTCGAGGATTTCCCCTACGACGAGTTCCGCAAGGTCGTGGACATCCATCTCGGCGGCAGCTTCCTTCTGACGAAGGCCTGCATCCGCCATATGTACCCGCAGAAATCGGGCTCGCTCATCTATATGGGTTCGGTGCATAGCCACGAGCCGTCGCCACTGAAAAGCGCCTATGTCGCCGCCAAGCACGCCATTCTCGGCCTGGCGCGCGTGATGGCGCGCGAGGGCGGCCCGCACGGCGTTCGCTCGAACATCATCTGCCCCGGCTTCGTCCGCACCCCGCTGGTGGAGCGGCAGATCCCCGAGCAGGCGCGCGATCTCGGCATTTCCGAACAGGAGGTCGTCGAGCGCGTCATGCTGGGGCGCACGGTGGACAAGGAATTCACCACGCTGGAAGACGTCGCGGACGTCGCGGTCTTTCTCGCCGCATTCCGCTCCAACGCGCTCACCGGCCAGTCGATAGTGCCCAGCCACGGGTGGTACATGGCCTGAACGCGCCTATCTCCCCTCACGGACACATTCCGGAGAGGATTCCCATGGACGTCATCGTCATCCAGCCCGTCGTAGCCCTGATCGCCGGCGTTCTCATTCTCATCATGCCGCGACTGCTGAACTATATCGTGGCATTCTATCTCATCATCGTGGGGCTGACAGGTCTGTTCGGCTGACAGGGAGGCAAGCGAGTTGGCAAGGCAGACGCGTATCCTGATCCTCGGCGGCGGGGCAGGCGGACTGGAACTGGCGGTGCAACTGGCCGGCGCCCGCGGCATCGACGTGACGCTGATCGACAGGGTGACGTCGCATCTGTGGAAGCCGCGCCTGCACGAGTTCGCGGCCGGTACGGTATCCTCGTCCCTTGCGGAGATTTCCTTTTACGTCCTCGGCCAGCTTCGCGGCTTCCATTTCGAGCAGGGCAGCGTCATCGGCATCGAGCACGCCATGAAGGCGGTGCGCCTGGCCGCGATCCACGACGACGCCGGCGAAATCGTCGTGCCGGAGCGTCTGCTGACCTACGATCTGTGTGTCGTTGCGCTGGGCGGCGTCACGCCCGATTTCAACACCACCGGCGTTTCCGAGAACGCGATCCGTCTGGATGCCGCAGTCGACGCGGACGCCTTCCGCAAGCAGTTCATCAACGCGATGATCCGTGCGCGCGCCACCGGCGTTCCGGCCGATGTGGTGATCGTCGGCTCCGGCGCGACGGGCACGGAGCTGGCCGCCCACCTGCGCGCTTCGGAGCGCGCCTTCTTCGACTGGAGCAGCAAGGGTCCGGTGCCGCGCGGCCGCAAACTGCTGGACATCACGATTCTGGAGGCCGCGCCCGAGTTGATGCCGGGCGCCGAAGCGGCCTTGCGTGAAAAACTGGTCGAGCGCTTGCGCGGACTGGATATCAAGACGGTGACCGACGCGCGCATCAGCGTGGTGGACAAGGACGAGATCCGCACCGCCAAGGGCGAAGCGTGGCCCGCCGATATCTCGGTGTGGGCGGCCGGCCTTGTGGGAAACCCGGTGCTGCGCGGCCTTGGCCGCTTCGACTACGACGACAAGGGCCGGATCAAGGTGGACAGCCATCTGCGCTCCACCGCCGACGATTGCATCTACGTGCTCGGCGACGCTGCGGCCTGCATTCCTGCGGGTGCGGAACGGCCATTGCCGCCCACCGCGCAGGCGGCCAGCCAGCAGGCCGCCTACCTTGCGGCGGCGCTGCCGCGCGTCCTGCGCAACGAGCCGGTCAAGTCGTTCCGCTTCCAGAACAAGGGGCGGCTCGTATCGCTTGCCGGAGCGGGCGCCATCGGCATCATCGGGCGCCGGAAGCAGGACATACTGATCCACGGCCAGTTCGCCATCGCGGCCTATGACGCCTTGCAGCGCCAGCACCAATGGCGCGTTCTTGGCCCGGTGCGCGGCTCGGTCGCCATCATGGCCGACCTGTTGTCGCCGACCCGCGGGCCGCCGCTGAAACTGCATGGCGGGTAACGCGATCTGCCGGTTGCAACGACGCCGCGGTCGTGGTGAAAGCTGAGTTGCAACCGAAGGATTTTTGCGATGGGCGTGACCGCCAAGCTCCAGGATGTGCCGGATTGCGGTTTCGCCATCGCCGAGCCCTTGTTTGCAGCCGAGGGCGTGACCTATGCGATCGGGGACCGCACCCTTGTCGGTCCGCTCGACCTGACCTTGCCGGCCGGCCGGGTCATCGGCCTGATCGGTCATAACGGCTCCGGAAAATCGACCCTGTTGAAGATGCTGGCCCGGCAGGAGCCGCCGACGCAGGGCGCGATCCGCTTCGAAGGCAAACCGCTGCGCGACTGGGGCGAGCGCGCCTTCGCGCGCAAGGTCGCCTATCTGCCGCAATATACGCCGGCTGCCACGGGGATGCTGGTGCGCGAGCTTGTGGCACTCGGCCGTTATCCCTGGCATGGCGCGCTCGGCCGATTCGGCGAGGGCGACCGCGCAAAGGTGGAAGAGGCGATGGCACTGACCGACATCCGGGGCTTTGCCGACCGGCAGGTGGACACGCTGTCCGGCGGCGAACGCCAGCGTGTGTGGCTGGCCATGCTGGTTGCCCAGGACGCCGAATGCCTGCTGCTCGACGAGCCGATCTCGGCTCTGGACGTGGCGCACCAGATCGAAGTTCTGTCTCTGGTGCATCGCCTGTCGGCAGAGCGGGGCCTTGGGGTGGTCGTGGTGCTGCACGACGTCAACATGGCGGCCCGCTTCTGCGACGAGATCCTGGCGCTGAAGCAGGGGAAGCTGATTGCGCGCGGCTCGCCCGAAGCGATCATGACGCCGGGCGAACTCCAGCGGATCTACGGTCTGGCGATGGATGTACTGGAGCATGGGCCAGGGCGACGCCCGCTGGCCTTTCCGGCATAAAGATATAACAGATATACGATATTGACAGTCTGATTGTTGGATGGTCAAAGCCCTGCAGTGTCTAGTTGCGGGGAAAACCAATCATGTCCGACGTTTCGACTGTTCCTCTGGACCCGAATGCAGCGGGCGTGCCGGGCGAAGGCATTTCGGCCCCAACTTCCTCGGAGACCGTGCGATATGGCGGCTTCTGGATCAGGGTGGCCGCTTGCTTGATCGACGTCATCATTCTGCTGCCCGTCACCTTCGTGGTATCCTTCCTGGAACAGATCGCCCCATCCTCTATCGGGCAGTTCGCAGCCTTCATCGTCTCGCTCGCGATTACCGTCGCCTATAACGTCCTTCTGGTGGCGCGGCCGGCGCAGGCGACATGGGGCAAGCAGGTGCTCGGACTTCGCATCGTCCGGGCCGACGGCAAACCGATCGGCCCCGGATTGGCCCTCGGCCGCTATGTTGCCCGCATGGTATCGTTCCTGTGCCTTTGCATCGGCGTCCTGATGGTCGGCGCGACCCGGGAAAAAAGAGGGCTCCACGACATGATGTGCGGCACAAGGGTCGTCTACCGGTAGAAGGCGCCACGCCACCGGTGGGCTTAGAATTCGATACCCTTCTGCGCCTTGATGCCGGCGCGGAACGGGTGCTTGACCTGCTCCATCTCGGTGACAAGGTCGGCGAAGTCGATCAGCTCGTCCCGGGCGTTGCGGCCCGTAATCACGACATGCTTCATTTCGGGCTTGGAGGTTTTTAGAAACTCGACGACCTCATCGACGGGCAGGTAGTCGTAGCGCAGCACGATGTTCAACTCGTCCAGAACCACCATCTGGTGCTCATCATCGGCGATCAGCGCCTTGGCGCGCTCCCAGGCCGCGCGCGCGGCGGCGATATCGCGCTGCCGGTCCTGCGTTTCCCAGGTGAAGCCATCTCCCATGGCGGTGATGGTGACGTCGTCGGCAAAGCGCTTCAGCGCCTGACGCTCGCCCGTCTCCCACTTGCCCTTCACGAACTGCACGATGGCAACCTTCATGCCATTGCCGAGCGCCCGGAAGACGAGGCCGAACGCCGCCGTGGACTTGCCCTTGCCCTTGCCGGTATGGACGATGACGAGGCCCTTTTCCTGCGTCTTGGTGGCAATGATCTTGTCGCGCGCGGCCTTCTTCTTGCGCATCTTCTCGGCGTGACGCGCATCCAGTTCGGCATCGCTTAAAGCGGCGATCTTTTCGTTCTTTACGGTCATTGCGATGTTTCCTTGCGGTCGAGTTCGAAGCGGGCGGCATTGGAGCGCGGGCGCCAGAGGCCTCGCTGTACCGCCTCGGCCAGCCTGTCCACCATCTCGCGGTAGGCGTCCGGGTTGTTGGCGCGCATGAAGGCGCTGACGGTCTCGTCGGCTACGAAGGCCGCATGTACCAGGTCGAAGTGATGGTCGCGGACGGCGCCCGTCGTGGCGGCGAAGGCGAAGAGATAGTCCACCGTAGCGGCGATCTCGAAGGCGCCCTTGTAGCCGTGGCGCATCACGCCCGATATCCATTTCGGGTTGACGACGCGGGCGCGCAGCACACGCCCGATCTCTTCGTCCAAGGTGCGGACAATCGGGTGCTCGGGCCGCGAATGGTCGTTGTGATAGGCATGCGGCCGCTTGCCGGTCAGGGTCTCGACCGCCGCGCTCATGCCGCCTTCGAACTGATAGTAATCGTCGGAATCCAGAAGGTCGTGTTCGCGGTTGTCCTGGTTCTGCACCACCGCGTCGACCTGCGACAGACGGGTTTCCAGTGCCTGCCTGTCGGCCTCGCCTTCGCTGTCCGCGCCATAGGCATAGCCGCCCCAGACCAGAAAGGCTTCGGCGAAGTCGTTTTTGTCCGCCCAGCCGCCTTCGTCGATCAGCGCCTGCAGGCCCGCGCCATAAGCGCCGGGGCGTGAACCGAAGACGCGGAAGCCCGCCCGCCGCCGTGCCTCTTCCGCTGTCGAGCCGCTGTCCATCAATGCGGCTGCGTCATCGCGCATGCGGGCGGCAAGCGGGTTTTCCGCGTCCGGCTCGTCGAGTGCGCCGACGGCCCGCACCGCCGCATCGAACAGGGCGATCTGGTCGGGGAATGCGTCGCGGAAGAAGCCGGAGATGCGCAAGGTGACATCGACGCGTGGCCGGCCAAGGGCCGCAAGCGGCACGATCTCGAAGCCGGTGACCCGCCGCGACCCGCCATCCCAGACGGGCCGGGCACCGATAAGCGCCAGGGCCTGGGCGATATCGTCACCACCCGTGCGCATATTGGCCGTGCCCCACACCGTCAGCCCGATGGCCCGAAGCCATTCGCCGTGATCCTGCAAATGGCGCGTTACCAGCGCCTCGGCGGATTTCCGCCCCAGTGCAAAAGCCGTTTCCGTGGGAACGGCGCGGGTGTCGACGGAATAGAAGTTGCGCCCGGTCGGCAATACGTCCGGCCGCCCGCGCGTCGGCGCGCCGGATGGGCCGGGCGCAAGAAACCGGCCGTCAAGGCCGGTCAGAATGCCGGCCAGTTCCGCCTGTCCACATCCGTCCACAGCGGGTGCCAGCGTATCGCGCATGAATGCCAAAACCGGCGCTGTGGCCGGCATGGGGATATCCATATCCAGCGTGCCGGCCACGAGCCGGCTGGACAGGAGTTCCAGCCGTTCGACGGTGTCGCCGCAGCTACGCCACGGGTCTGTGGACAGGCTGTTGAGAAGCTGTGGCCGATGCCCGGTCCAGGGCGCCGACAATTCACAGGCCAGGGGGTCGAAATCCCCAAGGTGCATATCCTGTGCAAGCGCGCGTATCAGCGAGGCGTCCTGCGGCCCCGTACCCCTCGGCAGCCGCAGCATGGCGACGACGAGTTCGTCGCGCAGGCTGCCCTCCGGCGAGCGACCGAAGACATGGAGCCCATCCCGTATCTGCATTTCCTTCAGGTCGCACAGATAGGCGTCGAGCTTCACAAGCGCCGCATCGGGCGCGGCTTCGCCTGCGATGCCGGCATCCTCGGCAAGGCCGCTGTCGGCGGCAAGTTGCAGGATCTTCGGACGAAGCGCATCCGCCCGCCGCCTGTCGCCCTGCTCGGCCTCGTAATACTCGTCGACCAGCCCTTCCAGATCGCGCAGCATTCCGTAGCTTTCGGCGCGCGCCAGGGGCGGCGTCAGGTGATCGACGATCACGGCGGCGTTGCGCCGCTTGGCCTGCGTGCCTTCGCCCGGGTCGTTGACGATGAACGGGTAGAGATGCGGCAGCGGCCCCAGGATGGCGCGTGGCGCACAGGCCTGCGAGAGGGCCAGCGCCTTGCCCGGCAGCCATTCCAGATTGCCGTGCTTGCCCATGTGGATCACCGCGTCCACCGAAAAGACCGTTCGCAACCAGGCATAGGCGGCGACGTAGTTGTGCGGCGGCGGAAGGTCTGGCGCGTGGTAGCTTTCCTTCGGGTCGATATTGTAGCCACGGGCAGGCTGGATGCCGACCGCGATGTTGCCGAACCGCGCGAAGGGCAGGGCGAAGCCCGTGCCGGCGACGTGGAAAGGGTCGTCCTCGGGCGGGCCCCAGCGCTCCGTCACCGCCTGCCGCAGGGCCTGCGGCAGCGTATCGAAGAAGGCGCGATAATCTTCCAGCGACAGGCTTTCGCGGATTTCCCGGCCGGCGATCCCGGCATTGGTGGGGCCGGCAAGAAGATGCTCTACCAGGGCGTTGCCAGCGGCCGGAAGGTCGTCCACGCGATATCCGGCCTGCCGCATGGCCGTCAGCGCGGCAATGGCGCCGGCGGGCGTGTCCAGCCCGACCCCGTTGGCGATGCGGCCATCGCGATTGGGGTAATTGGCCAGAAGCATCGCAATGCGGCGCTCGGCCGCCGGCGTTCGCCTCAGGCGGGACCATCGCATGGCGAGGGCACAGGCAAAGTCGACATTGGCCTGCAGCGGGCGATGCGTGACGACATCCACTTCGCAAGTTGCGTCCCACGTCGCCGCGCTCTTGAAGGCCACGGCCCCGGCCAGAACGCGCCCGTCGACCTCCGGAAGGGCGATGTTCATGGCAAGGTCGCGCGCGCCAAGGCCCCTGTCGGAGTCCGCCCATGTCTCTTCGCTGGTGCCGGCCAGCACGCACTGGATCACCGGGGCGCCCTGCTCGTCGAGAACCGTCGGGCTGTGTGCCTGGCCCGCCGGCGACACGGCAAAGCCCGTGCAGTTCAACACCACATCGGGCGGGGATGCCGCAAAGAGATGGCGCACCGTCGCCTGCGTGACGGCATCCTTGAGGCTGGACACGAAGACGGGCAGGGCGAGCAGCCCACGGCGCTCCAGGCCTTCGCACAGCGCCTCGATCGCCTCCGTCTGGCCGCTCTGCATCAGCGCGCGGTAGAAGACGACGGATGCCACCGGGGCATTGGGCGCGGCGCGCGATACGCGGTCCATGACGCCGGCGCGCAGCAGGGGGCGGGCATCCGGTGGCCATTCCTGTTGGTCGATCACCGCTCCGCAGGCGTTGACGAAGTGCATCGCGTTGTCGGGGCCACCCTCCCGCAGATACGCCGCCAGCCTTTTGCACACCGATGGCGCAACGGTGCCGGCAGCGTCCAGCGCCGGGTCCGGGCGGTCGTCGCCCGGCAGGAAGGCCAGGGCAAAGCCGTTGCGCTGCGCGGCGGCGCGCAGGGCGTCGACGCCGTAGGGCCAGTAGCCGATGCCACCCAGAAGCCGCACGACGACGAGGCGGGCATGCGACAGGGTCCGCTCCACATAGGTATCGACCGACATGGGATGCGTCAGCCGCATCAGATTGGCCAGCCGCAGGCGGCCCGGCGCAAGCTGCAGGCGGCGTGCTGCCGAAGACAGGGCAGCCAGCTCCGTATCGGCGGCAGACAGAACGACGATCTCGCCCGCAGACTGGCCGAGATCGACAGCCTCGGCCGTCTGCGCCAGAGAGCCCTTTTCCGCCAGCAGCAGGTGCATCGGGTCAGGCCGCCGCGCATATCGTCAAGGTTTCCAGATGCGCGGTGATGGCCTTGCGTGCGGCATCGTCCAGCCTGTCATGCAGGCCGATGACGACAAGGCGCGTTCCCTCGCCTTGTGCGGCGGGGCGGTCGAAATAGCTGTCGATACGGTTGCCCACCGCCTGCACCTGCAGGCGCATGGGCTTGCCCTTGATACTGGCGAACCCCTTCAGACGAAGGATGTCGTATTGTGCGATGACCGTCCTGAGAGCGTCTTCCAACGCCTCGCGCGAGGCAACCGACCCCAGCTCGACCAGGAAACTGTCGAAATCCTCGTGGTCGTGCTCGTGCCCGTCGGCATGGTGGATCTCGTGATGGGACCGGCGCCCGGCGATGAGCTGTTCGGTGCCGGCCTGAAGGCCGATCAGCACATCGGCGGGCAGCTTGCCGCCTTCCGCCGTCAGGATGGGCAGCTTGCGGCCGGCCTCCCGCTCGACCTGCGTGCGCACCCCATCCAACGCCGCTTCATCCACCAGATCGGCCTTGTTGAGAATGACCAGGTCGGCGGCCCGGATCTGGTCCTCGAACAGCTCTTCCAGCGGGTTGTCGTGATCGAGGCTGTCGTCCGCCGCGCGCTGCGCCGCCACACGGGCCTCGTCGTCGGCGAAGCGGCCGGCGGCGACGGCCGCCGTGTCGATAACGGTGACGACGCCATCGACGGTCACCCGTTCGCGGATGCCGGGCCAGTTGAAGGCGGCCACCAGCGGCTGCGGCAGCGCCAGCCCCGATGTCTCGATGACGATATGATCCGGCTTCTCGTCACGCTCCAGAAGCTTCGTCATGGTGGGGATGAAATCGTCGGCGACGGTGCAGCAGATGCAGCCATTCGTCAGCTCTACGATATCCTCTTCCCGGCAGGCCGTGCCGGCGCAGGCCCGGAGCACGTCGCCATCGACGCCCAGATCGCCGAACTCGTTGATGATGAGGGCAATGCGCCTTCCGCCGGCATCGGCCAGAAGGTTGCGGATCAGCGTCGTCTTTCCGGCGCCGAGAAAGCCGGTAATGACGGTGGCGGGAATCTTGTGGGTCATGAATTCTATCCTTTCAGTTTCAGCGGCAGCCCCGCAGCAACGAACCAGGCTTCGTCGGCAAGGGCTGCGATGCTCTGGTTCATGCGGCCGGAATGGTCGCGGAAGGCGCGGGCCAGCGCGTTTTCCGGCACGATCGAAAGGCCGACCTCGTTGGAAACGAGAATGACCGTCCCGTCTGCCCGTGCCAGCATGGAGCAAAGGTTGTCGATGGCGGCGGCGATGTCGCCGTCCGCCAGAAGGACGTTGCTGAGCCACAGCGTCAGGCAGTCCACCAGCAGCACGCGGTCGCTTCGCGCCTCGGCGCAGATAGCCTGTGCCAGATCGTACGGTGCTTCCACAGTGCGCCATCCGTCGCCGCGAGAGCGCCGATGCGCATCGATGCGCGCCGCCATCTCGGCGTCGAATGCCTGCCCCGTGGCGATGTAGACCCGCTCGAGCCCGGTGGCGGTGGCAAGCCGCTCGGCGAAGGCGCTCTTGCCGGAGCGCGCTCCGCCGAGCACGAAGACGGATCGCCTCACGCCGGCCGCGGACTGGCGGTGCGCCGGATGGCGTCGAGCACCAATCCGGAAAACAGGCCGATCAGCACCCAGAAGAGCGCGGACGTTGCAAGCGATGCCACGGCGAACTCCGCCGCCAGGCTGGGTGGAATGGGGCTTGCCAGCTCTGCCGGGTGCGGCGCCGGGATAAACAGGGGCGCTGCGATCAGCACCAGGCCGAACAGGCGCTGCCATGTCCGCCGCGACAGGACGAGGCCGGCCAGGCCGCCGCCGGTGCACAGCACGGCCATCAGCCACCAGGCCTGCCGCGCCCCGAGGTCGGCGGCGGGCATTGCCGGCAGCTCCGGCGGCAGGCCCATGGCGGGGGCGAGCGTCAGCACGGCAAAGCCGGCAAGGCCCCAGACCGCGCCGTTGCGCGCCGTGAGCGGCCTGTCGAACGCCAGGCTGGCTGCTGCCAGCAGCAGCGCGAAGCCGGCGCCCAGCACCATGTTGGCCATCGCCGTTCCGCCGAGGCGGCTGGCCACCAGCGTTGCACTTTCCTCATCCTCGCCGCCATGGGCCATGGCAGGCGTGACGAAGGAAAGGCCGGCAGCATGGTCATGGGCAGGTGCGCCGCCGTCCTCGAAGACTTCGGCGGCAAGGATGAGCGGGGTTGTCTTCAGCGACTGGACGGGCGTGATCGCCAGGCCAGCCAGCATTCCGGCCAGGAGGGCCGCGATAAGGGTTCTTGCCAGCATGATGCGCTCCTCTGTCCCGGCTCAGTGGCAGGGAAGGCCCATGGCGTGGCGCGCGTCGTGCGCGGTGTCGTGCAGCGCGTCGGCGGCGGCAAAGCCCGCGCCGTAGACGAAGAAGGCACCGAGAACGAGGGCAAAGAGCGCGGTTGCGATGCGCCCTGACGAAGAAGCATGCGTCTGCGACGCGGAATGCGCGGTCATAAGGTTCAACCTCCGTGACGGCGGCAGGATTGCCGCCCTTCAGCGATGGCAGGTCTCCTGGCTCGCGGGTCAGCGGTTGTTTCCTGCCTTCCCGGGGTTTTCCCAGTGGCGTTTCCGGCATGCCGGTGGAACAACCTCTCCGCTCTACAGTCGCGGGGTCGGCTACGATACGGGCCCCCGGATTGGGTCGGCCCTTCGCATTCCCTCTTAGCCCGAAGCCGCAGGGTGCGGCACGGGACCATCGGCCGTCACGATAATCAGTCCACTCGTCTGCCGCAACTTGCCAATGCGGGCCACCTGACCGAAATAAGCGGGACCGAAACGAATGATCCACCGGAGTTGTTCATGCCGCACCCCGCAATCGCCCCCAACCACAACGCGGTCGTGATGGGCGGGGCCGCCGGCATCGGCCTTGCCGCCGCCCGCCGGTTTCTGGCCGAAGGCATGAACGTGGCCATCGTGGACCGGGACATGGAGCCGCTGGCCGAGGCGCTGGACCTTCTGGAAAAGGAGGCCGGCAGCGATCTCAACGTGGCGGCAGCCGCCTGCGACGTGACGGACAGGGCCGGGCTGGCGAAGACGGCCGCGCATCTGGAGCGGACGCTGGGGCCGATCCACGTCTTGATGAACAATGCCGGCATCCAGCCGGGCTCGTCGATCTTCGGCGAGGAACGGAACTGGGATGCCGTCCTGTCGGTCAATCTGGGCGGGGTCATCAACGGTACGCGGGCATTCGGACCCGCCATGCTGGAGCATGGCGAACCCGGCCTGATCATCAATACGGGGTCCAAGCAGGGCATCACCACGCCCCCCGGCGACCCGGCCTACAATGTGTCGAAGGCCGGCGTGAAGGCATTCACCGAGGCGCTCGCGCATGAGCTGCGCGAGCGCGAGGGAAGCGCCGTGACGGCGGCACTGCTGATTCCGGGTTTCGTCTTCACCGGGCTGACGGCACGTGGGCGGGCAGACAAGCCCGACGCCGCATGGACGGCGGAAGAGACGGTGGATTTCATGATGGCGCGTCTGTCGGACGGCGATTTCTACATCCTGTGCCCCGACAACGAAGTCACGCGCGACATCGACGAGAAGCGCATCCAGTGGGCGGCGGAGGACGTGATCCGCAACCGGCCGCCGCTGTCGCGCTGGCACAAGGACTGGGCCGACCGCTTCCGCGCCTTCATGGGGGCGTGAACCGGGCTTTGCCGCAGGCCTTCGTCGCCTGTCAGGCCATGCGCGCGGCGATCCTGTCCTTCCAGACCGCCTCGTGCATGGCCACCATGGCGATATGCCCGACGATCAGCGCCAGCAGCACCCATCCGAACAGGCCGTGCACGGCGCTGGCTGGCGCGATCAGAGCGGGGATCCGCTCGCCCGTGGCGGCGAATATCTCGAACCCGTAGGGGGCGAACCCCCTGCCGCTGCCATAGGCGCGGAGAATGGCGAGGAACGGGATCACGATCATCAGAAGATACATGACCAGATGGCCGAGCGTCGCCAGCCGGCCAAAGCGAATCGCCGCATGTCCCGGCCGCCGCGACAGATTGGCCAGCCCCCACAGGCCACGCAGGATCACCAGCAGAAACAGGGTGAAGCCGACGGCATAGTGGGTCGACCAGAAGAAGCCTTCTATCGCGGTGTCTTCGGCGAAGACGCGCAGCAGCGCGCTGGCGAACTGCCAGGCCAGCAGCACCACCATCACCCAGTGAAACAGGCGGGAGACAATGCCGTAACGGGCCGGCGTATCCATCATGGTCGAGTGCATCGGCGTGGGGCCCTTGCCTGGAAACGTTCCAGTCAATCTGGCCCAGGACGCGGCCGGGCGGAAGATGCCATTGCGTGACAAAACATGTCAGCGCGCAAGCCGCAGCAGCGATGGCACGTCCAGCGCCGCCTCCAGCGCGTCGGCGACGGCGTCGAGGGCCGTCTCGACTTCGGCCATGTAGGCCAGCGGCGGGCCGGCAAGGCCGAGATCCGACAGGAAGCGGCTGCGCCAGGCGTCATTGCCGAAGACGCCATGCAGATACGTGCCGATAACGCGCCCGTCGGCGCTGACGGCGCCCTCCGGCCCATGGGCATCGACGGCGAAGGGACGGCTGCGGCCTGGGCCCTCGGTGCGGCCGAGATGGATCTCGTAGCCGGACAGCTCTTCCCCCGTCGTCGCGCGCAGGCGGGCCGGGCGCACCGTCTTTCGCGGCTCCATCACCGTATCCACGGCAAGGAGGCCAAGGCCGTCGACACCGCCTGCCGGCCCTTCCACCCCCTCGGGATCGTCGATGCGGCGGCCGAGCATCTGGAAGCCGCCGCAAATGCCGACGACCATGCCGCCGGCTGCATGGTGGCGCGCGATATCGGTGTCCCAGCCATGGCGGCGGAAGGCCGCCAGGTCGGCGATGGTGGCCCGCGTGCCGGGCAAAAGGATGCAGTCGCACCGGGGGATCGCCTCGCCCGGGCGCACGAAGCTGACCTCGACACCCGGTGTCGCGGCCAGCGGGTCGAGGTCGTCGAAATTGGCGATGCGCCCCGGCTGCGGCACGGCGATGCGCACGCGGCGGGCCCCGCCGCCGGGGCGCGGACGCTCCAGCGCCACGGAATCCTCAGGGGGCAGGCGTCCGACGGTGGTGAGCCAGGGAACGAGCCCCAGCGACGGCCACCCGGTATGTCTTTCGATGGTTGCCAGCCCTTCGGCAAACAGGGCCGGATCGCCGCGGAACTTGTTGACGATGGTGCCGGCGATCATGGCCCGGTCCTGCGGCGGCAATACGCAATGCGTGCCGACAAGCGATGCGATGACGCCGCCCCGGTCGATATCCCCGATCAGCACAACCGGCACATCGGCGGCGCGTGCAAAGCCCATATTGGCGATGTCGCCGGACCGGAGATTGACCTCGGATGCGCTGCCGGCCCCTTCGACAAGCACAAGATCGCAGTCCGCCGCCAGCCGCGCATGACTGTCCAGGACGGCGTCGAGCAGGCTTGCCTTGAGGCGCTGGTAACCGAGGGCCGATGCGGTGCCCCGGCTTCTGCCCTGCACGACGATGTCGGCGCCCGTGTCGGACATCGGCTTCAACAAGACGGGGTTCATGTCGGTGACGGGTTCCGCGCCGGCCGCCAGGGCCTGCAGCCATTGCGCACGGCCGATCTCGCCGTAGCCGCCATCGTGGCAACGCGCCACGGCGGCATTGTTGGACATGTTCTGCGCCTTGAAAGGGCGCACGCTCATTCCGCCACGGGCAAACAGGCGGCACAGCCCGGCCACGAGGACGCTTTTTCCGACGTCCGACCCCGTACCCTGGAACATGAGGCTGCGTGCGGCCATCTCCGTCAACCCAGGATAAGCTTGAGGGCGAGTATCGTGCAGACCGCGACAAGCAGCGGGCGAATCAGCTTCGCGCCGAAGCGGACGGCGGAGGCGGCGCCCAGGCGCGCGCCGCAGAACTGCGCGATGCCCATGGCCAGGCCGAGCTTCCAGTGGATGGACCCGGAAAAGGCGAAGATGGCGAAGCCGCCGAGATTGGACGCGAAGTTGAGCAGCTTGGTGTGGGCCGTCGCCTTGAGGACGCCGTAGCCGGCAAGCGCCACGAAGGCGATCATGAAGAAGGAGCCGGTGCCCGGCCCGAACAACCCGTCATAGGCGCCGATCAGCGGCACGAAGAAGCAGGCGAAGAAGACGGGCGAGATCCGCTGCTCCCGATCGACGTCGGACAGGTTGGGCTTGACCGCGAAATAGACCGCGATGGCGATCAGCAGAAAGGGCAGGATACCGCCCAGAAGATCGGGCGGCAGCAGCATGGCCGCCAACGCGCCTGCACATGCGCCGGCAAAGGACAGGGCCGCTGCCGGAAGCAGCGTCCTCACGTCCACCAGCCCGCGACGCGCATAGGCGATGGTTGCCGAACCGGAGCCGAACAGGCTCTGCAACTTGTTGGTGCCGAGAGCGGATAGCGGATCGAAGCCGCCAAGCAGAAGCGCCGGAATGGTGATCAGGCCGCCGCCGCCAGCGATGGCATCGACGAAGCCGGCAAAAAACGCTGCGGCGACAATGAGAATGACGATCGTATCGGGCGACATCGGGCAGTGGCTTCCTGTGGCTCGCTTGCGTTTAGAGCCTTTCATGACTGCCGGAAAGCTTCTATGCAGGCGTGCATACGGTGCCTCTACCAGGAGGCTGAGAGATATTCCGTGGCGGCCGACCCAATCCGGGGGCCAGGACGGAGCCGAAGGAGGTGGCGCATGAACGCCCTGATGCTGTGCGGCCATGGCAGCCGCGACCAAGGCGCGGTCGACGAATTCAAGGCGCTGGCGCACAAGATGACGCACCGCCTGCCCGACTGGACGGTGGATTACGGCTACCTTGAATTCGCACGGCCCATCATCCGCGACGGTCTCGACAGGCTGCGCGAAGGCGGTGCAAGCACGATCCTGGCGCTGCCGGGCATGCTGTTCGCCGCCGGCCACGCCAAGAACGACATTCCCTCGGTTCTGAACACCTATGCTAGCGCCAACGGCGTGGACATCCGCTATGGGCGCGAACTCGGCATCGACCCGAAGATGGTGCGCGCCGCGGGCGACCGCATCCGGCAGGCGCTGCGGGCCGGCGGCTGGCAGGACGGCACGCCCCTCCACGATACGATGCTGGTGGTGGTGGGGCGCGGCGCCTCGGACCCCGATGCCAATTCCAATGTCGCCAAGGTCATGCGGCTGCTGTGGGAGGGCCTCGGCTTCGGATGGGGCGAAACGGCCTATTCGGGCGTCACCTTCCCGCTGGTCGGGCCGGCGCTGGAACATGCGACCCGGCTCGGCTACCGGCGCATCGTCGTGTTTCCCTACTTCCTGTTCACCGGCATCCTGGTGCGGCGCATCTACGACCAGACCGACGCCGTGGCATCGCGGCATGGCGATATCGAGTTCATCAAGGCGCCCTATCTCGGCGCGCACGATCTCGTGGTGGAAACCTTCGTCGACCGGCTGGACGAGGTGATGGTCGGCACCAACAACATGAACTGCCAGATGTGCAAATACCGCGAGCAGGTGCTTGGCTTCGAGGCCGAGGTGGGGCTGCCGCAGGAAAGCCATCACCATCACGTGGAGGGCGTCGGCACCGACGGCGATGCCGCGCACACGCATCACCACGGCCACGATCACGGCCACGATCATCACCACGGCCATAGCCACGACCACGACCATGGCCACGATCATCACCACAATAACGGCCACGGCCACGGCCATGGCCACCATCATCATGGCGGCGGCGGTCATACGCACCATCCCTATCCGCATGCCGAACATCCACTCGGCCCGCGCTCCATGAAAAAGGACGGCTGAGAGCGTGCCCGCCTGGCTGACGGTCGTCGGGATCGGCGACGGCGGGTTGACGTGCCTTGCCCCGGAGCAGCGCGCCGCCATCGATGCCGCGCGGCACGTGGTGGGCGGGGCGCGGCATCTGGCCATGCTGGACGGGGTCGCCGCCACCGCACAACGCCATCGCTGGTCCTCGCCCTTCGATGCATCGCGCGCCACCATCGAGGCACTGGCCGGGCAGCCGACCGTCGTGCTGGCATCGGGTGACCCGTCCTGGTTCGGCCCTGTGGCCTGGCTGCGCCGCTTCCTGCCGGCCGATGCCATGCTGGTGCTGCCGTCGCCGTCCTCCTTTTCGCTGGCGGCGGCGCGGCTTGGCTGGGCGCTGGAGGATGTCGCCTGCCTGTCGGCGCATGGGCGCCCGGTGTCCACGCTGGCCGCATCCTTCGGTGCGGGCCGCCGGCTGCTGATCCTGTCCGCCGACGGCACCACGCCGGGCGAAGTCGCTTCGCTGCTGGTGCGCGAAGGGTTCGGCGCCAGCCACATGACCGTACTGGAGCATCTGGGCGGCGCGCGTGAACAGGCGCGGTCCGCAACGGCGGAGGCGTTTTCGTTGCCCCCGGGCGCTGCATTGAACGTCATCGCCGTCGATTGCGTCGGCCGGCCGGCGCATGGCGCCTTCGGGCTGGCCGATGAGGCCTTCGCGCATGATGGCAAGATGACCAAGCGGCCCATGCGCACGCTTGCGCTTGCCGCGCTGGAGCCGCGTCCGGGCGCCTGCCTGTGGGATATCGGCTCCGGCTGCGGCTCCATCGCAGTGGAATGGGCAAGGCTGGGTGGCCGCGCCATCGCGCTGGAGCCACGCGCCGACAGGCGTGCGCTGCTGGCGGAGAATGTCCGTCGGCTGGCGCATGGGCCGGTCGAAATCGTGGACGGGCTGGCGCCGGACGCACTGGACGGGTTTGCCGCACCGGACAGCGTCTTCATCGGCGGAGGCCTGTCCGAACCCACCTTTGCGCGTGCCTTCGACGCCCTGCCGCACCAGGGCAATCTCGTGGCCCATGCGGTGACGCTGGAGTCCGAGGCGCTTCTGCTGGCGTTCCATGCCCGTTACGGCGGCAACCTCACACGCCTTGCCGTCAGCGTCGCCGCGCCGGTCGGCACCCTCACGGGGTGGCGGCCGCAGATGCCGGTGACCCACTGGCATCTGCGCAAGGGGGCGGAGCGGGCATGAGCGGCACGCTTTACGGCATCGGCCTCGGGCCTGGCGACCCCGAGCTTCTGACCCTCAAGGCGGTGCGCATTCTGTCCAACGTGCCGGCAATCGCCTATCCCGTGCCGGACAGCGGGCACAGCATGGCCCGCGCCATCGCTGCGCCTTACCTGCGGCCCGGGCTTGCCGAGATCGGCTTCGGCCTGTGCATGCGTATCGACAGCGCGCCAGGGCAGGCGGCCTACGACGACGCGGCGGACGCCATCGCCGCACGCCTGCAAGGCGGCGAGGACGTCGCGCTTCTGTGCGAGGGCGACCCGTTCTTCTACGGCTCGTTCCTCTACCTCTTCGAGCGGCTGGCAGGGCGGTTCCGCGTCGACATCGTGCCCGGCATCTCATCGCCCATGGCGGCCGCGGCTGCCATGCGCACACCGCTGGCCCGCCGCAACGAGACCTTCGCCGTCATACCCGCCCCGCTGCCCGATGCGCAGATCGCCGCGCGGCTGGACGTGGCGGATGCCTTCTGCATCATCAAGCTGGGCCGGCATCTGGCGCGTATCCGCGCGCTGCTGGATCGTACCGGCCTTGCGGACGGCTGCTGCTATCTGGCGCATGTCTCTACCCTGCAGGAAACGATCATGCCCTTGCGCGATGCGCCGGAGACGGCGCCCTATTTCTCGATGATCGTGGGCCACCGGGGGGATGCCGCATGAGGCCCGCCATCGTCATCCTTCATGCCCCGGCCATGGAGACGGCGCGGCATATCCAGGCCGAACTGGCGGCAGAGATTCACGCACCGGAAGGTATCGCCGGTGCGGACGTGCATTACACCGCGCTGGCCGGGCATCTGCGCGGGCTCTTCCTGGAGGGCTGCCCCATCCTTGCCGTCATGGCGGCGGGGGCAGTCATCCGCATCCTTGCCCCTTCCTTGAGCGACAAGCGTTCGGAGCCGGCGGTTCTGGCGATATCCGAGGACGGACGCAGCATCGTGCCGCTTCTGGGCGGCCATCGCGGCGCAAACGACATGGCGCGCCGTCTGGCCGGGGCCCTTCACGGTCATGCGGCCGTCACCACGGCCGGCGATACGCGCTTCGGCGTGGCGCTCGACGCGCCGCCGTGCGGATGGCGCCTGGAAAATCCGCAGGATGCGAAGCCGGCAATGGCCGCCTTGCTGGCCGGCGCTTCCGCACGTATCACGGCCGAGGCCGACTGGCTGACCGATCTTCCGGTGCCGCGCGCCGACGATGCCGCGGTGACCCTGTCGGAAGATGATGCCGGGCGTGCGCCCCATCCGGGCGAACTTCTGTACCGCCCGCAGCGGCTCGTGCTCGGAATGGGTGCGGAGCGCGGCGCACCGGCGGACGAGGCCATCGCCCTTGCCGAAGAGGCCCTGCGGCAAGCCGGGGTCAGCCCGCTCTGCCTTGCCATGGTGGCGACCCTCGACGTCAAGGCCGACGAAGCGTCGTTGAACGCGGTGGCGGCGCATTTCCAGGTGCCGCTGCGTGTCTTCGATGCCGCCACGCTGGAGGCCGAAACGCCCCGGCTGGCCACGCCATCCGACATCGTCTACGCCGAAGTGGGCTGCCATGGCGTCGCCGAAGGCGCCGCGCTTGCCGCTGGCGGGCCGGACGCGGCGCTGATCCTGCCGAAGGTGAAGTCCCGGCGGGTCACCGCCGCCATCGCGCGCGCACCGAGGCCGCTTTCGGCACCATCCATCGGCCGGGCGCGGGGGCGCCTGACGCTTGTGGGGATCGGGCCGGGGGCGCCGGAGTGGCGCTCGCCCGAGGCGCGTGCGGCCATCGAGGCGGCCGATGACCGCGTCGGTTACGGACTATATCTCGACCTTGTGGCCGATATTCCAGGCACGGGCCGCCGGCACGATTTTCCGCTGGGCGCCGAAGAGGACCGCGTGCGCCACGCCCTGCTTCTGGCGGCGGAAGGCCGCACGGTGGCTCTGGTCTGTTCCGGCGATGCCGGCATCTACGCCATGGCGACCCTGGCCTATGAGCTGATCGACACGGGCGAGCTGCCCGACGCCGCCCGCCGGGTGGAGGTGGTGGTATGCCCCGGCATTTCGGCCCTGCAGGCGGCCGCGGCGCGGGCCGGTGCGCCGCTCGGCCACGACTTCTGCACCATATCGCTGTCCGATCTGCTGACACCCTGGCCCGATATCGAGCGGCGAGTGCGGGCAGCGGCGGAGGGCGACTTCGTGATCGCCTTCTACAATCCGGTTTCGCGGCGGCGGCGCAGCCAGCTCGCCGACGCACGCGCCATCCTGCTGGAGCATCGCCCGGCGCAAACGCCGGTCGTGCTGGCCACAAATCTCGGCCGGCCGGGCGAAACGGTCCGTATCGTATCGCTGGCGGACCTGCGGGTGGACGACGTCGACATGCTGACCGTCGTCATCGTCGGCTCTTCGCAGACGCGGCGCATGCGCACGGGCGACGGGCGCGAGCACGCCTATACGCCGCGCGGCTATGCCGGCAAGGCGGGCAGCGCGTTGACGGCCAATGCCACCAGGGAGCGCGCATGACGGTTCATTTCATCGGGGCCGGGCCGGGCGCGCCGGATCTCATCACCGTGCGTGGCCTGCGGCTGATCCAGTCCTGCCCGGTCTGCCTTTACGCAGGGTCGCTGGTGCCCGAGGACATCGTCCGCGCCGCGCCCGAGGGCGCGCGCGTGCTGGATACGGCGGCAATGACGCTCGACGACATTATTGCCGAAATCGCCGATGCCCATACAAAGGGCTTTGACGTGGCGCGCGTGCATTCCGGCGATCCATCCATCTATGGCGCGACGGCCGAGCAGATGCGGCGGCTGGATGCGATCGGCATTCCCTACGACGTGACGCCGGGCGTGCCGGCCTTCGCGGCGGCGGCCGCTGCCCTGAAGCTGGAACTGACCATACCGGAACTGTGCCAGAGCATTATCCTCACGCGCACGGCCATGAAGTCGTCATCCATGCCGGAGGGCGAGGAACTGGAAACGCTGGCGCGCAGCGGCGCCACGCTTGCCATCCATTTGTCGGTTCGCAACCTTGCGCATATCGAAAGGGTGCTGACGCCGCTTGCGGCTTACGGTCCGGATTGTCCCGCCATCATCGCCTATCGCGTCGGCTGGCCGGACGAGATGTTCCTGCATGGCACGGTATCCACGATGCGTCGTCTGGCCCGCGACGCCAAATTGACGCGCACGGCGCTGGTTCTGGTGGGCAGGGCGCTGGGCGCATCGGCCTTCCGCGACTCGGCCCTGTACGACCCCGCGCATGTCCATGTGCTGCGCCCCAAAGCCGTCGCACCGGGCGGCAGAACGTTCTAGCGCCCGACGCCGCCGTCGTTGCTATCTTCGCCGAACAGAAGCCAGTCCAAAGCGGCCTGAAGGCTGTCCGCTTGGGCGGGCGACGCCATTGCCGGCCGCCGGATCATCAGGACGGGCAGGCCGAGCGTCTCTGCGGCGTCGAGCTTCGCGATGCCGGCCTGCCCGCCCGAATTGCGGCAGACGAGATGCGTCACGCCGTACCGTCGGAAAAGCGCCTGCTCTTCGTTCGCTGTCCGCAAGGGCGGCCCGATGACGATCTCTGCAGGGAAGGGCGGCGGCGTCTGCGGCGCCTGCGCCATGCGCAGAACGGGCCTCAGGTCTGCGCGGTGGCGGAACGGCGCCAGATGGCGCTGCCCCAGCGCCAGGAAAGGCCTCGCGCCGTGCGGCAGCGCCGTACTTGCCGCCCGCAGGCAGTCGACCTCATGCCAGTTCGGCCTTGCCGGCCATTCGGGACGGACCACCGCCAGATAAGGCACGCCCGTGCTGGCCGCCGCCGCCGCTGCGTTGCGGTGCATGCCCGTGGCGAAGGGGTGCGCCGCATCGACAAGATGCGTGACATTCTCGGCGCGTAGAAAATCGGCCAGGCCGGCAACCCCGCCGAAGCCGCCCGTCCGCACCGAGCCGGCATAGGCGGCCGGTTTTTCGGTCGCGCCCAGAAGCGACACGATCAGGCGCGCCTTCGGCATGTCCCGCGCGATCGCCTCCGACAAGGCGCGCGCCTCGCTCGTTCCGGCAATCAGCAGCAGGGTCTGGCTGGCGTTGTGCATCACGATCATTATAAGCGTCGGGGATCATGGCGCGACAGGGTATTCTCATATCGGCCCCGGCTTCGGGATGCGGCAAGACGCTGGTGACGCTGGCGCTGCTGCGCCTGCTTGCCCGGCGCGGCATTCCCGTGACGCCCGCCAAGTCGGGCCCGGACTATATCGACCCCGGTTTCCACCGCCTCGCGTGTGGGCGCGACAGTGTCAATCTCGACGCGTATGCCATGCAGCCGCAGACGATCCTGCGCCTTGCAGGGCGCGGCGACGGCCTCCTTGCCGTCGAGGGCGCCATGGGCCTCTTCGATGGTGCGGCCAACGGCCGGGGCTCTGCCGCGGCGCTGGCGCAAATGCTGGGTCTGCCCGTTATCCTGGTGATCGATTGCGCCCGCCAGGCGCAGTCCGTGGCGGCGCTGGTGCGTGGCTTCGCCATGCACGACCCGGCGGTCGGCATCGACGGGCTCATCCTCAACCGCGTCGCCAGCCAGCGCCACGAGACGATGTTGCGCGCGGCGCTGGAACCCCTGGCGATCCCCATTCTGGCGGCGCTTCCGGCAGAGCCGTCGCTGGCGATCCCGTCCCGCCATCTCGGCCTGGTCCGCGCGCAGGAGTTGGAGGCCGTCGAGCGCCTGTGCGACCGTGCCGCCGATTGGCTGGAGGCGGCGCTGGACATCGATGGGTTGCTGAACGTCTCCAGGCGCGCGGCGATACCGGCCGGCAATGAGCACGTGGACCGGCTGCCGCCGCCCGGCGCGCGCATTGCAGTGGCGCGGGACGACGCCTTTGCCTTTGCCTACCCGCATCTGCTGGCCGGCTGGCGGGAGGCCGGTGCGGAGCTGTCGTTCTTCTCGCCGCTGGCCGACGAAGCGCCGGATATCGGCGCGGACGCCGTCTACCTGCCGGGAGGCTATCCGGAACTGCATGCGGGGCGCATTTCCGGCGCGGCCGCCTTCCGTGCCGGTATGACCGGTTCGGCAATGCGGGGCGCGCTCGTCTATGGCGAATGCGGAGGCTATATGGTGCTGGGCGATGGCCTGGTGGACGGCGAAGGCACCCGGCATGCGATGCTGGGCATGCTGCCGTTGGAAACGAGTTTTAAGGCACCGCGCCGGCATCTGGGTTACAGGCAGGCAACGCCTACAAACGATGCGCCTTTCTGGACTTCGGCCGTGACGGCCCACGAATTCCACTATGCCTCGATCCTGTCGGAGGGCGATGCAGGCCGGCTTTTCCACGCCAGTGACGCGACGGGGCAGGCCTTGGGGCCCCTTGGCCTGTATCGAGGCCGGGTCATGGGCTCTTTCCTGCATGTGATCGACGGCGCCGCCTGATGGACGCGGCGTTGAAACATGGCGGAGCCCTCGACGCAGCCATCGCCCGCTGGGGCGGCCGGCGTGCCGACTGGCTCGATCTGTCCACCGGCATCAACCCGCAACCGCTGCCCCTTCCGCAGATCGCGCCGGATGCGTGGACACGGCTGCCGGAGGCGGCCGACGACGCCGCGCTGGTGGATGCGGCCCGTGCCTTCTACGGTGCGGCCGGCAGCGTCGTCGCCGCGCCGGGAACGCAGGCGCTTATCGGATTGTGGCCGCACCTGTTTGCGCCGCGCCGCGCGGCGATCCTGTCTCCGACCTATGAGGAACACAGGCACGCGCTTGTCCTCGCGGGCCATGACGCCGTCGCATGCGCCGGTCTCGATGATATGCCCGCCGACGCATCGCTGGTCGTCGTCGTCAATCCGAACAACCCGGATGGGCGGCGATACGACCGGCCGGCGCTGCTGGCCCTGGCGGAGCGCCTTCAGAGACAGAACGGCCTTCTTGTCGTGGACGAAGCTTTCGCCGATGCCGACCCTGTCTGCAGCCTTGCGGGCGACACGGCGGGGCAACTGCCTATTCTCGTACTCAAGTCCTTTGGCAAATATTTCGGATATGCGGGCCTTCGGCTGGGTTTTGCCTTGTGCGGCGCCGAGCTTGCCGGGCAGATCGCGGCCCGCCTCGGGCCATGGGCCGTGTCCGGGCCGGCCATGGCCGTGGGTGCGGCCGCGCTGCGGGCCGAGACGCAGACAGGCGCGGTGAGGGCACGGCTGGAGGCGCAGGCGCGTATGACGCGGCAAACGCTGTCCGCCGCCGGGCTTTCCATCCTTGGGGGCACGGCGATGTTTACCCTTGTCCGGGATGACAGGGCAGCGGCGCTCTTCGAGCGGCTCGCGACGTGTCATATCCTGACACGCCCCTTCGCATACGAACCGGCCTGGCTTCGCTTCGGAAACATCCGGAACGAGATCGAGGCCGAACGTCTTGCGGGCGCACTATGCTGCTAGGCGGCTCGGCCATCGCCCTGTTGGCGGGAGTTCTTCTGGACAGGCTTGTGGGCGATCCGCCATGGCTGTGGCGCCATGTGCCGCATCCGGTGGCGCTGTTCGGGGCGGCGATCGATCGGCTCGACCGCGCCTGGAACGACGCCGCCCTGCCGGAGCGGCGCCGACGCCATGCCGGGATCGTCGCCATATGTCTGCTGACGGCGGCGGCGGCCCTGATCGGGCTTGGCATGCAATGGGGCCTTTCCCTTCTGGGCCCGCCCGGACTTGCGCTGGAAGCCTGCGTCATCGCCATCTTCGTGGCGCAAGGCAGCCTGCGCCAGCACGTTGCGGCGGTGGCCACCGGGTTGTCCCGTTCGCTTGCCGATGGCCGCCATGCGGTATCGATGATCGTCGGGCGGGACCCGGACCAGCTGGACGATGCCGGTGTCTGCCGGGCGGCAATCGAAAGCCTTGCGGAAAACACGTCCGACGGCGTGATCGCGCCGTTCATCTATGCGGCGCTGTTCGGCCTGCCGGGCCTTTTCGCCTACAAGATGATCAACACCGCGGATTCGATGATCGGCCATATGAGCGCGCGCCACCGGGCCTTCGGCATGGGTGCGGCACGGCTGGACGACCTGGTCAACTGGCCCGCTGCACGGTTGACGGCGCTGTTGTTCGCGCTTGTCGCCGTGGATCGGCGCGCCTGGCGCATCGCAAGGCGGGACGCGCCGATGCACCGATCTCCGAACGCGGGTTGGCCGGAGGCGGCGATGGCCGCGGCGCTGGGCCTGTCGCTCGGCGGGCCGCGCCGCTATGGCGCGCTTTCGGTCGATGCGCCCTGCCTTAACCAAGAGGGCCGAAGAGAAGCGCGGATCGCCGATATCGGCCGGGCACTGGCCCTTTATGGCCGCACATGCAGCGCGCTTTTGGCGATTGCCGTCCTGCTGGTGTTCGCCTCAGCCTGAGCCGAGCGCCAGGCCCAGTAGGATCGCGATTTCCAGCAACTGCTGGCAGGCGCCCAAAGTGTCGCCCGTCTGCCCGCCCAGGCGACGGCGCAGGACGGACCGGAACCACAGATAAACGCCCGTCGAGATCGCGGCCGCGATGGCAATGCCGGCAAGCCCGGCCGCCGGCAGGCCCAACAGGATGCCCGATACAAGGCCCAGCGCAACGGACCAGAGCCCCTGCCGCCGCGTTGGCCTTCCCAGGCTGTCGGCAATGCCGTCCGGGCGCGCGGACGGCAGGGAAGCCCACAACAGGCCCATGCCGCCACGGCTGGCCGCTGCCGCCGCCAGCAGGGCACAGGCCGCTGCAAGCGGACTGGCGTCGGCCACCTCCGCCAGAAGCGCGATGCGCAGCAAAAGCGCGAATGCCAGCGCCAGAACGCCATAGGTTCCGATGCGGCTGTCCTTCATGATGGCAAGCGCACGGTCTTTGTCCGCATGGCCGAACAGGCCGTCCGCCGTGTCGCCGAGCCCGTCTTCGTGCAGGGCGCCTGTGGAAGCCACCAGAAGCGCCAGGGCAAGGAGGGAGGCGGTAACGGGGGCAAGGCCCGCCGCCATCGCCAGTACCAGCAGCACGGCGGGCAAAAGCCCGACGATCAGCCCCACCACCGGAAAGGACGGCGCATCCGCTGCCAGCGGGTGCGGCCCGCCGTGAAAGGCCCCGGACAGCGCCGGAAAACGGCTGAGGAAGGACAGGGCACGCAGGAGGCTGGCGACAGGCTGGATCATGGAGCCAGCTTTCGCCGCGCCGGCGTCCGCATGCAAGCCGTTTGCTTCGCCCGCCGCGATTGCCTATCACCGGCCAGTTAGATCGTGCCACTCCGAAAGTCTCGCTTCATGTCCGCCACCGGCCTTCCCTTCGACGATATCCGCGCCCTCGTCCGGCAGATGCCGCAGCAGGACGGACGTGCCCGGCACGATGCACGCCACCGCCAGGAAGAACTGACGAAACCCTCCGGCTCTCTTGGCCGGCTGGAGGATATCGCCGAATGGATGGCTGCCTGGCAGGGACGGGCCCCCACCGTCAACCGGCCCGTCGTCGCGGTCTTTGCCGCCAATCACGGGATTGCCGCGCGGGGCGCTTCGGCCTTCCCGCCCGAGGTGACGCGCCAGATGGTGGAAAACTTCGCTGCGGGCGGCGCCGCCATCAACCAGATCTGCGCCACGTTCGACCTTGGCCTCAAGATATTCGACCTCGCGCTCGACTACCCTACCGGCGACATCACGCTGGAGCCGGCATTGTCGGAGCGCGATTGCGCCGCCACCATGGCCTACGGCATGGAGTGCCTTGCGGGCGAACCCGACCTTCTGTGCATCGGCGAAATGGGGATCGGAAATACGGCGGTGGCCAGCGCGCTTTTCGCGGCCCTGTTCGGTGGCACCGCGCGCGACTGGGTGGGGCCGGGCACCGGCCATGACAGTGCCGGCATGGCGCGCAAGACCGCCCTCGTGCAGGAGGCGATAGACCTTCATGGACGCCATGCCGCAGATCCGCTCGAAGCGCTGCGCCGGCTTGGCGGACGGGAAATCGCCGCCATGGGAGGCGCCATACTGGCGGCCCGGATGCAGCGCGTGCCGGTTATCGTGGACGGCTTCGTGGCGACGGCCGCCGCCGCCGTCCTGTACAAGCTGGCTCCGGATACGATCGATCACTGCCTGTTCGGCCATGTGTCCGCCGAACCCGGCCACCAGCGCGCCTTGCAGGCGATGGGCAAGGTGCCCCTGCTGGCGCTCGGCATGCGGCTGGGCGAAGGCACGGGCGCGGCACTGGCCGCTGCGATGGTGAAGGCGGCGGTGGCCTGCCACAACGGCATGGCGACCTTTGCGCAGGCCGGCGTTTCCGACCGCGCCGCCGACTGAGCCGGCGCTACTCGCTTTCGGGCGGTGCCTTGTAGTTGATGAACAGGGCGAAGATGCCATAGGCCGCGATCGCCAGCGTGATCGCGCCCCAGAGCTGCTCGCCGTTCCACCACTCGAAGCCGGACCAGACCAGACACGAGCCGACGATCAGCACGCGCCGCCACAGCGGCTTGAAGAACGGATGGTTGGAATCGCTGTACATCTGGCTTGCTTATCCGGCTGGGGTCATGGGGTGCGCCGCGCGGCCGGCGCCATGGCCTTGGCGGGCTGGGCGTCGCGCGGCTGCTCCGTCCGCGTGGCCGCGTTGGCGCGCACGGCCTTCTGCGGTTTCGAGGCGACGTGCCACCAATCGAGATAGCGCGCCAATGCGAACTGGATGGCGAGGCCACCTGTTACCAGCACCGTATCGTAGGCCAACGTCGTGTCGTTGCCGAAGCGCAGCGCCTGCGCCAGCAGCGACAGGAAGGTGCCGACGGCAAAGACCGGCAATGAGTGGCGCCCGAGCATGGTCAACGGATTGGCGGCGCCGACGCGGCTGAAAGGCGACATCTTCGGCGCATGGGCGAAGACGTAGACAAGCGCGATAAGGTGCAGAAGGCGCGGAATGGACATGTAGGTCTTGTCGAAGCCGACAAAGAGGGACGGCAGCGGGATCATCCGCTCCACCGACCACCAGCCGAAGCCGACGAAGGCCCAGGAGAATGCCAGAAAGCCCAGCGCCAGCACGTACAGCCTTGGCGAGTAGGGCAGCGCCGGCTGGCCGCGCAGCTTCTGGAAGCCGGTATAGAGGCCGAGGGCGAAGATGAGCTGCCAGGAGAACGGGTTGAAGAACCATCCGCCGGCATTGGGGTAGTTGGGAATGTTGAGCCGCGTGAGGCCGACGACCAGCCAGACGGCAACCGAAGCGACGATAAACCCTTTCAGCCCGATCCATCGTATGCCGAGCAGCATGAGCGGCAGCATCAGCAGCAGCGCGGCGTAGAGCGGCAGGATATTCAGGTAGCCGAGCTGGTTGCCGAGGGTGGCGATGCCGTACAGCGCATCGAGAGGCTGCGTCAGAAGGGGGCCCAGCCCGATCTGGCGGAGGATATCTCCCTTGCCGAGCGCCAGCGCGAACCAGATGAACAGCGAGATGACCGCCATGGTAAGGGCGATGTGCACGAGATAGAGAACGCCCGCGCGCCGGGCCGCCTTCAGCGATGCGATCAGCGGCGAACCTTGAAGGAAGAGCCGCCCATAGGCGAAAGCGCTGGCGACGCCGGCCAGGAAGACGAAGACTTCGGCCGAGTCGGAAAAGCCGAAATTGCGGCTCGTGAAATTTTCCCACAGAACGCCCGGTATGTGGTTGATGAAGATCATCACCAGCGCCACGCCGCGGAAAAAATCGATCCTGTAGTCTCGCTCCGGACGGAGAAAGACGCTGTCATGTAGGCTCATGGCTGTTCGACTTTCAGCCTCTGGCGGGCGTCTCGATAGGATCCGACGTACCCGTCCTCTGGTCCCTTCGCGGTTGAGATAGTGTTTTTTGTGCGCCGGCAAGGCGTTGGTGCCATGCTTCGGAAGCGCGGATCACCGGTTCGGGAGCGATCTCGAACGGTGTCGCGAAGATGGAAAGCGCCCGTGCCTTGTCTCCCAGCACAGGATCTGCGGTGAGCGAAATGAACAGCGGCGCCACGACAAGCGGCAGGGCGATCGGCAGCACCCACAGGAACAGCGTCAGCGTGTAGACGTAGCTCGTCACCATCAGGATGGCGCCCACGATGACCATCCACCAGCTTGCGGCAAAGGCAGCCGACAGTGGAACGCCTTCGTCCTCGCGGTCGGTGGACGGCCAGCCGCTGTCACGCGCCATCAAGATTTCGGCAACGGCCTTGGACTGGAACAGCATCATGATCGGTGCGAGCGCGCTGGTCAGGATAAGTTCGCACGTGGCCCCCGCCAGAACGGCGATGGAGCCGCCGAAGCGCGCCGCCCGGTGCGACAGGGCGGCGCGGAAGGCGATCAGCGTCTTGGGCAGCAGCAGCAGCGTGAAGATGCCGATCAGAAGCAGCAGCGCCTTGGTGGTTTCCGGGCGGGGGAAGACGGGAAACAGGCTGTCGCCCGGGAAGTAGTTGGGCGCCGGCGCCAGGATGGGATCCAGCATCGAGACGATGAGGAACAGAAGCCAGATGGGCGAAGCGGCATAGGCCATGATGCCGGACACCATCGCGACGCGGCTCCAGAAGCGCAGGCGCGGCGCGGGGATCAGCCGGCCATGCTGCAGATTGCCCTGGCACCAGCGCCTGTCGCGCTTGGCATATTCGATCAGGTTCGACGGCGCCTCTTCGAAGGAGCCTTCGAGGTCTGGATCGACACGCACCTTCCAACCGTCGCGCGCCAGCAGCGCCGCCTCGACGAAATCGTGGCTCAGGATATGGCCGCCAAAGGGGGGGCGGCCCGACAGATGCGGCAGCCCGCAGCTCTGCGCGAAGGCGCGGGTGCGGATGATCGCGTTGTGGCCCCAGAACGGGCCTTCACGGCCCTGCAGGGCCGCGATCCCGCGCGAGAAGAAGGGCGAGTACAGGGCCGCCGAGAATTGCAGCGCACGGCCGAACAGGCTGCGCCGGTTGATGATGAGCGGCTGTGTCTGCAGCAGCGCCAGCTCGTCGTCGTCGTCCATCCGCGCAACCATCTCGACCAGCGTCTCGGGCCGCATCAGGCTGTCTGCGTCCAGCACGATCATGTAGGTGTAGGCGCCGCCCTGCTGGGTGACGAACTCGCCGATATTGCCGGCCTTGCGGTTGGTGTTCTTTTCGCGGTGGCGATAGTAGAGATGCGTCCCCGTTTCCAGCGCGCCGGCGATCTCGAAGACGGCCCTGCGCTCGGCCGCGACGGATTCCGCCTTGGTGGAGTCCGACAGGACGAAGAAGTCGAACGCCTCGAGCCGGCGGATACGCCGCAAGCCCTCGATCATGGCGGCAACGCGCGCCATGACGGCGTCCGCGTCTTCGTTGTACACGGGCACCAGGACGGCCGAACGGTTGACCGAGGCCGGCGCCAGCACGCCACCGCGCCGGTTCGGCTTGCCTCTGGAGAAGAAGATGCCGGCAACTGCGGTGTTAAAGCCCCAGGCCAGCCACATGCAGCAGACGATCAGCAGGCAGACCTGGGCGAAATGCAGCCAGGTCGCGCCATTGGCCGTGATGATGGTGGCGAACAGGAATCCCGCCACGACAGCCAGCGCCAGCGCCACGAGCGCGAATAGGATTCTTCCGAAAATGACCAAGCCAATCCCGTCCATTCAAGCGGCAATGCGTCGAGAGCGCTGCCTTATGCCCGTTCAGTGACGCGGAGTCACGCCATATTGAGACCGCAGTATCGGGCGCTCCGGCATGTCGAGGCTGCCTTGCGGAGGCGGCAGGACGAGCTTGCGCAGGAATGCGAGGGCCTTGCGCTTGCCGATGCGCGCCGCCAGAAGCACCACGTCGGGCTCGGGCCCGCTGCGACCTTCGAATGCGAGACGCTCGGCGATGGCGCGGCGTACCTCGTCTTCCGACAGGTCCGGCCGTCCAACCAGAACGCCGGCCGGCACCTTCGGCAGGGGCACCTCATGCCTGTGCTGCGGCGCCGATGTCGGGGTGGGGTTGGCGGTCATTGGCCGATCCATTGGTACAGCCAGGTTTCGCTGACCACGCGTCCGCCGACCGCCAGCTTTGCCCGCAGTTCCACGGGTGCGCTGTCGAGCTTTTCCAGCTCGATCGACAGACGCCAGCCGCCGCCGGGCAGCCGGTTGACGCCGATATGCTCGATGCGGGCATTCTGCGGAATGTCCACGATGGGCTCGACCACCGATCCGCCGGGCAGGTTGGCTGCCGTGCCGCCATCGAAATTGATCTCGAAACGGCGGGTGTTGATGTCGCCCGTATGGGCGGCGTTGCCCCCGAGCCCGGCAAAGGTGCCGAGGACCACGGCCACGTCGCTGCGCATCTCCTCGATGAGGCCCCAGCGCATGCGATAGCGGAATTCGTACTGGCTGCCTGCCTCGGGCCGCTCTTCCGGCACCCAAAAGGCGACGATATTGTCGTTGGCCTCCGACTCCGTCGGAATCTCCACCAACTGGACGACGCCCCGGCCCCAGTCTCCCTGCGGCTCGATGATCAGGGACGGGCGGACTTCGTAGCGCGCCTCCACATCCTGATAATGGTCGAACTCGCGGTCGCGCTGCAAAAGGCCGAAGCGGCGCGGCGAGCTTTCGCCGAAATAGCTGAGCGCAAGCTCAGTCGGGTTCTTCAACGGGCGCCACAGGCGTTCGCCATTGACCCGCTCGATGAACAGGCCATCGCTGTCGTGGACTTCCGGGCGGAAGTCTTCGCGCTCGGGATGGTCGTTCTCGCCGAAGAAGTACATCGACGTCAGCGGCGCGACGCCCAGTCGCTCGACGGACTGGCGGAAATACAGCCGCTTGTTGACGTCGATCACCGTTTCGGCGCCGGGCCGGATCAGGAAGGAATAGGCGCCCGTGACGCTCGGGCTGTCCATTTCGGCATAGATCTGGATCGTCCGGTCGCCTTCCTTGGGCTGGACGATGTAGAAGGCCGTAAAGCGGGGAAACTCCTCGGCAACGCTGGTGGCGGTATTCAGCGCCAGACCACGGGCCGACAGGCCGTAGCGATTGCCCATGCCCAGCGCGCGGAAATAGCTTGCGCCCAGAAACGAGACCAGCTCGTCGAACCGGTCGGGGCGGTCGAGCGGGTAGTTCAGGCGGAAGCCGGCGACGCCGGGCAATTGCAGGTTCTGGTAGACGTTCGGATCGAGCGGGGCGAGAAACTCGAAATCCGCGCCCGAGAACGGATAGGGCGCGAAGCGCGATCCGTCGCCGATGTGGACGCGCGTCGTGACCTTGTAGAGAAAGCCCGGGAAATAGGCCTGCAGGTGGAAGTTGAACGGGTCGTTCGCCCAGACCGTCCGCTCGCGGCGGAACAGGATCCGCCGATAGCCGTCATAGTCGAGATCCTGGATCGGCTGGGGCAGATCGTTGGCCGGCTCGACATAGGCTTGCGCCGCACGGTTCCGCATGGCTTCCGACAGGGCGTCGAAGCTGAAATCGTTGAGGTCCACCATCGTCGGCTCGACCGGCGGCGGCACGGGCGCGGCGGGCGGCTGCGGCGGCTCGGTCGGCTGGGTGGGTGCAGGCTCGGCGTCCTGGGCATAGGCGCGGCCTGCCAGGATGGCCGTCATGATACCACCCAGGCCGTAACCCATGGCGGTGCGTCTTGTGGTCTTGAATGAAGAACTCAATGTATCGGCTGACTTTTTATTGGAGCCTGAGCGTTGTGTGAGCATACGCAAAAAACCCGACAAATCCAGCACCCGGTAGAGTGCACGCGTGCACCATACATAGAAGCGATGAACGGCTTCTGAACCGATTCAAAGAATATTCGCCGAAAGCGCTATCGATGGCGGCGCAGCCGCGTCGCAAGCAGAAGGTCCATGCGCGCCATGGCGTCCTTGACGGCCCGCGCCTCGTCCGGCGACATGCCGCCCGACAGCTCGCTTTCGAGCCGCGCCCAGACCTGCGCGACACGCGGCTTCAACGCGGCGCCCTCTTCCGTCAGAAGAACCATCGTGCGTCGCGCATCCTGCGCGCTGACGACACGGCGGACCGCTCCCTTCTCGACCAGCCGGTCCAGCATCTTGGAAACGGTCGATGGCCGCACCGCGATTCGGTCGGCCAGCGTCGATACGCTCATCGGCTCGCCGTGCTGAAGACAGGCGATCAACTGGTCCTGGCCAAGATGCAGCCCGATATCGGAAAGAAGGAGCGCCAGAAAGGCACGGGTCGACTTGGAGATCGACAGAAGGGCCCGGACGAGCGGAAGCGGATCTTCACCTTCCTCCCCGCGGGCATTGCGCGGGGTACCGCCACCAGATGTCGGAAACGAGAGCTCATCCATAGGCGATCTATAGCGTCCCAACCGGCAGTTGCATTAAACCGCTTTAAACAAGCGAAAAATTGCTCCAAACGAATAAAGCATTGCCGTCCAGCTAATTACGGGACAGATTCTAGGCAACCTGAGGTGGAAACCCGCTTATATGGCCGCAGTTTGAGCGAACCGACGGGAAGGGCGATCAGGGATGTCGAGTTGTCTGGTAGCGAAGCTATCCCACTATCTGTCGCTGACCGATGCGGAACGGGCATTTCTGGCGCACATGGAAGGCGACCATCTGAGTCTGCCGCGCCGCAGCACGGTGATCGGGGGGCGTACCCGCATCGGAAACGTCTTCGTCGTCCGGGAGGGGTGGCTCTACGCCCACACGACGGATGTCGAGGGGCAGCAGATCATAACCGAGCTTTTCCACCCGGGTGACGTCGTCGGTATCAGCCAGCTCGGCTGCGAACTGTCGACGCTGGTCTATACCGCCGCAACCGACCTCGAGCTGTGCCCCTTTCCCAAGGAAGGGCTGCGCGATGCCTTTGCCTATCATCCACGGCTGGCGGCGCTGTTCTTTACGTTCGTGACGCTGGAGCGCGTGTCCATGCTGGACAGGCTGCGCGCCTCGACCAGCATGAACCCGCGCGACAGGGTCGCGCTTTTCCTTCTGCAGACGCGGGCGCGCCAGTCCATAACCGGCAGGCTGAAGAAGGAGTGGTTCCTGATGCCGCTGTCGCAGCAACTGATCGGCAATGTGGTCGGCCTGTCCATCGTGTCCGTCAACCGCGCGTTGCGCGTCCTGGAAGATCAGGGGCATCTGGCCCGGGAAGGCCGGATGATGTCGCTGAAGAATCACGAGCGCCTCGCCGCCGAAGTGGACTTCACCGACCGCGACTATGAGATAGACTGCAGTTGGTTTCCCGACCGGGCCGTGGCCTGACCGGGGTCCGAATGGGGGGAGGGTGAAGGATGGCTGACGTCCGCGCGATCTGCGCGATCGGCCGTAGCGGCCAGCTTGGGTTGAACGGCGTCCTGCCTTGGGAGGGCGCCCGCGAGCGGCCCTTCGTCGAGGACGTCGAACGCTTCTTCGAGATCACGCGCGGTCATGTCCTGGTGGCGGGCCCGCGCACGGTGGCCTCGTTTCCCGATTTCGCGAAGGCCGACAGGACCATCGTTGAAATCCGCTCCAGCGACGAGCCGGGGGATGTCCTGTCCCGCTTTGCGGATCGGGTCGTCTATATCGGTGGCGGCCCTTCGGTCTGGGACGTCTATGCCCCGCTGATCCGGCACTGGGACATCAACCGCGTCCCCTATGACGGGCCGGCCGACCGCTGGTTCGATCCGGCATGGCTTATTGCCGGCGGGCGAGGGCGATGAAGTTGGCGATCAGGCCGAGCCCGTCCGGTGTCAGCACCGATTCCGGGTGGAACTGGATGCCGTAGGTCGGATGGGTGCGATGCGACAGGGCCATGATCTCGCCTTCCGGCGATCGCGCATCGACCGTCAGTGACGACGCCATTTCCGGCGTTTCCTCGACGATGAGGGAATGGTAGCGCCCGGCGCGCGCCGGATTGGGCAAGCCGGCGAACAACCGCTCGCCAGTGTGCAGAATGTCCGAGGCCTGCCCATGCAGCGGCATCCGCGCATGGGTGACCCGGCCACCGAATGCCTCTCCGATGACCTGATGGCCAAGGCAGACGCCGAGGATCGGCAACTGCCCCGACAGGCGCTGCACGATTTCGGTCGAGATGCCGGCTTGCGCCGGCGTGCAGGGACCGGGCGAAATCACCACCGCTTGCGGCGCCATGTCGACGATGGCGTCGACGCTGGCGGCATCGTTGCGCAGCACGCGCATATCGAGCCCGAGCCGTTCGAAGTAGCGTGCGACGTTGAAGACGAAGCTGTCGTAATTGTCGATCATCACGATCATGAGCCGGCCTCGAAGGTTTCGAGAAGGCGGGCCGCCTTGGCAAGGCTTTCGTCGTACTCGGCCTGCGGGTCCGAAAGTATGGTGATGCCGCCGCCTGCCGACAGCCGCGCCCGGCCGGCGGCAAGGCTGACGGTGCGTATGGCGATGTTGAAATCCATCGAGCCATCGAACCCCAGATAGCCGATGCAGCCGCAATAGATGCCGCGCCGCCGTCGCTCCAGCTCGGTGATGATGTCCATGGCGCGGATCTTCGGGGCGCCGGTGATGGACCCGCCGGGAAAGCAGGCCGCCACGATGTCGAGTGCATCGAGGTTTGGGCGCAGGCGCGCAGTGACCACCGACACCAGATGGTGGACGGATGCGTAGCTTTCCAGGCCGCACAGCACCGGGGCGTCGACCGTATCGGCGATTGCCACGCGCGACAGGTCGTTGCGCAGGAGATCGACGATCATGACGTTCTCCGCCCGATCCTTGACCGAGGCCAGAAGCGCCTCGGCCTGCTGCCTGTCCTGTGCCGGATCGGGCAAGCGGCGGGCCGTCCCCTTGATGGGACGCGTCTCGATCGCATCGCCGGCCAGCGCCATGAACCGCTCCGGCGAAGAGGACACGACGGTCTCTTCGGGTAGTTCCAGATAGGCGGCGAAGGGGGCTGGGTTGCGGTTGCGCAGGGCGCCATGGAAGGCGAGGGCGTCGAAGCCGTCCGGAAGCTCGGCGGAAAAACTCTGCGCGATATTTGCCTGATAGATATCGCCTTCGCGGATATAGGCGCGCACGCGCGCTATGGCGCGCTCGTAATCGGCGCGCGTGAAATCCGAACGAAAACCCGTAACCGGCGGATTGTGCGCCAGCGGCTGCGGCTCCGCCGCCAGGGCGGCCTCGATATGATCGAACTGCCGCTCCGCCTCGTCACGGCGCAAGGTGGCGGGCGTATGCCTGTCGTGTGCCTGCGAGAAGCCGGCGCTCGCCATGACGGCCTGGCCGGATATGTGGTCGAAGGTCAGCACCGTGCCGTACAGGCCGAACGCGGCGAGGGGCGCCTGGTCGTCCCAATCAGGCGGCTTGCGGAGCCTTTCGAGGCGATGGGCGAAATCATAGGCAACAGCGCCGATCGCCGCGCCGGCCATCGCACGGCTACCGTCCGCCTCGATCCGGTATCGCGCCAAAAGCGTGCGCAGCGATTCGAGGTCGCCGTTCAGCGAATCGATCTCGTAACGCAGGAACGGCGCTGCCGCGACGAAGGAGCGCGTGCCGAGCGGCGGCCCGGCCGCGGCGCTGTCCAGAAAGGCGAGGCCGCCCAGCGGACGCAGCCGCCGCGCTGCCTCGAACGGGTCTGTCCCGGACAAGCGGCGTGTCCACATGGCGGTGGCTCAGCCCTCGTCCACGACGAAGATATGCAGCGTGGCCGGGCCGTGCACGCCGATCACGAGGCTGCCTTCGATGTCTGTCGTGCCGCTTGGCCCGGTTACGATCACGACGTTGCGGCTGCGGACAAGATCGGCATGGTCGAGGAAATCGTCCAGGTAGGGCAGGATATCGCGCCGCCGGACGGCCACCAGATGGTGCAGCGGCAGGAAGGCATCCAGGATCGGCATATGCGGGCCCGACCGGATGACGAGGCTTGCCGTTTCGGCAATCGCAGCCTCTGCCAGCGACAGGGAGGTGCGGTCGTCCACCGCGTCGCGCAGACCGATTCCGACGGCCTGGAAATCCAGCGCCTGAAAGTCCGGGGTGGGCTGGATCTTCAGCGCCGGCTCAAGGCCCATCGCAGCCAGACGCCGGGCGACGGCGGCAGGCAGGGCGGACATGTCGTCGATCTGCTCCACCGAGGCGCCGGGCGGCAGGCGCGTGACGGCGTCCATGAAGCGCGTTCCGAGGTCGCCGCGCGGGGTTGGGGGGCGCACGGCCTCCGGGTCGGCCAGGAGGGCGGCTGCCTCGGCCGCGATCTCTGCCGGTGGCCGGGCGGGGCCGATTGCCTGTGCGATGCGCTCGAAGATGTCCTGCCGCGCACTCATGGCTTTTTCCTTTGCCGCGCGGCCCGACTGGCTAGGAAGGACGGGCCGTCGGGCGTGGGCATGTCGCGGAATTGCGTCCAGCCGCCAGCCAGCGGAAGACGCCGGATGCGGCCGTTGCCGCGCCCGAGGATACGCAAGGCCAGCGATCCGAGGCGGCCGACCGCACGATACAGGCGCGGATGGGTGGACAGGAATACCCATGCCTTGACGCCGCTGCGCATGGTTGCGGGTTCCAGTCCCTCGCGCCAGCTACGGTCGCGCCAGCCCTTGATAAGCGTCGGAAGGGGGATGTCGACGGGGCACACTTCGCGGCAGCGGCCGTTGAGCGTGCAGGCTCCGACCAGATCGCGCGATTTTTCGAGCCCGTCGAAGACGGGCGTCAGGACGGCGCCCATCGGTCCGGGATAGGTGCCGCCATAGGCATGGCCGCCGATCTGGTTGAAGACCGGGCAATGGTTCATGCACGCGCCGCAGCGGATGCAGCGAAGCATGTCCTTCAGGGCCGGATCGGCCAGCATGCGGGTGCGACCATTATCCACGAGAACGATATGGAATGCGTCCGGGCCGTCGAGATCGCCCGGGCGCTTCGGGCCGGTATGGAAAGTCGTGTACTGGGTAAGCGCAGCGCCTGTGGCGGAGCGCACCAGCAGCCGCAGCATGGTGGCGGCATGGGCGGCGGATGGGATCAGCTTTTCGATGCCGGCCGTCACGATGTGCACGCGCGGCGGCGTCGTGGTCATCTCCGCGTTGCCCTCGTTGGTGACGGTGCACACGGAGCCGCTGTCGGCGACAAGGAAGTTGGCGCCCGATATGCCGATATCGGCCTCGAGGAACTTGACGCGCAGGAAGCGTCGGGCAGAGGCGGCCATCGCCTCGGGCGTCTCCTCTCCGTGCGGGTCGTCGTGGGCGGCCTTGAACAGTTCCGAGATCTGCTCGCGCGTCTTGTGGAGCGCCGGCCAGATGATGTGGCTGGGGCGCTCGCCGGCCAGTTGCACGATATGTTCGGCAAGGTCGGTCTCGACACGCTCGATGCCGGCTTCCGCCAGCGCATGCGGCAGCCCGATCTCTTCGCCGAGCATCGATTTGGAGCGCGTGACGCTGCGTGCGCCGGCCTCCTTGCACAGGCGCACGACCAGGTCGGCGGCTTCGTCTGCCGTGGACGCGTAATGCACATGCGCGCCGCTGGCGATGGCATTGCGCTCGAACTCGGCAAGGTAGTGGCCGAGATTGGCGACGACATGATCCTTGATGGCCTTGCCACGCTGGCGCGCCACCTGGAAATCGGGCCATTGTCCCACGATGGCCGCGCGCTTGGTGCGCGCCGTGCCCGTGGTGCGGTCGATGGCCGTCTTGAGCCAGCCATCGGCCAGGGCCTCGCCGGCCCGCGTCTTGAACGGCGGAAGCGTTGCCAGCTCGCTCATCGCCCGTCTCCCTTTTCGCCGATGGCGGGTCCGCCCGCCGCGCCGGCCAGAACCTCCACCGTATGGAAGACCCGTACCGAAGAGCCGCGCCGCTGCAGCTTGCCGGCCATGTTCATCAAGCAGCCGAGGTCACCGCCGAGCAGCATCGCCGCCCCCGTACCCTCGATCGCGTCCGCCTTCTCGCCGACGATGGCGTTGGAGATGGCGGGATATTTCACACAGAAGGTTCCGCCGAACCCGCAGCAGACGTCTGCCCCCGGCAAAGGACGCATCTCCAGACCCTCGACGGCAGCCAGGAGGCGGCGGGGCTGATCATGGATGCCGAGTTCGCGCAGGCCGGAGCAGGTATCGTGATAGGTGGCGCTCGTGGCCAGCGGCGGCGCCTTGGGCACGAAATGCATCACGTCGCTGAGGAAGGTCAGAACCTCGTAGGTGCGCCCGGCCAGCGCCTCTGCCCGTGCAGCCCATTGCGGCTCCCCCGCCAGCGCCTTCGGCCATTCGTGCTTCATCGTCGCGCCGCAGGAGCCGGAGGGCACCACGACATAATCATAGTCTTCCAGAAGCGGGATCTGGTGCTTGGCCATCCGCGCACCGCCGGCCTCGTCGCCCGAATTGAATGCGGGCTGGCCGCAGCAGGTTTGCGCCAGGGGCACCTCGACGCGCGCTCCGGCCGCTTCGAGAAGGTCGATCGTGCACTCCGCAATGGCGGGGCGCATGACGTTCACGAGGCAGGTGACGAACAGCGCAACGCGGGGTGTATCGCCAGCAGGACGGTTCTGGCCTTCGGGCATCTCGGGCACGGGCTTTCCATTCCATTGGAGCGCCGCCGACGGACCGGCCCGGCGCGCTTTATCCAAGGGTTAGAACATGCGCGTGAGAATTGGAACCATTCCGTATTCGCACGCGCGGCCTGTCGACAGAATCAACGCTTGCGATATCAATTAGTGATTGTGCATTGCGATGCCACATTCCATCGGGCATACTTTGTCGACCTTACGAAAGACGGTCGATGACCCGATCGTCTCGCGCGGCCCGCATCGATGTCCAGGGGCCGCCCCAACTGACGAACCAGACTTCCCTCCGCGTATCGCCGATCGAGCGCCGGGGACGCATGTTCCGAACAGGAGGGACCGTGGGATGGCTTTCCCGGCACCGCACGCATCGGGCGCAACTCGCCTGGACCCGCAGGATTCCGACCGCATCCGCATAGGCCGCACCATCTGCATCTTCATGATGATGTTCGTGCACATTCAGGCCGGTGTCACGGATGACGTCAACGCCCGGCCGGCGGAAGGGGCGTTCGACATCGCCTACTTTCTGCTGACGCGGGTGATGGGGTTGAGCTCCGTCGCCCTGCTCAGCATCGTTTCCGGCTATCTCATCGTAAGCACCATCGCCAAGATCGGCACGCTGCGGCTGTACCGGTCCAAGGCACTGACGCTGCTGGTGCCGCTTGTCGCCTGGAACAGCGTCATGCTGGCCTGTATCGTGGGTTATGGCCTGCTGACCGGCAAATGGGACAAGCTCCCGGCGCTCGATGCGATGGGCCTCGCCAACGGCTTCCTGGCCATAACGGAATGGCCGATGGTCGTGCCGCTGTGGTTCCTGCGCGATCTGTTCGTCTGCTGCCTGTTCACGCCGATCCTACTGGCAGGCCTGCGGCGGGCGCCTCTGGCTACGGCGGGCGCGCTGCTCCTCTTTGCGTTCTTCGGCGAACCGCTGCATCTGCTGCAAAGGCCGCCCTTGATGCTGTTCTTCGCGGCCGGCCTGTGGCTGAGGGACAGGGGCCTGACACGCGACGACCTCGACAGGATCGCTGCTCCGCTGTCGCTGGCGCTTCTGCCGATCGTCGCCGTCTTCCTGGTCGTCCGCGTGAACCAGGGCTCGATCGTCAACTGGAGCGAGGATGCGTCGACCGCCTTCGACATCGCGCTGCGGTTTTCCATGGCGGCCGCGATCTGGCGCCTGACAAGCCTTCTGGCCACGCTGCGCTTCGGCAAGCTGTGCCGCGAGCTGGAGCCCTATGTCTTCTTCGCCTTCTGCAGCCACGCGATCCTGTTCGACTACGGGCAGATCCTGCTGCGGCGGGCCTTCGGCAATTACGGGTCGGACCTGTTCCCGATCACCTTCTTCGGGCTGCCCTTTGCGGCGCTGGCAACCTCGGTCGTGGCGCTGCAGATCATCGCGCGGGTGCCACCGCTTCTGACCCTCCTGAATGCGGGCCGCGCCGTGCCGTCATGGCCGCCGCAGCTTGAGCGCCCGCAGAAGCGCGCCGTCGCTTCACCAGAAGCCCGGCGGCATAGAACATGAGGAAAGCGCCGATCGTATAGGGCGTGATGATGTCGATCTCCACGAAGGATCGGATCACGAACATGGTGACGAGGCCGAACATCAGGTGCGCAGTGGGGTTGTGCGCATCCCGCGTCATCGCCCCAAGATGTCCGAACAGCGTCCGGTACAAAAAGAACGTCATGACCAGAAGGCCGATAAAACCAAGCTCCACATAGAGTTCGATATAGGTGTTGTGGAAGTGGAAGCCGGTTCGCGTGGCGATGTAGAATTCGTACCAGAGGCGTTCGGCTTCCGGAAAACCCTGCACCCAGTAGGCATAGTAGCCCGTGCCCCCTAAAGGGTTCTGGTTGCCGGCCGCGATGCCTTGCGCCCAGAGATAGGTGCGGCCCGTCAGGGTGGAATCCTTGCCGAATATCCCCAGCACGGCGTCGGCGAACCCCGCCCCGGCCAGCACCGGCACGAGCGCCGCGACGGCAAGGATGGCGACGATCAGGATGACCCGGCGGTGGCTTGGACGAAAGGCAAGCAGGACGCGCAGGCCGTAGGTTACCAGCACGGTGGCCACCGTTGCGAGGATGGATGTCGCGGATTGCGACGCGACCATTCCGTAGGCCGAGAACAGGACGCCTGCGAGGCATCCGATGCGCCACAAGCCCCGTTCACCCAGGATGAACACGGCCGCAAGGCCGAAATAGACGCCGAGCGAGGCATAGAGGCCGAGCTGGTTCTTGGACGAGAAGGCGCCCACGAAACTGTAGGTTCCGTCGAGCGCGTCGTAGCTGTAGTGGCCGAACAGGAACGAGTAGACCAGTACCAGCGCGACCCCGATAACGATGCCGCGCGTCAGATTGCGCACGGATAGCGTATTGACGGCGATCAGGGCGCAGAGCGCATGCGTGGCGAACTGGACGCTGGCGCGCGCCGTTGTCGAGAAGGCATCGGACCAGAAGGTAGACAAAAGCGCGACGGCCACGAAGGCCACGATCCATGGCGCCAGCACGACAGAGCCCAGCACCTTGCGGTAATCCACGAAGATCAGCGGCAGCCACAGCGCGTAATAGGCCAAGATCGAGATCGGCCCGAAAATGGTCGAGTAGGCGAACACGAAGACCGACAGCGTCATCGCGGCGACGCCGTAGAGGCTGTTGCGCTGCGGGTCGATCAGCCATGCCCTGGCGATGCGCATGGCGTTGCCGTCAGTTCACGGGGATCGCCGCAAGCGCGACCTTGACCACGTCGCCCGGCAGGACGGGCGTGTTCTCTTCCGCGGAAAGTTCTCGCGGTTCGCCTTCGACGGTGCGGACGATCTTGTACTCGATCCGCACATTCTCGTTGAACAGGCCGACATTGGCCACGGGCGCCTGCGCCATCGCCTCCGACACCAGGTTCTGGTTGGTGGCAAGCTGCAGGTCGGCGGCGCGAATGTCGGCTTCCACCTGCTGGCGCTCGCGGGCGATCTCCGCGGCCCGGTCGTTTTCCAGGTCGGTTGCCGATTGCTGCGCCTTGGTGATTTCCTGACGCGCCTGCAGCAACGCCGTCTCGTAGTCGAGCAGGCGCGTTTCCAGTTCGGCCATCGTCCGCTCGACGGCCAGAAGCCGCGAATTGACCACGAGGCCCTGATTGGACAGGTCGCCGATGCCGCTGAGTTCCTTGCGGGTCAGCTCTATCTGGCGGTTCTGGGCGACGATCTTCTTTTGCAGCGCCTCGACCTCATTGGCCAGAAGCTGCTTCAGGTCGTCCAGTGCTTCGAGCTGCAGGTCCAGCCGTTTGCGCCGCGTCTCCATGATGGACGTCTCGTCCGAGATCATGGACGCGAAGTCCGGAAGGCCCTTCAGTTCGGCGGGCGCGTCGAACTCGGTGCGGTTGGCCGCCTCGGCCTCAAGGCGCGCGCGCTTGACGATCAGCCGATTGCGGTTGGCTTCGACGACGTCATGCTCGCCCGTGGCGCGGATGACGTCGCGCTCCAGGCGCATGTTGCTGTCGGTGGCGCGGCGCAGGCCGCCTGCGATGCTGACGGCCTTGAGCACCGTCAGATCCGGATCGTATGGGTAGCGGCCGGGATTCTGTGCGTCGCCTGCCACGAAGACCGGCCGGAATTCGGCCAGTTCCACCGATGCGTTCGGCCTGTCCATCAGGCCTAGTGTCTGCTGAAGGTCTTCGCCGATCACGGATGCAATCTCGGCCGGGGTCCGGCCGGCAGCCTCGATCTGGCCGATGAAGGGCAGGGAGATCGACCCGTCGGGGCCGACGAGGTAATCGCCGCCAAGGGCGCTCCAGTCGCGGACCGCACCCTCCGCGCTCTGCCATTCGACGACGCGGATGCGCAGTTTGTCCATGGCGCCGAGCCGGTAGCCGTCGCCGCTGTCCTGGGCGCTGGCCGGCATGCATATGCCGGCAGCGACAAGCGCGCCGGCGAGGCGGAATAAAGAGGGACGGAGCGTCAAGAAAGCCTCCTGTGCCGGCGCATGCCCGTTGGCAGGCCGGCGGATGCCGCGTCAGGCGCGGTCAGTAACTGCCGCGCGAGGCGACGACGGCCGGAACCGTCTTGATGATGATCGCAAGGTCGGTCGCAAGAGACCAGTTCTGGACGTAATGCGTGTCGAAGGCCACGCGTGCGGCGTAGGACACGTCGTTGCGGCCGCTGACCTGCCAGAGCCCCGTCAATCCCGGGCGCGACGCCAGGTAGAATTCGGCTGCGGGCCCGTAATAATCGAGTTCTTCGGAAACGACAGGGCGCGGTCCGACAACCGACATCTCGCCACGCACGATGTTCAGGATCTGCGGCAGCTCGTCCAGGCTGAGCTTGCGAAGAACCTGGCCCACACGCGTTACGCGCGGATCGTTCTGGAGCTTGCGCGTCGCGGTCCACTCTTCCAGCGCCTCGGGGTTGTCGCGAAGATGCCGTTGCAGCACCTCGTCGCCATTCTCGACCATAGTGCGGAATTTCAGGCAATGGAACGTTTCGCCGTTCCGGCCGATCCGCTTGTGGCCATAGAGGATGCTTCCCCCGTCGCCGGACTTAACGAGCGCCCCGATCATCATGAACAGGGGCGCCAGCAGGATAAGCGCGATGATTGACGCGGTAAGATCGAATGTCCGCTTGATCACGCCGCCGATAGGCGGCGTCTGCCCCTCCGACCGCGCAAAAAGACGTGCGGGCTTGCTAAGGAGCCTATCAGCCGTTCGCATGTTGCAAACTCCGAACCGAGGATGACGAACACAGCGAGCATACGCGAAACATGTTGCAGTGCAACCAGGCTTTCGCGCTTTCTATCGAATTTTTCAGGAAGACCATAATTTTACTGGCGTTCTCCGTAACCCGCGGGGCTACTTGGGCAGTTGAAGCGTCGGATTCGCCTCAGTAGGGATGGCTAAAAATCAGTCAAGGCCGACCGTATAGGGTGATGAATTTGACAATTTTTTGTCACGTATCAAAACTGAGTTCCCAACGTAAACGCAGTGTAAGTATATTCTAGAAAAATACTTTCGACATCAGAAACGATACATGGCCCTCACGGCGGGATCACGTTTGCGAATGGCCGCTTATTAAATCGGTTAGCGTGCGCTGCGAAAAAAAATCTACCAAAAATTGATTATTGGGCCGCATCCATATTGCTCTATGGTGCGTTTGGCCTTACGGATGGACCATATTGAGATAAAACTTGTGTTTCTTTACTAACCTTAGAAGATCGCTGTTGAGGAAAGACAGCCGCGCTGCCGGGAGCAGCCAGGGCCTGAATGGCTCAAGGAAAGCGGCGCAAATGTTGAACCTGCATCGTTCTTCGCCACGATGATGGTATTATAATCATGTCGTTCGTTCTATTTTTACGTGGCATGTTGCTGGCTCTCGCAGCCTTCGCTATCGCAATTTACTGGCTGACGGGGTCTGTCTGGACAACGGCAGTGCAGACGCTTGTTTGCGCGCTCATCATCCAGGTTGGTTACTTCATGGGCGTATTGTTTCTTGTATGGCGGTCAGGAAACGTCGCCGAGAACGGCCAGCGTCGCGATATTCAGCCCGATGCTCACAAGGTCGGGTCCGACGTTTTTCACAATCATTTCTAATTGCCGCTTTACGAGTGAGCGGCAAAGGCACTTGAACTCGCCACGTTTCCGGGTCAGCCTTTTGGCCGAAGACGACCAAAAGAGCTGAAGGCGGAATCCGTTTATGGAAGACAGGTTGAAGGTCGCAGTGATCATCGCTGCGATGAACGCTTCCGCGACGATCGCCCGGGCCATAATTTCCGCGTTGGCCGACCGGAATGTCGGGGAAGTCATCGTCGTCGACGACGCGTCGTCGGACGATACGGCTGCCGTTGCACGCGCTGCGGACGACGGCTCCAACCGCCTGACCGTGCTTGTGCAGCCCGCCAATGCCGGGCCGGCGGCGGCTCGCAACCGGGCGATCGATGCCTCGTCCTCGCCATTGATCGCGATTCTGGATGCAGATGATTTTCTGTTGCCGGGCCGCTTCGATGCCCTTCTGGACGAAGAGGGGTGGGACTTCGCAGCCGACGATATCCTGTTTGTGCCGGCGGATCGCGCGCTCGACCCTCTTCCTCAGATCGCGGCCAGCAAACGCCCCGCAAGCACGCTCGGCGCGGCCGGCTTCATCGACGGCAACGTATCGCGGCGCGGCCACTCTCGCGGGGAGATCGGCTTTCTGAAGCCGGTCATGCGGCGCAGCTTCCTGGAGGCTCATGGGCTTCGCTACCAGGAGCAATTGCGCCTCGGCGAGGATTACGAATTCTATGTGCGGGCGCTGCTGGCGGGGGCTCGGTACAAGGTGGTGCATCATTGCGGCTACGCGGCGATCGTGCGTGCCGATTCGCTGAGCGGCCGTCATCGAACGGAGGATCTCCGGCTTCTTTGGCAGGCCGATCTTGCGTTGCTGGCCCTGCCGATGGGCGCGGATGTGCGCGATGCCCTCGAGCGCCATGCGGGCCATATCCGCAAACGCTACGAGTTGCGGCGCTTCCTGGACGACAAGGCATCGGATGGCCTGGTGCGGGCGGGGATTGCCGGCCTTTCGAGGCCTAGGGCCCTGCCGGGCATCGCCACCGGTATCGCAGCCGACAAGCTGGAAACGCTCCTTCGCCGCCTGGACCGCCGCCCGGCCGAACTGCCGCGCCACAGGCAACTGTCCGAGGGATGGCCGGTCGTCTGACCGCCGGTCATTGTTTCTGGAGTTTCGAAAGGCAAAGCCGCACGGCGCTGCGCAGGATGGCCGGGTCCGTCCGGGCCCAACGCGCCAGGAGCGCAAGCTGCGGGGCCTTGCCGCGCCGCGATCGGGCGACCTGTCCCCACAATGCCTCGCGGCGCGCCCGCTCGGCGCGTTGCGACAGCGCCGCCGAGCCGGCGTCGTCGGCCATTGCGTGTTGCGACAGAAACTTCAGCGCGCGCAGGGTGTTGAACTGTTGCGCCAGATAGGACGGCGCGGTGTTGGTGATGCCGTGGAAGATGTTTGCGCCTTCGCCACGCAGGGCTCCGGTGTGCGCGGACAATATGGTGCGCCGGGCCATCGACACGCTTTCGTTCATGAAGAGGATATCTTCGGCGGCCAGTCGCAATTCCGGATCGAAGCGGACGGCGCGATACACAAGCGGGGTCATGACCATGCAGGACAAATGCAGGTAGGACCAGTCTTCCAGCATCCGCGAGGCAAGCCCATCCGCGGCAAGCGTCAGCGGTTCGTTCGACAGGGTGACGAAGCCGGGCGTGCCCTCCAGAGCCTCGACCGTGGAGTGGTAATCGAAGCTCTCGCCACCGGTGATGGTGGCGAAGCAGCAATCGGCGTCGAAACGGCCCATGGCGTCGAGCGCGGCTGCGAGGTGCCCGGGATGCCACGCATCGTCCGAATCCAGGAACGCGACATGGGTGGTATCGTCGGGTACGAGGTCCAGGCCCGTGTTGCGCGCCCCGCCGGGCCCGGCATTGGCTTGTCGCACCAGTGTCACCCGCGCCTGCTCCGATGGTGCCCGATTGAGGATTTCGGGCTCTGCCGGAACGGGTGAGGCGTCGTCCACGACGATGACGGAGGGCATGACGCCGGACTGCCCGAAAACGGAGTCGAGCGCCCGGGACAGGATGCCCGACTGTTTCTGGTAGAACGGTATGACGACGGTTACCGATGGCACGTCCAACCCTTTCCGTGGTAGTCTGCGCCGACCTGTGCTGCAGCGCATCAAACTGTCGCAGGCCTTGAGTCGGATGACAATGTTGGCGAAATCAAGGGTTGCATCCACCCAAAAATATAACGATCTTCCGCACCGCACGACGCTTCGCCGTGACAGCTCCTGTCACAATCTGCCCGCATTCGCGGGCGAGTGATGTCCGCCGCACCGCAGCATGGCGAGCGATTTTGGCTGCCCGAACGGTCGGCGGACTGCAAACGAAAAGGTGGCGTGATGAAAACGCACATAAACCACAAGGCGCAGTCTTTCGACACGAACCCGCAGGCCGAGCACAGCTCCCGGTTGCATCTCGACGAGGTTGCAGGCACGCCCGAGGGAAAGGCCTATCCCGCATATTTCCACGGCATGGGATTTGCCGTCGGAGCGGTCGGCCCATCCGGGGAGGGGTGAGCGTTCCTGCCAGACAAGGAGCCTGCGCCATGCGTATCCCTGCGCTCGCAGCATTGATTTTCGCCGCTCCGACTGCCGCCCTGGCGGCCGGGGCGGGTGGCAACGGAACCTCCTTCGTGGAGGATTTCGACCGGCTGGACCTGAAGCGCTGGTACGTCTCGGATGGCTGGGCCAATGGCGACCACCAGAATTGTGCCTGGTCCAAGCGCCAGATCGGCATCTCGGACGGCACGTTGCGGCTGGCCTTCGAGAAGCGCCAGGCCGGGGACAGGGATTACGCCTGCGGAGAGATCCAGACCCGCGGTGAGTTCAAGTACGGTGCCTATGAAGTGCGGATGAAGCCTGTTGCCGGCTCCGGCCTCAACTCTTCGTTGTTCACCTATATCGGCCCGACACACGGCAAGCCGCACGACGAGATCGACTTCGAGTTTCTCGGCAAGGACCCGTCGCAGGTTCAGCTCAACCAATATGTCGACGGCGTCGGAAATAACGAGAAGCTCGTGGATGTCGCTGGCGGCGCCGATGCCGCCTTCAACGACTATGCCTTCATCTGGGAGCCCGAGCGTATCCGCTGGTTCATCAACGGAGAACTCGTCCACACGGCCGACGACCCTGCGAAGCTGCCGCAGAATGCCCAGAAGATCTACCTGGCGCTTTGGGGAACCGACACGTTGACGGGGTGGATGGGCCGCTTCCAGGACGAGGGCCGCAAGGTTATGGAAGTCGACAGGGTATCGTTCACCGCACAGGGGGACGCCTGCCAGTATCCGGAATCCATCGTCTGCCGGCTTGACGATGCCGGCACGCAATAGGGGCTAAGCATAATTGCTGTGGTGCAGCAATCATGTTGCAATGCCACAAGATTTTACTTAGCCTCTAATCTGCAGGTTGCACGGGGTCCGCACGGCATGCCTACGATCCTTTATCTTGTCCACGATCTTTCCGATCCGGCTGTCGCACGGCGCGTTGCCATGCTTGAGGCCGGCGGCGCGCGCGTGCAGACAGCAGGCTTCTGCCGTGGAGACGTTCCGGAGCGGATCGGCGCGGGCCGCCCGATCATGTTGGGCGTGACGGCCGATGGCGACTTCAAGCAGCGGATCACCATGGTGGCGACGGCCGCGCTGAGCCTGCGCCGCACGCTCGGCGATGTTGCGCGCCCGGACGTGATCGTGGCCCGAAACCTGGAAATGCTGGCCCTGGCGCGGCGTGCGACAGGGTTTTTCCGGCCGCGCCCGGCGCTTGTGTATGAGAGCCTCGATATCCACCGCCTGCTTCTGGGCGAGGGGCTGAAAGGCCGCGCGATGCGTGCCATCGAACGGGCCCTTGCCGGTGATGCGGCGCTGCTGATGACGAGTTCACCCGCCTTCGTGCGGGAGTATTTCGAGCCGCGGCAAGGCATGACGCTGCCGACCCTCCTTCTGGAGAACAAGGTTCTGGACCTTGGCGGGGGCGAGGTGGCGGCAGGCGACGAGCCGCGTCGGCCGCCGCCGGGCCAGCCGTGGACCATCGGCTGGTTCGGCGCCCTGCGCTGCCGCAAGTCGCTGGACATCCTGTCGCAGCTCACGCGGATGGCCGAGGGGCGCATCGAAGTCGTGCTGCGCGGCCGGCCGGCCCTGCGCGAGTTCGACGATTTCCACGGCCGCGTCGCGCAGGAGCCCTTCATCCGCTTCGAAGGGCCCTATCGCAACCCGGACGAACTGTCCGCCATCTACGGCGAAGTGCATTTCGCCTGGGCGATCGATTATTTCGAAGCAGGGCTGAATTCCGATTGGCTGCTGCCCAACCGTCTTTACGAAAGCTGCCTGCATGGCGTGGTGCCGATCGCCCTGTCGGGCACGGAAACCGGGCGTACGCTGGCGCGCCGGGACCTCGGCATCCTTGTCAATGCGGCGACGCCGGAATCTTTGCTGGCGGCATTGCCGCTGACTGAGGAAGGCTACGCAGCGGAGCGGGCCCGCGTGACTGCCCGTCCGCGCTCGTTCTGGGTATGCGGCCCGCGCGAATGCACGGCCCTTGTGGCGCGCCTGGCCGCCTTGCCCGGAGAGGCGCGGCCCAAAGGGCGCGCGGTGATGGAGGCCGCAGGCTGATGCGCTGCCTGATCGTCGTGCCCTGCCTGAACGAACAGGCCCATATCGGGCCGCTGCTCGACCGCCTCGACGAGGCGGCGGCGCGCCTCGATGCGCAGATCGTGGTGGCGGATGGCGGCAGCACGGATGGCACGCTCGATAGTATCCGGGCACGCGCCGGTGGACGGATCTCCTTCTTCCACAATGCCCGTCGCATCCAGAGCGCCGGCATCAACGAAGCCGTCGCACGCTATGGCGACGGTTTCGACTGGCTGTTGCGGATCGATGCCCACGGCGACTATCCGGACGATTTCGTAGACAGCGTGCTGGCCGACGCGGAGGCGACAGGAGCGGATTCCGTCGTCGTCGCCATGGTGACGCAGGGCAAGGGTGCCCGCCAGCGCGCGGCCGCACTGGCGCAGAACTCGCGCCTCGGCAATGGCGGGTCGGCGCACCGGGCCGGCGGTGGCGGCGCCTTCGTCGATCATGGGCATCACGCCGCCATGCGCATAGCCGCCTTCCGGGCCGTCGGCGGCTATGACGAGAGCTTCAGCCACAATGAGGATGCCGAACTGGATCATCGTCTGCGTGCGGCCGGCTATCGTATCTGGATGACGGGCCGGACGCGGATGACCTACTATCCGCGCGCCAGCCTTCGCGCTCTTGCGCGGCAATATTTCGGCTATGGCAAGGGCCGCGCGATGAACCTGATGAAGCATCGTGGCCGACCGCGTCTGCGCCAACTCGTACCGGTCTTCGTTGCGCCGGTGCTGGCCATGGCCCTGCTGGCGCCGGTGGCATGGGTGTTCGCGCTGCCGGCGGTTTCCTATCTGTTGCTCTGCCTCGCCTATGGCGCGGCCCTCGGCTTTCGGCAAGGGCGCCCGGGCGAGGGTGTGCTGGCCGGCCTGTCGGCCGTGATCATGCACGCGGCATGGTCCGCCGGCTTCTGGGCGGCGCTGGTCCGGCCCGCGCGTCGCCGCGAGGTGCCGGCATGACCGAGGCGCGCCTTCTCGTCGATATCGGCATGTGCACCTTCCGCAGGCCCGAACTGGCCGAGGCGCTGGCGTCCCTGGACAGGCTCGTCGTGCCGGACGGTGTGGAGTTGCATGTCATCGTTGCGGACAATGACACCGAGCCCACCGCCCGCGCCACCGTCGACGCCTTCCGGAGCGCGTCCCGCCACCGCGTCACCTATGTCCATGCGCCGGCCGCAAACATATCCATCGCACGCAATGCCTGCCTCGATACGGCATCGGGACGCTACATCGCCTTCATCGACGACGACGAAACGGCCGATCCGGGCTGGATCGCGGCCCTGCTCGACGGCGCGCGCCGGCAGCGCGCCGCGGCGGTGCTGGGGCCCGTGGAGGCGGTGTATGGCGAGGATGCGCCGCGCTGGATGCGGCAGGCCGATCTTCATTCGACCCTGCCCGTGCATGTCGATGGCCGGATCCTGACCGGCTACACCTGCAACGTCCTTCTGGACCGCGAGGCACCCTGCGTTGCCGGACGCCGCTTCGATCTTTCCCTTGGCCGGACGGGCGGCGAGGATACCGACTTCTTCACCGGCCTTACCCGCGATGGCGGGCACATCGCCTATGCCCCGGAAGCGCTTGTGCGGGAAGCGGTGCCGAAGGCGCGCGCAACCTTCGGCTGGCTGGCGCGCCGGCGGTTCCGCATGGGGCAGACCCATGCGCGCATCGTCATCGGGCCGGGCTCCGCCGCCCGACAGGCGGGCCAGATGGCGCGCGCCGCGGCCAAGGCCGGATGGTGCTGGGCGATGGCCGCCGCGACGTTTCCGGCAACGGCATCCAGCCGCCGGCATGCCCTGCGCGGCACATTGCATGCGGGCGCGGTGGTTGGGCTTCTGGGCGTGCGCGAGAGCGAGCATTACGGCACGGCGCCGCATCGTGGAGAGACGCCCGATGCAGCCTGACGTCACCTTCATCATCGCGGCATGGAAGGCCGCCGACACGCTGCCCGCCGCGCTGCATTCGGCCCTGGCGCAGGAAGGCGTCAGCGTAGAGTGCGTGGTGGCGGACGATTGCTCCGGCGATGGCACGGCCGATGCCGCGCGGGCGATAGGCGACGCGCGCATCAAGGTCGTTTCCCTAGACAAGAACGGCGGCCCCGGCGCGGCGCGCAACGCCGCGATGCGGCTGGCAACGGGGCGTTGGCTGGCAGTTCTGGATTGCGACGACAGTGTCCGCCCGGACAGGCTTGCCCGCATGATCGCCCGGGGCGAGAGGATGGACGCGGCCATCGTGGTGGACAACATCGAGATCGCCGAGAATGGGCGCTCTCACCCGATGTTTCCCGAAGCGCTCCTGCGACGTACGCCCGCCATCTCGCTGGAAGCGTTCATCCTGTCCAACCGCATGTTTCGCAGCCGCTTCAATTTCGGGTACATGAAGCCGATCGTGCGGCGTGACTTCGTGCGCCAGCACGATATCCACTATCCCGACGGTTTGCGGATCGGCGAGGATTTCATTTTCCTGGCCAGCGCCATGGCCCATGGCGGACGCTGCGTCGTGGAGCCCGAGACCGGCTATGTCTACGTCGTGCGTCAGGGCTCGATCTCGCGTGTCCTGCACGCGCACCACGTAGAGGCGCTGATTGCCGCCGATGCGGCTTTTCTTGCCGCACATCGCCTGTCCGGCCCCGAGCGCGCCGCAATGGCGGCGCATCGCAAAAGCCTCGACGATGCGGCCGCCTTCCTTGAAGTCGTGCGGCACATCAAGGATAGATCCATCGGCGGGGCCCTCAAGCAGGGCCTGGCGAACCCCATGGCGCTGGCTCACCTGCGCATGCCCATTGCCGCGCGCCTGCAACGGCTGGCGCGTCCGGCCGCCGGCTGAGGCGCGGATGAAACAGAACAAGAAAAAGGCGCTGGCGGAATCATGAACCAGAACCATTTCCCCATGCACGGCAAAGTGCAGGCGCTGTCTGGAATGGATGACCGCAGAGACGAATTCATAGATCTGGACCGGCTCGTGGGCATGGTCCGGCGCAACTGGAAGCTGGCGGCCATCGGCGGCGCGATCGGCCTTGTGCTTGGCGGCCTGTATCTGCTGAGCGCGCCATCGGTCTATACCGCCTCCACCCGCATCCTGCTCGATCAGAATCTCAGCCGGTTCGCAGAAGACGAACCCCAGTCGCGCAATCCGCTGCAGATGGATTCCGTCGTGTTGAACGAGGTAGAGATCCTCGGCTCGTCACGCCTGGCCCGCACCGTGGCGCAGAACATGGGCCTGGATGAAAACGATGCCTTCCTGAACCCGCCGCAATCCTTTGTCGGCTGGGTCAAGTCGGGCCTGCGCTCGGTCGTCTCCATCATCTCGCCCCCGCCCGAGCTGACCGAGGCCGAGGCGGCCAACGCGCGGCTTGGCAAGGCACAATATCTCCTGCAGTCCGGCCTGACCGCCGAACGCGTCGGGCGCAGCTTCGTGATCGAGGTATCCTACCGCACCAACGACCGCATTCTGGCCGGCGATATCACGCGGGGCTATGCGGCCGCCTATCTGGCAGACCAGCTCGACGCCAATTTCGAGGCGACCCAGCAGGCCACCGCATGGTTGCAGGGGCGGCTGGAAGAGCTGCGCACGAGTTCCCAGTCCGCAGCGCTGGCCGTTGAGCGTTTCAGGGCCGAGAACGGCCTGACCGCAGCGCGCGGCGAACTGATCTCCGAGCAGCAGCTCAGCGAACTCAATGGACAGTTGATCCTGGCGCAGGCCGAGACGGCACGCGCCTCGGCACGCTATCGCCAGTTCCAGTCGATCGTCGATTCCGGCCCTCAGAACGCGGTCCAGAACTCCACCATCTCCAGCGCGGACCAGCCCGGCACCGAGGCCATCGTCGATCTTCGCCAGCGCTATTTGCAGGTTGCGCAGCGCAAGACCGGCATCGAGGAGCAGTTCGGCGCCGACCATCCGCAGGCGGTTGCGCTGGGGCGCCAGGAAGCCGAGCTGACGCAGCAGATCTTCCGCGAGCTTCAGCAACTGACGAACAGCTATCGCAACGAGTTCGAGGTTGCCCAGTCGCGCGAGCAATCCTTGCGCGACAACCTCGACCTTTTGACCGGGCAGGTGCCCGAGACCAACACCGCGATGGTGCGCCTGCGCGAACTCGAGCAGCAGGCAAACACGCTGTCGACGCTCTACCAGGGGTTCCTGACGCGCTACGAGGAAGCCTCGCAGCACCAATCCTTCCCCATCGCGAAGGCGCGGGTCATCTCGCCGGCCGGCAATCCGGTCAGCCCGTCGAGCCCCCGGAAGACGATGACGATCGCCCTTTCGCTCGTGCTGGGGCTGATGGGCGGGGCGGCGGTCGCCGGTCTGCGCGAGTTCCGCGAGCGGTCTTTCCGCACCGGCGCGCAGATCGCACCGGAGCTCGGTCTGAGGTTCCTTGGCTACCTGCCGTATTTCGACCGGCGCATCGTGGCCGCTGCGGCGGCCCAATCGGCGGCGAACGGCGAGGGAGAGGCCCTGATGCCGCCCGAAATGCGCTTTGCCGCGATGGCGCCCGGCTCCAGCACGGCGGAAAGCCTGCGCCACGCGCGGATGATGGTGGATGCGGCATTGCCGGACAAGGCCGCCCGCGTGATCGGCTTTGCCTCCGTGCTGCCGGGCGAGGGTAAATCCACCACCGCTGCCAATTTCGCGGCGCTGCTGGCCGCGTCGGGACGGCGCACGCTGCTGATCGATGGCGACATGCGCAACCCCGGCCTCAGCCGCGCGCTTCTGCGGCCGCCGGAGACGGGGCTGGTCGATGTCTTGGGCGGTACCACCCCGTGGCACGGTGCGTTGCTGCAGGACAAGTACACGCAGACGATCCTGTTGCCGTCCGTCATGCGCCGGAACTTCACCCCAACGGCGGAACTTCTGTCGGGCGCGGAAGCGGCAACTCTGATCAGCGAGGCGCGGGAACATTTCGACTATGTCGTGGTGGACCTTCCTCCGCTCGGCGCGCTCCTGGATGCCCGGGCATTCGAGCCGATCTGCGATGCCTTCATCATCGTCGCCGAATGGGGCCGCACCCCGCGCGAGCTGCTGCGCAGCGCGCTGGAATCGCATCGCGAGATCGGGTCGAAGGCCGCCGGCGTCATCCTGACGAAAACCGACATGCAGAAACTTGGCCTCTATGGCTCTGCGGCTGGGCCGGAACAGTATACCGGCCATTACGGCGCCTACTACAGCGACAAGACCTGATTTCGTCAGGCCCTGACGGCGGGGCGCACATTGCCGCCCGGCCGGCTGGACAGGTACCGGCCCGTGTTGTGCCATAGCCGGATGCCCGTGAGCTGCCCGGTAAAGCAGGCGCCGGTATCGAGATTGACCCTGCCCTTCATATGCAGGGGCTGCTCCACGGGCGTATGACCGTGCACCACGACGCGCTCGGACAGATGGGCTTTCTCTTCGAAGGATTTGCGCACCGTGGCCAGTTGCCAGTCGGATTGGCGGTCGAGGGGCATGTCGGGCAGGATGCCGGCGTGGACGAAGGCGAAGCCCGGCATTTCGACGACGATGGCCAGCTGACGCAGAAACTGCAGATGCGCAACGGGGATCGCCTGTCGGATCAGCATGTCCCGCTCGGCATTGCCTTGCCCCAGTTTTGCGAGATACGCCGTATCGACGCCATAGGAGGCAAGCGTTGCCTCTGCGCCGTAACGCAGCCAGTCTTCCAGGTTGCCACGCCCTTCGAGATAATCGAGCATGACGAGCTCGTGGTTGCCGGCCAGGCACAGGCGGGTGAAGCCATTGGGCATCGGCTGCATGAGGTGGTCGATCAACTGGGCGGAGGCCGGGCCTCGGTCGACGTAGTCGCCCAGCATGATCAGCAGACGCGGCTCCGGAAAGTGGGCGGCATCGGCGAAGATCTCGTCTTCCAGCGCCAGAAGCGCGTCCAGGCACCCGTGGACGTCGCCGACGGCATAGACCGGCCCAGAGGGCTCGGGCAGGGCGATGCGCTTCAACGGGCGGCGTTCCGGTTGGCGAGAGCCGAGCAGCCGGGACAGGCTTTTCATGCGGTGCGATCCTGGGTGGTCATTCGGGCGATGCGATTCGCCCTGGGGCGACCTTGCGTGACACGGTAGTGCATACACCCTGCGGCCACAAAAAATGCCGCCCCGGAACCGATCGAGCCCCATTACGGCCTTTTTTATCGAAAGCTGCTTGACCGAACGGTGCGCCGCTTCACCTTCCATCGCATCGACCGTGTAGTCAGGAGACGAGTTATGGACGGCGTAGGTTGGATTGCGGCCATCATCATCGGTGGCCTTGCGGGATGGTTGGCGACGATCTTCATGAAGAGCGACACAGGCGTCTTCATGAATATCATTCTGGGTATCATCGGCGCGGCAGTGGCGAGCTTCCTTTTCGGACTGCTGGGCGTATCGTTCGGCGGCTGGCTCGGCTATCTGGTCGCGGGCTTCGTCGGAGCCTGCATCCTCATAGCGATCGCGCGTGCGCTTCGGGGCAACAGCGTCCGTAGCTGACAATGACAGGCGGGAGCGGCTCCGGCCGTCTCCCGTCGTCAGTTTTGCCCGTTCACCGAAGCGGGCGGCACGATGCGCCGATCGGCCCGCTCCACCTGCATGGAAGGCGGCCGCATCGCCGTCGGCATCGCAGCAGACGCATTGCGGCCCAGACTGGCCGCGCGGACCCAGCCGGTGAATATCCCGGCTTCGACGCGGCGCCACTCCCCCTTGCTTTCGACGATTCGCAAGACCTTGCCCGGCTCGACAGTCGCGCGCACGGTCGATCCGTCCCTGGGTTCGGACAGAAGGCGAAGCTGCCCCCTTTTCAGAACGGGGCGGCTTGCGGCTGCGGGCCGTGTCGCGGGCGTTGCCGGATTGGCGATGGAGGCCACCTGCGCCTTGCGCTCGGGTGTCGGTGCCGCCGGGCGCGGCGAGGTTATGGCCGGCTTGGCGGCGGTGGTGGCGCGCGGAGCGGATGCCGTGCGCGTGGGTGGGGTCTTCTGGTCGGTCATGCCGGTGAGGGTCGCGACCCTGTCGTAGACGCCGTTCATGAGAGCGGGGTTCGATCCATGGACGATCCAGCCCACCCCGAGCAGGCCCGCCAGCCACCAGCCCATGCCGATGCCGGATTTTTTGCCTGCCGGTTTGCGCCTGCGCTTGCCCGTTGCCATCATCGCGCTCCATAGGGTCTCGATCGGCAATGCCGATTCAGTTCCATCTGCGTTGTCACTCGTCTATAGCTTCGCCCGGTTACGAATCTTTACACGCTGCGCCGCCGACCTATATTTTCGTCGAACGGCATATTGAATTGGTGCATGAATTGCTGGCATTGGTCGTCGAAGACGAGCCCATGGTCCGCATGGCTCTGGTAGATTTCCTGTCCGACAACGGGTTGGACGTGCGCGAAGCGGGCTCCGCGGACGACGCATGGCGGCTGATCGAGGCCGGCGAGCGGTTCGACATCGTCTATACCGATGTGAACATGCCGGGCGAACTGGATGGCCTCGACCTTGCGCATCGCCTTCACAGGGATTGCGAGGATACGCGTATCGTCATCCTGTCGGGCCGTCAGCACCCGGACCGCGCGGCGCTGCCGGACGGTGCCGTATTCCTGACCAAGCCCTACCGCTACGAGGACCTTCTGGTCCTGGCGGTGCAATAGAAGCCCGCAGGGCGGGTCAATCGATTTTGTCCAACGTGCCACGCATCCGGAACTCGGCGCCGGCCGGCGCGAAGGTCAGTTGCGCGCTTCCGGAAAAGTAACCGGCCACGACCCTTTCCAGAAGGCGGGAGCCGAAGCCGCGCCGAGCCGGCGCCGAGGCCGGCGGCCCGCCGGACTCCAGCCAATGGAAGGTGAACTGCCTTTCCTGCCCGAGCGCCCAGACGATATCGACGCGCCCGTCGGGGCTTGCCAGGGCGCCGTACTTCCAGGCATTCGTCGCCAGCTCGTGGATCGCCAGCGTCAGGCCCAGCGTCTGCTGCTGATTCAGGTAGGCGACAGGCCCGGACACGCCGATCCTGTCGGTGCTTTCACGATGGGGCACGAGCGCGGATGCGATGGCGTCGGCGACGGGTGTGCTTGCCGAGACGGATCCGATCAAAAGATCCTGGGCACGCGCAAGCGCGGCCAGCCGTGCCGAAATGGCCGTGCGGGCCTCTTCCAGGCTGGACGAGATGCGGAACGTCTGGCCGACGATGGATTGCACCACCGCCAAAGTGTTCTTCATGCGGTGCGACAGTTCGTGCGCCAGCACGAGGCGGCGTCGGTTGGCTTCGCGCAGATCTTCGATGCTGGCGTCGCGCTCGGCGATGAGCTTGCGCATCTCGATCTGAGCCATGGCCTGGCGCGCCAGGAGTTGCAGGCTGCGCACCTGATGGTCGTTCAAGGTGCGAGGTACGGTATCGAGCACGCAGATCGTGCCGATCGGATATCCGCCGGGGGTGCGCAGCACGGCGCCGGCATAGAAGCGGATCGCGTCTGTCGCCGTCACGGCGGGATGGTCATTGAAACGCGGGTCGGCCGCCGTGTCGAAAATCTGAAGGAAGCTTCCCTGGCGCACTGTCTGGCGGCAGAAGGGCAGCACCGACGCGGCTTCCGCCCCGGCAAGGCCGGTGGCCGCCTTGATGAACTGTCGTTCGGCCGCGACGAGGTTGACGAGGGCGCCGGATGCCCCGCACAACTCCGCGGCAATGGCGGCGATTTCGTCGAAGTCGGGCTCGGGAGGCGTGTCCAGAATGGCATAGGATTCGAGTGCGGCAAGCCTTGCCACCTCGCTATCCGCATAAGATTCCAGATCGCCTCGGATGCTCGCCTCCTTCGAAAGACTTAATCGTGATTTAAATGCATATCTGAAGTTGCAGACAGAACCATGAAAGCAATCCGGTCGCGGCTATGCAACGCCGTGTCGAAAGGGCCTGTGCCGCATGACGCTGATGCGTAGCCTTATCGCGGCATTCGCGATCTTCTTCCTGATACCGGTATTGGCAAGTTCGGCCTGGTGGGCCCTGACGGAGCGCCCCTCGCAGTGGAACCGCGCCATCTGGACGTCGGCCGGCACCCTGCCGCCGGCGGACCGGGAAAGGGCTGCCGTCTATATTCTGGCAGCGCGGACCGGCGGCATGAAGGGGGCGATCTCCCTGCATAGCTGGATCGTGCTGAAGCGGCCGGGGGAGGCGCGTTACGAGCGGTATGACAAGGTGGGCTGGGGCCAGCCGGTGCGGCGCAACCACCGCGATGCGGACGGCTTCTGGTACTCGAACGAACCCTTCATTGTCCACGCCGTCGAGGGGCAGGCCGCAGAGGCTTTGCTGCCGCAGTTCGATGCGGCGATTGCCGCCTACCCTTACGCGCAGGCCGGCGGCTATCACATCTGGCCGGGGCCGAACTCGAACAGTTTCGTTGCCTATGTTCTGGATGCCGTCCCGGATTTCGGCGGGCGGCTTCCGCCGCATGCGGTGGGACGCGATTTCGCGCCGGGATGGGGGCGGTTCGGCCCGACACCCGACGGACGCGACTTTCGCGCTTCTCTCGGCGGCTATGCAGGCATCACCGTCGGTCTGGCAAGCGGGCTCGAGATCAACATACTCGGCCTCGTGGCCGGGCTCGATTTCAGGCGACTGGGGGTTAAGCTGCCGGGTGTCGGCACGATTTCGCTGCGATGAACCACCCGCCCGCAATCGAGGATGGCGGTCAGGCAAGCTATAATCAAAGTGTTGTGGGTGGTGGTGCCTAGGGACGGGATCGAACCGCCGACACTGCGATTTTCAGTCGCATGCTCTACCAACTGAGCTACCTAGGCATGCCCCGATTGCGAGGTGTCTTGTGTGACGACCCCTCTTCAGGATGGGCGGCTTATAGGTGACGCATATCGGGCTGTCCAGCCCCTTTTGCATGCCCGGCGCATTCTTGCCGCCAGCGCCTTGCGCAAGACGCCGGGCTGTGTAATAGAGCCGCCGTCGACAGCGGCTGCGGTAGCTCAGTGGTAGAGCACTCCCTTGGTAAGGGAGAGGTCGAGAGTTCAATCCTCTCTCGCAGCACCATCCGTCCTGGCATTTGAAGCCTGCTCCCGAATGCGCATGCCTATCCGGGCAAGCCTCTCCAACCCGACGTCATTTCCCAATCCCATAAGAGACCGGCCAAACGACGCCCGGGCAGGCCTTGCGCAAAGATAATTTGCTGCAGTGCATCCAACGGCAGTGTGCATCCGTATCTGGGACGGCGATAGCAGGGCCTACGGACCATGACCGACATAAAACTCAAGTCACTATGCAAGCGACTATCCGCGGCTGGCCAGGACGGCGTGCCCCTCGATGCCTTCTCCGACGCCGACATGAAGCTGCTGGCGGGTGTTCATGCCAGAGGAAAAATCAGGTTGATATCAGGGCCGGATAACGAGCCTCATGTTATGTTGATGAACCTGGACATTTTTCAGGCATACATGAACGCTTCTAAAGCTGCTGCTGGAAGAAGAACGTTACACCTTGACCACGTCAATGGCGATTGGGGTGCGATGCCGATATGTAGTTGCGACTAACGATCTCTGTTTGCGGCTCAAGATCCTCTGCGTTCCTGTTCGCGTCTCTGCACAAACAGTTGGCTGTCATATCATGACCGTCGGTTCACTGACCTTTTCGACCGTTGGACACGGCCCATCAGTAATGACGCAGAATCACACCGTTCCAATGGTGCTGTGCTCAGTCGTGTTTGGGCCCTGCGTGGGGGGTGTGATCTTCCAGTTCTGCATGCCTGACGCGTGAAACCGACACGCCGCAAGGCTTTCCATCTTTCCACGGCGCGCCAGTTCCTCCCTCATTCGCATGAAGGAGATCGCATCATGGCCAAGTCTGTCGCGGACCTCGTGGTCGAAACGCTGGTATCCGCAGGGGTGTCGCGCATCTGGGGTGTTACGGGCGACAGCCTGAACGCCATCAACGACAGCCTGCAGCGAATCGGCTCCATTGCATGGATGCACGTCCGCAACGAAGAGGCCGGCGCGTTTGCCGCGGGCGCGGAGGCCCACGCCACCGGCAAGCTGGCCGTCTGCGCCGGAAGCTGCGGACCCGGCAATCTCCATCTGATCAACGGCCTCTACGATTGCCACCGCAACCGCGTGCCGGTGCTGGCCATCGCCTCGCATATTCCGTCTTCCGAGATCGGGCTGAACTACTTCCAGGAAACGCACCCGACGGACATCTTCCGCGAGTGCAGCCACTTCGTCGAGCTGGTCACCGACCCGCGCCAGATGCCGGAAGTGCTGCACCGGGCCATGCGTGCGGCCATCGGCCAGCGCGGCGTTGCGGTGATCGTGCTGCCGGGCGATGTCTCCCTGAAGCCTGCCGTCGGCGGGCGCACGCCGCCCTTCGCGCCGATGGAGCCCCCGGTAGCAACGCCCGACGATGCGACCCTGCGCCGGCTGGCGCTGATGCTCAACGCCGCCCCCGCCGTCACGCTTCTGTGCGGCGCCGGCTGCGCCGGCGCGCATGCGGACGTCGTTGCGCTGGCCGAGGCGCTGCAGGCGCCGATCGTCCATGCCTTTCGCGGCAAGGAGCATATCGAATGGGATAACCCCTACGATGTCGGCATGACGGGGCTGATCGGCTTTTCGTCCGGCTATCACGCCATGATGGAATGCGACGCGCTGCTGATGCTCGGCACGGATTTCCCCTACCGGAACTTCTATCCGACGGGCGCGAAGATCGGCCAGGTCGATATCGACCCGCAGGCGCTGGGCCGCCGCGTGCCCTTGGACGTGGCCGTGCTGGGCGATCTGGGCGAGACGGCCCGGCGTCTGCGCGCCATGATAGAGCCGCATCGCGATGCGGGCTTTCTCGACTCTGCCCGTGCCCATTACCAGAAGGCCCGCGAAGGGCTCGACGATCTGGCCACGACATCGCCGGCGGGCAAGCCGCTGCACCCGCAATATGTAACCAAGGTGCTGGACAAGCTTGCCGACGACAACGCCATCTTTACCGCCGATGTCGGAACGCCCGTCGTCTGGGCGGCGCGCTATCTGCGCATGAACGGCAAGCGGCGGCTGATCGGCTCGTTCAACCATGGCTCCATGGCCAACGCCATGCCGCAGGCCATCGGCGCACAGGCGGCCTTTCCCGGCCGGCAGGTCATCTCCCTGTCGGGCGATGGCGGCTTCACCATGCTGATGGGCGATGTGTTGACGCTGTCGCAGCACGACCTGCCGGTGAAGATCATCCTGTTCAACAACGGCCAGCTCGGCTTCGTGGCGATGGAGATGAAGGCGGCCGGCTACCTCGATACCAACACGTCGCTACAGGGGGCCGACTTCGCGGCGCTGGCCGAGGCGGTGGGCATACGCGGGCTTCGCGTGCGCGATTCCGCCTCGCTGGAGAGCATCCTTGCGGAAGCGCTCGCCCACCCGGGGCCGGTGCTGGTGGACGTGCCCATCGAACCGCAGGAACTGGTGATCCCGCCGAAGATCAAGGCGGAGCAGGCAAAGGGGTTCAGCCTTTATGCGCTCAAGGCCGTGTTGAGCGGGCGCGGCGACGAGGTGCTGGAACTGGCCGCCGCCAATCTTTTGCGCCGACGGTAAGCCTGTCGCTCAAACGCAGAGATAGCCGCCGTCGATGGGCAGGATCGTTCCGGTAACATAGGCGGCAAGGGGCGAGGCGAGATAGAAGACGCCGCCGACGAGGTCTTCCGGCTCGCCCCAGCGGGCAAGTGCGATGCGCTGCTCGATGGCGGCGCTGCGCTCCTTGTCGGCGGTCAGCCCCTGCGTCAGGGGTGTTCGGATCCAGCCCGGCGCAATCGCGTTCACCCGGATCGCGTCCGGCGCGTAGGCGATGGCGAGAGAGCGCGTCAACTGCGCGATGCCACCCTTGCTGGCCGAATAGCCCGGCACCAGCCCGCCGCCGAAGAAGGACAGCATCGACGCGGTATTGACGATGGAGCCGCCCTGCCGGGCCAGAAGCGGCCGGGCGCCGGCAGCCATGCGCATGCTGCCGTTGAGGTTGATGTCCACCACTTCGGCGAACACCTCCGGGTCCAGCTCCGCACCGCGCCGGATGATGCCTGCGCAGTTGACCAGGATGTCCAGGGCGTCCATCTCGGCGAAGAAGGCGGCGACGGCATCGCAATCGCGCACGTCGAGGGCCTTCAGGCTGGCGCCGCTCAATGCCGGATCGGCCTCGGCTCTGGCGATGTCGGCCGCGCCCGCGCCGGTGCAGGTGACGTGCGCACCCGCCGCCAGAAAGGCCCCGGCGATGGCGGCGCCGATGCCCGACGTGCCGCCGGACACCAGGACATGCCGCCCGCCGGCCCAGCCGGAGGCCCAGCCATGGGCCGCGCGCAGCGCCTCAGCGGACGAACTGGTCGACATAGTCGCTCCCCAGGCCAACCTTTTCGTAATGGGCGCGACACATGTCGATCTTGGTGAACACGTCCTCGAAGCCGATGTGCCGGTCGTTCTCGTCCAGATAGACCATGCAGCCGGTGATGTTGAAGAAGGTGATCATTTCCGGCACGTCTTCCGGCACGGTCAGCGTGTGGATCTCGCCCGGCGGCTCCATGACATAGGAGCCCTCCGTGGCCACCCAGTCATGCTCCAGATAGTGCCATCTGCCCTTCAGCACGAAGCCATGCACGGGGTTGGGGTGAAGATGCCGTGACAGCACGCCCGATTTGCGCACGCGCAAGAGGTTGCACCATTGCCCGGCCAGCGTGTTCAGCATCAGGGGACGAAACCAGACGTCCGGTGCCTGCGGCACCCAGATGCGCTCGTCGTCCGGCACCGCCGGCACGACGATCTCGTGCGGGGCCAGCCTGTGTGTCGAGCCCTTCATATCGCGATAGAAGCTGCTGCTCATCCTCGCTTTTTCCTCCCTCGGCGCGGATGGTGCCGGCTTGCAGCCGGCTTGATTCCCAGGTCGAACTTACGATCAATGGTTGCAACGAGGGAAGGGGACTATCCTATGGATCTTGGAATTGCCGGCCGTACGGCCATCGTCTGCGCATCCAGCCGCGGCCTTGGCCGGGCCTGCGCGACGGCGCTGGCGCGCGAGGGTGCGCGCGTGGTGATGAATGGCCGCACACCCGAATCGATAGAGCCCGTGGCGCGCACCATTGCCGAAGAGACGGGTGCCGACATCGTGGCCGTCGCCGGCAATCTGGACGATGCGGGCCTGCGGGCCGAGCTGGTTGCGGCTGCCGGCGGGCAGGTCGACATTCTCGTCAACAATAATGGCGGCCCCCCTCTGCGCGATTTCCGGCAGGTGGACGAGGCGGCGATGCTGGCCGGTCTGCAGGCCAACATGATCGCGCCGGTCGACCTGGTGCAGCGCGTCATCGACGGCATGGTCGAGCGGCGGTTCGGGCGCATCGTCAACATCACCTCCGCCTCGGTTAAGATGCCGCTTCCCATGCTGGACTTGTCCAGCGGCGCACGCGCCGGCCTGACGGGTTTTCTCGGCGGCGTGGCACGGCAGGTGGCAGGGGCCAACGTGACCATCAATTTCCTGCTGCCCGGCGCCTTCGACACGGACAGGCTGAGCGGCTCGATGGAGCGGGAGAGCGCGGCACGCGGTGTCGACAAGGCGCAATTGGCGGATGAGCGCCGAAAGAGCATCCCGGCCGGCCGCTTCGGCACGCCCGAAGAATTCGGCACGGTCTGCGCCTTCCTGTGCTCGGCACAGGCCGGCTACATCACCGGCCAGAGCCTGCTGATCGATGGCGGCACATATCCCGGCATCGTCTGACCTTGCCAAGTGATGCGTGTCGCGCACTTACCTCGCGTCGCCAAGCATTTCCGGGTGGATCCCTTGTTCGAGTTTCTGACGCGCGCCGCATTCGGCGTCGCAAGCATCGTGCTCATGCTGCTCGCCGGCGGATTGATCGCCTATGCGCTGGCAGACGTCTGGCAAAGCTGGACCGTGCCCGACCAGGATGTCGGGCCGGCCCTGCTGGAAGCCGTGGGCTACACGGTCATCGCCATCGCCGTCTTCGATGTCGGGAAATACCTGCTCGAGGAGGAGGCGATCCGGGGCCGCGAAATGCGGCAGGCCGCCGAGGCGCGCCGCAGCCTGACGAAATTCATCTCCACCATCGTCATCGCGGTCCTTCTGGAGGCGGTCGTCACGGTATTCCAGGCGGGCAAGGAGGACTTCTCCCGCATGATCTACCCGACCATCCTTCTGTTTGTCGGCGTGCTGCTGTTCGTCGGGCTCGGGGCTTATCAATTGCTGAGCGTCAGCGCCGAGCGGCAGGTGAACGACCCGCCCGAGAAAGACGATGAAGGCGCACTCTGAACGCCTGTCTCCGGCAGAGGTACAGGAATGCTTCCACCGGCTGCGGACGCATATGCCGGGGCGGGTCGAGGGCGCCAAGGGGCCGAAGGGCGAAGCGGACCCGTTTCGCGCCTTGGTGGCCTGCATGCTGTCGGCGCAAAGCCGCGACGCCAACACGCGGCTGGCTGCCGATGCCCTGTTTCGCCTTGCCGATACGCCAGCGGCGATGCTGGCGCTGGACGAGGCCGTGATCGCTGGAGCGATCCGCCCCTGCGGCCTCTACAATGCCAAGGCACGCAACATCCTGCGCATGGCGGCGGCCCTGCTGGACAGGCATGGCGGAGCCGTGCCGACCACGCGCGAAGGGCTGACGGCGCTGCCCGGCGTCGGGCGTAAATGCGCCGATATCATGCTGTCCTTCGTCTACGACCGGCCTGTGATTGCCGTCGATACCCATGTCTTTCGCGTGGCCAACCGGCTTGGCCTGACCCACGCCCCCACTGCCGACCGCACGGCCGACGAGCTTGCGGCGCGGGCGCCCCGCTGGGCGCTGCGGGACGGGCATTTCTGGCTGATCCAGTTCGGCAAAGCGGTGTGCCACGCCCGTGCGCCGGCATGCCCAACCTGCTTCCTGGCGGATCTGTGCCTTAGGCGGCGCGCCGGTTAGCGCAAGGCCCGGTAAACTGGAACAGAATTTTCTCCGGCAAGCCCAAATGCGCAATAGCGTCGCTTATAAATATACAAAATTTATAGACTGATAAGGCGTGACCAACGATCGGAGGGACAGATGTCCGCTCGGCGCCGCCAACTTCACCTCAACGCATTCCTGCGCAATGTCGGCCAGCACGAGGCCGCATGGCGGCTGCCGGAAACCGACATCCGCGCCGTTACCGACATCGAACACTTTCGCCGGTTGGCCCGCATTGCCGAGGCCGGCAAACTGGACGCCATCTTCTTTGCAGACCACCCGGTGCTGAAGGACAGGCCGCAGGACCGTCCATGGGACAGCCTGGACCCCTTCACGTTGATCGCAGCCCTCTCCGGGGTGACGAGCCATGTGGGCCTGGTGGCAACCGCGTCGACCACCTACAACGACCCCTATGGCCTGGCACGTCGCTTTGCGACACTGGACCATGTCAGCCAGGGGCGGGCCGCCTGGAACGTCGTGACGACCGCCAATGACGAGGCCTCCGCCAATTTCAGCTTCGGCAGCCATCCCGCACCGGACGAGCGCTATGCCCGTGCCGACGAATTCCTGCGCGTGACCACCGGCCTGTGGGACAGTTGGGAAGACGACGCCGTCGTCGGCGACAAGCAGGCCGGCATTCTGGTCAACCCGGAAAAAATCCATCGCCTTCACCATGAGGGGCAGCATTTCCGCGTGGCAGGGCCGTTGGAAATTCCCCGCTCGCCGCAGGGGCGGCCGGTCATCTTCCAGGCAGGATCGTCCGAACCGGGAAAGGAGCTTGCCGCCCGGCATGCGGAAGCGATCTTTACCGCCCAGCCGGATTTCGACGATGCGCGACGCTTCTATGCGGACGTCAAGTCGCGCATTGCGCGCCATGGGCGAAACCCGGCTCTGGTTCACATCCTGCCGGGCCTGTCGTTTTTCATCGGCGGCACCGAGGAAGAGGCATGGGCACGGCGCGAGACCTTCGAGGATTTGACCCTGCCCACCTACGGACTGGCGCAGTTGAAGCGTGTGACGGGCATCGACTTCTCCGGCCACGATCTGGATGACGCGGTGCATATTCCGCCGCGCGACTCGGTCGGCACCCACCAGAAGAGCCGGCACGACCTGGTCCATCGGCTGACCGACAACGAGCATCTGACGCTGCGCCAGCTTCTGCGGCGCTTGAGCGCGGGGCGCGGGCACCGCATCGCCACGGGAACGCCGGAGCAGATCTCCGCGACGATCGTCGAATGGTTCGATGGCGCCGCTGCGGACGGCTTCAACCTGATCCCGCCGTCGCTGCCGGGCTCCCTGTCCGATTTCGTGGAGACGGTCGTTCCGATCCTCCAGCGCAAGGGGCTTTTCCGGGAAGACTACGAGGGGCGGACCCTGCGCGAGCATCTCGGCCTGCCACGGCCCGAATGGCGCGCGCATGGCCAGCAGCGGGTTGCCGCGGAATGAGTGCCGTTGTGGACAAGGCCGGCCCGGTTTCTGCGCCGCGCGTCGTAACGCAGGGCGATGCAAAACGCCTCGTGCCGCCCCGGCCATGGCCGCTGCAACGGTTGGCAGGGCCGTTGCTGGTGCTGGCTGCGTGGTATGTGGCCTCGGGCGCGGGATGGCTGCCCCCGGCCAAGATGCCGGGCCCCGATGCCGTGGTGGACAGCTTCTTCGACATGGTGGCCAGCGGTACGCTGGCCACCGATATCGCGGCCTCGCTGCACCGTGCCGGGCTCGGGCTGGGCATCGGCGTGGCCGCCGGCTTCGTCCTGGCGGTCGTGGCCGGGCTGACCCGGTTGGGCGACGCGCTGATCGACGGGCTCGTGCAGGTCAAGCGCTCGATCCCGAACCTTGCGCTGATCCCGCTTTTCATCATCTGGCTCGGCATCGACGAAACGATGAAGATCAGCATCATCGCACTCGGAACCCTGGTACCCATCTACATCAATACCCACGCCGCCCTGCGCGGCATCGACCGCCGTTACGTGGAGCTGGGCCAGGCGGTGTCGCTGAGCCGCGCGCGCTTCCTGCGCCACGTGGTGTTTCCCGCGTCGCTGCCGGGGTTCTTCACCGGCCTTCGCCTTGCCGTCACCCATTCGTGGACGGCCCTTGTGGTGGTGGAAACCATCAATGCGACCAGCGGCATCGGCTTCATGATCACGCAGGCGCGGATCTACGGCCAGACCGAAGTGGTGCTGGTGGGGCTGGTGCTCTACGGCGCGCTTGGGTTCGGCTCCGATGCCATCGTCCGCCTTGCCGAAAGGAGGGCATTGTCATGGCGCAGCTCCATAGCCTGAACCCGTCGCCGGAGCCGGAGGTGGTTCGCATCCAGCGCCTGCGGCGCGCCTTCGACGGACGCGAGGTCCTGTCCGGCATCGATCTGTCCATACGGCGCGGAGAGTTCGTCGCCCTGCTCGGCAAAAGCGGCTGCGGCAAGAGCACGCTGCTGCGGGCGGTGGCCGGGCTGGACGACGGCGCAGAAGGTACGGGGCGGGTCTCTGTGCCCGGTCGCCGCGCCGTTCTGTTCCACGATTCGCGTTTGCTGCCCTGGGCAAGCGTGGTCGACAACGTGGTTCTGGGGGCATGGCGCCCCGGCATCCGGGAGCGTGCCTCCGCCGCCCTTGCGGAAGTGGGGCTTGCCGGCCGCGAGGATGCCTGGCCGAGAATGCTTTCGGGCGGAGAGCAGCAGCGGGTTGCGCTGGCGCGCTCGCTTGTCCGCGATCCCGAACTGATCCTTGCCGACGAGCCGTTCAGCGCGCTCGACGCGCTGACCCGCATCCGTATGCAGCGGCTGCTGCTCGACCTGTGCGCGCGCCATCGCCCGGCCGTGCTTTTCGTGACCCACGATGTCGAGGAGGCGCTCAGCCTTGCCGACAGGGTCGTGATGATCGCCGAGGGGCGCATCGCCTACGACGAAGACATCTCCGACGTGCGCCTGTCTGCCGAAGCCTTCCTTCAGGCGCGCAACCGAATCCTCACCGAGCTCGGCGTCCCCGCCGGCCATGCCCACAGGAGTGCGAACCCATGAAACGACTTTCCGGACTGCTGCTTGCCGCAACTCTGCTTCTGCCGATCACGGCGTCGGCCGAACAGCCTCTGCCGCGCGATGTGCCGCCCGGCACAAGCCTCGTGATCGCCGACGACGCCAACTATGTCGCCAGCCTTCTCAAGCTTTCGGGCGAGCAGGATAAACTCGCCGCGGACGTCACCTACGCCAATTTCAGCAGCGGCCCGCTGCGCCTGGAAGCCATCCGCGCCGGAGCCGCCCAGGTGGGCGCGGTGGGCGACGTTCCGCCGATCCTGGCGCATTATTCCGATGCCGGTGTTGTCGTGGTGGGCGCCGTCGTCACCGCCGGGCCGGGCAACCTCGTCACGACGGCGCCGGGCAGCGGCATCGAGACGCTTGAGGACCTGAAGGGCAAGCGCGTCGGCATCAATGTCGGTACGGCCCAGCAGGCGACGGTACTGCGCAATCTCGAAGCCGTCGGATTGGGCATCGCCGATATCGAGCCGGTCAATCTCGGCCTTTCGGAGTTTGCCGATGCCCTGCGCGGCGGCCAGATCGACGCCGCCGTGCTCAAGCAGCCGGACCGGGCACGGTACCTGGCCTCGGTGGAAGGGCAGGGCGCACGCGCCCTCGACAACGCTCCGGGAACCGCAACCAACCTCAAATATCTCTACGCCGCCAAAACCGCGCTGGACGATCCGGCTCAGGCTGCGGCCATCGCCGATTTCGTCGAGGCCTGGTACCGCGCCCATGCCTGGAGGAACGGCAATCGGGACACGTGGATCGCCGACTATCTCGTCAAGGACCAGCGGCTGTCGCAGGACGATGCCGAACAGGTGTGGATCAGCGAAGGCGATGCGACCCGGGCGCCGGGCCTCGAGGCCATCGTACCCATCCAGCAGAAGACGATCGATCTTCTGCAGGCAGGCGGCGCCTTCCCCGGCAAGACGCTGAAGGCCGAAGACGAGTTCGACTTCAGGTTCCGCGATTTCGGCCTGGAAAAGGCCGCAGCCGTGCAGCCGGCGCGCTAGCCGCCCCTAGCGTAGCCCGAGAAACTGGAATGGCGCGGCCGGCTTGAAGTCGGCCGTCGCATTGCCCGAGAAGGTGTGGTCCTGCTGCGGGCCAAGGTCCAGACGCTTGACCTCTGCCCCTTCTGCAAAATCCACCGCCTTCAGATCGACCCAGAACGTATTGGGCGTCATCGCGGATTCGAAGAAGTAGAGCCGCGCCTTGTGGTCGTAGACCGTACGCCAGCGCGTCGACGAGATTTCCGGCTGGTCGGGTGTCGAGATGCCCAGCGGCACCGACACGTTGCGGATGATGCCGAAGACGCTGGCCAGCGTTTCCTTTTGCGGGGCGGCCTGCGGAATTGCCTTGATGTAGAAACCGGCCCGCGCAAAGCGATCCGATGCCCGGTTGGTGCCGGGCAGCATCACCGTGCCGCCGATCTGCGACCAGTATGCGGCAAGCGCAAGCTGCTCGTCATAGGTGGGCGAGTTCGTCATCACCTGGTACTGCCGTCCGTGATGCACCACCAGCCGCCCATCGATATATTCGAAGATGGCGCTGTCGCCGGTCGAATCCGACAGGGAAAGATGCAGCGTGGTCAGCCGGTCCTCGCCCGGGACGGCATCCGTGACGATGGTGAAGGGCGGATCGCCCATGACGGCAACCGCCTCGGCCACCGTCGCGAAATTGTCCAGCGCGTATTGTGCCCATGCGGCGATGGTCAGGCCCGGCCTGGACGACGCGTCGAAGGCTGGATATTCGGATTCGGTCAACCACAGCAGATTGGCCACCAGCCCCTGCTCGTTGACCCCGTCGGTCGTTGACACGTCGTAGCCCGTCGCGACGACGGACCCGTATTTCGCCGTCCACTCCAGCGAGTTTTCCCCCGCCTCGCCGGTGCGCGCAATGCCGCGTGGAAGGATATAGAGGTTGGTGCCGATCTCGGCCTTCCAGTCCATCGACCGTGCGGTCACGACGGCATCGTCGGCACCGATATAGACAAAGCGCGTGCAGGCGAGTGCCGAAGGCGGAACCGCCAGCGTGGCGAGCGCCAGCCCGCTCGTCAGGAAAAGGCGGATGGCGCTTGCGCGATGGGCCATGATCGGCATGTCCGAAATAAGGGGGTGGAACGCCGGCCCGAACCCGAACCGGTTTTGCGCATCATGGCCGAAGCGGCGGCCGACGGCAACGTGCGCGCTTCCGCCCCCTCGCTTCGATGCTACCCCGCCAGCGCAAGCGAGATGGCCGGCACGAACGTCACCAGCAGCAGCGCCACCAGCAGCGCGATATAAAGGCTGGTCGCCTCCCGCGTGAAGGCGCCCACGGAAACCCTGGTGATGTTGCAGACCACCAGCATCACCGTGCCCACGGGCGGCGTCATCGTACCGATCGACAGGTTGACGATCATGACGATGCCGAAGTGGATTGGGTCGATCCCCAGTTCCAGGACCGTCGGCAGCAGGATCGGCACCAGCACGATCATCAGCGCCGTGCCCTCGATCAACAGGCCGAGCCCGAGGAACACCCCGTTCATGATCAACAGGAAGATCCAGGGATTGCTCGTCGTCGCCGTGATGACCGAGGCCAGTTGCTGTCCGACCTGCTCGAGCGAGAACACCCAGGCCAGCGCCGACGACGCCATGATGACCAGCATGATCGACGCGGTGGATTTGCCGGTTTCCAGCAGCGCATCACCCACATGCGACAGGCGCATCTCGCGCGAGACGATGAAGCCGACGAAGATCACGAACAGCACCGCAAAGGCGCCGGCCTCCGTCGGCGTGAAGATATTGGCCCTGATGCCGCCGATGACGGCGATGACGAGGAAGATCGCCGGCCATGCCCCAAAGAGGGTCGTGCCCACCTCCTGCGCGCTCGGCGCCGTTTGCCGCGATGGCTTGTAGCCGCGCCGCACCGAAACGATGTAGGTCGTCAGCATCAGGATAGCGGCCAGGAGCAGGCCGGGCAGGATGCCGGCCATGAACATGCGCCCGACGGAGACGTTCGCCAGAAGCGCGTAGATGATCAGCGCGATGCCGGGCGGTATGATGGGCGTGATCAGCGAGCTGGCCGCCGTCAGCGCCGACGAGAAGGCGCGGTCGTATCCGCGCTTTTCCATTTCCGGCACCATCATGCGCGCCGTCATGGCGGCGTCGGCCAGATTGGATGCGCTGAGCCCGCCCATCAGGGTGGACAGCATCACGTTTGCCAATGCCATGCCGCCGCGCACCCGCCCGACGAGAAGATCGGCGATCTTCAGCATACGCTCGGCAATGCCGGTATGCGCCATCAGGGTGCCGAGCAGGATGAAGAAGGGGATCGCCAGCAGCGAGGCGTTCTGCGTCGGGCCGACGAGCCGCTGCACCGCGATGCCGATGGGCAACGGCGCAATGAACAGGAAGTAGCACAGCGTCGCCGCGATGATGGCGAGGTAGAGCCGCATGTTGAGCGCGATCAGCGCCAGCATGAACAGGATGATGGTGGACAGGCTCAACGGTCGTCTCCCGCCCTGGGCCGCGTCAGGCCGGCATAGGCGGCGTGCAGCATGTAGAGGCCCGTGCCGGCGAAGCCGACGGGCAAAGCAAGGTTCAGGTACATCTGCGGAATGCGCAGGATGGCGGTAACGCGGAACTGCGTCGACATGGCCAACTGCCAGCCGAGCCAGGCGAGGTAGAACAGCAGCGCCGCCGAGGCCAGCGTGACCGCCAGCTCGAGCCCGCGGCGCACGCCTTCCGGCAGGATGTCGGTGAAGACCGATATGGTCAGGTGCTGGCCATCGCGCTCTGCCGCGATGGCGCCCACCATCACGATCCAGATGAGCAGCAAAGCGCTCATTTCTTCACCCCAATGCACGGGCTGGCCCATGACATAGCGCATGAAGACGCCGTAATTGGTGATGCCCACCAGAACCAGCAGCGCGGAGGCCACCAGCCAGTTGACCGGCCTTGTCAGATATCTCATCGGTCTTCACCCACCGGCTTACTGTAGCTGGCCCTGGATCTCTTCGTAGAGACCGTCGGACCATTCGGGGAAGCTTGCGTAGACCGGCTGCGTCAGCGCGCGGAACGGCTCGGTATCCACCTCGACGATCTCGACACCCTCCTGCTGCATCTTGCCGATCAGCTCGTCGTCCAGCGAGGTCATCAGTTGCTGGCTGTAGAGGCCCGCCTCGTAGCCCGTTTCGTGCACGATCTGCAGATGCGGCTCGCTGAGGGTCGAGAAGAAGGCTTCGCCGCCGACGAACATCGCCGTGTTGGTGATGTAGCCGATCTTGTTCAGATATTTCGCCTCTTCGTGGAACCGCTGCCCGTAGAGCACCGAGACGGGGTTTTCCACGCCGTCGATGACGCCCTGCGCCAGCGCCGAGAAGGTCTCGCCCAGCGGCATCGGCGTCGGGGTCGCGCCCATCGCCTCGAAGGAGCGGATCTGCATGATGTTGTTGGGCACGCGCACCTTCAGGCCGCGCATATCCTCGGGCGTGCGCACGGGGCGCTTGGAAATCAGGTGGCGCGTGCCGTAGAGCAGGTTGGGGATGACGATGTGGACGCCCTTCTGGCGCAGCGACTCGCGCTTTTCCGCAAACCATTCCCCGTCGTAGATGGCGAAAAGCTTGTCCATGTCGTCGGTCAGATACGGGCCGAACAGCACGCCGACATCCGGCTCGTAATCGGCCAGAAAGCCGACATCGGTGATGGTGACGACGTTGAGGCCCATGATGGCCTGGTCGGTTACGTCCTGCTTGGAGCCGAGCTGCGAGCTCGGGTAGAGCTCCAGTGCAATCTGGCCGTCGGAGCGCTCGGCGATCAGCTCCTGCCAGTGCTTCATCACCTGGTCCAGCGGCTCGCCGGGATTGTTCTCGTAGGCGACGCGGATGGTGACTTCCTGTGCGCTGGCATGCCCATGGATGGACAGGGCAAGGCCTGCCGCCAGAAGCGAGCCTGCCAGGCGCTTGAGCGTCGTTGTCATGTCTGTTGGCCTCCCGAGCCGTTTTGCGTGGGGGTTCGTGCGGCGGCCTCGCGGGACAGCGTCTCTTCCAGCACTGCCCGGCTGTATGCGTAGTGGGCGGCCGCCGCCTCTGTCAGGCCGGCAAGATCCTGCCGGCCGATGGCCTCCACCATGCGACGGTGGTTGCCCATGGAGGCGGCGTCGTGCCGGGGCACGTTCTTGCCGATCTCCATGTAGAAGATGATGGGATCGCGCATCACGGCATAGAGCCGGGCGATCACCGTATTGCCCGCCATCTGGACGATACGCGCATGGAAGGCATGGTCGGCGACGGCGTTTTCGCGCACCGTCAGGGCCGCATCCATCCGATCCAGGATAGCCGACAGGGCCACGACGTCGTCCGGCCCGGCATTGGCCAGCGCCGCGGGCAGAACCCCCGTTTCCAGCATGGTGCGCATGTCCAGGAGATCGCGGCAGGTGCGCAGATCGCTGGCGAAGTAATGGCTGAAGATGGAAAAGACGGCGTCGAAATCGGGCTCCGTCACCATGGGCCCGCGCCGCGTGATCTTGATGAGGCCGTGGACCTGAAGCGTCACCAGCGCCTCGCGCGCGGTGTTGCGGCCGACGCCGAACCGTTCGGCCAAAGCCCGCTCGTTGGCGAGCAGATCTCCCGGCCTGTGGCTGGCCGTTATTTCGGCCCGCAGCGTGTCGACCACGCTTTGTACGGCTGTCGTCCGTCCCAAGATGCCTCCCCCGTGGTCCAACAATGGGACCACGGGGGAGGGTATTTCAGTTGCAGGGAGGGGCGATCAACCAACGGTTCTGTGAGGCCGGTGTGATCGCCCCTGGCCGTCAGCCCCGGTCGCGGGGCTCTTCCAGGCGCGGCAGCACCGCGAAGGACAGGATGGCCGACAGCAGCATGAAGCCGCCCACGATGGTCATCGGCACGGCGTAGCCGCCCGTCCAGTCCTTGACCGCGCCGGTGATGTAGGGCGCGGCAAAGCCGGCGATGTTGCCCATCGTGTTGATGAGGGCGATGCCGGCCGCCGCCGCCGCCCCGGTTAGGAACCGGGCCGGGAAGGACCAGAAGTTCGGCAGCGCCGAGAAGATGGCACAGGCCGTCAGGGTGATGACCGCGATGGTCGTGGTGGGTGTCGGCATGGCCAGGGCCAACGGAATGGACACCGCGCCCAGCAGGGCCGGAATGCCGATATGCCAGGGGCGCACGCCGCGCCGGGAGGCATCGCGGCTCCACAGGACAAGCGCGATCGCGGCCGGCAGATAGGGGATCGCCGTGATGAGGCCGCGTTCCATGACGGTGAACTTCGTTCCGAAATCGGCCTCGAACCCGCCGATGATGGTGGGCAGGAAGAAGCCCAGCGCGTAGAGCCCGTAGATGAAGCCGAAATAGATCAGCGACAGCAGCCAAACCCGGCCGCTCTTGAGCGCCTTGCCGGTATCGCGGCCATGGCTTGCCGCCTTGGCCTTGTCTTCCTTCGCCAGTTCGCCGTTGAGCCAATCCCGCTCTTCCCGCGTCAGCCAGCGCGCGTCGTTCGGCGTGTCGGGCAGGTAGAAGAAGGTGATGATGCCGACGATGATGGCCGGCACGGAGACGCCGAAGAACATGATGCGCCATCCCTCGAGGCCGAAGGCGCCATGCGCCTCGATCAGCGCGGAGGCGATGGGCGCGCCGATCACCGTCGTCAGCGGCTGCGCCACATAGAAGACGGCCAGCACCTTGGCGCGGTGGCGCGCCGGCACCCACATGGACAGGAACAGGATCGCCCCGGGAAAGAAGCCGGCTTCGGCGACGCCGAGCAGGAAGCGCAGCCAGTAAAGCTGCGTGGCGCTTTGCACGAAGGTGAAGAGCAGCGACACGATACCCCACGTCACCATGATGCGGGCCAGCCATTTGCGGGCGCCGAACTTGTGCAGAGCGAGGTTGCTGGGGATTTCGAGCGCGATGTAGCCGACGAAGAAGATGCCGGCGGCAAAGCCGAACTGGGCTGCCGTCAGCCCCAGATCCTGCGTCATGCCATTCGGCCCGGCGAAGCCGATGGCCGTACGGTCGAGGAAGTTGATGAAGAACATCAACCCCAGAAAGGGCACGAGACGCCAGGTGATCTTGCGGATCGCCGATGTCTCGACGGAATTGATCGTTTGCATGCTGTGTCGAACCCCCCAATGAGGAAAAAGACGGTCTTGAAGGCCGGGCCCCTCGTCCCGGCCCGCCATATTCGCGTCAGCCGCCGTCCCGGATGCGCACGAAATAGTCGTCGTTGCCGACCTGCCCGCCTTTCAGCGCCACCTCCATCCCGTCGAATGCCGGGTCGGTGCTGTAGGCCGTCGACAATGGAGAGCCGGGTGTGTCCGCCATCGGCAGGCGGGGCGTCAGCGCATAGACCGCAAGCTGCCGCAGCGCGTGGCTGGACGTATCGCCGCCGGCAATGACGGCGCGCGTCAGGCCGGCGCGGCGGACAAGTTCGGCCTGCAGGCGGCCAAGGCCCCGGCCGATGGCATGGCGTGCGCCGGGCGCATCGGCGATCTCGTCGCCGAGATCGCTTTCCGGCCCCATCGCCGTATGGACGATCACGCTGGCGCCTTCGGCCAGCGCCGCATGGGCGGTGGCGGCCACCGCTTCCACCGCCGCTTCGTCGCCGGAGACGAGGGCGCGGGGGTCCAGCGCGACAGGCGTGAAGCCCTGGCTTTGTGCATAGGCGATCTGGCGCGCGGTGGTGGGCGAGCAGCTCCCGGATACGACGGACAGGCGCTCCACCGCCGGCAGCGGATCGAAATGCCCACTGCCCGACGCCTCGCCCGCCGCGGCAAAGGCGTGGGCAAGCGCGTATTCCACGCCGGACGAGCCGACGACGAACCGGCTCCCGGCCCTGGCGAGCCTGCGCAACTGAAGGCCCGCCACTGCCTGGCCGCGCGGGTCCATGACGTCGATGAACAGGCCGCCCGGCTCTTCCGCCAAAGCGGCATCGATGCTGGAATCCGGGTCGTTGCCGCCCAGCGCGATGGGGTCGACGAGGGCGATGGAAAGATCCGTCTGCCCGGCAAGATGACGGATCAGGTCGGCCTCGTGCATCGGCGTTACCGGATGGCGGCTCATGACGGGATGGCGGTCTATGCGGAAGACCTCGCCGCGATAGGCCGCGAACAGCGTTGCAAAGGCGGTATAGCGCTTAAGCTGCGGCGCGCCGACGAGGATGGGCACGGGCCTGTCGCCGAAGGCCTTGCGCCCAAGCTCCAGCGCCCGTCCGATGCTGCCGGCATGCGGTGCGGAATCGAAGGTCGAGCAGACCTTGTAATGGCAGATCTCGGCGTGTTCGGCGGCCAGCGCGGCAAAGACGGGCGGCAGGTTCTCGTCCATCCACTCCGGCGTCTCGCTGCGGCTGGTGCCGGCGATGCCGAGGGCACGCACGCCCGGAAAGCGCGCGCGCTGGGCGGCGTCCGGAATATCGAGAAACAGCACGGCCTCGATGCCGGACAGCGCCAGCGCCTCCATCACGTCGGTCGAGCCGGTGAGGTCGTCGCCATACCAGGTCATCAGCAGGGGAGAAGTCATCGTGCGGCCTATCCTTGTGCGCTCAGGCGCCATCGCCGGACCCGAATCTGGCGATGGATTGTGCGAGTTCGGTGTGGTCTCTGGCGTAGGTGGCAAGGTCGATGCCGGCCACGGTGGCCTGCCAGGCCTGTTGCACCGCGCGGACCCCGGCAGCCGGCCCGCCGGGATGGCTGACGACGCCGCCACCGCACAGATAGAGAAGGTCCGTCGTGGCAACGGCCTGCCAGGTGGCCGGAGCCTGCCCGCCCCACTGGCCGGAGCAGACCACCGGCAGGGGCCGGTCTTCCGGCTTGAAGAGGGGGGTGTCGAGCGCGCGGAACGAGCGGATGAAGCTGTCGTCCGGCTCCCAGTATTTCGCGCCGATGCCGTTGATCTGGAACTGATCGACGCCGAGCAGACGCCAGAAGGTTTCGTAGACGGAGAAGTCCATGCCGAGGCCGGAGTGCCGGGTCAGTATATCCCAGCCGTTGCGATGGGCGTGCAGCACGATGGACGAACGGCGGCGCAGGAACGCCATGGCGCCCATGCCGATGGAGTTGATGTTGACCACGGCGGCATTGCCGCCCGCCTCGACCACCCGGTCATGGTTGCGCATCATGGTATCGGGGTCGGTGGCGGTGATGCCGAAGGCAACCATCACCTTCTTGCCGGTCTTCTGCTCATGGTCCAGCACCACCGGCATGATGGCGGCAATCCGCTCGTCCAGGGACGAGTAGGCCGGGCTCATCAGTTTCTCGTCGTCCTTGATGAAGTCGACGCCGGCTTCCACCAGCTCCTTCACCATCGCGGCCGATTCATGTGGCCGAAGCCCGAGCGCCGGCTTGACGATGGTGCCGATGATGGGGCGCCCCTCCACGCCGGTCAGCCGCTTGCTGCCGGCTATGCCGAATTGTGGGCCGGGCCATGCCCTGGCGAAGGCCTCCGGCAGCTTCAGCCCGGTGATGCGGATGCCGCTGAACCCCTTGATGGAATAGACGCCGCCGATCGCGATGGTCATCAGGGCGGCAAGGTCCGTGCCCACCGCCGCAAGCGGAAAGGCGATGTCGGCCTCGCCCCGGTTGAAGGAAAGCGGCGCAGCCAGATCGTCGTGGTCGCGCCCGAAGGACGGTTCCCCAACCGGTTCCAGCGGGCGCACCGCGATAACCTCGGCTGCCACACGCGCCTTCAGTTCGGGCGTTTCGCCCGGCAGCGGAACGAAGGTGCCGGTGGACTGGTCGCTGGCGATCTTGGCGGCGAGCTTTTCGACGCTGCCCGGCGTCTCGATGCGATAGGTGACGACGATCCTGTCGTTCATGGCGTTACGCCCTCCAGACTGGAGCGTTTCCAGACGGAAACCGATAGTGGTATGGTGATGACACCAGCGGGGCACAGTGCGCCGCGCCGCGCAGGACCATACCCATGGACACGACCCCGGAGCCGATCGTTCGCCGCAAATTGTCGGACGAGGTCTTCGACCGTCTGAAGGGCATGATCGTGTCGGGCGAGCTTGCCCCCGGCGACGCGATGCCCGCCGAGCGGGATCTGATGGCGCGCTTCGGCGTCGGCCGCCCTGCCATACGCGAGGCGATGCAGGCGCTGGCCGGCATGGGGTTGATCGCGATCAGCCATGGCGAGCGTGCGCGGGTGCTGGCCATGACGCCGCAATCTGTCGTGCGGCAGGTGGACCGCGCGGCCGAGATCATGCTGTCGACCTCTCCGGCCGCGCTGGACCATCTGAAAGAAGCGCGCATCCTGTTCGAGCGCGGCGTGGTGCGGCAAGCCGCCGAGCGGGCCCATGATACCGACATCGCCGCCCTCGGCGCCCTGCTCGACGCGCAGCGCGCGGTGCTGGGCCGGCCCGATGCCTTCATCGCGGCCGACATGCAGTTCCACACGCGCATCACGGCCATCTGCGGCAACCCGATCCTGACGGCTGTGTCGCATTCCATGCTGGGCTGGCTGAAACAGTACCACACGGAACTTTTGATCTGGTCCGGCCGCGAAAACGTGACGCTGGTCGAGCATCAGGAACTGCTGGATGCGCTGGCCGCCCGCGATCCGGAGGCCGCGGAGGCGGCGCTGGTGCGCCACCTCGAGCGATCGCGCGAGCTTTACGTCCATCAGGCCGGCTGACCGCGTCGTCATGAGGTGACCCGGCTCAGGAGCGCATAGGGGCCGAGAGTCGCCATTTCGCCGTCTATATGCACCTGCTGGTCTTCGGCCGTCAGATTGGCAAGCCACAGGACGGTCGAGCCGTCGGTATCGAGCGCGGCGAAGCCATCGACCCGTCCGGGCGCATCGCTTTCAAGCGCGATGCGCGGTCGCCCGGCAAGGCTGGCCAGCGTTTTCAGCACGGCGAAGGCGGGCGTTCTGCCGCCATCCGGCAGGATCGCGCCGCGCGGTCCACTGAGGGAGCCGGCCGTCCAGCTTTGCACGCCCGTGCCGGCAAGCCGTGCGGCATAGCCCACCAGCCAGGCCGCACCGAACGCACTGCGGCCGCGCGGATCGTCATGCGCCATCGGAATGCGCCCGCCGTCGGGATTGGGCATGGTGCGCGAGCCGTACGGGTTCTGCCGCATCCCGATGGTGGTGGGGCCGAGGCGGTATGCCGTCGTGCCGATGAAACTGCGTGTGGACCGCGTGATATAAGGGATCGCTTCCAGCGTCTGCATCACGCTGCGGTCGTCCGCTGCATGGACGATGGGGCAGGTGGCATGCGTGACGAAGTCCAGCAGCGCGGCCGGCACGCGCTTGCGGTTCAGCTCCGTGAAATAGCTGAACATGCCGCCGCCGATCGAGACGCCGGGGAAGGCCCGGCGCGCTTCGGCATAGATGTCTTCCAGAGGCGGGCAGGCCGGCCATTCGCTGCCGGGCGGGGTGGATTGGCGGTCGACATCCGCCAGCGCCGCGACGGCATGGGGTGCAAGACCCGATTCCAGGATGGCCGACGCAGCCGTGTCGAAGGCGCTTCCCAGCGGCCCGGCTGTCGGAACGACGAACTCCAGCACGCGCTCGGAGTCCGGAACGGCCTCCGCCAGCATGCGAAGCTGCTCAAGCTCTGCCCGGCCATGGCCGATCCCGGGCTCGTATGCCAGAAGCAGCGATTGCGGGTTCAACTCCGCCAGCGCATCGCGTGCGGCGTCCGCAGCGCCGGTCTCGCCCGGCGACACGGCAACGCCGATGGGCGGCATGTGTGTCGGCAGGCGCTCGCCCAGCCGTATCGACACGACGTCCGGCCGGCTCTTCGGTACCGCGTCCGCCGACCGGCGGACAGTCAACGTCACGCTCTGTCGCAGCGGCACGTCCGGCGTCAGGCGGTAGGGCCAGGGCAGGCTTAGCGGCCGCACATAGGTTTTGTACGAAGCGTCGGACCAGGCGCGCTGGTCTTCCATCTCGAACGTGTCCCCCTCCATCCGGCAGCTTGCCGAAAGGCCGGGGGCCGGAGAATGGTCGAGCGCCCTGATATCCTTGAAAGGCTGCCATGGCTCGATCAGGTCGGGGAAGTGGGCGTCTTGCGTGGTGCCGTCCGTATGGGTAACCCGCACCGGCGCGCCTGCGACACCCTCGATCGGGTGCAGCACGCAAAAGCCCGTGCGGTTTGTCTCGAACGCGCCGTCCGGCGTGGCGTCGACGGTAAAGGACAGCGTACCGTCTTCGGCACCCTCGATGCGCGCGCTGAGATGCAGGGCCGTCCCGTCCGGCGCCGCGCAGCGGGCCGCATAGCGGATGGAAAAGCCCGCCTGCGTCTCGTCGACATCGAGCCCGGTCACGATCAGGTCGTAGGTGCCCCAGTCGCGGTCGCGGACAACATAGTCGATGGCGCGCAGGACCTCATGTCCGTCGTAGCGAATGTCCCGCAGACCACCGGATACGAGTTCCGCCGACAGCCTGCCGGCCAGCAGCCTGCGGCCATCGGCCGTCGGTCGGCGCAGCGCCATGTCGTCGCGCGTCGTCACAGCGTATCCGGATCGATGGAGCGGCCTTCAGCGGCGCTGAGATAGGCCGCCTCGACAAGCGCCAGCGTCTTCAGATTGTCGGCCCCGGATGTTTCCGGTTGGGTGTCGGCGCGCAGGCAGTCTACCCAGTGCCGCTGGATCGCAAGAACGCTTTCCTGGATGTTGTGCCATGGCCGCTCGGCCCAAGGCAGGAGCGTCGGCGATACGTCTTCGGCGCGGCTGCCGCCTGGCGTGGTCACCGTCAGGCGATAGCCCGCATCCAGCCGGATCGTGCCGTCTGCGCCATCGATCTCGATCAGCGTCTGGGGGAAATGCTCTTCGGCCAGCCGCGTGGCGTAGGAGCAGTCGACGATGCTTGTGACGCCGCTGGCGTGGTCGAGCATCATCGTGGCGACGTCCTCGCCCCGGATCGCCGGATTGACGCGGGCGATCCGGGCCGTGACGCCGGAAACGTCGCCGAACAAATAGCGTGCGACATCCAGCGCGTGGATGCCGAGATCCTCGATGATGAACCGCTCGCCCGTGGCAAGGTAGGGCTGTGCGGCATAGACGTCGAAGGCAGAGCGAAACGAGACACGCCCAAAGAAGGGCCTGCCGATGCTGCCGGATTGCAGGGCCGCCGCCGCCGCCCGGATGGCCGACTGCCAGCGAAAATTCTCGTGCACCATCAGCCTTGTGCCGGCCTGCTGCGTGGCGGCCACCATCGCGCGTGCGTCGTCCAGCCGTGGGGCGAAGGGCTTCTGGCAGATGGCGGGAATGCGGTGGGCCGCCGCAAGCTCCACCAAAGCGCGGTGGCTGGGCGGCGTCGTCGCGATATCGACGAAATCGAGCGTTTCCGCACGCATCATCGCCGCGGCATCGTCATAGACCCTGGCCACGGCGAAGCGTTCGGCCATGGCCTTCGCGCGGCCGGCATCGCGGTCGCAGACGGCCACGATGTCGACATCGGCGATATCGGCCCATCCGTGCATCTGGTTTACGGCGAAGAAGCCGCATCCGATCAGCGCGCCTTGCAGCCTGTTTCCGGCATTTCCCATTCTTACGTCCTCCGCGCAGGAATGGCTCTGCCGGCGGGGCGGCAGAGCCTGGAGATCAACCGAACTCAGGTGATGCGGCGGATGGAGGCGGCCAGCTCTTCCGGTTCGAAGACGCGCTTCCAGTCGTCGCGCATCAGCATCGGCTTGCCGAACTCGATCGCCTTGTTGCAGGCGTCGGAGAACACGCCGGGTGTCTCCTCGAAGATCACCGAGCCGAGCACGTTCATGTGGCCGAGAAGGAAGTCGCGTGCGGCTTCCTTCGGCACGCCGCGTGCCACGACCTCGTCCATGGCTTCCTTCATCGCAACCAGCAGGCTGGCGCAGACGGTTTCGGACAGGCCGGGCTCCAGAAGGGCCATCTGCTCCACGGTCACGCGATGCGAGCGCATGACCGGCGCCCAGATCACCTTGGCGACTTCCTCACCCAGCGCATAATGCTCGTCGGGGCCCTGCATCAGGGCCGACGTGATGTGCTGCTTGGCGGCGATGCCACCGAAGAAGTCGCGCTTGGCGTCCATCTCCGTCTCGTCGTTGAAGATCGGCGGATGGCACGGATGGGTGACGAAGTAGGTCAGGTCGGGGCGGTTGGGCAAGTGGCCGGCAAACGGGGCCGCCGCGTCCAGCACGACGACGATGGTGCCGGGCTTCAGGCTTTTCTCGATGCCGTTGGCAACCTTGCCGATCAGCGTGTCCGGTACGGCCAGCACCACCACTTCGGCGCCGTCGAGCGCGGCTTCCGCGGGCACGCAATCGAAGCCCAGACCGTCCTTGAGGCGCTTTGCGCCGGCCTCGCTGGGCTCGACGTGGCGCACGTCGAAGCGCGAGCCTTTTAAATTGCTGGCCAGACGGTAGCCCATCTTGCCACCGGCGCCGAACAGGGCGATCGAAGTCATGTCGAATTCCTTTCCTCTGGCAGCGTCGCGGCGCGTTGGCCGCCAAGCATGACTGCGGAGAGGCAAAGGATTGGCCCGTTTGCGCTTGCGCGCTGCGGACCGAAGCGAACTTCCGGCCAATGCGGCGATACCGCGTGGACCCTGCCTCCCAGCAGGGTCTCTATATCACGGTACGTCATCACCCCGTCAACTGGTATGACGAGTATATATTTGTCGCGCCCGGCCTGTATCTTTTGGCGATAGGAGCCGGGCGCGCTGGAGGCCCTGGCCTTAGTGAGCCAGCATCTCCTCTACGATCTGGTCGGCGTCGAGCCTTGAGGGATAGTAGGTCGGCCAGTTCGTGACCTCTTCCAGAAGCGCGGCTCTGTCATTGCCCCAATACAGGTGGAAGTGATCGGTCTTTTCCGGAGCGATCTTGTGATCGCTGAACTGGATGAATTGCGGTGCGTCGTCATCGCCGGCCGTCTTCTGGAAGATGAAGCGCACGCCGCGATTGCCCTTCTTGTAGGTCAGGATCTCCAGTCCGTCATACACGTAGGTGCCGCCGATGGGCTTGCCGTCGCGGTAGAACGTCACCCTGTCGCCTTCGATGGTGATGCGCTCGACATCGGTGCGATAGCCGGTCTCGTACTCGGCGCGGTACGCGTCGGCGCTCATCGTGCCGCCCTCCGCCTTATGCGCCCAGACCGGGTCCAGGGTCCCGTCCTGCAGGTAGGGATAGACCGACTGCCAGTCTCCGGCGTAGTCCGACAGGGGGCGATCCACGACTTGGGCATCCTCGAAATAGCCCTTGTAGATCTGGGGGTCGCCATGGCTGTGCGCGTGGCCTGCGTGGTCGTGGCCCGCGTGGTCGTGGTCGGCATGGTCGTGGACGACGCCGCTTCCGCCGACGACAGCGATGTTGAAGGGCATGCCGTCTACGGCAATCGTGCCGATTTCCTTAAGGTCGGCCTTTGCGATGCGCCGGATCAGGCCGGCCTTCGGGTCGCTCATCACCACTTCGTCGCCCGCCATGGCAAGGCGCGGGCGCGGATCGCTCCAATGTCCGTCCATCGAATAGGGCTCGGTAACGCGCGCGCTTGCCGTCACCTTCGCTTCCAGCATGTCGAACTGGTGCAAGGTTCCGTCCTCGGTCAACACGTAGGCGAAGCGGGCATTGGCCGGATCGAGGGTAAAGTCGATGCGGCGGAATGGCAGCTCGACATAGCGCAGGTGCGGCGTATCGACCGGGTCGATCACCACAAGTCCCTTGGCACCGTAGTTGCCCAGGAAAACCTGCATCGCGGTCGATCCGAGCAGCGTTCCGGTGCTTTGCCCCGAGGGCAGGTCGGCCGGGTAGTCCAGCATCTTGAAGGCCGGCCCGTTTTCACCGGCGGTCACCGTCAGGATGCCTTCCTTGCAGCCGGTTGCCAGATAGGCGCCGGAAAACGCCTCGCCGTGGATGGCGGTGCAGGCTGCGACCTCGCCGGTCGGCTTGCCATCCCCGTCCACTGGCTGAAGGCCGATGCGAGACGGCGCGGCATCGCCCTCGACCGGCGCATCGGAGGCAACGCTGGTGACCCAGCCATTGCCGATCGGCGCGACATAGCCGTGATGCGCGCGTGCCTGCGGCAGGCGTCGCTCCTCAAGCGCGCCATCCGACAAGGCATGCGCGTCGAGAATGCCGGCATATCCCCCGCCATCGAAGTTGATGACGACCTTGCCGCCATGATCGATCAGGTGGAAAGGCCGCGGCCCGGACAGGGTTTGCGGCAGGCTGGCCGGGTCCGCTATCTCGATGTCGGAATGATCTCCGTGCGCGCTGAGCGTGACGCCGCTGCGCAGGAAATGAACCGCATCGGCATCGGACTGGACGGCGGCGATGGCCGTACCATTGTCGATGGGATAGAGCCGGCTCTGCCCTGTCGTCTGGAAGCTCCAGCGATTGGCGGGCTCTGTAAGATCGAACGCCGTGATGCGGGGCTCCGCATGATCGGCAACGAAAACGCGGAAAAGGGTGACGTCGTCGTGCCCGTCCTCTGCATGCACCATGCCGGTACCTGCCAGAATGAGCGCGATGCCCGTCGCGCAGCTTAGTCTTCGCAACATAGTTCGCATCCTCGATATGCGTGGGAAGAAAAGGGGGGTGTGTGGAGCCGGGCAGCCCACCCGGCCTCAACCGGCCGACAGGGCTTTCGCCAGCAGTGCCAGATTGTGCCGCATCATGGTGATGTAGTCGGGCGCGGGGCCGTCGGCCGGCGACAGGGCATCGGAATAGAGGGTGCCGGAAAGTTGCACGCCGACCTCCGATGCGATCCTCTCGACCAGTCTGGGGTCGCTGATGTTCTCCGCAAAGATCGCCTTGACGTCGGCTTGGCGCATCTCCTCGATCAGCCCCGCCACGTCGGCGGCCGAAGCTTCGGACGCAGTGGAAATGCCCTGCGGCGACAGGAAGCGGATCCCGTATTCCTGTTGGAAGTAGCCGAAGGCGTCGTGCCCCACGACAACGGTGCGGCGATCGTCCGGAAGCGTTTTCAGAGTGTCGCGGATATCGCGGTCCAGACTGTCCAGCGCCTCTAGATAGGCGTCTGCATTGTCCGTGTAGGATTGGCATCCTGCTGCATCGGCCTGGCAGAATGCGTCGCGGACATTGGCCACGTAGATTTTGGCGTTGGGTACGGACTGCCACGCATGGGCATTCAGCGCGCCGGCATGGAAAATCGCTTCACCATTGACGAAATGGTAATGGCCGCCACCCGGTTCTTCGATCGCCAGGAGGCCATCGGTCAGCGTTGCGACGTGGCCCTTGGTGCCACTGGCGGTAATCAGCCGATCCAGAAAGCCTTCCAGCTCCAGCCCGTTGGTCAGGATCACATCTGCATGCGCAAGGGCCGTCGCATCCCTTGGGCGCGGCTCATACGCATGCGCGTCGCCATTGGGGCCCACCAACGTCTGAAGTTCGATCCGGTCGCCGCCCACAACGGCGGCGAAATCGCCGATGATCGAGAAGCTGGCGACAACGCGAAGCGACTTGGCTTGAGCATTCCCGCCAAACGCCGCAACAGCGGCCGCAAAGGCGAGGGCACGAATGATATGTCTTGAGAAGGCCATGCGCTCCAACGTCTCGATATCGCGGCTGGGCGCATCACTATGTTATGTTATTACATTACGTCAACGGCGCTCCGGTGTGTTCACGCGGCTGTGAAGTCGCGTCGTGTCAGCGTGGAGAGCACAATAACCACCGCAAGCGATGCAGCAGCGGCCACGATGTATGCGGCAGCGCCCCATCCAAACCGATCCAGCGCAGCGCCGATGGCCGTCGGACCCAGAATCTGGCCGAGATTATTGCCTTGCATGATCAGGCCCATAACGATCGGCACCAGTCCTGCGGTCGGCGCGACGATCGGTGCGGATGACAACAGAATGGCCGGGATCACGCCGCCGACTGCGGAAAACACCAGGCACAGAGCAAATACGCCGGTGTCCGGCAGACCGGGCAGAAAGATGCCGAAGCCGACCACGCCGACAATAACAAAGGCGCCAACCAGCAGCATTGCCCTGCTCAGGCCCCTGGATAGCAACAGGCCCGCTGTCAGATTGCCGATGACATTGACTGCCGAAGCCAGCGCGCTGAGCAGCCCTGCCATCTGGAGCGTCACCCCCAGCCGCTGCATGAGCAACACCGGCAAAAAGCTGAACATGGCAAAGAAGATCAGGCTGTACAGCGCAAAGGTGAGCGACAATCCCAGGGATTTCCGGTCGCGCGAGACAGCCAACGCATCCCGGCACAGGCCATCGAGCGACAGGGGCCGTCCTTGCCCGCTTGCGGCAATGACGAATGGCACGATCGCGCAGATTACCAGCGGCAACGCGCTTCCTGCCAACCACATTACGGGCCATTGCTGGAACAGCGGCCCGGCCACCATGGCCGCTGCCATGCCGACCGGCATGAAGCAGCTCCATAGTGCGAAAGCCAGATCACGATGCGCAGCCTGCACGACCTCGTCCAGCAATGAGGGCCCCGCGACTGTCACCAGCAGGAAGCCTGCACCCTCGATGACGCGGCCCGCAAACAGGCCGGGCAACCCCGGTAGGGTCGCGCCGAGGGTGCCGCCGGCCGCGGTGACCAGAAGTCCGATGATAAGCATGCGCCGCGCACCGAAGCGCGCCACGCACGCGCCGGCAGGAATGCCGCCGATAAACCCGGTTAGGGCAAAAACGCCGGCCAGCCATCCGATTGCCGTCAGGCCGATGCCAAGATCGGATTGCAGCAACGGCGCCGCAATCGCGGCTTTGCCGGCCTGCAGGGCGGCTGCAATCCCGCTCCCGACAATCACGGTCACGGCAATCCAGTTCGAATTTCCCACTCTCTTTGCCGATGCCGTGTCCATCACGCGGCCCGTTGCGTGCGGCCGGCGACCAGGGCGGCCGCGATCTCCGCAACATGCCGGCCCTGGAAGCGCGCGCCATCCAGTTCGTTTTCGCTGACGTCGCGGTGTCCGCCATGCCCGTCATCGGCCAGGGTTGATGCACCATAGGGGGTGCCGCCGGTGATCTCGTCCATCCGCATCTGGCCTTTGAAGGTGTAAGGCAGGCCGACGATGATCATGCCGAGATGGAAAAGGACGGTCTGGGTGGACTGGATGGTCGTCTCCTGACCGCCATGCTGGCTGCCGGTGGAGGCAAAGACGCTACCCACTTTCCCCACCAGCCGGTCCTCGAACCAGAGCCCACCGGCCCGATCCAGAAAATTCTTCATCTGCGATGCCATGGTGCCGAAGCGGGTGGGCGTGCCGATGATGATCGCATCGTACTCGGCCAACTCCGCCACGGTTGCGACGTTGGCCGATTGGTCGACCTTGTATCCCGATTTCTCGGCAACAGCTTCGGGAACAAGCTCCGGCACGCGTCGGATGGCCACCTCCGCGCCCGCCGCGCGCGCGCCATCGGCCACAGCCAGAGCCATGGTCTCTATGTGTCCGTAGGAGGAGTAGTAAAGCACCAGCACCTTGGTCATTGGGGGTCTCGCTTCGGTTGCAATCTGCCGGAGAGGTTTGCACCGATCAGCCGAGCACAATAAGTGATATAAAATGGATAGGCTTGATCAAGAGAAACGATCATGTTGGATGCTCTTACTCTCGATCAGATCCGGACCTTCGTGACGATTGCCGACAGCGGCAGCTTTCGCTCGGCGGCTCGAAAACTGTCCCGCGTCCAGTCGGGAGTAAGCGTCGCTATTGCCAATCTGGAGGCGGCCCTCGGCGTGGAACTGTTCGATCGGTCCGGGCACAGGCCGGTTTTGACCGCACAGGGGCGCGTGCTGCTGGGCAACGCCCGTGACATCATTCTGCGTGTGGACGTGCTGCGCGCCGAGGCCCGGGGTTTTGCCAGCGGTGTCGAAACGGAGCTCGCCGTTTCCGTCGACACGCTCTACCCCATGCAGGACATTGCACGCGCGATCTCACGCATGCGAGACGATTTTCCGGCCGTCGCCATCCAGGTCTGGGCCGAGGCCATGGGCGGTCCACTGGACGCTTTGCGAAAGAAGCGCTGTGCGCTTGCCATCATGGTGGGCGAGGAGTTTCGCGACCCGCGGATCAGGTTCGAGCCGCTGACGTCGGTCAGGCAGGTTGCCGTGGTGGCGTCAACGCATCCGCTTGCGTCGTGCCGCGCCGGCCGTCCATTGGAGGCGATGGATGTTGCAGACCATCTTCAAATCGTCCTGACGGATCCATCCGATATATCCGCAGGACGCGATTTCGGCGTGGTGTCCGCGCGGACCTGTCGCGTCAACACCCAGGATACTAAGTACGATCTTATCCTGGGTGGAGCAGGTTGGGGGCGGCTACCCATTTGGCGCGTCGAGCGGGACCTGGAGCAGGGCAGGCTCGCGCGTCTCGATGTCAGCGCATTGGGCCGCGATGGCGAGATGACATCGAGCGCCTACCTCGCCCACCGTCGGGACGAGGCGCTGGGACCGGCCGCGCGGACATTATCCGACCTCTTGACCGGCGCGGCCGAAACGACGGCTACCCGCAACGAGCAGGGCCCGCGTGACATTTACTTGGTAGTGTAGCCGCCATTCACCAGGATGGTCTGGCCAGTCATCCACCAACCATCGGAAACCAGGAAGCGGATATAGGGGACGATGTCCTCGATGTCGGTCAGGCCGGTCTTCGAGAAGCCGGAGAGCGCCGCCGCGCTCTTGTGATAGGCCTGCGCATCGGCGCTTTCCTGACCGTAGAAGAAGGACGTATCCATCGGACCGGGGCCGATGGCCGTCACCGAAATGCCGCGCTCGCCGAACTCCTTGGAGGCTGCGCGCGTGAAATGTTCAACCGGCGCCTTGGTGCCGGCATAGGTGGCATAGAAGGGCGTGTAGGCTCCAAGCAGCGACGTGACCAGCGTTACGAGCTTGCCATTGTCATTGAGATGCTTGCCGGCCTCCTTGATGAAGAAGAACGCGCTCTTGGCGTTCACCGCGCTCATCTCGTCATATTCGGCTTCGGACGTCTCGGCGATTGGCTTCTTCAGAACCTTGCCGACCGTGTTGATGGCGATATCCGGCTTGCCGATGGCGGCGACGGCATCGTTGAACAGGGCCTCGACGGCCCCGGCCGTCGTCAGATCGCCTTGGATCGCGACGACCTCGGCTCCGGCCGCCTTGACCGCAGCCACCGTCGCGTCGGCATCGGCCTTCGTGGCCGCGCTGTTGTAGTGGATGGCAATGGCCTTGGCGCCTTGTGCGGCAAGATCCCGGGCAATCAACCCGCCCAGGTTCTTGGCCCCGCCGGCGATGATGACGGTTTTACCCTTGATGCTGTGGTCGGTCATGGGTGGTCTCCTTGCCAGTGTGCAGCTAACCAGTGGCTGCTTTCCCGCGGGGACCAATATCGTCTAGCATCGGGCGATAAAGGCGATCATTCTGACATGACTTGTCAGAAAAGCAGTACAATCAGGAATGTCTGACCGGTGGACCGCATCGACCTGTTCCGCACTTTCAGCCGCGTCGTGGAATGCGCAAGCTTCACGCGTGCAGCCGACACGCTCGGCCTGCCACGCTCTTCCGTCTCGGCGGCAGTTCAGGAACTGGAGGGGCGGGTCGGCGCGCGGCTGCTGCATCGCACCACCCGCAAGGTCGCACCGACCCACGACGGAGCAGCCTTCTACGAACGGTGCCAGCGCGTCATCGCGGATGTCGAGGATACGGAAAATCTGTTCCGGCAGGCCGCGGCGCAGCCGTCGGGCCGGCTGCGCATCGATGTCCCCGGTCGGATCGGCCGGCTCATCGTTGCGCCGGCGCTTCCGGAATTTCTCGATCTCTATCCGCAGATAGACATCGACCTCGGCCTTACCGATCGCGCGGTGAACCTGGTGGAAGACGGTCTGGATTGTGTGCTTCGGGTTGGCCCTTTAAGCGATTCCGGTCTGATCGCCCGCCCCATCGGCAGATTGGCGCTGATCAACGTTGCGAGCCCCGCTTACCTGGCGCGCCATGGAACGCCGCGGGCCTTGGGCGATCTCGGCCAGCATTGGGCCGTCAACTATGCATCCCCTTCCAGCGGCCGCGTCGAGGATTGGGAATGGGTGGAGGAGGGTACACTGCGCACCTTATCGATGCGCGGTCGCGTCACCGTAAACAGCGCAGAAGCCTATATCGCGTGCTGTCTGGCCGGCCTCGGGCTGATCCAGATTCCAGCTTACGACGTGCAAGGCCACCTCGATGCCGGCGAACTGGTCGAGGTGATGCCCGGCTATCGCGCGGAGCCCATGCCGATGACATTGCTCTATCCGCACAGGCAGCATCTTTCCCGCCGATTGCAGATCTTCGCCGACTGGCTCGAGGACCTTCTCAAGCGGCATCTTGCAACGTGACCGGTAGCTTGTGGCCCGTCCTCACGCCGTAGCGGAAGCGGGTCGGCGAGAGCTGCATTTAAGCAATCGTCGTTTGCGCGGAGCCCTGACGCAATACAACTGGCGGGCAGAATGCCGACGCTGCGCTCGGCCGGCATGTCGTACTGCGGATGCAAATTGGCGATGAATGGCGCGCCCGAAAGGATTCGAACCTCTGACCCCCAGATTCGTAGTCTGGTGCTCTATCCAGCTGAGCTACGGGCGCATCCGGCGTTGGCAGGGGCTTGGCAGCCCCGCAACCGGTGTGAGCGGTTCCTAACCGCTCCCCTTTGCGAAAGCAAGCGCCCTCTGCCGAAAAAATGCGTCACATGCGACCGTCATGCTTGCCGACCACGATTTCGAAGCGCGCCCCCGGCGAGTGCCCCTCGACATGGTGGATAGAACCTCCATGCGCCTGCACGATCTCGGCCGCGATGGCGAGCCCCAGCCCGGTGCCGCCGGCGCGCGTCGAGCCACGAAACGCCTTGAAAAGATTTTCGCGGGCGCGGGCAGACAGGCCAGGTCCGGTATCCTGGACGCCGATGCGGACCTCCTCGCCGTCCACGTCCACAGCGTCCACCACGACACGGCGCACCAGCGCCTCGTCGGCGTCGTTCTCGAAGGCCTGAATCGCGTTGCGGACAAGATTGGCGACGGCGCGATGGAAATGGTCGGGGTCCACCTCCATCTCGAGATCGGTCGGCACCTCGTTGGAAAACTGGACCCGGTCGTCCAGCCCGGCCATCATCTCGAAGACGTCGTCGACAAGGAGCCGCAGCCGAATCACGCGCTTCTGCGGATTGCTCTCGACCGCGCGGCCATAGGCCAGCACCGACTGCGTATAATGCAGTGCCCGGTCCAGGCTTCGGATCAGGGTCGGCGCAAAACGCTGCACCTGCGGATCCGGAATATCCGAGAGGCGGTCCGAGACAAGCTGCGCCGAGGCCAGCGTGTTGCGCAGATCATGGTTGATCTTGGAAACGGCCAGCCCGAGATCCGCAAGATGCCGCTGCTCGCGCAGCATCCGCTGCAGCGTGCCCTGCATATCGGCCAGGTGCCGCTCGGCGATGCCGATCTCGTCATCGCGGTTGCTGGCCACGATAACGCGCGCGGGGTTTTCCGGCTCTTCCCGAAACCGCACCATCGATTCGGTCATCCGGCGCATGGGCCGCAGCAGATAGCGGCTGATGGCGATGTAGACGAGAAGCCCCGCGAAGCTGGCCAGCAAAAGCGAGATGGTGAAGATGTTGCGGGAATAGACCAGCATCGCCCGGCGCAATGGCTGCTCCAGAAGAACGACTTCCGCCGTCATCGTTCCGTCGCCGATGGGTCCAAGGGCCCGAATGGTGCGCTGGCCGCCGAAGAGAAGCGTGTCGAAGGCCGCGCGGATGGATGCGGGTATGGATTCGGTCGCAAGATCGACCTCGCGGTCCACCGGTCCCACTTCGTCGGCCCGCGCCAGAAGCCGCGACATCCCCTGCGATTCGACGGCAATGAGCTGCGCGCCGAGCGAATGGAGAAGCTCCGCCTCGTCCTCCGGCGCCATCAGCCCGAAGGGCCCGCCCGAACTGCGCCCGGCCGCAAGGCTGGCGGCTGCCACCGTCTCGACCTTGGTGTAGAGCCAGTCGCGGCGGAACTTGGAAACGGACGGCACGAACACGGCGACCTCGGCCAGCATGATCGAAATCATGGTGAACCACAGGATGCGCGTCGACAGACGGCGCGGCAGCGTGGGCCGGTGGGCGTTCGCCTCTTCCCTGGCGCCCGTCATCCAATATCCTCTCAGATCCTTCCTCGCCCGATTCCGCACCTGGTACCGGCAACTGGCCATCGCGCCTTGGTACTTCTTAGGCTTTCGGGCCGCAGGATAGGAAGGCGCAATTGACTTTCGTCCACGAATTTTCCATAAGCGCCGCACCAGAGCGGGTGGCAGCCCGCGTCAGAGTGCTTATGCATGTCCGACGCCCCGTCCGCCAAAGTCTATGTAGAGACCTGTCGAACCAAGGGGTCCGCGGATATCGCCGCGGAAGAACAACATGAAGCGCACTTATCAGCCGAGCAAACTCGTCCGCAAGCGCCGCCACGGCTTCCGCTCGCGCATGGCGACCACCGGTGGCCGCCGCGTTATCGCGTCGCGCCGCGCCAAGGGCCGCAAGCGCCTGTCGGCCTAAGGCTACGGACGCCGGCGCGCACTGCCAGGGTGGTGCAGCGACTCAAGAAGCGGTCGGAGTTTCTGGCCGCACGCAAGGGCCGTCGTCTGAACGGCCCTTTGTTCTTTATCGAGGCTCTGGAACGTCCGGACGATGACCCGGCCCGGTACGGACTGACGGTCACGCGCAAGGTCGGCAACGCGGTGGAGCGCAATCGCATCCGCCGACGCCTTCGTGAAGCGATCCGTGTCCATTCCGGGGCTGACATGGTGCCGGGCTTCGATTATGTGATCGTCGCGCGCCGCGATCTTCTTTCAGCACCCTTCGACCGGATCGAAGCGGAGCTGTCCGCACGGTTTCGAAAAGTGGCGCGGGGCGACGCGGGCGGCCGTTCCGGCCAGAGGGCCCGTCCACCGGGAACGTGAATGATGGAAAACAACCGCAATTTTCTTCTGGCGATGGTGCTGTCCATCGCGGTCCTGGTGGGGTGGCAGTTCTTCGTCATCAGCCCCCGCATGTCCGACGAGGGCGCCGCGACGACGACCGCGGCGGAGGGATCGTTGCAGTCGCCCACCGTTCCGGCCGGCACCCCGCAGGAACAGGCCGTGGCGCCAGCAGGCCGCGAAAGCATTCCGCAGGCCGCTGCGCAGGTCGATACGCTGACGCGCGACGCCGCCATCGCCGCCTCGCCTCGCGTTACGCTGGATACGCCCTCGCTGACCGGCTCGATCAACCTGATCGGCGCCCGCCTGGATGATCTGCGCCTCAAGAATTACCACGAGACGGTGGACGATTCCTCGCCCACCATCGTGCTCCTGTCGCCCGAGCAGACCGGCCATGACGGCTATTTTGCCGAATTCGGCTATACCGGGCAGAATATCGGCGCCCTGCCAGGCCCGACGACGCGCTGGCAGGCCGATGAGGGCCAGACGCTGACGCCCGGCACGCCCATCCGCCTGACCTACACCAACGAGCGCGGCATCGAATTCGTCCGCGAGATCTCCGTCGATCCGAATGCGATGTTCTCCATCGCCGACAGCATCACCAATGCCGGCGACGCCGCGGTGTCGGTGCAGCCCTACGGCCGCGTCGTGCGCCATTCCAAGCCGCAGGTTGCCTCCGCCTGGGTCGTGTTCGAGGGCCTCATCGGCTATCTCGGCGACAGCGGCCTCAACGAGGTCACCTATTCCAAGATCGAGGAAGAGGGCAGGGTCAGCCCCGCAGCGACCAATTCCGGCTGGCTCGGCATCACCGACAAATACTGGGCAACGACGCTGATTCCCGATACCGGCGCGTCGTTCCAGCCCGGTTTCCGCTTCTCGTCCGACAATGGCAGCCGCTACCAGTCGGAATATCTGAGCGAAGCCGTCAACCTGCAGCCGGGTGAAACCCGCGAATTGCTGACCCGCGCCTTCGCCGGCCCGAAGGTCGTCAGTCTCGTCGACGGCTATCAGGACAGCCTCGGCATACCGGAGTTCAGCCGCCTGATCGACTGGGGCTGGTTCCGCTTCCTGACGCGTCCGCTCTTCTACGTGATCGACTGGATCTACAACTTCACCGGCAATTTCGGCATCGCCATCCTGCTGGTGACCGTCATGCTGAAGCTCGTCTTCTTCCCGCTCGCCAACAAGAGCTACAAGTCGATGGCGAAGATGAAGAACGTGCAGCCGCTGATGATGGAGCTGCGCGAGAAATACGCCGACGACCGGATGAAGCAGCAGCAGGAGATGATGCGCATCTACAAGGAGGAGAAGATCAATCCTGCGGCGGGCTGCTGGCCCGTGCTGGTGCAGATCCCCGTCTTCTTTGCGCTCTACAAGGTGCTCTACGTCACCATCGAGATGCGGCACGCGCCCTTCTTCGGCTGGATCCAGGATCTGGCCGCACCGGATCCGACGAGCATCTTCAACCTCTTCGGTCTCATTCCGCTGACGCTGCCGCACTTCCTGATGATCGGCGTGTGGCCGATCCTGATGGGCATCACGATGTTCATCCAGATGAAGTTGAACCCGACGCCGCCCGATCCGACCCAGCAGATGATCTTCACCTGGATGCCGATCCTGTTCACCTTCATGCTGGCGTCCTTCCCCGCCGGACTGGTGATCTACTGGACGTGGAACAACTTCCTGTCGATCATCCAGCAGTCCGTGATCATGAAGCGCAACGGCGCCAAGATCGAGCTGTGGGACAATCTGCGCGGTGTGTTCCGACGAAAAGGTTCGGAGGCCTGACGTGGCCGAAGAAACGAGCCTGATCTTCAAGCGGCCGTGGGTGTTCATCCGCGGCGTGCCTGCCATGAAGTTCCTGCCGCCGGAGGGCCCGCCTGAGGTGGCGTTCGCCGGCCGGTCGAATGTCGGCAAGTCTTCGTTGATCAACGCGTTGCTTGGCCAGAAGGGGCTGGCGCGCACGTCCAATACGCCGGGCCGCACGCAGGAGCTCAACTACTTCGTGCCGGACGGTTATGCCGGCGGAGCGGACGACCTGCCGCCCGTCGCGCTGGTGGATATGCCGGGCTATGGCTATGCCAAGGCGCCGAAAGAGCATGTCGATGCCTGGACGCGCCTGGTCTTCGATTATCTGCGCGGCCGGGCCTCGTTGAAGCGCGTCTTCGTGCTGATCGATTCCCGCCATGGCATCAAGAAGAACGACGCCGACGTGATGGCCCTTCTGGACAAGGCCGCCGTGTCCTACCAGATCGTGCTGACCAAGACCGACAAGATTTCCGCGCTGGCGCTGCCCAAGCTGATGGCCGCCACCCAGGAGGCCATCCGCAAGCGGCCGGCCGCCTATCCGGAAATCCTGTCTACCTCGTCGGAAAAGGGCGTCGGCCTTGCCGAGGTGCAGGCGGCCATCGAATCCTTCGTCGACTGACCGCTTGCCGCGCCTTACGCCGGTGAGGCCAGCCCACGGGCTCGCAAGTCGCGGACTTTCGCCTCGATCCGGTTGAACACGTCGCGATAGGCGTCGAGGATCTGCTCGCGGCTGCCGGTGGTGGCCGACGGATCGGGCATCGGCCAGAACTCGATCGTCACCGCCTCACCACCCGTATGGTCCAGCGCATAGTGATGCGCCTCCGGTGACATGGTGACGATCATGTCGAAGAACCCGTCCTCCATATCCTCCATGCGGCGGGGCGGTGCGCTGACGGGTGGCAGGCCCTCCTGCTTCAGGATCGCGTCCACGAAGGGGTCCGGCTGGCCATCCTTCACCCCGGCCGAGGCGATGTAGACGGTGCCCGGCAGAAGGCTGCGCGCCAGGACTTCGGCCATCGGCGAACGAATGGAGTTCATGCCGCAGACGAACAGGATGGAGCGGGGGAGGGTGGTGCCCGTCGTCATCGCGTCAGCTCCGCCAATGCAGGACGCAGATGAGCGTGAAGAGCCGCCGTGCGGTATCGGTATCGAGGACGATCTTGCCTGCCAGGCGCTCGCGCAGCAGTTCGGAGCCGTCATTGTGGACGCCCCGGCGCCCCATGTCGATCGCCTCGATCTGCGAGGGCGTCGCCGAGCGGATGGCCTCGTAATAGCTGTCGCAGATCAGGAAGTAATCCCGAATAATGCGCTTGAACGGCGTCAGCGACAGGATGTGCGTCGTCAGCTTGCGGTTGTCGGAGTCGCGGATGTCGAAGACGAGGCGTTTTTCCACGAGGGCAAGGCGCAGCCGGTAGAGACCGGCCGGCTCCATGCCCGTCGGCTCGAAGCGGTTTTCCTCGATCAGGTCGAAGATGGCGACGGCGCGCTCATGCTCGACATCCGGGGTGGCACGCCCGATCGACTCGTCCAGTTCGATATCGACCAGCCTGCCATGTTCCCCCCTGTCCATCGGGGCCTCAGGACATGTTCAGTCGGATGGATACCGAGCGCGCATGGGCGTCCAGCCCTTCCACACGCGCCAGTTCCACCGCAGCCGGCGCGAGGGCCGCGAGGCTTTCGGGCGTCAATTTCAGGATGGATGTCCGCTTCATGAAATCCAGGACGCCAAGGCCGGACGAGAAGCGCGCCGAACGGGCCGTCGGCAGGACGTGATTGGACCCCGCGACATAGTCGCCGATGACTTCCGGCGTATGCCGCCCCAGGAAGGCGGCACCGGCATCGGTGATGCGCTCCAGCAGGCGCTCCGGATCGGCGGTGGCGATTTCCAGATGTTCCGCGGCGATACGGTCGGCCAGCGGCGGAGCGTCGCGCACCAGATCCTGCACCAGGATGATGGCGCCGAAATCGTCCCAGCTGGCGCGCGCGGTGGTCTCGCGCGGCAGGCGGCGCAATTGCCTGTCCACCGCCTCGATGACCGATTGTGCGAAGGCGGCGTCGTCGGTGATGAGAATCGACTGCGCCGCCGTATCGTGCTCCGCCTGGGCCAGCAGGTCGGCCGCAACCCAGTCGGGATTGTTGTCGCGGTCGGCGATGACGAGCACTTCCGATGGGCCGGCGATCATGTCGATGCCCACCGTGCCGAACACCTGCCGCTTGGCAGCGGCAACGTAGGCATTGCCTGGGCCGACGATCTTGGCGACGGGCGGCACGCTTTCGGTGCCGTAGGCAAGCGCGGCCACGGCCTGTGCCCCGCCGATGCGATAGATTTCGCCGACGCCGGCTAGGTGTGCTGCCGCCAGCACCAGCGGGTTCAACTCGCCCGAGCGTGCCGGAACCACCATGGCGATGCGGCCGACGCCCGCCACCGCCGCCGGCACGGCATTCATGAGAACCGAGGACGGATAGCTGGCGGCACCGCCGGGCACGTACAGCCCTACCGAGCGGATCGCCGTCCAGCGCGCCCCGAGCGTGGCGCCCAGCGCATCCGTATACAGGTCGTCTTCGGGGCGCTGGCGCTCGTGGTGGCGCCGTATACGCTCATGCGCGAACTTCAGTGCATCCATGGTCGGCTGCGGTGTCGCCGCAACCGCGGCGGCAATCTCGTCGGGCGTGACGCGCAGCGTATCAGGTGTCAGGTCCAGGCCGTCGAAGCGCCGGGTCAGATCGATCAGTGCGGCGTCGCCTTCCGAACGGATCCGGGCGATGATGCTGCGGACGGCATCGTCCACATCGGGCGAGGCTTCCCGCTTCGTACCCAGGAAGGTCTCGAAGCGGCTTTCGAAATCCGGCTCCCCCGCATTCAGCCTGATCGGCACTGGATACTCCTCGAAACTTCAGCCCCGGTCGTGGTCGGGCACCGCATCCGTGCTCCAGGCTGCCCCCAGATCGGATAGCTGGGCCTCGATGCACTCGACCTGAAGCCTTATCGTAGCGTTGCCGGCAAAGACAAGCTCGATGACGCCGGAGGGGGCGTCCGCCTCTTCGAAGCGGATGGCAAGAAGGTCCAGCACCTCCTCCGGCATGGTTGTCGCGATTCCGTTCTGGCGCACCGAAATCACCCGGTCGAAATGCAGGACGGCGCGCCGACGCTCGCGGCTACGGGGGCGAAACCGGGCAAATCCCTTGCGCTCGTCCGCCGCTTCCCAGGCAAAGCGGTTCATCACGATGACGAACCGCTTGCCGTTCGGCTCGAAGGTGAGATCCTGCGTCTTCATGACGGCGTCCTGACAGCACGCCGAGATGATCTGGAGGTCCTGGGCGTCGAGCGCCATAAGGCGTAGGTCTGTCATGGTCCGCTTCGTGTGGTTCGGTTCCGGAACCCATGTAGAGCAGATCGGGCGAAAGTGGAAACGCCGCGCTCCGCTAACCGCCTGACCTTGCGAAGAATGCCGAAAGCGCATTGGCGATATCGGGCACCACCTGCTCCACGACCAGGCGCCCCTTCTGCGCCGTGGCGCTGGCCGCGGAACTGAGGACCCCATCTTCCGGTATGGTCGACAGGTCGAACGGGTAGGGGTCGAAGGGTGGAAACTCTGCCGGGGGATGATCGGGGATCAGGTCCGCCCGGACGAGATCGGGCCGCAGATGCAGCATGACCGAGGTTTCCATGACGGCGGCATGTTCCAGCGCCCAGCTTACGAGACCATCGGGGAAGAGGACTTCCTCGGTGGCGGGCGTGATGAACTCCCAGTAGCCGAGCTTGATTGCGCGGACCGTGTCGATGCCTTCGCGCCGCTGGTCCCGCAGCATGAGGTCGATCGCCTCGGTGATGAACCACTGGTTCTCCATATGGCCGTCGAACACCACGATATGGCGTATGCCGTGACGCACGAGCTCGTTCATCACATCGCGCAGCATGGCGATCAAGGTGGAGGCGTCGAGGCTGAGCGTGCCGGGAAAATGATTGCCGCCCCCGGTCTTCGGCTGCGACTTGTAGCCGTAGGAGATGGCCGGCGCGACGAGCGCGCCCATCCGCGCGGCGACACGCATGGCGATCTCCTCGGGCAGGATGACATCCGTCGACAGCGGCAGATGCGGGCCGTGCTGCTCGATGGAGCCGACCGGCAGCAGCACCACCGGCGGCCCTTCCTGCACCAGGCGTCGGAAATCGTAGGAGGTCAGGTCCGCGATGCGGATCGTGCGGGTCTCAGACATCGGAGGCCCACCGGGTCATGCCGATATCCATTCCGTAGCAGCGTTTGACGACCTTTTCGAAGGCCGGTTCCAGCACGCGGTTCGCCGCTTCGACACCCAGCGTATACTCCTGGAAGGCGGGCATCATCTCGCGAAGCTCGGCCAGCAGCGCCTTCTCGTCCACCTTGGTCAGGCGTCCGCCATCCACCACCATCTCGCCGTTGACGAAGACCTTCTCGATGGAGGACCCATTCTCGCAATAGACGAGGTGCTGGCGCAGGTCGTTCATCGGCGTAAAGCTGGCGGTCTCCATGTCGAGCACCAGGAAGTCGGCCTTCTTGCCGGCCTCAAGCGAGCCGGTTTCCGCCTCCAGCCGCGCGGTGCGCGCGCCGCCAAGCGTTGCGGCATGCAGGACTTCGGATGCCGTCAGCCAGCGCTTCCAGTCCGGGTTGTTCACCTTGTGCATCAGGCCGGCGGCCTTCATCACATCGAAGATCCGCGGCGTATCGTTGGAGCATATGCCATCCGATCCGAGGCCGACATGGACGCCGGCGTCGAGAAGCTTGCGCACGGGGGCGGTTCCCGCGCCGAGCTTCTGGTTGGAAATGGCATTGTGCGCGACACAGACACCGGCCCGCCCCATACGGGCAATGTCGTCGTCGCTGACCCAGATCGAATGGGCGATCGTCGTCCAGGGGCTGAGCAGGCCAAGATCGTCCATATAGGCCATCAGCGACTTGCCGTAGAATTCCGGCCCCGTCACGCCCTGGACCTTGGTCTCGACGATATGCGTATGGAACGGGGCATCCCATTCCCTTGCCAACTCGTTGGCGGCCTGCATCAGATCCACCGTGCATCTCTGGGGCGCGGAAGGGGCAAGCATGGTGCGGATGCGGCCCGACCGCCCATGAAACCTGGCATGCGCCTCCTTGACGAAGGCGAGGTACTCCTGCGTGGACATCGGGATCATGCGCCCGATCTCGTCCTGAAGATCCTGCGGTACGTAGTCCCGCGTGAAGGGAATCGTATCCAGGAAGTTGCGGTTGACCACATGGGCCGAAACGGTGGCCCGGATGCCGACATCGTCATAGGCGTCGATGGCCGCGCCCATCAGCTCCAGCTCGGAGCGGGGACTTTCGTAAAGATCGTCGGTGATGCAGGTGACGCCGGTGCGCAGGGATTCCATCGCCACCAGCATGCTGCGAAGATAGACAAGGCGCGGCGGCAATGCCTTCGCCGCGCGGATGGGGTAGGAATAGAGCATCCAGACTTCGAGCGGCATGTTGTCGTAGCGGCCCTTGAACAGGGCTTCGTTGGAATGCAGATGGGCGTTGACGAGGCCGGGCATGACCAGCTTGCCGCTGCCGTCCAGCGTTTGCGTGCCGTCCGGCGCCTCGAGCCCGGTGCCGATGGCGGCGATCCGCTCGCCTTCCACCAGCATGTCGCCGGTGAATGGCTCCATGCCGGCTTGCCCGCCGGCCAGGATCGTTGCGCCCTTGATCAGGATGCTCATGGATTGAATGCCTTCAATTTGTGATGAGGTAGCCGGAATCGTCGCTCCAGCTTGCGAAGACCCTGGTGCCGGGCGTGAAGGCATCGGCCTCGATGGCGCCCGACGCCACCACGGCCTTCAGCTCCTGTCCGCCGGCGCATTCCAGGAAGACGGTCAGCGACGCGCCGTTGAAATCGGTGGTGGCGACGCTTGCAGCGACACCGCCGTGGCCGGGCGCGACGGACGACAGGACGATCTTGTCGGCGCCGATGACAAGCGTTGCCGGGCCGGGAGAGGGCGCCGGCTCCAGGACGCCGAATGTGCCGATGGCGGTGTCGATGACCTGGCGTCCACCATCCTGGCGCACGGTGCCGGGCACGAGATTGGAGCCGCCGAGGAACTCGGCCACGAAGCTGTTTGCCGCCCGGCGATAGAGCGCGCGGGGCGCACCGACCTGCTGCACCTTGCCGGCATTCATGATCACGACGCGATCGGCCATGGCGAAGGCCTCGGACGGGCTGTGGGTGACGCAGACGAAGGCGATGCCGAGCTCCCGGTGCAGGCGGACCAGCTCTGCCTGCATGCGCACCTTCAAATGCGGGTCGAGGGCACTGAGCGGCTCGTCGAGCAGCAGCAATTCCGGCTCGATGGCCAGCGCCCGGGCCAGGGCGACGCGCTGGCGCTGCCCGCCCGACAGTTGATGCGGCAGCCGCCCCGCCAGCGCGGCGATGCCCATCCGCTCCAGCCACTCCTCCACCTTGATGCGGCGTATGGCGGCTTCGACCGAGCGCTGCTTCAGGCCGAACTCGACATTGTCGCGCACCGTCATGAATGGAAACAGGGCATAGTTCTGCCAGACCAGAGGCGTGTCGCGCGCCCAGGGATGATCGTCGTTGATGCGCCGCCCCCACAGGCGGATGTCGCCACGGGTCGGCGTTTCCAGGCCGGCGATCATGCGCAGGGTGGTCGTCTTTCCGCAGCCGGACGGGCCCATCAGCGCGACGAACTCGCCCTTGTGCACGGCAAGGCTGACATCCTCCACCGCCATCTGCCCGTCATAGCTTTTGCCGACGGCGGAAAGCTCCAGCATGGCGTTCGTCATGGATTGTTTCCCTTGATACGGCCGGCCGCCAGCCGCCGTGTGGCGATCAGCTGCGCCAGCGCCACCAGGACGATCGAAACCGCGAAGACGAGGGCCCCGACGGCGTTGATGCGTGGGCTGACCTGCCCCTGCAGCATGGCGAGCACGCGGACCGGAAGCGTTTCGTTGAGCCCGGAGATGAACCACGCGACCATGAATTCATCGAAGGAGACCGAAGCGGTGATGAGCAGCGCCGCGGCGATGGCCGGCCGGGCAAAGGGAATGACGATCCGGCGCAGCGTCATCCACTGGCCGCAGCCGAGGTTCCAGGCGGCAGGTTCGAGATCCTTGTCGAGATCGGCCAGCCGCATGCGGACAAGCGCCATGGCAAAGGGCGCGCAGATCACCACATGGGCGGCCACAAGGCCCGGGATGGTGCCCGACAGGCCGATGCGGCCCTGGAAGCTGAGCATCGCCACGCCCATGATGACCACGGGTACGGTCGGCGGCAGCGTTGCCAGCACCATGTACACGGCCTTGCCGAAGAAGCGATAGCGATAGTCGACATAGGCGGCGGTGAAGCCGAGGGCGGTCGATATCACGGCGGCAAAGCCTGCGACGACGAGGCTGTTGCCCAGCCCGCGCCGCACCGTCGCGTCGGCGAAGATGGCCTCGTACCATTGCAGGGAGAACCCGCCCCATGGCAGCGCGGGAAAGCGGTCGGCATTGAAGGAGAAGACGACCGTCGACAGGATGGGCGCGAAGATGAACAGGAAGACTACGACGGCCCAGGCCGCCAGCAGACAGTTGATGATCCGGCCCGTGGCGTCGGTCTTCATGATGGGCGCCGTCCATAGGCCAGCTTCATCAGGATGCCGAGCACGGCGGTCAGGGTCAGGATCATCACGACGGCGACAACTGACGCTCGCGGCCAGTGATTGCCGGATTTCACCTGGTCGGCGATCAGGATGGACAGCGTCGGCGGGTTGGACCCGCCCAGGAACTGCGGACTGATGTAATCTCCGAAGCACAGGATGAAGGCGAAGGCGGCGGCCAGCACCAGCCCCACCCGCGCCGAAGGCACGATGATGCGCAGCACCGTCGCCATCCGGCCGCAGCCGAGATTGTGCGCGGCCTGCACCAGCGTCCTGTCGACTGCGCCCAGCGCGATCGTCTGCAACAGGATGACCAGCGGCGCGGTCAGGGTCAGATAGCCGATGAAGGTGCCCGTCGGCGTATTCAGGATGGACGGGGCGGTGAGGCCGAACGGCGTAACGAGCGCATGGATGATGCCGGACGGGCTGAAGAAGATCTGCATCGAGTAGATGCGGACGGGAAAACTGGTGAAGAAGGGCACCAGCAGCAGCCCGGCCAGCAGTAGCCGCCAGCGCGACGGCACCTTGAATGCCAGGGCATAGGATACCGGTAAGGCGAGGAGGCTGACGGCAAGCGCGGCGAACGACGACAGCACGAAGGTATGGACGAAGGCATTCTGGAAGAAACCGGCCGACAGCACGGCCTGCCAGTTGGCCAGCGTGAAATCCGGCCGCAGGCGGAAGTTGCGGACCGACCAGAAGGTCATCGCGACCAGGAAGAGAAGCGGGGCCACGAAGAACGCGGCCTGCCACAGGAACATGGGCAGGCCGAGAACGAGGCCGAAGCGGGAGCGACGCACCGTCATGCCGGAAGACGCTTCGTCACATGGCCTTGAATTCGGACCAGGTGTCGTTCCAGGTCTCGATATCCTGCTGCACCGGCGTCTGGCGGATGTGGATCTTGCCTTCCTTGTACTCGTCCATGACGTTGCGGGCATCGAAGGTGTGGCGCAGCTTCACCGCATCCTCGGGGGCCTCGGCGTTCATCATCTCCCAGCCTTTCTTGTTGGGGATGGATGCCCAATAGGCCGGCAGGCGCGCAGAACGGAACTGGCCCTCGGGCGAGCTGGCATACTGGATGAACGCCTTGGCCAGGTCCTTCTTGGTGGAGCTGGAGACGATGGACATGGATTCCGTCCACTGGATGCCGCCCTGCTCGGGCACGACGGCGTCCACGGGCACGCCCTCGTTCTGCAGAAGCAGCACCACCCAGTCGCCGATGCCGGGGATGACGGCGGCGGTTCCGTTGGTCAGCATGGCGAACTGGTCTGCCATGGAATAGAAGCCGCTCGTCTGAGGACGCAGGGAGAAGAGCGTTTCGCTCAGCTTTTCGTAGGCCGTGTCGTCGATATCGAAGGGCGAGGCGTTGCCGTCATAGAGGCTGAGGCAGCCCATCGTCGGCAGGTACCAGTCGAAGAAGCCGACCTTGCCCTTTACCTTCTCGTTCCACAGGGCCTCGTAGGAGGCGACGTCTTCCGGTGCCAGCATATCGGTGCGGTAGGCAAGGCCCAGATAGCCGAAGCGGATCATGACGGAATAAAGCTCGTCATTGACCCAATGCAGCGGAAACTTCTGGAACTCCGGCCAATAGTCGGCCAGCGGGTAATCGGCCGGGTCGAGCGCGTCGATGAAGCCGCCATCCTGCAGCATGCCGATATACTCGGCATCGGCAAGCACGACGTCGAAGGAGCCGGGAGGCGACTGGTTCATCAGCGCCAGCATCGGCTCGCCGCCCACATACTCCTTGGCGACGACCTTGACGCCGTGCGCGTCCTCGAACGGCTTGACGAAGGCCGGGTCGCCATGGCCCGGCCAGGTAAGGATGTTGAGGACATTGTCCTGCGCCATCGATGCGCCGGTGCCAAGGCCCAGAGCCGTCGCACCGGCCAGAGCGCCGGCGCCCTGCAGGACGGTTCTGCGTGTCGGACGAAGAAGAAGCTCGCGCGGATCGCGGATCAGGAAGCGGCTCATGAAAAGACCTTCGTGGCTCAAATGTCGTGCCGCGACTGTGCATGACCGCTTCTTGAAACGGAAAGACGAAAAACCGATCACTGCCCATAGGATGCTCCTATGGGGATGCAGATTGCGCCGACGCGTAGCTGGCAGCCTCCCTGACTCTATTGATGTTATTTGAATATCGGTTCCGGCTGCCCGAAAGTGCGGCAGACTTTATAGCGTGAGTGCTTGAAAGCCGTGCACTTATTCTTCGGTCGGTGATCCGGGAATAGACACCGATTGTCTGATTTCAGAGCATATGACTAAAGTTTAGGCAACTTGACATGTGATCAAAACCTAACCATAGGTAGGTCCAAACGCAGGTCGAGGCCGATGGACTTCCGGCAGCTTAGATATTTTGTCGCGATTGCCGACAGCGGCACCTTTTCCCGGGCGGCGGAAACCCTCCGCATTTCACAGCCATCCCTCAGCCAGCAGATTCGAAACCTGGAGGACGAGCTCGGCGTCGAGCTTCTGTCCCGCCATGCCCGTGGCGTCGCCCTGACGGAACTCGGGCAGCAATTCTACGACCATGCGCGGCGGATCCTGTCCGGGGTCGAGCGCGCACGAGAGGTCATGCATGCGCGCAAGGGCCATCCGCGCGGCCGGGTGTCCGTCGGCCTGCCGACATCGGCCGCACGCAATCTGTCACTGCCGCTGTTCCGGGAACTTGCGGTGCGCGCGCCCGATATCGAGCTTCATATCGTCGAGGCCATGTCGGGCTATCTCGACGATTTCGTCCAGGGCGGACGGCTGGATGTCGCGCTGCTCTACGATCACCGGGCCTATGACGATGTCGCCTGGACGGAAATGGTCGTCGAGGATCTGTGCCTGTTCGTATCCTCGCGGCACCCATGGGGGCGTCGTCGTCAGGTTGCCTTCGACCGGGTGTTCGACATGCCGCTCGTTCTGCCGGGCCGCCCGCATGCGCTGCGCACCGTTGTCGAGCGGCTGGCGGCGCGGCGCGGCATGACCGTGGATGCGCTGGATTGCGACAGCCTGCCTGCCATAGCCCGGCTTGTCACCTCCGAAGGGTTCGGCGCGATCATGCCGCATTTCGCTTTTCTGGACGAGCTTGCGCGGAACGAGATGGTGGCGCTGGAGATCTGCGATCCGACGCCGTCCTGGCGGCTGTCGGTCGTCGTATCGCAACGCACCGTCAACCCACGCGGCAGCGAAGCGGTTGCGCGAGCGCTGGGCGATGTAATCGCACGGCTGGTCGGCGATGGCACCTGGCGGGCCAGCCTGTCGCAACCCGCCATCCCGGCGCTGGCGCCCAGAACGCCGGCGACGGGTGACAGGCGGCAACCGCAGGTTTAAATGTTTGTTTGCCATGTTCGGCGACACTCAAGGCTGCACGCCCCGCATCATCCAGGACCCGCTTCATGCCTCGCATCACCCGGCCGCTACCCGACGGTACAGCGCGGAAGCGCCCGCCCGCCGCATTGCGCTGGGGCGTGGTTCTGCTGCTGGCCGCCGCATGCGGGGCCGTGGCGGGTGTCGCCTTCGACCGGCTGTCCGAGCCGGTCTATTCGGCCGTTGCGCGCATTGCGCTGGAACCGGATGCCTACCGCCCGGCAGACGGCGGCGACGATGCGATCCTTCTGCCACGGCTGCGCGGCAAGCTGGCGCGGATCGCGGGGGATGATGTTCTGGCTGCGGCGTCGCCGGACCTGGCCGACCTGCGCAGCCGCGTGGCCGTCCACAGCCCGCAGGGCGAGCTGACGGCTGATATCCTCGTGCGGGCCGCCTCGGCCGAGGCCGCTGCGCGGGATGCCAACGCCATCGCACGCGCCTTCGCAGAGCGCGAGGCGCGTGACGTCGAAGGCAGGCGCACTGCAGAGCAGGACGAAGCGGAGCGCCATGTGCGCCATGCCGAGACCGCCCTCGCGCAAGCCGAAGCCGCGCTTGCCACGGTGCAACCCACGGCCGAGCCGGAACCCGACAGGGATGCGCCGAATGCGGAGGTGTCGCGCCTTCAGCAACAACTGGCTGCGCTGCAGCGGATATCCAACGGCGGATCGGGCAGCGGCGATGTGCCGGAAAGCGTTCGCACCTTGTCCGAAAGGCGCGATGCTGCGGCAGCGGAACTTGGTCTTCTATCGCGAACCTATGGGCCCCGGCATCCGCGCCGCGTGGAAGCCGCCCGACGGCTGGCGGCCGCCGAGGCCGCAACGCGGCAGGAGGCCACCCGCCTTGTGGCGGAACGTCAGGCAGCGCTGGATGCGGCGCTGGCCGAGCCGGCCCCGCCAGCGGCCGCCGATTCGGCCGCGGCAGGCCCCGTCCGGGAGTCGCCCGAGGTGGACCGCTTGCGCGCCGCGCTGGCAGAGGCAAGCGCAGCGCGGGATGAACTCACCCGCCGCGCCCCGGTGGCTCCGGTTGCCATAGTGATTGCAGCGAAGCCGCCCGCCTTGCGCGACGGCCCGTCGGAGGCCGCCTACGGGTTGATGGGCGCGGCCGGCGGCATCCTGGCCGGCCTTCTCATTCTGGCGGCTTACGGCCTGTCGCGCGCCTTGGGGCAGGGCGCGCGCCGGACGGAAGTGGTCCTGTCGGATGTATCCTATGCGCCTGTCGATCTGGCACGGCGGGGCGACGCATTGCGCCTTGCACCCCCGGCCGAAACCGCTGAGCCGCGCGCGGCCGATGCCGCGCCGGAGCCGGAGCGCCGGCCCGAACCCGAACCCCAGGCCGAACCGGGCAACGAACCGCCAGAAGCGGGGAACGAACCGCAGGTGGATGACGCGGTCCTGCGCCGCCGCGAGCGCCTTCGCCGCGAACTGCGTGAGATGACGGCGCGTCGGCAGGCCGAACTCGATGGCGGAGGTGCCGCGCGCATCATGAGTCCCGAAGAGCTGCAGCGCCGCCATGACGAGCGCAACGGGCCGCACCGGCTTTAGATCATCGTTTCAGGATGCCGGCGGCGGCGGAAGCGATGGCGCCGCGCCCGCAATGTCGTTCAAGGCCGGACGCTCGCTCTGCGCGGGCCGGTAATCGGGCACGATATGCGACAGGAGAGCGATGGCACGGCTGGCGTCGTTGGCGCGGATGGCCTTTTCCAGCGCCTCGAAATTGCGCCTCAGGAACGATGTGTCCGACACCCGGGAGCTGGCCGCCAGAAGGCCCTCGCGCCCGGTCCGCTCGATAATCTCGCCATCGCCGAACAGCTCTTCATAGAGTTTCTCACCAGGGCGCAGGCCGATATATTCGATGGCGATATCGACGCCGGGACGCAGGCCCGCAAGCTGGATCAGCCGTTCGGCCAGTTCGGAGATCAGGATCGGCTCGCCCATATCCAGCACGAAGATCCGCCCCCGCTCCGTGCGTGCGGCAACGCCGTGCCCCGCCGCATGCAGGATGAGGCGGCAGGCCTCCGGGATGGTCATGAAGAAACGGGTGATCTTCGGATGCGTGACGGTAAGCGGACCGCCGCGCTGCAACTGGGACTGGAACAGCGGGATGACCGATCCGGCCGAGCCGAGCACGTTGCCGAAACGAACCGTCATGAAGCGCGTGGCGCTGCCCGACAGATCCAGCGCCTGGCAATAGGCCTCGGCGGCGCGCTTGGTGGCGCCCATGACGTTGGCCGGGTTGACCGCCTTGTCGGTCGACACCATCACGAAGGCCGCCGCCTCTGCCGCCAGGGCCGCGTCGGCGACGTTGCGTGTGCCGATGAGGTTGGTCTCGATACCTTCGACCGGGTTTTGCTCCACCAGCGGCACATGCTTCAGCGCCGCCGCGTGGAAGACGACATCCGGCCGGAAGTCCGTAAAGGCCGCCAGAACACGGTCGGCCATGCGGACGTCGAGGATCCGCTCTTCCCGCTCGACGCCGGGGAAGGCGGTCGCAAGCTGGCGGCCGATGGAATAGAGATTGAACTCGGAACTGTCGATCAGCAGCAGCTTGCTGGGCTGGAAGGCCGCGATCTGCTTGCAGAGTTCCGATCCGATGCTGCCGCCCGCGCCTGTCACGGCAATGGCGCGGTCGTTGATGAGCTGCGCCACTTCGCGGATTTCCAGATCCACCTCGCGGCGGCCGAGAAGATCTTCCAGCGATACGGGCAGCGCCTCGATGGGCGCCTCGCTATCGACGCCGCCGGCCTTCGAGATATCCGGCAGGCGTTTGACGGCGATCTTCATCGGAGCCGCCGCCTCCACCACATTGGCCATGTCGAGCGGCGGCAGGTTTGTCTGCGTAACGACGATCTGCGAGATCGGGCTGGCCGACAGCTCGCTCTTGCGGGCCAGTGTCACGAGCGACGACAGATCGCCCACCACCCGCACGCCGTGCAGCCGGCGGCGCCAGTTCTTGGGCCGAGGGTCGAGGATGGCGACGATATGGGTGTTCGGCTGCGAGCGGCGGGCATTGCGGATGAAAAGGTCCGCATTGTCGTTGAAGCCGTAGAGCACGATATGCTCGACCTTGCCGATGCCGAGCGGCCGCGTGGCCGTTTCGTTGAAACCGCGCTCCTTGGACAGGCGGTAGATAAGGCGCGGCCCGCCCAGCCCGACGATCATGATGAACCAGCACATCACAAGGGCCGAACGCGGCAGGTAGGCGCCGCGAAACAGGATGAAATGCCCCAGCAGGAAGACCGTCACGATGGCGGTCACGGCCTTGACGATGGACACGACGTCGAGCAGCGAGGCATAGCGCCAGGCGCCGCTGTTCAACGAGAATAGCGGAAACATCAGGGCGGAGGTCAGGGCAAAGCTGCCGACGATGGCCCAGAGCTGCCAGTAGACGCTGAAGGCGTTGAAGTTCCAGGCGAGGCCCAGCGACAGCACCATCGACAAGGCCGCAACCAGCACGTCGTGGACGATGCCGAGAGAGCGGAGCGACCCGCGCGGCAGATGCGGCTTCGTGTCGAACATGGCCTTCCGGAACCGAGGCGCCGGAGGCGCGATGGGCCCCGTACGCATTGCAGGAAATGGTTGGAACGATCCGAGATCGTCCCCACCATCCTATCATTCTAGAGCGTTTCCATCGATCAAGGAAGAAGCGCGCGCGTCGCGGGCGGCTTTAGAATACGGTTGCGCCCCCGGAAGCAGGGCCCACCATGTTGCGGAAGATGCCGAACAACTCGCGGCCGACGCCATAGTCGTTGCCGGTCAGGTCCGGGGCGCTGGCATCGCGCAGCGCCAGATCGGCCGCATCGACGAGCAGTTCCAGCGTACCGGCCTCGGCGTCCAGCCGGATCAGGTCGCCGTCCCTTATACGGCCGATGACGCCGCCTTCCTTGGCTTCCGGCGTGACGTGAATGGCCGCCGGCACCTTGCCGGAGGCACCCGACATGCGGCCGTCCGTCACCAGAGCGACATTCTGTCCGCGGTCCATGAGAACACCCAGCGTCGGCGTGAGCTTATGCAGCTCGGGCATGCCGTTGGCCGAAGGGCCCTGATACCGGACGACGGCGATGAAGTCGCCCGTCAGCTCGCCGGCGCGGAAGGCGCGCTGCACGGCTTCCTGCCCGTCGAAGACGCGGGCAGGGGCGGTGACGGCGCGCCGCTCGGGTTTGACGGCCGAAACCTTGATGACGGCCTTGCCGACATTGCCGTCCAGAACGCGCAGTCCGCCATTGGACGAGAAGGGCGTATCCGCCCGCGCCAGAACCTTGGAATCGAGGCTCTCGGACGGAGCGGAAACCCGCTCCACGCCGACGCCGTCGGCGGCCAGCCTTGCCTCGACCGTGTAGGCCGACAGGCCCATGCCGAAGGCCGTGCGGACATCCTCATGCAGGAGCCCGGCCCCCAGCAGCTCGCGGATCAGGAAGCCCATGCCGCCTGCCGCGTCGAAGTGGTTCACGTCGGCCAGACCGTTCGGGTAGACGCGCGCCAGAAGCGGCGTGATGTCCGACAGGTCGGAGATATCCTGCCATGTCAGCGTGATGCCCGCCGCGGCCGCCATCGCAACCAGATGCAGCGTATGGTTGGTGGAGCCGCCGGTGGCGTGCAGTCCGACGACGCCGTTGACGATTGTGCGCTCGTCCACCATCACCCCGACGGGCGTGTACTCGTTGCCGAGGGCCGTGATGGACAAGGCGCGTTGTGCCGCTTCGCGGGTGAGGGCGTCGCGCAGCGGGGTGTTGGGGTTGACGAACGAGCTGCCAGGCAGATGCAGGCCCATGATCTCCATGAGCATCTGGTTGGAATTGGCCGTACCGTAGAAGGTGCAGGTGCCCGGTCCATGATAGGACTTGGATTCCGCCTCCAGCAGTTCGTCGCGGCCGACCTTGCCCTCGGCATAAAGCTGGCGCACCCGCGCCTTTTCGTCATTGGGCAGACCCGACGTCATGGGACCGGCCGGCACGAAGATCGCCGGGAGGTGGCCGAAGGTCAGCGCGGCGATGACGAGCCCCGGTACGATCTTGTCGCAGACGCCGAGATAAACTGCCGCGTCGAACATGTCGTGGCTCAGGCCGACCGCGGCCGACAGGGCGATGACATCGCGCGAGAACAGCGAAAGCTCCATCCCGGCCTCGCCCTGCGTGACGCCGTCGCACATGGCGGGGACGCCGCCGGCCACCTGCGCCGTCGCCCCCATGTCGCGGGCTGCCTGCCGGATGATGTCGGGATACCGCTCATAGGGCTGGTGCGCCGACAGCATGTCGTTATAGGCGGTGATGATGCCGAGGTTGGGGGTTGCGTCCCCCTTCAGCCGCGCCTTGTCGCCGGTTCCGCAGGCGGCAAACCCGTGGGCCAGGTTGCCGCATCCCAGCGCGGAACGCCGCGGCCGCGATTCGGCGCGGGCTAGGACGCGGGCAAGATAGGCTTCGCGCGCGGCCACGGAGCGTTCGCGGATACGGTTGGTAATTGCAATGAGGCGTTTGTCGGCACTCATTCGAAGCTCCTCAGCGCGCCCAGAATATCTGCAGGTCGTCGCGGCTTTCCTGCCGCAGCACGGCCCGGACGGGCATCTCTTCCAGCGGGCCGTCGGCAAGCGCCAGCCCCAGGGTTTCCCTCTTGTCCTCGCCCTCGATGTGCAGCGCCAGGAAATGCGCCGACAGGAGAAGAGGCAGCGTCAGCGTAACGCGCGGCTCTCCGGCGCCGGGCGCCTCCACGGCGACGACGCTGGCCCCGTCGGAGGGCGCCAGCGCCGCCCCGAGTTGCTCGGAGCCGGGAAAGAAGGACGCGGTATGACCGTCATTGCCCATGCCCAGTATGGCCGCGTCGAGAGGCCGCGCGATGACGGCGAACCGGTCCGACAGGTCCGGCGCGGCTTCCGCCGCGGTCCGACCCGGTATGAAGAAGGGTTCGAAGCGCGCCTTGGCGGCCCTGCCGACCAGAAGTCCGTTGCGCACGAGACGCGCGTTGGATCGATCGCTGTCCTCGTCCACCCAGCGTTCATCGACGAGGAGGACGCACACCCTGTCCCATTCGATATCGGCCTGCGACAGGCGCTCGAACAGAAGTCGGGGCGTGGAACCGCCTGAAACGGCAAGCGTCGCGGCGCCGCGTGCGTCGATTGCCGTGGCAAGCACGGCGGCCAGGCCCGTCGCCAGGCCTTCGGCCAGGGCCTCGCGCGTCGGATATTCGTGGAAACGCAGATCCATGGTCCGCCCTTACTCCGGTTCGTGCCAGGTTCTGCCGTCGCGCTCGATGAGCGCGATGGAGCCCGAGGGGCCCCATGTGCCGGCGGTGTACCCTTGCGGGCGAATGTCTTTCTCTTCCCAGGCGGACAGGATGGGGTCCACCCATTCCCAGGCCGCTTCCACCTCGTCGCGCCGCATGAACAGCGTCTGGTTGCCGCGAATGACATCCATCAGCAGGCGCTCGTAGGCGTCCGGGTTCCGAACCCCGAAGGACTGGGCGAAGCTCATGTCCAACGGCACGTGGCGCAGGCGCATGCCGCCGGGGCCCGGGTCCTTGATCATCAGCCACTGCTTGACGCCTTCGTCGGGCTGCAGGCGCAGCACAAGCTGGTTCTGCTGCACATGGCCGGCCGCGCCGCCGAAGATGTTGTGCGGAATGGGCCGGAAGGTGACGACGATCTCGCTCATGCGCTGCGTCAGGCGCTTGCCCGTCCGCAGGTAGAAGGGCACGCCGGCCCAGCGCCAGTTGTTGATCTCGGCCTTGATGGCGACGAAGGTCTCGGTGTTGCTGGAGTCTTCGCCGAGATCTTCCAGATAGCTTCGGGCCGGCCCGCCATTGGAGGCGCCCGACCGGTACTGTCCGCGGACGGTGACATGCTCGACATTGCGCGCGTCGATGGGCTTCAGCGCCCGCAGCACCTTCAGCTTTTCGTCGCGAAGGGCATTGCCGTCGATGGCGCCGGGCGGCTCCAGCGCCACCAGGCACATGAGCTGCACGATGTGGTTCTGCACCATGTCGCGCAGCGCGCCGGCCTTGTCATAGTAGCCGGCACGCCCTTCGAGGCCGACCGATTCGGCGACCGTGATCTGCACATGGTCCACGAAGGCCGAGTTCCACAGCGGCTCGTAGAGCATGTTGGCGAAGCGCAGCGCCATCAGGTTCTGCACCGTCTCCTTGCCGAGATAGTGATCGATACGGAAGACCTGATGCTCTTCGAAATGTTCGCCGATGATGCGGTTCAATGCGCGGGCGGATTCGAGATCGCGCCCGACCGGCTTTTCCACCACCAGGCGCGTGCAGTCGTTGACAAGGCCGAAGCTTCGGATGCGCATGGCGAAATCGCCGAACAAAGACGGCCCCACCGCAAGGTAGAAGGCGCGGATGCGGCTTGGTGGCGCCTGGTCCAGCAGCGCTTTCAGTTCGTTCCAGCCGCCATCGGCCCGCGCGTCGACCGTCAGGTAGAAAAGTCGGCCGATGAAGCGTTCGATGGCCGCCTCGTCACGATCTTCCGCCGCCACGAAGCGGTCGATCGCCGCACGGGCGAAGGCACGGTATTCCTCGTCGCTGAGCGACGTCCGCGACGCGCCGATAATGCGGGAATCGTCGGGAATCTGTCCGTCGAGGTCGCGGTGATAGAGGGCCGGCAACAGCTTGCGCTCTGCCAGGTCGCCGTTGCCCCCGAAAACAACATAGTCGAAACTGTCTACCGGGATGATGTGGCTGGTCACGAATACGAATCCTGCTGAAATCCTTGAGTCGGTTATAGGGCGACCCGCGGACAAGGGTAAATCTAATCGATTGAAAATGAAAGCGCGCAGAGCGGCATTTCGGCTGTGCTCGCCGGGTTGGGCAGGACGGCATCCGAATGAACCGGAGTCCGCACCGATAATGTAATTGCGTGGTCAACAATACTATAACCAGAAGTCTCAGTTATCTAAACAAATATACACTTAACATTCGTAATTTATTGAATTGTAAGGACTTTCATCATTTTTTTGTCGTGCTATAACGCACAGCTGAATATTGCGGCGCGTAGGGAGTGAAATGAGCCTGAAGACTTTTGATCTTAGGCCCTTGTATCTGCAGGTCGTTGACGACTTCATAGGTCGAATAGTCTCTGGTGTCTGGCCCGCCGGCCAATTCATAGCCAGCGAGACGGAGATCTCCCGCGAACTCGGTCTTTCCATCGGCACGGTGCGGCGCGCCTTCGATATTCTCGATCAGTACGGCGTGCTCGATCGCTCCCAGGGAAAGGGAACGTTGATCCTGAACGCGTCCGGCGAGGAAGCGTCCAGGCGCTTTGTCACCTTTCTCGATGCAGATGGCGAACGCGTCGCCGGTGAACTCGACCTGATCGGCGCATCCATCTCCAAGGCGGACGACGCCGTCGCCGCCGACCTGAAGATCGTGGCAGGCAGCGAAATCCTGGCCATGCGGCGGCAGCGTCGGCATGGCGGGCGCATCTTTCTGACCGAGATCGCCCAAAGCCCGTTCGTGCCGGCGGCCGGCGCGCGCGGCGCGGCCGCCCTGCTGGAAGCCGCCGAGGCGCGCTGGTTCGCGCATAGCCTGGCCGTCCGCATGACCGAGACTGTCAGCCCGATCGTGGCCGATGCCGACGATGCGCGTGTTTTCGGCGTACCGACGGGCGAGCCCCTTCTGCAATTGACCCGCATCATCTTCAGTTATGATGGCGTGGCGCTGGAACGGCGGGTCGCGCGCTGCTATCTGGGGCAGGATCTGTTCTACGAGAACAGCTGAGATCAGCCCCGGAAGACCAGATGTCAAAAGATGAAGACCGTTCGCTTGCCGTCGTGGGCTCGGCGCTCCGCAGCCTTTCGGCCGCAAGCGATGCTTTCGAAATACTGTCGGCCGACATCCGGAACGGGCCGCTGGGAAAGGCCATCGCGGACGCCGTTGCGCTGATCCGCCTGCGGCCCGGCCGGCTGATCGTCACCGGCGTCGGCAAAAGTGGGCACATCGCACGCAAGCTCGCGGCGACATTCGCCTCTACGGGTACGCCCGCCTATCATCTCCACCCGACGGAGGCGAACCACGGCGATCTCGGCATGATCGACAGGACGGACGTCATCATGGCGCTGTCCTGGTCGGGCGAGACCAGCGAACTGGCGCAGACGATCACCTATGCCAAGCGATTCGAGGTGCCGTTGATCTCGTTGACCGCCGCCGGCGACAGCACGCTTGCGATGGCGTCGACGGTGCCGCTTGTCCTTCCCCGCGTGCGCGAGGCATGTCCGCATAATCTGGCGCCCACCACCTCCACCCTCATGCAGCTTGCCATCGGCGATGCCATCGCCGTCGCGCTGATCGAGGATCGCGGCTTCTCGCCGGACGACTTCAAGATATTCCACCCCGGCGGCAAGCTGGGCGCCCAGCTACAGACGGTGGGAGACCTGATGCACACCGGGCAATCCCTGCCGTTGACGGGCCTTGACGCGAACGTCACCGAGGCCGTCCGCGTGATGTCGGCCCATGGTTTCGGGGCGGTCGGCGTGGTCGATGCGGCGGGCGACCTTGTCGGGATGATCACGGACGGCGACCTCAGACGTCATCTGTCGCCCGACCTTGCCGAGCGCACGGTCTCGGCGGTGATGACGCACGAACCGATCGTCGTCGGCGCGTCGACCCTGGCTGCCGAAGCGTTGACGCTGATGGAAGCCCGCAAGATCGGCGCTCTCTTCGTGGTGGCGGGCAGGGAGCCGGTGGGCTTTATCCGCACGCTCGACCTCTTGCGGGCCGGCGTCGCCTGAGGCGCTGCGCGGCCGACCCGAAAAAAACCTGCCGACGCTGCAAAGGCGCAAGGTTCGGGAATTAACCGAGTGTTAACCGTGGAGGCCGTACACCATGGAAACCACTCGTTAACCAAGATGAATGAAACCTTGACCAGTCGCAAAGCTATCCGCCTGCGCGGACGGTCCTTTCTGGCGCTCGTTCTGTCGCCGGAGCTGCCTTTCGAGGATTGGCTCCACGAACTGGATGACCTTGCCCGGCGCTCCACCGGCTTCTTCCTGAGCCGGCCCATCGTGCTGGACGTCGCCGGCCTGCCGATCACGCGGGAGACCCTGCAATCCCTGATCGACGAGCTGGCAAAGCGCAATGTCAGGATCATGGGCATCGAGGGCGCCAAGCCCTCGCTGCTTGGCCCCGGCATGCCGCCCGAGATGCGCGGCGGCCGCCCGGCGGCGGACGTCGAGGTGCCGGACGAGGGCGCAGCGCCGGCTGCCGGCCCCAAGGCGCGCAGCGAGCCTGCGCGCGATGCCGCATCCAGCGTCTATGTGCCGCCGCAGGGCAATTCCACGCTGATCGTCGAGGAGAGCGTGCGCTCGGGCCAGTCGATCATCCATCCCGATGGGGATGTGACCGTGCTGGGGTCCGTCTCGTCCGGGGCGGAGATCGTGGCAGGCGGCTCCATCCACGTTTACGGCGCGCTTCGCGGCCGGGCCCTGGCGGGCTCTGCCGGCAACCCGAAGGCGCGCATCTTCTGCCGCAGGCTCGAGGCCGAGCTGATCGCGATCGACGGCCTCTACAAGACCGCGGAAGACATGGAACAGAAACTCCGGGGCCAGGCCGTGCAGGTCTGGCTGGACGGGGATGTATTGAAGGCAGCCGTTCTGGCTTGAACGAAAGGACGTCGATAATGGCAAAAGTTCTGGTGGTGACGTCGGGCAAGGGAGGAGTCGGCAAGACGACCTCGACCGCCGCGCTGGGCGCCGCGCTTGCGCAGGGCGGCCAGAAGGTCGTGGTCGTCGATTTCGACGTCGGCCTGCGCAACCTGGATCTGGTGATGGGCGCCGAGCGCCGGGTCGTCTACGATCTCATCAACGTGGTCCAGGGCGATGCCAAGCTGCCGCAGGCGCTGATCCGCGACAAGCGCGTCGACACGCTGCACCTGCTGCCTGCCTCGCAGACGCGCGACAAGGACAACCTCACCACCGAGGGTGTCGAACGCGTGATGGGCGAGCTGAAGGAGCAGTTCGACTGGGTGATCTGCGACAGCCCGGCCGGCATCGAGCGCGGCGCCACGCTGGCGATGCGCCATGCCGACATCGCGGTCGTCGTCACCAATCCGGAAGTGTCGTCGGTGCGCGATTCGGACCGCATCATCGGCCTGCTCGATTCCAAGACCGAACGCGCCGAGCGCGGCGAGCGGATCGAAAAGCACCTGCTGTTGACCCGCTTCGATACGGTGCGGGCCGAGCGTGGCGACATGCTCAAGGTCGAGGACGTGCTGGAGATCCTCTCCATCCCGCTTCTCGGCATCATTCCGGAAAGCGCCGAGGTGCTGCGCGCTTCCAACCTTGGCACGCCCGTCACGTTGTCGGATGCCAACAGCGCCCCGGCGCGCGCCTACATGGATGCGGCCCGCCGCCTGAACGGCGATGCCGTGCCGATGATCGTGCCCACCGACAAGCGCGGCCTGCTTGGCAAACTCTTCGGCAGGAGGGCGGCATGAACCTGTTCAACCTCTTTGCCCGACGCAATACGGCGCCGGCCGCGCGCGAGCGCCTGCAGGTTCTGCTGGCGCATGAGCGGGCCGCCGTGGGCCAGTCCGACCTCGTGAACATCCTTCGCGAGGAGATCCTGGCGGTGATCGCCAAGCACGTGTCCATCGACCCGGAGAAGGTCAAGGTATCGATGGATCGCGGTGACGCCATCTCCATGCTGGAGGTGGATATCGAATTGCCGATTGCCGAGCCGGTCATGGACCGCGAGGTTCGTACCGCACACGGCTGATCGGTCTTCGGATACGAGGACGAAGCGAAAGGAGAGACGACGATGAGCAGAGCCGAACTTCTCGTCCGGTTGCAGAAGGTGCAGGAAACCCCGGAAATGCAGGGTCGAAACATCCGCAGCATCGCGGCGATCCTGTCCAACGACGCGCTCCTCAAGCATGTCGAGGTGTGCGAGGAAGCGGTCGAGAAAGCGCGCCGCGTCAACTAGAACGGCCTGACCCCGGCCGATCGAGCCGGGGTTTTTTTATGCATGCCGGGCAACCGATGCGGTGGTTTGTCGCTTCCTCTGGTCAGCGAAACAACCGCGGGAAGATCATGCCAAGCGATAAGGTAGCGCGTAAACGGGAGGCCTCGTCGGAGATCGCGGTCTTCGCGCCATGGCCGCTTTTCACCATCACCATCGAGAAGCTGGCCAGCGGCGAGGACGAAGTCTATTTCCACGCTGGCGGACAGGGCGTCTGGGCCGCACGCATGGCGGCCGAGCTGGGTGGCAAGGCCCTGCTGGTGGGGCCGGTGGGCGGCGAGGCACGCACCCTGATCGAGGCGCTGGTGCGGTCCGAAGGGCTGGACATGCGCGCCGTACCGATACGCCACGCCAATGGCGGATATATCAACGACCGACGCGGCGGCCAGCGCAAGGAAATCGCCACGGTGCCGCCGCCACGGCTGGACCGTCACGAGGTGGACGATCTTTACAACGCGGCCCTGGCCGAGGGCATACGCTGCGGCACGATGATCGTGACCGGCGTACCCGACGGCAAAGTCGTGCCCGTTGAAATCTACACGCGGCTGGCCCGCGACCTGCAGGCCAACGACGTCATCTCCGTCGCCGATATCGCAGGCACCGTCCTGGATGCGGTGGAAGAAGGCCTCACCCTGATCAAGGTGAGCCACGAAGAGTTGCAGGCCGCGGGCCTGGCCAAGGACGACAGCCGCAAAAGCCTGATGAAGGCCATGGAGAGCCTGCGCAAGAAGGCCGACAATATCGTCGTCTCCTGCGCGGGCGCCGGCGCCCTGGCCCTGATGCAGGATCGCTTCTGGGAGGCGAAGGCCCCGCAACTGACCCCGCGCGACCATTCGGGCGCCGGAGATTCCATGACCGCCGCGCTTGCCGTTGCCCTGTCCCGTGGCGACGAGCCGGATGCCTGCCTGAAACTGGCGACGGCCGCCGGCGCAATGAACGTGACCCGCCATGGGCGCGGAACCGGCAACCTGCACGATATCGAAATCGTGGCCGGGCGGGTTCAGATCGAGGAACTGAAATGAGCGAAGCCAAGGACGATCTTCGGGATCTGGAACGCCTCGCCGTGGAGCTGGCGCAACTGGCCGGAGACCGCATCATCGCGTCGCTCGGTACTGCCCTGGCGGTCAAGTACAAGAAACTGTCGCGCGAGGAAGAGGCGGAGGCCGAGTTCCGCGACCCGGTGTCCGAAATCGACAGCGCCGTCGAGGCGGTGCTGCGCGAGCGCCTTGCCGAGCGATACCCTACACACGCCATCATCGGCGAAGAGGAGGGCGGCGGCGAATTGCCGCCTGCCGACTATACCTGGGTGATTGATCCGGTCGACGGAACGGCCAATTTCGTCAACGGCTTTCCCATCTTCGCGGCCTCCATCGGGCTGGTGCACAAGGGCGACCCTATCGTCGGCGCGGTCTGGTGTTCGACCAGCCATGCGCTGCGGCCGGGGGTCTATCATGCGACCAAGGGCGGCTCGCTGTTTTTCGACGGGGCGCGCATCGAGGCGGTGGACCGCTCGGCCGTCAAGCGACGCATCGTCGCCATGCCCAATCTGATGACCGACATGAGCCTTGGCTACGAGGCCCGGCAGACCGGCTCGGCGGCGGCGGAATGCGCCTTCGTGGCAGCCGGGCTTCTGGCGGGCGCGCGCTTCGATTCGCCCAACATATGGGATGTCGCCGGTGGCGTGCCCCTGGTGCAGGCGACAGGCGGAACGGTGCTGACGCGGCAGGACGCTGCCCATGACTGGAAGGATTTCACGCGCTTCGACGCTCCACGCGGCGTCGTCTGGCGTCAGCCGATGATTATCGGCGGCGGGGAAACCGCCAGCGCGCTGGCGCTGACCGCCTGACGGCACACGGAATTATGCGCCTTGTGCGCAATAATCATTCCAATGGTAAGGCAAACAGGCTTTATGGAAGGAACCTGAACCCACCTCCCGTAGCATCGACATGCCCAGCCAGACAGCGTCCACTTCCATACTCGGCGGCATCCTGCTTACGCTGGCCGCCGGGATGATCTTCTCGTCCATGGATGCCGTGGCCAAGAGCCTGACAGGGGTTCTGCCCGTCATGCAGGTCGTGTGGGGGCGCTACGTCTTCCACACGATCCTGGTTGGCGGCATCCTTACCGCGCGCAGCGGCGGCTTCGGCTATCTGCGGTCGCGCCATCCCATGCTGCAGTTCGTGCGCGGCATGTGCCTGCTGTCATCCACGTTGCTGATGTACATGGCCATCGCGCACGTGCCGCTGGCCGACGCCACGGCCGTCCTGTTTTTCTCGCCAGTGTTCGTGACGCTCCTGTCGGTCCTGGTGCTGAAGGAAACGATCGGCATCCATCGCATCACAGCGGTCGTCGCGGGCTTTGTCGGCGTGCTTCTGGTGGTGCGCCCGGAGCTCGGCCGTACCGATCCGTGGCTGCTGCTGCCGCTGGCCGCCGTCGTCAGCAATTCCGTGTACCTGTTGATGACGCGCCATCTGGCGCATGCGGAAAACCCTGCGGTGACGCAGTTCAACACAACCGCCGCAGGCATGGTCATCATGTGTTTCGTGGTGCTGCCCGTGTGGCAGACGCCGGAGCTCTGGCAATGGGTGCTGATGTTCGTGATGGGTGCGTTCGGCGCCCTGGGCCATACCGTGCTGGTGAAGGCGTTTTCCTTCGCCCCGGCGTCGCTTCTGTCACCCTTCCTGTATTCGCAGGTGATGTTCTCGGCGCTGCTCAGCATCTTCTGGTTCGGCGATCCGATGCACCCCCTGACCCTGGCGGGCACCGCGATCCTGATTGCCAGCGGCATCTATATCTGGTGGCGCGAGAACCGTAAGCGCCTGTAACCGCCTAAGCGGGGCAGGGCGGGGATGCTGTCCCCGCCCTGTCCAAAGAGGTCAGGCCGTCCAGCCGCCGTCGATCACGTGGATCTGGCCGGTCGTATAGGTGGCGGTGGCCAGATGCAGCGCGAGTGCCGCGATCTCTTCCGGCTGGCCGATCCGGCCTATGGGCTGGCGCGCGATGAAGGCGGCGCGGGCGCCTTCATAATCGCCCCCGGCGCGCAGGCGCTCCTGAAGCGAGGGGGAATCGACGGTGCCGGGGCATATGGCGTTGCAGCGGATACCTTTGCCGACATAGTCGGCGGCGACCGATTTGGTCAGGCCGATTACGGCCGCCTTGGTGACACTGTAGGCAAAGCGATTCGGCACGGCTTTCACGCTGGATGCAACGGACGCCATGTTGATGATGCAGCCGTCGCCACGCTCCAGCATGCCGGGCAGGACCGCCTGGATCGTGTGCATCTGGGCGCGGACATTCAGATCGAAGGCGAAGTTCAGATCCTTGTCGCTGCAGTCCAGAATCGTCCCGGAATGCACGACGCCCGCGCAATTGAAGAGAATGTCGATCGGGCCTGCCTTGACCGCCGCCGCCTCTACGGCCGCTGCGTCGAGCACGTCGAGCTTCAGTGTCTCCACGCCGGCAAGGCTTGAAAGTTCGCCTAATGCCGCCTCGTTGATATCGGAGGCGATCACCCGCGCCCCGGCCGCGGCGAACAGTTCCACCGTAGCCTTGCCAATGCCCTGCGCAGCCGCGGTTATGAAGGCTGTCTTTCCCGAAAGGTCGATCATTGTGTCTCCTGCCCATTGATCCAATCGCAGGTTCAATAGGGCGAAGCGCGGCTTCAGGGCAAGTGGTTAGACCAATTCGGACCCGTCGGTGTGGAGGGTGAAATCGGCTTGCGCGCTGGAGCCCAGCACGAGCCGGACATTGGGAAGATCGTTGCCTTCCATCTTCAAAAGAAGGGCGTCATCGTCGTAATCGAAGCCCAGCCAGCGCTGCCGAAGGCGCTCCTCGATGGTGGCCATCGGCGCCGTCACGAACACCGCGATATCGAAGCGACTGCGCAGCTCGCGCCAGCCATCGGCATCGAGAAGCAGGTAGTTTCCCTCGGTGACGATGATGCGGGCCGGGCCCGGCACGATGTCCGCGCCGGCCCGGGCGATCTCCAGCGTGCGGTCGAAGACCGGCACGGCGATGTCGGTTGCGTCGTCGGCGCGCAGCCTGTCGAGCATGGCCCGATAGCCGCCAAGATCGAAGGTATGCGGAGCGCCTTTACGCGGGCGGTGCCCGCGCGCGTTCAGGACGGCATCGTCGAAATGGTAGCCATCCATCGGAAACAGGGCGGCGATGCCGGGCCTCACCTCATTCAGCGCATGCGCAAGGCGGCCGGCGACCGTCGATTTGCCGGCCCCGGGTGGGCCGGCGAGTGCAACGACGATGCGCCGGCCATCGCCGGCCTGCCGAAGGGCAAGCTGGACGAGGTCCTCTATGGTGATGTCCGGCGCCATCGGCGGTCAGCCTACGTCAGCCGTGAAACCCGCCGCCTCGATGCCCGCGATCGCGGCAGCTTCGTCATTGTCGGACGTGTCGCCGGTGATGCCGACCGCGCCGATGATCGCGCCGTCATTGCGGATCAGGACACCGCCCGGCACCGGCACCAGGCTGCCGCCGGCAAGGCTGTTCATTGCCTGGATGAAATAGGGCTGCTCTTCCGCGCGCTTGAACAAGGCGCGGCTTCCGAGGCCCATCGCGATGCAGCCATTGGCCTTGCCGATGGCGATGTCGGGGCGCATGCGCGACGTGCCGTCCTGCCGCTCCAGGGCAATCAGCGCACCGCCGGCATCCAGCACGGCCACGGTCAGCGGCTTGAACTTGCCTTCGGCCGCCTTGGCAAGGCTGGCGGAGATGATCTTGCGGGCGTGGTCGAGCGTCAGTGTCATGGGTTTCCTTCCCTGGTGGCCCGGCCATCCTCGAATCGCCGCGCCTTGCGTTTGGAACGAAAGCTTTATCCAAACCGCCGCGCGGCATCCAGCGCCAGGCCGAGGCCGACGCTGCCGAAGGCATCGGAGCGGATGACCCGCGCATGCGGCAGGGATGCCGTGGCGGCCATGCGCACGGCCGGCACTTCCGCGCCGCCACCCGTCAGGACGACACTGTCGACGGCCTCTGCCGAAACGCCCGCCGTGGCCAGGGCCTCTGCAAGGCTGGCCTGGATTTTGCCGACGAGATCGCGCGTGGCATCCTCGAAGGCGACCCGTGAGACGGTCAGGGAAAAGTCGAGACCGGGCTCGTCGAGGACGATTTCGGTTTCCGGCGCGTCCGTCAGCCGGATCTTGCCGGCCTCGACGGCGCCGGCCAGCCGATGCCCGGAGCGATGTTCCACGAGATGGCGAAACCGGTCCAGACGCTCGGGTTCCGCCGCGGCACGCTCCAGGTCGCGCATGTCCCGCAGGACCTTCGGCGTGTAGAGCAGGTTGATGCGATGCCACGTCGCCATGTCGTTGAAGTACCAGACGGGCAGGCTGCGCTTGCCGTCGGCGTACAGGCTTCCCAGCCCGAAATGCGGCATGACATGGCGTATGCTCAGCAGCCGGTCGAAATCCGTGCCGCCGACATGCACGCCGGTGGAGGCGAGGATATCGGACGACCGGTCATGCGCGCGGGCGCGCTCCGGTGACAGGCGCACCACCGAAAAGTCGGATGTGCCGCCGCCGATATCGACGATCAGGGCCAGTTCCTCGGCATCCAGCATCGACTCCCGGTACAGCGCGGCGGCGACCGGCTCGTACTGGAACTCGACATGGGCGAAGCCTTCGGCGCGCGCCGCGGCTGCCAGTTGCGCCTCTGCCGTGGCATCGGCGGCCGGGTCGTCGTCGATGAAGTGCACCGGACGCCCCAGCACGACCTTGTCGGCCTGCACGCCGGCCGATTCCAGCCTTTCCCGCATGTGGCGCAGGAAACGCCCGATAAGATCCTGGAAGCTCTTGCGCTCGCGCCCGACAAGCGTCGTCTCATTCATGAGCGATGTGCCGAGTATGCTTTTCAGGGCGCGCATGAAGCGGCCTTCCGCGCCCTCGACATATTCCAATACGGCCTTCCGGCCGAAATAGGTGTGGCCGTCCTCGAGGCTGAAGAACAGCGCCGAGGGAATGGTCAGCGCGTCGCCCTCGACGGGCAGAAGACGCGGAGACCCGCCGCGCGCCGCAATGCCAAGCGTGGAATTGGTCGTGCCGAAGTCGAGTCCGGCATGGGTGCCGGACGCCACGGTGTCGGATATCGGGGGCAAGGGGATTCCGTCCGCTTAGCTGTCCATCTTCAGTGCGGCGATGAAGGCTTCCTGCGGAATCTCCACCTTGCCGAACTGGCGCATGCGCTTCTTGCCCTCTTTCTGCTTGTCGAGCAGCTTGCGCTTGCGGGTGGCGTCACCGCCGTAGCACTTGGCGGTCACGTCCTTGCGGAGCGCCGAGATGGTCTCGCGGGCAATGACCTTGCCGCCGATGGCCGCCTGGATCGGAATCTTGAACAGATGCTGCGGGATGAGCTCCTTGAGCTTCTCGCACATGGCGCGGCCGCGCCGCTCTGCCTGGTTGCGGTGGACCAGCATCGACAGGGCGTCGACCGGCTCCGCATTCACGAGGATGCTCATCTTGACGAGGTCGCCCTCGCGGTAGTCGACCATCTGGTAGTCGAAGGAGGCATAGCCCTTGGAGATGGACTTCAACCGGTCGTAGAAATCGAAGACGACTTCGTTCAACGGCAGTTCGTAGGTGACCATGGCGCGCTTGCCCACATAGGACAGGTCCACCTGAATGCCACGTCGTTCCTGGCAGAGTTGCAGGATGTTGCCGAGGTAATCGTCCGGCGTCAGGATCGTGGCGCGGATCCACGGTTCCTCGATGGTGTCGATGCGCATCACGTCGGGCATGTCGGCCGGGTTGTGAAGCTGGATTTCCGACCCGTCCGACATGCGGATCGTGTACACGACCGAAGGGGCGGTCGCGATCAGGTCGAGGTCGAACTCGCGGCTCAGCCGCTCCTGGATGATTTCCAGGTGCAGCAGGCCCAGGAAGCCGCACCGGAAGCCGAAACCGAGGGCGGCGGAGGATTCCATCTCGAAGGAGAAGGACGCGTCGTTCAGCCGGAGCTTGCCCATCGCCGCGCGCAAATCGTCGAAATCGGCGGCATCGACGGGGAACAGGCCACAGAAGACAACCGGTTGCGCCGGCTTGAAGCCGGGCAGCATGTCGGCCGTCGGGCGCTTGTCCTCGGTGATGGTGTCGCCGACGCGCGTATCGGCAACCTCCTTGATGGATGCGGTGATGAAGCCGATCTCGCCGGGGCCGAGCGCTTCGACGGCCACCATCTTGGGGGTGAAGACGCCGACCCGGTCCACCGGATACTTGGCGTCCGTGCCCATCATGCGGATGGTCTGGCCCTTTTTCATTTCGCCGTCGATGACGCGCACCAGCACGACCACGCCGAGATAGGCGTCGTACCAGCTATCGACCAGCATGGCCTTCAGCGGTGCGGACCGGTCCCCGGTCTTGGGAGAGGGCAGCCGCGTGACGATGGCTTCCAGAACGTCTTCGATGCCGAGGCCCGACTTGGCCGAGATCATCACCGCGTCCGAGGCGTCGAGACCGATGACTTCCTCGATCTGCTCCTTCACGCGGTCGGGCTCGGCCGCCGGCAGATCGATCTTGTTGAGAACGGGCACGATCTCGAGGTTGGCGTCGAGCGCCAGATAGACGTTGGCGAGCGTCTGCGCTTCCACGCCCTGCGCCGCGTCGACCACCAGCAGCGCCCCCTCGCAGGCCGACAGCGAGCGCGAGACTTCGTAGGCGAAGTCGACATGGCCGGGCGTATCGATGAGGTTCAGGACGTACATCTGCCCGTCGCGGGCGGTGTAGTGCAGGCGCACCGTCTGCGCCTTGATGGTGATGCCGCGCTCGCGCTCGATATCCATCGAGTCGAGCACCTGATCCTTCATCTCGCGCGTGTCGAGACCGCCCGTCACCTGGATCAGGCGGTCGGCCAGCGTGGACTTGCCATGGTCGATATGGGCGACGATGGAAAAGTTGCGGATACGGTCGAGGGCGGTCTTGGTGCTCATTGCCCGCATATATTCAATCCGGGGCCAAACAGAAACTGCTTTTTACGGATGGGCGGCCAGTGTCACGACGCGGCGAGCAAAGCCTGCCACGAGGCCGGCGGCTCGTTTTCGGGCACCACGTCGACCGCATGATCGGTGGCCTGCGCGCCGGTGGTGGTGACGACACCAGCAACCGGCGCAACATCTGCGTAGTCGCGGCCGAAGGCCACGGCCACATGACCTTCGCCGGCAAGGCAGCCATTGGTCGGGTCGAAGCCGACCCAGCCGAGGTCGGGGCCGAGCCACGCCTCGATCCAGGCATGCATGGCATCGGCGCCTTCGATGCGCGGCTGGCCGGGCGGCGGGTCCGTCCGCAGGAAGCCCGAAACATAGGCCGCCGGAATGCCGGCCTGCCGCAGGCCCGCGATCATCAGATGCGCGAAATCCTGACAGACGCCGCGGCGGCTGGACAGGGTCTGCGCCGGCGTCGTGGCCAGCGACGAAAAGCCCGGCTCGTAGGTGAACTCGCCGGCAATGCGCTGCGCGACGGCAAGAACGCCGAGGCCGGGCGACCGGCCGCTCAGGCTTTCGGACACGAAGACGCCCGCTTCCGGCAGGGGAGCCACGATGCGGCTGGCTGCCAGATGGTAAATCGGGCTCTGGCCGCTTTCGGCGCGGGTCCGCCGCGCCAGGTCGGCAAGGGTTGCGATGTCCGGCCCTTGCGAAAGGTCGGGCTCCATGCGCCGGACCTCGACCCGGGCGCGCATCTCGACCGACAGCGCAGTGTGCGGCCGGCTCAGCAGAAGGTGGTGCGTCCGGTTGCCGAAAAAGCAGCTCTCCTGAAGTGTCTCGTCCGGCTTCGGGGCAAGATCGAGCGACAGCGCATGGATCGTCTGCCCGCGGTCGATGCGCGGCGCAACCCGCAGCAGATGATGGGCACTGCGGACGGGAAAGGCATAGTCGTAGCCGATGCGAAGGCGGATATCGTAACGCATGGGCCTATTCTACCGTGCTTCCGCCATAGGCCGACGGATGCGCTGCCACCGGCGCGAAATACCGCTCGGACAGAAGTTCGGAAATATCGCGCATGTCCTGCGCAACGCGCTTCAGGAAGGCGGCGTCGACCTCGCGCGGGTCCGCCGTGCGCAGGCGGACGGCCAGCCGGGCGATGCGCCGGCCGGGCTGCGTCAGCGGCTCGCCGGCCTGGAAACCCGGCAATGCGTGGATGATGGCATCCAGTTCTTCGGCAAGGAAGGTTACCGAACGCGGGTTGAGCGGATCGAGCACGGAAAGGTCCAGCACCGCATGCCGCCAGAGCTCCACCGAGTAGCGGCGGCGATAGGTGAGGCGGCTGTCGGCCAGCTCAAGGATGGCGTCCAAAGCCTCGTCGCCCAGATCGGGGCGGACCAGGTCGGCCAGCGATTCGCAGAATGCGATGCCCCTTTCGATCCTGCGGCCGCATTGCAGGAAGCGCCAGCCGTTCAGCCGGTACATGTTTTCTTCGACAAGGCCGGTGAAACCCGACAGCCGGCCAAGAATGCCGTTGGCGACGGCGGCGGCCTCGGCATGCGTTGCGGGCCGGGCCTGCGCCAGAAGCGGCGGGATTTCCGAAAGGACGCGCCAGCCATCCGGTGAAAACCGGTCGCGGATGCGGGCCGCGATGTCGCAGGCCATGCCGGCCAGCGCGGCAAGGCCGGGCAATGGGCTGTCCGCATCCAGCCCGAAACGCATCAGGGCGCCGCGTAACGCCTTGTCCACTTCGGCAAGCGGCGCCGCATCCGCCAGCCGCCCCTGATGCGTGCGCATGATGCGGCTGGCCTGCTCCAGCCGCTCGACCTGCCGCCCCAGCCAGAACAGATTGTCTGCCGCGCGCGCCGGCAGCGCCCCGGGAAGCCGCCGGGAAAAGACCGCGTCGCGCGACAGCAAGGTGAGATCCGATTGGGGCTCGTCCGACATCACCCACACATCCACCGAGCGGCCCCCGGCGCGGATGGCTGCGCCGGGCAGCGCGACTTCCGCCACGCGGGCAAAGCCGCCCGGCATGGCATGCCATCCGTCGCGACCGCGCGCCAGGAATACCCGCAGCGTCACGGGCCGCGGCGACAGCGAACCCGAAGACAGGACCGGCGCGGTGGAGGGCACGGACGTCTGCTGGGCCGGCCGCATGAGCAGCCTTTCGCCGATCAGCCTTTCCGCGAGCGTGTCCATGTACGGCGCAAGGGATGGATCTTCGAGAAAGCCGGAGCCCAGCGCGTTGACCATCAGAAGGTTGCCGGCGCGGACGCTACGCGACAATCCGGCCGCGCCGATGCGGCTGTCGCCGTTCAACTCGACAGGATCGGCGAAATCCGCGTCCAGCCTTCGCCAGAGGACGGCGACGGGCCGGTCGCCCTCGACGCTGCGCACGAAGACACGGTCCTGCCGCACGGTCAGGTCGCCGCCTTCGACGAGCTGAAAGCCGAGATAGCGGGCCAGATAGGCGTGTTCGTACGACGTTTCGCTCATCAGGCCGGGGCTGAGAATGCCGATCGATTCGCCGCCGAGGGCCGCATTGCGCGCATTCAGCGCATCCCTGAAGCCCTTGAAGAAGCCGGCCAGCCGGCGCACCCGCCCATCCCGGACGAGCTCGGGGAAGGCTCTTGCGGTGGCCACGCGGTTTTCGAGGGCGAAACCCGCGCCCGACGGTGCCTGGGTCCGGTCGCCGAGAAGGCGCCAGACGCCGTCGGCGCCGCGCATCAGGTCCATGGCGACGAAGCCGAGCAGCGGCAGGCCGTTATGCGCCTGGTTGGCAAGCGGGTGCAGGAACTCGCGGTTGCCGGCAAGCACCGTCCCGGGCAGGAGGCCTTCGGTTACCAGAGCGCGGTCGCCGTAGACGTCGGTCAAAAGGCTTTCCAGAAAGCGGACCCGCTGGATCAACGCCGCCTCCAGCCCGCGCCACTCGGCGGCGTCGATGACCAGCGGCAGGAAGGCCAGCGGCCAGGCATGCTCGGCCGCCGTCGCACCCGCGCCTTCCGCCGTATCGCGATAGTAGACGCCGGCCTCGCGCAGATATTGCTCGGCCTGGCCCTGACGCCGCACCTGCTCTGCTACGGGCATCGTCGCAAGCGCGTCGACGAGGCTCCGGTAGTGCGGACGCACGACGCCACCCGCATCGACCATCTCGTCGATGCCGGCCGGCCGATAGGGTTGCGGCGCGCCGTGCCGCGGGGGGCGGGCGTCAGAAAGCAAGGTGGCTCGGACGCCTCAGGTCGAGCGTCAGGGGGAAGGACGGATCGGGCAGTTCCCGCGCGGGCTGGAAACGCCCCGGCGTATGGCCGATATCCTCGAACCGGGCGAGCCTTCGCGCCTCCGCTTCATAGGCGTTGACGGGGAAGGTTTCGTAGTTGCGGCCGCCGGGATGGGCGACGTGATAGACGCAGCCGCCCAGCGAGCGGCCCGACCATCGATCGTAGATGTCGAAGGTCAGCGGCGCATTGACCGGAAGGGTGGGATGCAGGCCGCTGGCCGGTTGCCACGCCTTGTAGCGCACGCCTGCCACGGCCTCGCCGCTTGTGCCCGTTGCCGTCAGCGGCACGAAACGCCCGTTGCACGTTACCGCATGGCGCGCCGGGTCGAAGCCGGAAAGCTTCACCTGCAGCCGCTCCACCGAAGAGTCCACGAAGCGGACGGTGCCGCCGATGGCGCCCGTTTCGCCCATGACGTGCCACGGCTCGAGCGCCTGTCGCAACTCCAGCGACAGGCCCTGACGCTCGATGCGGCCGCAGAACGGAAAGCGGAATTCGTGCTGCGCCTCGAACCATTCGGGACGGACCGGATAGCCCGCGCGCTCCAGATCGCCGAGGACGGACAGGAGGTCGCGCCAGACGAAGGCGGGCAGCATGAACCGGTCGTGCAGGCTTGTGCCCCAGCGCGTGCATGGCCCGTCCTGCGGCTCCTTCCAGAACCAGGCGATCAGCGCCCGCACCAGCAATTGCTGGGCCAGCGACATCTTCGGGTCCGGCGGCATCTCGAAGCCGCGAAACTCCACCAGGCCGAGGCGGCCGGTGGGGCCATCGGGCGAAAACAGTTTGTCGATGCAGATTTCGGAGCGGTGCGTATTGCCGGTCACATCGGTCAAGAGGTTGCGGAACAGACGGTCCACGAGCCAGGGCGGCGGCGCGGTGCCGGCACCCGGCGCCGGCACGTTGGCCATGGCGATCTCCAGCTCGTAAAGGCTGTCGTGACGCGCGTCGTCGATGCGCGGAGCCTGGCTGGTGGGGCCGATGAACATGCCCGAGAACAGGTAGGACAGCGCCGGATGCCGTTGCCAGTACAGCACCAGCGATTTCAACAGATCGGGCCGGCGCAGGAAGGGACTGTCGAGCGGCGTCGCCCCGCCGACAACCACGTGGTTGCCGCCGCCGGTGCCGACATGCCGCCCGTCCACCATGAACTTTTCCGTGCCGAGGCGCGACTGGCGCGCGTCTTCGTAGACGCCCGTCGTGATCGACACCGCCTCGCGCCAGCTTGCGGCCGGATGGACGTTGACTTCGATGACGCCGGGATCGGGCGCGACGCGGATGACGTTGATGCGCGGATCGAAGGGCGGCGGATAGCCCTCAATCCGGATCGGCATGGACACCGCTTCGGCGGCATCCTCGATGGCCGCGAGCAGATCCAGATATTCATCCACCGTGGCCACCGGCGGCATGAAGACACAGAGCTTGCCGTCCTTCGGCTCGATGGACAGCGCCGTGCGGACAGAGCCGGCGATCTCGTCGATCGCGGCCGGGGCAAGGGCCCGCTGCGGCGCCGCAGCCTCGATACGCGGCTGGGGCCGGCCGAAATTGGCCGGCTCGGGCAGGGCCGGGAAAGGCTGCATCGGGTCGGCCGGGTTGACGTAGGGGTACGAGGACTGCGGAATATGCGACAATGCGGTCAGGGGCAGGCGATAGCCGACCGAACTGTCCCCCGGCACCAGGAACAGCTTGCCGCGCCGGGTGCGCCACTTTTCGGAAATCCAGCGCCGGCCGCCGGCCTGGTCGGCGGCCTGCCATGACTGCACCGGCAGCACCATGCCGGACGGCTTGTGCAGCCCCCTGTCGAAGACGCGCGCCAGCCGGGCGCGCTCCTCGGGGTCGTCCAGCTTGGAATCCGTCGGATCGACATTGTCCGGCAGCCGCGCTTCGCGCACCAGCCAGTAAGACGGATCCTCGAAGGCCGGCTCCGCATTGGCAGGGTCGACGCCCAGCGTCTGGGCGACGGTCCGCAACAGGGTTTCGGCCGCTTCGATGGTCGCCGTATCGCTGTGCGCGTCCTCGGCGATCAAGGCGGGGTTCTTCCAGATCGGCTTGCCGTCCTTGCGCCAGTAGAGCGAGTAGGTCCAGCGCGGCAGGGTTTCGCCGGGATACCATTTGCCCTGGCCAAAATGCAGAAAGCCGCCATCGGCAAAGCGTGTGCGAAGGCGGCGGATAAGATCGTCCGCAAGGCCCTGCTTGGCCGGCCCGGTCGCCTCGGCGTTCCATTCCGGCGCCTCGAAATCGTCGATGGAAACGAAAGTGGGCTCGCCGCCCATGGTCAGGCGCACGTCGGCTGCGGCAAGATCGGCGTCGATGGCCTCGCCCAGCGCATCCAGCGACTGCCAGCTTTCGTCGGGGAACGGGTACGAGACGCGGGGCCGTTCGGCGATGCGCCGTACCGTCATGTCGAAATGGAACTCGACTTCGGCATAGTCGACGGCGCCAGAGATCGGCGCGGCCGACCGGAAGTGCGGCGTCGCGGCCAGCGGGATGTGGCTTTCGCCTGTCAGGAGGCCCGATGTCGGGTCGAGGCCGATCCAGCCGGCGCCCGGAACATACACCTCCGTCCAGGCATGCAGGTCGGTGAAATCATGGTCGGTTCCGGCCGGCCCGTCGAGGGCGACGGTGTCTGGCTTCAACTGAATTAGATAGCCGGAGACGAAGCGGGCGGCGAGGCCGAGGTGCCGGAAGGTCTGCACCAGCAGCCAGGCGGAGTCGCGGCAGGAGCCGGACCGGCGGGCCAGCGTCTCTTCCGGTGTCTGGACGCCGGGCTCCATGCGGATCACATAGTCGACCGTCTGTTCGACCTTGCGGTTCATCGCCACGAGGAAATCGATGGTGGTGATCGGCGTCGTGTCGATTTCGGACAAGAACGTCTGCAGAAGCGGCCCGGCGGGATCGTGGGCCAGATAGGGCTTCAGTTCCTCGTGCAGGTCTTCGGAGTAGGTGAACGGGGCCTTCTCCGCGCTGTCCTCGATGAAGAAGTCGAAGGGGTTATAGACCGACATGTCGGCAACGAGGTCCACCTCGATGCGGAACTCGGTCGTCGTCTCCGGGAAGACGATCCGGGCGAGGTAGTTGCCGAACGGGTCCTGCTGCCAGTTGATGAAGTGGTTGGCCGGGGTGATCTTCAGCGCGTAGGACGGAACCCTTGTGCGCGAATGCGGGGCCGGACGAAGCCGTATCGTTTGCGGAGCAAGCCGGACCGGGCGGTCATAGCGGTAATGCGTGACGTGGTTCAGTGCGGCAAGAATCGACATGGGTTCGGTACGCGCCTTCGACCTGCTGGTTCCGAAAATTATTATCGAACCATAGCCGAACCGTTCCCCGCCACAAGCGTTTGCATCGCAGCATGACGTGGCATTTGGAACCGAACGTTCGCCCACACATTCCTGACCGCCGATCAACCCCCCGCCGCTGCTTTCGAAGGTGCCTCTCGCCATGAAGCTCTTTTCATGCCCCTCCTGCGATCAGGTGGTCTACTTCACCAACACGGTCTGCGAACGCTGCGGACACGCGCTCGGTTACGAGCCCCTGACCAACCGCATGCTGGCCCTGGAGCCGGACGGCCAATACTTCGTATCGGTTGGCCGCCGCGCCAATGGCGAGCACTGGAAGTACTGCGACAATTATCGCTACGGGGTCTGCAACTGGCTGCTGCCATCCGACAGCCCGGAGACGCTGTCCATCGCCTCGCGCTTCAACCTGACGGTGCCGGATCTGTCCGACCCCCAGAATGTCGCCTTGTGGCAGAAGATGGAGTTTGCCAAGCAGCGGCTGTTCTACTCGCTGCTGCGCCTGCGACTGCCGCTGATGACCCGTGCGGAGGATCCGGAAGGGCTTGGCTTCGATTTCCTGACGCATGACCCTGAAACGGGCGGCAACGTCATGACGGGGCATGATCGCGGCCTCATCACCATCGCGCTGGCAGAGGCGGACGACGCCGAACGCGAGAAGCGGCGCGCCGAGCTGGGCGAGCCCTATAGAACGCTGCTCGGCCATATGCGCCATGAGGTCGGCCACTGGTACTGGGACCGGCTGGTGCGGGACGGCAATGCCCTGGAAGCCTGCCGAGCCGTCTTCGGCGATGATTCGCAGGATTACGGGCAGGCCCTGCAAACCCACTACGCCAACGGCCCGCAGCCAAACTGGCAGGACAATTTCGTATCGTCCTATGCCGGTGCGCACCCCTGGGAAGACTTCGCCGAGACCTGGGCCCACTACCTGCATATCGTGGATACGCTGGAAACGGGCGGCGCTCTCGGCATGACGCTGTCACCGCGGCTGGACCGGGACGGCATCCTGACGACGGAGCTGGATTTCGACATCTACGGCCAGAACACGACCATCGACCAGATAGCCGAGGCCTGGCTGGCGCTATCGGCTGCGATCAACGCGCTGAACCGGTCCATGGGCCTCAACGATGCCTATCCGTTCGTCCTGTCGCCGGTGGTGATCCAGAAGCTCGGCTTCATCCACGACCTTGTGCATGGGCGCATCGGCACGGAGGCACGGGCCGGACTTTCTGAAGAGCTTGTCGAAAGTCAGCAACCCGAAACGGCCGCTGGCTAGGAAGGAAATATTTCATGGCCGAGGGTGGACAGATCGCAACGCGCTTTTCCTGTCAGACGAGTTGGGGGGCGCGGCCGGTCGATGGCGGCGCGTTGTTCCAGCTCTGGGCGCCGCATGCAGCAACGGTAGAGCTTGCGGCCGGCGAAGGGGACGAAACGGCATTCCTGGCGATGGACAAGGACGCCGAGGGATGGTGGCGTCTTAAGACGGATGCGGTACCCGTGGGCGGTGCCTATGGATTCCGCGTCGACGGTGGCAAGCCGGTGCCGGACCCAGCCTCGCGCGAGCAGACCTTCGATGTGCACAGCCGGTCCCGGCTGGTGGACCCGCACGCCTATGAATGGCGCACCTCGGCATGGCGCGGCCGGCCTTGGCACGAGACGGTCTTCTACGAAATGCATGTCGGCACCTTCACCGACGAAGGAACGTTCGACAGCGCCATCGAAAGGCTCGACCATCTCAAGGCCACGGGCATTACGGCTATCGAGCTGCTGCCGGTTGCCGAGTTCGGCGGTCGGCGCGGCTGGGGCTATGACGGTGTCCTGCTGTACTGCCCGCACGGCGTCTATGGCGGCCATCGCGGCCTGAAGCGGCTGGTGGATGCGGCGCACGAGCGTGGGCTGATGGTGTTCCTGGACGTCGTCTACAATCACTTCGGACCGGACGGGAACTACATCCCCTCCTACCTGCCGGACTTCTTCCAATCGGAAATACATACGCCATGGGGTCCGGCCATCGCCTATGACGAGCCGGCCGTGCGCGATTTCATGATCGAGAATGCGCTGTACTGGCTGGAAGAGTACCGGATCGACGGCCTGCGCCTGGACGCCATCGATTCCATCCACGATACGACCGACACGCCGCTGGTGGAGGAACTGGCCAAACGTGTGCGCGCCGCCTTCCCGGACCGCCACGTCCATCTGACCACCGAAGACGAACGCAACATCACCCGCTTCATCGAGCGGGGCGCGGATGGCTCCGTCCCCGTCATCTCCGGCGAGTGGAACGACGATTTCCACCATGCGGCGCATGTGCTGGCGACCAACGACCGCGAAGGCTACTACATCGACTACGAGTTTGACACGGTGGAGCAGATCGCAACGGCGCTGGCGACGGGCTTCGTCTATCAGGGCGAACATTCCCCGCATCGGGACCGCGATGTCGGGGAAACGTCCGACCATTTGCCGCCGACCGCCTTCGTGAATTTCCTGCAGAACCACGACCAGATCGGCAATCGCGCCTTCGGCGACCGCCTCCGCTCGCTCAGTTCGGCGCGGGCCTTCGATTGTCTGCAGGCGCTTCTGCTGCTGGGGCCGCAGATTCCGCTGATGTTCCAGGGCGACGAGTTCGGCGATTGCAACTCATTCTGTTTCTTCACGGATTTCGATGGGGAGTTGGGAGCTGCCGTATCGCGCGGACGCAAGGCCGAGTTTGCCAAGTTCTCGGCGTTCGAGGACCCGCACGCGCAAGAGGTCTTCCCCGATCCCAATGCGGAATCCACCTTCCTGACCTCGCGGCTGGAATGGTCGTTGAAGGAACGGCCGGTAAACCGGCGGCGGTTGCAGGTCACGCAGCAGCTTCTGGAAGCGCGCCGCGACCATCTGTTCCCCCTTCTGGCCGACGCACCCGGCGGCACCGGAAAGGCGCTGGTCGACGGGCGGGCGATGATCGTTTCCTGGGAGCTTGCGCCTGGCCGCTTCTACCACTGCTTCGCCAATCTGGACGACGCGCCATGGGACATCGGCGAGGATTTCGATCCAAGCCTTCTGGAAGGGGCAACGGAGGTCTTCGCAAATCATGGCGGGACGTTCGACGATTTGCGGGAGGGACGGATGCGCGGATTCAGCGTCGGCTTTATGCTCGGTCGCCATGATGTGATCGAGGGGCTGGCCGAATGACGCATGATCTGGTGTCTCTTGCGAGAAGCCACGGAATACAGACGCATTATACTTCGGAGACGGGGGATGAGAGGAGCCTGAGCGAGACGGCGCTTCGCTCGCTCCTGACCGTCATGGGGATCGACCCGGACGCGGCCCAGCCGGGCCGCTTCGAGGCGGCCCGCCATGTGCCGGACCTAGCCTGCGTCGCACCGCAGGGCAAGCCGGCCTGGGGGGTGACCTGCCAGCTTTATGCCCTGCGATCCTCCCGCACCGTCGGCCTCGGCGATTTCGAGGATCTCGGCCATCTAGCCGAGATTGCCGGAAGGGCCGGGGCGGCATTCCTGGGCGTCAACCCGCTGCATGCGCTGTTCTTCGCCAATCCCGGGCATTTCAGCCCCTATTCGCCATCGACCCGCCGTTTCCTGAACCCGTTTTACATTGCGGTAGACGTTCTGCCGGGCGGCGCCGAGGCGATGGCGGAGCTTGCGGCGGAAGATCCGTCGCTGTTCGACGGCCTCGACGGCGACCTGATCGACTATCCGCGCGCCGGCCGGGCCCGCGCGGCGGTGCTGCGTCGCATCTTCGATCGCGGCGAGGCCGTGGACGAGCCGGCGCTGAGCGCGTTTTGCGAGCGGCATGCAGACGCAATCGAAAATTTCGCCCTGTTCGAGGCGCTGTCCATGCACTTCGCTGCCGCCGGCGGCAGCGCCGGTTGGCATGGTTGGCCGGAACCCTTCCGGCACCCGGAGCACGACGCGGTGCGCGCCTTCGCGGCGGAGCACGCGAGCGACATCCTGTTCCACATATGGTTGCAGCAGACGGCCGAAACGCAGCTTCGCAACGCGCAGAAGCGGGCGCTGGCGGCGGGCATGAGCATCGGGCTTTATCTCGATTTCGCGGTTGGCGTCTCGCCCGATGGGGCGGAGACGTGGGCAGACCCGGACGTGACGATGCCGGATGCGCGCGTCGGTTCGCCGCCGGACATGTTCAACGCCGCCGGCCAGGACTGGGGGTTGGCGCCCCTGTCGCCGGAGGCGCTGGCAAAGCGCAACTACAGGCCATTGGCCGAAGCCTACGACGCCCTCATGAAGAATGCCGGTGCCGTGCGGATCGATCATGTCATGGGGCTGGCCCGCCTGTGGTGGATCGCGCGCGGGCATGATGCCCGCGACGGCGGGTATGTCCGCTATCCGCTGGGCGATATGGTGGATGTGGCGGCCAGGGCGTCGCGCGCCAATGGCTGCATCGTCATCGGCGAAGATCTCGGCACCGTGCCCGAAGGGTTCCGGCCGGTGATGAAGGCGGCCAACATCCTGTCCTATCGGGTGCTCTATTTTGAAAAACGGGAGTGGGAAGGCTTCATAGCCCCCGCGCAGTATCCGGTCGGCTCGCTGGCCTGCATCTCTACCCACGATCTGGCCACGCTGGCCGGCTGGTGGGCCGCAAGCGACATCGCCTTGCGGGCGGATGCCGGCCGCCAGGACGAAGTATCGACGCGGCGCGACAGGGCCGAACGCGACAATGACCGCCATGCCCTGCTGCACGCCCTGCGGCTGGAAGGGTTGTTGCCGGACGATTTCGCCGGGCCGCTGAACGACCGGTCGGCGCTGCCGGACGCGCTGCCCCTGGACCTGGCCCTGGCCATCCATCGCTTTGCGGCGCGGACGCGCTCGCATCTCTTTGCCGTGCAACTGGACGACATGGTGATGGCGTTGCGCCAGCCCAACCTGCCCGGCACCACCGACGCCTACCCCAACTGGCGCATTCGCGGCGAAGTCCCCCTCGAAGCCCTGGAAGACCATCCGATATTCAAGGCCATGGCTGCCGCCATGCGCGAGGAAAGGCCCCGACACACATGACCAGCCGCACGCTGTCCGCAACCTATCGGCTGCAATTTCGCAATGGCGTCGGCTTCGACGATGCCCGCGCCCTGGTGCCTTATCTGACCGAGCTCGGCATAAGCCATTTCTACGCCTCGCCGGTCTTCGAGGCGTCGCCCGGCTCCACCCACGGCTATGACGTGGTCGACTATAACCGCTTCGAGCCCGAGCTTGGCGGCGATGCCGGCTTTGACGCCTTGTCTTATGCCCTGCGCGATGCGGGGCTTGGCCTGATCCTGGACTTCGTGCCCAACCATATGGGCGTCTCGCCGGCCAATGGCTGGTGGGAGGATGTGCTGCGCTGGGGTTCGGAGAGCCGTCATGCGGGCACCTTCGACATCTCGTGGGAGGCGGAAAAGATCCTCATCCCCGTTCTGGGCCAGCCCTATGGGGAGGCGCTCGAAAACGGCGATCTTGCCGTCGTCCTGGATATCGGCCGTCGTGAGCTGCGCTTTTCCACTTCGGGTTACGAGCTGCCGGTCGATCCGCGCACCTTCCCCGCTATTTTCGGCTTTCTCGATCATCCCCAGCGCGAGCCGCTGATCCGGCTGTTCGCCGGTGCCGAGCCGGCCGATGGCGACGACCTCGTCGAGCGCATCGCCGAACTTCTGGAAGATCACGACTTTCTGGCCGCCTTCGAGCAGGCCGTCGCCAAGGTGAATGGCGACAAGGCGGCATTGCATGCTCTGCACGAGCGCCAGAACTGGCGCCTGGCCTGGTGGCGGCTTGCGCGGGAGAAGCTGTCCTATCGCCGCTTCTTCGAGATCGCCGACCTCATCGGGGTTAGGCAGGAAGTCCGGCGCGTCTTCCGCGAAAGCCATCGCACCATAGTGCGGCTGGCGCGCGAGGGGCGGCTCGACGGTATCCGCATCGACCATGTCGACGGCGTCGCCGATCCGAAGGGCTATCTGGGCGATCTCAGGACCGTGCTGGACAGGGCCGGGGCCAGCGAGGCGGTGATCCATGTTGAGAAGATCCTGACGGGACCGGAGCGCCTGCGGCGCAGCTGGAATGTCGAGGGCACCACCGGCTACGAGTTCATCTCCGCAATCTCCGGCCTTTATGTCGATGCCGCGCAGGAAGCGGCGATGACGCAGGCCTACGATGCCTTCGTCGGCGGCGAGGCGACGCTGGAAGCGCAGGTTCACAAGCAGAAGCGCTACATCTTCAGCCACAACCTTGCCGGCGAACTGGCTGTGCTGACCGACATAGCCCTTTCGGTCGCCCGCCAGGGCCTGGCGACGCGCGACTTCGGGCCCGACACGCTGCAACGCTCGATCCTCGAATTCGCGACGGCGCTGCCGGTCTATCGGACCTATTCCGGTATCGACGGCATTCCGGCCGAAGACATCGAGATCATCGATGGCGCGGTCGCATGGGTGCAGGCCGCCCGCAAGGTGGAAGCGGACGAGCCGGTCGCCTTCGTCGGTCGGCTCTTGAAACTCGACTTCGAGGATGGCGCAGCCATGGCCGGCGCACTCGACTTCACCCGCCGCTTCCAGCAGACCACCGGTGCGGTGATGGCCAAGGCGGTCGAGGATACCGTCTTCTACCGGTGGAACCGCCTGATCGCCCTCAACGAAGTCGGAGGAGAGCCCGACCATTACGGGGCCGATATCGACGCTTTCCACACGGCGATGCAGATCCGGCTGGAAGACCAGCCCGAAGGGCTCCTGGCACTGTCGACGCACGATACCAAGCGCGGTGAAGATGCGCGGGCCCGCATCTACACGATCAGCGAGGCGCCCGACGCCTGGAACGAGATCGTGCGCTATGCGGCCGATGCGCTGGCGCCGTACCGGGTCAGCCTCGACGATGGTGGCCTGTCGCCGGACCCGGCGACCGAATGGGGCTTCTACCAGTCCTTGCTGGGCGTCCTGCCTGCCGACTTCGACCCCAGGGATGCCACGGCCCGCGACGAGATCCGCCAGCGGATGCGTGCCTTCATGGAGAAGGCGGTGCGCGAGGCCAAGCAGTTCACCAGCTGGACCGCGCCCAACGAGCCTTACGAAGAGGCTCTGCTTGCCTTCGTGGACGCCGCCTTCGAACCGGCTTTTCTTGAACCCTTCTGGGAGCGGGTACAGCCCTTCGTTGCTGCGGGTGCGCTGACGAGCCTGTCCCAGACACTGGTGCGGCTGGGTGCGCCCGGCGTGCCGGATATCTATCAGGGGACGGAATTCTACGACAACAGCCTCGTCGACCCGGACAATCGCCGGCTCGTCGACTTCGATGCCCGCCTGGCGGCGCTGCGCAGTGGCGAGCCGGTCCGCGACGCGGCGGCGCACTGGCGCGACGGCGTCGCCAAGGCGCGGTTGACGGCGGTCGGCCTTGCGGCGCGCGGGGCCCGGCCGGGCCTGTTCACCGTCGGCGACTATCTCCCGCTGGAGGTGGAAGGCGCGGCTGCATCGCATTTTCTGGCCTTTGCCCGGTTGAGCGGCGACGATGCGGCAATCGTGGTGGCGCCCCGCCTTTGCCTGACGCTTCTGGACGGGCGTTCCGACCTGAGCGGCATCACAGTCGGGGATACGCGTGTGGTGGTGCCGGCCGTGCTGGCCGGGCGCCGCCTGTCGGACGCCGTTACGGGAAAACCGGTGACGCTGGACCGCGAACTGCGCCTGGAGGAGCTGTTCGACGGCGTGCCGCTGGCCCTTTTGAGTACGCCGCGCGGGTGAACGTCCGTTCGCGGAATCCTGCTTGCAATCTCGCGTGAACGCCCCTCAATCTTGCGCTGCAACAAAAATGGGCCTGACGGCTCGCATATGTGCAGTGGAGGGGACGTTCCGTGACGATAGCCAAGATCCTGGTCGCTAACCGGTCCGAAATCGCCATCCGGGTGTTTCGGGCCGCCAACGAGTTGGGCCTGAAGACGGTTGCCGTGTGGGCAGAGGAAGACAAGTACGCCCTCCATCGCTTCAAGGCCGACGAATCCTACCAGATCGGCCGTGGGCCGCATTTGACGCGCGACCTTGGCCCCATCGAAAGCTATCTGTCGATCGAGGAGATCATCCGCGTTGCACGCACCTCCGGCGCCGACGCGATCCATCCGGGCTATGGCCTGCTTTCCGAAAGCCCGGAATTTGCCGATGCCTGCGCCGAAGCCGGCATAACCTTCATCGGCCCACGGCCGGATACGATGCGCCGCCTCGGAAACAAGGTGGCGGCGCGCAACCTGGCCATCGAGGTGGGCGTGCCGGTGGTGCCGGCGACCGACCCCTTGCCCGACGATATGGCAGAGGTGCGCCGGCTGGCGGCGCAGATCGGCTACCCTGTGATGCTCAAGGCGTCGTGGGGCGGTGGCGGACGCGGCATGCGCGCCATCCGGGCCGAAGCCGATCTTGAACGCGAGGTGACGGAAGGCAAGCGCGAGGCGCGGGCCGCCTTCGGCAAGGACGAAGTCTATCTCGAGAAGCTCGTCGAGCGCGCCCGCCATGTGGAAGTGCAGGTTCTCGGCGATACGCACGGCAATGTGGTGGACCTGTTCGAGCGGGACTGCTCGATCCAGCGACGCAACCAGAAGGTGGTGGAGCGGGCGCCGGCACCATATCTGTCCGATCGCCAGCGCCGCGAACTAGCGGCCCATGCCCGCAGGATCGCCGAGGCCACCGACTATGTCGGCGCCGGCACGGTGGAATTCCTGATGGATGCCGATACCGACGCGTTCTACTTCATCGAGGTCAATCCGCGCATCCAGGTCGAGCATACGGTGACGGAGGAAGTCACCGGCATCGACATCGTGAAGGCGCAGATCCACATTCTGGACGGGCATGCCATCGGCACGCCGGAATCGGGCGTACCGGCGCAGGACGACATCAAGCTGAACGGCCACGCGCTGCAATGCCGCATCACGACGGAGGATCCGGAGCACAATTTCATACCGGATTACGGCCGCATCACCGCCTATCGCGGGGCAACGGGCTTCGGCATCCGGCTCGATGGCGGCACCGCCTATTCGGGAGCGGTGATTACGCGCTTCTACGATCCGCTGCTGGAAAAGGTGACAGCCTGGGCCCCGACGGCCGAGGAGGCCATCGCGCGGATGGACCGCGCCCTGCGCGAGTTCCGCATCCGGGGCGTGGCTACCAACCTGACCTTTCTGGAAGCGATCATCGGCCACCCGCAATTTCGCGACAACAGCTATACGACCCGCTTCATCGATACGACGCCGGACCTGTTCCGGCAGGTGCGCCGGCGTGACCGCGCAACCAAGCTCCTGACCTATCTTGCCGATGTCACGGTCAACGGCCATCCCGAAACGCGGGGGAGGCCGCGGCCGGCGGCCGACCTGCGCCGCCCGCAGGCGCCGCTGTTCCATGCCGAGATCGCGCCCGGAACGCGCCAGAAGCTGGACGAGCTGGGTCCGCGCGGCTTTGCCGACTGGATGCTGGCCCAGAAGCAGGTGTTGATGACGGACACCACCATGCGCGATGGCCACCAGTCGCTTCTGGCCACCCGCATGCGCACCTTCGACATCGCAGCGGTGGCCGATTCCTATGCACGGGGCCTGCCGCAACTGCTCAGCCTCGAATGCTGGGGCGGCGCCACATTCGACGTCTCCATGCGCTTCCTGACGGAAGACCCCTGGGAGCGGCTGGCGCTGATCCGCCAGCGTGCCCCCAACATCCTGCTGCAGATGCTGCTGCGCGGCTCCAACGGGGTCGGCTACACCAACTATCCCGATAATGTCGTCAAGCGCTTCGTGGCCGAGGCGGCACGGGGCGGCATCGACCTGTTCCGCGTGTTCGACTGCCTCAACTGGGTCGAGAACATGCGCGTGTCGATGGATGCGGTGCTGGAGGCGGACAAATTGTGCGAAGGCGCACTCTGCTACACGGCCGACCTGTTCGATGAAAGCCGGCCGACCTACAGCCTGAAATATTATGTCGATCTGGCCAGGGAACTGGAAAGCGCCGGTGCGCACATCCTCGGCGTCAAGGACATGGCCGGCCTGCTCAAGCCGGCTGCGGCGCGCGCGCTGTTCCGGGCCCTGAAGGACGAGATTTCGATCCCCATCCATTTCCACACGCACGACACTTCGGGCATCGCGGCGGCCACGGTGCTGGCCGCGATCGAAAGCGGCGTCGATGCGGTGGATGCCGCCATGGACGCGCTGTCCGGCAACACCTCGCAACCCTGCCTCGGCTCCATCGTCGCGGCGCTGGAGGGCAGCGAGCGCGACCCCGGCCTGTCGCAGGAGGCCATCCGGCGCATCTCCTTCTACTGGGAGGGGGTGCGCGGACAGTATGCCGCCTTCGAAAGCGACCTCAAGGGGCCGGCATCGGAGGTCTATCTGCATGAGATGCCGGGCGGGCAGTTCACCAACCTCAAGGAGCAGGCGCGCTCGCTCGGGCTCGATACGCGCTGGCATCAGGTGGCGCAGACCTATGCGGACGTGAACCGGATGTTCGGCGACATCGTCAAGGTTACGCCGTCGTCCAAGGTGGTCGGCGACATGGCCCTGATGATGGTATCGCAGGATCTGACCGTCGCCGAGGTGCAGGACCCGGCTCGCGAGATCGCCTTTCCGGAATCGGTCGTCTCGATGCTGAGGGGCGATCTCGGCCAGCCTCCGGCCGGCTGGCCCGAAGCGCTGCAGAAAAAGGCTCTGAAGGGCGATAAGCCGATCACCGTGCGGCCCGGCGCGCTGATTGCCCCCGCCGACCTCGATGCGGAGCGGCGCGCTGTCGAGGAGAAGCTGGGGGGCGAGATCGACGACCAGGCCTTCGCCAGCTACCTGATGTATCCCAAGGTCTTCACCGATTTCGCCCTTGCGGCGGATCGGTACGGGCCCGTCTCCATGCTGCCGACCCTGAATTACTTCTACGGCATCGCGCAGGAGGAGGAGATCCTCGTCGACCTGGAGCGCGGCAAGACGCTGGTGGTGCGTTGCCTGGGCATCGGCGATACGGACGAAAAGGGGATGCGCACCGTCTTCTTCGAGTTGAATGGCCAGCCGCGGCGTATCAAGGTTCCGGATCGCTCGCGCGCAGACTCGGTGATCGCGCGCGCCAAGGTGGACCCGGCAAACGCCAACCAGATCGGCGCGCCGATGCCCGGTGTCGTCTCGACGCTGTCTGTATCACCGGGGCAAAGCGTCAGGGCCGGCGACGTGCTTCTGTCCATCGAGGCGATGAAGATGGAAACGGCGCTCCATGCCGAGCGCGACGGTGTCATCGAGTCGGTCAATGTAAAGGCCGGCGACCAGATCGACGCCAAGGATCTTCTGGTCAGCTTTGCCTGACGGGCAACGATATGAGGGCTCTAGATCCGGCCGAGCAGCAAAAGGATCAGCACGACGATCAAAATAAAGCCAAGAATGCCGCTCGGCCCGTATCCCCAGCTGCGCGAATGGCCCCAGCTGGGGAACGCGCCGATGAGAAGCAGTACGAGAATGATGACGAGGATCGTTCCGAGGGACATGTCACGCAGCTCCGCGAATACTGTTGCTTCCCTGTAAAAGGCCGCTGGCAGGCTGCCGGTTCCATCGGGCTGCGGGCAGTCACGATCAGATGATCTGCGTCACCCATGCGAGCACGGCGATCGTCAGGACGATGCCGGCCACGATGGCCGGCCGCGGGCTGAGAGTGCGCGACCAGGGCCAAACCGGCCAGGCTGCGATGAAGAGAAGAAGAGCGGCGAGATTGACGATTGCGCCGAAGGACATGGGTGGTTTCCGATTGCATGACATCCGGGCAGGCGCGACGGTGATCGCCGCCTGCCATTTTCCCGCCCGGTGAAGCCCTATATGGTGTGCACGACCATAGGCAAGCCCGGACGCCATCCATGACCATGATGCAGGATATTATCGCAGACCCGTTGCCACGCCGGCCCACGGTGGGCGTCGATGTGGGTGGCGTGCGTGTCGGCGGAGGCGCACCCGTGGTGGTCCAGTCCATGACCAACACCGATACCGCGGATATCGATTCGACGGTCAGGCAGGTGGCGCAACTTGCGCAGGCCGGCTCGGAAATCGTGCGCATCACCGTGGACAGGCCGGAATCGGCCGCGGCGGTGCCGCGTATCCGCGAGCGCCTCGAAAGGCTCGGCCTCGACGTGCCGCTGGTGGGCGACTTCCATTATATCGGCCACAAGCTCTTGGCCGATTATCCCGATTGCGCGGCCGCGCTGGCCAAGTATCGCATCAACCCGGGCAATGTCGGCTTCAAGGACAAGAAGGATCGGCAGTTCATCGATATCGTGGAAATGGCGATCCGCCACGACAAGCCCGTGCGTATCGGCGTCAACTGGGGCTCTCTCGACCAGGAGTTGCTGACGCGCCTGATGGACGAGAACAACCACCTGCCGACGCCGCGCCCCGCCAGGGCCGTCATGCGCGAGGCGATCATCCAGTCCGCCTTGCATTCGGCGGCGCTGGCGGAAGAAACGGGGCTGGCGCGCGAGCGCATCATCCTGTCCGCCAAGGTGTCGAACGTGCAGGACCTGATCGCCGTCTACCGCGACCTGTCGCGGCGCACCGACCACGCCATTCATCTGGGCCTGACCGAGGCCGGCATGGGCTCGAAGGGCATCGTCGCTTCGTCGGCCGCAATGGGCATCCTGCTGCAGGAGGGCATCGGCGATACGATCCGCGTGTCGCTGACGCCGGAGCCCGGCGGCGACCGCACGCGCGAGGTGCAGGTGGCGCAGGAGATCCTGCAGACGATGGGCTTCCGCCAGTTCATACCCATCGTCGCGGCTTGCCCCGGCTGCGGACGCACCACCTCGACCCTCTTCCAGGAACTGGCCGAGACGATCCAATCCGATATCCGGGCCGCCATGCCGGAATGGCGTGACCGATATCCCGGAGTGGAAAGCCTGTCGGTTGCCGTGATGGGGTGCATCGTCAACGGCCCCGGCGAATCCAAGCACGCCGATATCGGCATTTCCCTGCCCGGCACTGCCGAAGTCCCGTCCGCGCCCGTCTACATAGAGGGGCAGAAGGTGGCGACGCTGCGCGGCGCGCATATCGCCGAAGAATTCCGCGTCATGGTGGCCGACTACATCGAGCGGCGCTTCGGCAGGCCGGTCGCCGCACAATAGGGGCCGGTCGGTTGCGGTGGCTTCGCCTTTTGCCGGTTGCCGCGACGGTCTGGGCGCTTGGCGCCGTGGGCACGCTCGCCGAAGAGGCCGAAGCCGACTCGCCCGTCGGTGCGATCTGCGATCTCATAGCGGACAATGCCGCCGAGGCGGGCATGTCGCCGGATTTCTTCGCCCGCCTGATCTGGAAGGAGAGCCGCTTCGATGCCGGGGCGATCTCGCCGGTCGGGGCGCGCGGCATCGCCCAGTTCATGCCCTATACGGCGGCCGAGCGCGGCCTAGAAGACCCGTTCGACCCGAAGCAGGCGATCCCGCATTCCGCCAGCTATCTGCGCGACCTGAAGGCCGAGCTCGGCTCGTGGGGCCTTGCCGCAGCCGCCTATAATGGCGGCATCAACCGGGTGAAGCGCTGGATGCGGGCGGGTGGCCGGCTGCCCTTCGAGACGGAAGACTATGTCCTGTCGATCACCGCCTATCCCGCTTCCTGGTTTCGGGACGAGGTGGGCCGCGATTTCGAAGCAAAGCCGCTGGACGCGGCCTTGTCTTTCGAGGATTCGTGCCGGCGGCTGCCGATCATGGAGACGCGCGCGGTCTTCGCGCTGGCGGAAAGCGCGCCGATGCGGCCATGGGGCGTGCAGGTGGCCGGCCATGTCAACGAGGCTATTGCACTGCGCATCTACCGGCGGCTGCAGGATGCCCACCCGGCGATCCTGGGCGGTGTCGATCCGATCCTGATGCGCGCCCGCCCGGCTTCCGGTCCGCGCCGTATCACCGCGGTGCGGGTGGGAGCCGACAGCCGGGCACAGGCCAATGCCATCTGCACCCGCCTGCGCGGCGATGGAGGCGCCTGCGTCGTGCTGCGCAACTGACGCTTCAGCGGTCGCGCCCCGCAATGAAGCGGGCGGTTTCGCAGAGGGTGGCGCCCGCCTCGCCGAAGGGTGACAGAAGGTCCTCCGCCTCCGACACCAATTGCGACAGGCGATCGCGCGTCCATTGCAGCCCGTGCAACGCCGGCAGCGTCTTCTTGCCCCTGTCCCTATCCTTGCCGGCGGCCTTGCCCAGCGTCGCCGCATCGGCCGTCTCGTCCAGAAGGTCGTCGGCAAGCTGGAAGGCGAGCCCGACCACTTCCCCGAAGCGGCGCAACCGTGCGCGGTCGGCCGGCGAGGCATCCATCAGCACGGCGCCGGCTTCGCAGGCGAAGGCGATCAGCGCGCCGGTCTTCATCGCCTGCATGCGGGCGATGGACGCCTCGTCCAGAGTAACGGTCTCGGCCATGAGGTCGAGCATCTGGCCACCGGCCATGCCGGCCGCCCCGGCATCGCGCGACAGAAGCACAACGAGGCTCAGCCGTGCCGCGGGCGACAGGTCTTCCGCTTGAGCGACAAGCCCGAAGGCGAGTGTCAGAAGGCCGTCGCCCGCAAGGATGGCCGTGGCCTCGTCGAAGGCCTTGTGCACCGTCGGACGGCCGCGCCTCACATCATCGTCATCCATGGCGGGCAGGTCGTCATGGATGAGCGAATAGCAGTGGATGCATTCCAGCGCGGCTGCAACCTGCGCCGCACCAGCCGGCGGAACGCCGAAAAGCGCCGCCGATTCGAGGGTCAGGAATGGGCGAAGCCGCTTGCCGCCGCCGAGTGAGCCGTAGCGCATCGCATCGGCAAGCCGGTCCGGCATGTCCGCCAGAAGCGGCGTGGATGCCGACAAGGTGCCGGCCAAAGCCGTCTCCACCGCCGCGGCGGTTGCGTTGAGCCTGTCGGAGAATGCCGGGGAATAGGAGCTTGTCACGAGGCGCGTTCCTGACCATGCTTATGCGGGAACTCCCCGTGTGCCGGACTGGCCGTCGGCGGGCAAGGCCTTTAGGCGCGGCGCAGTGCCGGCAGGCGATGTGGGGACATGAGCGAACTGAACCTCGATGCTGAACCGGAAAGGAAACCGCAGGTGCGGAAGCGAACGTTCGGCGGGCGGCTGAAGCGATTCGCAGTGCTGCTGATCCTGGCCGTCGTGGCGTTGCCGCTGGTGCTGGTGCCGATCTACGCGATGCCGACCACGCGCCCCGTATCGACTCTGATGCTCTCGGAGCATTTTGCCTTCCAGCCCTATGACAGGCAGTGGGTGCCGCTGGAGGACATCGCACCTGTGCTCGTCCGCTCGGTGATGATGTCGGAAGACGGCCAGTTCTGCGCCCATGGAGGCGTCGACTGGGCCGAGTTCGCCGGGGTGATGGACCGCGCCTTCAGTAGCGACGGACCCAGCCGGGGCGCCTCCACCATACCCATGCAGACGGTGAAGAACCTGTTCCTGTGGAACGGTCGTTCCTATGTGCGCAAGGGGCTTGAACTGCCCCTGGCCATGTATGCGGACACGATGTGGACCAAGCGCCGCATGATGGAAATCTATCTCAACGTTGCCGAATGGGGGCCCGGCGTCTACGGCATCGAGGCCGCGTCGCGCTACTATTTCAACCGCCCCGCTGCCGACCTTTCAAGCCGGCAGGCGGCGCTTCTGGCAGTGACGCTGCCGTCGCCTCTGTCACGCGATCCGGCAAAGCCAAGCGCCGGGCTGGCGCGGATGGCGGATCGCATCCAGGCGCGGGCCCGGGCATCGGGAGATTACACCCAGTGCCTGGACCTCGGGCGCTGATGGTACGAAGCGGGCAGGGGGACTTTTCTTTCGTCGCCGCTTTTGGTATTGGGCTGTCACGATTTCCCCGATGCAGGTGAATACGTGGGATTGCTCAAGGGCGATCCACGGTCGGCTGCAACGTGGACGGTGCCGGAGCCGATCGAGCCCGATGCCGATGGCGACAACAGGACAGACAAGCGATGGGGCCCGGGCCGTCATCGCCACGGAGCACGACATGGCCGTACCCAAAAGAAAGACGACGCCCTCCAAGCGTGGCATGCGCCGCTCGGCCGATGCGCTGAGCGCCCCGACCTACGTCACGGACAAGAACTCGGGCGAGCTGCGCCGCCCGCACCACATCGACCTGAAGACGGGCGTCTATCGCGGCCGCCAGGTTCTGAAGGCTCAGGACTAAGTTTAACCGGAAGGGCCGTTGCTCGGCCCGAATGGTTCGATGTTGACGGGAAGGCCGGTGCATGCACCGGCCTTCTTGCGTTGCGGCAAAGCGGGTTTCAGCTTTTGCGGGAGTCGAGCGCCTCGATACGCTTCTGCATGTCGGCAAGCTCCTGCCGCATGGCTGCAAGGTCATCCGCGGGGGATGCACCGCCGCCCGCCTTCCCGGCCGTGTGCGCGGTTCCGTTGGGCGCCGGCTGCCCCTCGGTCATGGCATTGGCGATGAAGGGGTTGAAGACGCTCATCGCCTGGCGGAACAGTTCCGTGTTGCGGCGCACCTGATCCTCGATCAGCCGCGTCGTCTGCGCGACCGCCTCCGCCGGGTTGGTCCGGAAGCGCTCCTGCTCGTGCGAGAAGGACGTCATCGACTGTTCCAGATAGGCCGGGATCACCATCTGCATCTGATCGCCGTAGAAGCGTATGAGCTGGCGCAGGAAGGTGATCGGCATCAGGTTCTGGCCGTTCTTGTTTTCCTGCTCGAAAATGATCTGCGTCAGGACGGAATGGGTGATGTCTTCGCCAGTCTTGGCGTCCTGGACGACGAAATCCTCGTTGCCCTTCACCATCGCGGCCAGGTTTTCCAGCGTCACGTACATGCTGGTGCCGGTGTTGTAGAGACGCCTGTTTGCGTATTTCTTGATGACCGTCGTTTCGTTCCTGCGAGCCATAGTCTCTCTCCCGAGCATTGCGCCTCCGCGATGCCGCTTCGCCTCTGCGGGCGAATGCTGCACTGCCTAAAAGAACATACCGGTCATAGCGCGGCAATCCAAACCTTTGTCATGCGAGGATGCTCTTTTGTACCGTGCCGTCCCTTCACAAAGTCCCGCGTCCGGGTTTTGATGGGCGGGAAGGGCAGGCTCGACCTGCCTTAAAGGAGGAATTTTCATCATGAGTGCCGCTCAATCCATCGTCATCGTGGGCGCCGCCCGCACGCCGGTCGGCGCGTTCAACGGCGCCTTCGCCAATGTGCCGGCGCATGAACTGGGCGCCGCAGCGATCGGTGCTGCGCTCGCACGCGCCGGCGTGGACGCAGCCGAGGTGGACGAAGTGATCCTGGGTCAGATCCTGCAGGCGGGCGAGGGACAGAACCCGGCCCGGCAGGCGGCGATGAAGGCCGGATGCCCGAAGGAAACCACGGCCTGGGCGCTGAACCAGCTTTGCGGCTCGGGCCTGCGTGCCGTGGCGCTGGGAATGCAGCAGATTGCCCTGGGCGATGCCCGCGTCATCGTGGCCGGGGGGCAGGAATCGATGTCCATGGCGCCGCATGCGGCGCATCTGCGCGGTGGGCAGAAGATGGGTGACCTGAAGCTGGTGGATACGATGCTGAAGGACGGCCTGATCGACGCCTTCCACGGCTATCACATGGGGATCACCGCCGAAAACGTCGCCCGCCAGTGGCAGATCACGCGCGACGAGCAGGACGGCTTTGCCGTGGCCTCGCAGAACAAGGCCGAGAAGGCGCAAGGGGAAGGCCGTTTCCGCGACGAGATCGTGCCCTTCACGGTGGCGGGCCGCAAGGGCGACACGGTCGTCGACCAGGACGAATACATCAAACCCGGCACGACGCTGGACAAGGTGCAGAAGCTGCGGCCGGCCTTCGACAAGGAGGGTTCCGTCACGGCGGCGAACGCCTCCGGCATCAATGACGGTGCGGCCGCCTTGGTGCTGATGTCCGAGGACGAGGCCTCACGCCGTGGACTGTCGCCGATGGCGCGCATCGTATCCTGGGCGACGGCCGGCGTGGACCCGGCGTTGATGGGGTCCGGCCCCATCCCCGCATCCCGCAGGGCGCTGGAAAAGGCCGGCTGGTCGATCGAGGACCTCGAACTCATCGAGGCAAACGAAGCCTTTGCGGCGCAGGCCTGCGCGGTCAACAAGGATCTTGGATGGAACCCGGACATCGTCAACGTGAATGGAGGCGCCATCGCCATTGGGCATCCGGTGGGCGCCTCCGGCGCGCGGATCGCCAACACGCTGCTGTTCGAGATGCAGCGGCGGGGCGCGCGCAAGGGGCTGGCCACCCTCTGCATCGGTGGCGGCATGGGCATCGCCATGTGTTTCGAAGCCATGTGAGAAAAAGAATCGCCTGGCAGCAAGGCCGGCGGCGTCGAGTGGGAGGACATGCGCATGCAGAGGACGGCAATCGTAACCGGTGGCACGCGCGGTATCGGCGCGGCCATCGCCAGGGCGCTTGCGGCGGCGGGCTACAAGGTCGCCGCCAATTACTGCGGCAACGAAGCGGTGGCGGAACGCTTCACGGCGGATACAGGCATCGCCACCTTCCGATGGGACGTATCCGACTATGATTCCTGCGGGCGCGGCGTCGCCGCCGTCACGGAGGCGCTGGGCGCGCCGGACATCCTCGTCAACAATGCCGGCATCACGCGGGACGCGATGTTCCACAAGATGACGCCGCAGCAATGGAACGAGGTCGTGGCCACCAACCTGACCGGCCTCTTCAACATGAGCCGCCTTGTCTGGGAGGGGATGCGAGAGCGCGAGTTCGGCCGCATCGTCAACATCTCGTCGATCAACGGCCAGAAGGGCCAGATGGGCCAGGTGAACTACTCGGCCGCCAAGGCCGGGGATATTGGCTTCACCAAGGCGCTTGCCCAGGAGGGCGCCCGCAAGGGCATCACGGTCAACGCCATCTGCCCCGGCTATATCGACACCGACATGATGTCGACGATCTCCGACGATGTCATGCAGAAGCATATCCTGCCGCAGATCCCCGTCGGCAGGTTGGGGCAGGCGGACGAGATCGCCCGCACCGTGCTTTTCCTGGTGGACGAGGATGCCGGCTTCGTCACCGGTTCCACCGTAACGGTGAATGGCGGCCAGTATCTCGCCTGAGCTACGCGCTCAGGCGTTGGTGCCGCGCACCAGCACCATCAGGCTGGTGCCGTCGGCACCCAGCAGCACAAGGCGGCCATCGGCATCCTCACGCCACCCGGTGACGCTTTCCAGCGCTGAGAGAAAGGCCCGCTCCTGCTCCATCACCGCACCGGCGCAGGCCATGCGTGTGGAGGCAAGCGCCCCGAAACCCATCTCGTCATCGGCCAGCGTGGCCGTTCCACTGTAGCGGTTGCAACCGCTGGAGCCGTTGACGCGGCCATCCGCCTGGATGATCAGCGATGGCTCGCTCTGGTCCAGCACGCCGGCATCGCCGATCGTCTCGACCGTCCAGGCGCCCACCGGCGCCATGCCGGCGGGCTCGTCCGCCAGCGCGCCGGATGTAAGGATGGCGAATGCGGAGAGACCCGCCATGATCAGGGCGCGCATGTCTTTCCCCTTCGTTTGGTCGTCATGCAACGGAAGGATAGGGCGCCGCCCTGTCTGCGGCACCCCCCTGGCCTCAAACGACGTCGCCTGTTGCCGGGCCGGGAACGGAAACGAGGACATAGCGCTGCCGGCGGCCGATCAGCATCAGCGGCACGCTGGCGAAGGACAGGATAAGCGCGGCGGCGGCAAAGAGCCCGATCAGGGGATTGTCTTCCATCGCCGTCGTATAGAAGAGCTGGTAGGTCTCATACAGGAAGATGGGCGGGCAGAAGGTAAACAGCAACGCGCCCGCATAGCCGTGTGTCCGGAAACGGGTCGTCACCAGCGTTTCGTTGTGGCCGGAAATGGTCATCTGTCCTCTCGCCTTGTCCTTCGGATCGACCATTTTCCGCCTTAAACCTTGCGCCAGCCAAGCGAAGCCGGCCGGGCGCCGGAGATCCGACAGCGGAGGAACCGCAATGCGCACCTTATCCACACTCTCGATAGCGGTCCTGATGCTGTCGGGATGCACCGTCGCCGGCGGTGCGACGGCTTTTCGCGGCGAAATCGTTGCACCCGACGACGCCCCCGTGTCGCGTTGCGACAATTATGCGCGCCAGACCTATTACAACGCGCTGGAAGACTATTCGGACGATCGCGGCAGCCTGTCGTCGCGCCTGATGACGCGGCAGACGGCCGAGCGCGCCGCAGACCGCGCCTATGAGCGGTGTCGGCAGGGGCGGTTGAACTGACGCATCAACGCATCAGCAGTCCAACCAGCGGCGGCAGGATGATCGAGGTGGTCAGCGCGTTCAGTCCCATGGCGATACCAGCGAAGGCCCCGGCCAGGGAATCGACGGTAAAGGCGCGCGCCGTGCCGATGCCATGCGAGGCGAGCCCCACGGCGAAGCCGCGCGCGGCATAGTTGCGGATGCGCAGGGCGTTCATCATCGGCGTGACGATCAGGGCGCCGATGATGCCCGTCAGGATGCACATGGCGGCCGTCAGCGCCGGCTGGCCGCCAATGGCCTGCGAGATACCCATGGCAACGGGGGCCGTCGCCGATTTCGGCGCAAGCGACAGGATGGCCACCTGCGGTAGGTCCAGCCACCGCGCCATCAGTACGGTGACGGCGATGGCCGTTGCCGAACCGATGACCAGGGCGGCCAGCAGGGGCACGAAATTGTCCATGATGACGCGGCGTGCGCGATACAGCGGAATGGCGAGGGCCACGGTTGCGGGGCCCAGCAGAAAATGGACGAACTGCGCACCGTCGAAATAGCTTCGATACGGCGTGCCCGTGATGGTCAGAAGCGCCGCGATGATGAGAATGGCGATCAATACCGGGTTGGCCGCGGGATTGCGGCCCGTGCGGATGGCGATCTCGTCGGCAACCAGCCAGGCCAGCAGCGTCACCGTCAGCCACAGCAGCGGGGATGCGGACAAATAGGCCCACAGCTCGAAGGGGGTCGGCGTGCCGATCATGCGTCGCCCCGGCCTTTCGTCAGCCGGTGGACCCCCACGAAGGTGACGACCGTCACCAGCAGCGTCACCACCACCGAAACGACCAGGATCGCGGCGAAGGCCAAGGCATTGCCGGACAGCAGCCCGAGATGATCCACAAGCCCGACGCCGGCCGGAACGAACAGAAGTCCCAGCATGCCGAGGATCTTGTCGGCCACGCCGCCCAGCGCACCGTCCGGCCCCGCGTCGAGTACGCCGCGGCCGGCGCTGCCGGTTGCCAGAAGTAGAGCGAAGAGAAGGAGCAGCCCGATGACGGGGCCGGGCACGGGCATGCCGAAACCGTGCGCGACGGCTTCGCCGGCAAGCTGGCATGCAAGGATAAGGGCGATCGGTTTCAACATGTAGGCGTTAGTCTCCGGACGACGCGCGGCAGCTTAGGCGATGGCGGCGGGCCGCGAAAGAAGGTCAGTCGGGCAGGATCGGACGCGCCATGAACATGTCCTCGAAGGCGGCGGCCTCGCGCCGGATGAAGTCCCGCACGACGCGGATACGGGGGGCATCGGCAAGGTCTTCGCGGCACGACAGCCAGTATTCCCGCTCGATATGAAGCTCCTGCGGGAGAACCGGCACCAACTGCGGATAGGCGCGCGCGATGAAGTAGGGAAGGATGGTCATGCCGTAGCCCGCCAGCCCCGCGGCAAGCTGGGCGATGATGCTGGAACTCTGGTAGCCGGCGCGTTTGCCGGGCAGGATGTCACGCAGATAGTCCAGCCCCGGCGCAAAGATCATATCGTCGATATAGCCCGCCAGGGGATGCTCCATCGCCTCGGCGCGGCTGCGGATGGGCGGGTGCGAGTCCAGATAGGATCGGCTGGCATAGACGAGCAGGCGATAGCCGGCGATCTTCTCGACCTGATACGGTCCGGCGGCCGGCGGGTGCAGGGCGACGGAGATGTCGGCTTCGCGCCGCGACAGCGACAGGATTTGCTGCAGCGTCATGAACTCGATCAGAAGACCGGGATTGCGCGAGGCGAAATCCGGCAGGCGAGACGACAGGAAGAAACTGCCGAACCCCTCGGGCGTCGATAGGCGGATGACGCCGCGCAGGGCCGCCGCCTCGCCCGAGATGATCTCGTGCAGCCCGTCGGCGGTCTGCTCCATCGCCTGTGCATGGGCAACGAGGCGCTCTCCCACCCCGGTCAGCGTGTAGCCGCGCGGCGAACGCTCGAACAGGCGCAGCGACAGGGAATGCTCGAGCCGGTCGATCCGTCGCGATACGGTCACGTGATTGCTTCGCAGGCGCCGCGCCGCCGACGAAAGCTGGCCGGTCTGCGCCACCGCCAGAAAGTAACGCAAATCGTCCCAGTCGAAGCCGCTACCCGGCATGGTGCCACGCTTTCGTACAATTGCCTGTACGAAAGCGTACATATCTTGTGCGGAAAATTCCATATGCGGCGCATCATGCCGATGCTAGCCTTTGTCGCAGAGGTTGTGGCTGGTTCACCGCAGGAAACGGAGCCGCTCAATTCTCAGCCTGATCGCGGCACAGAACGCGGCGGGCGCCGGGAGGATGACGTATTGTGGCGCTTGATGCGTCGCCGCGGCCCTTGCCGCGATGCTGCATTTCCCGTGGACCTGAATCGTGGCACCCGGGAGGCTTCCTCAATGCATAAACTGTCCGTCCTGACCGCAGCCCTTTTGGCCGCCGTCGCCATGCCGGCAATGGCGCAGATATCCGACGATGTCGTCAAGATCGGCATCCTCAACGATCAGTCCGGCGTCTACGCCGATTTCGGCGGCCGCTGGTCTTACGAGGCGGCGCTGATGGCCGTTGAGGATTTCGGCGGAACGGTCAACGGCGCGACCATCGAGGTGATCACCGCCGACCACCAGAACAAGCCGGACGTCGCCTCCAATATCGCCCGCCAGTGGTACGATACGGAGAATGTCGACACCATCATGGAGCTGACGACATCCTCGGTGGCGCTTGCGGTACAGGGCCTGTCCAAAGAAAAGAAGAAGATCACCATGGCGACGGGGCCGGCCACGACGGCCCTGACCGGAGAGCAATGCAGCCCCTATGGGTTCCATTGGGCCTACGATACCCACGCTCTGGCCGTCGGCACGGGCGGCGCCCTGGTGGAGCAGGGCGGCGATACCTGGTTCTTCCTGACGGCGGACTATGCCTTCGGCTACTCGCTGGAAGAGCAGACGTCGAAATTCGTGACGGAGCATGGCGGCACGGTGCTTGGATCGGTGCGGCATCCGCTGTCCAATACCGATTACTCGTCCTTCCTGCTGCAGGCGCAGGCTTCCGGCGCAAAGGTGATCGGCATGGCGAATGCCGGCCTGGATACCGCCAACACCGTCAAGCAGGCATCGGAATTCGGGATCGTGCAGGGCGGCCAGAAGCTGGCGGCGCTGTTGTTCACGCTGGCGGAGGTGCATGGCCTCGGCCTGCAGGCGGCGCAGGGCATTACCCTGACCGAGGGGTTCTACTGGGACCGTGACGACGAAAGCCGCGAGTTTTCGCAACGCTTCTTCGAGCGTACGCAGCGCATGCCCAACATGGTGCAGGCGGGCACCTACTCCACTGTCACCCAGTATCTGAAGGCCATCCAGAAGGCCGGCACCGACGAGACGGAGGCGGTTGCCAAGGTGCTGCACGAAATGCCGGTGGACGACGTGTTCGGTCGTGGCGGCAAGGTGCTGGCGAATGGGCGCATGGTCTATGACATGTATCTCATGGAGGTGAAGTCGCCGGACGAAAGCACCAAGCCCTGGGATTACTACAAGGTGCTTGCCACCATCCCGGGCGCCCAGGCCTATCTGTCCGCCGAGGAAAGCGGCTGCCCGCTTGTGACGCAGTAAGCGGCATGGGGGCGCCGATGACAGACCAGCCGCATCCGGGCGACGGGGCGCAGGCCGGCAAGGCAGGGGCTGTGCTTCTGTCGTGCCGCGGGCTGCGCCGGGACTTCGGAGGGTTTACCGCCGTCAACAATGTCGATCTGGATGTGCGGCACGGGGAGGTTCATGCCCTTATCGGGCCGAATGGAGCCGGCAAGACGACGGTCTTCAACCTTTTGACCAAGTTCCTGCAGCCGACACGCGGGCAGATCACCTTCGACGGCGAGGATATCACCCGCGCCTCGCCCTCGGCGGTGGCGCGCAAGGGGCTTGTCCGCTCTTTCCAGATATCGGCGACCTTTCCGCATCTGACGGTTCTGGAAAACGTCCGCGTGGCGCTGCAGCGGCCGCGCGGTCTGGCCACCCAGTTCTGGCGGCCGGTATCGGCGCTCGACGTGCTGAACGCACGGGCGCTCGAACTGCTCGAAGAGGTGGGGCTGGCCGAAGCGCGAAACGCGCTGGCCGCCGATCTGTCCTATGGGCGCAAACGCGTTCTGGAGATCGCAACCACACTGGCGCTCGACCCGAAGGTCCTGCTGCTCGACGAGCCGATGGCCGGCATGGGGCAGGAGGATATCGGAACGGTATCGGAGCTCATCCGGCGTGTCGGGCAGGACCGCGCCGTCCTGATGGTGGAGCATAACCTCAAGGTGGTGGCCAATCTGTGCCAGCGGATCACCGTGCTTCAGCGCGGCGAGATCCTGGCGGCCGGCGACTACCAGACGGTGTCCAACGATCCTCGCGTCCGAACCGCCTATATGGGAACACAGGAATGAGCCACGCCGCCACCTCCCATCGTCCGGCCGATGCCGGGCAGGCGCTGCTTTCGGTGCGCGGTCTCAATGCCTGGTACGGCGAAAGCCATGCACTGCACGGCGTGGACCTGGATATCGCCAGCGGCGAGACGATCACGCTGATCGGCCGCAACGGCGTCGGCAAAACCACAACGCTGCGCGCCATCATGGGCATTATCCCGAAGCGCACCGGAACCATCCGCTTCGACGGGCGCGACATGATGCCGGTGCCGTTGCATCGCACCGCGCATCACGGCATCGGCTTCGTGCCGGAAGAGCGCGGCATCTTCGCCTCGCTGACGGTCGAGGAAAACCTGACCCTGCCGCCCGTCGTCGGCAAGGGCGGCATGACGCTGGACGAAATCTACGATCTCTTTCCGAACCTTCATGAAAGGCGCGCCTCCGGCGGCACCAAACTGTCGGGCGGCGAGCAGCAGATGCTGGCCATCGCACGGATGCTGCGGTCGGGCGTGCGGCTTCTGCTGCTGGACGAGCCCACCGAGGGGCTGGCCCCGGTGATCGTGGAGCGGATCGGCGAAATCCTGATCGAGTTGAAGAAGCGCGGGCTGACCGTCCTTCTGGTCGAGCAGAACTTCCGCTTCGCGGCGCGGGTCGCCGACCGCTTCTACCTGATGGACCACGGCACGGTGGTGGACAGTTTCGCCACGCGGGATCTGGCCCATCACCAGCAACGCCTGAACGAAGTGCTGGGAGTCTGAGCTCATGACCATGATCTTCGGCGTGCCCATCCAGGCCCTGATGGGGCAATTGCTGGTCGGGCTCATCAACGGCTCGTTCTATGCGATGCTCAGCCTTGGCCTTGCCGTCATCTTCGGCCTGCTGCGCATCATCAATTTCGCCCATGGCGCGCAATACATGCTCGGCGCCTTTGCCGGCTATCTTCTGCTGACCTATGGCGGCATCGGCTTCTGGCCTTCGCTCATCCTGGCGCCGCTGATCGTCGGGCTGGCCGGCGGGCTGATCGAAAGGCTGGCGCTGTCGCGCCTCTACGACCTCGATCACCTGTACGGGCTGCTGTTCACCTTCGGCCTCGCGCTCGTGCTCGAAGGTACGTTCCGCTACTATTTCGGCGCATCCGGCCAGCCTTACGCGCCGCCGCCGCAACTCGCGGGCGGCACCAATCTCGGCTTCATGTTCCTGCCCAACTATCGCGGCTTCATCGTTGTCGCATCGCTGGTCGTGTGCCTGGCGACATGGCTGCTGATCGAGAAGACCAAGCTTGGGGCCTACCTGCGCGCCGCGACCGAAAACCCGACGCTGGTGCGCGCTTTCGGCATCAATGTGCCTCTTCTGCTCACCTTCACCTATGGCCTCGGCGCGGCGCTGGCCGGGTTGACGGGCATTCTCGCGGCGCCCGTCTATCAGGTCAGCCCTCTGATGGGCTCCAACATCATCATCATCGTCTTCGCCGTCGTGGTTGTGGGCGGCATGGGTTCCATCGGCGGGGCCATCGTCACCGGGTATCTGCTGGGGCTCTGCGAAGGGCTGGCCAAAGTCTTCTATCCCGAGGCGTCCAATATCGTCATCTTCGTCATCATGGCGCTGGTGCTGCTGGTGCGGCCCGCCGGCCTGTTCGGGAGGGCCTGACAATGGCAAACGCGACTTACGGCGTGGCCGCCGTCGAACGCCGGGGTGCGGCGCCGGTGCGGCTGGCGCTGCTGGCCATCGCGATCGCGGCCCTCATCCTTGCGCCGCTGGGCCTGTACCCGATCTTCCTGATGAAGCTCCTGTGCTTCGCGCTCTTCGCCTCGGCGTTCAACCTGCTGCTCGGCTATACCGGCCTTCTGTCCTTTGGACATGCGGCCTTCTTCGGCGGGGCGGCCTACATCACCGCCCATGCGGTGAAGGTGTGGGGCCTGTCGCCGGAGCTGGGCATCCTCGTCGGCATGGCGGGCGCCGCGGTGCTTGGCCTCGTCATGGGCTTTCTGGCGATCCGCAGGCAGGGAATCTACTTTGCCATGGTGACCCTGGCGCTGGCGCAGATGTTCTTTTTCTTCTGTTTGCAGGCGCCCTTCACCCACGGCGAGGACGGTATTCAGGCGGTGCCGCGGGGAACGCTGTTCGGCTTTCTGGACCTCGGCCAAAGCCTGAACATGTACTATTTCGTGCTTGCGGTTTTCCTGATCGGCATGTTCGCCATCTACCGTATCGTGCATTCGCCCTTCGGCATGATCATGAAGTCGATCCGCGAAAACGAAAATCGCGCCATCTCGCTCGGCTACTCGGTCAATTCCTACAAGCTCGCCGCCTTCGTGATGTCGGCGACGCTGGCCGGCCTGGCGGGCTCCGTCAAGGCGCTGGTGTTCCAGTTCGCGACGCTGACGGACGTCGCATGGCAGATGTCGGGCGAAGTGATCCTGATGACGCTGCTCGGCGGCATTGGCACCATGCTGGGGCCCTTCTTCGGCGCGGCCATCGTGGTGACGCTACAGAACTACCTTGCCACCTCGTCCTTTCCCGTCACCATCATCACCGGCCTGATCTTCATGGTATGCGTGCTGGTATTCCGCCGCGGCATCGTGGGCGAGTTCCAGAACTCCCGGTTGGGCCGACGCATCATGGAGCGTCTCGGCGCCTGATATCATGTCCGAAACATTCGACTACATCGTCGTGGGCGGCGGCACCGCCGGCTGCACGCTCGCCAACCGCCTGTCGGCCGGCACGCGCAGCGTGCTGCTGCTGGAGGCGGGCGGACGCGACAATTACGCCTGGATCCACATTCCGGTCGGCTATCTGTACTGCATCGGCAACCCGCGCACGGACTGGTGCTTTTCCACCGAGGCGGAGGAAGGCCTGAACGGCCGCGCGCTGGGTTATCCGCGCGGCAAGGTGCTGGGCGGCTGCTCGTCCATCAACGGCATGATCTACATGCGCGGCCAGGCGAGGGACTACGATCTGTGGCGCCAGATGGGCTGCGAGGGCTGGGCCTGGGACGACGTGCTGCCGTTGTTCCGCGCCAGCGAGGACTATTACGCCGGGGCCGACGCCATGCATGGCTCTGGCGGCGAATGGCGTGTCGAGACCGCCAGGCTGCATTGGGATATCCTCGATGCCTTCCGCGAGGCGGCCGCGCAATATGGCATCCCGAAGATCGAGGATTTCAACCGCGGCGACAATGAGGGTTCGTCCTACTTCAAGGTCAACCAGAAGCGCGGCGTACGCTGGAACACCGTCAAGGCGTTCCTGCGGCCGGCCGAGAAGCGGCCGAACCTTTCGGTCCGGACGGGCGCACAGGTGCGCCGCCTTCTGATCGAGGAGGGCCGCGTCGTCGGCGTGGAGTACGAGATGGCCGGCGCGATACACCGCGCGGCCTGCCGTGCCGAAGTGGTGCTGAGCGCCGGGGCCATCGGCTCTCCGCATATCCTGGAGCTTTCCGGGATCGGCAGCGGCAGCGTGCTGAGCGAGGCAGGGATGGAGACGGTCGTCGACCGCCCCTCCGTCGGCGAGAATCTGCAGGATCACCTGCAATTGCGCTGCGCCTACAAGGTGTCCGGCATCCGCACGCTGAACGAGCGTGCCTCCACCATGGCCGGCAAGATGATGATCGGCCTGGAATATGCCCTGTCGCGGTCGGGCCCGATGTCCATGGCGCCCAGCCAGCTTGGCGTGTTCACGCGGTCGGACCCGGCCTTCGAAACGGCCAATCTGCAATATCACGTGCAGCCCCTCAGCCTCGAGAAGTTCGGCGAGAACGTCCATTCCTTCCCGGCCTTCACCGCCAGCGTCTGCAATCTGCGCCCCGAAAGCCGGGGCAGCGTGCATCTGCGCTCGCCCGACCACCGCGCGCAGCCGGCCATCCGCCCCAACTACCTGTCGGCGGAGGCGGACAAGCGCGTCGCGGCCGACTCCATTCGCATCACCCGCGCCATCGTGGGCCAGCCGGCGCTTGCACGCTACAGTCCGCAGGAGTTCAAGCCGGGGCCGTCCTTTGCGACACAGGAAGAGCTGGAGCGCGCCGCCGGCGACATCGGCACGACCATCTTCCACCCCGTCGGCACCTGCCGGATGGGGAGCGATCCAGACTCGGTCGTGGACCCGCATTTGCGGGTCCGTGGCGTACACGGCCTGCGGGTGGCCGACGCTTCGATCATGCCGACGATCACGTCCGGCAATACCAACTCGCCCACGGTCATGATCGCCGAAAAGGCGGCACGCATGATCCTGGCGCAATAGGAGACAGGCAATGAGCATGCGGATCGCCTTTGTCGGCCTCGGCAATATGGGGCTGCCCATGGCCCTCAATCTCAAGGCGGCCGGCCACCGGGTCGTCGGCTTCGACCTTGCCGGGGGCGCCCGCGCCGCAGCGCAGCAGGCCGGGCTGCCCCTGGCTGCGGAGCTTGCCGATGCGGTGGCCGATGCGCAGGCCGTCATCACGATGCTTCCGGCCGGTCGCCATGTCATCGGCGTCTGGACGGAGCTGGCGTCGCTGGCCGCTCCGGGCGCGCTGCTCGTCGACTGCTCGACCGTCGATGTCGACAGCGCACGCGAGGCGCATGCCATGGCCGCCGCAGCCGGCATGCTGTCGCTGGATGCGCCGGTATCCGGCGGCACGGTCGGTGCGGAAGCTGCGACGCTGACCTTCATGTGCGGCGGCTCGGACGAAGCGTTCTCCGCCGCACAGCCGGTGCTGGCGCTTATGGGCAAGCGGATCGTCCATTGCGGCGCGGCCGGGGCAGGGCAGGCGGCCAAGATCTGCAACAACATGATCCTCGGCATATCGATGATCGGCGTTGCGGAAGCCTTCGTGCTGGCCGAGAAGCTGGGCCTGTCGCACCAGGCGCTGTTCGACGTTGCGTCGACATCGTCCGGCCAATGCTGGTCCCTCACCACCTATTGCCCCGTGCCCGGGCCGGTTCCGGGATCGCCGGCCAACCGCGATTACAAGCCCGGTTTCGCAGCCGCGCTGATGCTGAAGGATCTGGGGTTGGCGCGGGAGGCTGCCGACGGTTCGGGGGCGGCAACGCCCCTCGGCCGGCACGCAAAGGAAATCTACGAGGCGTTCGATGCGGCCGGTGGCGGCGGCGAGGATTTTTCGGCGGTGATCAAGTATCTCCGGCAGCGGTGAGCGTCAGGCGGACGGGCGCTCGGTCAGCACATAGCCTTCCGATACGAGTTCCGTGACATTCAGTGCCGGCCGGCGATAACCGAACTCCCGGCGCTCATCGTCGCTGAGGAGGATCTCCCAGATGGACCCGCGATGCTGGCCGCGATAGCGGCCGGCCGGCAGTACGCGCCGGCGTACCATGACCTCGTCGGGCACGATGAAGGTCTCGACCGTATCTACCGACATGCTGACCATGAGTATCGCCTCCCGGTTAACGCACTTTCATCATTTAGGCGATAATGCGGCAAAGCCGTGTCTGGTTCCGTCACCTGCGCCGGTGCGGAAGGGCGGCCATGATGGCGGCGCGCTCGGCATCGCTCATGCTGCCCCATCGGGCGATCTCGTCGATCGTGCGCAGGCACGCCGTGCACAGGCCAAGGCGTTTGTCGAAGGTGCAGATCTTCAGGCAGGGGCTTTCCATGGGGGATTGCCTAACGCCTGGTTCAGGCGGGGACAAGCTCGGACATCACCCGGTTGCGGCCGCCCTTCTTGGCCGAGTAGAGAAGCCTGTCGGCCTTCTGAAGCGCGTCGGACAGGCTGTTTCCGCCCGGCTCTGTCGAGCTGAGGCCGATGCTGACCGTGATGCCGAATGCGCGGACCTCGCGCATTTCGACGGTCATGAAGGATATCGCCTCTCGCAGCCTTTCGGCGAACAGGAATGCCTCGCGCGTCCGCGTGTTCGGCAGAATGAGGGCAAATTCCTCGCCGCCCATGCGACCGAAATGGTCACCATCGCGCAGTGCCCTGCGCACGGCATCGGCGAAGCTGCGCAAGGCGGCGTCGCCGGCCGCGTGGCCGTAGGTGTCGTTGATGAGCTTGAAGCGGTCGACATCGAGCACCAGGACGGCACATCGTGCCTGCGCCGCGGCGCTGCCGGCGCGGCGCAGGAACTCCGGACGGGACAGGGCGCCCGTCAGCGAGTCCGTTGCCAGTGCCTTCTGAAGCTGCCGCATCAAGACCAAACGACTCGAGCTGATGGATGAGACGGCGAGAGGGCCGAGGATCAGCAGCGTCAGCGCAAATCGGAGCGAGACGATATTGCGTGCATCGGCCAGATCGACGCGCATATCGACGAGCCCGGAGGCGATCGCGACATTGGCCAGCACGAGATACAGAAGAAGCACGATTGTATTGGTGAAGAGCGGCAGCGAGATCGCAAACCACAGCAATGCCGGAAGCGGAAAGAAAACGGCTCCCGGCCCGCCGACGACGACGCCGAACAGGCAGCACAGGCCGAACGTCAATGTCGGGGCCGCCAGGCGCCGCACCGATGTCCGGTCCGAATTGTGCTGCCTGAGAGCGCGACGCCAGCGATGGGGAAACGTCGCGATAAAGGGCAGGATGGCGACGTAGCTCGTCATCTCGGCCGAAAGCCACTGCGCAAAGGAAGCAATCAGGGCATGCCCGAAAAGCGCGTTGGACGCCAGGGCGCCGCAGGTGGAGGTGATCAAGGCCGGCACGCAGGCCGCCGCCGCCAGCTTGATCACGGAATTGGGGCGCCGCAGGCGGAACTCCTGTGGCGACATGTCCCGCAGCATGACGACACCCGCTACGATGCCAAGGAGATTGGCCGCGTTCAGCAGAAGCGCGGCGCTGATCGTGCTTCCGGTGACAAGATCCGCCGCCACGAAGCCGGCGGCCACCGCAACCCATTCCAGCGGATGCCCGAGTTTGCGGTAGCGGGCGAACACGCCGACGACGATGGCATTGGCAGGCCAGAACGCGGCCAGAAGACCGACCGGACGGGAGAATATACCTATCAGGCACGCGCCGAAGACGATCGAGAACAACAGGGCAATGCGAACGACCCGCTCGCTGGAGGCATCTGACGTCATGGCTTTCCAGCTTTCACGCATGAATACGCGCTACCAGGGAGTTGGACCCGGATACGGCGGCTGCAGACTTGGACGTGACATATCCATAGTATTGTATGCGTGCAATCTAAGGATGTTTTCTCAAAAGGCGACTACGCCTTTTTGGTAGTGCCGCGACAGGAAGTTCGCGCTGCCAACTCCGCCGGGAAAGGGAAGATGGCATCCTCAGCAGACGAGGACAGGCTTCAGGGCCGGAGGAGTTCAGGTGCCATCGATGGGAATGCAGGAGTGGATCGCCGCCGGTCGTGCGATCGCGCGGGGTCACCTGGCGCGCCACGGCAAGGAAGCACGCTTCACCAATGCCTTCGAGCAGCGCCTGGCAGAGGTGACGGGCGCCCGGCATGCACTGGCGGTCTCGTCGGGAACGGCCGCGCTTATCTCGGCGCTGGTCGGCGCGGGGATCGGGCCCGGGGACGAGGTTCTCGTTCCGGCCTATACGTGGATGGCCACGGCCGCCGCCGTCGTCATTGTCGGCGCGGTGCCGATCTTCGTCGATATCGATGAAACGCTGACCATCGACCCTCACGACATCGAGCAGAAGATCACGCCCTATACGCGGGCCATCATGCCGGTGCACATGGGCAATGCGCCGTGCGACATGGATGCCATCATGGCCATTGCCGCAAGGCGTGGACTGCTTGTCATCGAGGATGCCTGCCAGGCCGTCGGGGTGCGATACAAGGGCCGGCATCTTGGCGCGATCGGCGACCTCGGCGCCTACAGCTTCAACAAGATGAAGAACATGAATATCGGAGAAGGCGGAGCTGTGCTGACGGGCAACAGCCGATATTTCGCCCGGGCCCGGGGCTATCACGACCTTGGCGACCTGATCCGCGACCACGAGAAGCCGCTGGAAGAGCCGGCCCTCATCGGCGTCAATTACAAGGTTACCGAAATCCAGACCGCGATGCTGACGGTGCAGCTCAAGAAGGTCGTTCCGATGCTGGAGCGCATGCGCAATCGTCGCGCCATGATGGCCGATATCCTGTCGGGCAGCTCCAGCTTCCGCGTGACGCCGCACAACGATGCCGAAAGCGCGGTCAGCCTGACGATTCTGGCCCCGTCGAAGGAGGAGGCCATCGAGTTGCAGTCGCGGCGCGGCGTCTGGAACCGTCTGCGCGACAGCTCGAAGCACGTCTATACCAACTGGGAGCCCATCCTGGCCCAGCGTACGTCCCACCCGAAGCTGAACCCGTGGGCGTGGGCGAACCGGGAGATCCGCTACGACCGGGACATGTGTTCCAGGACGCTGGACATACTCGATCGCACCTGCGTGGTGAATTTGGGCATGAACTATCCGTCCGCACTCATGCGCCGCATCGCGCGCGGTATCGTCAGATGAACTCTTCCACCCGGCGGCGCTCGGGCTCGGCCGCCGGCTCGAGCCGCCGGCCGGCGGCGTGTGCGGCAGCCCGCGCCGACAGAGCCATGATCGTCAGCGTCGGGTTCTGCACGCCAAGCGACGGCATCGCGGCCGCATCGGTGACGTAAAGCCCCTTGGTGTCCCAGCACTCGCCATTGGCATCGACGACGGAGGTGGATGGGTCGGAGCCCATTCGTGCCGTGCCGCACTCGTGGATGCCGGTGCCCGGCGGGGCGATTTCCTTGCTGATATACTCGACGTCGAGGGCCAGCGCCTTGGCCGCTTCCGCCACCTTCTCCATCATGTGCCCGGCGATGGCGTTGTCGGCATGGTCGTAGCGGCAATCGATGCTCAGGATGGGCAGGCCGAACCGGTCCTTTCGGGACGACAGGCTTATACGGTTCTCCGGGCGGGGGCGCATCGGCGAAAAGCCGACAATGTCGATCCGGGCCCGCTCGCTACCCATCGGCTGGCGATGGATCTGCAGGCCGAAGGGGCCTTCCAGCAACGTGCCCGTCGCCGGGTGGTCCACATGCGCCATTGCCGGGACATAGATGCAGCGGCCATGCTCGCCTTCCGTCGTGTCGTCGCCCGTCCGCACGCCAATGTGGCCGGCGCAACTGGCGACGGCATGGTCCATGACGTAACGTCCAAGCGCATCTGAATGCATGCCGAGGCCCTCCCGGTTGGCGGGATCGCGCGACATCAGAAGGATACGCGTGGACTCGAAAGCCGAAGCGCACAGGAAGACGATCGGCGCTTCCGCCGACCGGCGTTTGCCGCTGCGCCCATCGATCCAGCCGACGCCGGTGACGCAGCCATTGCCGTCCCTGCGCACGTGATCGACGATCGCGCCCGTGGCCAGGGTCAGGCGGCCGGTTCTGGCGGCCATCGAAATCCAGTCCAACGGCGGTGCATAGCGGCCGAGAATGGGGTGCATGTCGGGCGACAGGTCTTCAAGCGCGGCCATCATCGCCGCCTCTTCGGGCCGTGGCGCGACGACGGTGTGAAGGCGACTGTCCGGCACCAGCCTGGAACTGTCGTTTCCACCCCTCAGGCGCAGCTTCTCTTCCGTCGCTGCGTACCAGGGCTCGAGCTCGGACAGACCGACCGGCCATGCGGGCCGACCGTGGGCGTCTGCATCCAGATCGGCATTGGCCATGCGATAATATTGCCGCCCATGGCCCGGCACCATCATCCGGCCCCCGACCTGGCGGGATCGAAACCAGTTGAACTTCGTACCCGGCGCGGTCTCATACGGGCAGTCGCGATCGTCGACGAGGGAGCCTGGAGACAATTTCCACGCGAAGCAGCGCGACTGAATGGGCTGCCGGAGCCTGCCATAGGCCGACAGGGCCTTCATGCCCACGGCGTTCAGAGCAGGCGGAATGGCGCGGCGGCGCAGGCTGTTGGTGATAGAAGCGATGATCCGCGCAGACGGCGCATTGACGCCGGCCAAAGGTGACGTCGGCTGCCAGCCGGCCTCCAGCACCAGGACACGCAAGCCGGCGTGCGTCAGCTCATGGCATGCCACGCCGCCTGCCGCGCCGCTGCCCACGACGATGGCGTCATAGGGTGGGGCACCATCGGCATGCACACTGTCGTGCGATAAACTATCAGCATGGAATGGCATTTTCGTAAATCAGATCATCTTTGCCAATTCGACAAAGAAATATTATGTGCGGGCAGATCGATATTCTATGGCGCACATTTATTCGGCCCTAGCACGATAGGCTTAATCTATCCGCCAATCGAGGTATTGACGGAAGTTAGGAATCATAACCGTTGGTTGTATACCGTCTAGGAAATATTTCTTAAGCCACGGCCTCACCGAGCTTGCCGCGAGGTGTCCACAGTATCGGAGCCGAATGACATTATCGCAACGGAGCGTGTTCATAAGCATCAAAATGTGCATCGAAAGTTGCATGCAGGCGGAATTGGGTCATTGATGGTTTCTCAAAGATAAGCTTGCCTTTCTGTTGATGAGCGACGTCGATGAAGTTTTCTGCCAAGGCATTGAAATCCGCATCGCTGCTCGCGACGACATCGTGGGTTGCCATCGCTCTCTTCGCCGACCAGGCGAATGCCGGATGCACCCCGGCAAGCGCGGGAAACGACATCGTGCTGTGCGATGCTGCGACGCTTCCGGATCCGGAAGCGACAACGATCGACCTTCTTGCCGGGGACGACACCCTGACTGTCGACAGCGGCACGTACGGCGGCGGGTTTACCGGGGGCTCCGGCGTCAAGACCGTCCTGCTGAATGGCGGGGTCATCGCCGGCTACACCAACACCATCGGCACCAGCTCCATAACATTCTCTCCAGCCAGCACAGCCACCGTAACGGGCGCGATCGTGACCGGAGGGGGGCAGGACCTTTTCGAGATCGACAGCGGAACGGTTTCGGGTGCAGTCAGCCAGGGCAACGGGATCGACACGTTCATCATGCGCGGCGGAAGCATCGGGTCCCTTGCGCAAGGGGACTCACGCGACATCTTCTTCATGTCGGGCGGGACGATCGTCGGTGCCTTCGAGGATGGCGATGTCGCCACCATGACCGACGGAACCATCGGCCGGGTCGATATGAAGCTCGACAAGAACATCTTCGACATGTCGGGCGGCTCGATCATCGGCAACCTCGTAACCGGGTTCGACGACGACCAGATATTCGTTTCTGCGGGCAGCATCGGCGGCAATATCAGCGTCAGCGGCGGCAATGACATCGTTCAGATCACCGGTGGCGCGGTATCCGGCGAGGTCCGGATGAGCACGGGGAACGATAATTTCCTGTGGCAGGGAGGGGGTACGATCACCGGTCTGATCGACATGGGGCCGGACAACGACCTTGTCACGCTGCGCAATCTGGCCGACGGCACAATCGCACCGACGCAGGCGATCACCGGCGGAACCGGGGTGGACGCACTCGTGCTGGCCGGTTTCGGCCCGACGGTGCTGGATGCCGGCTCCATCACGTCTTTCGAAACCCTGTCGAAGACCGAGCCCGGGCTTTGGACCCTTGGCGGCTCGCTGACCGACATCACCTCGGCCACCGTCTATGCAGGCACGCTCCGCCTGACCGGCACCAATGGCGGCTATGGCGGCTCGATGACCGTCGCGCCGGCCGGCACGCTCGAAGGGGCGGCGTCGGCGCTGACGCCTTCGATCCTTACCGACGGCATCGTCCGTTTCACGCAAGGCGTCGACGAAACCTATGCCGGCACGATTGCCGGCAGCGGTGCGGTGGAGAAAGTCGGGGTGGGCACCGTCGCCCTGACGACATCCAACACCTACGCCGGCGGCACCACCATATCCGAAGGAACGCTGCAGCTTGGAACGGGCGGCACCAGTGGCTCCATTGTCGGTTCGGTGGACATCGGCGCAGGCGGAACCTTCGCCTTCAACCGCTCCGATGACGTGCTCTGGGGCGGTGCCATCTCCGGCACCGGCAACCTCGTGCAGATCGGGCCGGGACGGCTGGACCTTGCCGGGGGCGCGGGCAATGGGTTTACCGGCGATCTCTATGTGCAGGGCGGCATCTTCGGCATGGTCGCGGGTGCAACGCTTGCCCCGGCCAACACCTATGTCGGCCAGGCGCTTTCCGGCGCTGCCGGCGCAGGCACGCTGCTGCTGGCCACCGGCGCGGTGCTGACGACGCCCGGCGACTTCATCGTCGGCCCGGTGGCCGGCTCCACCGGCACGGTGGTGATCGGCGGGCTGGAGGGTACGGCCCCGGTTGCGCCGGGCGCCATCAATACGCCGACGCTCCAGTTCGGCCCCGGCGACGGGCGGCTGGTGTTCAACCATTCCAGCAACGGCTACCAGTTCGACCTGCAGGCCCCGCAGACGGGCGTCGGCACCATCGCGGGCGATGGCGAGATCGACGTGCTGGCCGGGCGCACCATCCTCAACGCCGCCCATGCCGGCTTTGGCGGCATCAGCACGATATCGGGCGGCGCCCTGCAGGTGAACGGCATCCTCGGCGGCACGGTCGACGTCCTGGCCGGCGGCCGGCTGGAGGGCAACGGCTTCGTCGGCCCGACCAGCAATGCCGGCACCGTCGCGCCGGGCACCTCCATCGGAACGCTCACCATCCTCGGCGACTATGTCGGCGCCGGCGGCATCCTGGAGACGGAGGTG
>NZ_BBWQ01000019.1 GCF_001463885.1 Aureimonas altamirensis | reverse complement strand
TTGTCGACCGGGTTCTTTGAGAATTGAAGATTGAGAAGAAAGAGAGACGTGGACGGCGGTTGTCTGCGAGGGGACTTTGGCCTGGTATTCCTTTGTCAGGTTGGAGTAGCCCCGAGAGATGACTGACGGTTACGTTTCGCAAGATGAGAGCCTTTGGGGTTTTGGCCCTGAGGGATAATACTCTCGTCGATGCTTTGAGACAGTGACTTAGTCGGGAACACTCTTATCAAACCTGAGAGTTTGATCCTGGCTCAGAACGAACGCTGGCGGCAGGCTTAACACATGCAAGTCGAACGCACCTTTCGGGGTGAGTGGCAGACGGGTGAGTAACGCGTGGGAATCTACCCTTCTCTACGGGATAGCTCCGGGAAACTGGAATTAATACCGTATACGTCCTGAGGGAGAAAGATTTATCGGGGAAGGATGAGCCCGCGTTGGATTAGCTAGTTGGTGGGGTAAAGGCCTACCAAGGCGACGATCCATAGCTGGTCTAAGAGGATGATCAGCCACATTGGGACTGAGACACGGCCCAAACTCCTACGGGAGGCAGCAGTGGGGAATATTGGACAATGGGCGCAAGCCTGATCCAGCCATGCCGCGTGAGTGATGAAGGCCCTAGGGTTGTAAAGCTCTTTCAGTGGGGACGATAATGACGGTACCCACAGAAGAAGCCCCGGCTAACTTCGTGCCAGCAGCCGCGGTAATACGAAGGGGGCTAGCGTTGTTCGGAATTACTGGGCGTAAAGCGCACGTAGGCGGATATTTAAGTCAGGGGTGAAATCCCGGGGCTCAACCCCGGAACTGCCTTTGATACTGGATATCTTGAGTTCGGAAGAGGTAAGTGGAATTGCGAGTGTAGAGGTGAAATTCGTAGATATTCGCAGGAACACCAGTGGCGAAGGCGGCTTACTGGTCCGATACTGACGCTGAGGTGCGAAAGCGTGGGGAGCAAACAGGATTAGATACCCTGGTAGTCCACGCCGTAAACGATGGAAGCTAGCCGTCGGGTGATTTATCACTCGGTGGCGCAGCAAACGCATTAAGCTTCCCGCCTGGGGAGTACGGTCGCAAGATTAAAACTCAAAGGAATTGACGGGGGCCCGCACAAGCGGTGGAGCATGTGGTTTAATTCGAAGCAACGCGCAGAACCTTACCAGCTCTTGACATGCCACGACGATTACCGGAGACGGTATTCTTCCTTCGGGACGTGGACACAGGTGCTGCATGGCTGTCGTCAGCTCGTGTCGTGAGATGTTGGGTTAAGTCCCGCAACGAGCGCAACCCTCGCCCTTAGTTGCCATCATTCAGTTGGGCACTCTAAGGGGACTGCCGGTGATAAGCCGAGAGGAAGGTGGGGATGACGTCAAGTCCTCATGGCCCTTACGGGCTGGGCTACACACGTGCTACAATGGCGGTGACAATGGGCAGCCAACTCGCGAGAGTGCGCTAATCCCAAAAAGCCGTCTCAGTTCGGATTGCACTCTGCAACTCGGGTGCATGAAGTTGGAATCGCTAGTAATCGTGGATCAGCATGCCACGGTGAATACGTTCCCGGGCCTTGTACACACCGCCCGTCACACCATGGGAGTTGGTTCTACCCGAAGGTGGTGCGCTAACCGCAAGGAGGCAGCCAACCACGGTAGGGTCAGCGACTGGGGTGAAGTCGTAACAAGGTAGCCGTAGGGGAACCTGCGGCTGGATCACCTCCTTTCTAAGGACGATCCCGTCACGGCCGTTCGGTCCACCCTCTTCGGATGGTCCGCCGGACAGTTTGTACCGGATTGTTTTAGAACAAAGGCATGGATCAGTCAGGTTCGTGCCGTGCATACAAGTGCCATGCCGGTCTTTGGACTGTCGTGGTGAGGCAGGCGCCGCCGCCCACGTTTCTCTTTCTTCACTGGATGATGGTCCGCTCGCCGGGTGCGCGTTTGTTGCGTGTTCGGCTTTGAGCGGACGAGACGACCTCGGCCGGGGCCGGGATCATGAAGCGGTTCATGGGATCGGGCCCGTAGCTCAGTTGGTTAGAGCGCACCCCTGATAAGGGTGAGGTCGGTAGTTCGAATCTACCCGGGCCCACCACTTCGTGGTGCCGGACGATCGCAGGCACACCGCAGGCAAGGGGCCTTAGCTCAGCTGGGAGAGCATCTGCTTTGCAAGCAGAGGGTCGTCGGTTCGATCCCGACAGGCTCCACCAAGCCTTGAGGTTGGTGTCGAGCGGTCGGTTTGGAAGTTTTATCATCCAGGAAGAAGACAAGGTTTGCAGGGCGTGCTGATGCGCGGTCTGCCTGTTCTGATGACAAAGTGAAGAGAAGACGGGTCCTGAGGGATCGTGTGAAGCGGGCGCCATGTGTGGTGCTTTCGTGGATGCGGTTCCGTCTGGAGCAACGTGCCGCAGGGTTCATCGCCCTTCGGGTTGACACGGGTGTTCCTGCAGGCGGTTGGATATCTGCAAAACGGGTATTCGACACGCCGGGATTGATGTGCCTGACCGCCATCATTGGGTTCCGTCTCTGGAAGCTGGTCTTTTTGCCGGCATGGTTGCTTTTTGTAGGGGCGATCATGTTGGCTGGATACCGCTGCAGGACGTGAGGAGCTGTTGCACGCAGTCTCATGTTTGCGGTGTCCGAGGAATGCGCGAATGTTCGTCCTCTCTCGGTTCTGCGTTTAGGCGCTGGATCTGGATGGGCATTGGCGATGAGAACGATCAAGTGTCTTAAGGGCATCTGGTGAATGCCTTGGCATGCACAGGCGATGAAGGACGTGATACGCTGCGATAAGCCATGGGGAGCTGCGAATAAGCTTTGATCCGTGGATTTCCGAATGGGGCAACCCACCTTTGATGCCTGGAAAACCGGTTTGGCGTTGTCTGCGCGAGTGGATGGCGCCGAAGCGGTTTCCAGGTATCGTTTAGAAGGTATCTAACTTTCGAATACATAGGGGTTAGAAGCGAACTCGGGGAACTGAAACATCTAAGTACCCGAAGGAAAGGACATCAACCGAGACTCCGTTAGTAGTGGCGAGCGAACGCGGACCAGGCCAGTGGCCATATAAGGAAGAAGCGGAACAAGCTGGAAAGCTTGGCAAGAAGGGTGACAGCCCCGTACGCGTAATGTCCTGTATGGTCCATGAGTAAGGCGGGACACGTGAAATCCTGTCTGAAATTCGGGGGACCACCCTCGAAGCCTAAGTACTCGTGCATGACCGATAGTGAACCAGTACCGTGAGGGAAAGGTGAAAAGCACCCCGACAAGGGGAGTGAAATAGAACCTGAAACCGGATGCCTACAAACAGTCGGAGCCCGCAAGGGTGACGGCGTACCTTTTGTATAATGGGTCAGCGACTTAGTCTGGCGAGCAAGCTTAAGCCGGTAGGTGTAGGCGTAGCGAAAGCGAGTCTGAACAGGGCGTTCAGTTCGTCGGATTAGACCCGAAACCGAGTGATCTAGCCATGAGCAGGTTGAAGGTGCGGTAACACGCACTGAAGGACCGAACCCGCATCTGTTGCAATAGATTGGGATGACTTGTGGCTAGGGGTGAAAGGCCAATCAAACTCGGAAATAGCTGGTTCTCCGCGAAATCTATTTAGGTAGAGCGTCGGATGAATACTCCAGGGGGTAGAGCACTGGATGGGCTAGGGGGACTCACCGTCTTACCAAACCTAACCAAACTCCGAATACCTGGAAGTACTGTCCGGCAGACACACGGCGGGTGCTAACGTCCGTCGTGGAGAGGGAAACAACCCTGACCACCAGCTAAGGTCCCCAAGTTATGGCTAAGTGGGAAAGGATGTGAGAATCCCAAAACAACCAGGATGTTGGCTTAGAAGCAGCCATCATTTAAAGAAAGCGTAACAGCTCACTGGTCTAGAATTAAGGGTTCTTGCGCCGAAAATGTACCGGGGCTCAAGCCATACACCGAAGCTGTGGGTTCACTTTTAGGAGTGAGCGGTAGCGGAGCGTTCCGTAGGCCTGTGAAGGCGTACCCGTGAGGGGCGCTGGAGGTATCGGAAGTGCGAATGCTGACATGAGTAACGATAAAGGGAGTGAGAGACTCCCTCGCCGAAAGTCCAAGGGTTCCTGCTTAAAGTTAATCTGAGCAGGGTTAGCCGGCCCCTAAGGCGAGGCCGAAAGGCGTAGTCGATGGGAACCACGTTAATAATCGTGGGCCTGGTGGTGAGTGACGGATCCTGTGTGTTGTCGAGGCTTAACGGATTGTCTCGGCGGCGAAGGGGTCCCAGGAAATAGCCCCACCGAATAGACCGTACCCGAAACCGACACAGGTGGACTGGTAGAGTATACCAAGGCGCTTGAGAGAACTGCGTTGAAGGAACTCGGCAAATTGCACGCGTAACTTCGGAAGAAGCGTGACCCTTTATCGGGCAACCGGTATGGGGTGGCACAGACCAGGGGGTAGCGACTGTTTATCAAAAACACAGGGCTCTGCGAAGTCGCAAGACGACGTATAGGGTCTGACGCCTGCCCGGTGCTGGAAGGTTAAGAGGAGGGGTGCAAGCTCTGAATCGAAGCCCCAGTAAACGGCGGCCGTAACTATAACGGTCCTAAGGTAGCGAAATTCCTTGTCGGGTAAGTTCCGACCTGCACGAATGGCGTAACGACTTCCCCGCTGTCTCCAACGCAGACTCAGTGAAATTGAATTCCCCGTGAAGATGCGGGGTTCCTGCGGTCAGACGGAAAGACCCCGTGCACCTTTACTATAGCTTTACACTGGCATTCGTGTCGGCATGTGTAGGATAGGTGGTAGGCTTTGAAGCGAGGGCGCCAGCTCTCGTGGAGCCATCCTTGAAATACCACCCTTATCGTCATGGATGTCTAACCGCGGCCCGTCATCCGGGTCCGGGACAGTGTATGGTGGGTAGTTTGACTGGGGCGGTCGCCTCCCAAAGAGTAACGGAGGCGCGCGATGGTGGGCTCAGAACGGTCGGAAATCGTTCGTCGAGTGCAATGGCATAAGCCCGCCTGACTGCGAGACAGACAAGTCGAGCAGAGACGAAAGTCGGTCATAGTGATCCGGTGGTCCCGCGTGGAAGGGCCATCGCTCAACGGATAAAAGGTACGCCGGGGATAACAGGCTGATGACCCCCAAGAGTCCATATCGACGGGGTTGTTTGGCACCTCGATGTCGGCTCATCGCATCCTGGGGCTGGAGCAGGTCCCAAGGGTTTGGCTGTTCGCCAATTAAAGCGGTACGTGAGCTGGGTTCAGAACGTCGTGAGACAGTTCGGTCCCTATCTGCCGTGGGTGTAGGAATATTGACAGGATCTGTCCCTAGTACGAGAGGACCGGGATGGACGTATCTCTGGTGGACCTGTTGTGGCGCCAGCCGCATAGCAGGGTAGCTATATACGGTCGGGATAACCGCTGAAGGCATCTAAGCGGGAAACCCACCTGAAAACGAGTGTTCCCTATCAGAGCCGTGGAAGACCACCACGTCGATAGGCCGGGTGTGGAAGCGAGGTAACTCGTGAAGCTTACCGGTACTAATAGCTCGATCGGCTTGATCGTTCTCATTCGCCAATGCCCATTCCCAAAAGACACAGCTTCCAATGCACTTAGCCGACCTGGTGGTCATTGCGAGGGCCATGCACCCGATCCCATGCCGAACTCGGCCGTGAAATCCCTCCGCGCCAATGATACTTCGTCTCAAGACGCGGGAAAGTCGGTCGCTGCCAGGTCTGCTAAGTGCATCTCTCTCTCTCTTCACATCATC
>NZ_BBWQ01000018.1 GCF_001463885.1 Aureimonas altamirensis | reverse complement strand
ACAACAAACCAGCTTCCCAATACATCATACAGAAACACACGCATCACAAAACGCCCCGCCCCAAAGCGGGGCCGTTCGCGTTTGTACTCCATCAAAAGCCAAGACGCGAAAGCGAAGCCGTTCGCGTTGAGGTCTACCTCAAGTCGGATGCGCGAAAAGGCACCCCCTCAAATCCCGTAAGGCGGGGAAGGGACCGCGGAACCCTTCGCGTGATAGGCGAAAAAAGCTAAACGTTGGATGTAAAGACGCTATTCCGAACTGGAATGATGCGTCGCCTCTGGAGTATATCGGGCAAGCGCTCCGCGTCTCCCGAGGTCTTGTCGATGTTGCTCCCACGAAGTCTGATGCCATCCTTTCAGGAGATGCGCGCCTTCGAGGCTACAGCGCGTCACGGCAGCTTCACCACTGCCGGCAGAGAGCTGAGCCTGACCCAAAGCGCGGTGAGCAAACAGGTGCGGCAACTCGAGGATACGCTCGGCGTCCAATTGTTCATCCGCTTGCCGGGGGGCGTTGCCCTGACGCCGCATGGCGAGCGCTTTCTGCTGTCGGCGCGTCGCATCCTGGACGATTGCGAAAAGGCGACCCACGCGATCGTGTCGTCCGTGGGGAGCCAGCGGACACTGCGGATCGCCGTCCTTCCCACCTTCGCGTCACGATGGCTTATTCCGAGGCTGCCGGCTTTCATTGCACGGCATGACGGCGTGACTGTCGAACTCACCACTGAACCCAAGCCATTCGACATGGTCGAACGGTCGGTGGACGTCGCCATTCATTACGGCGCGCCGGCGTGGCCCAACGGCGATGTCACCTTTCTATGTCGCGAGCAGATCGTGGCGGTCGGAAGCCCGGCCTATCTGAGGGCAAATCACGTGAAGCATGTGGACGATCTTCAGCATGCCACGCTGCTGCAGCAGGCAACGCGTCCACACATCTGGCAGCAATGGTTTGCGTCCGTGGGCGCGGAGCATCCATACCCCTATCGTGGGCCGATGTTCGACCAGTTCGCGATGACGAGCCAAGCGGCGGTTGCCGGTATGGGCATCGCGCTGGTTCCGACATTCCTGATCGAACGGGAACTGGTCCGGGGCGAACTTCAAGCCTTGCCCAATCCACCATGGAGCGGGCCGGGCGCCTATTACCTCGTTACGCCGGTTGCCGCCGCAGGCGACGCGCTGGTTGCCGACTTCGTCGACTGGATGCTGGGTCAGGTCAGCTATCGGCCGTCCGACAAGGCGGATATGTCGTCGAGGATATCGGACCATTCTGCGTCGTCCAACGCGACGAGATCGAAGGCGCGGAGATAGAACACGCCTTCGGATGCCAGAAAGGCAAGACGCACCCGACGGGCTTCCTCACTCGCCACATCAAGGCCGGCGAGGCGGCTTGTGTACCAGGCGCGCGTTTCCGCGATCTGGGATGGCGTCTGCAGCAAGGCCGCCATCATTGCGGAGGATCGCGAATGCTCTGCCGCGTCCGTCTTCCGGTTTGCCTCGACATGGCCGCGCAAGGTGGCAATGGCATCGGCCTGCGGCCCGGCAAGCCGATGCACGGCCGCGTCGAACCCCTCGCACCACCGCTGCAACATGGCGTTGATGAGACTGTCCTTCGAGCCGAAGCAGTATTGCACGCCCCCCTTGGTGATCCCGGCTTCGCGGGCGACCGCCTCTATCGTCAATCCGGACGCGCCGGTGCGTTGAACGACGGCTTCCGCGGCGTCGAGAACCTTGTCCCTGTCGATCGTTCTGGGTCTGCCGGCCATATTGCCTCTTTATTTCCATACGCACGTATTTATATTGCCGCTGACCCGATCGCAATCCATGGCGGAGCGAGGGCATGATAAGGGTTTACCCAGATGGCTACCGGCAATCGCTGGCTTGTTCTTGCGATCGTATCCAGCGCCTTGTTCCTGATTGTCGTCGACATGACGGTACTCTACACGGCCCTGCCGCGGCTGACACATGATCTGGCCGCCAGTGCGTCTCAGAAATTATGGATCGTCAACGCCTATCCGCTCGTCGTTGCGGGCCTCCTGCCGGGGCTGGGCACCCTTGGCGACCGGTTGGGTCATCGACGGCTGTTTCTGTCGGGCCTCATCGTCTTCGGCATCGCATCCTTGTGTGCAGCCTATTCGCCGACGCCGGAAGCCCTGATCGCAGCGCGGGCGCTGCTGGCCGTCGGTGCTGCGATGATGATGCCAGCCACGCTGTCGATTATCCGCCTGACCTTTACCGATGATGACGAACGCTCTTTCGCAATCGGCATATGGGCTGCGGTTGCCTCCGGCGGCGCAGCCTTCGGCCCCGTCATCGGCGGCGTGATGCTGGAGTATTTCTGGTGGGGATCGGTTTTCCTCATCAACGTGCCGGTCGTTGCCGTGGCATTTGTCCTTGGGTACCTGATGGTACCGGCGCGGCGCGGCGATAGCAGCCGCAAATGGGATATCGTGGCATCGGCGCAGATCATGGTGGCCTTGATCGCCCTTGCCTTTGCCATCAAAGAGGCGGGCCGGCGCGAGGCAACGTGGGAAGCTGTCGTGGCGGGCGCTGTCGTTGGCGTTGTCGCCATGGCGCTCTTCGTCCGCAGGCAGCGACGCAGCCCTGCGCCGCTGATCGATTTTTCGCTGTTCCGCATCCCACGGTTCTCTGCCGGCGTTGCGACCGCAATGGCCACCGCCGCAGCACTTGTCGGAATCGAACTCATTCTCAGCCAGCGACTCCAACTCGTTCTCGGCTATTCTCCGCTGCAGGCCGGATTGCTTATCCTGCCGATCCCGGCCGCTGCCTTTATTGCAGGTCCATTGGCCGGGCTTGCCCTGCCGAAACTGGGGGCTGACCGCACCTTGTGGCTTTCCCTCGGCGTCGCGGGCCTCGGCCTGGCGCTGTACATATTCAGCTTCGGCGGTGCTGCATCCATTTGGCTTGGAGCCTTGGCGGTCATGGGGTTCGGTATCGGTGCAGCGATGACCGCGGCATCCAGCACGATCATGATGAGTGCGCCGGAAAGCCGGGCCGGCATGGCCGCATCGGTAGAGGAAGTGTCTTACGAACTCGGCGGGGCCATCGGCGTTGCGATGATCGGAAGCCTGATGTCACTGGTCTATACGGCAAGCCTGGCGCTGCCTCAGGGGCTGACCGGAGACATGACCGTCATGGACAGTCTGGACGAAGCGCTCATCGCCGCGGAGCTTCTGCCGGCGGGGGAAGCGGAGATCCTGGCCGCGCTGGCCCGGTCCGCGTTCGATAATGCCTATCTGGCCGTCGCGGCGATGGTGACCTTCCTGCTGCTTGCCACCGCGCTGGGAGTGTGGGCCATGACCCGCAATCAGGCCGCGTCGCGAACGACGACGACATAGGGGGTGGCTCCTGGAGTTCCGACCAGTTTCACCTTCCCACGTTCATGCAATCGCGCCAGGAGGCTGAGTTCATCATCCGCAAACGAGTCCAGGCTGACGGCGCCGCGTTCCAGGCCGGAACCGCTGATAAGCTTATTTTCACGGGTGGTCATACTGCCTAAACCTCCACTCCCGACTGATTTGGGCCGGGCCGCCGCCATTGTGCGGCGCAACGGGGCTTAAGCTGGGACGGGGGAGCCTGAAGACCAGCGACCGATCGTCACGCGTCAACTATAGGATGAGCAGATCGTTGATCAGAAAACCTTTTCACCGTCCTTGGTGATGCTTTCGAGACGTTGCTTCCCTGACGCGTTTTCCTTGCGGCGTCGGCCGGACCACTAACGCCTGCCAAGCGCACGGGCTTCGAGACATCGGTCTGAATACGACCGTCATCTTCGAGGCGATGAAACCTGCGTCGCTTGACGAAAAATGGGGTACGTATCCTATGCAACGCCAAGTGGCGCTTCTCGCTTTCCAAGCGAGCGGTCTGGTTTCATGGAGCAGGCAATGCAGATAGCAATGGTGGGTCTGGGCCGGATGGGCGCCAATATGGTGCGGCGGCTGATCAAGGCCGGGCACGAATGCGTCGTTTACGATGTCAGCGCGGAGAATGTCGCGGCGCTCGAAAAGGAAGGCGCGATCGGCGCCGGCTCCATGGCCGAGATGATCGGCAAGCTTGAGGCGCCCCGCGCTGTCTGGCTTATGCTGCCTGCCGCCATTACCGGGAAGATCGCCCGCGAAGTGGCCGGGCATCTGCAGCCGGGCGATACGATCATCGACGGCGGTAATTCCTACTACCGGGATGCCGTGGACCTGGCGGCCGAGTTCGCGTCCCAAGAGATCGGCTTTGTCGATGTAGGCACGAGCGGCGGGGTGTGGGGGCTCGAGCGCGGCTATTGCCTGATGATCGGTGGCCCCAGGGAAAGCTTTGCGCGGCTGGAGCCGATCTTCGCGTCGCTGGCGCCTGGCAAGGACGGCAATGGTGCCGAGCCGGGTTCGGGCGACACCGCGCCGCTCGGGTACCTCCACTGCGGGGCAAGCGGTGCCGGCCATTTCGTCAAGATGGTGCATAACGGCATCGAATATGGGCTGATGGCGGCTTATGCCGAAGGGCTCAACATCCTGAAGGCTGCCGATGCCGGCAGCAAGGCACGCGCCGCGGATGCGGAAACCGCGCCCCTTCATGATCCGCAATATTATCAGTTCGATATCGATGTCGGCGGCGTCGCCGAAGTGTGGCGGCACGCGAGTGTCATCAGTTCGTGGCTGCTGGATTTGACCGCGTCGTCACTGAAGGCCGACCCGGAGCTGGCGCAATTCGGAGGCAAGGTTTCGGACTCGGGCGAGGGGCGCTGGACGCTGCGGGCGGCCGTCGAGACCGGCGTGCCCGCGCCGGTCCTGTCCTCTGCGCTCTTCGGGCGCTTCGCATCCCGCGATGGTGACGAATATGCCAACAAGCTGATCTCGGCCATGCGCTACGCCTTTGGCGGGCACAACGAAAAGCAGTGAGGGGCAGCCATGCGCAGGACTTCCTCGGACGCCCTTGTCGTCTTCGGCGTAACGGGCGATCTCGCTCATAAGATGATCCTGCCCTCGCTCTACCAATTGGTCCGGCGCGGGCACCTCGACAAACCGGTTGTCGGGGTGGCGCTCGATGACTGGACGATCGAGCAATTGGTGGAGCGGGCGCGCGATGCGGTGACCCAGCAATTCGGCACGGTGGACGAGGCCGTGTTCGGTAAGCTTCAGGGCCTCCTGCATTATGTGTCCGGTGACTATAAGCAGGAAGCGACCTTCGAGAAGCTGCGCGCCGCTTTGGGCAACCACAAGCATCCGCTGTATTATCTTGCCATACCACCCTCGCTGTTCGGCACGGTGGCGGATGGGCTGAAGGCGGCCGGGATCGCCAAGGGCGCGCGGCTGATGGTCGAAAAGCCATTCGGCCGCGACCTGGCTTCGGCGCAAGCGCTGAACGCCACTTTGCACAAGGTGTTCGAAGAAGATGCGGTGTTCCGCATCGACCACTTCCTCGGCAAGGAAGCGATCCAGAACCTTCTCTACATCCGCTTCGCCAACGCTTTCATCGAGCCGATCTGGAACCGCAACTATGTCGAGAGCGTGCAGGTGACCATGGCCGAGAATTTCGGCGTCAAAGGTCGCGGGCGTTTCTACGACGAGGTCGGGGCCATCCGCGACGTGGTGCAGAACCATCTTCTCAACGTGCTGCTGCTGCTTGCCGTCGAGCCGCCGGTCAACAGCGAATCCGACGATCTCAGCGACGAGAAGGTACAGGTGCTGAAGGCCATTCGGCCGCTTCGGAAAGAGGATGTCGTACGCGGCCAGTTCGACGGCTATCTCAACGAGCCGGGCGTTGCGCCGAAGTCCGCGCGCGAAACCTTTGCCGCGCTGCGCTTTGCCGTCGATACCTGGCGCTGGGAGGGCGTGCCCTTCTACATCCGGGCCGGCAAGGAAATGCCGGTCAAGGCAACGGAAGTGATCGTGCGCTTCCGTCGGCCGCCGATTGCCGTCTTCGATGGTTTTCCGAAGAACCAGGCCAATTACGTGCGCTTCCGCCTGGGGCCGGAAGTGGTGACCGGCATCGGTGTCCGCCGCAAGAAGGCGGGCGGAGATATGGTGGGCGAGGCGGTGGAGCTTACCGCGCTCGACGACACGACCGACGACATGATGCCCTATGAACGGCTGATCGGCGACGCAATGGACGGCAAAAGGCAACTCTTTACGCGGCAGGACGCAGCGGAACTGGCCTGGCGCATCTTCGACCCCATCCTCGACGATCCCGAGCCACCGGCACGCTACAAGCCCGGCACATGGGGCCCAAAGGCTGCCATGCGGGGGTTCGAGCCGCCGGGCGGGTGGGTGGACCCGGAGGCATGATGATGGAGGACAAAAAAGTTCTGGCCGTCGATATCGGCGGCTCGCATGTGAAGATCCTGGCCAATTCCGGCGGCCCGGTGCGCAAGATCGTTTCGGGCCCGGCCATGGATGCCGAGACCATGTCTGCCGCCCTGGAAACCTTGTGGGATGGGCTCGATTTCGACGTCATCTCCATGGGCTATCCAGGGCCCGTGGTGCACAACAGGATCCTGTCGGAGCCTCACAACCTCGCACCGGGCTGGGTCGGGTTCGACTTCGAAACACACCTCGGCAAGCCGGTGCGGATCATCAACGATGCGCTGATGCAGGCGATCGGCAGCTATGATGGCGGCCGCATGCTGTTTCTGGGGCTCGGCACCGGGCTTGGTGCGGCAATGATCGTCGAGAATGTCGCCCAGCCCATGGAGCTGGCGCACCTGCCCTACAAGAAGGGGCGGAGCTTTGAGGACTATCTCGGCGAAGCGAGCCTGGAAAAGCGCGGGCAGAAGAAGTGGCAGCGGCATGTGTTCGACGCCGTCGAAGCGCTGACGGCGGCGCTGCAGCCGGACTATGTCGTGATCGGCGGTGGCAATGTCGACCATCTGGACGATTTGCCCCCCAAGGCCAGACGCGGCGACAATGCCAACGCCTTCAAGGGCGGGTTTGCGCTGTGGACGGATGAAAAGCTGGTTGTTTAGGCCCGGAGCGCAATGGAAAAGTCTTGCCCCTTCCACCTGCCATTGCCATCGCGGAAGGTGAAGTCGAGCGCCTTGCGCCCGGCAAGGTCGGCGGCCGTCAGCAACACGCAGTGCATACCGAAACCGTTGATGGTGGAGTCACGGTTCTGGGCCCCATCCCAACCATCGAAGCCGAAGTGCAACGTAAAGGGCGCATCGGCTTCTATGGAAATTGCCTTGCCCGCTGCGATGGACGCGAAGGGGCTTGTTTCCCGCCAGTGCCAGATTGCCGCCGCAGGCCGTTTGCCTGCGTAACGGGAAGCGATTGCGTCGAATAGTTCGGCAGGGCGGCCGGTGTTCTGCGTGACCAGCAGCTTCAGAAGCTCACCATGGGCCCAGACGAGGGGCATGGCGCTGCCCGAAGGCTTGCCGGGGATAAGGCCACGTTCGGGCATGGCTTCGCCATCCCAGACCTGTTCGGGGATCAGCCCGCCTTTACCCACCATGCGCAGCATGGAATTGAGATAGGGCATCGGGTCTTCCCCGCTCAGCGCCGCGTAGTGCCCACGCTCGCCGGCAAGCAGCGGCCAGGGGCGGCCTATGCCCAGACCATCGAATGGGGCGCCGTCCTCATGCTCGCCATAGCCGTCGCCATTGTAGCGGTAATAGGCAATGCCGGTGGGCAGTTCGACGCGCAGCCTGTCATCGATCAGCCTGACCGTATCGACGATGCGCCTGTCGTCGGCGGCACGCAGGCCGGTGCGCACCAGGTACAGGAATTCCAGGCCGATGAGATCGCCCGCAGGCGTTTCGCCGTGCTGCACATTGCGGCGGCTGATGATGCCGTCGATGCCGCCGTCGCAGGTGCGCGGGCCGAGGCGAATGTAATAGCCGGGCAGTCCGAGGTCGGCGCCGAGATGGCCATCGACCGAATAGGTCCACTCCTCGATACGCTCGTTCCAGCTATCGGCGAGGGAGAGGATATAGTCGCGATCCTCGTCGCTGAAATAGTCGGCCGAGACCACCAGTGCGACGATCAGCATGGCGAGGGTGAAGGGGCTGGCGCCGGCGTTTTCTTCCCAGCGGTCCTGATCGCTCATCGGGCCATTGTGGACGATGAAGCGTATGGCGCTGCGCACCATGGCCTCTTCGGGCGGAGAGTTGGTGAGGTGGCCGACGGCCCGCAGTTTTGCCGCCAGCATGACGGGAAGCGCAACCTCGTCCATCTGCTTGCCGCTCCAGTAGCCGCGGCCATCGGGGAAGTAGTTTTGCGCCCAACTGCCGTCTTCGGCCTGGGTGCCTATGAGGTAGTCGAGCGTCCGGCCGGCATCGTCATAGAGCCCGACGGTGATTAACGCGAAGGCGGCCTCGACAGCGTCGCGCGTCCAGACGAGGTGGTAGCCGCCGGCATCGTCGTGGCTGTAGCCCCAGGGCACGGAAAGGCTGGCCACCATGGCGCCGGCATAGGTGCGGTCTTCATGGCACTTGATGACCATGGCAGAGCGGCGGGCGGCTTCCTCGAGCTCGGGCGAGGCATAGGGGATGCGAAGGTTGCCGGCCCAGTCCTCCCAACTCGTCATGAAGATGTCGCGGCTTTCCTCGTAGGAGTCGGCCAGGCTGGACCGGGCGAGCGTGCGCGCCCCCTCGATCGTTCCGGAAAAACCGAGGGCGAGAATGCCATTGTCCGAGGCGAGTTCGCCTGTCAGCGCAACATTGCCGCCACGCGCCTCGGGATAGGTCCAGCTCATTTGGCCATTGGCTGAGAAGTCCTGCCAGCCATCGGAGGTGCCGACAAACCCGGCGCTGGTGCGCAGGAAACCACCATCGGCACGCAGGCAAAGCGACGTGGAATTGTGGCTGGCCGACAGATCGGCGCCGGCCATCGCATCGTTGTCGCGGGCGCCATCGAGATGGGGCGCAAGAAGCACATAGAGCCTCGCATCGACGCCCGACAGCGCATAGCGGATAAGGAGGCAATCGCGCAGGGGATGCGGCAGGACTTCGAGTTCGAGCCGATAATGCTCGCCCTCATGCACCACGGCCGGCAGCGGGATATAGGGTTTGGGCAGCGAGAAGAGATAGGTATCGACGCGCTTGAGTTCGGTCCAGCCACCCTTGTGCCGGACGATGAAGCCGAGGTCGCGGATCTGCGGGCGCCCGGTGGACGGCCAATAGACCTCGTTGACGATGCCGTGGCCGAGTGTGGCCCAGACCCGGCTGGCGCCGAGCCCTGTCGTGATCATGTCCTTGTCGCTGGAAGACCAGGTCGGGTCGATGCCCGGAAAACCGCCAACCTGGATATCAGCCATCTGATCCGTTTCCACCCTTTGTCGTATGGGCCGCGAACGGCGCGGCTGTCCGCCGCGCTTTGGGGAAATGCCCATATCGACAGTACATCGCCCAGAGCTACATTTTGGCAACCGCCAGGGCAACGGCCGACGTCCGGTTTTCGACGCCGAGCTTGCGGAAGACCGCTTCCAGATGCTTGTCCACCGTGCGGGGTGATAGATTAAGGATGGTGGCGATGTCGCGGTTCGACTTGCCCCGCACCAGCCAGATGAGCACTTCCGCCTCGCGCGAGGTGAGGCCGAAATCCTGCCTGAGCACCTCTTCGGGTGCAATCGCCCGCGTGGTTTCGAGAAGCTCGAACAGATATTCCGACGGACCGCATGCGCCGAGATGGTTGAGCGTCAGCCCCGCCGCCTCGACGACTGCACCCGGCAAAAGGCTGTGCGGATCGTCGACCAGCGTTGCGCCTGGCTGCAACTGGTTTCGCGCTTCGGCCGAAACCCATGTGACCCGGCCTTGCGCATCGGTGGCCACGAGGTGGCGTCCGCTGGTTTCCAGCGCTTGCTGCACAAGGCGCGAGCGGCTGGCATTGCGGCCATGGACCTTGATCCGCGCGATCACCTCGGCGACGGCGAAAGGCTTGGTCACGTAATCGACGCCGCCAACGGAAAAGGCGCGCACGATGTGCTCCGTCTCGTCCAGGCCTGTCATGAATATGACCGGGATGCCGGCGGAGCCTTCGTCCGCCTTCAGGGCCCGGCACGTCTCGAAACCGTCACGGCCCGGCATCAGCGCGTCGAGCAGGACGATGTCGGGCTTGACGCGGGCCACGATGCCAAGGGCCGCATCGCCGGACCGCGCCACCAGAACGTCCGCGCCTTCGCGCTCCAGCGTTTCGGTCAGGACGGCAAGGCTGTCCGGAGAATCGTCCACCACCAGTACGACGATGCGCGACAGGCTAGGCATCGGCACGGCCGGCGCCGAGGTCGCCGACCCCCTCGACAAGCGCAAGGCAGGCGTCGAGATCGTAGAGATCGAGGCGTGAGCGGACCTGCGCGACGAAGCGTTCGGTGCGCGGGTGGGCGAGGGCGATGGCATCGAGCTGGACATGGGCGCCTCTTGCGTGGCCGATCCGCAGTGCGTCCGCAAGTTGCGCGCGTGCCTGCGGGCCGGGAATTTCGGATGGTTCCAACGGGCTGTTCAGGATAGCGGGCGGCATTGGCAACGCTGCTTCGCACACCCATTCCAGCCGCAGCAGACGTTCGATCGAGGACAGAAGCGTTTGCAGGGACAGGGGTTTCGATACCCAGTCGTCGCACAGACGCGCGTCCGGGATGGCCGGCCGCCGGTCCGCCGAAAGCATGATTAGCTTGGCCGTGTTGCCCTGCATCCGCAGCCGCCTCGACAACTCCCAGCCGTCCATGCCCGGCATGTTGACGTCGAGGATGAAGAGGTCGGGTTCGGTCAGCTCGGCCATCTGCAGGCCGGCGGCGGCGCTGTCCACGGTGAAAAGCGTAAAGCCGAGCGGCTGGAGGATGTCCTCCAGCAATTGCCGATGCGCCGGCTCGTCGTCGACGGCAAGGATGGTGCGCCGTGGGCCGAGATAGCCTGTCGGGTGCCCCCGCAGGCTTTCGGCCATCCGCGGTGCCGTATCGCTGGCCAGCATCAGCCGCACGGTAAAGCTGCTGCCGACGCCAAGGCGGCTCTCGACCTTCATCTCGCCACCAAGAATTCCCACCAGAAGTTTGGTGATGGTCAGCCCGATGCCCGAGCCGGGCGCACCATGGTCGCCGCGCTCGAAGGGTTCGAAAATACGCTCCAGATCGTCTGCCGGGATGCCGGGACCGGTGTCGATGACGGTGAATTCCGCCGTCTGGCTGCGATAGCGAACGCGCAGGATCACCGTGCCTTCGCGTGTGAACTTGAAGGCGTTGGACAGAAGGTTGATCAGGATCTGGCGCAGCCGCTTTTCGTCGCCACGCACATGGTCGGGCACCGTCCCCTCGCGCACCAACAGGAATTCCAGTCCGACATTGCCGGCCTGCATCCGGAACATCTCTTCCAGCTCGCCCAGAAGCGCCGTCAGCGAAATCGGGTCGCGGTAGACCTGCAGCTTGCCGGCCTCGATGCGCGAAATATCCAGAAGGCCGTCGATAAGCCCGGCAAGATGCTCGCCGCTGCGGCGGATCACCTTGACGCCTTCGCGGCGGCGGGCCGGCAGCGTTGTGTCTTGCTCCATCAATTGCGCGTAGCCGAGAATGGAGTTCAACGGCGTGCGCAATTCGTGGCTCATGCCGAACAGGAAGCGCGTCTTGGCCAGGCTGGCGGCCTCGGCACGTTCCTTGGCGGCCTGCAACTCGATATCCGTCTGCCGATGCGCCTTGATCTCGCGCGTCAGCGCCCGGGTCTGCCGGCTGGTTTCCTCCTGTGCGACGCGCCGGCTGTGATGGGCCAGCACGAACAGCCAGGAAACGATGCCCTCCACGATGGCGAAGACAACGAAGACGCGGACGGCAAAGCCGGTGATGGCGTCGGTTTCCTCCGGCCGGTCTAGTGCGGCCTGAAAGGCGATGAGGGCCAGGATGCCGCCCGTCAGCGTCATCATGGTGGCGAACACGGCCAGATAGTGCCCGCGCGGAGAATCGGCGAAGGCCGCCAGCCGCCGCGAATGCGCCCGCAGCAACGAGACGATCTGCTCACGCAGGCGGCTGTCCGTCTTGCACATGTCGCGGCAGCGCGCATCGAGTGTACAGCAGAGAGAGCATATGGGGCCGGAATAGGCCGGGCAGGTGGCCATGTCCTCGGGCTCGAAGCTGTTTTCGCAGACGCAGCAGCGCAGTGATTGCGCGCCGTTCCAGCTATTGGTGGGCGCGCGTGCGATGTAGGTGCGCCCGCCCGTCGCCCATGCGATGAGCGGGGATACGGCAAAGGCCGTGACCATCGCGACATAGACATGCAGGGCCGCCAGCGTTGCGCCGAACAGGCCCAGATAGGCCAGCGTCGAAGCCAGGATGCCGGCTCCCATGGCTCCGAAGCCGACGGGGTTGATGTCGTAGAGATGCGCGCGCTTGAACTCGATCGGCTTGGGCGACAGGCCGAGCGGCTTGTTGACGACGAGGTCCGCCGTCAGCGCGAAGACCCACGACACGGCCACGATGGCATAGAGGCCGAGGATCTGCTCCAGCGCCTGGAGCACCCCCATTTCCATCAGCAGGAGCGCGATGGCGACGTTGAAGACAAGCCATACGACGCGTCCGGGGTGATGATGCGTCAGGCGGGAAAAGAAGTTCGACCAGGCGATCGAGCCCGCATAGGCATTGGTGACGTTGATCTTCATCTGCGCCACCACCACGAAGATGCCGGTGGCGGCAATGACGATGGCCGGATTGTCGAACATGGTGGCGTAGGCCACGCGGTACATTTCGGTCGGGTGCCTGGCCTCCGACGGGGCAAGGCCGTAGGACACAGCAAGGACCGCAAGGAAGGAGCCGGCAAGGATCTTGGCGGCGCCGATGACGATCCAGCCGGGACCGCCCGCCAGGAGTGCCACCCACCAGCCGATGTTGCGCTGCCCCTTTGCCCTCTCCGGCATGAAGCGGAGATAATCCACCTGCTCGCCGATCTGCGCCGTCAGCGCGAACAGGATGGCGGATGCCGCGCCGAACATGGCGACAGGCGAGACATGGGCCGCGACCGTGCCGGAATAGGCCGTCCAGTCTGCCAGGCCGATCGGCGCCGCGATGGCCAGAAACACAAACGGCGCAAGGTTGAGCACCAGCCAGAAGGGCTGGGTCACGATCTGGAACCGGCTGATCATGTTCATGCCGTGCGCAACGATGGGGATGACTGCGACCGCGCAGACGATGTAGCCCGCCCACAGCGGCAGGCCCGTCATCATTTCCAGCGCCATGGCCATGATGGCCGCCTCTACGGCGAAGAAGATGAAGGTGAATGAGGCATAGATGAGCGACGTGACGGTGGAGCCGAGATAGCCGAACCCGGCACCGCGCGTCAGAAGGTCCATGTCGATGCCATAGCGCGCGGCGTAATAAGTGATCGGCAGGCTGGCGCAGAAGATCAGCGTCGACACGGTCAGGGTGGCGGCCAAGGCGGCCCAGAAGCCGAAATGCAGCGTGATCGCGCCGCCGATCGCTTCCAGCGCCAGAAAGGAAATGCCGCCGCACGCCGTCATGGCAAGTTGCAGCGGCGACCAGCGGCGGCCGCGCTTCGCGGTGAAGCGCAGCGCGTAATCTTCCAGCATCTCGTTCGCAACCCACTGGTTGTAGCTGCGACGATTCCGGACGATGCGCTGGGGTGCTGTCATCTGCGTTCCGGACGGGGCGGAAATAACGCCGGTCAAGGATATCGCGTCGGGCGCGCCGGCGCGTGCGGAAATCAAGGGTTCGTTCTCAAACTGTCGGCATGGATCATGCCACAGCCCCGCGCGGCTGGAATACGCGATTTCACGTATTTTGCAGCGCAGCGATCCGGGCAAGGCTGCAACCCGTGATCAGCGCGGCCCGGACGCTTCATCCCTTGCGGCGGCCGCTTCTTCCAAGAGATGGGGCTTCACCATGACAGAACGGAACAAGGGGACGGCCTCGCCGTCCGTCACACGGCGACGCCTGATGTTCGGGGCCGCCGCATTGGCCATGATGGCGGCTCTGCCGACAGTCGCCTTCGCGGCGGGGCCGCCGACCGCCGAGGTGAACACGACCGGGCTTGCCGTCACCGATGACACGGTCAAGGTGGGCATCCTGCACTCGGTGTCGGGCACCATGGCGATCAGCGAGACCGGGTCGGTGCAGGCCGAGAAGCTGGCCATCGACGAGATCAACGCCGCCGGAGGCGTCCTTGGCCGCAAGATCGAGGTGATCCAGGAAGACGGCGCGTCGGACTGGCCGACCTTTGCCGAGAAGGCGCGCAAGCTTCTGGTGGAAGACAAGACGGCGGCCGTCTTCGGCTGCTGGACGTCGGCGTCCCGCAAGGCCGTGCTGCCGGTCTTCGAGCAGTATAACGGCATGCTCTATTATCCGACCTTCTACGAAGGTCTGGAAGAGAGCCCGAACGTGATCTACACCGGGCAGGAAGCGACGCAGCAGATCCTGGCAGGCATCGACTGGGTGACGAAAGAGAAGGGCGCCAAGACCTTCTATCTGCTGGGCTCGGATTACATCTGGCCGCGCACGTCCAACAAGATCGCCCGCAAGCACATCGAAAAGCTGGGGCTCGAAGTGGTCGGCGAGGATTATTATCCGCTCGGCCACACGCAGTTCAACTCGGTGATCAACAAGATCAAGCTGCGCAAGCCCGATGTCATCTATGCCATCGTCGTCGGCGGCTCCAACGTCGCCTTCTACAAGCAGTTGAAGGCTGCCGGTATCGACATGACCAAGGAGAAGCCGCTTCTTCTGACCATCTCGGTGACGGAAGACGAAATCCGGGGCATCGGCGGCGAAAACATCAACGGCGCCTACGCCGCGATGAAATATTTCCAGAGCATCGACAACGAGAACAACAAGAGCTTCGTCGACAAGTTCAAGGAAGCCTATGGCGCCGACATGGTGGTGGGCGACGTGACGCAGGCCGCCTATCTGGGCCCGTGGCTCTGGAAGGCCGCGGTGGAAAAGGCCGGCAGCTTCGATATCGACAAGGTGCGGGCCGCCAGCCCCGGCATCGAACTGGATACCGCGCCGGAAGGCTATGTGAAGATCCACGAGAACCATCATCTCTGGTCCAAGACGCGCATCGGCCATGCGCTGCCCGACGGGCAGTACGACATCGTCTACGAGACCACCGACCTGATGGAGCCCAATCCCTTCCCCGAAGGCTATCAATAAGCGTCCCAGCGTGGCCGGCCCGAACGGGCCGGCCACACGCCTTGCCTCAACGTAACGCGACGGGAGCCGACCGATGTTCGCCGACTATAGCTGGAGCGAGCTTTCTTCCATTTTCGCCATGCAGGGCTTCGCCGGGCTGACGCTGTTCTCCGTCCTGGTGCTGATGGCGCTGGGGCTGGCCATCATCTTCGGCCAGATGGGCGTCATCAACATGGCGCATGGCGAGTTCATGATCCTCGGCGCCTACGTGACCTATCTGGTCTCGACGCTTGCGCAGGCCCATGCCCCGGCGTTGATGCCAATCACATTCTTCATATCGATGGGCCTTGCCTTCATCGTCAGCGGCGCGGCCGGCATGGCGGTCGAATGGGGGCTGATCCGCTTTCTCTATCGCCGTCCGCTGGATACGCTTCTGGCCACCTGGGGCCTCTCCCTGATCATGCAGCAGGCCTTCCGCAGCATCTTCGGCGCGCGCGAAGTGGGCGTGACGCTGCCCGACTGGATGATGGGCTCGCTGGCGTTGACCGACATGGTCGAGGTGCCGATCAACGGCCTTATCGTCATGGCGATCACGCTGACGATAACGCTGGCCGTCTGGCTGCTCATGTACCGCTCCAGGTTCGGGGCACGGGTGCGCGCCGTGGTGCAGAACCGGCCGATGGCCGGCGCGGTCGGCATCGATACGGAGAAGGTCGATCGCCTTACCTTCGGGCTGGGTTGCGGCATTGCCGGCATTGCCGGCAGCGCCTTCACCATGATCGGCTCGACCGGGCCCAGCGCAGGCCAGCTCTACATCGTGGACACGTTCCTTGTCGTCGTCTTCGGCGGTGCGGCCAGCCTGATCGGCACGCTCGCTTCCGCTTTCGCCATCTCGCAAGCCCAGTCGACCATGGAGTTCTTCCTGTCGGGCTCGATGGCCAAGGTTCTTACCCTGCTCACCGTCGTCGCCATCCTGATGGTGCGGCCGCAGGGCCTGTTCACCCTCAAGGTCCGCAACTGAGGCCCGCCATGCAGAACCCGCTGAACTCCCCCATGCGCGGACAGGCCATCGGCCTTCTCATCCTGGCCGCGCTGATCCTCCTGATCATTCCAGCCGTCACCGACGCCTTCCGGCTCAACCTCGTCGGAAAATATCTCACCTACGCCTTCGTCGCCGTCGGGCTGGTCCTGTGCTGGGGCAGCGCAGGCATCCTGTCGCTGGGGCAGGGCATCTTCTTCGGCCTCGGCGGCTACTGCATGGCGATGTTCCTGAAGCTCGAGGCCTCGACGCCGGAAGCCACCGCCATCCAGTCCACCCCCGGCATTCCGGACTTCATGGACTGGAACCAGGTCACGGAACTGCCGTGGTTCTGGCAGCCCTTCCACTCGCTGCCGCTGACCCTCATCGGCATCGTGGCGGTGCCCGCCGCACTTGCCTTCGTGATCGGCTTTGCAATGTTCACCCGGCGGGTCGGCGGCGTATACTTTGCCATCATCACGCAGGCCATCGCCGCCATCCTGACCATTCTGATCGTCGGACAGCAGGGCTATACGGGCGGCGTCAACGGCATCACCGACCTGCGCACCCTTGCCGGCTTCGATATCCGCGGCGACGGCGCCAAGACGATCCTTTACTTCATCAACGCCTTCCTGCTGCTCGGCGCCATCGTGCTGTGCATGCTGGTGCGCAGTTCCAAGCTGGGGCGTATCCTGGTCGCCATGCGCGACAAGGAAGACCGCGTGCGCTTTTCCGGCTACGACACGGCGCGCTTCAAGATTTTCGTCTTCACCTTCGCGGCGGCGCTGGCCGGCATCGGCGGTGCGATGTTCACCCTGCAGGTGGGCTTCATGTCGCCGACGCTGATCGGCATCGTGCCATCCATCGAAATGGTGATCTTCTGTGCCGTCGGCGGCCGCCTGTCGCTGCTGGGTGCGGTCTACGGAACGCTGCTCGTCAACTTCGCCAAGACCTCGTTTTCCGAAAGCTTTCCCGAACTGTGGCTGTTCGCCATGGGCGCGCTGTTCATCGGTGTGACGGTGGCTTTCCCCATGGGTCTCGCCGGCCTGTGGACCACGCATGTCGAGCCGCTGCTGAAGCGTCTGACCGGGCGGCGTACGGCAGGCATCGTAACACCCGACGCAACCCCTTCCACCGCCAAGTAAGGAGCGCCTTCCATGGCGACGACCAACGATTTCCTGCTTTCGGTAGAGGCGCTGACCGTGTCCTTCGACGGGTTCAAGGCGGTCAACGACCTGTCCTTCTATGTCGACGAGAACGAGATCCGCGTGATCATCGGCCCCAACGGGGCGGGCAAGACCACGGCGCTCGACCTGATCTGCGGCAAGACCAAGGCGACGTCCGGCTCCATCCGCTTCCGCGACAAGGAGCTGACGCAGATGAAGGAGTACCAGATCGTCCATGCGGGCGTGGGGCGCAAGTTCCAGAACCCGACGATCTACGAAGACCTGACCGTCTTCGAAAATCTCGAAATTTCCTACCCGCGCGGCTGGTCGGTCTTCGGGGCGCTCGCTTTCCGCCGCGATGCCGAGGTGCGCGACCGGGTCGAGGAGATCGCCGAGACGGTCTTCCTGAAAGAACACCTGCACCGGCGCTCCGACATGTTGAGCCATGGGCAGAAGCAGTGGCTGGAGATCGGCATGCTGCTGATCCAGGACCCGGATCTGTTGATGCTGGATGAGCCCGTGGCCGGCATGAGCGTAACCGAGCGCATGCGCACCGCCGAGCTTCTGCACCGCATCATCGACGGGCGCTCGGTCATCGTGATCGAGCACGACATGAAATTCGTGGAGGACATCGCCCACCGCGTCACCGTGCTGCACCAGGGTCATGTCCTGTCCGAAGGCACGATGGAGCATGTGAAGAACGACCCGAGGGTCGTGGACGTCTATCTCGGCCATTGAGCCGCCGACCGGGCAGGAGGGTGCACTATGCTGGACGTAAACGGTTTGCGGGTTTCCTACGGATCGAGCGAGGTGCTGCACGGGCTGGATTTCCGTGTGGGCGCAGGCGAGATCGTCGCCATCATGGGCCGCAACGGCATGGGCAAGACGACGCTCATGAAATCGCTGATGGGCATCATCCCGACGCGCGAAGGGCGTGTCGGTATAGACGGTGCCGACGTGACCTCGGCCAAAAGCCATGTCCGCGTGCGCAGTGGCCTCGGCTACGTGCCGCAGGGCCGGATGATCTTCTCAACCATGACGGTGCGCGAGAACATCGAGACCGGCTTGACCGTCACGGGAGAGCGCGACGTGCCTGGCGATCTGTATGAGTTGTTCCCCGTTCTGTCCGAAATGGGCCGCCGGCGCGGCGGCAACCTGTCGGGCGGGCAGCAGCAGCAACTGGCCATCGCCCGTGCGCTGGCATCGCGCCCGAAGGTGCTGCTGCTCGACGAGCCGACGGAGGGCATCCAGCCTTCGATCATCCGCGAGATGGCGCGCACCCTGCGCCGGATCCGCGACGAAAAGGGGCTGGCCATCGTCGTATCCGAACAGGTCCTCTCTTTCGCCCTCGATATCGCCGACCGCGTGCTCGTCATCGAGAACGGCGAACTCGTCCACGATACGCCGGCGGCGTCCGTCGATGAGGCGCAGATCACCCGCTACCTGTCCGTATGACGGACGGGACCAGACCGCAGAAGAAACCGACAACAGGAGCGTCCCATGCCTGATACCCTCATTTCAGTCGACCTGTCCCGTCCGGCGACCGAGAACGAGATGCTGCACAATCGCTGGCATCCAGACATTCCGATCGCCGTCTGGGTGGAGCCCGGCGCGGACTTCCTGGTGGAGACGGTCGACTGGACGGGCGGCGCCATCAAGAACGATGACAGCGCCGAGGATATCCGCGACGTGGACCTGTCGACGGTGCACTATCTGTCGGGTCCTATCGGAGTTAAAGGCGCCAAACCGGGCGACCTGCTGGTGGTCGACATTCTCGACGCCGGTACGCTGAAGGGCCACGAATGGGGCTTCAACGGCTTCTTCTCCAAGAAAAACGGCGGCGGCTTCCTGACCGATCACTTCCCGCTGGCGCAGAAATCCGTCTGGCACTACGAGGGCCTGTTCACGCGCTCGCGGCACGTTCCGGGCGTCGGCTTTGCCGGGTTGATCCATCCCGGGCTGATCGGCACGCTGCCGGACAAGAGCCTTCTGGACAAGTGGAACACGCGCGAGCAGGCGTTGATCGATACCGATCCGGGGCGCGTGCCGCCTTTGGCCAACCCGCCCTTCGCCGCGACGGCGCATCTGGGCAAGCTCACCGGCGCCGACCGCGACCGCGTGGCGGCGGAAGGCGCGCGCACCGTCCCCCCGCGCGAGCATGGCGGCAACTGCGATATCAAGGACCTGTCGCGCGGGTCCAAGATATTCTTTCCGGTCTATGTGGACGGGGCGGGCCTGTCGATGGGCGACATGCATTTCAGCCAGGGAGACGGCGAAATCACCTTTTGCGGGGCCATCGAGATGTTCGGCGCGTGGCTGCACATCCGCGTCAACATCATCAAGGATGGCATGGCGCTGTACGGAATCAAGAACCCGATCTTCAAGCCGTCGCCCATCTCGCCGAACTACAACGACTATCTTATCTTCGAGGGTATCTCGGTGGACGAGGCCGGCACCCAGCATTACCTGGACGCCAATGTGGCCTATCGCCAGGCGTGCCTGAACGCGATCGCCTACCTCACCAAGTTCGGCTACTCGCCGGCACAGGCACATTCCATCCTGGGTGTCGCACCCGTGCAGGGGCATCTATCCGGCGTCGTCGACATACCCAATAGCTGCGCCACGCTGTGGCTGCCGACCCAGATATTCGACTTCGACATCAGCCCCAGCGCCGCAGGCCCGCAGAAATACCTGGACGGTTCGGTCGACATGCCGATCGCCCAGGATCTGTGAACGAAGACGAAAGGCGGGCATCATGCCGTTCTACGATTACGAATGCGCCGATTGCGGGTCGTTTTCCGCGCTTCATCCGATGGCGCGGGCGGCGGAACCGGCCGCCTGTCCAAGCTGCGGCGCGGCCAGCGGGCGGGTGATCCTGTCGGCGCCCTTCGTGGCAGGCATGGACTCGCGGCGGCGCAACGCCATGGCCACCAACGAGCGGAGCCGGCACGAGCCGGCCCGCTCTTCCGGCCAGCACCCGGCAGGCTGTGGCTGCTGCGGCTCCAAGTCGAAATCCGGCAAGGCCGTCCATACGGCAAGCGGAGCCAAGACATTTCCCTCGGCGCGGCCCTGGATGATCAGCCACTGAAGCGACCGGCCACTTGGCCGGCCCTGTACAACAGGGTGGCCGACTAGCTGAGACGGGGAGATTACACCGCCAGAAAGCGGATATGGGGCCGGCCGGAGGCGTCCGGCTCGCCGATCTCCGTCTCGATGCGGAACACCTCGCGCAGAAGCGAGCGGGTAAGCACCTGGGCTGGCGTGCCGCATTCGATCAACCGCCCCTCGCACATCACGGCAATGCGGTCGCAGAACATGGCGGCGAGGTTCAGGTCGTGCAGCGCCACCACGGAGGTGAGATCGAGATCGCGCACCATGCGCAGTATTTCGATCTGGTGGTGGATATCGAGATGGTTGGTCGGCTCATCCAGAAACATGATGGAGGGCGTCTGCGCCAAGGCCCTCGCGATATGCACGCGCTGGCGCTCGCCGCCGGACAGCGTCTGCCAGGACTGATCGCGCCGCCCCGTCATCTCGACGCGCGCGAGCGCGCCTTGAACCGCGGCTTCGTCGGTTTGCGACCACCCCGACAGGGCCGAGCGGTGCGGCGTACGGCCGAGTTTCACGACGTCGCGCACGCTGACATTAGTGTCAGTGCTGGCGTTCTGCTGCACGAAAGCAACATGCCGGGCGAGGGCGCGGCGTGTCACGCGCGAGACATTCCGCCCTTCCAGCTCCACCAGCCCCGAGCGGGGCGCCCTCAGGCCGGCCAGAAGGCGCAGGAGCGACGATTTCCCCGATCCGTTCGGACCGATCAGGCCCACCGTCTCGCCGCGCGCGACGTCTAACGACACGCCATGCACGATGGTCTTGCGACCGACGCCCCAAACGAGGTTTTCCGCACGGATCGTTGTCATGCCTGGGGCCGTGAGCGGAACAGGATAAGGGCGAAGAATGGCACGCCGACGAGGGCCGTAACGACGCCGATCGGCACCGTCTGCTGCTCTGCGACGACACGCGAGGCGATGTCCGCGAGCACCATGAATACGGCGCCCACCGCCGCGCAGGCCGGAAGAAGGCGCATATGCATCGGCCCCACAACGTAGCGGGCCGCATGCGGCACGACGAGGCCAACGAAGCCGATGGCGCCCACCATGCTGACGATGGTGGCGGTGACAAGAGCGGTTACGGCAAACAGGATGAGGCGGATGCGGCCGACCGGCACGCCGAGCGAGGCGGCGTCCTCGTCGCCGAAAGTGAAAGCGTCGAGCGCCCGCGCCATCAAGAGGCAGACAATGAGGCCCACCGCCACCACAGCCAGAAGCAACTGCACATCGGGCCAGCGCACGCCGCCGAAGCTGCCGAGCAGCCAGAACATGACATCGCGCGCCTGCTGCGCATTTCCCGAAGTGGTGACGATGTAAGAGGTCAGCGCATTGAAGAGCTGGGCGGTGGCAACGCCGGCAAGGATCGTATGGTTCGGCCCGCTGGTTGCCCCATTGGACAGAAGTGCCACCAGGGCGAAGGCAGCAAATGCGCCCGCGAAGGCGCCCAGCGAGAGGGTCAGGCTGCCGGCCCCGATACCCAGAACGATCACGCAGACGGCGCCGGTAGAGGCACCGGCCGAGACACCCAGTACAAATGGCTCGGCAAGCGGATTGCGCAGAAGCGCCTGCAGAATGGCGCCGCAGAGCGCCAGCCCCGCGCCGGCCAGCGCGGCCACGATGGCGCGGCTAAGCCGCAGGTTCCAGACCACGCTTTCCTGCAACCGGCTGATCTCGACAGCGGTCAGCCCCAGTCGGTTGGTGACGGCAAGAACCACCGTGCCGAGGCCGATGTTGAAATCGCCGATCGCGGTTGCAAGCGCGATCGCAAAAGCAAGCGTCAGGAGAACAAGGGCAAGAACCGCCGCGAGGCGCCCCGGCCGTTCCCACGAATGTCCCGCCTCGGCCATCACTTCAGGTCGCTGGTCCGAAGTTGCTCGGCCAACTGCTCGGCGCCGTAGAGCGTCTGGATGCTGGCATTGGTGGCCGCGCCGCTCATGGTGAAGATATGGCCGTCGCGCACGGCACGCATCTGGCTCACGGTCGGGTCGGTGGTCAGATAGGCGATCTTGGCGTCGGCCTCGTCAAGCGCCCAGCGCTTGCGGTCCACCTGGGTTGCGACGATGACGGTGGGATCGGCGGCGATGATGCCCTCCCAGCCGAGCGTCGGCCATTCGCTGGTGGTGGTGACCGCGTTGGAACCACCCAGAATGTCGGCGATGTAGGCCGAAGGCCCGTTGCCGCCGGCAAGGTATGCGTCGTCGGCGGTGGAGGGGCTGGAGAACCAGAACAGGAAGGTCAGATCCTCGCGCTTGGCGAACTCGCTGCGAAGGGCGGCTTCCCGGGCCTTGAAATCGGCTACGACCTCTTCGCCGCGATCGGCGACGTCGAAGATCTTCGCCATGTCCTCGATCTCCTTGTAGAGAAGATCCATGTTCCAAAGCTCGGCGCGCCGGCCGTATACGTCCTTGGCGTCCTCTTCCACCGTGCAGGCGCTGGGCGAAAGGTAGGTCGGAATGCCGAGCGCCTCGAAGTCATCGCGCTTGGCAACCTTGCTGTCGGGCCCCATCAGCGTCACCAGCATGGCGGTCACGAAATCGGGCTCCTTGGCAAGCACCGATTCCATCGAAGGGAACTCCACCGACAGTGTTTCCACCTTGTCGTCGGCCTCTTTGAGAGAGGGCAGGACGCGGTTCGGCCAAAAGGCCGTGCCGACCATGCGGTCTTCCAGGCCAAGCAGATACAGCACCTCGGCGCTGTTCTGGCCGAGAGCGACGGTGCGCTCGGGCGCCTTGTCGAATGTGATCTCCCGCCCGCAGTTCTCGATCGTCAGCGGGTACTTGGTCGGCTCGGCGCTCGCGGGCGCACAGAAGACAATCGTCGCCAGGGTAACCGGCACCACAACACTCAGTCTCGGCAAGGGATCGCTCCAGTTCGCAACGGCGGAAACGGCAACTCTCCTAATGCGGCGCCACAGCTTAAACAAGAGGCAAATAGTCAGGATATTGGACGCGAGTAAAAAAGAGCCGGGGAGACGGGATATCCGCCTGACGGACGCGAAGCGGCGTCAGGCGGACATTGCCGTATGTGGGACCCTATCGCTGGGCATCATGGGTGGCCGGCAAGGCCAGCCACCCATCATGGTCAGATCCAGTCAGGGACCATGTCACCGGCATAGCGGGCACCGAAAGCGCCATCAGGCAGGATCTTTGCGATGTCGGCCAGATCATCGGCCGATAGCGTCACATCCGCAGCGGCCAGGTTTTCCTCAAGCCGCTCGATGCGGCGCGTGCCGGGGATCGGCACGATGTCGTCGCCCTGGGCCAGCAACCAGGCCAGCGCCAACTGGGACACCGTGATGCACTTGGCCCTGGCCAATTCGCCGAGTTGTTGGACCGCATGGAGGTTCTTTTCGAAATTGCCCGGCTGCCAGCGCGGATCGAAGCGACGCATGTCGCTTTCTTCGTACTCAGCCGACGGCTTCGTGGCGCCGGTCAGAAAACCGCGTCCCAGCGGCGAGTAGGCAACGAAGCCTATGCCCAGCTCCCGCGTTGTTGGGAGGACCGTTTCGACATCGCGTTCGAAGACGGAATATTCGGTCTGCAGCACCGTCACCGGATGCACGGCGTGGGCCTTTCGAATGGTCTGCGGCCCGGCTTCGCTGAGGCCGAAATACTTGACCTTGCCCTCTGCGATCAGGTCCTTGACCGTGCCTGCAACGTCTTCGATCGGCACGTTCGGATCGACCCGGTGCTGATAAAGGATGTCGATTTCATCGACGCCGAGATAGCGCAGGCTGTTTTCGGTTACTTCGCGGATATGGTCCGGCTGGCTGTTGACGCCGTAATTGCCGTTGTCGAAGGTGAAGCCGAACTTGGTGGCGATGACGATATCGTCGCGAAAGCCCTTCACTGCCTTTCCGATGAACTTCTCGTTCTCACCCCAGCCGTAGAGTTCGGCGGTGTCGAAGAAGGTGACGCCTCTGTCGTAGGCGCGTTTGATGAGATCGAGGCCTGCCTGGGTGTCGGCCGCGCCGTAAGCCAGATGAAATCCCATGGCGCCGTAGCCGATGGCAGACACTTCAGGTCCGCCGGTTCCGAGTTTGCGCTTTTTCAATCGAGTATCCTTCCATCATGCGTGTGCCGGTAAAACGTAGGCACGTCACCACATGTCCGGATGTCCGATGGTCTCGAATGATTGCCCGATCCTGCCGATGGCTTGACCCTGTGTCCCAAGACCTGTGGGATGCACGCATGACAGTTTTGAACGATATCCGTGCCATCGCCCTGCGCTACGCGGGCGCGCCCAACCCGGCCATGCCGAGGCTTCACATATACTGCATCGACAACCCCACCGACGCCGCCGGGCTGATCTATGAGCCCGTGGTCTGCCTTGTGCTGCAGGGCCGCAAGCGCACCATGATCGGCAACAGCGTGCTTGAATATGGCCCCAGCGAATGCATGGTGGTGGCCGCCGAGTTGACCGCCATGGGGCAGGTTTGCGAAGCCTCGACGGACGAGCCATATCTGGCGTTCAACCTGTATATCGACCCGGCCGTGATCTCCACGATCCTGCTCGACATGAACAGATTTGCCGAGCCTGCCATCGGTTCTGGCTTCGGTGTCGCCAAGGCGGGGCCTGATCTGCTCGATGCGTGGCGCCGGCTCGCCGGCCTGCTCGACCGCCCCGACGAGATCCCCATCCTCGCCGCCAACCTGGAACGTGAGCTGATGTATCGGCTGTTGATGGGGCCGCATGGCCCTTTAATTCGCCAGATCGCCGGCGCGGATACGCGGCTATCCCATATCCGCCGGGCCATGGCCTTTGTTCGCCAGAATTATGCCGAGCACCTGAGCATCGACGCCATGGCGCGGGTGGCCGGAATGAGCGTGTCGGTCTTTCATCGCCGTTTCAAGGCGGTGACCGGCGTAAGTCCGTTGCAATATCAGAAGCATATTCGGCTGCACGAGGCACGCCGGCATCTCGTCACGCAGCAGGCGGAGGCTGCTATCGTCGGCTACGCGGTTGGATACGAGAGTGCATCCCAATTCTCGCGCGAGTACAAGAAGCTGTTCGGCGCACCACCCCGTCGCGACGCGAACCTCCTGCAGTCGCTCGCCGAAGCCGGTCCGTGACGGGCATTCCCGTTGCCCGCCCTTGTCTTACCAGAATGGAAATCGGCGTATCATCATGACCCACGAATTTCTGCCCGGCTTCGAGACAAGGGATATCGAGACCACGGGCGCGTGCATCCACCTGGCCATCGGCGGCAGTGGACCGCCGCTTCTCATGCTGCATGGCCATCCGCAGACACACCTGACCTGGCACAAGATTGCGTCTCGCCTGGCCGAGCGCTTCACCGTCATATTGCCGGACCTGCGCGGCTACGGAGATTCCAGCAAGCCCGAGGGCGGTGAGCGTCACGTTAATTACAGCAAGCGATCCATGGCGGCCGACCAGATCGAAGTGATGCGCGCGCTCGGCTTTCCCCGCTTCGACCTTGTCGGCCACGACCGCGGCGGGCGCGTGGCGCATCGGATGGCGCTCGATTATCCGGACGCCGTTCAACGGATCGCCGTCTTCGACATCGCGCCGACTTTGACCATGTACGAACGCACGAACCAAGAGTTCGCGACGCGCTATTTCTGGTGGTTTTTCCTCATTCAGCCGGCGCCATTGCCGGAACGCATGATCGCGGCCGACCCCGAATTCTTTCTCAGGCGCCACATCACCGGCCAGATCAAGGTGCCTGGCGCGACAAGCGAGGCGCTCTTTGCCGAGTACCTCCGCTGCTACCGGAACCCGGCCACACGCCACGCCATCTGCGAGGATTATCGAGCCGCCTCGACCATCGACCTCGACCATGATCGCGCCGACGGCGATCGTCGCATCGAAGCGCCGCTTCTTGCCCTGTGGGGCGCGCAAGGCACGGTGGGGCAACTTTACGATGTTCTCGAAACCTGGCGGGAAAAGGCCCACGATGTACGCGGACGTGCACTCGAATGTGGACACTCCCCACAGGAGGAATCTCCCGAAGAGACGCTACGAGAACTGTTCGCGTTCCTGTAGGTCTAGCCGCGATCGCGGAGTTCGGCCCAGCGTCCGCTTGAACGCCTGCGAGAAGGCGCTTTGGGAACTGTAGCCTACTTCCTCGGCGACGGCGGCAACGCTCGATCCGGCCTCCAACCTCTGCCGGGCAAGAACCATTCGCCAATGGGTCAGATAATCGATCGGCGGTCGACCGACCCGACGGGTGAACAGGGACGTGAACGCGGAACGAGACATGCCGACTTCCCGCGCAAGGACAGGTGCCGTCCAGCGACAGGCAATGTCGTCATGCATATGCCCGATCGCTTTCGCCAAACGGGGATCCGCCAGAGCGGCGATCCATCCGACGCTGCCGTGTGACCCGGCGGTGACGAAGGCGCGGACGGCCTCGGCGACGAGGATGTCGGCCAGGCGGGTGGCGATGAGCGAACTGCCGACGCCCGGATTTTGAACCTCCGCCCGCAACGAAGCCAGGGTCCGCGAGATCGCTTTTGCGCTCGCCGAAGCACGGTCGATCCGAAGGAAACGTGGCAGGGCCTCCAGGACGAACGGGGCGCAACCATCGGCGAAGCCGCTTCCGCCGCCGATCATCGCCGTGTCTCCCCCTTCGGCCAACCGCACCACGTCCTGTCCCGGACCGGCATAAAGCGTCATGCCGTCGATCGGTTCGATGCGGGGATCGCTCGCCACCGCGTAGCGCGTGTCACTTAAGAGAACGACGTCGCCTTCCTCCATCGGCTCCGGCTGCGCGTCCGGAAGCAGCAGCCAGCATCGACCTCGCGTCACCGCCACGAACTTCAGGCGAGCCGTGCCATCGAATGACAGTGCCCAGTCGCCGGATGCCTCGAGGCTGGTGCCGCGGACATTTTTTGTGCCGAGCAGCGACACAACATTTGAAAACGGATCGAACATGGTCTTGGCGGATCGCTACAAAGAAACGGTCGATCAAGCATAGAGCAGCCTGCGGCGCTCTCATAGCTTGGCTTCTCCACGAAGGAGACCTTCATGACCATCGAAAACAAGATCGTCGCCATAACCGGGGCCGGACGCGGGATCGGCCGGGCCACGGCTCTACACCTCGCCGCGCGTGGTGCGCGTCTCGTGCTGGGAGCGCGCAGCGAGGCCGAGATCGCCACCGTCGCCGATAGCATAGAGAAAGCGGGCGGCAGCGCCGTCTTTCGACAGCTGGATGTAACCCGCCGAGCGGATCTCGAGGCCCTTGTCGGCCTGGCACAGGATCGGTTCGGTCGATTGGACGTCATCGTCAACAACGCCGGGATCGGCCCCATATCCCGGTTCGACGCCCTGAGGGTGGAGGATTGGGACGCTATGATCGACGTCAATGTAAGAGGGGCTCTTTACGGGATCGCGGCGGTTCTTCCTATTTTCGGCGCCCAGCGGAGCGGCCACGTCGTGAACGTCATCTCGACAGCGGGGCTGAAGATCGTACCGACCATGGGCGTCTACGCGGCAACCAAGAACGCGTTACGGACGGCAACCGAAGCTCTTCGACAGGAATGCGTGCCCGGCCTGCGTGTCACCGAAGTGTCTCCCGGGTTCATCGACACGACGTTCGTCGACTCTTCCGTCACCGATCCCGCTGTTCGGGAAGCGGTCAACCGGCAAAAGCGCAAGCTTGCAATCTCGCCGGACGCCATCGCCCGGGCCATTGCCTTTGCGATCGAGCAGCCCGCCGACGTCGAGATCGGAAGCATCGTTGTCCGGCCGACCGCGCAGGATTGAGAGACCGCGACAACGGATGCAGTAACCGGGCATCGGGAAGAGCGCGGCACCGCTCATCACCTGGGCAACCAAAACCGGAGAACATACGTCTCGTGACGACACCCCATCCTTACAGACTGCCGACGCCGCCATCGACCCGCAGCTCGGTGCCGACAACGAAGGCAGATTCGTCCGAAGCGAGGAACACCGCTGCCTTGGCGAGTTCGATCGGTGTGCCCATGCGGCCGATCGGCACGAGGGCGCGGATGTCGTCGCGTAAGGCGGACTGCGCCGTTGCATCCAGCCCGAGCTTGCCCAGCGCCGGTGTCTCCGTCGGGCCTGGGCTGAGACCGTTCACGCGGATGCCGCGATGCATGAGTTCACCCGACAGCGTACGCGCGAGGGACAGGAGAGCGGCCTTGCTGGCCGCATAGGCGCTCGATTGCGGCAGTCCAATATGTGCGGACACCGAGCCGCAAAGGATGATCGAAGCCGGATTGGCGAACAGCGGCGACAACGCACGGATCAGGAAGAACGGACCCTTCAGGTTCGTCGCCATCAGCCTGTCGAAGGTCGCCTCGTCCCATTCGGCCAGTGGGCGGTGGGTGACGTCGCCTGCATTAAGGAAGAGCACGTCCAGCTTTGGCCAAGCCGCCTTCAGTTCGGTGGCAAGCACCTGCTGCCCCGCGACCTCGCCGGCTTCGCTGCAGATCGCCAGCACGCCTGCGCCCAGCTCTCGTCTTGCCGCCGCAAGTCCAGCTTCCGAGCGGCCGGTGATCGCCACCGTCGCGCCTTCCGCTATGAATTGTCGAGCCGTTTCCAGCCCTATGCCACTGGTGCCGCCGGTGATGAGCGCATGTTTGCCTTGCAGTCGCATGATACCGCTCCTTACCAGTCCAACGCGATTGCGATCTTGCCAAACTGCTCTCCGGCGAGCAGCGTCGCGTAGGCGCCCGTTATCTCTCCGACGCCGAAGGTCCGCGCGATCACCGGCTCGATACCAAGTGCGGCGATGGCATTCGTCGCGGCACGAAAATCGGCAGCCGATCCGGTGTTGCCGCCGATCAGCCGGATCGCCTTGCCAATGACGGTGAGGACATCCAGCGGCGTCTCGCGCCCGCTGACGAAGCCGATCGCGAAAACCGTGCCGCCATGACGCACGGCGGCCAGCGAACGTGCGAAGGTGTCGGCGCCAGTCGTCTCCAGCACCAGATCGGCACCGACCCCGTCGGTGAGGCGCAGAACCTCATCCTGCCACTCAGGTATGGCGCGATAGTTGATTCCTTCGTCTGCACCCATCGATCGGGCGCGACTTAGCTTCTCGTCCGACGACGAGGTGACGATAACGCGGGCACCGGCCGCCTTGGCCAATTGCAGCGTTTGCAAGGAGGTGACGCCGGTGCCGGGCAGCACCACGGTGGATCCCGGGCCTATATCGCCCGCGCGCAGTGCGTTCCAACTGGTCGTGGCGGGAATAGGCAGGCTGGCGATCGCCTCGAACCCTAGGTGAGCGGGCGCCACCACCAGCGACGCCGCATCCACCAGCGCCAGTTCCACGAGCGATCCCGGTATCGTCACGCCGCGCATGGCGCCGTTGTTACGTGCGGTGCCGGCCCCCGCGATCCACAGCGCCTTGGGGTGAACGGCAACGCGATCGCCGACGCTCACACCCTCGACGCCGTCGCCGGTCGCAATGACTTCGCCAGCGCCATCAGCCACCGGCACATTGGGATAGAGCGCGCCGGGATAGGAGCCTGTCGCGACCAGACGGTCGAGATAGTTGAATGCCGCCGCGCGCATTCGCACCAGCGCCTGTCCGTGGCCGACCGGGCCGGGCTCGGCAATGGAAACGCGCTTAATGGTCGTAACGGCTGGGCCGCCAAGTTCGATGCCGTGCATGGTCGATCTCCTTTCGACCGATTGTATGGCGATGCAGTTTCTGCTGGAATGAGCGTTTCATGCAGTTGGTAACTGTGAATCATGCAGCAATCAGCCGATCTTGAATCCCTTGAGGCATTCATAGCCCTCGCGGATGCCGGCAGCTTCGCATTGGCGGGACGGCGGCTGGGGCGTGATCCAACGATTGTGTCTCGGCGCGTCCAGGCGCTGGAGGCGCGGCTTGGTGTTCGGCTGGCGGAGCGCAGCACACGTCGCGTGACGCTGACCGAAGCGGGGCGGTGCTATCTGGATCGGGTAAGACCGCTGCTGCGCGAGTTGACCGCTGCCAATCGCGATGTCGCTACATTTGCGCAAGGTACGCCGCGGGGCCATCTGCGCGTGTCGCTCCCCACCAGCTTCGGCAGGATGTGGCTGTCGCCGATGATCGCGGGTTTTTTGAAAGCGTACCCTGAGGTGACGATCGAGGCGGAATTCAGCAATCGCTTCGTCGACATCATAGGCGAGCGGTTCGATCTGGCCGTGCGGCTCGGCGTGCTGCCCGATTCCCGGCTGGTCGCGCGGCGTTTGTTTCCCCGTCGAAGGCTGGTCTGCGCGTCACCCGATTATCTCGAGCGCGCCGCGCCCTTGCAACAACCTGGCGATATCGCGCACCACCCGTGCCTGCGCTACACCGGCAAGGTGAACCCGGCCGTGTGGGAGTTTATAGACGTCGATAACCGACTGATGACGGTGCCGATTACGGGTGGGCTGGCGAGTGACGATGCGGAGGTCCTGGTCGACTCGGCGGTCGCCGGACTTGGCCTGCTCTATGGCACCGACTGGCTTGTAGCGCGGCAACTGGCGTCCGGCGCGTTGGTGCGGGTGCTGGCGGACTGGCGCATCCCCGACGAAGGCGCGATCCACATCGTCACCCCGTCTGTTGCCGGTCTGCCCACCAAGACCCGTGCCTTTTCCGACTGGCTGGCGGCCGGGTTCCATCCCGATCCGCCCTGGGTTTGCCACGCCAGAACATAGCGAGGGCTCTCAGTAAGCCTGCTCGACCGCGTAGCTGTCCTCCAGCATGCGATAGCGGAGGATCAATCCGTCACGCACGGTGAGGTCGAAGGCGAACTCGGACTCGATCCGCCTGCCGGTGGCCTTCACCAGTGAAGCAAGACCTCCAAGAATGACGGCGTTCTCACCGGACGCCAGGATCTTGCGGACCTCGAACCGTTGCCGCTGAAGGTCAGCGCCGCTTGCGCAAGAGACGCTATCAAGCGGGTTTGCTAGCTGAAATAGCGAACCCGCACGGCGTCGATGGCCACCGCGACGAAGATCATGAAGCCGCCGATTATGCCGACATAGAAGGAGGGCACCGATATGATCGCCAGCCCGACCTGGATCACCGTCAGCAGGAGGACGCCGCCCAGTATGCCGGTGACGTTGCCGCGGCCTCCGAACACGCTGACGCCGCCGATGATGGGCGCTGCGATGGCGTACAGGAGGTAGCTGGACCCTTGGTTCGAGGTGATCGCCATCTGCCACGACGCCAGGAGGAAGCCGGCGACACCGGCAAGGAAGCCCGACAGCGTGTACGCGATAACCTTGGTGCGGGCGACGCGGATGCCCGCGGCCGACGAGGCAACGGCGTTCCCGCCGACGGCGTAGATGGAGCGGCCAAGCACGGTCCGTGTCAGCATGATGCCCATTGCGATCAATGCCACGACGAAGACCAGCGGCATGACGGGCCACCCGCCGATCGTCGCCTGGCCGATCCAGATGTAGCCGTCGGACAGGTTTGTCAGCGTCTTGCCCTGCGTCAGCGCCAGGAGAGCGCCTTGCAGGATGATCATCATGGCCAGTGTTTCGATAAGCGAAACCATCCGCAGCCGCGTGATGCACAGGCCGTTGAAGAAGCCGATCGCCGTCGCCACGCCGACGCCGATCAGCATGGCCACGAACCATGGCAGGCCGAGGTCCGAATAGGCGAGCGCGCCGATGGCGGAGGAGAACCCCAGATTGGCGGGAATGGAAAGATCGATTTCCGCCACCAGAAGCGGAAGGGCGACGGCCAGACCCAGCATGCCCAGCACCGTCGCCTGGACCATGATGTTCTGAAGGTTGAAGACAGTCAGGAAGAATTCGTTGAAGGACCCGAACAGAACGACCAGCGCAACGAGCCAGATCCAGACGACATTGTGCAGGACCCAGCCGATCAGGACATGGCCCGGGCGCGTCTTCGCAGCCGGGCTCGTCGCCGGCGCGGTGGCAGCTATTGCTTCATTCATGACGGTCTCCTGTCTGTGTTCGCCGCGTCACGTCTGCGCCAGGCGGCGCAGCGTGTCGGACGTGATATCGGCCCCCGCGACGACATGGGCGACATCGCCTCCGCCGAAGACGCAGACACGGTCGGCGGCGCGGGCAAGCTCGTCGCTGTCGGTCGATACGATGATGATGGCGACGCCGCGCCGGCTGAGCCCGTCGAGGATGCGCAGAACATCCTGCTTGACGCCGACGTCGATCCCGCGCGTCGGCTCGTCCACGATGAGCAGCCGGGGTTCGGTGGCGAGGACGCGGCCGAGGCAGACCTTCTGCTGGTTGCCGCCGCTCAACGTATCCACCGCATAGTCCGGCCCGGGCGCCTTGATGCCCATGGCCTTGAAGAAACGGTCGATGATTGTGTCTTCGGCTTTCCTGTCGATAAATCCGCTGCTGCTGCGCCGCTCGAGCGAAGACATGGCGATGTTCTGTCCGATCGGCAGTTGCCCCACGGCGCCGTCGCGCCGGCGATCGTCCGAAAGGTAGGCGATGCCGGCGTTGAACGCGTCGCGTGGGGAACGGGGCAGTGGCCTCGGCGCGTCCGAACCGAAGCGGATGGTGCCGGAAACGCCCGGCAGGAAGCCGAAGATGGCGCGGCCGAGTTCCTTGGCGCCGGAGCCCGGCAAGCCGGTGAAACCGACGATCTCGCCCGGGTGGATCGTCAGGCCGGACAGGCGCAGGCCCTTGCCTGTGACATTGTCGATGACGATGGGTGCGGTCGCCGGCACGTCTGTCCGCTGCCGCTGGAAAAGCTCGAGCCCGCGCCCCAGAACCAGCTCCGAAAGGCCGGCCGAGCTCAGGCTCGAAACGTCCTCGCTGCCGCCGGCCAGAGCGCCGTCCCGCAAGACCGAGACGGCGTCGCAGATGTCGAGGATCTCGTCATTATAGTGCGAGATGAAGACGAAGGTGACGCCTTCCTTCTTCAGCCGCCGCATGAAGTCGAAGAGTATGTCGCGGTCCGCCACGGTGAGGGCGGCGGTCGGCTCGTCGAGGATGATGACCCGTCCGCCCGAATACATGGCGCGCAGGATATTGAGCTTGCGCCGGGCCACGGCGTCCAGACGTCCTGCCATGGCGTCGGCGGCGATACCGGAGCCTTCGAGCATGCGGGCTGCCTCGGCACGCATGCGCTTCCAGTCCACGAAGCCGCGATGCTCCGGCCATATGCCCAGCATCAGGTTTTCTGCCGCAGACATGTTGTCGATGATCATCGGCTCCTGGGTCACCAGGAAGACGCCGGCTTTCTCCATGGCTTTGACGTCGGCGCCATGCACCTCCACCCCGTCCATGTAGACATGGCCGGACGTGGCCATCCTCTGCCCGGAAATGATGCCCACCAGCGTCGACTTGCCGGCGCCGTTTTCTCCGAGAAGCCCATGGATGGTGCCGCGCCGGATGGTCAGCGAAACGTTGCGGAGCGCATGGACCGGGCCATAGCTCTTGGACACGTTCTCGATCGACAGGATCGCGTCCGTATCGGCGGGGGTGGCCGCCTTTTCAACAGTCTGCATGGTCGAGCCAGTCCTTCTTCGCCTCGACGCGCCTTGTAACGGGCGCTTCCTGAAAGGGGGCGGCGGCCAAAAGCTGGACCGCCGTCCGCCAAGCCCCGGCTCAGGTATAGGCGATGCCCCAATCCTTCTCGGCGACGGTGCCCCAGTGGCGCGGGTCGGTGGCGTTGTCGCCATTGATGACGAAAGGCGGGATGATCAGCGTCGGGCCGGTCTTGCCGTCGACGATCTCGCCCTTTTCCCAGAAGTATTTCTTGTTCTCATAAGTGCCGATCGGGACAGCCTCGCCGTTCAGCGAATGCTTCAGGAGCATCTCTACGGCGATCTCGCCATAGGCGATCGGGTCCTGCGAGACGCAGGAGTCCATGTAGCCTTCCTGGATCCATTTCAGCGCCACCGGCTCGCCGTCGATGTTGACAAAGATGACATGGCCTTCCTCGCCGACCTTTTTCCAGCGATCGCGCTGCTGAAGCGCCGTCACGATGCCGCGCGACGGAGAGTCGGACGGTGCGTGCACGGCATCGAGCTGCGGGAATTCGGACAGGGTCGACAGCGTCACGGCGAGCATCTGGTCGAGCTGACCTTCCGTCGGCCGCGCAAGGTAGTTGATGTCCGGATACTGCGCGAAGACGGACTCCATGCCTTCCTTGCGCTGGCGCCAGGCAACCGATGCCAGCGCGCCGTAGCAGTTGAGCACCGTGCCACGCGGGCTGCCGTATTTCTGCTTCAGGCGCTCGATGATCTCGTTGGCGGCCATGATGCCACCCTCGAAATTGTCGAAGCTGACCGTGATGGCGACGTCGCCGCCGTCGGACGGCGTGTCGATGATCGCCACCGGAATCTTACGCTGGTTGTAGCGCCGGATCGCGCTGACGATGGCCTGGCTGTCGATCGGGTCCGCCACCAGTGCCGACGGCTGCGACAGCATGAGGCTCTGCCACTGCTCAAGCTGCCTTGTATTGTCGAAATTGGCGTTCGTTGCCTGAAACTCGAAGCTCTGCGCCTGGACGGCCCGCTTAACCGCCTCTTCCTCGATGACGAAGAAATAGTAGTCGAGGCTCTTGTTGGAGAACGGAATGAACTTCCGTCCCTGTGCGAAAGCGCCCGGCGCGGCCAGCATGCCCACGCCCAGCGCGGCGCCCATGGCCAGAATATCGCGGCGATTCATTCCCTTGATTCGCGTCATGTGTTTCCTCCCCTCAGCAAAAGCTGATCCTCATCTAGTTTTGCTACAATCCAGTGCGGTGTCAAGCGGTAGAGCTTAGGCTGGAATGATTCAACCATCGCTCCGAAAACGGGGCAGAGACTGCCTTCACGTGCCCTTTGAACAATGCTTTAGGCGTATCCGTCGGGTGTCGTGGCGCGGGGCTCCCATCCCCGCGCACGGCGCGTGGCCCATTCACCCGAAATGCAAGTTTTACTACGTCAGCGCATCTGGATGTAGGACGTGCCGTCGAAGCGACCGACAACCATGCCGGCCGCCTCCCGCGTGAAAAGGCCGTTTTCAACGACACCCGGTATCCGGTTCAGCTCCGTCTCCAGTGTGGCCGGATCCTCTATGGCGATGCATTTGCAATCCAGGATGAAGTTGCCGCTGTCGGTCACGACGGGCGTTCCATCGCGCGTACGGCGCACCATCTCGACATCGGCCAAACCATGTGCGGCAAGGATGTCGGCCACCTGGCGCTGCGTCTGCTTCCAGGCGAACTGGACCACTTCCACGGGAAGCGGAAAGCCGCCGAGCCGGTCCACGATCTTCGTCTCGTCGCAGACGCAGATCATGCGCGTGGAGGCATGGGCGATGATCTTTTCCCACAGAAGGCAGGCGCCGCCGCCCTTGATCATGTTGAATTGGCGGTCGATCTCGTCCGGCCCATCGACGGTCAGGTCGATCAGGCCAATCTCGTTCGGATCGGTGATGGCAACGCCGGCTTCGCGCGCGACGTCGTTGGTGGAGCGGGATGTCGTTGTGCAGGTCACCTGCAGACCATCGGCAACGAGCTTGCCGAGTTCGCGCACGAAGAAATGCGACGTCGTGCCGGAGCCCAGTCCGAGCTTCATGCCGTCGGTCACAAATTCCTCGATAACCCGTCGTCCTGCGACCTTCTTGGCTTCGTCCTGTGCGCTCATGCCTTCTCCTTCGTGCCGCAGCCGCGGCGCTGTCCTGCGTGGGGGTGTCAGATCTTGTCGGTCTGCCATGAATCCAGGGCAGGCAACTGATCGGGAAATTCACTGCCGCTCGTCACTGCGATGGCCGTGACGAGCATGTTGATGACGAGGTGATGGTTCAGCCGAGAGGCGAGGGGCGTCATCAACTCGGTGCGGTCGTAGGGCACGACGGCGACGGTGACATCCGAGACGCGGGCCAGTGGGCTGTCGCCGGCGGCAATGGAAACGACACGCGCGCCGCCCGCCCGGGCTGCGATCGCAACCTCGACCATCTGTTTGGTGTGGCCGGATTGCGAGAAGATCAGCGCCACTTCGCCCGGACGGGCGCTTTCCGCATGCATCCACTGCTTTTTAGGGCCGAGCAGCGCCTGGCAACGCAGGCCGAGCCGCTGGAACTTGTGCTCGGCGTCGAGCGCCGTCACCTCGGAAATGCCGGTGGCATAAATACCGATCCAGTTCGCTTCCGACAGCCGTTCGGACGCGGCGGCGATCTCCCGCGCATCGAAATCCTCCAGCAGGCGCTGGATGGCATTGAGCGAGTTACGGCAGGTCTTGCGGACGATGTTGTCGATGCTGTCCGCCGCCACGATCTGCTCGTAGGAGAAGGGCGCCGACGGCACCAGGCTCTGCGCCAACTGCAGCTTGAAATCCTGGTAGCCGTCGAAGCCGAAGCGTCGGCAGAAGCGCAGGATGGTCGGATCGCTGACGGAGCATGCTTGCGACAGGCGCGCCATGCTCATCCGCACCACCTCGGCCGGCGAGGTGCTGACGAAGGCCGCAACGCGCTGCTCTGCCGCCGCCATTGTCGGCTTTTCCACCAGGATGCGTTGCAGAAGGCTCATGCTCATGGCGCGCGCTCCCTTGGCCTATTGTGCCGCGATGGCGGTGGGGGCGATCAGGTCCGCAAGCCGGGACAGGCGGTTCTGTGCCGGCACCTCTACCCCCGGCCCGGTGCCCCACGGCACGACGAAGAAGGGGATACCGGCCGCCTGTGCCGTCGCCTGGTCGACACGCGTATCGCCGACATAGGCGTAGGTGCCGGGTTCAAGCTGCATCGCCTCGGCCACGGCCAGGAGATGGCCGGGGTCGGGCTTGCAGGCCGGCACGGCATCGGCGCCGAGCGCAACGTCGAAGTAGCGGGCAAGGTGGAGCAGATCGAGGATGCGGGCCGTCAGTTCATGCGGCTTGTTGGTGCAGATGCCAAGCCTGATGCCTGCGCCATGCAAGGCGGCGAGGTCTTCGCGCACATGGTCGAACAGCCGGCAGCGGCCGGCGGGATCCTGGCTATAGGCGTCCAGATACCCCTTCATCGCGGCATCGACCGTCTCCGGATCGGACGGTAGCCCACGATCGACCAGTATGTCGGCGATCAGCCGCCGCGGACCGTTGCCGATATAGGATTCCACATAGGCGACCTCCAGCTCCGGCCATCCCCTGGCGGCAAAGCAGGCATTGACCGCCCTGGCGATGTCCGGCGCACTGTCGATCAATGTGCCGTCGAGATCGAAGATGAGGGCGCTGTAGGCCGTCGCGGTCATGATCTTCTCCTTGGGCGTCCGGGGTCAGGCTTGCGTGTCGAGCGCGGCAAGCGCATCGAAGCTGGCAATCAGGGCGGGGTACAGGCTGCGATAGACGCTTAGCATCGCGCGCATGCGCTCGCCGGTAGCGGCGTCGGGGCGCTCGCGGGTGAGGGGGCGGCAGCAGGCTGCGGCCGTCTGCGCATCCGGCCAGACACCGATGCCCACCCCGGCCACCAGCGCAGCACCGTAGGCAGCCCCTTCGGCGGCGCCCTGCGTTGTCACGACATCGCATCCGAACAGGTCGGCCTGCATCTGCCGCCAGAGCGGCGCACGCGCACCGCCGCCGGACGCCTTGATCAGGCCACTGTCCATGCCGAGCGGCGCCATCAGCCTGTGCATGTCGGCAAAGGCGTAGGCAACGCCCTCCATGACGCTGCGGGCCATGTCGGGGCGGCCGTGACGCGCCGTCAGGCCGACGAAGGCCGCGCGCGCCGACGGATCGGGGTGCGGGCAGCGTTCGCCGTAGAGATAAGGCAGGAACAGGAGCCCGCGCGCGCCCGTCGGGCTTGCCGCTGCCTCCTCCACGATCGCCTCGAAGGCGGGTTCGTCATCCGGCCACAAGGTTTCGCGCAGCCACGACATGGCGCCGCCGGCATTCAGCGAAACCCCCATGCAGTGCCACTTTTCCGGCGCCACGTTGCAGAAGATCTGCAAGCGGCCGTCCGGATTGTCGACCGGCTTGTCGAGTGCGGCGGCCAATATGCCGGCCGTACCGATGGTAGTCTGCAACTCCCCCGGCGCGATGACGCCGGACCCGATCGTCTGGATGACGCTGTCACCGCCGCCGCCGGCGATGGGCGTTCCCTCCGGCAGGCCGAAGAGGCGGGCGGCAGAGGCGCTGACGCGAGCCGATATCACGCTGGACTCGTGGCAGGGTGGCAGCAAGGCAGGGTCGAGCCCGATCCGCTCGGTCAACTCCCGCGCCCACTGCCGGCGGCGCGTATCGAAGAGGCCCGTTCCCGATGCGTCGGACACTTCCGTCGCCACTTCGCCCGACAGGACGAGCCGAAGATAGTCCTTCGGGTTGAGCATGCAGGTCATGCGGGCGAAGAGCTCGGGCTCGTTCTCGCGCATCCAGACAATCTTGCCGCCCGTATAGCCGATCAGCATCCTGTTGTTGGTTGCAGCAAGCAGCGCTTCCAGCCCGCCGGCCCGTTCGGTGATCTCCGCGCATTCGGCGCCATTTCGCTGGTCGTTCCACAGGAGGGCCGGGCGCAGGACGCGATGGCCTTCGTCCAGCGCCACCAGGCCGTGCATCTGGCCCGACAGGCCGATGCACCGGATCTGCGTCCGGCCGGAAGCTGCCAGCGCTTCCGCCACGGCCTTGCGGGCACCCTCCACCCACAGGGCCGGGTCCTGCTCCGTCCAGCCGGGGCGCGGCCGGGCCAGCGGGTAGGTCGCCGTGGCCGAGGCGATGGGCGTGCCGTCCAGGTCCAGCACCAGCGCCTTGCAGCCGGACGTGCCGATATCGATACCGAGAAGGACTTCCGTCATGGCTCAGGCGCCGACGCCGTGGAAAAGGCGGACATGCTTGAAGTTGAAATACTCCAGAAGCCCCTCTCGCCCGTGCTCGTACCCGATGCCGCTCTGCTTACGCCCGCCATAGGGGGCGTTCATGATGCCGGCATCGACATTGTTGATGGCGACATTGCCGTAGTCGAGCCCGGCGGACACGGTCTGGATATCCACCATGTCGCGGGCATACAGGTAGGAGGCAAGGCCATAGGGCGTGTCATTGGCAAGCGCGATCGCTTCCTCCAGCGTGTCGAAGGGCATGACGCCGATCAGCGGGCCGAATGTTTCCTCCGTCATCACTTTCATGTCGTGCGTGCAGTCGGCAACGACGGTGGGCCTGAAGAAAAAACCTGCGGCATAGGCCTCGCCTTCCGGGGCTCGTCCGCCGGCCACCAGCCGTGCACCCTTGGCCAGCGCATCGGCGATGTGATCCTGCGTTTTGCCGAGCGGCTCACCCGACGCCATGGCGCCCAGATCCGCATCCGGCGTCTGCAGCCCGTCGGCGACGGTCAGCTTGTCGGCCGCGGCGCCAAGCTCGCGCACGAAATCCTCGTAGAGCGAGCGGGCCACGTAGATGCGGTTTACCGCGATGCAGATCTGTCCGGCGTTGCGGAAGCCGCGCCGCGCCGCGCCCTTGACGGCAAGCGCAAGGTCCGCGCTCTGGGTCACGATCATCGGGCAGTTGCCGCCAAGCTCCAGCGACAGCCGCTTCACCTGGGTGCAGCTCTGCTGGATATGCAGGCCGACGGCACTGGACCCCGTGAAGGCGATCTTGTCGACGTCGGGATGCTCGACGAGCGCTTGACCGACCTGCGATCCCTTGCCGGTCACCACGTTGACGACACCGGCCGGTATGCCTGCCGCCAGCGTTTTTTCGGCAATGGCAAGGGCAGTGAAGGGCGTCAGCTCTGCCGGCTTGATGACGATGGTGCAGCCGGCCGCAAGGCTTGCGCAAAGCTTCCAGCCGACAAGTTCCGCCGGATAGTTCCAGGGGGTGATGGCGCCGACGACCCCGATGGGCTCGCGCAGGACGAGGCTCTGATAGCCGTTCTGGTCGTTGGGGACGACCTCCCCGTGCACACGGGTCGCTTCCTCGGCATAGAAGTGGCACGCATCGGCAAGCTTGAGGATCTCGCCACGCGCCTCGTTCACGGGCTTGCCCTGCTCGGCCGTCATGATGCGCGCCATGGCGTCTGCATCGGCGGCAATGGCGTCGCCAAGCCGGTGCAGCGCATCCGCGCGCTTGCGGGCGTTCAGCCGCGACCAGGTCTTGAAAGCGCGCCGTGCCGCGGCCACCGCATCATTCAGCTCGTCCGGCTGCGTTGCCGGAATGGTGCCGACCTCTTGGCCCGTCGCCGGATTGACGACGGGGAGGGCGGCGCCGCTGCCCGCCCGAAACGCCCCATCGATGAAGAGGACACCGGTAAGTCTGCCGGGAACCGGGCTGTCCACTGGATTGAGCATGATTCTGTCCTCCGATATGTAGTGATACTACTAGCAAAGCGCTTTTTGGCGCGCAAGCGCCTGCCCGACGCCCATACTTGACCGTTTGGTGCAGCTTCGCGTAGTTTTGCTATAGTATCCAATCCTGCAGAGGTTCGATCTTCCTATCATGTCCAGCACGCTTGTCGATGCGCTGCGCTCCGCCGTCGGCGCGCGCCATGTCCTGACCGGGGAGACGCAGACGCGTCGTTTTCGGCGCGGTTACCGCTATGGCGGCGGGGATGCATTGGCGGTCGTGCGTCCCGGCACTCTTTTGGAAATGTGGTCGGCGCTCAAACTCGTCATCGAGGCGGGCCATATCGTCATCTTCCAGGCCGCCAATACGGGGTTGACCGGCGGCTCGACGCCGCAGGCCGAGGGGTATGACCGACCGGTTGTGATCATCAGCACCTTGCGCCTGAACCATATGGCGCTGATCCGCGAAGGTCGGGAAGTTGTGTGCCAACCCGGCGTCACCCTGGAGCGGCTGGAAGCCGCGCTTGCGCCCATCGGCCGGGAGCCGCATTCGGTGATCGGCTCCACCTGTATCGGCGCCACGGTGACGGGTGGGATCTGCAACAATTCGGGCGGCGCCCTGGTCCGGCGGGGGCCGGCCTATACGCAGATGGCTCTTTATGCCCGTGTCACGCGCGAGGGGAAGCTCGAACTCGTCAACAATCTGGGCATCGCGCTCGGCGACACGCCGGAAGAGATGCTGCGCCGGCTCGACGAAGGGCGCATCGACGAGGCCGCCATTACCGATGCGGACGGGCGCTGGGGGTCGGACAGGGACTATGCCCGCCATGTGCGCGACGTCACCGCATCCAGCCCGGCCCGCTACAATGCCGATCCGCGGCGGCTGTACGAGGCCTCCGGATCGGCCGGCCACCTGGCGGTCTTCGCACTGCGTCTCGACACCTTCGCTGCAGATCGCAAGACCCGCGTTTTCTACATCGGCAGTCGCGACCCGGCAGAGCTTGCGACGATCAGGGCCGATATCCTGACGCGCTTCGAGCACCTGCCCATTGCCGGCGAATACATGCATTCAAGCGCCTATGATGCGAGCCGGCGATACGGCAAGGACCTCTTCCTTTTCATCCGAACCTTCGGCGCACGCCATGTTCCGAAAGCCTATGCCTGGAAGGGGTGGTTCGATGCCGTCACGGCGCGGCTCGGCATGGGAACGGCCGTTTCGGACAGGATCCTGCAGTGGATCACCGACATCCTTCCCAACCATCTGCCGCCGCGTATGGAAGCATTTCGCGCGCGCTACCCCCACCATCTTCTCATAAAGGTCGGCGACGACGGCGTGTCCGAAGCGTCACGCTATTTCGCGGAGCGGTTCCCGACCGCAGACGGGGATTTTTTCGAATGCACGGAGACGGAGGCGCAGGCCGCCTTCCTTACGCGCTTTGCCGTGGGCGGGGCGATCGTGCGTTACCGGGCGGTGCACCCCAGGACGGTGGAAGATATCGTGGCGCTGGATATCGCCCTGCCACGAAACGCGACGGAATGGCTGGAAGTGCTGCCTCCGGAGATCGAGGAAAAGCTCGAGTTCAAGATGTATTGTGGCCACTTCCTGTGCCATGTGCTTCACCAGGAATACCTGGTTCGCAAGGGCGAAGATTGCGACGCGGTCAAGGATGCGATCCTGTCGCTGCTGACGCAGAGGGGCGCCAAATACCCGGCCGAGCACAATGTGGGCCATCTTTACGCCGCCGACGAAGCGCTCGCCGGTTTCTACCGCGAGCTCGACCCGACCAACTCTTTCAATCCGGGCGTCGGCAAAACTTCCAAACGCCTCCATTGGGGCTGTAGCTGCAACCTGCAACCACGGGATGCGTGAACCTTTTCAGAGTATCGGCGGTTCTCAGCGTTGCTTGATGGCGATGCGGTGATTGGCGGCAATATCGCACGATAGAGGGCAACCGGCGATGTTTGGCGGAAGGGGTGGGATTCGAACCCACGGTACGGTCTCCCGCACGGCGGTTTTCAAGACCGCTGCCTTAAACCACTCGGCCACCCTTCCGGCGTTTGTTTTCGTTCGCTTTTTCGGTTTACGCGCAGGCCAGTTCGTGACCGCTGCTACCGAATTGCTCCGAACGCCGTTATGAGGCCGTCTTTACCGCCTTGCGGATCGCTGCGTCAACTTGTTCCCCAGCGTCGGCGGCCATGCCCCGGATTACCCGTCCGCAGACATCTGCGTCGCATGGATTTGCCGAAGGTCAGGGGCCTGGCGATGGTCGGTGCGCGGGTTGGATTGAAGGCAAAAGTCCAACCCGGCTCCGGGCACCGACGAAGCGATTATTTTTTCTTGGCTGGCTGTGTACTGGAAATGCCGCCCTTGAGGCTTGGCGCCGCGGCTATGACCTTTTCCTTCACCTTTTTCGGCTTTCGGGCCTCTTTGGAACCGCGTGATTTCTCGCCCATTGGTCCATCCCTTTGCAAGTTGAGACTGATCCTTGCACAGATGCTGCAAGCCAACCCCATCAATTCGTCACAGCGCACCGGGAGCGGGGCTTTTTGATGGCCGCGCTACGCCCCTAGCGCGCACGTGATCGCAACGGTTCGTCGCCCCGCCTTGAGGGGGGCGTTCCGGGAAGCAATGTCGGTGAAGAGGAGAGTAGGGGCCTGGCATACTGCCCGGCGCTGACGCCGAATCAGCGCGGCGGTAAACCGTCCTGGCGCTGTTGCAACGAAATCATTTCAAAAGGGTGTCGGTCGTCACGCCGATCGCGGCGCAAATCGATCGGTGGCGATGCGCTGGACACCGCCACCGACCTTGAAACTAAAGGAGCTTAAGGTTTACGGCCTTATCGCCCTTGCCGCGACGATCCGGCTCGGTGTCGTAGGAAACCTTCTGGCCGTCGTTCAGGGCGTTGATCCCTGAATTCTGTACCGCCGAGATGTGAACGAAGGTGTCCGGACCCCCATTGTCCGGGGTGATGAAGCCGAACCCTTTGTCGGCGTTGAAGAATTTAACAGTGCCAGTAGCCATGAGTGTCTTTCGGTAACGACCGCGAACGTGCGGCAGACCTACAATGGCATGATTTTGTGGTCAGATACAAATTGTGGCTTGAATCCGTCATGAACCGTCCCAAGCCGCGCCGCACGCAAGCCATCGGACAGCAGAGTATTCCTGTAAACGATATCTGAAAAGATGAATCTTTCTGTACGGTAGTGTAATGCACTTTATACTCCATACATTCATCTTGCTTCCTTGCGCGAAAATTTACCCACGATCAACCCGGAAACACGCGTTTGTCATTACCGGCTTGCCTTGCGTGTTAATTTGTTGGTAACAATTTCCGCAGAGGGATGGCCGCGTTCCAGTTGGCCGGTATCTGCAGGCGTCACATCTGAGGGGACAAAAGATGAAAATGACTGCCGATGCGTCACGTTCCCGCGTGGCGCCTGTCGTTATCGCCGTATGTGCCACCGCGCTGCTGGCAGCCTGCCAATCCGGGTCTTCCACCCATGCGGAGCTGGCGCCCGAACCGGATGCGCCGGCCTTTACGTCCGCCGAATACGGCGTCGATGCAAGCCCGCGGGTAACCAACCTGAAACAGGTGCGCAAGGGCGGTGGCCGCGACCATGTCGGCAAGCCCTACAAGGTCAAGGGCAAGTGGTATTACCCCAAGGAAGACGAGGGTTACGCAAAGGCCGGCAAGGCTTCCTGGTATGGGGCCAATTTCCATGGCCGGCTGACGGCCAACGGCGAAGTCTACGACATGTACCATTTGTCGGCCGCGCATCCGACATTCCCGCTTCCGTCCTATGCCCGCGTGACCAACAAGAGCAACGGCAATTCCGTGCTTGTCCGCGTCAATGACAGGGGCCCGTTCTCCCACAACCGTATCGTCGACGTTTCGTCCAAGGCCGCCGATGTGCTCGGCTTCAAGAACGCGGGCATCGCCGACGTGCACGTCGAGTATGTCGGCCGCGCGCCCGTGGATGGAGACGACACCTCGATGCTGATGGCTTCGTTCCGCCCGGGTGGGCAGGGCGGAGAGCAGGATGGCCTGCCGCAAGGCGTCATGGTGGCCTCTGCCGAGCGCCCGAGCGACGAGATGCTCGTTGCCGCGGCCTTTGCCTCGGCCGGTCACGATGCGCCCGCCACCACGGCAGCCGCCGCAGGCAGCGGCGTGCCGGGCGTGCGGTCCATGCAAGCCATCCAGCAGGCTACGGCAGCAGAGCGCGCAGCGCGCAGCGAAGGCTTCGCAATGCCCGTCGCAGCCCCCGCGCCGTCGGCGCCCGCTTTTGCGCCCATGCCGACACCGCGCTCCGGCATGCTCTCCTATGCGCCGGCGCAAACGCAGAGCAACGCCTTCAGCGCCCTTGCCGCCATCGCTGCCGGCACGGAGACGATCGAGCTTGGGGTCCTGACCGACGCAACCGTGCTGGCTGGCGTAGAGGCTCTTGCCGCACAACACGGCAATGTGACGCGTGAGGCAGTACCGGCAGAGTTCGGCGGCGGCGTTTCCCTGACGCTGGCGCTAGCGCCCGGCGAAAGCGCCGACACCGTGTTGCAGGCCCTGTGGACCAGCGGCGCCGAGGATGCCTTCGTCGTCAAGGATTGAGTTAACGATACCGCGAAGCTTTTGAAGATGCGGCCGCCCTGTCATAGCGGTCGGCTCCGGGTTTGCTACACTGCCGGTTGAATACTTGCAGCGGAGGAACCCATGATCAGCTTCAGCGCGGCGCGTGCGCCGATCCTTTCCTGCATGTCCGCCCTGTTGCTGATCGCGCTTGCGGTGCCTGCCGCCGCGCAGGATGCGCAACCATCCTTCTTCAACCAGACCAAGGCACGCCAGGCGCTGATCGTCGACGGCGAAACGCGCGCCGTCCTGTTGGAAAAGAATGCCGACATCGCCTTCGGGCCTGCCTCGCTGGCGAAGCTGATGACGATGGAAATCGTCTTCGATGCGCTGAAGCGCGGCGAACTTTCGCTCACCGACAGTTTCACCGTCAGCGAACATGCCTGGCGTACCGGAGGCGCGCCTTCGCGGACATCGACCATGTTTGCGGCGGTCAAATCCAGCGTGACGGTGGATGCGTTGCTGCAGGGCGCCATCGTGCAGGCTGCCAACGACGCCTGCATCGTGCTGGCGGAGGGCATGGCCGGCTCCGAGGATGCCTTCGCCCAGCGCATGAACCGGCGTGCCGCCGAAATCGGGCTCACGGGCAGCCATTTCGTCAACCCGACGGGCCTTCCGGCCGAGGGGCAAAGCGTGACGGCGCGAGACCTGGTGACGCTGGCGCGGCATATCGAGACGACCTATCCCGAATACTACCGGCTTTATTCGCAACCCGAGTTCGAGTGGAACAAGATCCTGCAGCGCAACCGCAACCCGCTGCTGCGTCTCGATATCGGCGCCACGGGCATGGGCACCGGTTTCACCGAGGCCTCCGGCTACTCCCTCGTCGGGGTAACCGACCATGGTGGCCGCAAGACCTTTATCGCGCTCGGCGGCCTTGCCAGCGATGCGGAGCGCGCCCGCGAGGCTGAGACGTTGTTGAAGTGGGCCAGCGAGACATTCGAAAGGCAGGAAGTGTTTGCGGCGGGCGAGATCGTCGGCCATGCCACGGTATACGGCGGGACGGCGCCACGCGTTTCGCTGCGCACCGCCGAAGACGTCGTCGCCTATGTTCCGAATGCATCGCCCGATCTCGTCAAGGCTGTGATGATCTATGACGGGCCCTTGCGTGCGCCGATCGAGAAGGGGCAGAAGATAGGCCGGGTCGAGATGCGGATCGAGAATCAGGCCAGCATCGTGCGGGACCTGTTCGCCGGCGAAGACGTGCCGCAGGGCACATTCTCGAGCCGGGCACTGGATGCCGCGCACGAACTGGCCTTCGGCTGGATCCGCGCATTGTAGAAAGGCGCGACTTGGCGGGGCTGTTCATCACTTTCGAAGGCGGAGAAGGCAGCGGCAAGTCTACGCAGGTTGCACGGCTGGCCGAGGCGCTGCGAAAGCTTGGGCGCACCGTCATCACCACGCGGGAGCCGGGCGGCACCACCGGCGCCGACATGATCCGCGAGATGGTCCTTGGCGGCGACGCCGAGGCATTCGGAAACGATGTCGAGGCGGCCCTGTTTGCTGCAGCGCGCGCCGACCACGTAGACAGCGTGATTGCGCCGGCGCTTGCCCGTGGCGCGGATGTCATCTGCGACAGGTTCCACGATTCAACCAGAGTGTATCAGGGGCGTGGCGACAACACGCGCTATCTGGAAGCGCTGGAAGACGCCGCCATGGGCGATTGCCGCCCCGAAATGACCTTCATACTCGACCTGCCGGCGGAGGAAGGGCTGCGCCGCGCCGCGGCACGGCGCGAGAGCGCTGCCGCCGACCGCTTCGAGGCAGAGGCGTCGAGCCTCCACGAAGAGCGGCGCATGGCCTTTCTGGCGATCGCCACGCGCGAGCCGGAGCGCTGTCATGTGATAGACGCGCGGCGCCCGGCCGATATCGTTGCCGACGATGTATTTGCCCGCGTCGCCGAGCATCTCGGCCTGACGGAAGCCTGATCCATGCCGGATGCGGAACTGGTCGCGCAGCAGCGGCACGACGATATGGACGGCATTCCGCCGCCGGCGGCGCAACTGGATGTCGTCGGGCATGAGGCGGCGTTTGGCGCGTTGACGCAGGCGCTGGACGGCGGACGCATGCATCATGCCTGGCTGCTGCAAGGGCCGCAGGGCATCGGCAAGGCAACGCTTGCCTTTGCCTTCGCACGCACCCTTTTGGCCTCCACCGGCGAAGACCCCGTTGCGGTGGCGCGACAGGTGGCGCAAGGCAGCCATCCCCGCCTGATCCATCTGAGCCGCCCGCTGGCTGACAGGGGCGGTGGCTTCAAGACGCAGATCACCGTGGATGAAACGCGGCGGCTGATGCACTTCTTTCACACGACGGCGGGCCTCGGGTGGCGTGTCGCCATCGTCGATCCGGCCGACGACATGAACCGCAATGCCGCCAATGCGCTGCTGAAGATCCTGGAGGAGCCACCGGCGCGCTCGCTGTTTTTGATCGTCAACCACATGCCCGGCCGCCTGCTGCCCACCATCCGCTCGCGTTGCCGGGTTCTGCGGCTGGGTGAGCTTCAGGCCTCGGATATCGCGGCCCGGCTGCGTAAGGAAGTTCCCGACGCTTCGGACGACGAGATCGCACAGGCATCGGCGCAAGCCATGGGCAGCATGCGGACCGGCTTCCAGAATCTCATCGGTGGCGGCGGCGAGGTGAATGCGCAGGTGCGCCGCCTGTTCGCGCTGTCCACGCCGGACTGGGCCGGCATACAGGCACTGGCCGACGCCGTCACCGCAAAAGGGCGCGAGGCGTCCTACGGGGTAATGGTGCGCGAGTTGTTCCGGGCGCTGGGCGCGGAATCGGAAGCGGCGCTGGCCGCCGGAAACCTGCGTGCCGCCGAGCGGCTCGCCGCATTCTGGCAGTCGGAAGATGCCCGCTGGCGAGAGGGCGAGGCCTATAATCTCGATCGCAAGCAGATGCTTTTGACCTTCTTTACCGGGCTTTCCGCAGCGCGAAACGATTGAGCCCATGGCCCGGATGCATTATCTCGCTTGGCATACGACTTATCGCGACTGGATACCGGAACAATCATGGCCGAACGCTACTACCTGACGACCGCCATTTCGTACCCGAATGGCCGTCCGCACATCGGCCACGCTTACGAGTTGATCGCCACGGATGCCATCGCCCGTTTCAAGCGGCTCGACGGGGCGGACGTCCTTTTCCTGACCGGCACGGACGAGCATGGCATCAAGATGCTGCAGACCGCCCGCAACCTCGGCATCGAACCGCTGGAACTGGCTACCCGCAATGCCGACGAGTTCCGCGCCATGGGCCGCGCGGTCAACGCCTCCAACGATGATTTCATCCGCACGACCGAGGCGCGCCACAAAATTGCCAGCCAGGAGATCTGGCGTCGCATGGTAGATGCCGGCGATATCTACAAGGGTTCCTATTCCGGCTGGTACTCGGTGCGGGACGAAGCCTATTACGCCGAGGACGAGACCCGCGTCACCGACAATGGAACGCGCCTCGGCCCGCAGGGCAGCCCGGTGGAATGGGTGGAGGAGGAAAGCTACTTCTTCCGCCTGTCCGCCTTCCAGGATCGCCTTCTGGCACTCTACGAAGACAATCCGGGCTTCATCGCCCCGGCCGAGCGGCGCAACGAGGTCGTGTCCTTCGTCAAGTCGGGCTTGCGGGATCTTTCCATCTCGCGCACGACCTTCGATTGGGGCATCCCGGTGCCGGGAGACGAGCGGCACGTCATGTATGTCTGGGTCGACGCCCTGACGAACTATCTGACGGCGACCGGCTTCCCGAACGAGGGAGAGCGGAGTGGCTTCTGGCCAGCCGATCTGCATGTCGTTGGCAAGGATATCGTGCGCTTTCACACGGTCTACTGGCCGGCCTTCCTGATGTCGGCGGGCATACCGTTGCCCAAGCGTGTCTTCGTGCACGGCTTCCTGTTCAACCGGGGGGAGAAGATGTCGAAGTCCGTCGGCAACGTCATCGATCCGATGGCGCTGATCGACACCTATGGCCTCGACCAGTTCCGCTACTTCCTGCTGCGCGAAGTCCCCTTCGGGCAGGATGGTAACTATTCGCATGAAGCCATTGTAAATCGTACCAATTCCGAACTTGCAAACGATCTTGGAAACCTGGCGCAGCGCTCGCTTTCGATGATCGCCAAGCATTGCGAGGGCCTGGTGCCGCAGCCCGGCGAATTCACCGCCGAGGACAAGGCGATCCTGTCCGCTTCGGGTGCGCTGCTGGCGCAGGCGCGCGAGGCGATGGCGCGGCAGGAACTGCATGTCATGCTGGGGCAGGTGGTTGCCGTCATCTCGGAGGCGAACCGCTACTTCGCCGGGCAGGAGCCATGGGCGCTGCGGAAGTCCGATCCGGCGCGCATGGCGACGGTTCTTTATGTCACGGCGGAAGTCGTCCGCCGTGCGGCCATCCTGTTGCAGCCCTTCATGCCCGACTCCTGCGCACGGCTGCTGGATCTTCTGGCGGTGACGGCGGACGAGCGTGATTTTACGGCTCTATCCGAAGGGAAAGGCCTTAAGCCCGGCCGCGCGATGCCGGCGCCGCAGGGCGTGTTCCCGCGCTACGTGGAGGCGGAAGGCCAGGCGGCATCATGACCCTGCCATTCATCGTCGACAGTCATTGCCATCTCGATTTCCCGGATTTCGACGGGGAGCGCGATGCCCTGATCGCCCGCGCTGCCGATAAGGGCGTGCGCCTCATGGTGACGATCTCCACCAAGGTCGAACGCCTGCCGGTGCTGCTGGAGATCGCCGAGGCTTATCCCAACGTCTACGCCACGGTCGGCACGCATCCCAACAGCGCGGCCGAAGAGCCGGACGTGCCGACGGAGCGCCTGGTAGCGTTGAGCGCCCATCGCAAGATCGTCGGTATCGGCGAGGCGGGGTTGGACTACCACTACGACAAGGCCGGGCCCGCAGTGCAGGAGGCGGTGTTCCGCCGCCATATCGACGCGGCGCGTGAAACCCGCTTGCCGTTGGTCATCCATGCACGGGACGCAGACGCGGACATGGAGCGCATCCTTGCTGAGGAAACGGCAAGGGGCGCCTTCCCATTCCTGCTGCACTGCTTTTCGTCCGGCCCACGGCTTGCCGAGGCCGGACTGGAAATGGGCGGCTACATTTCCTTTTCGGGCATTTTGACCTTCAACCGCTCCGAGGAAATCCGTGCCGTCGCCGCGGCCAGCCCCATGGACCGGATCCTGGTGGAAACGGACGCGCCCTTCCTTGCGCCGCCGCCTTTCCGGGGCAAGCGCAACGAACCGGCCTACACCCGCTACACCGCCGAAGTCCTTGCCAAGGTGAAGGGCCTGACGCTGGACGAAGTCGCAGAGGCCACCAGCGACAATTTCTTCCGGCTGTTTGCAAAGACACCGGACCCGCGCGCAGCCGAGGCGGCGTGAGCGACCGATTGGAGTTCACCATCCTGGGTTGCGGCTCATCGCCCGGCGTGCCGCGCGTCAACGGCGATTGGGGCGCCTGCGACCCATCCCAGCCACGCAACCGGCGCAGGCGGGCTGCCGCCCTTGTGCGCCGGTACGGCGCGAGTGGTGTGACGACGGTTGCCATCGACTGCGGGCCGGATTTCCGCAATCAGATGCTGGATGCCGAGGTGCGACACCTGGATGCCGTCGTTCTGACCCATGCGCATGCGGATCATATCCATGGGATCGACGATGTGCGCGGCTATGCGCAGGACAGGCGCGGCCTCGTGCCGGTCTATGCCGACGAGCCGACATTCGCGCGGGTTTTCGAGGCGTTCGGCTACTGTTTCCGAACACCGGAAGGGAGCAATTATCCCCCCATCGTCGAGCATGTCCCGATATGGGCGGGGCAGCCTTTCGCCATCTATGGCGCCGGCGGGCCGATTACGCTGCGGCCTTTCCATCAGGTCCACGGCCGCATCCTGTCGCTCGGCTTCCGCATCGGCGACATTGCCTACTGCAGCGACGTTTCGGATTTTCCGGAGCCCGCCATCGCGGAGATTGTCGGCGCCCCGATCCTGATCATCGATGCTCTCCAGCGCCGGCCGCACCCGAGCCACCTATCGCTGGACGAAGCCTTGCAGTGGATCGGCCGCCTGGATGTGGGGCAGGCGGTGCTGACGCATATGCACACCCCGCTCGACTACGACACGCTGTGCGCGGAGCTGCCGCCGCATGTGCGCCCCGCCTATGACGGACAGACATTCACGATCCCGATCGGCTGAGCTGTTGCCCTGCCACGATGTTCCCTTTATGTTCCGTCTGGAGATAGACGGGAGGGGCAGGGATGAAGGGTAAGATCAGCATCGTCACACTGGGCGTAACCGACTTGGCCCGTGCAACAAATTTCTATGAAGCGCTTGGCTTCAAGCGCTATCCGTTCGACGCCCAGGGCGTTGCCTTCTTCGAGCTCGATGGAAGCTGGCTGAGCCTCTACCCGCGCGAGGCGCTGGCCGACGATGCAAGCGTTGCGCCCGCCGGAGTGGGGTTTCGCGGCATCACCCTTGCGCATAACGTGGCCGAGAAGGGCGATGTCGACACCGCCCTTGCCGAGGCGGAGCGCGTCGGCGCCCGCATCGTCAAGCAGGCGACCGACGTCTTCTGGGGCGGGCGTTCCGGCTACTTTGCCGATCCGGATGGCTTTCTGTGGGAAGTCGCCTGGAACCCGCTGATCGACCTGACCTGACGGTCAGTCGAAGATGACGCCCTTCTTCAGGATGAAGCAGCCGTAGGGGCGCGCTTCCGTCGTGCGGACGACGGCGTAGGCTTTGGCCGCCGCCTCGTAGAAGGCGAAGCGCTCTACCGTTTCCATACGGATGGGCCGCCCTTCGGCCTCGTCGATAACCTCTTGCATGGCGGTGTGGACCTCCAGCACGGCGCTGAAATCGTCCACCACGCCCATCCGCCGCACCGGCGCTTCCACGAAGGAGTCGAGCGGATACAGTTTCAGGATTTCGCGCGCGGCCTCGGTCGTGTCCACGTTGGACAGGCGGATGCAGCGTCCCGTGACGGTGGAAGCGGCCACCGACTCCGCCGGGAAGTTGCGGTCGGCAATGACGAGATCGTCGCCATGGCCCATTTCGGCGAGTGTCAAAAGAAGCTCGGGTGAAATGAGCGGCGGAATGAGTTTCAGCATCCTCGGTCGTCCTTTAGAGGCGCGTGGTCACGCGTGTGGCTTCTCTAAACCATGGACGCTTGCCGTACCATATCGGAGATTGCGCACACCTTTCGTCTGAGGCAAGGTAAGTTCATGTGGGCTTCATGCACCGCCACGCCGCACGGCCGGTGGCTGCAGGAGCGCATCCCTCGGCGATGATGGTTTCATGCACCTGGATCTGACGACCCTGCTGACTGCTGCTGGGCTTTCCAGCGCCGCGCTTGCGGTCGCCTTGCTGTCGTCGTGGATACTGTTTCGCAACGAGAAGCATCTGCTGGTGTGGGCCGTCGGCCTTGCAGCCATCATCACCTCGATCGTCCTGTATAATAGCGGCGATGGATACCCGACGCTGCTGCGCCTGCCGGCCATGGTGTTGCTGGTTGTCGGCTTTGTCGCCATCGACTGCGGTTCGAGCCTGTTTTGCGCGCGGCGGCTGTACTGGCGGCTGCCTTGCGCCATCGGCGTCGTCGGCGTCGTCGCGGTTACGCTTCTGTTCATGGAGGGTCTGTCCGGCCTCGCCACGGCATGCGCCAATGCGGCGGTCGCGATCCTGATGTCGCTGACGGGTTGGCGCTTCTGGGTGCATCGCCACGAGGCGCTGCTGGGTATGGGCGCAATTGCCATGCTGTATGGCGCAACGGCCCTGTCCTTTGTGGCATGCGCCGCCGTATTGTTTATCGAGGGGCCGGCCATACTGACGGCTCGCCCGTCGAGCTGGGCGGAAGAGTTCAACGCCGTTGCGTCCATCGTGGGGTTGACGAGTATCGGGGCGATCTCCTTTGCGCTCATGCAGTTCCGGACAAGTCAGCAGCATCGCCGCGCATCGTTGACCGACCCGCTGACACAACTTCCGAACCGGCGGGCGCTGACCGACAATTTTCTGGAAATGCACGCGGCGCCGGGCACCTGCCTGATCCTGTTCGACCTGGATCATTTCAAGCAGGTCAACGATCGGTATGGCCACGCGGCCGGAGACCTGGTCCTCGTCCATTTCGCCGGCATTCTTGCGCAACACGTGCCGGACGGCGCCATTGCGGCCCGCCTGGGCGGCGAGGAATTCGGCATCATGATACGCAACGCCGCCGCGCCACAGGCGCATGCGCTGGGCGAAGCGGTTCGCCGAACACTGGCTTTGACACCTGTTTCCAATGAAGGCGAAACGATTGCAGCCACGGTGACGGCAGGCTTCGCCATTGCCTCCGACGGCAAGGAAACCGGGGTAACCCTGTTCAGCCGTGCGGACCGCGCCCTTTACGAGGCGAAAAGGGCAGGGCGCAATCGGGTTCTGGGTGCCCAGCCGGAGCTTGTCCGCACCATCGGGGGGCTATCCGAAACCGCTTGACGGACCATCTTCCACTGCATCGGTTTTCTGGCCACGGGTACGGATTGCATGGGTGATGGTTCGGCAAGGGAGATGCCCGGCTTGATTGGCCGTCTCGGCCGCTTCGAAAAGGCAGCGATCGCCGCTCTCGCGGTCGGGATTGCCCTGTTTGCGTGGACATTCTGGTCATCGTCCCAGAAGACGGACGCGATCGCGGCGCAGGTACGCCTGATCGACGAGACGCAGAAGGTGCTGTCGACGCTTCTGTCGCTGGAATCCGGGCAGCGCGGATATGTTCTGACGGGGCTTGAGAATTTTCTGGAGCCTTATGAAGGCGCGCTGGCGGCGCTGGGCGCGCAGATCTCCCAGCTCGAGACCGCATGGTCCGACGCCCACGCCGACGGCGCGGCACTGGATGAGCTGCGATCCGCCATCGGCGCGCAGACGCAGTTTGCGGAAGAGGCGGTACGAACGCGCGCCGTGGACGGCTTCGAGGCAGCGGCCCAGATGGTCCGCTCGGGCGAAGGCAAGGCGCGCATGGATGCCGTGCGCGCCATCATCAATACCGTACAGGAAGGGGCATCGACGCAGATCGCCTCGATCACGATAGAGCGGCGGCAGGTCGAGCTTGTCTCCGGCATCGCGTTTGCAATCGCGGCCGTCGCGGCACTGGCGCTGGCCTGGCTGGCCCTGCGGCGGCAGGCGCGGCTTCGGGAGACCAACGCCCAGTTCGAGGCGCTGGCCGAGAATATCCCGCAGATGGCATGGATGGCTCAAAAGAACGGGGACATCTTCTGGTACAATCGCCGCTGGTTCGATTACACCGGTCGCTCCCTGGAAGACCTCGGAGACCATCGCTGGCTCGAGGCAGTGCATCCCGACCATATCGACCGTGTCCGGGCCGGGTTCGACGCTTCGGTGGCTGCGGCGCGGGAATGGGAAGACACCTTTCCGCTGCGCGGCGCCGACGAAACCTATGGCTGGTTCTTGACGCGCGCGGTGCCGATCCGTGGGGCGGATGGCGCCGTTCTGCGCTGGTTCGGCACCAATACCGACGTAACGCACCAACGCGCGCAGGAGCGCGAGTTGGAAACCGCGCGTGACATAGCCGAAAATGCCAACCGGGCGAAAAGCCAGTTCATTGCCAATATGAGCCACGAGCTTCGCACGCCGCTGACGGCCGTCATCGGTTATACCGAGATGCTCGAGGAAGAAGTGACCGACATGGGCGAGCAGAGTTTGCTTGCGGATCTCGGCAAGATCAACGCCAATGCTCGCCACCTTCTGAGCCTCATCAACGACGTGCTCGACCTGTCGAAGATCGAGGCCGAGCGGATGGAGGTCTATACCGAAAGCTTTTCCGTCGACACGGTCGTGGAAGAGATCGCGGCCACCGTCGGAAGCCTCATGGACAAGAAGGGCAACCGCTTCGTCATCGACGCGGGGCCTGGCCTTGGCGAGGCCCATACCGACCAGGTCAAGCTGCGGCAATGCGTCATCAACCTTCTGTCCAACGCGGCCAAGTTCACCGAAAACGGAACGATCATCCTTCGGGTGCGGCGCGAGGCGGCGGACAAGCGCGACTGGCTTGTCTTCGAGGTGCAGGATGACGGCATCGGCATGACGCAGGAAGAGCTGGGCCGGCTGTTCCAGCGCTTCACGCAGGCCGATGCCTCCACCACCCGCAAATTCGGCGGCACCGGGCTGGGCCTTGCCATCACCAAGGCGTTCTCCAAGATGCTGGGGGGCGACATCGCGGTTGTCAGCCGGTCGGGCGAGGGCACCACCTTCACCATCAAGATTCCCGCCATCGCGACGGCCAGCGTCGTGGAGGCGCCGGCCATGCAGCCGATCGCCGCGGCGGAGCGCAATTCCTCGTCCGGCGTGGTGCTGGCCATCGATGACGATCCGAACGCACGCGACCTTGTCGCACGCTTCCTGACGCGCGAAGGGTTTCTTGTCCGCACAGCGGCCGATGGTCTGGCGGGGCTGGAGATGGCGGCGCTGGTGCGCCCGGATGTCATTCTTCTCGATGTGACGATGCCGCGCATGGACGGATGGTCGGTGCTGTCGGCGCTCAAGGCCGATGCCGACCTGTCACGTATTCCGGTGGTGATGCTGACGGTGATCGACGAGCACAGCCTCGGCTATGCGCTGGGTGCTTCCGATTACCTGCTCAAGCCCGTGGAATGGGGGCATCTGCGCAAGGTTATGGACCGGTTCCGCACGGCCGCCAACGCGCTGGTTCTGGCTGTCGACGACGACGAGGATTTTCTGGCCCGCACGCGTGAAATCTTGGAGCGCGAGGGATATGGGGTCATGACGGCGTCCAACGGGCGCATGGCGCTGGACGCCCTGACCGAAAAGACACCCGACCTGATCCTGACCGACCTGGTGATGCCGCAGATGGATGGCTTCGCCTTCATCCGGGCTGCACGCGCCCGTCCGGAGACGGCGCAGACCCCGATCATCGTACTGACATCGAAAGACCTGACCCGGGATGAATTCCGCCGGCTTCGTGCCGAGACGGACGAGGTCATCGTAAAAAAGGAGATCGAGTTGCCGGAGCTTGCCGCCCAGATACGCGTTATCGTTTCGCCAGCACAGGAGACTTCCGAATGACGCGCATCCTGCTTGTCGAGGACCACGAGGAAATCTGGGATTTCCTGTCGCGTCGCTTGCAGCGCAAGGGGTATGAGGTGATCCTGGCCCATGATGGGCAGGACGGCATCGACAAGGCGCGCATCACCAATCCGGACATCATCCTGCTGGATATGAACCTGCCTATCGTCGACGGCTGGACAGCGGCGCGCACCATCCGCGCCGATGCCTCCCTGCCACGCATGCCGATTATCGCTTTGACGGCGCATGCTATGTCCGGCGACCGTGAAAAGACCATCGCCGCCGGCTGCGACGACTACCATGCCAAGCCTGTGGATTTTGCCAGGCTGCTTGGCCAGATCGAGGCGCTGGTGGAAAAGCAGGGCAGCGCCGCGCCGGCCGCGTAAGGGCCGCGCGTTACTTCGCGGCCAGCTTCTGTGCCTCCACCAACGCTGCCGAGAATGTGGTGACGAGTGCGTCCGTGTGCAGACGCGTGGCAAGCTGCGCCACCATGGCCGGATCCCGTTGACGCCATATGCCAACGAAGACGTGGGCCTTCGGGGCAATCCGGTGCACCTGGCGCACCATCATGCGCAGGTGCACGGTGGAAAGCGGCTCCAGGAAGGACAGGCAGACCAGTCGGACGTCCGACGCGTCAGTGGCGGAAGGCGGGTTTTTCGCAAGGTCAGCCCAGGCCACCGTCTCGGCCGTCAGGCCATGCCGCGTCAGCACCTGGGCCAGCATCGCCGCCACCGTCGCATCGAGCGGATCGTTGCCGGATATGCAAACGACGGGGCGGGCGACGCGCCATTCGGGCTTGAGGTCTTCCGGGCGCTGCACCACCAGCGCACCTGCTCTATCCGGCCCGGCGGCTTCCACCGCCGCCTTTGCCTCTGTCCGCACCACGCCGCCGCGCGGCAGGGGGCTTTCCACCCTGTCGAGCCGCTCCACCAGCGCCATCGCCGCATGCTGCAGCGTCTCCAGCCGTTTGCCCTGCACGGCAAGGCGCGCGACGTCGTCATGCGCAAGCCGGATGCCTTCCAGCGCCACTTCGTCGTAATAGGTCACCAGTGCCCGCTCGCGCAGGAATTCGCGTGCCTGCAGCCCCGCCTCCTGAGGCTCTCCGGCCAGCATCCGCTGGTAGAATATCTGATGCGGCGACAGGGCCGGCTTGTCGCCGAACATGATGTCGATGATGCCGAGCGCCGGCACATAGCGCGCCAGCACGACAAGGCAGATCGTCAGCGGTGTCGCCAGGATCAGCCCGACAGGGCCCCACAACAGAGCCCATATCAGCGCCGCAAGGATGATCGCGACCGGCGACAGGCCGGACGAATGCCCATACAGGATGGGCTCCACGATGTTGGACATCGCCGTTTCGACGGCGATGTACAGAAGGGCCGTCCACAGGATCATGTTCCAGCCGGGATCGACTGCGAAGGCCAGCATCATCGGCAGCCCCGCTCCGATGAACCCGCCGACATAGGGAATGTATCGAAGGATGCCGCCGAGAATGCCCCACAGGAACGGGCTCGGCACGCCGATCACGTAGAGGCCGGCTCCGGTGATGAGGCCGAAGGCCGCGTTCATGCCGAACTGGAACAGAAGCAGGCGCGATAGCCGCAGGGCGGCGTCGTCGATGGCCGCCGTCGTCTGCTGCAGGTCGTCCGTGCCGGCAAGCCTGATGAAGCGGTTCCGCAGATCTTCGCGCTGCAGCAGAATGAAGATGGCGAAGACGATGACGATACCAAGCGTCGTCAGCGGACCGAGAAGCGGAGAGATTACCGCTGCCGCCGTGGCCAGCGTGCCCCCGCCGGACGAGACGATCGTCACCGGCATTGGCCGCGCGACACCCGGAACGTCCGCATCTTCGGGGACGCTGCCGCCGATCTTCTCGATGTCCGATGCAATGCCCTGCAGGGCCTCCAGCGCGCGGCCGTACGGGCCGCTGGGCCGTGACTCACCCTCGGCGACGCTGTCCAGCTTCTGCTGGATCGTGGCGCGGTAGCCTGGCAGGTCCTCGGCGAGGTTGGCGACCTGCGAGAAGATCAGCAATATCAGCGCGACGATCGCGCATGTCGCCGTCAGGATGGCGGCGGAGATGGCAAGGCTGCGCGGAACGTTCAGCCTTTGCAGCCCGATCACGATGGGCGCCAGCACGAAGGACAACAATATGCCCAGGGCGAAGGGCACGAAGATTTCCCGGCCGAGATACAGGATTGCCGAGATGCTCAAGACGAGCACGGTTACCGCAAGGGCGGTCAGCAGCGGCAGAAGCTTCCGCATCTGCTGGGATGAGATGATATCCATGAAGTTAAAGCCCCGACGGTGTACATCGCGAAGATAGAGCGTGCGGCCGTTCGGGGGAGGAGGGGCCGGCAGCCCGAATTGGACTGCCGGCCGTAAGCGTCATTCGCCGAAGAAGGCGAACTTGATGGCAAAGAGCGCCGCGATGATCCAGGTTGCGGGATGCACTTCTCGGCCGCGACCCGTAACCAGCTTCAACACCGCATAGGAGATGAAGCCGAAGGCGAGGCCGTTGGCGATCGAATAGGTGAAGGGCATGGCCAGGGCCGTCAGCGCCGCGGGCGCGGCGGTGGTGACGTCTTCCCATTCCACCTCGACCAGCTCGCGCATCATCAGCGTGGCCACGAACAGCAATGCCGGCGCCGTCGCCGCAGCGGGAACGGCCGCCGCCAGTGGCGAGAAGAACATCGCCAGCAGGAACAGGACGGCGACGGTGAGGGCCGTCAGGCCCGAGCGGCCGCCGGCCTGCACGCCCGATGCACTTTCGACATAGGCCGTCGTGGACGATGTTCCGAGCACCGAGCCGGCCAGGATGGCCGTCGAATCCGCCATCAGGGCGCGGCTGAGGTTCGGGTTCTGGTGGGTGGGCCCTTCCTTCAGCAGGCCGGCGCGCTTGGCAACGCCGATCAGCGTGCCGGTGGCGTCGAACACCTCCACAAGCACCATCACCAGCACGACATGGATGATGCCGAAGCCAAGGGCGCCCCAGATATCCAGTTGCAGGAAGGTCGGCGCCAGGGATGGCGGCAGGTCGACGATGCCGGAGAAGGTGGTGTCACCGGTCACCATCGCCGCCAGCGTAACCACGATGATGCCGATCAGGATCGCGCCCTTGACGCGCAGCGCATCCAGAGCCGCGATCAGGAAGAAGCCGAATATGGCCAGAAGCGTCGTGCTGGCGGTCAGATCGCCGAGGGTAATCAGCGTGGCCGGGCTGGCGACGACGATGCCGGCGCTCTTGAGCGCGATGATGGCCAGAAACAGGCCGATGCCGGCGGCGATGGCGCTGCGCATCGACGCCGGTATGCCGGCGATCAGCCATCGGCGGATGCCGGTTACCGACAGGAACAGGAAGATGAGGCCGGAGATGAAGACCGCACCCAGCGCCTGCTGCCATGTGAAGCCGAGGCCGGCGACGACGGTGAAGGCGAAGAAGGCGTTGAGGCCCATGCCGGGCGCCATGGCTACCGGCCAGTTCGCCCACAGGCCCATGATGGCCGAGCCGAGCGCGGCGGCAAGGCACGTGGCCACGAAGACCGCCCCGTGGTCCATGCCTGTCGTCGCCAGGATTTCGGGGTTTACGAAGATGATGTACGCCATCGTCAAAAACGTGGTGACACCGGCGATTACCTCGGTACGGACATTGGTACCCAATGCCTCGAGGTCGAACCATTTCCCTGCCATCATTCCTCCCGGGGTGTCGGGTTCAATCCCGCTCATGCGGGCCAGAATACGGAGATCGCGGCAAGGCGATTAACCAGAACTCGCGGACTCAGTTTCTACAGATGATTGAAAATCATGCCGCCTCGACTGACAACAATCGCTGGTGGGCTTTCTTTGCTTCACGCACCGCGAAGTCCACAAAAACCTTCAACTTCGGATTGCGCATGCGGCTATGGGGGTACAACAGGCCAAATCGCGCCGGCGGCGGCGCGTGCCCGGACAGCAGTTCCACGAGCCTGCCTGCCGCCAGATCGGCGGCCACCTCGAAGCGCGGCCGGTTGACGATGCCGGCTCCGGCCAGCGCCCATTCCAGGAGCAGGCCGCTGTCGTCGGCGTCGAAGCTGCCCTTGACCAGCATCTTCTGCGGTCCGTCCGCACCGGTCAGCACCCAGTAATATTCCGAGGAGCGCGGATAGCGCAGCAGCAGGCAGTTGTGTGCGGCAAGGTCTTCGGGCCGTTCCGGCGTGCCGTGGCGTGCAAGGTAAGAAGGGGCGGCGCAGATGACGCGGTCGCAATCCGCGATATGCGCCCAGCTCAGGCCGGAATCGTGCAGTTCCCCCAGAAAGAAGACAAGGTCGAGACTGTCGTCGAAGACGTCGATGGTCCGGTCGGTCAGCCGTACCCGCAGCTCGATGTCGGGGTAGGCGTCGGCGAAAGCCGGAATGATCGGCCCGACGATTGTCTTGCCGGCCACAAGCGGCGCAGCCACGCGGATGGTTCCGCGCGGGCGTCCGGCATAGCCGGCCATCTGGGCGTCGGCCTCCTCGACGGCATCGACGATGCGCCGCGCATGTTCGTAGTAGAGCTGTGCCGCCTCCGTCGGCTTCAGCTTGCGCGTCGTGCGGTTGAATAGCTGGATGCCCAGCGCCTGCTCCAGCGCGCGGATGCGGTTGGAAGCGACGGCCGGCGTCATGCGCACATCGCGCCCGCCGGCGGTGATGCTGCCCAGTTCGACGACACGGATGAAAAGCCTCAGGCTGTCGATATGCGTCATGCGATGTCCGACCCTGATGATGGGAGAACCGCGATTATCTACGCGATCTATAAAGTCTTCATCGAAACGATGCCTGTCGGCAAGGGGGCGCTCGGACTTAGTCTCACCGCAACGCAAGGGAGGAAGCCGAATGCGCGACGCCGATGGGATACGGTTCATTCTCAACGATCGCGATATCGAGGTGCGCGACGGCGCACCCGATGCGACGCTTCTGGATTTCCTGCGCCTGCAACTGCGCCTGACGGGGACAAAGGAGGGCTGCGCCGAGGGAGATTGCGGCGCGTGCACCGTGCTTGTCGGCCGTCTCATGGACGGTCGCCTCGTCTACGAGCCGGTCAACGCCTGCATCCGTTTCCTGGCGTCCTGCCACGCAACCCATGTCGTAACCATCGAGCATCTGAGGGGTGCACAAGGCGGCCTGCACCCCGTGCAGCTGGCGATGATGGAGCACCATGGCTCGCAGTGCGGCTTCTGCACGCCCGGCATCGTCATGGCGCTGTACGGCCTGTGGATCGGTAATCCCAAACCCGATGCCGTCGCGGTGGAGACGGCGCTGCAGGGCAATCTCTGCCGCTGCACCGGATATGAAAGCATCGTGCGCGCTGCACTGGCCGCAGCCGCCGCGGGCGGACAGGCCTTCGACAGGCTTGCCGTCGAACGGGAAGACATCATGGCGCGGTTGGCGAAACTGGCCGGCAGCGGCGCGCGGCTGGAGGGCCCGTCCGGCCTTGGCGTGGTGCCGGCCGATCTCGATCAGTTCGCGCAGATCTATGCCGACATGCCGGAGGCTACGCTGGTAGCCGGCGCAACCGATGTCGGCCTGTGGGTCACCAAGTTTCTGAAGCCGATTTCGCCCGCCATCTTCATCGGCGGCCTCGATGGATTGAAGGGCGTTACCCAGGACGGCGAATGGCTGTCCATCGGCGCCGGCGCCACCTACAGCGAGGCAGAGGACACCATCCGGCGGCTGGTGCCGGGCGCTGCCGACTACTGGTCGCGCATCGGCGGCTGGCAGGTGCGCAATGCCGGCACGATCGGCGGCAACATCGCCAATGGCTCGCCCATCGGCGAGACGCCGCCGCTGATGATCGCGCTGGGTGCGGAGATTACCTTGCGCCATCGCGGGCAGCGCCGCCGGATGAAGCTCGAGGATTTCTTCATCGCATACGGAAAACAGGACAGGCAGAAGGGCGAGTTCCTTGAGACCATCCATGTGCCCTTGCCGGCGGGCCGCCTGGTGTCCGCCTACAAGGTATCCAAGCGCCATCATGCCGATATCTCGGCCGTCGCGGCAGGCTTCTGCATCACCGTGCGCGACGGCATCATAGAAGAGGCGCGCATCGCCTTCGGCGGCATGGCGGGCACGCCGAAGCGCGCGACGGGCGCCGAGGTTACCCTGACCGGCGCGCCCTTCTGCGAGCGCAGCTTCGAAGCGGCCGCAGCCGCCATACCGGAAGATTTCACGCCCCTGTCCGACTGGCGCGCCAGCGCCGACTACAGGCTGCTCGTGGCGGCCAATCTCTTACGCCGTTTCTGGCTGGAGCACGGAACCGGCGACGTCCATCGGCTGGATCGCGGCGTGGACGCGACCATCATGGGGAGGGTGGCATGAAGGACGACAACGCAGCCATCGCCAACCGCATCGCGGGGGGCGTCCACCAGTCATTGCGGCATGACAGTGCCCACAAGCACGTCACCGGTACCGCCGAATATACCGACGATATCATGGAGCCCGTGGGTACGCTGCATGCGTGCCTTGGCCTGTCCACCGTTGCGCATGGCCATATCGAGGCGATGGACCTGTCGGCCGTCGAGGCCGCGCCGGGCGTTTGCTGGGTCATGACCGCCGCCGACATACCGGGCGTCAACGACATTTCGCCGAATGGCCTGCATGACGACCCCATCTTCGCGACTGAGACGGTCGAGTTCTGGGGCCAGCCGCTGTTTGCCGTCGTGGCGCAAACGCGCGAGTTGGCACGCCGCGCGGCAAGGCTGGCCAAGGTGCGCTACCGCAAGCTGCCGCACGCGCTGGATATCGAGAGCGCGACGGCGGCAGGCTACCCCTATGTTACGGCGCCGCTGACGCTGCAGCGCGGCGAAGTGGATACCGCGTTGGCCGGCGCGCCGCACAGGCTGGCCGGACGCATGGTCGTCGGCGGGCAGGATCACTTCTATCTGGAGGGCCAGATCGCGCTGGCCGTGCCGGGCGAGGATGCCGAAGTCACCGTCCACGTGTCGACACAGCATCCCTCGGAAGTGCAGCACATGGTTTCGCACGCCCTCGGCGTGCCGGCCAATGCCGTCACCGTTTCGGTGCGCCGCATGGGCGGCGGCTTCGGCGGCAAAGAAACGCAGATGAACCTGTTCGCCTGCGTTGCCGCCATCGCGGCGAAGCGGCTGAAATGCGCGGTCAAGCTGCGGCCGGACCGCGACGACGACATGGTTGCAACCGGCAAGCGGCACGACTTCGCCATCGATTACGACGTCGGCTTCGACGATACGGGCCGTATCCAGGCGGTGCGCGGCGACTATGCGGCGCGGTGCGGCTTCTCGGCCGACTTGTCCGGCCCGGTCACCGATCGGGCGCTGTTCCACGCCGACAACGCTTATTTCTATCCGCATGTGCGGTTGAGCTCGCATCCCCTGAAAACCAATACGGTTTCCAATACCGCCTTCCGCGGTTTTGGCGGACCGCAGGGCATCATCGCCGCCGAGCGGATCGTGGAAGAGATCGCCTATGCGACGGGACAGGACACGTTGGCGGTGCGCCGCCGCAACCTGTACGAGAACGGCCAGCTAACGCCCTATCACCAGACCGTCGAAGACCAGATCCTGCCCCGCCTGATCGACGAGCTGGAGGCCAGCAGCGATTATCAGGCGCGCCGGCGCGCCATATTGGAGGCCAACGCACGCGGCGGGGTCATCCGCCGTGGCATCGCGCTGGTGCCGGTCAAGTTCGGGATCTCGTTCACTGCGACATGGTTCAACCAGGCCGGAGCGCTGGTGCATGTCTATTCCGATGGCTCGATCCAGTTGAACCATGGCGGCTGCGAGATGGGCCAGGGACTGCACACCAAGGTTGCGCAGGTGGTGGCCGATGCCTTCCAGGTGGATATCGACCGCGTGCTGATTACCCGGACCCAGACCGACAAGGTGCCGAATACGTCGGCAACGGCGGCATCCTCCGGCACAGACCTGAACGGCATGGCGGCAGAAGACGCCTGCAGGCAGATCGTGGATCGGCTGCGCGCCTTTGCCGTGGAGGCCTACGACATCACCCCGGACGAGTTTGCGCTGACACCGGCCGGCGTGGTGCTTGGGCAAAGGGTGATGGCCTTCGACGCCTTCATCCGCGCAGCCTACATGGCGCGCATCCAGCTTTCGGCGGCCGGCTTCTACAAGACGCCCAAGATCCACTGGAACAGGCAGACGGGGCAGGGCCGTCCCTTCTACTACTTCTCCTATGGTGCGGCGGTCGCCGAGGTATCGGTGGATAGCCTGACGGGCGAATACGTGATCGAGCGTGCGGATATCCTGCACGATGTCGGCAAGTCGTTGAACCCGGCGCTCGACAAGGGGCAGGTCGAGGGAGCCTTCGTGCAGGGCACCGGCTGGCTTACCTCGGAAGAGCTGTGGTGGAACGCCGAGGGCGAACTGCGCACCCATGCGCCGTCCACCTACAAGATCCCCCTGGCCTCCGACCGGCCCAAGGTGTTCAACGTCGCGCTGGCCGACTGGTCGGTCAACAAGGAGCGCTCGATCAAGCGGTCCAAGGCCGTGGGCGAGCCACCCTTCTGCCTCGGCATATCGGTTTTCGAGGCCATCGGCATGGCCGTCGCCTCGTTCGCGGATTATCGCATCTGCCCGCGTCTCGACGCGCCGGCAACACCGGAGCGGGTGCTGATGGCCATCGACCGCATGAAGCGTGGTGCATGACATGTTCGTGCGTGTCGCCATCGTGCGGGTCCGTGGCTCTGCCCCCCGCGAGTCCGGGACCTTCATGGACGTGCATGCCGATCGCCTCGTCGGGACCATCGGCGGCGGACAGCTCGAATACATGGCCATCGCGGAGGCGCGACGCCTTCTTGCGGCCGGCGGCGGCGCGCTGCGGATGGAGGTTCCGCTGGGGCCGGCCATCGGCCAATGCTGCGGCGGACACGTCACGCTGCAACTGACCGGCACCGAGGGCGAGGATGCCCCCGCACCAAACCTGCCGACGGTTCTGATCTTCGGCGCCGGGCATGTCGGACGCGCCCTTGCACGGGCCCTGTCGCTGCTTCCGGTTGCCTTCCGCGTCATCGATCCGCGCACGGATGAGCTTTCGCTGCTGCCCGACGGGATCGAGCGGGTGCTGACGCCCATTCCGGAGGCCGAGGTGCGCGCCGCGCCGGCCAACACGGCCTACGTGATCCTGACGCACGACCATGCGCTCGACTTTCTCCTGGCTGCGGAGGCGTTGGGGCGCGGCGATGCGGCCTATGTCGGCATGATCGGCTCTTCCACCAAGCGGGCCAGCTTCCGCTCATGGCTGCGTCGGTCCGTGCCCGGCCTTTCGGACACCGGGCTGACCTGCCCTATCGGCGCGGGCTTCTCCAGGGACAAGCGTCCGGAAGTCATCGCCGCGTTTACCGCCGCCGAGTTGATGGGGCTGTTCGGCCCCGCTGATATGAAGGAAGAAAACCATGAAGACGTTGCTGCGCGGACGCCTGCTTGATTTCCACGGCGATCCGGAGACGGACACGAACACTCACCGGTGGATCGAGGATGGCGCAATCCTGATCGAGCATGGGCGTATCGTCGCCAGCGGTCCTTTTTCCGATATGGACGGACGCGGTGCGCGCGTGGTGGATCATCGCCCGCATATCCTGATGCCCGGCTTCATCGACGCCCATATCCACTTTCCGCAGGTGCAGGTGGTGGCAAGCTGGGGCGAGCAGCTTCTCGACTGGCTCAACAGCTACGTCTTCCCGGAGGAAGGGCGTTTTTGCGATGCGGCCCACGCCCAGCGGATGGCGGAGTTCATCCTGGACGAATTTTCGCGCAACGGCACCACGACGGCGCTGGCCTTCGGCTCCAGCCACGCGACGTCCGTCGACGCGCTGATGGCCGCCGCCGAGGCGCGCAACATGTGCCTGGTGGCCGGAAAGACGATGATGGACCGGAACGCGCCGGACAGCGTCCTGGATACGGCGCAGTCCAGCTATGACGATAGCAAGGCCCTGATCGCCCGGTGGCATGGGCGCGGCAGGCTTGCCTATGCGATCACGCCGCGCTTCGCGATCACGTCGACGCAAGGCCAGCTCGAAGCGGCCGGCGCCCTGGCGCGTGAACACCCCGATTGCATCGTGCAGACGCACCTTTCGGAAAACCTTGCCGAGATCGCGTATACGCTGTCGCTCTATCCGAAGGCTCGCGATTATCTGGATATCTACGAAAGCGTCGGCCTCCTGTCGCCGCGCCTGCATCTGGCCCATGCCATCCATCTGGAAGAGCGGGAGATAGAGCGCATGGCGGAAAGCGGCGCGCGCGCCGTCCATTGCCCGACCTCCAACCTGTTCCTCGGCTCCGGCCTGTTTGCCGGGCGGACGCTGGAAGGGCGCGGTATCGTCAGTGCCATCGCCACGGATATCGGTGCAGGCACCTCCTATTCGATGCTGCGCACCCTCGCGGCGGCCTATGATGTGCGGCAGCTTCGCGGCGACAAGCTGGGCATTCTGGCCGGGTTCCACAAGGCGACGCGCGGCAACGCGCTGGCGCTCGGACTGGCACACTATATCGGCACGCTGGCCGATGGCAGCGCCGCCGATATCGTCGTTCTCGATCCGGCTGCCACGCCCGCCATGGCGCTGCGGGCGGAGCGTGCCCGCTGCCTGGAGGATGAGCTGTTCATCCTGCAGACCATGGGCGATGACCGTGCCGTCGTCGAAACCTACGTCGCCGGCAGGGCTCTCAAGGGTGGCGCAGTCGACCGTGTGGAAGCGGTCAGTGCTCTGCCACCTGCGCCGCGGCACGCAGATCCGCTTCCGTTGCGCCGGCACCGTTGAAGAACGCGTTCAACGCCACGGCCGATATGCTGGCCAGCAGGATGCCGGATTCGATCAGCGGGTGCAGCGCATGCGGCATCCACATCAGGAAATGCGGCGCGACCATCGGGATCATGCCGAAGCCCAGGCTGACCGCAACGATGAACATGTTGTGGCGGTTACGGGCAAAGTCCGCACCGGCGCCCAGGATGCGCACTCCCGTCGCCGCCACCATGCCGAACATGACGATGCCCGCGCCACCCAGGACGAAGGTCGGAATGGCTTCGGCGAGGGCGCCCATCTTGGGGACGAGCCCCAGGCATATCAGGATGACGCCGCCGGCGGCGCAGACATAGCGGGAGCGGATACCGGTAACGCCCACAAGGCCGACATTCTGAGAGAAGGACGTGTAGGGAAAGGTGTTGAAGATGCCGCCGATGACGGTTCCGAGGCCATCGGTGCGCAGGCCGGCCTCCAGCATGGGCCGGGTCAGCTTGCGCCCGGTCAGGTCGCTCAAGGCCAGGAACATGCCGGTGGACTCGATCAGGGTCACGATCATCACCAGCACCATGGTCGCGATCATGACCGGCTCGAAGATGGGCGTGCCGAAGCTGAACGGCGTGACGAAGGCGAACCAGCCGGCACTTCCCACATGGGAAAAGTCCATCATGCCGGCAAGCGCGGCCACGACGCCGCCGAGCACGATGCCGATCAGGACGCAGATATTGGACAGGAACCCGCGGCCATACCGGGCGATCAGCAGCACTACGACCAGCACGAGGGCCGAAATGGCGATGTGCGAGGGCTGGGCATAGGCCGGGTTGTCCACGGTCGCGGCCAGCCTCAGCCCGTCCGGCATTGCCGGGGCATTGGCGGCGGCGGCCTGCAGCCACGCCGCATGCGCCGGGTCCACCACCTGGGGTGCGGTGGGGCCGCGCTGAATGCCGAAGACCCAGTCTATGCCGACGCGCATCAGCGTCACGCCGATGACGAGGATGATGGAGCCCGTCACCACCGGCGGAAAGAAGCGCAGCATCCGCGCCACCAGTGGCGCCAGAAAGATGGCGATGAAGCCTGCGGCGATGATCGAGCCGAAGATCATGCGTGCGCCGTCGACGCCGGGGTTGGCCGTACCGATGGCGACCATCGGGCCGACCGCCGCGAAGGTGACGCCCATCATCACCGGCATCTTGATGCCGAACCAGCGTGTCGCGCCGAGCGACTGGATAAGCGTGACGATGCCGCAGACGAACAGGTCCGCCGAGATCAGAAGGGCCACCTGTGTCGGCGTAAGCTGCAAGGCGCGGCCGACGATAAGCGGCACGGCCACCGCGCCGGCATACATGACCAGCACGTGTTGCAGGCCCAGCGTGAACAGCTTGGGGGCCGGCAGCATCTCGTCTACGGGATGAACGCCCGTCTGCGGGCCGGCGGTATCGGCGCCAATGGAATTGGGGGTCATCAGGAACGGTCCTCCCTGTTTGTCCTGATCATGATGCGCCATGCGGCGCATCTCGGCCATGCCCCCGTTTTGTTGTTATCTGGGGCAGGGCCGATCACAGCGAGCCTACTCTGGGTTCCGCTCGCGCATTTCCGTCAGTCGGTTTGAAAGTCTTTACGACAAGGGAATGTCGTTGCCGGCCTTGGACGCCTGATACGTGCCCGAAAGCCCGTCATATGCCGAACGGATGGCATCCGCGCGGGCCCGCAGCCGGGGCCGTGCGCCATCGGGCGCCGCCTCCACCGCGCCGGCAAGGGCGGTGCTTGTCCAATAGGCGTTGGTGCGGCGGTAGCCGCCCGGCTCCAGCCCGAACACTTCCTTCAGGATGGCAAGGTCATGCGGGATGGCGAAGGCATCCCGTGAATCCTCGTGGCTGAAGAAGTAGGAGAAATTGTCGAACCCGGCCCAGGTGATCGCCGACAGGCAAAGGGTGCACGGCTCGTGCGTCGACAGGAAGACGCAGTCCCGCGTGTCGGGCCTGTCTTCCTTGCGCATTTCGTAAAAGCGCTTCAGCGCATGCATCTCGCCATGCCAAAGCGGATTTTCCAGCTCGTTGTTGGTTTCCGCCACCACCACCGACAGATCGTCCTTGCGCAGGATCGCCGCTCCGAACACCTTGTTGCCGGCGGCGACGCCGGCGCGTGTCCTGGGGACGATGTCCTGCTCGATCACGTCGAACAGCCGGTCGATCATCTCACTATTCATGGGCCATGTCCTTCGGAAGCGCGATTGTGAAGGGCTCGTCCAGGGTGAACTCTTCAAGATTGTTGCCGCTTCCGCCCCGGTCGGCCACGATGAAGTTCTGCGGTTGCCCAAGCGGCGTCAGCACGCCGTGCCAGACATTGCGATGGTAGTTGACCCCTTGTCCCGGGGCCGTCACGAACGCCTCCGGACGGCCGGGCCGGCCATCCTCGTCCGGGCAGACGACCACCAGGAAAGGCCGCCCGTCCATCGGCATGAAGGCCTGGCTACCCAGCGGGTGCCGCTCCACCAGCGTCAGGGTGAGGGGCATGTCGTAGGGTGTGCCGCAGAAGATCGACAGGATGGCCCGCGCATCCTCGCCGATGGTTTCGATGCGCGCCAGCTCGTGGAAGCGCTCGCAGCGGCCGGCATTGATCGGATAGTGATTCGTCCAATCGGTATCCAGCACATCGCCATAGGGGGCAAAGGCCGCGCGTGTCAGCGGCCTGGCCGTCACGACGGGGCTCATGCCCGGCCCCGACGCGGTAGCGCCATGTGGCGGTTGACGTCCTTGTAGAGAAGATAGCGGAAATTGCCCGGGCCGCCCGCATAGCAGGCTTGCGGGCAGAAGGCGCGCAGCCACATGTAATCGCCGGCCTCGACCTCTACCCAGTCCTGGTTGAGGTGGTAGACGGCCTTGCCCTCCAGCACGTAGAGCCCGTGTTCCATGACATGGGTTTCGGCGAAGGGGATGACCGCGCCCGGCTGCAACGTGACGATGGTCACGTGCATGTCGTGCCGAAGGTCGGCCGGGTCGACGAAGCGTGTTGTCGCCCACTTGCCGTCGGTGCCCGGCATGGGCGTCGGCGCAATCGAGGCTTCGTCGAGGAACAGCGGCTCCGGCACGTCGATACCATCGACCGCCTCGTAGGCCTTGCGCACCCAGTGGAACCGCGCAACGCGATCGCCTCCGTTGGACAGGGTCCAGTTGCTGGATGGCGGCAGATAGGCGTAGCAGCCGGCATGCAGGCGATGGGCTTCCCCGTCTACGCTGACGGTGATCTCCCCCTCGACCACGAAGAGTACGCCCTCGGCGTCCGGGTCGCTCTCGGGCCGGTCGGAGCCGCCGCCCGGCTGCACTTCCATGATGTACTGGGAGAAGGTTTCCGCAAAGCCGGACAATGGGCGCGACAATACCCACAGACGGGTTCCGGTCCAGTGCGGCAGAAGGCTGGTCACGATGTCGCTCATCGTGCCCTTCGGAATGACGGCATAGGCCTCTGTGAACACCGCCCTGTCGGTCAGCAGTTGCGTCTGCGGCGGCAGCCCGCCGGTGGGCGCGTAATAGCTGCGGTTCATCGTCTTTGCGTTCATTGCGGGAGGATCTCCTTGAGGCGCAGGGTCGCGATCCGCTCCACCTGCCGGCAGGCGGTGGCCAGTTCGCTGTCGCGGTCGTTCGAAAGGCGTTGCTCGAAAGCCGACAGGATGGACGCCTTGTCGTGGTCGCGCACGGCAATGATGAAGGGAAAGCCGAACTTGGCCACATAGGCCTCGTTGAGCTGCGTGAACTTCGCCCTTTCGTCATCGGTCAGGGCATCCAGTCCGGCCGATGCCTGCTCCCGCGTGGACTCGTCGGTCAGCCGCTTTGCCGCGGCAAGCTTGCCGGCCAGATCGGGGTGGGCCTGCAGAACGCCCAGCCTTTCCTCTGCGCTGGACGAACGGAAGGCGCGGGCCAGGGCGTTGGCAAGGCCGGCCGCGCTGTCATGCGCGGGCCCAAGCTCCAGGTCGAAAGCCCGTTCGGCGATGAAGGGCGAATGCTCGTAGATCGAGCCGAAGCGGGTGACGAAATCCGCCCGCGCCATCCGCGATGGCCGCAGCGACGGTGCCTGGTAGGGATGTCCTGCAATCCAGTGCCGCGCAATGTCGATACGCCGGGCAATCCAGACGTCCTCATGGCCCCTGACATATTCCACGAAGCGGCGGAGCGCGGCAAAGCGGCCCGGCCGCCCGATCAGGCGGCAGTGCAGGCCGATGGTCATCATCGACGGGCGGCCTTCCGCGCCTTCGGCATAATGCGTGTCGAAGGCATCCTTGAGATAGGTGAAGAACTGCTCGCCGGTGTTGAAGCCTTGCGGCGTGGCGAAGCGCATGTCGTTGGCGTCGAGCGTGTAGGGCAACACGAGCTGCGGGTCTATGCCATTGCCGTGGCCATCATGGTCGAGCCAGTAGGGCAGGTCGTCGTCATAGGTGTCCGATATCCAGACGAAGCCCTTTTCCGCTGCGGCCAGCCGCACCGACCAGCTCGATGTGCGGCCGAGATACAGGCCGGTCGGACGCTCGCCCACGACTTCGGTATGCAGCCGGATCGCCTCGTCCAGGTCTTTCGCCTCGTCGGCCTCGGCATGGTCGCGATAGTCGATCCAGCGCAGGCCGTGCGATGCGATCTCCCAATCGGCGGCCTTCATGGCCTCGACCTGCTCGGGCGAGCGGGCAAGCGCGGTTGCCACCCCGTACACCGTTACCGGCACGGCACTCTGCGTGAACAGCCGGTGCAGCCGCCAGAAGCCGACGCGCGCGCCGTACTCGTAGATGGATTCCATGTTCCAGTGGCGCTTGCCCGGCCACGGCGCCGCGCCGACGATCTCGGACAGGAAAGCCTCCGAAGCGGCATCCCCGTGCAGCACGTTGTTCTCGCCGCCTTCCTCGTAATTGACGACGAAGGATACGGCCACTTTGGCGCCCCCCGGCCAGCGCGCATCGGGCGGGTTTGGTCCATAACCCCGCATGTTGCGTACATAACGGTCGGCGGTGCCCATAGCGTCGTCTCCATTCCACTCGAAATCGAGGTTAGAATAGCTTGCCCGGCCGCATTCACCCCCACGAATTTGAAAGTCTTTCCTGCCGGACAGCATCCATGAGGTTTCGGTTCCGGCGTTAGGGTATCCTGTGCAAGTCGAAAAGAGAGAGGATCCCATGGCCGATACGACAGGACGGTTGACCACGCATGTTCTGGATACGGCAACCGGGCGTCCGGCCGCCGGCATGCGCATAGAGCTGTTCCGGCTGGACGGGGATAGCCGCGTTCACCTGAAGACGGTCGTCACCAATGATGACGGCCGGTGCGATGGGCCCATCCTGTCCGGCGCGGACTTCTCCACCGGTGTGTACGAGCTGCTTTTCCATGCCGGCGATTATCTGAAAAGCACCGCGCCCGGCCTTTCGGAACCGCTGTTCCTGGACCGTGTGCCGATCCGCTTCGGCATGGCAGAAGCGGCGCATTATCACGTACCGCTGCTGATCTCTCCGTTCAGCTACTCCACCTACCGGGGTAGCTGACGGCCTCGCCATCACGCGGCTGCCAGCGCATCGCGCACCATGCGCTGGCAGCGCGCTACCATGAACTCCAGAAACAGCCGCAGCTTGGGGTCCTGGAACTTGCGGTGCGGATAGACCGCCGCAAGCTGTACGGCAGGCGGGGGTGCCTGCGGTAGCACGACCTGCAGCCGGCCGGAGCGCAAATAAGGCTCCACCTCGAAGCGGGGCTTCATCACGATGCCGCGCCCGGCCAGCGCCCAGTCGGTCAGAACGTCGCCATCGTCCGAATCGAACGGCCCGCTCACATCCACCTTCTCCGGTCCGTCCGGCCCATGCAGCGTCCAGAAGAATTCCCGCGATCCCGGAAAGCGCAAGAGCAGGCATTCGTGCCCTCCGGTAACCAGCGCAGCGGGAACCTCCGGCACGCCCTTGCGCGCCAGATACTCCGCCGATGCCACCAGCACGCGCTCGCATTCCAGTATGCCGCGCATCCGGAGGCTGGAATCTTCCATGAGGCCAAGCCGGAAGGCCAGGTCGATGCCCTCCTTCATCATATCCACATTGTGGTCCGACAGGCGCAGCCGCACCTCGATCTCCGGAAAGCGATCGTGAAATTCGGGAATGCCGGAAGCGATGAAGCGGCGGCCGAAGCCCAGCGGCGCCGTAACGCGGATCACCCCGCGCGGCCTGTCCGACAGCGAGGCCACGTTGGCCTCCGCCTCCGCGACCGCATCCAGAACCTTCTTGGCGCCCTCATAGAAGGCGCGGCCATGTTCGGTCGGGCTGACCTGCCGGGTGGTGCGGTTGAACAGGCGTACGCCCAGATGCTTCTCGAGCTCCTTGATCCGGTGCGAGGCAACGGCCGGCGATATGCGCAGGTCTCGCCCGGCGGCGGAAAGCGTGCCCAGCTCCACCACACGGACAAAGACGGCGACATTGTCGAGATAGATCATCCGGCACGTTTCTCCCTGATGCAGTCCGGCCCGCTATCATTTTCGTCTTTCGTTTGAAAGTCATCCCGAATGCGGCATGATTTCGCCGACGGGGCGGCAGCGTAGAGTGTCCGTCCTAGCCGAGAGGGGGTGCCCGTGTACGAATTTGCGATCTTCTGGGAGTGGTTGGCCTTTGCCGCCCGCTGGCTCCACGTGGTGACGGCCATCGCCTGGATCGGCTCGTCCTTCTACTTCATCGCCCTGGATCTTGGCCTTCGCAAACGCGAGGGGCTTCCCGTCGGCGCCTATGGAGAAGAGTGGCAGGTGCATGGCGGCGGCTTCTACCATATCCAGAAATACCTGGTTGCCCCGGCCAACCTGCCGGAGCACCTGACCTGGTTCAAATGGGAAAGCTACGCCACCTGGCTGTCCGGCTTCTTCCTGCTGGCTGTCGTCTATTACACCGGGGCCGACCTGTTCCTGATCGACCGGAACGTGCTGGACGTTTCCGTACCGGTGGCGATTCTGATTTCGATGGGGTCTCTGGCCCTCGGCTGGGTGGTCTACGACCAGCTCTGCAAGTCGCCTCTCGGGCGGCACGATACGGCGCTGATGCTGCTGCTTTATGCGGTGGTGGTCTGCGTTGCCTACGGCTACACGCATCTGTTCACCGGCCGGGCGGCGCTGCTGCATCTTGGCGCGTTCACCGCCACGATCATGTCGGCCAACGTCTTCCTGATCATCATCCCGAACCAGAAGATCGTGGTGGCCGACCTGAAGGCCGGCCGCAAGCCCGACCCGAAATACGGCCGCATCGCCAAGCAGCGCTCGACGCACAACAATTACCTGACGCTGCCCGTGATCTTCCTGATGCTGTCCAACCATTATCCGCTGGCATACGGCACGGAGTTCAACTGGATCATCGCGTCGCTCGTCTTCATCATCGGCGTGCTGATCCGGCATTATTTCAACACCATGCATGCCACCGGCGCCAAGCCGCACTGGACATGGTGCGCATCCGCCGTGCTGTTTATCGTCATCATGTGGCTGTCGACCGCGCCGTCGATCCTGACCGGGCAGGAAAGGGTGTCGGCGCGGGCCGAAACGCTGATGGCATCGGCCGAGTTCAACACCGTCAAGACGACGGTCATGGGCCGCTGCTCCATGTGCCACGCCGCAGAGCCGGTTTGGGAGGGGGTCCACCGCGCGCCCAAGGGCGTGATGCTGGACAGCGGCGAGGCGATTGCCGAACATGCACGGGAAATATACGTGCAGGCCGGGCGCAGCCACGCCATGCCGCCGGGCAACATCACCTCCATGACGCCGGAAGAGCGCCAGCGCCTCGTAGCCTGGTACGAAGGTAGCTGACAGCACGCAGTTTCATGCAGCGCCAAGCCGCCGCGACACCTCGGTCGCGGCGGCTTTTACATGGGCGCCGATTTCGTCCAGGCGTTCCGTGCCCATGCGGTGCGTTGGCCCGGACACGGAAATGCCGGCAACCGCTTCGCCGTGATGATTGCGGATCGGCGCGGCCACACACCGCATGCCGGGTGACTTTTCCTCGTCGTCGACGGCAAATCCACGCTGCCGCGCCAGCGCTATGTCACGGGCCAGATCCTGCGCACTTGTCAGGGTCTTATCGGTAAAGCGCACCATCGGCACCGTTGCACAGAACGTCTCGAAGCGCGGCGCGTCGTAGGTGGACAACAGCGCCTTGCCGATACCGGAGGCATGCAGCGGCGAGAGCGTGCCCGGCGGAAAGAAGGCGCGGATCGCCTCATGCGTTTCCACCTGACTGAGGAACAGCACGAAGCCTTCCTTTTCCATGCCGAGGTTGGCTGTCTCTCCGCACAACTGCATCAGCTGGCGGAGCGCAGGGCGGCTCTGCTCCACCACGTTTGTCCGGCGCAGGAAGGACGACCCCAGCCGAAAGGCGCCGCTGCCCACGCGCCATAGTTGATCGTCCGCACCGCATTCGACGAAGTCGCGGTGTTCCAACGTTCCGAGCACGCGATGGATGGTTGCGACGGATTCGTCCAATTGATCTGCCAGGCGGCTGAGGCTGATGCCGTCCGATGCCGCGATGGCGTCCAGCACATCCAGCGCGCGGTCCACCGCCTTGACGCGTGCTTCCCCCTCCGGCTCGTTGAAAGCCTTCGGACGACCGCGCCTCCTGATTTCACCCGCCATCGCCGCCCCATTGTCTGAAAAACTGCAACACGCTGATTTCACTATAGAAAGCGTCATTCCGACACAAATGAAAATGTTTTTCAAGAAAATTTCCAATGCCGATCACCGGTGTTAGGCTGACAGCATCGTCGAGGAGGGCGTTTGCCGATGTACATGCAGAACCCCGTTTTCATACCCGGCCCGACCAACATGCCGGAAGTGCTGCGCCGCGCGGCGGATATGCCGACGCTGGACCACCGGTCGCCGCGCTTTGCCGAAATCCTGCATCCGGCGCTGGCCGGTGTGCGCAAGGTCATCAAGGGCGCCTCGTCCGAGGTTTTCGTGTTTCCGTCCACCGGCACCGGCGGGTGGGAGACGGCCATCACCAACACGCTCAGCCCGGGCGATACGGTCCTTGCCGCCCGCTTCGGCATGTTCAGCCACCGCTGGATCGACATGTGCCGCCGCCACGGCCTGAATGTCGAACTGGTCGAGGAGGCATGGGGCAACGCGCTTCCCATCGAGGCTTATGAAGCGCGCCTGCGCGCCGACCGGCAGCATCGCATCAAGGCCGTTCTGGCCACGCACAACGAAACGGCCACCGGCGTTCGCTCGGACATCGCGGCGGTTCGCCGCGCGCTTGATGCCGCCAACCATCCGGCGATGCTGTTCGTGGATGGGGTAAGTTCCATCGCGTCGATGGATTTCCGCATGGACGAGTGGGGTGTCGATATCGCCGTCACCGGCTCGCAGAAGGGATTCATGCTGCCCGTGGGCCTTGCCATCGTGGCCTGCTCGCCGCGCGCGATGGACGTGATGGCGGATGCGAAACTGCCGCGCACCTTCTTCGACATCGCCGACATGCGTGCGCGCTACGCCGACGGCGCCTATCCCTATACGCCCAGCGTCGGCCTGTTGAACGGGTTGAAGCTGGCGACCGAGATGCTGCTGACCGAAGGGCTCGACAATGTCTTTGCTCGGCATCGGCGGATCGCCGAGGGTGTCCGCGCGGCGGCAAGGGCCTGGGCGATGCCGCTCTGCGCCACGCGTCCGGAGATCGCCTCCGATACGGTCACCGCCGTCATGACGCCGCAGGGCTTCGACGCAACGCGGCTGGTGGCCCATGCCAGCACCAAGTACGACGTCGCCTTCGGCGTCGGCCTCGGCGAAGTGTCAGGCAAGCTGTTCCGCATCGGGCATCTCGGCAGCCTCAGCGACGTCATGGCGCTGTCCGGCATAGCGACCGCCGAAATGGCGATGGCCGATCTTGGATTGCCGATCACGCTGGGCAGCGGCGTCGCCGCCGCACAAGAGCATTATCGCAGCACACAAGCCGCCGAAGCCCGGCTCGCCGCCTGACGGGGGAAACACAATGACCATACCCAGCTATCAGGACATGCTTGCGGCGCGCGAGCGGATCGCGCCCTACATCCATCGCACGCCCGTCCTGACATCGCAGCATATCGACGGCCTTGCCGGCGCCAGCCTCTTCTTCAAATGCGAGAACATGCAGAAGGCGGGGGCTTTCAAGGCACGCGGCGCATCCAACGCCGTTTTCGGCCTCAGCGACGAACAGGCCGCGCGCGGCGTTGCGACCCACTCGTCGGGCAATCACGGCACGTGCCTGGCCTATGCCGCCGGGCGGCGGGGCATTCCCTGCACCGTCGTCATGCCGCGCACCGCGCCGCAGGCCAAGAAGGATGCCGTACGCGGCTACGGCGCCGAGGTGGTGGAGTGCGAGCCGTCGACCACCTCGCGGGAGGCCGTCTTTGCCGAGGTCGTGGCGCGCACCGGTGCCGAGTTCGTGCATCCCTACAACGATCCGCGCGTCATTGCCGGGCAGGGCACCTGCGCCCTGGAGCTGAACGACCAGATCGACGGCCTCGACGCCGTGATCGCGCCCATCGGCGGCGGCGGCATGGTGTCCGGCACCTGCCTGACCTTGTCCACGCTGGCCCCGCATATCCGCATCTATGCTGCCGAACCGGAGCAGGCGGACGATGCCTACCGAAGCTTCAAGGCCGGGCATATCATTGCCGACGACGCTCCGGAAACCATCGCCGACGGCCTCAAAGTACCCCTAAAGGACCTGACCTGGCATTTCGTCAGCCGCAACGTGACCGATATTCTGACCGTTTCCGAGACGGAGATCGTCGATGCGATGAAGCTGATCTGGAAGCGGCTGAAGATCGTCATGGAGCCTTCCAGCGCCGTGCCGCTGGCGGCCATACTGAAGAACAAAGAGCTTTTCGCCGGCCAGCGTGTCGGCGTCGTGATCACCGGCGGCAATGTCGACCTCGACAAGCTGCCCTGGAACCAGCCGAACGCTCAGTGAGGAGAGAGCCCATGGATACGGAAACGAAATTCGCCGGCCTCGAGGTCGGTTACGACATTCCCGCCCTGCCGGGCATGAGCGCGGACGAAATCCAGACACCCTGCCTGATCCTGGACCTCGACGCGCTGGAAGCCAACATTCGCAAGATGGGCGACTACGCCAAGGCGCATGGCATGGCGCATCGCGCGCATGGCAAGATGCACAAGTCGGTCGATGTCCTGCGCCTGCAGCAGGAGCTGGGCGGCGCCATCGGCGTCTGCTGCCAGAAGGTTTCGGAGGCGGAGGTCTTCGTGCGGGCCGGCGTCAAGGACGTGCTCGTGTCCAACCAGGTGCGCGATCCGGCCAAGATCGAGCGGCTGGCGCGCCTGCCGCTGCATGGCGGCCGCGTGATCGTCTGCGTCGACGATGTGGCCAATGTCGCCGATCTGTCGCAGGCCGCACAGCGCAACGGCACGGTTCTGGACTGCTTCATCGAGATCGATTGCGGGGCAGGGCGCTGCGGCGTCACCACCACCCCGGCAGTGCTGGAGATCGCGCGCGCCATCGCCGGCGCACCAAGCCTTCGCTTCACCGGCATACAAGCCTATCAGGGGGCCATGCAGCACATCGACAGCTACGAGGAGCGCAAGGCCAAGCTGGATGCCGCCATCGCCCAGGTGCGCGATGCGGTCGAGGCGCTGAAGGCCGAGGGGCTGGAGCCGCAGATCGTCAGCGGCGGCGGCACCGGAAGCTATTATTTCGAGAGCAATTCGGGCCTGTACAACGAACTGCAATGCGGCAGCTATGCCTTCATGGACGCCGACTATGGGCGCATCCACGACAAGGACGGGAAGCGCATCGACAAGGGCGAATGGCAGAACGCGCTGTTCATCCTGACCAGCGTGATGAGCCACGCCAAGCCCGACAAGGCCATCTGCGATGCCGGCCTGAAGGCGCAATCGGTGGATTCCGGGTTGCCGTTCATTTACGGGCGCGACGATGTGAAATACATCAAATGCTCGGACGAGCATGGGGTCATCGAGGATGCAAACGGCGTTCTGAAGATCAACGAAAAGCTCAAGCTCGTGCCCGGGCATTGCGATCCTACCTGCAATGTCCATGACTGGTATGTCGGCGTGCGCAACGGCGTCGTCGAAACCGTGTGGCCGGTCTCGGCGCGCGGCAAGGCCTATTAAGCGGAGCGCATCGACTTGATTATCGTACCCGAACGCGACATTGCCGGCCTGATCGGGCCGGCAGACTGCTTTGTGGCCGTGGAAGGCGTATTCGCCGCCATGGCACGGCGCACCGCGCGCAACTTCCCGGTGGTGCGCGAGGCGCTCGGCCACGCCGACGCCCTCTACGGTTTCAAATCCGGCTTCGACGGCGAAAGCCTGGCGCTTGGCCTCAAATCCGGCGGCTTCTGGCCGGGCAACATGGCGAGGGGGCTGACCAACCACCAGTCGGCCGTCTTCCTGTTCGACGCCGATACCGGCCAATGCCGGGCCATCGTCGGCGGCAACCGGCTGACGGCCCTGCGCACCGCCGCCGCGTCGGCCATCTCCATCAAGTATCTGGCGCGCCAGGATGCCCGAACCCTCGGCATCATCGGGGCAGGGCACCAGTCCACCTTCCAGCTTGAGGCCGCGCTGGAGCAGCGCGCCTTCGAGAAGATCGTCGGCTGGAATGTCGAGCCGGAGATGCTGTCGAAGCTGGAAGAGGTTGCGGCCCGGCGCGGCCTGCCGTTCGAGCGCGTCGACCTCGACGGCCTCGGTGCGCAGGCCGACGTGATCATCACCATCACCTCGTCCTTCGCTCCGATCCTGAAGGTCGCACAGGTGCGGCCCGGCACGCACATCGCCTGCATGGGCACCGACACCGTCGGCAAGCAGGAGGTGGAGGCGGAGCTGGTTGCCCGCGCGAGCGTCTTTACCGATGAGGTGGCACAGGCGGTGACGCTGGGCGAAAGCCAGCACGCGGTTGCCGCCGGCCTTGTCGATGCCGGATCGATCGTAGAGATCGGCCAGGTGGTTACGGGCGGGCATGCCGGCCGCACCACGCCGGAGGAAATCACCCTCTTCGACGGAACCGGCGTCGGCCTGCAGGATCTGGCGGTCGCATCGGCAATCGTGGACCTGGCCGTGCGCAAGGGCATTGCGACAGAAGTGGAATTCTGACGCCCCTGCCGCGCGACCCTGGTCGCGCGGCGACAATGGATGCAGGCAAGTGCGTTCAGTACCGCGGGAAGTTCGCCTGCGTGAAGACGCCGCCGTCCACCCAAAGCGTCTGGCCGGTGACGAAGCCTGCGGCGTCGCTTGCGAAAAACAGCACCGGCCCGGCAATGTCTTCCACCGTGCCGACGCGGCCGAGCGGCGTGATGGCGCCCCAGCTTCCGGCATAGTCGCCCGTTTCCGCCGCAGTTCGCTCGTTCAGGATCGCGCCCGGCGCAACGCAGTTGACGCGGATGCCATAGCGGCCAAGCTCGACGGCGGAGACTTTGGTGAACTGCTCTATGCCGCCCTTTGACGCCGTGTAGGCGACAAGGTTGGCGAAGGCCAGCTTGTTGCAACCGGACCCGATATTGACGATCGCGCCGGCAATGCCGGCTTCGATCATCTTCTTGGCGGCCTCGCGCGTGTTCAGGAACGTCCCTTTGACGTTGGTGCGCAGGACCAGGTCCCAGTCATCCGAGGTCGTTTCGAGAAGGGGGCCCCAGGTCTGCACGCCGGCATTGTTGACCAGAAGATGCGGGGCCGTGCCGGCCCATTCCTGCACCGCGTCATAGAAGGCGACGACATCCCCCTCCTGGCCGACATCGCATCTGTGCCCGAAGCCGCGACGCCCTGTGGCTTCCACCTCGGCGATGAGGCTTTCGGTCATGTCGGGGCGGTCGATCCACGAAAAGGCAACGTCGTAGCCCGCGCCGGCCAAGGCCGTGACGAGGTGGCGGCCGATGCCGGTATTGCCGCCGGTGACGACTGCAAGTCTGCTCATGATGACAAAGCCTCTTTTCTCAATCCACCATCGCGCCGGGCCCCGGCTTGGCCCCCGGCGGGCATTTGCCCAGAATGATCATGCCGAGGACCTCGTCCTTGGTGACATCGGAGGTCAGCGCCTCGCCGACGACCTTGCCGTTCTTCATGACGACGACCCGGTCGGCAAGGTCGAACACGTCATGCAGGTCGTGGCTGATGAGGAAGATGCCGATACCGTCCTTCTTCAATTCCTTGACCAGTTCGCCCACCTGCGCCGTTTCCTGCGGGCCGAGTGCTGCTGTCGGCTCGTCCATGATGAGGATGCGGGCGTTGAACAGGATGGCCCGAGCGATGGCCACCGATTGGCGCTGGCCGCCCGAAAGGGCTTTCACCGGCTCTTTGAAGCGGCGGAAATTCGGGTTCAGGCGCCCCATCACCTTGCGCGCCTCGGCCTCCATGCCCGCATCGTCCAGCGTGCCCCAGGGCGTCAGCATCTCGCGCCCGAGGAACAGGTTTGCCGCCGCATCGACATTGTCGGCCAGCGCCAGCGTCTGGTAGATCGTCTCGATGCCGTGGGCCTTGGCATCGCGCGGATTGGTGATGGACGTAGCCTCCCCATTGACGCGGATTTCGCCGCTGTCGCGCCGATACGCCCCGGACAGGATCTTGATGAGGGTCGATTTGCCGGCGCCGTTGTGGCCCAGCAAGGCCACGACCTCACCCGGATACAGGTCTACCGAGGCGCGCTCCACTGCATGGATGCCGCCGAACGCGATGGAAATGTCTTCCATGGCCACCAGCGGCGCGCCGGACCGGTCGATGGCATCCGAAGTGCCGCGCCCATGGTCGGCGATATCCTCGATCGTCGTCGCGATCATGCCGTCCTCCTGCGGTAGACGCCGTCGATCCAGACGGCAATGACGAGTACGATACCCACGATGATCGCCTGCAGGGGCGAATCTATACCCAGCAGGACCATCCCCGATTGAAGTGACTGCATCACCACCGCGCCGATCATCGCGCCGGCCACCGTGCCGACGCCGCCGGCCAGCGACGTGCCGCCGATAACGGCTGCCGCGATCACGTACAGTTCGTCCAGCGTGCCCTGGGCATTGGTGGCGGCGTTGAGGCGCGCAGTGGAGATCATCGCGCCGAGGGCGGCAAGGCCTCCCATCAGCATGAACACCTTCGTCAGCACCCAGCGGGTGTTGATGCCGGCCAGCTCCGCGGCTTCCGGGTTGCCACCGATGGCAAAGACATAGCGGCCGAACCGGGTGCGCGTGGTCACGAAGGTCATGACGATGCCAACCACCACGGCGATCAGCACCGGAATGGCGATGCCGTAGCCGATGGACAGTCCGCCATCCGGCACGGTGATGCCGTTGGCCTCGGCATAGCGGTTGGCGATTGCCGATGGCCATTTGTAGGCGTTCAGCACCGCCGCGCTGACCAGGATGCCGCCGCAGGCGACACCGCCCAGCAGCAGCTCTGCCCAGATGGGGCGCTGCGGAAAGTTGAAACGGCGGCGGCGCCGGCGGCCGGCGACGAACGAGATACAGACGACCACGCATGCCAGCGCCGCGATGACCCAGGTCCACGTTTCGCCGAGCGAGCCGTCCGCTCCGCCACCCATCAGGCGGAACGTCGAATCCATCGGCGCGACCGTCTTGCCGGAGGTCAACCACCACGCCCCGCCGCGCCAGACCAGCAGCCCGCCGAGCGTGACGATGAAGGCCGGCACGCCGGCATAGGCGATGATGACGCCCTGCAATCCGCCGATGGCCACACCCACCGCCACGCCGGCCAGGCTGGCGATCAGCCAGTTGAACGGTCCTTCGAAGCCCAGAAGCGGCGGCAGGTACTGCACCTGCGTGACCGCCATGATCATGCCGGTGAAGCCCAGGATCGAACCGACCGACAGGTCGATGTTGCGGGTTACGATCACCAGCACCATGCCCGTCGCCATGACGGCGACGGACGCTGTCTGTACCGACAGGTTCCACAAATTGCGGGGCGTCAGGAAGATGCCACCGGACAGGACATGGAAGACCAGCCAGATAACCAGAAGAGCACCGAGCATGCCGAGCATGCGCGTATCCACTTCCGTGGCGCGCAGCGCGCGCGTCAGCAATCCGGCGCCGCCATCACGGCGGCGCTCCACTGTTGCATCGGACATGCGATCGGACTCCTCGTTACGTACGACCGTGAAGCGGCCGGCTTAGTCGCAGGCCGGCACGGAGCCGCTCGCGACACCCTGGCAGACGACATCCTTGGAGACCCAGCCGGAGTCGATGATGGTGCCGAGATTTTCCTTGGTGATCGCAACGGGCGTCAGGAAGAGCGAGTTCATTTCCACCCCGTTCGGACCGCCGTTGAAGGTGGTGGCGCCCTCGACATCGGTCATCGCCGTGCCGTCGGCCAACTGAAGGGCGATTTCGGTCGCCTCGCGTCCGAGCTCGCGGGAGTCCTTCCAGACCGATACCGTCTGCGTGCCGCGTGCGATGCGGTTGAGCGCGGCATGGTCGGCATCCTGGCCGGAAACCGGCACCGAGCCTGCAAGGCCCTGCGCTTCCAGTGCAGCGATGGCGCCGCCGGCCGTGCCGTCGTTTGCAGCCACCACCGCAGCGACCTCGTTGTTGTTGGCCGTCAGGAACTGCTCCATGTTGGCCTGCGCGTTTTCAGGCAGCCAGCCATCGGTATAGGCTTCGCCCACATTGACGATCTCGCCGGAGTCGATCTTCGGCTTCAGCACTTCCATGGCGCCGGAAAACAGGAAATCGGCATTGGGGTCGGCCGAGCTGCCCTTGATGAACACGTAATTGCCGGTCGGGGCGACCTTCTCGACCTCGCGGGCCTGGATGCGGCCGACCTCGACATTGTCGAAGGTGATGTAGAAGGCATCCGGATTTTCGATCAGCCGGTCATAGGCGATCACCGGGATGCCCTCGTCGACCGCGCGCTGCACGGCCGGGCCGATGGCGCTGGAATCCTGTGCCAGAACGATCAGGGCGTCCGCACCCTGGCTGAGCAGGCTTTCGACGTCCGTCAACTGCTTTGCCGCCGAAGACTGCGCGTCGGCGGAGATGTACTTGGCGCCGGCTTTTTCCAGCGCTTCCTTGATAGCGCCTTCGTCGACCTTCCAGCGCTCTTCCTGGAAGTTGGACCACGATACGCCCACGGTCTTGCCTTCCTGGGCCGAAGCGACCGAGCCCAGCACAAGGGAAAGCGCCGCGCAGCCAAGCGCGATACGAATGGTCTTCATCTGATCCTCCCATGCCGCCGATCCGGCGGCGAACCTCTCCCGACGAGTTTCCCAGCTCGTCACGCCTTTTTTCCACGGCGCGGAAAAAAGCTGACAGACTATTCCGCCTGTGTCAACTTGCGCTTAAGCACCGTCGAGAGTGCAGGGGATCGAAGGGGGGAGAGCCGCATGTTGCCGAAGGCTGATTCGGAGGCCGTCAGGCGTCAGAACCGGCGCATCGCGCTGGAGCATGTGCGGCGATGGCAGCGCTCTACCCGCCGCCGGCTGTCGCAGGAGACCGGGCTGTCCATGTCCGGCGCGGCGGCCATCGCCACCGATCTCGTCCGCGAAGGCTTGTTGAAGGAAAGTCTTGCGGTCCAGCAGGGCGCACGCCGGGGCCGGCCCGAGATCGAGCTGTCCGTCGATGGCGGCGCGGCGCGTATCGCTGCGATCAAGATCGCCGTCGGCGAGGTTTCGGTATCGGTGGCCGACTATGCGGGTTGCGTCCTTGCCACGCGCCACGTGTCGGTCGACTTGATGCCCATGGACGGGGACGGGCTCGTGGATGTCGTCGCCGGGCTGGCGGCGGCGGCCATCGCCGAGACGGCGGGGGGGCCTCTGAAGCTGGTCGTCGTTGCGGTGCAGGGCGTTTCGGATGCCGAAAGCCGGCGTCTTCTATGGTCGCCCATCGTCGGCACCCGCGACATAGACCTGGGTGGGCCGCTGCGGGACCGCCTTGGCGCTCCCGTCGTGGTGATGAACGACTGCGGGCTCATGCCCGAGCGTTTCCGCTGGTCCAGCGACGGCGCCATGCGCGACTTCGCGACGCTGTTTATCGGCTTCGGCGTCGGCATGGGGCTGCGCCTCGGCGGCACGACGTTTCGCGGCTCCCATTCCTCGGCGGTCGAGTTCGGCCACATGAACCATGTCCCGGGCGGCGCGCCGTGCCGCTGCGGCAATGCGGGATGTATCGAGGCCTATGCCGGCGACTATGCCATCCTGCGGGCGGCGAGGGGCGAAGACGCCGGGAAGGGGCTTTCGCGCCGTGTCAGCGACAGCGAGATGCAGGAGCTGGCAGACGCAGCCCGTGCGGGAGACGCGCGTGCACGCGCCGCATTCGAGCGTGCCGGCGAGGCGCTGGGCTATGGCCTTGGCCGCCTGTTTACGCTGATCGATCCGTTGCCCGTCGCCTTTGTGGGCTCAGGCGCGCATGCGATGGACCTGATCGAGCCGTCCATCCGGCAGGCGATTGCGCTGAGCGCCATCGAGGGCGTCGGCGCCGACATCCCGTTTCTGGTTTTTCCCGATGTCGACGCCATCGTGCTGGAGGCGTCCATCGCCTTCGGCCTTGCCGCCGTGGACGACCGGCACGCGGTGCCCGGCGCTCTAGAGACGGCCTGACGCAAGGCGGCCTACATGTCGCCGATCCGCTCCAGAGGTGCGGTCAGCTCGGCGACGAGGCCTTCGGGCCGGAAATCCATTTCCGCGTGGCCACTGCCCATCAGCCCCATCTCGATCAGGCGGGAGCCGAAGCCGCGCCGTGTGCGGGCAAAGACGCCGGGGCCGCCCTTTTCGGTCCAGCGGAAAACGAACGTGTCTACGTCGTTCCGCACTTCCGTCCACCAGCGGATTTCCACCGTGCCGTCGCTGTTGGACAGGGCTCCGTATTTCAGCGCATTGGTTCCGAGTTCATGAAGCAGCAGCGACATCGACAAGGCAACGCGCGCGCCCAGATGCAGCGGCGGTCCGTCTATGTCCAGCCGGTCCACCGCCTCGATGCTGGCAAGGGCCGCGCCGACGACATCGGCCACGGGCGCGCCGGACCAATTCTGTTGCAGCAGCACGTTATGCGCGGACGCCAGCGCGTGCAGCCGCTGCATGAACACATCGACCGCGGGTTCGTCCGCCAATCCCTTCAGCGTCCGCGAGGCGATCGCCTGCACCATGGCCAGCGTGTTTTTCAGCCGGTGGCTGAGCTCCTGGTTCAGCACATCCTGCTGCCGCCGTGCATTGGCGCGGCTGATCGAGGCCTGCGTCCTGTCGCCGACCTGCCGGATGAAATCCAGATCCTCGCTCGATAGCTCGCGCGCGTCCGGAAAATGGGCGAAGACGACAAGTTCCAGGACGCCATGCTCGCGGATCGGAACATTGACGAGAGCGCTGATGCCGATGGCCTTCAGCGCCTTGGCGGAGGCGCCGGTGCGAGGATCTTTCGCAACGTCCCCTATGATGACGGTCTGTCCCGCCTTCAGATCTTCGATGAAGGATCCATAGTCGCGGAAACGGTGCATGCCCATGACGGGCGCAACGCCTTCGGCGCACCAGTTGGGATGCATCAGCACGGTTTCACGCGCAGCGTCGACGGTGCCGAACCCCGCGCGCGATGCGCCGATCACACGGGCTACGATCTCGGCTGCCGCCTGGGCGATCGCCGGGACATCTTCCAGGTCGCGGATCCGGTCTCCAAGTTCGATCACCGCAGCCTGCCGCCTGACCTGAAGAACGCGGGCGGTGACATCGAAGCCTTCGACGAAGATGCCCTCAACCTTGCCGTTTTCGTCGACCATCGGCTGAAAGACGAAGTCGAGGTACAGATCGAGGATCGGGCCGTCCGGATTGCGCTGCTGACGGAAGCGGGAGCCCGATGTGCGGTAGGGAAGGCCGCTCTCGTAGACGCGGTCGAGAATGTCGACATAGCCCTGCGCCGCCGCGTCGGGCAGGGCATCCGCCACGCTCAGCCCGATGATGGGCCGGTCGCCCACGATATCGAGATAGGCCGGATTGGCAATCTCGAAGACATGCTCCGGCCCCCGCAGCAACGCCATGAAGCTCGGCGCCCTGTCGAACATGAAGCCAAGGCGCTCCAGCGCTTCAAGCCGCCTGCGTCCGGCATCGTCGAATTGCATTGGCAAGGAACTATCCAAACGAAGTGTGGGCGGGCGTCCTCTCTCCTAATGAGTCTCCGATGCCCTGTCGAGCCACTACGACCGGTAGAAGTCCGGAGCCTCGACCGCATCGATCGCCACGATCTGTCCCGTTCTCTTGGCTTCCACGCAGGCATCCGATGTCACGGCGGCGAAGTAGCCGTCCCATGCCGTCGGGCCTGTCACGCGGCCCTGGCGCGTGGCATCCACCCATTCCTGCAATTCGACGTCGTAGGAGTCGATGAAGCGCAGCTTCCAGTCCATCATGATGGCGCTGGAGGCCATCGAGGCCTGCCGCATCGGCACGGCGGGCGGCTCCGGCAGGCTGGCGGCGCCGTCCTCGCCAACCACCTGGCACTGGATGTCGTAGCCGAACTGGCAGTTCACGAATATTTCCGTATCGATGACGATGCCGGACCGCGTCTTGAGGATGACGAGGTACGGATCTTCGAGGTCCGGGCCCGCATGCCGGCTTTTGCGCCCCTTGATCACCTGCGCCGACACATAATCGTTACCCACCAGCCAGCGCAGCACGTCGATCTCGTGGATGAACGTATCGGTGATGCCCATGTCGCCGGTATAGTGCGCCGGTACGGTCGGGTTGCGGTGGGCGCAATGCAGCATCAGGGGTGCGCCGATGCGCCCGGTGGAGACGATCTCCTTCAGCATGCGGTAGCCGGCATCGTAGCGGCGCATGAAGCCCACCTGCACCAGCGGACGACCGGCGGCAACCTCTGCTTCCACGATGCGAAGACAGGCCTCTGCCGTCGTCGCCAGCGGCTTTTCGCAGAAGACGGGCTTGCCCGCGGCAATGGCCGCAAGCACGAATTCCTCGTGGCTCGGTCCCCAGGAGGCAACCACCACGGCCTTCACCGCCGGATCGGCTATGAGGGCCTGTCCGCTGTCGTGCAGCCTTGCTTCCGGACACAGGGCTGCCCCGGCAGCCCGTGCGCTGTCGCGGTCCATGTCGTTCAACGCAACGATGCGTGACCCGGCAAGCTTGCCGTGCAGCCGTGCGATGTGTTCCCGGCCGATGGCGCCGGTTCCGATAACGCCGATATCAAGTGTCATTGTTTCGATCCGAGTTCGATGCGGTTTCAAACGGCAACCCAGGCGCGCTCGGAATGCGAGCGCGCCATGGCGTGGACGGTATCCTCGATGGCCAGCCCCATATCGAAATCGACGATGCGGGCGGGTTTGCCTTCGATGGCGGCCATCACCTCATGCGCCTCGACGACCTTCAGGTCGTTGAAGCCCAGCCCGTGGCCGGGCGCCGGTACGAACCGGTCGTAAGGCGGGTGGATGGGGCCGGACAGGATGGTGCGAAAACCCTGCGTGGCCTCTGGCCCATCGCGGGTGAAGAGCTGAAACTCGTTCATGCGCTCCTGATCGTAGAGCATCGTCCCGCGCGATCCGAAAAGCTGTATGGCGATGCGTCCCTTGCGGCCCCATGCCGCCCGGTTGGCCACCAGCAGTCCCGACGCCCCGCCGGCCAGTTGCAGCAGGCTCGTCGCGATCTCGTGCGTTTCCACGGGCCGGTTCGAACGGCTGGCATAGGGGCGCGACTGATATGTCATCACCGCCGATACCGGCCCGGCCAGCCGCCACAAAAGCGACAGCGGATGCACGGCGAAATCGTCCAGCGCGCCATAGCCCGAATGCGCCTCGTTCTTGTAGGCGAAGGGGGCCTCCGCATCGGCCATGAAGTCTTCGTCCATCTCCAGCCGGACATGGTTGATCGCGCCGATGACGCCGCCCTCGACAAGGGCCTCCATCTGGCGGATCGCCGGGTTCTGGATGTAGTTGTAGCCAAGCGCCGCCACGCGGCCCGTTGCGGCGGCGGCGTCGCGCATCGCCTTGGCGTCGGCGCGGGTGGTGGCCATCGGCTTTTCGCACCAGACGTGCTTTCCCGCCTCGAGCGCCGCGATGGCGATGGCGGCGTGCAGCGGATTGGGCGCGGCGATGGAGATCACGTCCACCTCCGGATCGTCGATCAAGGCGCGCCAATCGCCGCTGGCCTTGGCGAAGCCGAGTTCCGCCGCCTTCTGATGTGCCAGGTCCGAGTCGGCCTCCGCCACATGCACCAGACGGGGACGCAGCGTTTCCGAGAAAGTTGCGGCCACCGCGTTCCATGCCAGCGCGTGGCATTTGCCCATGAATCCTGTACCGACAAGGCCAATGCCGAGCGTGGACATTCTGCTGCTCCTCCCCGCGACGCAAAATAGAAGTGGTCTATCACTTTCGCAACGGTTTGGAACGTGTATTCTTTCCGTGTTGCATTTTGGAATGGAGTTCATGGCCGAAGACGATGCTTCACCGCCGCGCAATTTCGCGGAACTGAAAGAGCGCCTCTCGGGCGGGCAGGTTCGGCTGCCGAAACGTCTGCGCCAGGTTGCCGGCTTCGTGATGTCGCGTCCCGACGATGTGGCGCTGGGCACCACGGCGCGGATCGCGGAGGAGGCCGGCGTCCAGCCCTCGGCGCTGGTGCGCTTCGGCCAGGCCCTTGGCTTCGCCGGCTTCACCGACATGCAGGCGCTGTTTCGCGAAAGGCTTCGCAACCACGTTTCCAATTACGACGAGCGCATGCTGGCGCTGCGCACCGGCGAGCTTGCGAAATCGGGTGCCGGCTCCGTACTGGATGGGCTTTGCACCGCCGCCGGCAAATCCGTGTCCGGCCTGCACGAGCGTACCGACCTCGACCTGTTGGACAAAGCGGCCAATCTGCTGGCCAAGGCGCAGACCATCTACCTTATCGGCCAACGCCGGTCGTTTCCGGTCACCTCTTACATGAGCTACGCGCTCGGCAATCTCGGGGTGCGCAATACGCTGGTCGGATCGGCCATGGGCACCGACCCGGAGACGATCTCGTTTGCCGGGCCGGGCGATGCTGCCATTGCGGTTTCGTTTACGCCCTATGCGCCGGCAACGGTGGAATGGGGCCGCAACCTCGCCAAGGCGGGCGTGCCTCTCGTCGCCATAACCGATAGTCCTTTCAGCCCCTTATGTGCCGATGCGGATATCTGGCTGGAAGTCGTCGAAGGCGACTTTCGCGGCTTTCGCTCGCTGGCGGCCACGATGACGCTCGCCTTGACGCTCGTGGTCACCCTGGCTGACCGTCGCGGCGGGTAACAAAAGGTTTTTCTGTTCCATTTTTATAAAAATGAAATGCTTGTATTGATTTCATAGCAGGGCGTGATACTGATTCCGGACGTGCCGCAAGCGAGCTGCAAAAGCCGCAGGCAGTTATTAGCGGGCCGAAACGGCTGCGCATTCGGGAGGAATGTCATGAAACGCTTCATCAAGGCGCTCGTCGTCGGCGCCGCCATGGCGGGCGCACTGGCCGCTACCGGCCAGGCGAGCAGGGCGCAGGACGCCGTCCAGATCATCGCAGTGACGCATGGGCAGGCGTCCGATCCGTTCTGGTCCATCGTCAAGAACGGCATGACGCAGGCCGCGGAAGACATGGGCGTCTCGGTCGACTATCGCGCCCCGGAAACCTTCGACATGGTGCAGATGGCGCAGCTGATCGAAGCCGCCGTCAACCAGAACCCGGCCGGTATCGTCGTTTCCAACCCCGATCCGGACGCGCTCGGCCCCGCCATAGAGCGCGCGGTGGCGGCCGGCATCCCCGTCATTTCCATGAATTCGGGCATCGCGGCGGTTCAGCAGCTCGGCATCCGCCTGCATGTCGGACAGGAAGAAGCGGCTGCGGGGCAGGCCGTCGGAGCGCGCTTCGAAGAGATGGGCCTGAAGAACGTTCTGTGCGTCAACCATGAAGTCGGCAACGCGGCGCTGGACCAGCGTTGCGCCGGTGTCACGGATGGGCTCGCCGGCGGCAAGGTCACCGTCCTGCCCACTACCACCGACCCGGCCGAGACGGAGGCAAAGATCCAGGCCGCGCTGTCCAGCGACCCGTCCGTCGACGCCATCGTCGGCCTGTCGGCGCCGCTGGTGGGCGAGCCCGCCGTTGCCGTCACCGAACGGCTGGGCCTGACCGGCAAGGTGCATGTCGCGACCTTCGACATGTCCCCGGGGTTCCTGCAGGCCATCGCCGACGGCAAAGCCGATTTCGCGGTGGATCAGCAGCCCTATCTGCAAGGCTATCTGCCGGTCTCCTTCCTGGCGCTCAACGCGCGCTACGGCACCATACCGGCCGGTAACGTGGCCTCCGGCCCGAGCTTCGTCACCAAGGATACGGCTTCCGAAGTGATCGAAAACGCAGCCAAGGGCATCCGCTGATGTTCGACGAAGACGAGCGTCTCAAGCGCACCTCCTTCGCCACGGCGCTTCTGCGCCGCCCCGAACTTGGCGCGGTCGCGGGCCTCGTGCTTGTGACGATCTTCTTCGTGCTCTACGCCAACCCGGCCATGTTCACGCTTGCCGGCGTCATGAACTTCATGGCTCCGGCGGCGCAACTGGGCATCCTCGCCATCGGTGCGGCGCTGTTGATGATCGGAGGAGAGTTCGACCTTTCCATCGGCTCGATGGTGGCTTTTGCCGGGCTGGTCTTCGGTGCGGCGCTCGTCGTCTGGGAGCTGCCGCTGCCGCTGGCCATACTGGTGGCCTTCGGCTTCGCCATTCTGGTCGGCAGCGTCAATGCGCAGATCGTGCTGCGTACGGGCCTGCCGTCCTTCATCGTCACATTGGCATTCCTGTTCATCCTGCGCGGGCTGACGCTGGTCGGTCTCAAATGGGCCAGCGGCGGCTCCACCCAGTTGCGCGGCATGCGCGAGGCGGCGTCTGGCAGCGTGCTGGCGCCCATCTTCTCGGGCGATGCCTTCGGCGGGCTTTTCCAGTGGCTGGCGGCACGTGGCGCAATCGCTGCCTTTCCCAACGGGCAGCCGACCGTACCGGGTGTACCGGTTGAAATTCTGTGGTTCGTGCTGTTCGCCATTCTTGCGACATGGCTTCTGCTGCGCACCCCGTTCGGCAACTGGATCTTCGCATCCGGGGGCGATCCGCGCGCCGCGCGCAAGGTTGGCGTGCCGGTGGACCGGGTCAAGACGATCCTCTTCATCATCACCGCTTCCTGCGCCACGCTGGTCGCCATCCTGACGGTGCTGGATGCCGGCTCCACGGATGCGCGTCGCGGCTTCCAGAAAGAGTTCGAGGCCATCATCGCAGCGGTCATCGGCGGGTGCCTGCTGACCGGCGGCTATGGCTCGGCGATCGGCGCCTTCTTCGGCTCGATTGTCTTCGGCATGGTCCTGATCGGGCTGACCTATACGAGCATCGACCAGGATTGGTACCTGGTCTTCCTGGGTGGCATGCTGCTTCTGGCTGTCGTGTTCAACAACGTCATCCGCAAGCGCGTTACGGGGGAGCGGTGATGTCCTCGGCTACGACGCCACTGATCGAGGTTCGAAACCTCGTCAAGCATTACGGCTCCGTCATCGCGCTCAACGGCGTGTCCATGCATGTCAGCGCCGGCGAGGTGCTGTGCCTGCTGGGCGACAACGGGGCCGGCAAATCGACACTCATCAACACGCTGGCCGGGGTGCACCGCCCCACCAGCGGAGATTTCCTGATCGACGGCAAGCCACGCATCTTCACCAGCCCGCGCGATGCGCTGGAGGCCGGAGTTGCGACCGTCTATCAGGATCTGGCGATGATCCCGCTGATGTCGGTGACGCGCAATTTCTTCATGGGGCAGGAGCCGACAAAGGGCTTTGGACCGTTCCGCCGCATCGACCTCAAGACGGCCGACGACATCACCCGCACGCAGATGAAGCGCATCGGCATCGACGTGCGCGAGCCGCAACAGGCCGTCGGCACGCTTTCCGGCGGCGAACGGCAATGCGTGGCCATCGCCCGCGCCGTGCATTTCGGCGCCAAGGTGCTGATCCTCGACGAGCCCACCTCGGCGCTCGGCGTGGCACAGACGTCGATGGTGCTGAAATATATCGGGCAGGTGCGCGCCGCCGGACTGGGTGTCATCTTCATTACCCACAACACCCGCCATGCCATGGCGGTGGGCGACAGGTTCACCGTGTTGAACCGCGGCAAGACGCTGGGCACCTTCGCCAAGGGCGGCATCACGACCGAGGAGCTGCAGAACCTGATGGCAGGCGGCAAGGAGCTTCAATCCCTATCCGAAGAACTTGGCGGAACGGTCTGAAGTCATGAACAGATCGCTAGACGTCATCACCATCGGCCGCTCCAGCGTCGATCTATATGGCGCCCAGGTCGGCGGCCGCCTGGAGGACATGGGCTCGTTCCGGAAGTATATCGGCGGCAGCCCCACCAACATTGCGTGTGGCGCGGCGCGGCTGGGCCTCAGGAGCGCCGTCATAACCCGTGTCGGCAACGAGCATATGGGCCGCTTCATCATCGAGCAGCTTGCGCGGGAAGGGGTCGATACACGGGGTGTCATCACCGATGCGCAACGGCTGACGGCCCTGGTGCTGCTGGGCATCCGCGACGAGGATTCGTTTCCGCTGATCTTCTATCGCGAAAACTGTGCCGACATGGCGCTCGGCGAAGACGATATCGACGCGGATTTCATCGCGCAGGCACGCGCCGTGGTAGCCACCGGCACGCATCTTTCCAACCCGAAGACGGAAGCCGCCGTCCTGAAGGCGCTGGACATCGCCCGCACAAGCGGCGCACGGACAGCTCTCGATATCGATTATCGACCAAATCTCTGGGGCGTTGCCACCCATGGCGACGGGGAAAGCCGCTTTGTGGAAAGCGCGCGCGTCACGCGCAAGCTGCAATCGACGCTGCATCTCTTCGACCTGATCGTCGGCACGGAAGAGGAATTCCATATTGCCGGCGGAACAACCGATACGCTTGCGGCGCTGCGCGCCGTGCGCGCGGCAACCGAAGCGACACTAATCTGCAAGCGCGGCGCAAGCGGCGCGGTCGCCATCACCGGCGCAATTCCGGACAGCCTGGATCTGGCGCAATCCGGGCCCGGCTTTCCCATCGAGGTCTTCAACGTATTGGGGGCTGGCGACGGCTTCTTCGCCGGCCTGCTGCTGGGCTGGCTCGGCGATGAATCATGGCCGCGCACTCTGGAATACGCCAATGCCTGCGGCGCCTTCGCCGTGTCGCGGCACGGCTGCACGCCGGCCTATCCCAGCCGGGGCGAGCTGGACTTCTTCCTGCGGCGCGGCGTCGTCAGGCCGGACTTGCGCAACGACGCGGAGCTGGAACAGCTTCACTGGTCCACCAACCGGGCGGGCGAATGGCCGACCCTCAGGGTTTTCGCCTTCGACCATCGTATCCAGCTCGAAGACATGGACGGCTATACCGTGGCCAGGGGCGGCGCCTTCAAGCGGCTCTGCCTTGCAGCCGCCCAGCGGGTTGCCCATGGCGGGGCCGGATACGGCATTCTGTGCGACGATCGGATCGGCCGGCAGGCATTGCAGGCGGCTTCAGGCACCGGGCTGTGGGTCGGCCGCCCTTGCGAGTGGCCAGGCTCTCGCCCCCTGACGCTGGAGCCCGAGCTGGGCCCCGATTGCGGCGGGCTGGAAGAGTGGCCACGCGCCCAGGTGGCCAAGGTGCTGTGCTTCTGCCATCCGGACGATACGGCAGAGATGCGTGCCACGCAGGAGGAAACGGTCACCCGCCTGTTTACCGCCGCGCGGCGCAACGGGCTGGAATTTCTGCTGGAGATCATCCCATCCAAGGTCGGCCCCGTCGACGAGGATACCAATGCGCGGCTGATAGAGCGCTTCTACCAGATCGGCGTCTTTCCCGATTGGTGGAAGCTGGAACCCCTGCAATCCCCATTGGCATGGGAGCGGGCGATTGCCGCCATCGAGCGGCACGACGCAAATACGCGCGGCATCCTCGTGCTTGGGCTGGATGCGCCGGAGGAAGAGCTTGTCGCCTCGTTCAGGGCGGCAGCATCCTTTCCGCTCGTGCGGGGATTTGCCGTCGGCCGGACGATTTTCGCAGATGCTGCCCGCGCCTGGTTGAAGGGCGCGATGAGCGATGAGGCGGCCATCGATGCGATGGCCGAACGATATGGCCGCCTGTGCGGGCTATGGGACGAGGCCCGCTCGGGCCGGCGCGAGGTTGCATGAGCGAGATTGGAAACACGATCCGCCTGACGGCGGCGCAAGCCATGGTGCGGTGGCTGGCCGCCCAGCGCAACGAAGACGGCGCGCGCTTCATCGCCGGTGTCTGGGCCATCTTCGGGCACGGCAATGTCGCGGGCCTCGGCGAGGCACTGGAAGGTGCGGGCGATAGCCTGCCGACCTGGCGCGGCCAGAACGAGCAGACCATGGCGCATGCAGCCATCGCCTACGCCAAGGCGAAAGCCCGCCGACAGGCAATGTGCGTGACATCGTCCATCGGCCCCGGGGCAACCAACATGGTCACGGCCGCCGCGCTGGCCCACGTGAACCGTCTGCCGCTGCTGCTGGTGCCGGGCGACGTCTTCGCCAACCGCCGGCCAGACCCGGTCCTCCAGCAGGTCGAGGATTTTACCGACGGCACGGTCAGCGCCAATGACTGTTTCCGGCCGGTGAGCCGCTATTTCGACAGGATCGCCCGGCCCGAGCAGCTTCTGACGGCCTTGCCCCGCGCCATGCGGGTGATGACCGATCCCGCCGAATGCGGCCCGGTTACGCTGGCCTTCTGCCAGGATGTCCAGGTAGAGGCGTATGACTGGCCGGCATCTTTTTTCGAGGAGCGGGTCTGGCGCATCCGCCGGCCCGAGCCGGATGCCGGCGAGCTTGCCGAGATCGCATCGCTGGTGCGCAGCGCACGCGCGCCCGTCATCGTCTGCGGTGGCGGCGTCATCTATTCCGGTGCGCAAGCGGCTCTGTCGCAGTTTGCCGAACGGCATGGCATTCCCGTTGTGGAAACACAGGCCGGTAAGTCCGCGCTGCCGCAGGCCCACGAGCTTAATTTCGGCGCGGCGGGCGTGGACGGCGCGGCCAGCGCCAACCAGCTATGCGAAGCTGCCGATCTCGTCATCGGCGTCGGCACCCGCTTCCAGGATTTCACCACCGGCTCGTGGACCCTGTTCCAGGCGCCGGGACGCCGCCTGGTGTCACTCAACGTGCAGCCCTACGATGCTGCCAAACACGGCGCCGTGTCGCTTGTCGCGGATGCCAGGGTAGGGCTGGAACGGCTCTCCGCCGCCCTTGGCGACCACCGGTCCAACTGGTTCGACCCGGCCCGGCGCAGCGCGTGGCTGGCGCAGGTGGATGCGCATTGCGCCGCGCCCGACGGCGCGAGCGTCAACAGCCTGCCCACCGATGCCCAGGTGATCGGCGCGGTGCAGCGGGCGTCAGGCCCGCAGACGACGGTGCTGTGCGCCGCCGGCACCATGCCGGGTGCGCTCAAGCTGCTCTGGCAGGCATCGGCGGGCGGCTATCACATGGAATACGGCTATTCCTGCATGGGCTACGAGCTGGCCGGCGCGCTGGGCACCAGGATGGCCATGCCGGACAGGGAGATCGTCTGCTTCACGGGCGACGGCTCCTACATGATGGCCAATTCGGAACTGGCGACCGCCGTGATGATGCGGGTGCCCTTTACCGTCGTCCTGACGGACAATCGCGGGTTCGGATGCATCAACCGCCTGCAGGCCGCTTCCGGCGGCGAGCCGTTCAACAATCTCTACCGCGATTGCCAGGGCATGGCCGAACCGGAGATCGATTTCGTTGCGCATGCGGCCTCGATGGGCGCGCACGCCGAAAAGGTGGATGGCATCGCGGCGCTGGAGGCGGCGGTGCGCGCGGCGCGCGGGCGTGACCGCCCCAGCGTGATCGTCATCGACACAGATCCCGCGCCGGGCCCGGGCGAGGCCGGCGGCGGCCATTGGTGGGATGTCGCCGTGCCGGAAGCGCCGCGCAGCGCGAAGGGCGAGGCGGCCCTTGCGTCCTACGGCGACAACCGCGCGCGACAGAACCTCGTCGACTAGACCATCCGGAGCATGACGCATGATCCTCTACGGCACCAACCCCATCGCATGGTCCAACGATGACGACCATTCCATCGGCGCGCATCTGACGCTGGAAGACTGTCTGTCCGATTGCCGGCGCATCGGCTTCGACGGCATAGAGCGCGGCCACAAGATGCCCGCCGGCGGTGCCGACGTCAGGGCGGTGCTCGGCGGATACGGACTCCGCTTTGCCGGCGGGTGGCACTCGACCAACCTGCTCGTCAACGACATCGACACCGAGAAGGCCGCGTTGCAGGCTTTCATCGATTTCGTAAAGGCGGCTGGCGGAGACCGCATCAATGCCTGCGAATGCTCCAACACGGTGCATGGGCGGGACGATATCGCGGTCAACGACAGGCCGATCCTGAACGACGCCGAGTGGGAGCGCTTTTCGGCCGGATACGAGGCGCTCTCGGAATTTGCCGCCGGGCAGGGCGTCCTGATGGCCTATCACCATCATATGGGCACCATCGTCGAATCCGCAGATGACATTCACCGCTTCATGGAGATGGCGGGCCCGTATACGCGTCTTCTGCTGGATACGGGCCATTGCACCTTCGGCGGCGCCGACCCAGCAGACATCGCGGCGCGCTACATGGACCGCGTCACGCACATCCACGCCAAGAATGTGCGCCGCCCCATCATGGAAAAGGTGCGAGCAGAAGGCTTGAGCTTCCTGGAAGGCGTTCGTCAGGGTGCCTTCACCGTGCCGGGCGATGCGGAAGGCTGCGTCGACTTCCAGCCCGTTCTGGAGATCGCCGCGCGGCACGGCTATCAAGGCTGGCTGGTGATCGAGGCGGAGCAGGACAGCCTGGTGCGCGATCCCTTCACCTACCAGGATATGGGGCTGCGCTCCTTGCGGGCCATGGCTTGCGAAGCCGGCCTGGACACAGCCTCCGCCTGATCGAGTTTCGTCAAGGAATTACAATACGATGGCGACCCTTCTTAACAAGCCGTTCGGCACGCATGGCAAGGTCCACCAGATCACGCCGGCTTCTGCCGGCTGGCGTTATGTCGGCTTTTCCCTGTACCGGCTGCGGGCCGGCGAGCTGGTCTCCGAAGCGACCGGCGGCAACGAAGCCATCCTTGTCATGGTAGAGGGCAAGGCCGCGTTCAACGCGGCTGGCCGGGATTGGGGCGTGCTTGGCAACCGCATGGACGTGTTCGAACGCACGCCGCCGCATTGCCTTTACGTGCCGAACGGGCATGAGTGGCAGGCCCGTGCCGAAACGGATTGCACGCTGGCGGTCTGCCTTGCACCGGGGCATGGCGGCCACGAGGCGCGCCGCATCGGGCCGAACGGCATTACGCTGACCGAGCGCGGCAAAGGGACGAATACGCGCTATATCAACAACATAGCGATGGAGGCCGACGATTGGTGCGACAGCCTCCTGGTGACGGAGGTGTTCACGCCGGCCGGCCATTGGTCGAGCTATCCCAGCCACCGCCACGACGAAGACGATTACCCGCGCATCACCTATCTGGAAGAGACTTACTATCACCGGCTGTCGCCATCCAATGGCTTCGGGCTGCAGCGTGTCTATACCGACGATCGCACGCTGGACGAGACGATGGCCGTCGCAGATGGCGACGTTGTTCTGGTGCCGCGCGGGAACCATCCATGCGCCGCGCCGTATGGCGTCGACATGTACTATCTGAACGTCATGGCAGGGCCGCTGCGCAAATGGCGTTTCGTGGCCGATCCGGACCTCGAATGGATCATGAAGCGCGACGCGTGAGACTTGTCAGCCGATCCAGCCCATTGCCGCGCATAAATAGCCAACCCATTTTGGTTCCATAATCTATCTTATGCCATTTTGGTACTGTGCCGTTGCCACGGTGTATCGTTCCATGCCACTTGCCCCACACGATATGCTCTCGCCCGGACAGAATGCCATGCTCGATATCAAGATCGACGACCTGACACATGAGCAGACGCGCTGCCTCCTCGCTTTGCATCTTGCCGGCATGCACGCGGAGTCCCCGCCGGAAGCTGTCTTTGCGCTGGATCTTTCCGGGTTGCAGTCACCGGACGTCACCGTGTGGACAGCATGGTCGGCAGACCGCGTAGCCGCCATCGGCGCATTGAAACTGCTTGGCAGCGGCATGGCCGAAGTCAAATCGATGCGCACGCATCCCGACTTTCTGCGCATGGGCGCCGCCGCGGCAATTCTGGATACGATCATCCAGACGGCGAAATCCAGTGGCGTGCGTCGATTGAGCCTCGAAACCGGCATGGGCCCCGCGTTCGAGCCGGCCATCGCGCTGTATCGCCGGCGCGGTTTCGTCGATGGCGGCCCCTTTGGCGCCTATACGGAAAACGGCTTCAGCCGCTTCATGCATCTCGATCTGGCCTGAGGACGCTCGTCCGTCGGCCTGACGCGCCGACTGGTCGCGCAAAGTTGATCGACGATCGCGGCGCCTGACGCGGCAGCCACGCCATGATGCCTCCAGAACACGCAACGCTCGTCTCAGGCAATTGTGCCCAAGCGCGACTGCGCGCTTTTCTATTGAGCGCCGGGACCCGAATTTTGCATATAATTTGAGCTTCAACCCGGGTTGACTACCATTTCAGCAATAGTGAGGATTACCTTGCGATGCGAAATAATCGTATCGCACAGCGATATCCTATTCTTCAAAGTACGGTCTTGCCGCCGTCGAGCAGGAGTTTTGAATGAACTTCTCCAGTCATCGCGTTTCGAGGGTTCTGGGCCTGGCGCTGGGCGCAAGTATTGCGACGATCGCTTTGCCGGCGACAGTCGGCGCGCAGGAAGTGCGTGCCGTCATGCATTCGGCGATCCGGGTGCTGGATCCGATCATCACCACGGCGCACATCACGCGCAACCATGGCTACATGATCTACGACACATTGCTTGGCATGGATTCGTCGTACCAGCCGCGTCCGCAGATGGCCGACTGGACCGTGTCCGACGATGGCCTCGTCTACCGCTTTACCCTGCGTGAGGGCCTGACCTTCCACGACGGCGCACCCGTCACGGCAGCCGATTGCGTGGCATCGCTGCGCCGCTGGGCAGAGCGCGATGCCGGCGGCCAGATGATGATGGAGCATGCGGCAAGCCTTGAAGCAGAGGGTGACGACACCATCGTCCTGACACTGGAGCAGCCGTTTACCTATGTCGCCGAACTACTGGCCAAGCCGTCCTCCGTGCCGGCCTTCATCATGCCCGAGCGGATCGCCAATACGCCGTCTACAGAGGCGATCGGCGAGCATATAGGGTCTGGCCCCTTCCGCTTCGTGGCCGACGCTTTCCAGCCGGGCGTGCAGGCCGTGTACGAGAAATTCGCCGAATATCGGCCACGCGATGAGCCGCCAAGCTGGACCGCCGGCGGCAAGACGGTCAATGTCGATCGTGTGGTCTGGGTGGCGATGCCCGATGCCCAGACGGCGATCAGCGCGCTGATGGGCGGTGAGATCGACTTCATGGAAGCCGTACCGACCGACCTTCTCCCGATCCTGGAAACAAATCCCGAGCTGACAGTCGGCGTGATCAACGAACTCGGCTCGCAGACCATGGGCCGGATGAATTTCCTGTACCCGCCCTTCGACAAGCCTGAAATTCGCCGGGCCGCCCAGAAGGCGCTCAGCCAGGAAGCGACGCTTGCCGCACTGATCGGCAATCCGGAATACTATTCCATCTGCGGCTCCTTCTACGGTTGCTCGTCCCCGTTGGCATCCGAGCCGGACCCCGCCTTTGTCGCTTCCGGAAACGCAGAGGAAGCCAAGGCCATGCTGGAGGCCGCAGGCTATGACGGAACGCCCGTCGTGATTTTGCAGCCGACCGATGTCGTGACGACGTCCGCCCAGCCGGTCGTCGCGGCCCAGTCTCTGCGCGCCGCCGGCTTCAATGTGGATATGCAGCCGATGGACTGGCAGACGGTGGTCACCCGCCGGGCCAGCCAGGAGCCGCCCGCAAGCGGCGGATGGAATATGTTCTTCACCAACTGGGTGATCCCGGAGGTCTGGAACCCGGTCGTTAACCCGATGCTGGGTGGCGGAGGCCGCGAAACGGGTTGGTTCGGCTGGCCGGGCGATCCCAAACTCGACGACATGCGCCGGGCCTTCGCTTCGGCGAGTTCCGATGACGAGCGCAAGGAGATCGCCACGCAGTTGCAGAACTATGCGCTCGAGAACGTCACCTACGTCCCACTTGGCGAATATCGAAGCCCCAGCGCCTGGACGGCCTCCGTCAACGAGGTGATCCGCTCTCCCATTCCCGTCTTCTGGGGCATGACCAAGAGCCAGTAGGAGCCTCAGCATGATGGCTTATGTCTCCCGCCGGCTTCTGGCAGCGATCCCCGTTCTTCTGGTCGTAGCCGTCTTCGTGTTCTCGCTGCTGCGCTTTTCGGGCGGCGATCCGGCGGCCATCATCGCCGGTGATATGGCAACGCCTGAACAGCTAGCTGCAATCCGGGCCCAACTGGGCCTGGACCAGCCCCTGCCCGTTCAGTTCGCCACCTGGACCGGGCAACTGCTGACGGGAGATTTCGGGACATCGCTCATCTCGCGTACGCCCGTCACCACCCTGATCGGCCAAAGGCTGGAGCCGACACTGTCTCTGGCGCTGGTGGCGATCGTCATCACGGTCCTGATCGCCGTGCCGCTGGGCGTGCTGGCAGCCTGGCGTCAAGGCGGTATCATCGACAATGTCGTCTCCGCCGCAACCGTGCTCGGGTTCTCCGTGCCGGTCTTCGTCGTCGGCTATGTGCTGATCCAGATATTCTCGAACGAGCTTCGCTGGTTTCCCGTGCAGGGGTTCAAGCCGATCTCGCAGGGCCTGGGGCCTTTCTTGTCGACCACCATCCTGCCCGCTCTGACCCTGTCTTCCATCTATATCGCGCTGATTGCGCGCATGACGCGGGCCTCCATGCTGGACGTCCTGAACGAAGATTACGTGCGGACCGCGCGTGCCAAGGGCCTTTCCGAGCGCCTCGTTCTCTTCCGGCATGCGCTGCGCAACGCCGCGGTGCCTATCCTGACCGTCATCGGCACCGGTTTCGCATTGATGATCTCCGGTGTCGTCGTGACCGAAAGCGTCTTCAACCTGCCTGGCCTGGGGCGGCTGACGGTGGATGCCATCCTGGCACGTGACTACCCGGTCATCCAGGCGCTCATCCTCCTGACCAGCCTCGTCTATGTGGCCATCAATCTGCTGATCGACCTGTCCTATGCCGTGCTGGACCCGAGGATCCGTTACTGATGAGCCTTGCGATGAAGACAAGCGGCGCGACCGGGGCCTCCGGGCGCGGCCTTTCGCTCCGCAAGGTGGGCCGGGCAATTGCGCCGGTGCTGGCCGGGCTTATCCTGGCAACCGTGATCCTGGCGGCCTTGCTGGCCCCGTGGATCGCTCCGCACGACCCCATCGCCATGTCGCCCATGGACCGGCTCAAGCCACCCAGTGCCGACTTTATCCTCGGTACGGATGCCTATGGACGGGACCTCTTCTCGCGCATCCTCTACGGTGCGCGAACCTCGCTCGTGGTCGGCGCCGGGGTTGCCGTCGCCGCACTGCTGATCGGCCTGCCGCTCGGCATCCTGGCGGGCTTCTTCCGGCCGGTCGATGCCGTACTGATGCGCCTCATGGACGGGCTCATGGCCATACCGGGCATCCTTCTGGCCATTGCCATCGTGGCGCTCGGTGGGTCGTCCATCCAGACGGTTCTCATCGCCATCACCATTCCCGAGATCCCGCGGGTGGTGCGGCTGGTGCGATCGGTGGTTCTGACCACGCGTGAGGAGCCCTATGTCGAAGCGGCCATCGCCCTCGGCACCAGCCTGCCGCGCATCATGTGGCGACACCTGATGCCGAGCACCTTCGCGCCGCTCATCATCCAGGGAACGTACATCGCCGCATCGGCGATCCTGACAGAGGCGATCCTGTCCTTCCTGGGGGCCGGGATCGGGACTGAAACCCCGTCCTGGGGCAATGTGATGGCCGAGGGCCGGTTGTACTTCCAGCTCAAGCCATCCCTGATCCTGTGGCCGGGTCTTGTCCTGTCCCTGTGCATCCTGTCGATCAACATTCTGGGCGACAAGGTTCGGGATCTGCTCGATCCACGCCAGAAACTCCGGGGAGCTTGACCCATGACGCGTTCGAGCGATCCAGTCCTGTCCATCCGCAACCTCGATGTGCGCACCACGGCAGATGTGCCCAAGACCATCCTGCGCGGCGTCGACCTGGACATAGCGCCCGGCGAAACCCTCTGCGTCGTCGGCGAAAGCGGTTCGGGAAAGTCCGTGACGTCCCTTGCCGTCATGGGGCTTCTGCCGCCCCGGAGCCTGGCCCTGCACGGTGGCTCGATCCGGCTGCTCGGGGAAGAGATCGCGCATGCCGGTGCGGCACGGCTGCGCAGCCTGCGCGCGACACGGATGGCGATGATCTTCCAGGAGCCGATGACAGCGCTCAATCCGGTCATTGCCGTCGGTCCGCAGATTGAGGAAGTGCTGAAGGCGCATTCCGATCTGGGTGCGGCAGCGCGCCGGGCGCGCGTCCGGGAGATGATGGAAAAGGTCCATCTGCCCGACGTCGACCGGGTCTATGGCGCCTTCCCGCATCAACTCTCCGGAGGACAGCGCCAGAGGATCATGATCGCCATGGCGCTGATCATGCAGCCGCAGCTTCTGATCGCCGACGAGCCGACAACGGCCCTCGACGTAACGACGCAGCGCCAGATCCTTTCGCTTATCGACGAGCTGCGGCGCGAGCAGGGAACGGCCGTTCTCTTCATCACGCACGATATGGGCGTGGTTGCCGACATTGCCGACCGCGTGGTCGTCATGCGCGCCGGTGCACCCGTCGAAACCGGGCCCGTCATGCAGATCCTGGAGCAGCCGCAGGCCGATTACACGCGTGAACTGCTGCGGGCGGTCCCTGCCCTAGCACCGCGTCCGGCACGTCCGGAGCGCGATCCGCAAGTCGTTCTCGAGGCGATCGATCTGACGAAGCGCTACGCCGAGAAGCGCATGTTCAGACCGGCCCGCGTCACGGTCGCGGCCGAGGAAGTGAGCTTCCGCCTGAAGCGGGGCCGAACCCTCGGCATCGTGGGCGAAAGCGGCTCGGGGAAATCCACCGTCGCCCGCTGCGTCATGCGCCTTGTCGATCCCACGTCGGGAAGCGTCCGCGTCAACGGCCATGACATATCCGAACTCGGCCGGTCGGCGCTGCGCCCGCATCGCCGACGCATCCAGATGGTGTTCCAGGACCCGAACCGGTCGCTCAATCCGCGTATCCCCGTCATCGACAGCATCATCGAGGGGCCCTTGAACTTCGGTGTGCCAAAGGCGGACGCAGTAAAACGGGCTTACGAACTTCTGGAGCTCGTCGGGCTTCCATCCGACGCGGGGAAGCGCCATCCCCATGAATTCTCGGGCGGGCAGCGCCAGCGCATCGCCATTGCCCGGGCTTTGGCCATGGACCCAGAAATCATCGTCGCCGACGAGGCCGTATCGGCGCTCGACGTGTCCGTCCAGGCGCAGGTCCTCAAGCTTCTCTCCGACATCCAGGAAAGGCTTGGCGTCGCCATCTTGTTCATCACCCACGACTTGCGGGTGGCTGCGCAGATCTGCGACGATATCGTCGTCATGCGCAAGGGATGCATCGTCGAGGAGGGTGCCGCAGGATCGGTCCTGTCCCAACCCACTCAGGCGTATACACGCGCCTTGTTCGAGGCGGCGCCGGGGCGTCACTGGGACTTTCCCAACTTCCGCCCGCTTACAGCCATGCCAGCCTCAGGAGCAGCTTCCGCATGACCGCTGACCGCATTGCCATTGCCGGATTTCTGCACGAAACCAATACATTCGCTCCGACCAGGGCAAGTCTGGATGCCTTCCGCAAGGGCGGCGGCTGGCCCGCACTTTCGCTGGGCGAAGAGGTTCTCGACGCCGTCAGAGACACCAATGTCGGGGCATGCGGCTTCATCGAGGCAGCGCGCGAGCGTGGCTGGGAAACCGTGCCGCTCATCTGGTGCGCGGCGAGCCCGTCTGCGCAGGTTACCCGTGAGGCGTTCGAATGGATCGCTCAGGAGTTGCTGCAACGCCTTCAGCAGGCTTTGCCGGTCGACGCCGTCTATCTGGACCTGCATGGGGCGATGGTGGCGGACCATCTCGACGACGGCGAAGGCGAAATCCTGGCCCGCGTGCGCTCGCTTGTCGGGCCCGAGGTGCCGATCGTGGCGAGCCTCGACCTGCATGGCAACGTCACGCAGCGGATGGTCAGCGAAAGCGATGCGCTCGTCGCCTTCAGAACCTATCCGCATGTGGACATGGCCGACACCGGACGACGCGCCGCGACGCTGGTTGCGGATCTTCTGGCCGGACAGCGCTTTACGAAGGCGTTTCGTCAGTGCCCCTTCCTCATTCCCATCGCCTGGCAGGGAACCGGTTTCGAGCCGTGCCGGACGCTTTACCGCGATCTAGCAGCGCTGGAAGGCAGCGGCGTCGCTTCGGTATCCTTCCTGCCTGGCTTCCCGGCAGCGGACTTTGCCGATTGCGGACCAAGTGTCGTCGCCTATGGGACGAACGCGACAAAGGTTGCACACGCCGCCGATACGATGGCCGAGGCGGTGATGGCGGCGGAGCCGATGTTTGCAGGCCGTGCATTCGAGCCGCAGGACGCGGTGGCCGAGGCGCTGCGCCTCAGCGCCGCGCAGAGCGGCCCGGTGGTGATCGCCGACACGCAGGACAATCCGGGCGCGGGCGGCAACTCCGATACGACCGGCATGTTGCGGGCGCTCGTCGCCGCCAATGCCCAGCATGCGGCGATCGGGCTGATCGTCGACGCGGACGCCGCGTCCGCCGCCCATTCGGCAGGGGTCGGCGAGACGGTCGATCTGACGCTCGGCGGACGGTCCGGCATTCCCGGCGACGCGCCCTTCAGCGGCCGGTTTGAAGTGGAAGCCCTGTCCGATGGGCGGTTGATCGCTCCCGGACCGTTCTACGGGGGTGCCCGGCTTCGGCTTGGCCCGTCCGCGTGCTTGAGGATCGGCGGCGTTCGCGTCATCGTCGCATCGTCCAAGACGCAACTGGCCGACCGGGAGATGTTCAGGTTCCTTGGCGTCGTGCCCGAAGAGCAGCGCGTTCTGGTTGTCAAATCGTCGGTTCACTTCCGCGCCGATTTCGAGCCGATCGCCGCTGCAATCCTTGTTGCCACGGCGCCTGGGCCGATGCCGCTCGATCCGGCTAGTCTGCCCTTCCGCCGCCTTCGGGATGGGCTTCGCCTGTCGCCTCGCGCGGTCGCCTCTTAAACTCAACGTCAGACAAAGGATACGACATGGCGGTACTGCCCCGGATTGAGGAATTTGCCGGTGATCTCGAGCGAATTCGCCACGATCTGCATGCGCATCCGGAAATCGGCTTCGAAGAGCACCGTACGTCCGACATCGTCGCAGCAGAGCTCGAGCGCATGGGTGCGCAGGTGCATCGCGGCATCGGAGGGACGGGCGTCGTCGGGCTGATCGCTGGCAAGCATTCCGGTACGGGAAAGATCGGTCTCAGGGCGGATATGGACGCTCTGCCCATGGACGAGGAAACCAACCTCACCTACCGCTCCACGACACCCGGACGCTTCCACGGCTGCGGGCATGACGGCCACACGACAATGCTCCTCGGGGCTGCTCGTTATTTGGCCGAGACACGGGATTTCGCCGGAACGGCGGTGTGCATCTTCCAGCCGGCGGAAGAGGGTCTTGGCGGCGCACGGGCCATGCTGGCCGACAAGCTGTTCGAGCGCTTTCCCTGCGACGAAATCTACGGCTTGCATAACGCCCCGCAACTGGCGCTCGGAGAGGTCGCCATCTTTCCCGGAAAGGCGATGGCCGGCGCCAGCTTCTTCGACATTCATATCCGCGCACGGGGCGCGCATGGCGCGCAGCCCCATAATTCACGCGATGCGGTGCTGATCGCCACCATGCTGGCCCAGAACCTGCAGTCGATTGTCAGTCGCAACGTGACGCCGATGGAGCCGGCGGTTCTGTCGATCACGCGGATCGAGTCCGGCTCGGCCTACAATGTCATTCCGGCCGAAGCCCGGATGAGCGGAACGATGCGATACTTCGACCGGGCAGTCGGTGCGCTGATGGCGCAGCGCATGCGCCAGATTGCGGGCGGAATGGCGCAGGGGTTCGAGGTGGAGATCGATGTGGACGTGCGCGATGTCTTCACCGTGCTGGAGAACGCCCATGCCCCGACCGCCTATCTGACCGAGGTGGCCGAAGAGATCGTGGGTCGCGAGGGCGTGCTGACGGAGCCCAAGCCGGTTACCGGCTCCGAGGATTTCGCGGATATGCTTTTGTCGGTGCCGGGTGCCTACTGCTGGGTCGGCCATGGTGGCGACGTGCCGGTCCACAATCCGGGCTTTATTCTGGACGATGCGATCCTGCCGATCGGCTCCTCGCTTCTGGCGCGGATCGTCGAAAAGCGGCTCGCCGCATGAACGAAGCTGTCCTGCCTCACGGCGCCGGCGCCCTGGCGTCGCCATTTAACGCGGACGGAGGCTTGCTGCCGCCATCCGCCATCGAGCCGCCCTGTACCGTCACCGCGCTCGGAGCGCGCGCGCTGGCCGAGGCGATCCGCCAGCGTCAGCTTTCCGTACGTGCGGTCGCGACGGCGTTCCTGGACCGGATTGAGCGGGTCAACCCCGCGCTCAATGCCATCGTGGCATTGCGGGATCGCGCGGACGTGTTGAAAGAAGCAGACGCGGCGGATGCAGCCCTTTCGAGGGGCGAGCCGACCGGGCCACTCCATGGCGTTCCGATTGCCATCAAGGATCTCGTTCCGACGCAGGGTCTCACCACGACCTTCGGCTCGTCGCTCTACACGGATTTCGTGCCGGATGCGGATGGGCTGAGTGCCGCCCGCATCCGCGCCGCCGGTGCGCTCATCATCGGCAAGACCAATACGCCGGAATTCGGCCTTGGATCGCACACGTACAACACGGTCTACGGCACGACCCTCAACGCATACGACCAGAGCCTGTCGGCGGGCGGCTCCAGCGGCGGCGCGGCTGTCGCGCTCGCGGCCCGGCTGTTGCCGGTGGCCGACGGAAGCGACATGGGCGGCTCTTTGCGCAACCCGGCTGCCTGGAACAACGTCTACGGGCTGCGTCCGACCATCGGCCGCGTGCCGCAGCCTGCACAGGACGATCTGTTTTCCGTACCGCTTGCAACCGACGGGCCGATGGCGCGCAGCGCCGGCGACCTGGCCCTGCTGCTGGACGTCATGAGTGGGCCCGATGTCCGTGCCCCCTTCGGCCTGCCGAAGCCCGATACGCCGTTTTCGTCGATCGCGCCTCTGGATCGCCCGCTCCGCATGATGTGGATGGGTGATCTGAATGGCCATCTCCCATTCGAACCGGGGCTCATGCCCGCGGCGCGGCAAGCGGCGCGCGGTCTGGAAGAAGCCGGGCACCATTTGCGGGACGGTGTGCCCGACTTCGATTTCGAATCCCTGTGGCAGGCTTTCGTGGTTCTGCGCCAGCACACCATCGCCACCCGTTACGCCGAACTTCTGCCCCACCCCAGGGCCACGCAGATGAAGCCGGAGATGCGGTGGGAAATCGAGGAAGGCCTGGCGCTCGACCTAACCCGCCTGCGCAAGGCGCTGCGGACGCGCTCCGCCTGGTATCGCACGCTGATGGGTCTGTTCGAGGAGACCGATATCCTGCTTCTACCCTCCACGGCCGTCTGGCCGTTTCCTGCCGAGCGGACATGGCCGGACAGGATCGGGGAGCACGCCATGGACAGCTACCATCGCTGGATGGAGATCGTCGCCGGCCCCACACTGGCCGGCCTTCCGGTACTGGCCCTTCCGGCAGGCTTTTCCAACGGGCTACCGCTCGGCATCCAGGCCATCGGGCGCCCGGGCAGCGAGGCACTTCTTCTGTCCCTCGCCAAGAGCGTCGAGGATGCGGCGCAGACACGGTGAACCGCGGTTCTGCAAACAAGGCCGACACGCCGTTCAGCCGGCTCCTTCGCCGCGACGCTGCGCGAGGTTGATCCGCCCATACCATCGCGCCAGCAGAAATGGCGTCAGGTACATCGGGATCTGGAAGCAGCCGACGAACAGCAGGACATCATCCACGGTTGCAGCCGGCAGGACGCTGAGAAAAAGCGCCATGTTGCGATTGCCTGCCGTAATGCCGATGGCCGCGGCCGCATCCGGATCGCTTCGGCGCGCCAGCCCGCTGGCCAAAAGCTGCGGCGCGAAGCCGACGATAAAGGCCGCGCCAAGCGTTGCCACGAAGATGGACGGCCGATCCAGCAACGCAGGCCCGATTGCCGACATCAGCCCCACCACGACGGCACCCAGCAGGAAGGCCGCAGAGGCGTCCATGACCAGAAGCGCGGCCGGCGTACCCCGCACCAGCCTGAAGTGCCTGAGTGCAAGCGCCGCCGCACCTGCCAGCGCGATCAACGCCAGCAGTTCGACGGCAGAGCGCATGACCGCCTGCGGCGAGCCGAAGGCCGGCACCATCAGGAACACCGGGACGATCGTCAGCGGCAGCAGCAGTGTGCCCACCACCAATTGCCGCAAGGCCGGACCGGGCTGTCCGCCCACCATCAGCGTTATGTTGGCGCTGCCGGTGATCGGCGGTGCGGCCAGCGCCAGCACGCACCCCATCGCAATCGGGTGAGCCAGCACACCGGCTGCAGTAAAAAGGGCCGCGACGGCCACCGGGACGGCCAGTTGAAAGACAAGGGTTCTGCCGATGGCGTCGGGCAACCCCCGCAGGCCAGCCAATACGCCCTCCGGGCCCATGCGGAGCACGGCGATGAACAACAGCAGGATGACCGTCGGGCCTACCGCCGGGCGCAGCAACTCGGCAAGGCTCGGGGCCAGGATGCCGACGACGAGCCCTGCAACAAGAACCAGCCGCGCATTGCGCGCCAGAAAAGACGCGACCAACATGCCCTACAACGACGCCGCGGCGCGCGACGCCTGGTCATAGGCGCCGGAAAGCGCCCGCATCAGCGCCGCCACGCGTGACAGCTCGCTTGCCTCGAAACCAAGCTGGCGTGCCGTCTGCACGACGAGCGCCTCCCGCACCTCGCGGTAGCGACGGCACAGCTCCGCGCCCTTGGGGGTAATCGAGACCGTCTTTTCCTTGCCGTCGCGCCCCGTCGCGACCAGCCCGTGCGCCACGAGTTTCTTGATCGCGTAGCTGGCCAGATGCGTATCCTCGATATTCAGCACAAGGCAGATATCGGCCAGCGTCTTGGGCCGGGCGCGGTGATGCACGAGATGCGCGATCAGCACTTCCATCGGCGACATGGTCGGGCCCCCGGCCGCCGCCGTGCAACGGACGATCCAGCGCTGGAAGGCATGGCTGGACATGGTCAGCGCAAACTCGAACTCCGACAAAGCCGGCAGGTCGGAATCGGCCAGATGCGCCGACGAGACGACCGGCCCGATGCCGACGCTCGCCGTCAATTGCTCATCATCGTGCCCGGAAGCCATAGCGCAATTCCCGGAAAGATCGTGATGATGGCGGTTGCCAGCACCAGAAGGAAGAAGAAGGGCAGCGCATAATACGCGATGCGGAAAATATTCTGCCCGGTGATCGACTGTATGACGAAGAGATTGAACCCGACAGGGGGCGTTATCTGGCTCATCTCCACCACCAGCACCAGGAAGATGCCGAACCAGATGGGGTCGATCCCGGCGGCAAGAACCATCGGCAGGATGACGGATGTCGTCAGGACCACGATGGAAATGCCATCCAGGAAGCAGCCGATGATGATGAAGAACACCAGAAGCACAGCGATCAGCGCATAGGGCGACAGGCCCATCTCGCCGATCATGCTGGCAAGGCTGCGCGGAATTCCGGTGAAGCCCATCGCGATCGTCAGGAAGGACGCGCCCGCCAGGATGAAGGCGATCATGCAACTGGTGATCGCCGCGCCGCGCAGGGCCGAAACGAAGCTTTCCCTGTCGAGCCCGCCCGACAGGCCGGCAATGAGGAGCGAGCCGACCACGCCGATGACGGCAGCCTCCGTCGGCGATGCAAGGCCCGCATAGATGGAGCCGATCACCGCTGCGATCAGAAGCACGGTCGGCAGCAGCATGCCCAGCGCCCGCCCCCGTTCGGCCCAGCTTGGCGCCGGCTCGGGCGGGGGCAGCTTGTCGCGATTGAGGCTCGCCCAGATCATCACGAAACCGGAAAACAGGATGGCCAGAAGGATGGCCGGACCGATTCCGGCCAGGAACAGCCGGGCGATGCTCTGCTCCGTCGCCGCGCCATAGACGATCATGATGATCGACGGGGGGATCAGGAAGCCGAACGTGCCCGACCCGGCAAGGGTGCCGATGGCGAGCGAATTATCGTAGCCCCGGCTTTTCAGCTCCGGCAGCGACATGCGCCCGACGGTGGCCGTCGTGGCCGCCGAGGACCCCGACACACAGGCAAAGAGCGCGCAGCCGAGGACGTTGACGTGCAGGAGGCCGCCGGGCAGCCGGCGCGTGAAAGGCGCCAGCCCACCGAACAGGTTGGCCGACAGGCGCGACCGGAACAGGATTTCTCCCATCCAGATGAACATCGGCAACGCCGTCAGGTCCCATGAGTTCATGGACCCCCAGACACGCCGCGCAAAGACGGAGGCGACAGGCGCGGACAACGCGATCTCCATGGCGACGAGGCCAACCGCCATCAGCGCGAAGCCGACCCAAAGCCCGCAAAGCAGCAGGCCGAACAGGACGACGACGAGAATGAGCGAAAGCAGACCGATATCCATCAGTGGGCCCCCTCGCCGGTCTCACGTTCCTTTTCGATGCGGCGGAAGGCAGGCTCCTGGCCCGACAGCGCCGTGACCAGCTCGTCCAGAAGGGCGATGACGAAGATCGTCAGGCCCAGCGTCATGACGGCTTGCGGAATCCAAAGCGAAATCGCGACCAGCCCATAGGAAACCGAACCGCGCTGGAAGGAGGCGAAGGTCTGGACGCCGATCGCCCAGGCGGCGAAGGCGGCAAGGCAAAGGCCGACGACCAGGACGAGGATGGACATGACCCTGTCTCCCCGGTCGCCGAACAGGCGCAACGCCAGCGTAACGCGGACATGTCCCGCCGAGCGCAGCGCGGCGGGCAGCGCCAGAAATGCCGAGGCCACGAACAGGAAGCCGCCGATCTCGGCCAGAGAAGGGATGGCAAAGCCGTATCGCGCCCCTCCGAAAAGCACGGCGGCCCTGTCCACAACCCGCCCCAGAACCTGGACGGAGACGAGAGCCGCAATCAGCACCATCGATAGACAGGCGCCGATAAGAGAGACGCCGTAGAGGGCGTCGAGTGCCTTGCGCATAGGGATGTCGTCTCCAGCAGGGGTCAGGGCTCGGACGGCCCGCAGGCCGCCCGCACGCTGAAATCAACGGTTGCGATAAGCCTCGACCACGGCGCGGCCTTCGTCGCCCGCCTGTTGCTCCCACTCGGCCGTCATCGTGGCGCCGACCTCCTGCAGCTTCGCGGCCAGTGCCTCGGACGGCTGCGACACGACCATGCCGCCGGCCTCGAGCTCGGCGATCTTCTGGTCGTTCTCGGCCCGCGACAAATCCCAGCCGCGGGTTTCCGCCGCAGCCGCCGCCGCCAGGATGGCGTCCCGGTCTTCCTGGTTGAGCGCGTCGAACATGTCGGTGTTGACCACGACGACATTCTTCGGCAGCCAGGCCTGAACGTCGATGAAGTTGCTGACGAAATCCCATGCCTTGGCGTTGGCGCCGGTGGACGGCGAGGTGATCATCGCCTCGACGCGGCCGGTGGAGAAGGCCGTTGCGACATCGGTTTCCTCCACCTGCGTCGGTGTCGCGCCGACAAGCGTGGCGAGGCGCTCGGTGGCAACGTTGTAGGCGCGGAAATTAAGCCCCTGGAGCTGCGCCGGATCGGTGATTTCCTGCTTGAGATACAGGCTCTGGCCGGGCCAGGGCACGGCATAGAGCAGTGTCAGCCCCTGCTCTGCCAGCTTGGCCGAAACGGCCTCGCGCGAGGCCGCCCACAGCGCTTCGGACTCCTCATAGGACGAGGCGAGAAACGGGATCGAGTCCAGCGCGAAGATCGGATCTTCGTTGGCCAGGCGCGACAGCAGAAACTCGCCGATCGGCACCAGCCCGTCGCGCACCGCATCGCGGATCTCGGCATGGCCGAACAGCGAGTTGGCCGAATGGACCGTGATGGTGACATCGCCATCCGTCGCCTCGCCCACGTCGGCCGCAAACTCCGCTATGTTCTGCGTGTGGAAGATGCCGTCTGCATAGGGCGTCGGCATATCCCAGTTTTCTGCCCGGGCGGAGGCCGCACCGAGGGTCAGGCAGGCGGCGCCGATGAGGCCGACACGAATGAGATTGGTCATGCGTTGCTTCCCTGTTCCGATGGATGGGGCACCCGGCGTCGTCGCCGATTACCAAATGTGCATGCTTAAAAACAGAGCTTGACTTACACGTCCGCATTTTGTCAACAAATTATCGACGTGATGTCGGCAGGTGGAGATTGGGGCTATGTCAGAGCGCATGTGGGATTTCTGGATCGACCGCGGGGGCACCTTCACCGACGTCATCGGCCGCGCGCCATCGGGCGAACTGCATCCGATGAAGCTCCTGTCCGAAAACCCGGAGGCCTACGAGGATGCAGCCATCGAGGGCATCCGCCGCCTGATCGGCGTCGAGGCCGGAGCCCCTATTCCAGCCGGGCGCGTCGGCACGGTGCGCATGGGAACGACGGTCGCCACGAATGCGCTTCTGGAGCGCAAGGGCGAGCGCACGCTCCTGCTGATCACGGAGGGGCTGCGCGACCAGCTCCGGATCGCTTATCAGGCACGGCCCGATATCTTCGCCAAGGAGATCATCCTGCCCGAGCAGCTCTACGAGCGGGTCGAGGAGGTGCCTGAGCGGCTGATGGCGGATGGCACGGTGGAGCGCCCGCTCGATCTGGATTCGCTGCGCCCGGCATTGGAGGCCGCGCGCAAGGATGGCTTCGACGCCGTTGCCATCGTGCTCATGCATGCCTGGACGAACCCGCAGCACGAGGTTGCCGTGGCCGAGCTTGTACGCTCGCTCGGCTTTGCGCAGGTTTCGGTCAGCCATGAAGTGTCGCCGCTCATCAAGCTGGTCGGCCGGGGCGACACGACGGTTGTCGACGCCTATCTATCGCCGATCCTCGGCCGCTATGTCTCACGCGTGGCGCGCACGCTGGGCGCCACTCCGGCCGGAGAGCCCGGCCCCACGCTGCAATTCATGATGTCTTCCGGCGGGCTGACGGCCGCCGACCGGTTTCGCGGCAAGGACGCCATCCTGTCTGGCCCAGCCGGCGGCGTCGTCGGCATGGTGCGCACGGCAGGCCAGGCCGGTTTCTCGCGCGTCATCGGTTTCGACATGGGCGGCACTTCCACCGATGTCGCCCATTCGGCCGGCGAGTATGAGCGCGCCTTCGACACCGAAGTCGCCGGGGTGCGGATCCGCGCGCCGATGATGCGCATCCATACGGTAGCCGCCGGAGGCGGCTCGATCCTGCATGCCGAAAAGGGCCGCTTCCGCGTCGGGCCGGATTCCGCCGGCGCCGACCCGGGCCCGGCCGCTTATCGGCGCGGCGGGCCTTTGACGGTGACCGACGCCAACGTGATGCTGGGCAAGCTCAATCCGCGGTACTTCCCTTCGATCTTCGGGCCAGGGCAGGACCAGCCCCTAGACCGCGAGACGGTCGCATCCAAGTTTGCCGAAATCGCCGCCACGGCCGGCGAAGGACGCTCGGCCGAAGAGGTGGCGGAAGGCTTCCTGACCATCGCCGTCGAAAACATGGCCAACGCCATCAAGAAGATCAGCGTCCAGCGCGGCTATGACGTGACGCGCTATCTGCTCAATTCGTTCGGCGGCGCGGGTGGGCAGCACGCCTGTCTCGTTGCCGATGCGCTGGGCATGGAGCATATCCTGCTGCATCCCCTGTCCGGCCTGCTTTCGGCCTATGGCATGGGCCTTGCCACCGTGACCGCCAGCCGCCAGCAGGGGCTTGTCCGGCCCTTCGGTGCGGCCAGCCGCGAGGCCGTTGCCGCCCTTTCGGGCGAGTTGCGCACAGCCGTCCTGACCGAACTTGCCGAGCAGGGCGTGCCAACCGAGGCAACGCAGACGCGCACCAAGCTGCACCTGCGCTACGACGGAACCGACACGACGCTGGACGTACCCTTCGATGGCGACGAGGACGCCGCCAGAACTGCTTTCGAGGCGATGCACAAGGCGCAGTTCGGCTTCATCACGCCGGGCAAGCCCATCACGGTCGAGGCCGTCGAGGTGGAAGGCTGGGACCGGCAGGCCGAGGACAGCGTGGCCGAGGCGGGGTCGGATGCCGAGCGCGAGGCGCATAGCGACGAGCGCGCCCGGTTCTTTTCCGGCGGCGCATGGCACGAGGCCGGGATCTTCCGCCGCGAGGGCCTTGCCGCCGGCGACGCCGTGCGCGGCCCTGCCCTGATCATCGAGCCGAACCAGACCGTGGTGATCGAACCGGGCTGGACGGCGCGCCTGACGGCGGCCGACCACATCGTGCTGAAGCGGCACGAAAAGATGGTGCGGGCCGGTGCCATCGGCACCGAGCAGGCAGACCCGATCCTGCTGGAAGTGTTCAACAACCTTTTCATGGCCATCGCCGAGCAGATGGGCGTGGCGCTGCAGAACACGGCCCACTCCGTGAACATCAAGGAGCGGCTGGATTTCTCCTGCGCCGTTTTCGATGCCGGCGGCGCGCTCGTGGCCAATGCGCCGCATATGCCGGTGCATCTGGGTTCGATGGATCGTTCGGTGGAAACCGTGATCCGGCTGAACGAGGGCGCGATCAGGCCGGGCGACGTTTACGCGCTGAACGCCCCCTATAATGGCGGCACCCATCTGCCCGACATCACGGTGGTCAGCCCGGTCTTCGACGATGCCGGAAAGCGGATCATCTTCTGGGTCGCCTCGCGCGGTCACCATGCCGATGTCGGCGGCACGGCGCCCGGTTCGATGACGCCGCTGGCCACGACCGTGGACGAGGAAGGCATCCTGATCGACAATTTCCGGCTTGTCGCGGACGGTGTCTTCCAGGAGGACGACCTGCGAAAGCTGTTGACCGAACATCCCTACCCGGCCCGCAACCCGGCGCAGAACATTGCCGACATGAAGGCGCAGATCGCCGCCAACGAGCGCGGCGCCGCGGAACTGCGCCGCATGGTGGCCGAGTTCGGCCTGCCTGCCGTGGAAGCCTATATGGGCCATGTGCAGGACAACGCCGCCGAAGAGGTGGCGCGGCTGATCGGGCGGCTCGACGACTGCGAATACAGCTACGACACCGACACAGGACAGACCATCAAGGTCAGGATCACCGTCGATCGCGACAGCCGTACCGCGACCGTGGACTTCACCGGGACATCGGACGCCATCGCCAACAATTTCAATGCACCGGAGCCGGTTACACGCGCCGCCGTCCTGTACTGCTTCCGCGTCATGGTGGAAGCGCCGATCCCGATGAATGCCGGGTGTCTGCGGCCAATCCGCATCATCGTGCCGGAAGGCTCGATGCTCAAGCCCGCCTATCCGCGCGCGGTGGTGGCCGGCAATGTCGAGACCTCACAGCATGTCACCAACGCCATCTTCGGCGCGCTGGACGCGATCGCCAACAGCCAGGGCACGATGAACAACCTGACTTTCGGCAACAACGAGTACCAGTATTACGAGACGATCTGCTCGGGCTCGCCCGCCGGGCGCACCAATGACGGGCGCGGCTTTTCCGGAACGTCGGGCGTGCACGTGCACATGACCAACTCGCGCCTGACCGACCCGGAAATTCTGGAAATGCGCTATCCGGTGATGCTGGAAAGGTTCGGCCTGCGCCGGGGTGAGCGCGGCGACAGCGCCTTCGAACCCGGCCAGGGCACCACGCGCACCATCCGCTTCCTGCAACGCATGGATTGCGCAATTCTGTCCTCGCATCGCTCCATCGCGCCGAATGGCATCATGGGTGGCGCTGCCGGCGAATGCGGGCGCACCGAGGTGCGGCGGCTGGATGGGTCGATCGAAGTGCTGAAGGCCTGCGACCAGACGGTGCTGGAGGCCGGCGAGGCGGTGACGGTCGTCACGCCCATTGCCGGCGGGTTCGGCGCCAGCAAGCGCTGACCGGCGTTTCAGGATTCCTGGTGTGCCGACGGCCGAAGCATGAACTGGTGCTGCACCAGCCTGTCCGCCGGACGTGTCGGCTCGACGTCCGCGTCGGTTATCGGCCGCCCGGCCGCAACCGCCTCGTAAAGCACCAGCATGCGGCTGATCTTGTCGTCCCAGTCGAAGTTGCGCAGCGCCCTGTTGCGCCCGGCCTGCCCCATGGCGGCACGCCGCTCCGGCTGGGAGGCCAATTGCCCTATGGCCGCGGCAAAACCGGCCACGAGATCGTCGCGGCTGGTGGGCTCGATCAGGATACCGCAGCTTGCATCCAGATAATCCAGCGGCCCTCCCCACGCGGTGGCGATCACCGGAACGCCCGCCGCCATAGCCTCCAGCACCACCGCGCCTCCGCACTCGTAGAGGCTCGGCAAGACGAGCGCGTCGGCGTTGCGCATCGCCGCGGCGCATTCGGGTTGCGGCAGGAAACCGTGGAAGCGGACCCGTTCCTTGAGGCCGAGTTGCTCCGTGAGAGCCTGCAGAGGCTGGCGCATGGGCCCATCGCCGATGATATCCAGCGTCACGCCGCCATGCGGCGGCAGACGCCCCACCGCTTCCAGGACGATGTCCACCGCCTTCCAGTCCACCAGCCGGCCAAGAAACAACAGGCGCATGCCTCCCGCTGTGCCGGACAAGGCCACGCTTCGCGGTTGCCAGAGTTCGGTGTCGATGCCGTTCTCCACCAGTTCCACCACCGCGCCACGGCATTTCGGCGGCAGGCCCAGGCGCGTACGCTGGTTGGCCACAAGAAGCAGCGCGGCCTCGCGCTTGCCGCGCATCAGGCCATGCACATGGTTGGAAAGGGTCCGTGCCGAGCCCAGTATCTTCTGCACCGCGCCCCCGGCCTTGGCCTTCATCGCCGGCGGGTAGGACATGTTGCCGTTCATCGGCCCCATCACCACCGGCGCCCCGACATCGACCATCAGCGACGGCTCGCGCGGGGATACGGGAATAGGCTGGTGGACCACGCCGATGCCATGCTCGCGTACGAGACGGCGCACGATGCGGCGCGCCTCGATCTGGTTGGCGATGCGGCTGGCGTAGCCGAAGGTGATATCGCCAAGCTGGGCCGGCATCTTCGCCCCCATCTTCCAGCAGACGATGTTGAAGCGGTTGTCCGGAATGAAATGGATACGGTCCAGCGCCTCCGGCGCCAGGCGCGCAAGCTCGGCGCGGGTGCGCTCGTGCACGACCAGCCACGTATCGACGCCCCGTCCCCGCAGCCGGGTAAAATAATGCCACGGCAACGACGCCTCGCCGCCGAACATCATCGACGCATTTTCACTGACGATCAGGACTTTCGGCTTCGTCTTCATGGGCATCCCGGCGCGCTTCTTGCCCGCCATCCTGTGCGGATCGCCCGCCACCATCAATTCGTCAAATGCGCCAGAGGCCTAATCAAAACGGGTGCGTCCCCCGCGGTATTCCGGCTTGGAATGGCCTGGCGAACATCCATCGCTTGTCGGCTGCGCACAGGCGCGCCAAGACGGGCCGCCTACCCTTTCGACACAAGAAGGAGTCGCCATCCATGACATCCGGCGTTTTCATGCCCGCTGACGAAATCCGCGCCGGTTTCTCGCGCGCGATGTCCGACATGTACCGGCAGGAGGTGCCGCAATATGGCACGCTCATGCAGTTGGTGGCCGAAGTGAACTCCGGCACACTGAAGGCGGACGCAGACCTTGCGGCCCGGTTGGACCGCGCCGGAGAGCTGGATCGCCTGTCGGACGAGCGGCATGGCGCCATCCGGCTCGGCACCGAGGCCGAACTCTTCGACATCGGGCGCCTGTTCGCAGTGATGGGGATGTATCCGGTGGGGTACTACGACCTTGCCGTGGCCGGCATCCCCGTTCATTCCACGGCATTCCGGCCGGTGGACGATGCGGCCTTGGCGAAAAACCCTTTCCGGGTCTTCACCTCGCTGCTGCGGCTGGACCTGATCGAAGACGCGGCGCTGCGCGCGAAGGCCGCCGCCATCCTGGCCAGGCGTCGCATATTCACGCCGAAGGCTCTGGAGCTGGCATCGCTTCACGAGGCGCAGGGCGGGTTGACGCCCGACCAGGCGAAGCTTTTCATCGCACAGGCGCTCGAAACTTTCCGCTGGCATTCAGAGGCGACGGTGGATGCGGCCACCTACGCCGCGCTTGCCGCCGAGCATCGCCTGATTGCCGATATCGTCTGCTTCAAGGGACCCCACATCAACCATCTGACGCCGCGCACGCTGGATATCGATGCCGTGCAGGCTGGCATGCCGGCGCAGGGCATCGTGCCGAAGGCGGTGATCGAGGGCCCGCCGCCGCGCCGTTGCCCGATCCTCTTGCGGCAGACAAGCTTCAAGGCGCTGGAGGAGGATATCCTGTTTCCCGAGGCGGATGGCCACGCCGCCGGGCGGCACACCGCCCGTTTCGGCGAGATCGAGCAGCGCGGGGCGGCCCTGACGCCGAAGGGGCGCGCGCTTTACGACACGTTGCTGGCCGAGGTTCGCAAGTCCGGCTCGCTCGACGCTGCCGGCACCGGCGCGTCGGGGTACATTGCAAGCCTTGCCCGGCACCTCAGTGCCTTTCCGGACGACTGGCAGACGATGCGGTCCGAAGGATTGGCGTTCTTTCGCTACTCCCCAACCGATAAGGGCCTCGCCGCCGCCCGGGCCGGGCAAACCGCCGGGGATATCGAAAGCCTTCTGGCGGCCGGCCATGCCGTCTGCGACCCGATCGTCTATGAAGACTTCCTGCCCGTATCGGCAGCCGGCATCTTCCAGTCCAACCTTGGGACGGACGCGCAGTCGGACGCCGCCGCCAGCGGCAGCAAGGCCGCATTCGAACAGGCACTCGGCCGGCCCGTCCTGGACGAGATGGAGCTTTATCGCGCCAGGGAGATGCAATCGCTGCAATCCACCCTCGCAACATTGGGCGCCCGCACCGCCGCCTGACAGGCGGGCTGCATTGACTGCAATGCCTGAGGCCCCATCTGCTGGCGTCACCTTGCCGCCACCCATGGAGCCCGCTCAATGACCTTGTCCATCGCCGCCAGATGCCCCCGAACCAACCAGTTCGGGGTGGCGGCAGCGACCGAGATGCCGGCAGTCGGCAAATTTCTGTCCTACGCCTATCCGGGCTTCGGGGCTTTTGCGACACAGGCTCTGGTGAACCCTTATCTCGGCATCGATGGCGTCAAGCTTTTGTCGCTGAGCGTTTCCGCGCACGGAACGGTGGAAACCGTGCTGGATGACGATGCGGAGCGCCACAAGCGGCAGGTGGCCGCCATCGACAAGGAGGGCCGCGCCTATGCCTTCACAGGAGAGGACTGCCTTCCCTGGGCCGGCCACAGAACGGACCGCAACGTCAGTGTGCAGGGCAACCGGCTTGAAGGCCCGAGCGTGCTGGAGGCCATGCTGCAGGCATTCGAGCAGGATGCCGGAGCCGAGCTGGTGCACCGGCTGATCGCCGCCATCGCGGCCGGCGTGGCAGCCGGCGGCGACCGGGCAGGAGAAAGGTCGGCGAACGTCTATATCGTTGGTGCCGAGGAATATCCCCTATGGGACATCCGGGTGGATGACCACCCGGATGTCGTGTCCGAGTTGCGACGGCTGGAAACCGTGTTCCGCAAGGAACTCTACCCTCACGTCCTGGAAATGCCGCCGCGTCGTCGCGGCTGATGCCGATCAGGCGGCAGCCGTCACCACCACCTCGATCAGGACGTTCTTGCCAAGATCGGCAACGCCGATCGTGGCGCGGGTGGGCAGGTCGGCGGCCTCGATCCAGGACGTCCAGGCCTGGTTCATCTCGGCCTTCTGGCCCATGTCCGTCACGTACAGCATGGCGGAGATGAGCTTGCTCTTGTCGGTGCCGGCCTCGGCAAGCAGCTTGTCCAGCTTCTGGCAGATCTGTGCCGTCTGGCCGCCCATCGTCTGTGTTAGATCGTCGGCGATGAGACCGCCAAAGGCGATGAAGCCGTTATGCTCGACGAAGCGATGCATGATCGGGGTTTGAAGGCTACGCTTTACCATACCAATATAACTCCTTGTCTGGAATGGATTTTCAAGGTGTGCGAAGCGCAAGCGCTACGCGGCGAAACGGGAGATCGAGAAGGCGGCGATCGGCAGGTTCGACTGGCCGTTCTGGATCAGGTCGGCCAGCACCACGCCGGTTACCGGCCCAAGCTGAAAGCCGTGCAGCGAATAGCCGAAGGAATGGAACAGGCCCTCGGCCACGGCCGATGCGCCGATGACGGGAATGCCGTCGGGCATCCGCGCCTCGATGCCCGCCCATGCGCGCACGATGCGGGCGTCGCGCATGATGGGAAACAGGTCGTGGACGGTGCGGGCATTTTCCGCCAGCTTCCGATAGTCCAGTTCGGTGCGGTTGGTATCGGTATCCGGCCGTCCGAGATAACCACCGCCGATCAGCACCGTGCCGTTGGCGAACTGCTTGAAAGACAATGTCCGGGACGTGGCGCCAACAACAGGCCTCAAGAAAGGAGCCCGGCGCTCGGTGATCATCAGCATCGGGGCGACGGCTTCCACCGGCGCGCGGTCGCCCGCCATCTCCGCCAGGCGTCCGGCCCAGGCACCGGCGGCATTGATGACCACCGGCGCCTCGAGGCGCGTTCCCGCATCGGTGGTGGCGGTCCACACCTTGCCCGTGCGGGCAAGGGAAACGACACGCTCGCCCTCGATGAAGCGCGCGCCAAGCGCCTTCGCCTTGTTGCGGAAGGCAAGCACCGTGCGGAAAGGCAGCGCGGCGCCATCGCCACGGCTGACGAGACCGCCGACGCAATGATCGGCGATATGCGGCACCAGTGTCCGCAACTCGTGGCGGTCGATCACCTCTTCATGCGTAAAGCCTTCCGCAACGAGGGTTTCACGCCGGGCGCGGCAGGTCTCCATGTCCGCCTCGCTTTCGGCAACCTTGACCTGCCCTTCGGATTCGAAGCCGCAGCCATCGTCGACGAGCGTTTCGATGTCGTGCCACATTTCCATGGCGCGCAGGCTCAGCGGAATTTCGGGCAGGGCCCGGCCCAGCCGCCGCACGCCCCCGGCATTGACGCCGGAAGCGTGGCGGCCGGGATAGTCCTTTTCCACCACCGTCACGCGCGCGCCGCGCATGCTGAGTTGCAGGGCTGCCGAACAGCCATGCAATCCGCCGCCGGCAATGATCACGTCGCTGGTCGTCCGGCCCTCAGCCACGCGCCACCATGCGGACTTCCTCATCCGCCTTCTCAAGCGAGGCAAGCTCGGCCAGCGTGATCGGCTTGATGGGCGCCCGCAACCGGTAGTAACCGACCGCCTCCGGCGAAACGCCCCGCGCCTCGGCGATGGTCTCGGTGATGGTCAGGCCGCAGAGCCGCCCCTGGCACGGCCCCATACCGCACCGCAGGAAGGATTTGAGCTGGTTGGGCCCGGTGACGCCAAGCCGTGTCACGGCATCACGCACCTGCCCGCCCGTCACCTCCTCGCAGCGACAGGCGATGGCATCGTCTGCCGCCACCCGGAATTGCGGGGCCGGTCGATAAAGCGCGTCGAGGAAACCGCGGCCCTTGTCGTAGCGGTTCAGCACCGCACGGATGGGCCCGGCCGCTTCGTCGCGCTGCACGGCCGTGATCCGGCCGAGGGCGGCCAGCGCCCCCAATGCGGCAAGCCGGCCACGTTCGGCCGCAGCTTCCGCGCCGGCAATGCCCGCACCGTCGCCGGCGATGGCGAAGCCCTCGATGCTCGTTTCCCCGAAGCCATCCACCTTGGGGCAGAAGGCTGCCTGCACATCGTCCCAGACGATCTCGCAGCCCATGGAACTGGCCAGATTGACATTGGGCACGACGCCCTGATGCAGCAGGAGATGGTCCACGGGAATAACCGTCTCCCGGCCGCCGCTGGTGTAGCGCACCGTTTCCAGCCGTGCATGGCCCAGCGCCTCGATGGCCGTGACGCCCGAAACGACCTTGACCGAACGGCGCACCTTCAAAAGCAGGCCGAGGCCCTTGCGCAGATAGGGCGATGTCGCGAAACCGGCGATGCCGCCCACCGCATGGCGCCAGTTGCCGCGCGGGGTTGTATCCAGAATTGCCTCGATGGGCCGGCCCGCGGCCAGATACTGTGCCGCGATCAGCCATAGCAGGGGGCCGCTGCCGGCCAGCACTACGCGGCCGTCCATGGCGATCCCGCTTGCCTTGAGAAGCGTTTGCGCCGCGCCCGCCGTCATGACGCCGGGTAGCGTCCATCCAGGAATGGGGAACGGGCGCTCAAGGGCCCCCGTCGCACCGATCACCCGGCGGGCATGGATCATGCGCGTTTTGCCATGTGCCGAAATGCCAAGCTCGAAGCCCTTTGCCGCCTGCCAGACGGTCGCGGACGGCAGATAGGCGGCTTCGCTGTTGCGGAAGGCCGTGGCGATGGCATCTCCGCGCCAGTAATCGACGCCCAGAAGCGCCTTTTCCTGAAGCGGCGTTGTCGTGATGCCGCGATAGATCTGGCCGCCCGGCCCCGGATTTTCGTCGACAAGGAGCGTCGACGCCCCCTTGCCGGCGGCCAGTGTGGCGGCCGCCATTCCTGCCGGGCCGGCCCCGATGACGACCAGATCGTAGCTGTCGGCAAGGGCCGTGACGTCGCCCAATGGTGTCATCGTCCCAACTCCCGCTTGCCGTGTCCGATCTGCGTTTCCACGCGCATGCCCTCGGCCAGGGGCACGAGGCACCCCTGCCGGTTGCCCACACCGTCGATGGTGACGAGGCATTCGAAGCACACGCCCATCATGCAGTAGGGCGCACGCGGAACTCCGCCGACCGCACTGGTGCGGCAGGTTTCCACGCCGGCCGCAAGCAAGGCGGCGGCCACGGTATCGCCCCGCCGGCCGGTGTGGCGCTTGCCGTCGACGGTGAAGGCCACGCCTTCGACGCCGATGTCCTCAAGCCGCTTGAACATGGAACCTCCTGATACCGAAATCCTGGAAAGCATCGCCCAGCCGCCCGCCGGCCAGGGCCGGGGCAAGCACGTCGGCGTGCGCTGCCGCAAGGGTGACACCGCTGTGGCAGGCGGCGGCGAATGCGCCCGGATGGCTGACCGACTGCTCGTAGATCGGGAAACCGTCCGGGCTCATGACCCGCAGCGCCGACCATGTCCGCACGACGTTCAGCCCGGCGAGGCGCGGAAACATGCGGATGGCCCTGTCGGCCATCACCGCGTGGATGCCCGGCCGCATGACGTCATAATCGGAAGCCTCTTCCTGGCTGTCGCCGATCATGACGCCGCCCTCGTCGGTCTGGCGGACGGTGGACAGGGGCATGTCGAGGAAGGGTTCGGTCTTCTCGGTCACGATCACCTGCCCCCGCAAAGGGCGCAGCGGCAGGTCCATGCCGACCATTGCGCCGAGGCGCGGATTATCGAGCCCGGCTGCCAGAAGGATACGCGCGGCGCCGAAGCGCCCCTTCCCCGTGACAAGGCCGAAGCCGTCGGCACCCGGCTCGATCCGCTCTACCAGCGCTTCCGCCCTGTAGGTTCCGCCGAGACGCACGAAGGCACTGTGAAGAGAGCGCAGGAGCTTCAGCGAATTGACGTCGCCGTCCAGCGCGCAATAGGTGCCGCCGGCAACCTCGGGCCCGACTTCGGGCAAGCGGCGGCGGATTTCGTCGCCGTCCAGAACGTCGATCCTGTAGGGCACAGCATCGGCCTGGTTGTGCAGGCGGCGGATGTTTTCGGCGCGGCGGTCCAGCTCGTCCTGCGATAGGCACAGATGATAGCCGCCGGGCCTGCGATAGGCGATGTCGAAACCGCCTTCCTCGCCGACCCGCTCCGCGAAGTCGGGATAGAGATCGGAAGACTGGCGCGTCCAGCGCGCATAGGCGGGCATGCCCAGCCCCTTGCTCTGCACCCAGACCAGCGCGAAGTTCCCGCGCGAGGCACGGCGCGCCACATCCCCCTCGTCCAGTACCAGAACCTTCAGGCCCTGCCTTTGGAGCCCATAGGCGCAGGCAGCACCGACCAGCCCCCCGCCGATCACGGCGAAGTCGTATTGGCTATCCATGATTATTATTGCCTCCTGCGGTCAGTTCCGGCCGGGGCCGACAAGCAACCGTTCCATTCCGAAAATGCGATCCAGGACAACCATCACCACCACCGTCAGTGCGATGAGGATGGCCGATACGGATGCAACCAGCGGGTCGATATTGTCCTGGATGTACAGGAACAGGCGAACCGGCAGCGTCGTCGTCTGCGGCGTCGAGATGAAGACGCTCATCGTCACCTCGTCGAAGCTTTGAATGAAGGACAGCATCCAGCCCGAAATGACGCCCGGCAGGATCAGCGGCAGCGTGATGCGCCGGAACGTCGTCCACCGCGATGCGCCGAGCGAGACTGCCGCGTTTTCCACCAGCCGGTCGATACCCACCGACGCTGTCAGCACCAGGCGCAGCGCGAACGGGAACACCACCACCAGATGGCCTGCCACCAGCGTGGCGGACGATACGCCCAGCCCCGTTTCGGTGAAGAAGCGCAGGAAGGCGATGCCCAGCACCAGATGCGGGATCATCAGCGGCGATTGAAACAGGTTCAACAGCGCCGCCCGCCCGATAAACCGATGCCGTGCGATGGCAAGAGCCGCCGGCACCGCCAGCACGACCGCCAATGTCGACGCGACGGCCGCCAGCCACAGGCTGTCCACGAACGACCGGACGAATTCCGGCCGGTCGGCGATGGCGCGGAACCAGCGCAGGGAAAAGCCGGACGTCGGCAGCGACAGATAGCCGTTGGGCGTAAACGCGACGATGCAGACGGTGACGATGGGCGCCAGCGTGAAGATGACGACGAAGGTATGGAAGGCGAGCGCCAGGAAGCCGTTGCGTCTCATTCGAACACCTCAGCATAGCGTCTTTCGACGAGCCGGTTGCAACCGACGATGATTATGATGATGGCCACCAGAAGCAGCATCGCGATCGCCGCGCCGAGCGGCCAGTTGAGCGTCGACAGGAACTCGTCATAGGCCAGCGTCGCTGCCACCTTCAGCCGCCGGCCGCCGATGATGGCGGGTGTCGCGAAGGCCGATGCCGCCAGCGCGAAGACGATGATGCAGCCAGACAGGATGCCCGGCATGATCTGCGGCAGCACGACACGCCGGATGACGGTGCCGGGCTTTGCGCCCAGGGACACGGCGGCATTCTCGACCTGCGGGTCAAGCTTCTGCAGCGAGGCCCAGACGGAGATCACCATGAAGGGCAGCATCACATGCGCCAGCGCGATGATGACGCCGGTTTCGGTATACATGAACTTGAGCGGCGTGCTGAGAATGCCGATGCCCATCAGCCCCTGGTTGATGATGCCGTTGGAGCCGAGCAGCATCGCCCAGCCCAGCGTGCGCGCGACGACCGAAATAAGCAGCGGGCCCAGCATGACCAGCAGGAACAGGCTGCGCCAGGGCGCCCGCATGCGATGCAGGATGTAGGCTTCCGGCGCGCCCATCAGCATGGCCAGCAGGGTGACGAAGGCCGAGATGCGCAACGTCCGCAGGAAGATGTCGTGGAAATACGGGTCGCCGAATATCTCGACGTAATTGGCCAGCGAGACGTCGTCCGTTACCCCGGTATACATGCCGAAAGAGTGCAGCGACAGCATCGCCGTCATGGCCAGCGGCACGATGATCAGCGTACCGACGACCGTAAGGGCCGGCAGGCTCAGCAGCAGCGGAGCGAAGCTGCGTCGCCTGCGGGCGGCAGCACCGGCGGCGGGCGCCGGCAATGTCGCGGTGCGGCTCATCGTGCATCACCCTCATGCACGGGCAGCACCCGCATGTCGGCCTCGGCCCATGTCAGGCGCACCGGCTCGGACACTGCGGGCAAGGCCCTGCCGCCATTCGGTGCGATCACCGACACGTCGCCGACCTCGCTCTCGATCTGGAAAGCCCATTGGCTGCCCTGGAAAACGCGCTTGCGCACAACGCCCCGCAGCCCCTGTCCATCGCTGAAGGCGATCCGTTCGGGCCGCACGGTGATCAGCACCCTGCCCTTCAATTCGGGCCGGGCCACCGGCCAGTTCTGGTCTTTCAGGGACACCGAAGTTCCGGTGGAATGCCCCTCGAGCGTGTTGGTGCGCCCGAGGAAGCTGGCGACGAAGCGCGTTTCGGGTACCTGGTAGGCCGCTTCCGGAGCGCCGACCTGCTCGATCCGTCCCTTGTTCAAGACGACGACGCGATCGGACAGTGCCATCGCTTCGTTCTGGTCGTGCGTCACGAGGATAGTCGTCAGCCCCGTGCGCTCCTGGATGTCGCGCAATTCGCTTTGCATCTCTTCGCGCAGCTTGGCGTCGAGGTTCGACAGGGGTTCGTCGAGAAGCAGAAGGCTCGGCTCGATCACCAGGGCCCGCGCCAGCGCGACGCGCTGCTGCTGGCCACCGGACATGCGGCGCGGATAGCGCTCCGCAAAGCCTGAAAGCCCGACGAGATCCAGTGCCGCGGCCACCTTGCGGTCGCGCTCGGCCCGGCCCACCTTGCGCATCTCCAGCCCGAAACCGACATTGTCGGCAACGGTCATATGCGGAAACAGCGCATAGCTTTGGAAGACGATGCCAAGGCCGCGCCGGTCGGGCGGAACCTGAGACAGGTCCCGCCCCTCCAGCATGATGCGCCCGGATGTGACGTCGACGAAGCCGGCGATCATCTGCAGCGTGGTTGTCTTGCCGCAGCCGGACGGCCCCAGCAGAGACACGAACTCGCCGCGTTCGACGCTGAGCGAAATTCCGTCCACGGCAGTCACGCCGTCATAGATCTTCGTCAGCCTTTCCAGGACAAGGAAGCTCATGGCTCAGCCTTCGACCTCGCGCGTCCAGCGCGTGTTCCACTCTTCGCGAACCGGGTTGACGTAAGACCAGTCGATCACACGCAGCTTGCCCACCTGCTCCGGTCCGTAGGGGATTCCCACCGCCTCTTCGTCCGTCAGCTTGGCGTTCTTGTTCACCGGCCCGTAGCCGTAGTCGCGCGCGATCTCTTCCTGCACCTCGGGCGAGAGCATGTATTCGATCAGCGCCTGCGCCTCCGGCTGGTTCTTGCCGGCAACGGGGCAAGCCACGATGCCCAGGGCGACGGCGCCTTCCTTCGGATAGACCATCTCGACCGGGAAGCCGGTGTTGGCGAGCGAGTTGATGCGCGCCGAACCCCATACCGACAGCACGGCCTGGCCGCTCTGGAACAGGGCGGTCATCTGGCCGGGTGACGGCTCGTAAGCCAGGACATTGCTGTCGATCGTGTCGGCAAAGGCGGCAAAGCCCGGGTCGATGTTGCGCTCGTTACCGCCGTCGAGCTCGGCTTCCATCACCAGCGCGTGCAGACCATAGGTGTTGGACAGCGGCGGCACGATCAGCTTGCCGGCATATTTGGGGTCGCGCAGGTCGGCCCACGATGTCGGCGCATCCCAACCCTGCTCGGCGAAATAGTCCTTGTTGTACATCAAGCCGGTGGCGACGACGCCGATACCGGTGGCCTGGTTACCTTCGATCTTGGCCGTGTCGAACAGGTCCGCGAAGACCGGGGCATCGTCGAGATCGCGGCACAGGCCCAGCGCGAGCGCCTGATACATCGGCCCGTCGTCCATGATGGCGACATCGACCTGGGGGTTGGAGCGCATGGCGACGAGGCGCGCGAGCGTATCGGTGGAGTTGCCGGCCAGATACTCGATGCGAACGTTATGTTCGGCCTCGAATTTCGGGAAGACCTTCTCCCGCATGGTCTGCTCGTAGGAGCCGCCATAGGCGGCGACATACAGCACTTTTTCCTGGGCGCCGGCGGTGCCGGCCATCGTCAGGCAGGAAATCGCCACGGAGGCGAAGAGGGTCGTACGCGCTCGTTTGCTCATTGTTGCGTCCTGTTCAGAATTGCGTCACTTGGCAACGTTCTAAAATTCGGCTCTATACGTCAAATCAGATTTTAGGGTCGTTCCATGTGGAAATGTTATGATCACGCATAGGCAGGTCGAGGCGTTCCGCGCCGTCATCCTTGCAGGCTCGGCAACCGGTGCCGCACAGCTCATGTCTTTGACGCAGCCTGCCGTCACGCGCCTGATCCAGGACATCGAATACCGGTTGCAACTGACGCTGTTCGAGCGTCGAGGCGGCAAGCTGGTTCCGACAAGCGATGCGATAACGCTCTATCGCGAAGTCGAACGGTCGTTTCAGGGCCTGGAGCGGATCGAGCGGCAGGCGGCGGACCTGCGTGAGCGCCGGGTGGGACGGCTTCGCATTGCTGGCCTGCCGGCACTGGCGGTGGACTTCCTGCCGGCCTTCGCGGCGCGCTTTCTGGCAGCGCGGCCGACGCTGGAGATCACCGTTCTTGGCCCGACATCGCCGCTGGCGCTCGATTGGGTCTCATCCGGCCAATGCGATCTTGCCGTCGTCCACGAGCAGTTTCAAAGCACCGCCGTCAGGACAACGCCTCTGCCGCCGTTCGAGGCGGTCGTCGCCTTGCCCCGCTCGCATCCGCTGGCGTCGAAACACGAAATCCATGCGACGGATCTGCATGAGCAGGATTTCATCACGCTGGCCGCCCCATCGCTGATCGAGCATACGATCTCCAGCGTCTTCGCCGCACATCGTGTCCGGCCCAGGCTTCGGGTCGAATCACCCCTCACCATGATGGCCTGCCGGATGGCGGCCGAGGGCATCGGCATTACTCTGGTGGACCCGTTCACCGCCGATCACTATGCCGGGGAAAGGTTGGTCGTGCGGCCGTTCCGACCTGCCATCCTGTTCGAATGGGCAATCATAACGCCGTCATTCACCCCGGTCGCGCCCCTGGCGGAAGAGTTCATGGCCGGTTTCATCGCCGAGTTTGCCGCGCGCATCGCCGTCAATCGAACCGGTTGACGCCGCCACCCTGACGCTTTCCCTCGTACAGGCGCGCATCCGCCCTGGCCAAGGCAGCATCGACGCCGGCGCTGCCGACGGATGCTCCACCGATGGTAGCGCCGATCTGCACACTATGGCCGCCGCCAAGATCGACCGGAAGTCGGGCCGCCTCACTCAGCCGGGCCGCAACCTCTGCCGCCTCGCAGGCGGTTGCCGGAGAAAGGGCGATGACGAACTCGTCACCGCCGACGCGGCCGATCTGCCCGGATGCGCCCACGGCATCGCGCAGGCGGCCTGCGACGGTGCGCAACACGAAGTCGCCCATCTGGTGTCCGAACCTGTCATTGATCGGCTTGAAATCGTCGAGATCGAGATACAGCACGTATGGACGTTCCGGCAGGCCATCGGCCGTCGCATCCCGTGCCATGTTCTCGATGGCACCGAGAATGGACACCCGGTTGGCCAGGCCGGTGAGATCGTCGTTCATGGCAAGAAAGGCATTGCGCTTCTGCGTCGTAATGGTTGCCGCGACGCTTTTGTGCGTCGCCTTCACGAGATGCATGATCCCCAGAATCCAGATCGGGCCAAGAGCCAGTATGACCGGCATTTCAGCTATGCCGGTAAACAAGCTGGCCAGCAGAAACGGCACACCGACGATCAGAACCTGCGTGCGGGCCAGCCGTGGTATGCCGGCGTTGTTATAGGCCGACGTAAAGGCAAACCCCGTCATGGTCAGCGCCGCGACCGTCGTCAGCACGATTTCTCCCGTCAGCATGCAGAGCGCGCAGATGAGCCCGACGGTCGAGGCCCAGGCGATGCCCGACAGGACAACCAGGTTGGACGCGGCAAGGCCGTGGCGGGCGCGGTGCAGGCCCACCATTCGTGCCGAGGACGAGGCCGCTACCAGAAGCAGCAGCGGCATTGCCTGCGCCGGCTTGTGATACGCATAGATCGCAACCTGCAGCGTCAGGCATACGCAGCCGAACATCACGACGGCGACCCCGCCGGATGTCGAGCGCAACAGGTCTTCTACGATGGATGCGTCTGTCGACGCATCGGGTTTAAGGAACCAATCGACCAACGGAACGGTGACACGTGCATCGACGCGTTCTGCGATGCCTCTCAATGCAGTACCCCCTGCTGAAGCCGGCCTGGCGGTACCGGTGCAGTCGCATGTCATGTCCCTTGTAAATTGCGTTAACCAATAGTTTCAGGCTCGGCAAGATCGTTGCTTAGGCAGCCAAGCATGCCGTGCTGCAGCGCCGCATCGTACGCGGCCTCTTGACGGAAACGTGATCGCGGGGGCAATAGGTGTACCAATCGTTACGCCTGCTATCAGAGACACGATCGGCTGGATTATCATGCGCCTGCGCCTTCCCATCGACCGGCAAACGCTTCTCCTTCTGGGTGCGGTGGCCATCGCCGTCGTCCTACCGGCACGGGGGCAGGCGGCAGAGATCTTCGAGTGGGTCGTCTACGGAGCGATCGCCCTGCTCTTCTTCCTGTATGGCGCGCGGCTGTCGCCAAAGGCCGTTTGGCAAGGGCTGCTTCACTGGCGCCTTCAGGGGCTTGTCTTCCTGTTCACCTTTGCGGTCTTTCCGGTGCTTGGCCTATTGGCGGTCCTGGTGCTGGGGCCGGTGATGTCCGATCCGCTGGTGGCCGGCATCCTGTTCCTGACGCTGCTGCCCTCGACGGTACAATCCTCCATCGCCTTCACCTCGATCGCCGGGGGCAATGTCCCGGCCGCGCTGACAAGCGCGTCGCTCTCCAACCTGGTCGGAGTGCTCGTGACACCGCTTCTGGTGGTGGCGCTTATGCACTCGAGCGGATTGGGCTTCGGCCTAGACCAGATCCAGAAGATCGCCCTGCAGATCCTGGCGCCGTTTGCCGCCGGCCAGGCGATGCGTCCGCTGATCGGCGCCTTCCTGACGCGCCACCGGCCGCTGACGGCCTTCGTGGATCGCCTGTCTATCCTGCTGGTCGTCTATGCCGCCTTCAGCGAAGGCATGAACGCCGGCGTCTGGTCTACCATTGGCTGGCAGGACCTCGCGCTCACGGTGCTGGCGTGCTGCGTCATCCTGCTGATCGTTCTGGCAGCCACCACATGGACAAGCCGGAAGCTCGGCTTCAGCCGCGCGGACGAGATCGCCATCGTGTTCTGCGGCTCCAAGAAAAGCATGGCGACGGGCATTCCGATGGCCGGCATCCTGATGCCGGGCCCCGCCCTGGCCATGATGGTCTTGCCGCTGATGCTCTTCCATCAGATCCAGCTATTCGCCTGTGCCTGGATGGCGCAGCGCTATGCGGAGCGGGCGTCGGCGGATGCATCCGATGTGGTCGATGCGCCTGTGGTCCAGGCGCGGCGCTGAAGCGCCGACAAGGCGGCCACCACCGCGGCGGGCCGCTCCAGCGGCAGGAGATGGCCGCAGCCTTCCTCTACCGACAGCTCGGCATCGCTATAGACGGTCATGTTCGTTGCCCTCTGCCCGGCTTCGCCGAGGTCGCCATCTTCTGTGCCGACGAGAATCGCACAGGGCATGTCGAGCCCGCCCACCCGGCTTGACCAGTCTTCCCTGCTGCCGGATTCCAGCCACGCCGTCCATGCCGCGGCCGAACTGGCCATGACGTCTGCAACGGCAAGTCTTGCCGCGTCTGCCGGCAGGGGCGCGCCGACATTGGCCGAAACGAACGCGGTTGCTTCGCGCTCATCGATGTGGCCATCCGCCGCCCAGGCGATCATCTCGGCTCTTCTGTCCTCGCCCATCGGCTCCGGCGAAGGCGGCGACCCCGCCAATAGAAGAACGCCCCGCGCCGGCGAAAGGCCGCCGATTTTGCCGGACGCGAGAATGGTGGCGAACTTGCCGCCCATGCTGTGCCCGGCGACGATCCAGCCTTCGCCGCCGACCTGCTCGGCAATGTCGCCGGCCAGGGCGGCGACCGTGTCGCCGACGCTCAGCGCGCCCTGCCCGGCCGCGCTTCCGAAGCCCGGCAGATCGGGTGCGAAAATGTCGAATGTCTCTTCGAAATGCGGGGCGATATCGCGCCACGCATGTCGGCTGGAGCCGAAGGCATGCAGCAGTACCAGAAGCGGCTTCTCAGCGATCTTGCAATTCGTCACGGGAGCGCCTCTTCTGCCTGGGTCCCGGACAAACGACCGGGGGATTATTCGAGTTGCACAGAGTATGGTATCCGATGACATCCAGGTATTTTTCCCTCGCCATCTTCCTGCTGATCGCCGTGGGCGGGGGCCTGCTGATCGGCGCCAACAATGTGCCCGGCGCGTGGTATGAGGGCTTGCAGAAGCCGTGGTTCAACCCGCCCAACTGGATCTTCGCGCCCGTCTGGACCGTGCTCTACGTGCTCATCGGTATCGCCGGATGGCTCGTCTGGCGCAGGCGGGATCGCCCCGCGCTGACGCTGTGGTTCCTGCAGATGGGCCTGAACTTCATCTGGACACCGGTTTTCTTCGGCGCAAACCTGCTCGGCCCGGCACTCGGCATCGCTCTTGGAATGCTGGCGGCGGCCGTCGCGTTCACCGTCCGTGTGTGGACGGTGGAGCGCCGTGCCGCATGGTGCTTCGTGCCTTATGTCGCGTGGGTGGCCTTCGCCAGCCTGCTCAATGGCGCCTTGTGGCAGTTGAACGCTTGAACGCTCAACCGACCGGGGGCGCATAGGCGGAGGGCGCCACCATGGCGGGTCGGCCGGGCAGGCTCAGTTCGGCGCGGCGCGGCTCGGCCCGGCTGATCAGCCTGCCGCGCCGGTAGACACGCAGTCGCGGGCTGCGAAGGCGCACCGCCTCGATGGCGTCCGCCGCATCCAGGATGACCAGATCGGCATTGCAGCCTTTTTCCAGCCCATAGGACTCCAGCCCGAAAGCCGATGCCCCGGCGCGCGTCACCGCGTCAAAGCACCTTGTGACAGCGTCGCGGCTGGTCAGGTGCCCGGTATGGACGGCCATATGCGCGACATCCAGCATGTCGGCATTGCCCATCGAGTACCATGGGTCCATGCAGCTATCCTGCCCGAAAGCCACGTTGACACCCAGTGCCCACAATTCCGGCACGCGCATCATGCCGCGTCGCTTCGGATAGGTGTCGTGCCGGCCCTGCAGGACGATGTTGGCAACCGGGTTCGGCACACAATGGATCTGCGCCTCCGCGATCAACGGCAGCAACTTGGAGACATAGTAATTGTCCATCGAGTGCATGGAGGTCAGATGCGAGCCGGCCACCCTGCCCTGAAGCCCGAGGCGCACGGTTTCCGCTGCCAGGGTCTCGATATGGCGCGACATGGGGTCGTCCGTCTCGTCGCAATGCAGGTCCACCATCAGGCCCCGCTCTGCGGCGATCTCGCAGAGCCGGGTAACCGACCGGGCGCCGGCTTCCATCGTCCGCTCGAAATGCGGGATGCCGCCGACCACATCGACGCCCATGTCCAGCGCACGCAACAGGTTCGCCTCTGCGTTGGGAGCGCGGAACAGGCCGTCCTGAGGAAAAGCCACCAGTTGCAGGTCCAGATAGTCGCGGACCGTATCCTTGACTTCGAGCAGCGCCTCGACGCCCACCAGCCTGTCGTCGCACACATCGACATGGCTGCGGACCGCAAGCAGCCCCTGCGAAACCGCAAGATCGCAATAGCGCAGGGCCCGCTCCACGACCGCGTCCTTCGTCAACAGCGGTTTCAACTCGCCCCAGAGCTGGATACCCTCCAGAAGCGTCCCGCTGCGGTTCAGGCGCGGAATGCCGAGCGACAGCGTCGCATCCATATGGAAATGGATATCCACGAAGGGCGGCGAAACCAGATGTCCTTCGGCGTCGACTACCTCGCCGGCTTCCGCATCCACGCCCGCCTCGACGGCCTCGATCCGGCCGTTGCGGACCGCGATATCGATGCCGCGCCGTCCGTCCGGCAGGGTTGCATTGCGGATGATAAGATCGAAACTCATGCGGGGTTTCCTCGCGCTGCGGGAAATGGGAATCAAGGGGGTGCCGAGGACGCGTTTTTGTCCGGTCGGCCGGATGATGAGTGCCATCGATTTGTACCGGCTTTCCCTCCGATGTCGAATCGATGGAATGGGTAATCAGGGGATATCGAGATGCCGGGCAATGACGCCACGAAAGAGCCGAAGGGTTGTCTCGTCGCGGTGGTGGGCCCCAGCGGCGCCGGCAAGGACACCGTCCTGGCGGCTGCTGCCGAAAGGGCAAGCGGCGCTTACGGCGTCCTGTTCGTGCGGCGTGTCATCACCCGGTCCGAGGGACCCAACGAAGACAACGAAGCGATGACGCCGGGGGCGTTCCAGGCCGCACAGACGGCGGGCCGGTTCTGCCTGTCCTGGAGCGCACACGATCTTTCCTACGCCCTGCCCGCCTCGGCGCTGGCGCATACGCTTGCCGGTGGTGTCGCGGTTGCCAATCTGTCACGGCGTGCGCTTGCCCCTGCCGCGACGATATTTCCGTGCCTTGCCGTGATCGAGATCACCGCGCCCGGCGAGGTCCTGCGTGCCCGGCTTCTGGCGCGAGGGCGCGAGACGGAGCGGCAGGTGGATGCGCGGCTGGCACGGGCGGTGCCTCTGGATGTTCCGGGTACGGCCCGCCTTCATGTGCGGATCGACAATTGCGGGCCGCTTGCCGACAGCGTCGATCGCTTCGTCGATGCCCTGGCGCTGCTGCGCCAGCCGGAAACCATTTGAAGCCGCGCACAACCGTGAAGGCGGCATCTGGAAATACGCACGAAGCTATCGTATAGGGGCATGTCCGTGCCGGAATCGATTGCGTATCCGGCAAGGTGCACCGTGCGGGTGTGGTGGAATTGGTAGACGCGCCGGACTCAAAATCCGGTTCCGAAAGGAGTGTCGGTTCGACCCCGACCACCCGCACCACCCTTCAACCTTGTCACTGACCTTGCAGCGGCTCATCTGCCTCGATAACCGACCTCAGGAACCGGGCAATCGTCATTGCAGCGGGCGAGCGGTATGCGTCGGAGCGATAGAGCAGGCCGAAGGAGCGGCGGTACGTCGTTTGCTCGCACTTCAGTTCGACGAGGTCGGACGCGGCCAGGCGCTCTCCGGAGCAGAAGCTGAGAAGATCGCTCTTGCCTACAAGGCGCGGCATAAGCACGAGCGAGTTGACCTCCACCTGAACACGCGGCTTGCGTAGCCCCGCACGCTCGAACGAATGATCCAGCCAGCGCCGCAGCACAACCGAACTGGACGGCAAAATCCAGTCGTAGTCGAGCATCTCCTCCATGCGACCTTCCCGACCGGCAAGTGGATGGCCGGCACGCGCCACCACCACGACGTCGTCCGAGATCAGCGGTTCATATTCGAACTCGTCACCACCCGGCGCGGTCGGGCTGACCAGCATGTCCAGCCGGTCCTCGCGCAGCGCGTCGCGCAGGACGTCGTTCATGCCGGTCATGAGGTCGAGCGTGATGCCGGGCGCCTCCCGCACGATCAGCTCGATCACCTTCGGCAGGAGCGTCTCGGTCATCGTCGCCGCCGCACCAAGCCTGACATGCCCGCTGACGCCGGTGGCATGATCGCTCACTTCTCGCCGGGTCTCCTCGATCCTCTGCAGGATCGCCTTTGCCCGCTGGTGGAAGACCAGGCCGGCCGGCGTCGCTTCGACATGGCGTCCCTTGCGCGTCAGGAGTGGCGTGCGCAGGGCATCCTCCAGCCGGTCGACGCACTTCGTCACGGCAGGTTGCGTAACGCCGAGGCGGGCGGCCGCGGCCCCGATACCGCCGCTCTCCATGACGGCAACGAAGTAACGCAGGTCTCGCTCGTTCATTCCATTCCCTGCAGTTATGTTTGGAAGAAATTTATCTATTAGACAGAATGAGTCTGCAATGGTTCGTTATGCCTCGTTCTGGGAGGATCATCGAACATGCCGCGCATCGTTCTCGTCACAGCCCCTTCGCTTGCGCCAGCGGGACGCGCCGTCCTCGACGCGGCCGGCTGCGACGTCCGCCACGTCTCCGACTTCAGCGACACCGAAGGTCTGCATCGGATTCTGTCGAGCCATCCGGTGGAGGTCATCATTTCGCGGACCATGCATTTGTCCGCCGAAATGATGGACGCCTGCCCGACGCTGCGGGTGATATCCAAGCACGGCACGGGCACCAGCAATATCGACATGGATGCGGCAAGCGAACGCGGCATCGCCGTTTTCTCCACGCCCGGCGCGAACGCGCGCGCCGTCGCCGAGTTCACGATCGGTGCGATGATCGCCGCCATGCGGCGCGTCGCACGCTTCGATCGAAGCGTGCGGGCCGGCGAATGGGTTCGCAGTGGCGACGGGGCCGAATTGTCGGGGCGCACGCTGGGTCTGGTCGGCTTTGGCCGCATCGGGCGTCAGGTCGCGGTCGTTGCCCAGGCGCTCGGGATGCGGGTTCTCGCCTATGATCCGATGATCGATCCGTCCATCGCCACGCTCGAAGGCGTGCTCCTGGTCCATGACCTCGACGTGCTCGTCCAGCAGAGCGACGTCCTCAGCCTGCACTGCCCGGCCGTGCGCGGCGCCCCGCCGATCCTGGACGCGCGCCGTCTGGCGCTGCTGCCAGCGGGCGCGGTCGTCGTAAACACCGCCCGCGGTGAACTCGTCGACGAAGCCGCGCTGGCCGAGGCGCTGGCGGCGGGTCACCTTTCGGCCGCCGCGCTGGACACATTCACGCAGGAGCCGCTCGCCGACGGGCCATTGCGGCGCAGCCCCAACGCCGTGCTGACGCCGCACATTGGCGGATCGACGCCGGAGGCGCTTGCCGAGATGGCCGCGCAGGCCGCACGCAACGCCGTCGCCTATCTTGACGCGCTGGAAGCCGACTTGCCGCTGGCCGGAGAGGTTGCGGCGCTCTGCCTCAATCGCACCGTTCTGGGAGGACGGATCGCACATCCGCATGGCGCAACGGCTTGAATAACGGCCGCCCAGGCCGCATCGAACAACAAGGGGAGGAACATATGAGCAAGTGGAAGAGGACGATCTCGGCCATCGCGTTGGCCGCGGCGACGATAGTTGGCGGGCCGAGCGCCGCGAGCGCGGAGGAGATCCGCATCGCCGCGGGCACCGGCATCCTGTTCGCGCCCTTCCACGTCATGAAGGAAGCGGGCCTGATCGAGAAGCACGCCGAGGCGCTGGGCGTCGATCTCGAACCCGAATATCTGAGTTTCCCGTCCGGCTCTGCCGTTACAGATGCGCTGATATCCGGCAATGTCGACATCATCGGCGTCGGGCTGTCCAACGCGCTGCTGCTCTGGTCCCGCACGCGGGGCGACATCAAGTCGATCGCTGCGGTCAGCGGAACGGAAAGCGTGCTGGTCACGAAGGACCCGGCGGTGCAGAGCCTTGCCGACTTCAAGCCCACGAACCGCATCTCGGTGACGTCGCTGCGCGTCTCCAACCAGGCGATCTACCTGCAGATGGCGCTGGATAAGGAATTCGGCGAGCCGAACCGCCTGGACGCGATGATGGTGCAGCTTGGGTTCACCGACGCGGTGCAGGCCATGGTAACGCCGAACGGCGCGATCGACACCATGTTCGCCGGCCCGCCCTATTACCAGCAATTGCTCGCCATGGAGGGGATGCACCCCGTCCTCAGCACGCTCGACGTCGCAGGCCCTACGACGAACCTCATGGCGGTCGCCCGCACGGCCTGGCACGACGAGAGCGAGCAGGAGCGTCAGGTCTTCCTTGCCGCGCTTGCCGAGGCGCAGGAGATCATCAACACCGACCCTCAGCGTGCGAGCGAACTCTACCTAGCCTCGACGCAGGAACGCTTCGATCCCGCCGAGTTCGCGCAGATGCTCTCTGACGACGGCAACATCTTTCAGTCGTTGCCGAAGGGAACGTTCCAGACCGCGGCGTTCATGGCCAAGATCGGCCTGATCCGTGAGGCCCCCGCCGACTGGCGGGACTATTTCTTCGACGATCTGAAGGGCCGGGAGGGCTCGACCGAAGCCGACTGAACGAAGACGCGGGCTGCTCCGCGTGGGAGGATGGAATGAACATGATGACGAGACCGCTCGGCGCAGACCCGCAAACGGCCAAAGCGGGGCCGATCCTCGAAATCGAGGACGTAACGCTCCAGTACGTGGCGGGAGGCCATTCGGTGATGGCGACCTACCGCGTCAGTGCCGATATCCACACCGCCGACCGCTTCGTGCTTCTGGGCCCGTCGGGATGTGGCAAGTCCACCCTCCTGAAGGCCATCGGCGGTTTTCATAAGCCCGCCGACGGCGAGATCCGGCTGAACGGCAAGCGCGTCGTCCAGCCCGGCCCCGACCGGATGATGGTCTTCCAGGAGTTCGACCAGCTACTTCCCTGGAAGACTGTGCAGCAGAACGTCATGTTCCCGCTTCTTTCCAGCCGGCGTTGCGCGAACTGGAAGGAGGCCGCCGAGCGGGCGCTGCATTATCTCGACAAGGTCAATCTTTCGCGCTTCGCTGACAAATACCCGCACATGCTGTCGGGCGGCATGAAGCAGCGCGTGGCCATCGCCCGCGGCATGGCGATGGAGCCCGACATCCTCTTGATGGACGAGCCCTTCGCCGCACTCGACGCGCTGACGCGCGCCAAGATGCAGGACGAGCTCCTGGAGCTGTGGGACGACACCCACTTCACCGTCCTGTTCGTTACGCACTCCATCGCCGAAGCGATCAAGATCGGTAACCGCATCCTTCTCCTCTCCCCGCATCCGGGGCAGGTGAAGGCGGAGCTCAACGGGCTCGACCGCTCGCAGTTCGGCACGGCACGCGCCGCCGAGCTGGAAGCCGAGATCCACGATCTCTTGTTCGCCCAGCCCGTCGAAGCCGCACGAGGTGCACAATGAGCCAGGCAATCTTCGATCCCGCCGCCGCCGCCGCTCCCCCTCGCCCCGAAATCCATCGCGAGCCGCGTCCCGCATCGGAATTCGGCCTCGTCGAGCGCCGGCTATCGGTCTGGGAAACGGTTTGGGGCTCGACGGCCTTCCGCAAGGCGTTGATCCTCGTCGCGCTGGCCGCGATCTGGCAAGCCTATGGGCTCTATGTCGGCAACGACCTTCTGTTTCCCACCTTCGGGCAGACGGTCGCCGCGGTCATCAGCGGTATCTCGACCGGCGAACTGCCGGCCCGCATCTGGGGCTCGCTCCAGGTTCTGGTCGTCGGCTACGCCATCGGCATCGTACTGGCGGGCCTACTGACGGTGCTGGCCATCGGAACGCGGATAGGCGAGGACCTGATGGTCACGCTGTCTTCGATGTTCTCGCCGCTTCCCGCGATCGCACTCCTGCCGCTCGCCCTCATCTGGTTCGGCCTCGGATCGGCCAGCCTCGTCTTCGTGCTCGTCCATTCGGTGCTCTGGGCCGTGGCGTTGAACACCTTCTCGGGTTTCCGCTCCACCTCGACCACCTTGCGCATGGTGGGGCGCAATTACGGGCTCCGCGGCTGGCGCTTCGTCTCGCAGATCCTGATACCGGCGGCCCTCCCGTCGATCGTCACCGGCCTCAAGATCGGCTGGGCCTTCGCCTGGCGCACGCTGATCGCGGCCGAGATGGTCTTCGGCGTCTCATCGGGCTCGGGCGGGCTCGGCTGGTTCATCTTCCAGTCCAAGAACATGCTCGACATCCCCTCGGTCTTCGCGGGTCTCCTGGCAGTCATCGTCATCGGCCTGATCGTCGAGGGCGTGTTCTTCAAGATCCTCGAGGACCGCACCATCCGTCGCTGGGCGATGTCGTCCTGAACCTGACAAGGCCGACGCCCACCGAGCGGGTCGGCCGTATTCCGCAATCGAAGGAACTCACATGAATATCGCCACACGGCCAGACGCCATCGCCCCGGAGACCGTCGAGACGGTCGCCGCCTATTTCCGCTCCGAGCATTGGGGCCGCGTCATCGAGGCACTGCAGATCGACGACGAGCCGGTCTACCACCTGCACGCCTATATCGAGACGCAGATCCACCCGATGAGCCTCGAAGAGGTGGTGAAGGGCTATTTCGCCAAGATCGGCCGCCCTGTCCATCGCAAGATCGAGATCTTCACCTCGGGTCAGGTGGCGGATTCGGGTTCGATCCACGGCATCGAGCCGCATGGCATGCCGCATTTCGACCTTCTGTGGAAATGGTCCGCCGACGCGCTGATCAAGCCTGCCGACAGGCCCGAGAATGTCGAGTGGTGGGGCGCCTCCTACATGGCCGGCTTCTACGAGAAGTATCCGTTCCGCACCGAGGTGACGGCCGAGGCGCAGGCCGAGATCGACGCGTACTTCGCCGGGCCTGCCTGGGCAAAATACTGCGAGCTCAACGAGCACCGCGACGTCGTCCACATTCACGCCAATGTCGAGACCAGCTACCATCCCGACATCATCCGCGAGGCGGCCTTGAAGGCCATGGCCGCGCGCGGCTGGGAGATCGAGGAGGCGGTGCCGGTGGCCTTCCAGATGCGGGGCCAGATGCACGGCAAGATCGTCTTCATCGGCAACGTTCCGGAGAAGATCTTCGACATCGCCTGGTGCTTCAACCCAGCCGTGTCGCTGATCGCCTCGACGCGCTACTGGCTGACGACGGAAAGCCCAACCTACGACGCGCGGACGATGGCCGAACTTCCGCTTCTCCTGAAGCGCGACCCCTACCGCATCCTCTCGCTCGCCGAGATCGAAGCGATCGTGGAGGCCATCTGATGCTCGACCTTCCCGTGCGACATTTCGATAGCGCCGCCGGCACGGGCGGGCGCGTCATCGCTGCCCGCATCCATCCGGGCCGCGATCTTCTGGAGAGCTTCGAGGCGGTCTGCCTCGCCCATGACCTGTCCTGCGGCGTCATCACGACCTCGATCGGCTCGTTCCGGCGCCTTGCCATGCACTATGTCGATCGCGTCGAACCGACGAAGGAAGAGGGCTACACCCGTCGGTTGGTGCTGGACGGGCCCTTCAGCCTCATCGCCGGCCAGGGGCTGGTCTCGCCAGGCGACGAGCCGGGGCGTCTGAACATCCACTATCATTGCGTGGCGAGCGGCAAGGACAACCTGTTCTACGGCGGCCATGTCGAGCCCGGCACGATCACGCTGACGACGCTCGACCTCGTGATCCAGGAAATCCACGGCATCGACATCGTGCGCGGACGCGATCCGCAGACGGGGGTCGTCGTCACCAGCATCCGCGAGAAGGAGACAGGACTATGAAGGTCTTCATCACCCAGCCGCTGGAGCAGGAAGCCATCGATCTTCTCGAAGCCGCCGGCATCGAGGTCACGACGTCGGGGGTGAACCGCCCGCTGACGCGCGAAGAATTCCTCGAAGGCATCAGCGACGCGGACGGCGCGATCTTCGTCTGGCACACCGAGCAGCTCGACGCCGACGCGATGGCAAAGGCCCCCCGGCTAAAAATCGCGGCAAGGCGCGGCGTCGGCTACGAGAACTTCGACCTCGATGAAGCCAAACGGCGGGGCATCCATGTCACGGTCACGCCGGTCCACACGCACACGATCGCCGATCTCACCTTCGGGCTGATGATCAACGCGGCGCGCAAACTGCATCTGGCCGACCAGTTCGTGCGCAGCGGGCAATGGACCGAGGCCGGGACGTGGGTCGCGAAGCGCTTCATGGGCTACGACGTCTCCTACAAGACGCTCGGCATCATCGGCTTCGGCAAGATCGGCAAGAACATGGCCAAGCGCGGCCGGGGATTCGACATGGAGATCCTCTACAACGATCCCGTGCGCCAACCCGAGGCCGAAGCCGAACTCGGCGCCACCTGGGTTTCCCTCGACGAGCTTTATGCCCGCTCGGACTTCATCTCGGTCAATTGCGCGCTGACGGAGAGCTCGCGCCACATGATCGGCCGTGAGGCGATCGCCAAGATGAAGGATACCGCCGTGATCGTCGTTTCGGCGCGCGGTGGCATCGTCGACGAGGCTGCGCTCTACGAGGCGCTGACGACCGGCAAGCTTGGCGCTGCCGGGCTTGACGTTTTCGAGGAAGAGCCGGTCGATCCGAAGGCGCCGCTTTTGCAACTGGAGAACGTCGCCCTGTCGCCGCATCTTGGAACCAGCGTCCAGGAAACGCGGGTCAAGATGGCCGTGACGGCCGCCGAGGACGTCATCCGGGTGCTGCGTGACGAGGCGCCGGCCTATCCGCTTTTCAAACTCAGCGCCTGACGGGAAAACGAACCGATGAACGAGACGATCAAACCCGCCGCCGCGGGCTGGCCCGCCGGCTTCCGCGTCAACCCGCGCGTCGACGCCTTGCCACGCGACCTCATCGAGGCCTATCGCACCGTGCCCTCCTGCCACGCGGGCGACGTGATGGGGCGCCACACCGGCTCTCGCGGCCTGGTGCCCTATCATCGAGATCTGTCCGCGGTGATGTGCGGGCCAGCCGTGACGGTGCGCATCCGGCCAGGCGACAATCTCATGATCCACCTTGCCATGATGATGGCCGAGCCCGGCGATGTCATCGTCATCGACGGCGGCGGCGACCTCTCGACCGCGGTGATCGGCGGTCTTATGCGGACCACGGCTCTGGCGCGCGGGATCGGCGGGTTCGTCCTCGACGGCGCGCTGCGCGACCTGGCCGAATGGGCCGAGGGCGGCATCGCCGCCTATGCCATGGGCAACACGCTGCGGGGGCCCACCAAGGACGGTCCGGGCGAGGTCAACGTGCCGGTCTCCTGTGCCGGGATGAGCGTCTCGCCGGGCGACCTGATGCTCGGCGACGGCGACGGGGTGATCTGCATTCCGGCCGCACAAGTTGCAGCCCTCCTGCCCCTTTGCCTGGCGCACAGGGAGAAGGAAAAGGCGATTGCGGCCTCAAACGCGACTGGTCGGCTGGATCGAGAGCGCTTCGATGCGCTTCTTCGCAACAAGGGCTGCCCCGTCTAGTCGACGAGGGTGGACAGAACGCGCGCGTCCCAGCCCATCATTGCGGTCTCGGCGATGCTTTCCAGTTCGGCGCGGGTGATGCCATCACGCGCCAGCACCGACATGCCGTTCTGAACGCTCTGGATAAAGCGGGCGAGCGCGTGAACGTCGACCGTGGCGGGTATCTCGCCGTCATCGACGCCGCGCCGCAGCCGGGCCTCCAGCCGTTCCAGCGCAGTGTTGCGGGCTGACACGACCAACGCGCCAAGCTCCGCGTTTCCCTCGCAGCCGACCGAAGACAAGGTCACCATGCAGCCTGCCACGGCCTGGCTGAGGCCGGCTGCAGAGTCCATCAGGAACGACTGGACGGCGCCGCGTGCCGTGTCGGCCGCAAAGAACCCGCCCCATGCCGTCGCCTCGTTCTCGCTTCGATAGTGATCGAGCGCCTCGGCATAGAGCTGCTCCTTGGAGCCGAATGCGGCGTAGAGGCTGGGCGAGCCGATGCCCATCGCCGCCGTCAGATCGGCTATCGATGTAGCCGAATAGCCCTTCCTCCAGAACAGTCTCATCGCGGCATCCAAAGCCGCCTTGCGGTCGAACGCGCGTGGCCGACCGCGTCCGCGGGTCTCGCATTCATTCGTCGCTGTCGGATCTTTTTGCATCGATCGATATATAATCCATTGACAGAAGATCGCAACATTCGCATCTATTCTGTATCGATTGACACAGAAAGGATGTGACGATGAGCGAACTGGCTGGCAAGCGGGCATTGGTGACAGGTGGATCGCGCGGGATCGGCGCGGCGATTGCGTTGGCGCTCGCGGAAAAGGGCGCGGCCGTCGCCATCACCTATGAGCGCTCGGCGGATCGTGCGGCGCAGGTGGTGGATGCCATCGCAAACAAGGGCGGCAAGGCGGTGGCGATCCAGGCGGATAGCGGCGATCCCGCAGCGATCCAGCGTTCAGTTGACGAGGCGGTGGAAAAGCTGGGCGGGCTCGACATTCTCGTCAACAATGCCGCCATCGCGCGCTACAGCCCGATCGCCGACTACCCGATCGAGGATATCGACGCGCAGTTGGCGGTGAACATCCGTGGGCCGATCCTGGCATCGAAGGCCGCGATCCCGCATCTGCCTGCTGGTGGACGCATTATCAATATCGGCTCGGCCGGCGCGGAGCGTATCGTCGGATCGCCCGGCACTGTCTATTACATGACCAAGTCGGCGATCCAGTCGCTGACGCGCGGGCTTGCGCAGGAACTGGGGCCGCGCGACATCACGGTGAACACGGTGCAACCGGGTTCCACCAACACCGACATGAACCCGGAGACCGGCGAATTTGCCGACCTCCAGCGCACGCTCATCCCGCTCGGCCGCTTCGGCCAGCCGGAGGATGTCGGGGCGGCGGTCGCGTTCCTGGCCTCACCCGCCGCGCGGCAGATCACCGGCACGATCCTGACCGTGGACGGCGGCGCGCTGAGCTGAGGCATCCACGACGGCCGGGCGGAGCGACCAAGGTTGCTCCGCCTTCACGCCCAGATGCTTCGCGCAAGCATCTCGCCGCCCAGCAGCAGAAGGCAGATCAGGAAACCGCGCCGGAATGCCGTAGGGCTGATCCGCTTGCGCAATGTCTGGCCGAGCGCCATGCCGGCCAGAGCCGGCAGAACAGCCAGCACCGACAGGCCGATATTGCCGAACTGCAATCCGCCATGCATGCCTATGCCGAGCGCAAGCGCGATGGTGGAGACGGTAAAGGACAGGCCGAGCGCCTGCACCAGATCGTCCCGCTCGAAGCCGAGTGCCTGCAGATACGGAACTGCCGGAATGACGAAGACGCCGGTCGCCCCCGTTACCAGCCCTGTGACGAAGCCGATGAGCGGCGAGAGCCACGGCTCGTGCCGGCGTGGCACCGTGATCTGGCGGGCGAGCAGGGTATAGCCCGCATAGAGAATCAGGGTCGCACCCAGTGCGGCGGTGGCCGCGCCGGTGCCCGAACCGGTGATGATGCCGGCGCTTGCCAGCGTTCCGGCCGCCACGGCCAGCATCATCGTCCACAGGCGTGCGACGATGGCGGACAGGTTTGCGCCGTTCAGCAATTGCCAGGCATTCGTGACGAAGGACGGCACGAGAAGCAGTCCGGCGGCGGCCAGCGGCGAGATCAGCGCGCCGAGAATACCCATCGCGACTGTCGGCAGGCCCATGCCGGTAACGCCCTTCACCAGCCCGGCGATCAGGAAGGTGGCGGCAAGCACAAGGACAAGGCTGAAGGAAGGATCGCTCATGCCCTATCGATGCCCATCCGGCTGCCGATCGGCAAGCGGCAAGTGATATGGAGCGGCCAGCAGACCCGGCCGCTCCTTAAAAATCAGGCAATCCAGAAGATCAGTCCGGCGATGGCAAAGCCCATCAGGCCGACGATCGTCTGCATCACGGTCCAGGTCTTCAGCGTCGTCTTGACATCCATTCCGAAGAATCGGCCCACCAGCCAGAAGCCGGAATCGTTGACATGGCTGAGCATGACCGACCCGGCCGCCAGGGACAGGACGAAGGCTGCCAGTTCGACATTGCCATAGCCTGCGGCGGCCACGGCAGGCTGGACGAGGCCCGCAGAGGTGATCAGCGCAACCGTTGCCGACCCCTGCGCGATCCGAAGCGCCGTCGAGATGATGAAGCCGGCCACGAACAACGGCATGCCGATGCCGTCCAGCGCCGAGGCAAGCGCGTCGCCGATGCCCGACGCGCGCAGCACGCCGCCGAACATGCCGCCCGCGCCGGTGATCAGGATGATCGAGCAGACCGGGCCCAGGGCCGAATCGAGAATACCCTCGATCTTCTTGCCGTCCTGTCCACGCCGGATGCCGATGACGTAGGCGGCGACAAGAACGGAGATCAGCAGCGCGACGGGCGTCGCCCCGATGGTGCGCGCCAGCGCGAACCAGGCGGCCTCTCCGTCGACCCACCCTGCGGCACGCGCATAGTCTAGACCGGTATTCAGGAAGATCAGCAGCAGCGGCAACAGCAGCAGCAGGATCACGGTCGAGGGCTTCGGCGCAGGGCCGGCGCTGTCTTCGCGCGGGCCGCCGGACAGGATGTCCGGAACGGGCAGCACGATGCGACGGCCGATCCATTGACCGAAGATCTGGCCCGCGACGATCCAGATCGGCACGGCAACCAGCAGTCCGACCACGATCAGCATGCCGACGTCCGCACCCAGCAGCTCGGATGCCGCGACGGGCCCGGGATGCGGCGGCACGAAGACGTGCATCACCGAGAAGGCCGCCGCCACCGGCATGCCGTAGAGCAGCAGGCCGCCGCCGAGACGGCGGGCAATCGTGAAGACAACGGGCAGCATGACGACAAGCCCGGCATCGAAGAAGATCGGGAAACCGAAGATCAGGGATGCAATGCCAAGCGCAAGCGGCGCGCGCTTCTCGCCGAACTTTGCCACCAGCGCGTTGGCCAGCGATTCCGCGCCGCCGGAAATTTCCAAGAGACGCCCAAGCATGGCGCCCAGTGCGACCAGCAGCGCCACCCCGCCAAGGGTCGACCCGAAGGCCGCAGTCAGCGTCTGGACGATGGCGGCGGTCGGAATGCCGGCAACCAGTGCCGTTAGCAGACTGACGAGGACCAGCGCGATGAAGGCATGAATATTGAACCGTATGATCAGGACGAGCAGCAGCGCTATCGCCCCTGCCGCGATGGACAGGAGAGTGCCCGCCCCCAACGTTTGCTCGAAACCTTCCATTCCAACTCCTGTAAGCCACTGGCCCGAACCATTGCGGGCACAACCTAAAGTGGATGCCCTATTTGAGTGCCGCCGAGGTGACAACCGCATTGGCGACATTTATCTACAAAGCATGACGACTCGTACCGGTGAAACCATAGCCGCACGCATCGAGCGGACACTGGCCGAGCGCATCGTCGCCGGTGTGCTGAACGCCGGCGAAAAGCTGCGGCAGGAGCATGTGGCCGAAGAATTCTCGGCCAGCCATGTGCCGGTGCGGGAGGCGTTCCGACGGCTGGAAGCGCGGGGCCTTGTGGCAAGCGTGCCGCGGCGCGGCGTGCGCGTCGCCGGCTTCACGCAGGCCGAGGTGCGCGAAGTGGCCGAAATGCGGGCTGCGCTGGAAGCGCTGGCCCTGCGGCACGCGATCCCCCATCTGACCCGCGCCATCCTGGACCGGGCCGAAGAGATAAACCAGGCAGCCGAGGCCGCGGGCGACGTGCATGTGTGGGAGGAGTGTAACCGCCGCTTCCACCGAACGCTGATAGAGCCGTGCGGCATGCCGCGCCTTCTACGCTCCATCGACGACCTGCAGGCCGCCAGCGCGCGGTTTCTGTTTTCCGGCTGGCGGGCAGAGTGGGAAGCCCCGACCGACCGGGACCATAAGGCGATCCTGAACGCCCTGCGAACGGGCCGGTCCGAGCTGGCGACGACCCTTCTGGCGAAGCACGTCAACTGGACGGGTTGATGCGGCTTACGCGGGCCGCGTCATGCGGCGCGCACTTGTCCTCTATCATTATGCCCTAGGTGTCGTCTGGCCGGCCCCCTTTTCGCCGCAATTGGCATTGGCCCGAATACAGGATTTCCGCATCGGCATGAGCCCACAGACGACGACCATCAACAAACCCGTCTTCTTCATTTCAAGCGCGATCATCATCGTCATGGTGATGATCGGCATCGTCTTCCCGACAGACGCGGACAGGATATTCAAGACAGCGCAAGCCTGGGTGCTGGATACGTTCGGCTGGTTCTACCTCCTGTCCGTCGGCATCTTCCTGTTCTTTGCGCTCTACCTTGCCATCAGCCGCTATGGCGACCTGAAGCTGGGCAGTGACGATGCCGACCCGGATTATCCCTATCTGACCTGGCTTGCGATGCTGTTTGCCGCCGGCATGGGCATAGGACTGATGTTCTATGCGGTGGCGGAGCCGATCCTGCATTATTCCGTGCCGCCGGAAGCCTCGCCCGGCACCTTTCAGGCGGCCCGTCAGGCGATGGCAATCACCTACTTCCACTGGGGTGTGCATGCCTGGTCCATCTACGCCGTCGTCGGTCTGTCGCTGGCGTACTTTTCGTTTCGCTACAACCTGCCGCTGACCATCCGCTCCGGTTTCTATCCGCTGCTGCAGGAGCGGATCAACGGACCGCTGGGCCATGCGGTCGATATCTTCGCAATCTGCGGCACCCTGTTCGGCATCGCCACCTCGCTGGGGCTTGGCGTGCTGCAGATCAATGCGGGCCTGAACTACCTTCTCGGTGTACCGCAAACCGCGACGATCCAGGTTATCCTGATCGTCGTCGTCACCGCCATGGCCACGCTGTCCGTGGTCTCCGGCCTCGATGTCGGCATCCGCCGACTGTCGGAAGGCAATCTGATCCTTGCCATCATTCTGATGCTCTTCGTGCTGGTGATGGGCCCGACGGAATTCATCTTCCGCGCCTTCGTGCAGAATATCGGCACCTATCTCGATACGATCCTGGAGCGTACCTTCACGCTCTACGCCTACGAGCCGCGAGACTGGGTCAGCAACTGGACCCTGTTCTACTGGGCCTGGTGGATTTCCTGGTCGCCCTTCGTCGGCATGTTCATCGCCCGCATCTCACGCGGGCGGACGGTACGCGAATTCGTCGTCGGCGTTCTTTTCGTCCCCTCGGCCTTTACCTTTTTCTGGATGGCCGTCTTTGGAAACACCGCGATAAGCCTCGACATGGGGGTGGCAAACGGCGCGATTTCCGCTGCGGTGGGCGCCGATATCTCGGTGGCGCTGTTCCAGTTCTTCGAGTACCTGCCCCTCACGGCCCTGACCTCGACGCTCGGCATCATCCTCGTCGCCGTCTTCTTCGTGACCTCGTCGGACTCCGGATCGATGGTGGTGGATACGATCGCGTCGGGCGGCACCGAGGAAACGCCTGTCTGGCAGCGCATCTACTGGTGCGGGCTGGAGGGGCTGGTCGCCGCCCTGCTGCTGCTGGCAGGCGGGCTGACGGCCCTGCAGACGATGACGCTCATCAGTGCGCTGCCCTTTGCCATCATCCTCCTGCTGCTCTCTTTCGGCCTGCTCAAGGGCATGAAGGCGGATGTCGCCCGCGCAACCATGCGCAAGCATGCGCGGCCGGCCATTCCGGCACGCAGCATGAACTGGCAGGAGCGCCTGCAGTGGATGCTGACAGACCCGACCCGGGACGACGTGTTGCGGTTCATCGACAAGACGGTCGAGCCGGCTCTTCAAGATGTGAAGAACGCGCTCAACGTGCGCGGGGTCGATGCCGAGGTCAACCGCTCGCCGGACGATGGCGGCGTCATGCTGACGGTCACGTCCAGCGCGACGCGCAATTTCCAGTACGGCGTCCATCCGGAAACGCATCTGGCCGTCGCCTTCTCGGCTGCCGAGGTGACACGGCCGGAGCGGAAGCGCTCGCAGGTCTGGCTTGCCCGCACCTTCTTCTCCGATAACAGTCGTGGCTACGACGTCATGGGCTTCCGGCGGGAGGAGATACAAGCCGATGTGCTGGCCCAGTTCGAGGCGTACCAGCTTCTGACCAGCGCGCCGGCCACGGCGCTGTATGCCAGCGCGCCCGACCCCGAATAGGTCAGCGCAACGCCCGCTCCAGGCTGGCGAATATGCTGTCGTCGCCACATTGGGCGACGTTGAACCGCATGAATTGCGATGCTGCCCCGGTGAGGCTGAATGCGTTGCCGGGGGCCAGCACGACCCCATCGCCGAGGCACTGCGCGGCCACGTGCCCGGCATCCGCCCCCTGCGGCAGCCGGCACCAGACGAACATTCCTGCCCTCGGTCGCAGTTCTGCGGTAAACCCCAGCCGCTCCAACCGAGCGATGGTCCGGTCCATGGCGCGGCCGAGCTTGCGGCGCACCTCCTCCATGTGGCGGCGGTAGGCGCCATCGGACAAAGTCTCGTAAAGCAATGCGGCGGCCATCCGCCCGCCGCCGAAGCTGGTGGCGATCTTCATGTCGATCAGGCCGTCCAGCCAGTCGGGCCGAGCCGCGACATAACCGCAGCGGACCGAAGCCGACACGCTCTTGGAAAAACTGCCGATGCAGATGACGCGGTCCAGTCCGTCCAGCGCGGCAAGCCGCGTTGCCGGCTCCTGCTCGAAATCGCCGAAAATGTCGTCTTCCACGATCGTCATCCGGGCTTTGTCGGCAAGCGACAGAACCTTGTGCGCCGTGGCGGGGGAAAGGGTTGCGCCCGTCGGATTATGGATCGCCGAATTGGTGATGTAGAGGCGCGGCCGCTCCTGCGCGATAATCGTCTCCATCGCCTTAGTATCCGGCCCATCCGGGCCATATGGCACGCCGACGATGCGCGCGCGATGCGCCCGCAGCAGAGCGTGGAAATTGAAGTAGCAGGGATCGTCCACCAGAACTGCGTCGCCGGGTTCGATCAACAGGCGGCAGACGAGGTCGATCGCCTGCGTCCCCGACTCCGTCAGCATGATCCGGTCGGTCGCGGCCGGGATCGAAAGCGCAAGCAGACGCCGCGCCAGCAGCGCGCGCAACGGCTCAAGGCCAAGCGGCGAGCCATAATCGGCCAGCTCCACGGCATTACCGCGTGCGACCTTGCGCAAGGCACGGCGCAACCCGCCTTCGAACATCCATTCCGCAGGCAACCATCCGCATCCCGGCATCGAAGTTCCGGGGGCCGCCTCCAGCGACTGGCGCGATATCCAGAAGGGGTCGATCGCCCTGTCCCAACGTGGCGCGACAGCCTTCAGCATCAGAGGCGCGGCAGATGCCGACACATAGAAGCCTGAGCCCGGCCGGGACCGGATAAGCCCTTCCGCGACCAGCCTCTCATACGCCTCCACGACAGTCGAAACGGAAACGCCGGATGCCCTCGCCTCCGCCCGCACCGATGGCAGACGGGCGCCCGGTGCAAGGCTGCGTCCCTCGATGTGCGCGCGCACCGCATCCATCACCTTCGCCGTCTGCCCACGCGCCATCTGTGCTGCCCTCTGAACCAATACAGTTCTGTCAAACCGTACCGTATTGTGTCTGTGCCGCCTGTGCCAGCCCCGCTATTGCGGGGCGAACGGCAGGAAGGGGATGTTCATGCACGGAGATCGGTTACAGGGCCTCGTCAACGGCTTCATCGGCGTTGCCATCTTTTCCGGCTCGCTGCCCGCTACACGCATTGCGGTAACGGCCTTCGACCCACTGTTTTTGACCACGGCGCGCGCGTCCATCGCCGGGCTTCTCGCCTGTGCCCTGCTGATACTGTCCCGGGCACCCACACCGCAGAAGAGCGACATCGCCTCCCTCGTCATCGTGGCCTTGGGTGTCGTTATTGGCTTTCCGCTTTTGACCGCGCTGGCGCTCGGCACGGTGACGTCGGCCCATTCCATCGTCTTCATAGGGTTGCTGCCGCTCGCCACCTCGATCTTCGCGGTGTTCCGGGCGGGCGAGATGCCAAAGCCGGCCTATTGGCTCTTCGCGTGCCTCGGCAGTGCCTTCGTTGCCGGGTTCGCCCTCATGCACGGCGCGGCAGAGCTGTCCCGTGCCGATGGCTACATGGTCGCGGCGGTCGTTCTGTGCGCGCTTGGCTATGCCGAAGGGGCCCGGTTGGCCCGCCGCATGGGCGGCTGGCAGGTCATCTCATGGGCGCTGGTTGTGGCGCTGCCGCCGATGCTGGTGGCAACGGCGATGCGGTGGCCGGCCAGCCTTGCCGGCATATCGCCGGCGGCCTGGACAAGCCTTGGCTATGTTTCGCTGTTCTCGATGCTCATCGGTTTCGTCTTCTGGTATCGCGGCCTTGCACAAGGCGGCGTCGCCGCTGTCGGGCAGTTGCAGCTTCTGCAGCCCTTCATGGGGTTGGCGCTGGCTGGCCTGCTGCTGGGTGAAGCCGTAAGCCCGGCCATGTGGCTGGCCACCATCGGCGTCGTGCTGTGCGTTGCGGGCGCGCGGCGTTTCGCAGCCTGAGGCTCAGCATTTGTCCATTCGTGCGACGACACCCGCAATGATGCGCGCGGTTTCGTCCCAGCCGGTCAGGGCCGCGCCGTGGCGATGCGCGGCACCGGCCATGTCGTGGCGCAGCGGCTCGTTCTCGAGCAACAGGCGCAAGGCCGCAGCAAAGGCAGGCGGATCGTCCGGCGGCACCAGAAGGCCGGCCCCCTTCGGCACGGTTTCGGGTACCGCGCCGACATGGCACGACACGATGGGCAGGCCGGACCGCATCGCCTCTCCAAAGACGATGCCGTAGCCCTCATAGCGCGTGGCCAGCGCAAAAATGGACGCCGCGCCGTACAGGCGGGCCAGTTCGTCATCGGGAACCTCGCCGGCGATGCGCACCCGGCCCGCAAGTCCGAACGCGTCACGCAGCGCCTGAAGCTCGGTTGCCGTTTGCGGATCGTGCGCACGTCCGGCAAGCACGGCCTGCCAGTCGAGGTCGGTCAGCGCGCCAAGCGCGGCCAGTAGAACGTCGTGCCCCTTGCGCCGGGCAAGAATGCCGACCGAGAGGATCAGCGGGGGATGCGCCGCCCTTCGCCCGCCAGAAGCCGAATTATCGAAGCCGGGCCGCGCAACGGTTACCCTGTCTGCGGGAACGTCGAAGTGCCGACGCAGCATATCTGCCGTATGCGCGCTCGGCACGATGACATGCCGCGCGTGTTGCAGATTGGCGCGCTCCCGCGCAATCAGCATGCGGGCAAGGTCCGGCGGCAAACCCGCCTCCAGCCCGATGGGATGATGCACCATGGCGATCATTGGCCGGTGCAGCCGCGCAAGCTCGGCCGTATCCAGAGCCCCGAAGGCGAGGCCATCGACGATCAGCGCCTCATCGCCCGGCACCGCACTCAGCGGCGATATCGCCTCGCGCATCTGTGTTGCGGACGGATTGGGGAAGGCGCCCGGCAGTGAGATGGTGCGCGCATCCCAGCCCTGCCTCGACAGCGCCTCGACGACCCGCAGGTCGTAGATCGTCCCGCCGGTGCGCTGTTCCAACCCGCCCGGTATGGCGAAGGCAAGCTTGTGCGAGGCCATCAGGATGCCCCTTTCCGCATACCGAAGGCCGCGATGAACCGATCGCGAAACGCCTCCATCGGCCACGCCGTTTGCGCTGCGTCGGGCCTCAGGCCCGGTGCCCAACGCCACGCGCTCATCCGCGCAAGCAGATGATCCGGGCCAAAGACGTGCATCGGCACGTCCATTGAATCGATCTGCGAAATAAAGCCGGCAGGCGCATGGTCCCCCACCACGATCACCAGCCTGCCCTGCTGCGCCTGGCGCGTCGCGAACGCGAACGCGACGGACAGGGAATAGCCGAGCGCGTCGCGGTACTGGTCGCGGACACGCTCCGGGTCCCGCCAGACGACATCGGGCGGATCGCCGGAATTGGCCCATCGATCGAATATGCGTCCATCGCCGATCTGCTCGCGCGGCAGGATGGGAGCTATCGGGGTAAACGGCGCATGCGAGGAGATCAGCACGATCTGGCTGAAGCGCGGCCCAGGCAGCCCGCATGAAATCCGCTCGAACGCCTCAAGGGTGAACTGGTCCGGCATGGTCACCCAGTTGAAGCTCTGCCCCTCGTAGCCAAGGTCGTCGCTTGCGAACAGGCGGTCGAAGCCGATGCGCCGGCTTTCGGGCCATGGCATGGTGATGGCCGGCATGTAGGCCGCCGTATGATACCCGGCCTGTGCGGCGACCTGGAAAAGGGATTGCCGGTCACCGGCAAGAAGCCGCTCGTAGCGCCATTGGTCGCCGATGCGCAGTCCGAATGCCAGTGTCGCATGGGCAAGCCAGCTTTGGCCGCCGGATATGGGCGCGGTCAGCCAACCGGACATCATCGCGATGTCGGCCGCCTCTCCCGCAGCCTGGGCGACGGCGCGGATACCATCATGGGCACCGGCGTAGCGCGGGTTGTCGTAGCTGGCGCGCCCATAACTTTCCACGAACACCAGAATGACGTCGCGCCGCTTCAATCCGCCCAGCGCAGCCGTGTCGAACTGCTTTGTGTCCTGCGCAGCAGCATCGAAAGCCGTCATCTCGGCGCGGAAAGCCGATAGCTCGGCCAGCCTTGTTCCGATCGCGGCCGCGCCCCCGGGCATCAAGAACAGGGCAAGGGCGGCGGTAAGGCCCGCCAGCGCCGCCGCTGCGCGTACGCGGCGGGTGGGTGCCGCATACCGCGTCGCCGCCGACAGAACGGCCCACAGAAGCAGGAATACCGAGACCGGAGCCACGATGCCGGCCAGTATGACCACCAGAATGAGCGGAAGCCCGAGCATTCCGGCAAGAAGGCGCGCACCGGCCTCTGCCAGATGCCCGTCGACGAACGGGTTGAAGGCGCGCCCATAGGCCGCCCCGACCGCAAGGTCCGCAAGGTGGAAACCGAGCAGAACCAGAAGCACCAAGGCGATGACGGGCGCGGCCGCGCGGCGCCCGGTGCGTGACGGCACGAGAACAAGGCAGAGCGCGAGAATGAACCAGACCGCGCAGAGAGCCATCAAGCGCGACGACGCCAAAGATGGACGATATCGACGGCAAACGATGCGTAAAGGCATCCACCGGCCAGCAGCGCCAACCCGCCGGCGACCTCGCCTATGGGCAAGGGCACGATCAGGACGATCAGCGCAGCGATCTGCAGGACGCAGCAGGCCTTGCGCCGAACGCTGTGGGGCAATGGGCCCCGCAGAAAGGGCAAGAGGGCCGCGGCCAGCATGAAGCCATAGCGTGGCAGCCCCAGCAGCAGCACCTCCGCACCCCAGCCGGCAGAGCACCAGGCCACCAGGGCGAGCATCAGGGCTAGAAAGCTGTCGACCTCCATGTCGTAGCGCGCGCCAAAGCTGGAAACCAGGCCGTCGCGGCGCGCCAGCCATCCGTCGACACCGTCCAGAAGCAGGCTGACGGTCGCAATCGTCACGGCCATCCATGCTGCATGATCCGCAAACGGATGGAGAAGACCGGCAGAAAGCGAAACGGCCATCGCCGCCCGCAATTGCGTCACCAGATTGGCGCGGCCCAGCCGGTCGTGGGGATAGGCGGACCAGAGGCCGTATCCTGCAATTCCCGTGGCGGCGCCGTGAAGCACGATGACGATCAGCGTTACCATGCCCGGTCGGCTCGGCGTCAGCAGGTCCGCCAGAAACAGCGCAAGGGCCAGCAGCGGAAGGCTGGCCTGCAGGAAGCGGACAAGCACGGCCCGCGCCACCGCATGGCGGTATGCGATTTTCGTACCGCCGTTTTGCGTGGCATCGTCCATTGCACAAGGCTCATCGTGGAAGCCGTGCCTTGTCAAGCACTTGACGCCATCGGCGAATGCGCGGACCATCTGCCGCAGCCAGTGACGTCGATGGGACTTGCAGGGAGGCAAGGGCGATGGATGACGGCGGATCGTCCTATCGGGGCCCGGCGCGCCTGCTGCACTGGCTGGTGGCCCTGCTTGTCTTCGCCATGATACCCGCAGGGCTTACCATGGCCGGCGACGACGTGTCGCGAAGCCTTCGCGACATGCTGTACCTCTTTCACAAGAACACCGGGGTACTGATCCTGCTGCTGGTGGCAGCCCGGCTGGCCTATCGGGTTGCCCGCCCCGCGCCGCCACTGCCCGCCTCCATGCCGGCATGGCAGGTGGCCGCGGCCCGCGCCAGCCACGGCGCACTCTATACCCTGCTCGTCGTCATGGGTCTCAGCGGCTACACTTACGTCAAGGCAGGCGGCTACCCGGTCGAGGTGCTGGACGCCTTGGGCGTCCCTTCCCTCGTACCCCGCTCGGACGCCATTTCAGGCGTGGCGGAGTCCGTTCACGTCTCGGCCTGGATCGTACTGGTGGCGTTCATCCTCGTCCATGTGGCCGCCGCGCTCTACCACGGCATCGTGCGGCGCGACGGCGTTCTATGGCGGATGCGCCCATGGTGATGCGGCGTCAGCGCAGGTCCGGGCGCGCGGCCTCCAGTGTGCCGCCCGTCGCCTGCGCCGCGGCGTCGAACTGATCGCCGAGGTTGCGGCGCGTCGTCGGATCCACCACGGCGATCGGAACGCTGATCGCAGCCGAGGCGGTCTGTCCCACGGCCTGCGTGGCGCCGACCGCCACCGCTCCGATTGCCTCACCGACACCGACGCGGGAATCCGTCACGGTCTGACCGTTGACGAGCCGCTGGCCGATCAGTTGCACCACCTGCGGGCTCTGGGCGAAGCGCGAATGGTTGAGGAAGTCCGCCGATCCTTGCCCGGTCAGGTCGTAGACGTCGATGCCGGCCAGCTCGAACTCCGTTCGGTAGGGTTCCTCCGCCGGGTTTACTGCGCCCAGCCGTCCGCGATTGCCCGAGATGATCCGGCTGACGGCGAGCGCCTTGTCGTCCGTCGAGACGAAGACCGTGAACTTCGGGCGGTACGCACCGAACTGTATCCATTGTTTGCGGAAGACGTCGATATCGATGTCCGGCGAAGCGAGAATGACGTTCTTGATCTTCGGCGCAATCCGCCCATCGCGGATGGCCATCTGGCGAAGCGCCTCGACGGCAAGCCACGTTCCCATGGAATGCGCCATGATGGTGATTTCGCCGACATACCTGTCGTTCGATAGGGCCTTCATCAACTGCTCCAGCGAGTCGCGGGAAAAGTTGGTGCTCTCCTTGTCGTAATTGTAGCCGAAGACGCTGGCGCGGGACGGCCATGTGAACAGGACGGGCGTTACCTGCGACCGGGAATCGTGGACGATCTGGGCGTAGCGGTAGACCGAGTCCTCGAAGCGGTTGTTGAATCCGTGCACGAAAACCATGACGTGCCGGCTGGGCCCCAGATTTTCATGCATCCAGCCCCGGCTTTGTTCGATCGAAAGCCGGTCCGCCTTGACGATCGCGAAGTCCGTCGCCGGATTGGCGGGCAGGCGGCGGGGCCATTGCACCTCCCCGATGCGTCTGCGGTTATCCGGCGGGATGGAGATTTCCATGTCGGTGAGGCTCAGATCGGGTCCGCGCTCGCCGGAAAACAGGAAAGCCGGATCTTCCACCGCCTCGCGTGTGGTGGCCACCAGCATGTCCACCTTGGTCGCCCCGTAATCGGCGGGGTTGGCGGAAATCGGCGCCAGGACCCCTTCGGGACCGCCGGCGCAGCCCGCCAGTACCATCAAGGAAAACAGCGCCGAAAGGCGCGTCGCACTGTGGCGGATGGTCTGCACGCGTATCGTCCCCTCGTCTTGCGGCGGGCGTCAGCCTTTCGGTTGGCCCGGCATCGTATCGAAGGCGACGACCGCGCGCGTGCCGACGCCGGTTTCGGCGTAGACGAGCTTGCTATCCAGGCTGCGCGTCAGCGCCACGATGATCCGTGCGCCGAGGCCCGTGCCCTGGATCTGCCCTTCGCCACGCCAGCCGATCCCGTCATCCTCGACCGACAGTTCGGCCATCCCCTCGGCCGTCTTCGTCAGTCTTACGCGGATATCGCCCTTCTTGTCAGGATAAGCGTATTTGATCGCGTTCGTCATCAGTTCAGTCGCGATGACGCCGATCGACACGGCCTTGTCCGGTGAGACGGTCACCGGATCGGCCTCGAAGCGGATCGGCATCTTGTGCTGCTCGTCGGCCGTGGACAGGGTAAGCTCGCCCACCAGCCGGCCGAGATAGGTCTTCAAATCCACGCTGCGGACATCTTCGGACGTGTAGAGGCTGCGGTGCAGATTGGCGATCGCGGTGATGCGCGCCTGCACCTCGGTCAGTGCCTCGCGTATGGCCGGGTCCTCGGTGCCGTTGGTCTGCATGCGAACGAGAGATCCGACAAGCGCAAGGCTGTTGGCGACCCGGTGGTTCACCTCGGCCAGCATGGCCACGGCGCGGTCGCGGGCCTCGCGCACTTCCTGCTCGGCCCTCTCCTTGGCGCGCCTCAACGTCGCCTTTTCCACCGAGGCTCGAATGGCGTTGGCCAAGAGCAGCTCGAACTCCGACCCGACCGTCTTGACGACGTAATCCACCGCGCCCGCCTTCAGCGCGTCGACGGCGATGGACAGCTCCGTCGATGCCGTCACGTAAACCGCCGGAGGCGCGTTCTCCATGGCGCTCATGTCGCTCAGAATATCCAGCCCGGACCCCGAGCCGAGGTCGTGATCCAGGATGACGGCGGAAAAGTCGCGATCGTTCAGCAGTTGCAGGCCGGTGGCGGCGTCGGCAGCATGCACCACGGATATGCCATGGCGGCTCAGCATCCGCTGGGCAAGACGGCCGGCCACGACATCGTCGTCGATGTACAGAACTGTGACACCGGCCTCGCCCGGCTGGCTCCCGCCCGCAGCCATCGTCATTCCGTTTCCGGCACCTGCATCACCGAGAAGAACAGGCCGAGCTGCCGGATGGCGTTGGCGAAGCCTTCGTAATCCACCGGCTTGGTAATGTAGACATTGGCGCCGAGATCGTAGCAGCGCTGGATCTCCCGGCTGTCGTCGGTCGTCGTCAGCACGATGACGGGCGAAAGCTTGGTATGCGGGTTGGCCTTCACCTTCTCGAGGATGTCCACCCCGCCCATGTCCGGCAGGTTCAGGTCCAGAAGGATCAAAAGGTGCCGTCCGGCGCTGTCCTCGCCCGAGCCGTCTGCGCCGAACAGAAACGACAGCGCATCCGTGCCATTGCCGAACGGCAGGATCTCGTTGTTGACGCCGGCACGCCGGATGTTCTTCTCGATCAGCCGGGCGTGGCCCTCGTCGTCCTCGATCATGACGATCTGGACAGGCTTTGCGGTCCTGCTCACGATTCCATGCTCCGCTTCACGTTTGAAAGATTGGCCGGCAGGACGAGCGTGAAGGTCGAGCCCGTGCCGAGTTCAGATTTGAGGCCGATGTCCCCGCCCAGGTTGCGCGCCAGCGTCCGCACATGCGCCAGCCCGATCCCCTCACCCGCAGTATCCTGTTTTCCCGACCGTCGGAAGAGCTCGAACACCCGTTCATTGTCAGCCGGCGAAATGCCCCTTCCGTTGTCCTCGACCTCGATCACGACGCGGCCGTAGGAATCGTTCCGTGTACGGACGGATATCCGCAGAGGGCGCGACGGCTCGCGATACTTGATTGCGTTATCAAGCAGGTTTCCAAGGATCTGATCAAGCGAAAGACGGTCGGTGACGATGGACTTCGCCTTGACGTCGGTTTCGATCTCGCCGTCATTCTCGGCACTTTGATGGTGCACGGCATTGGTCGCCGTTTCCACCAGGGCACGCAGATCCACCCTTTCGGGCTTCAGGCTGCGCCGCCCTTCCCGCGATATCTTCAGGATGGCGTTGATGAGGCCGTCCATCTTGCGGGTCGACGAGCGGATGAAGGATATGGCCTCCGGTACTTCCTGTTCGATCGCCTCTTCGGCCTGGCGGCGCAGCGTATCCTCGCCGGGTGGCAGGCTGGCCATGTAGTCGCGCACCGGCGCAAACGTCGCCTCGAGCTCGCTCGTGAAACCCATGATGTTCACAAGCGGTGCGCGCAGATCGTGCGTCACGATGTAGGCGAAGCGCTGGATCTCCTCGTTCGCCTTGATAAGGTCGGTCGTGCGCTCCTCGACCCGGGCTTCCAGAGCTGCATTGGCGGACTCGATTTCGGCGCGGGCTTCGGCGACTTCCCGCGTATAGCGCAGGATGGTCCAGGCGGCGGCGGCCGCCATCAGGACGATGGCGAGTGCGCCGACCACCGTCACGTGGCGCAAGGTGGACCCGATGCTTTCCTGCCGCTCGATGCCGGCCCGCAACTGCGCTTCCGTCTGATCGAGAATCGTGCCGAGCTGGCTGCGAATCTCGTCCATGAGCGCAAGGCCCGCGCCGCCGGCCACCTCCGCGACGGCCGCGTCGTACTGGCCGTCGAGCGCAAGCGAAACCGTCGAATCGAGTTCCGCCGTCTTGGCCGTGACACGCTGGCTCAGCTCCGACAGGTCCACGCGACCGCCCATCATCTGGTCCATTGCCACCTGCAACTGCTCGAGCCTCGGCGCGATGGCCCCGACCTGCTCGCGATAGGGCTCCAGGTAGCGCTGGTCCCGCGTCAGGAGATAGCCGCGCTGCCCCGTTTCGGCATCGATGATGCGGGACAGAAGGTCGGCCGCCGCGCTGCGCACCGAGCGCGTCATGACCACCTTGTCGAAATTCTGCTGGGTCAGCCGCGTCAGGTAGAGCGAACCGCCGACGATCGTCAGTAGCAGAAGCAGCGCGGCAGCCAGGAAGGCGAATGTGCGGGCATAGAACTGCTTCTGGGTGATCGCCATCGGAACCAAGTCATTGTTGCAACGATGCACTCAATGCCGCAGCACGGGGTGAACCACAATCAGGAATTTGCCCGGCGGCGTCGGCACGGTGGAAAACCCACCGAGGTGGATTGACAATGACTGCCGCATAAAACAATCTGTTGTGGTCACGGTCTTCCACAGACACAAGATATGGAAGCTAAGAGGGAATTCGGTTCTCCACGCAGGTGGTCAATCCGAAGCTGCCCCCGCAACTGTAGGCGGGTAGTCCGCACCCAAACGCGCCACTGGAGCCTCGCTCCGGGAAGGCCGGGTGCCGGGCGACGACCCGTAAGCCAGGAGACCTGCCGTGTCGACGAACCTTTCCCTGGGCGGGGTGTCCCGGCGGATCGTGTGGCTTGCCCGGCGTCTTGCGGCGCCGGTATGCAGCACGTGTCCGCCTGGCCTGTCCATACTCTTCGACAGGAACAGCCGATGTCACTTTCCGCAGAATTCCCGACAGTCCGACCGGGCTCAGAGGTTCAGGCCAGTCCCCTGCGCGTCGTCAAGCGCAACGGCCAGAGCGACGTCTTCGATGCCGGCAAGATCAGCGTCGCCGTCACCAAGGCGTTCCTGGCCGTCGAGGGCCGCGAGGCCGCCGGTTCGTCGCGCGTTCACGACACCGTCGACGAGCTGACGGACCAGGTTGCCTCGGCGGTGCAGCGCCGCGCCGGCCGCGACCATGTCATCCACATCGAGGACGTGCAGGACCAGGTCGAGCTGGCGCTGATGCGCGGCGGCCATCACAAGGTGGCCCGAGCCTATGTCCTGTACCGGGAAGAGCGCGCCAGGGCCCGACAGGAAACGCAGGCTGCGCCTGCCGCACCGGCGATCATGGTGCGCGAGCCGGATGGCGGCGCCACGCCGCTCGACATGGACCGCCTGTCGGCCGTCGTGGCCGAGGCGGTCGAAGGCCTGCCGGGTGCGGATGCGGCGCGGATCGTCAGCGAAACCCGGCGCAACCTCTATGACGGCATCTCGCGTGAGGAGCTGTCCGACGCCCCGATCCTGGCGGCGCGGGCGCTGGTCGAGACCGATCCGGACTATGCCTTCGCCAGTGCCCGCCTGTTGATGGACAAGCTTCGGGCCGAGGCGCTCAGCTTCGTCAACGGCGCGCGGACAAACGCCACCGCCGCCGACATGCAGGCCGCCTATGCGGACTACTTCCCGCGCTACCTTGCCCGCGGTGTCGAGGAACAGTTGATCGACCCCGAGCTAGCGCGCTTCGACATTGCCGTTCTCGGCGTGGCGCTGAAGCCGGAGCGCGACAGGCAGTTTCAGTTTCTGGGTCTGCAGACGCTGTACGACCGGTATCTTCTGCACAGCGACGGCACGCGCTTCGAGCTGCCGCAGGCATTCTTCATGCGGGTGGCCATGGGCCTTGCCGTGCGCGAAACCGACAGGGAAGCCCGCGCCATCGAGTTCTACGAGCTTCTGTCCAGTTTCCGCTTCATGGCGTCGACGCCGACGCTGTTCAATGCGGGCACGCCGCGCCCGCAATTGTCGTCGTGCTTCCTCACCACCATCGGCGACGATCTCAGCCATATCTTCAAGGCGGTGCGCGATAACGCCCTTCTGGCGAAATATTCCGGCGGTCTCGGCAACGACTGGACGCCGGTGCGGGGCCTTGGCGCGCATATTCGCGGCACCAACGGAAAAAGCCAGGGCGTTGTGCCCTTCCTGAAGGTGGCCAACGACACCGCCATCGCCGTCAACCAGGGCGGCAAGCGCAAGGGGGCGGTTTGCGCCTACCTTGAAACCTGGCATGTCGACATCGAAGAGTTCCTCGATCTGCGCAAGAACACCGGCGATGACCGCCGCCGCACGCACGACATGAATACCGCCAACTGGGTGCCCGATCTGTTCATGGAACGGGTCGAGGCCGATGCGGAATGGACCCTCTTCTCTCCGGATGAGGTGCCCCACCTCCACGATCTGTACGGCGCGGAGTTCAAGGCGGCGTATGAGGCCGCTGAGAACGATGCGGCAAGCGGGCGCCTGCGCGTCCATCGCAAGGTGCGCGCCGTCGAATTGTGGCGGCGCATGCTGACCATGCTGTTCGAGACGGGGCATCCGTGGATCACCTTCAAGGATGCGTGCAACATCCGCTCGCCGCAACGCCATGCCGGGACCATCCATTCGTCCAATCTGTGCACGGAAATCACTTTGAACACGTCCGCCGACGAAGTGGCGGTCTGCAATCTCGGGTCGGTCAACCTCGTCGCGCACCTGTCCGATAACGGGCTCGACGCGGACCTTGTCGCCGACACCGTGCGCACCGCCATGCGGATGCTGGACAATGTGATCGACATCAACTTCTACACCATTCCGGAAGCACGCCGCTCGAACCTGCGGCACCGCCCGGTGGGCCTTGGCCTCATGGGTTTCCAGGATGCGTTGCAGGCGCTGCGCATTCCCTATGCCAGCAAAGCCGCGGTGCGGTTTGCCGACGAAAGCATGGAGTTGATCTCCTGGCACGCCATCGCCGCCTCCAGCGACCTGTCCGCCGAGCGCGGGCGCTACGAAAGCTATGAGGGCTCGCTCTGGTCGCAGGGCATCCTGCCGATCGACTCCCTGCCCCTTCTTGGCGAGGCGCGCGACGCCACTTTCGACAGTTCGGCGCGGCTGGACTGGGATGCCCTGCGCCAGAAGGTTCGCACCCAGGGCATGCGGAACTCCAACTGCATGGCCATCGCGCCCACGGCCACGATTTCCAACATCTGCGGCGTCTCGCAGTCGATCGAGCCGACCTACCAGAACCTGTTCGTCAAGGCGAACATGTCGGGCGATTTCACGGTGGTGAACCCCTATCTCGTCCGCGACCTGAAGGCGCGCGGCCTGTGGGACGACGTGATGATCTCGGATCTGAAATATTACGACGGCTCGCTCGGGCCCATCGATCGCGTGCCCGACGACCTTCGGCACCTGTATGCCACGGCCTTCGAAATCGAAAGCCGGTGGCTCGTGGAGGCCGCGGCGTGCCGCCAGAAATGGCTGGATCAGGCGCAGTCGCTGAACCTCTATCTGGCAAACCCGTCGGGCAAGGCGCTGGATTCCCTCTACCGCTCCGCCTGGAAGTCGGGCCTCAAGACGACCTATTACCTGCGCACGCGCTCGGCCAGCCATGTGGAGAAGTCGACGCTGACACGCAGCGACGGAAAGCTGAATGCGGTTGCCGTGTCTGCGCCGATGGCCTGCGCCATCGACGACCCGGACTGCGAAGCCTGCCAATAACGTCTTTCTGCCAGACACTTGGGATAAAAATCTAATGCTCGACTTTATCGAACGAACGGACTCCGCTACGGCCGAGTCCGCCACCGGCCTCGGCCAGATCGACCGCACGGGTGGCCGCGTCGCCGTCGACGAAAAGCGGATGATCAACGCCCGCGCCGACGTCAACCAGCTCCTGCCGATGAAATACCGGTGGGCCTGGGAGAAGTATCTGGCGGCCTGCAACAACCACTGGATGCCGACGGAAGTGTCCATGCAGGCGGACATCGCGCTTTGGAAGTCGGCCGACGGGCTGACCGACGACGAGCGGCGGATGATCAAGCGCAACCTCGGATTCTTCGCGGCATCCGAGTCGCTGGTCGCCAACAACATCGTCCTGGCCATCTACCGCCACCTGACCAATCCGGAATGCCGGCAGTATCTGCTGCGGCAATCCTTCGAGGAGGCGATCCACACCCATACCTTCCAGTATATTGTCGAAAGCCTTGGCCTCAACGAGGGCGAGTTGTTCAACATGTACCGCGAGGTGCCCTCCATCACCGACAAGGCGGCGTGGGCGCTGGCCTATACGCAGAGCCTTGAGGACCCGGCCTTCCGCACCGGCACCGAGGAGACCGACCGCGCGCTCCTGCGCGATCTGGTGGCCTTCTACGTCGTCTTCGAGGGGATGTGGTTCTATACCGGCTTCGCGCAGATCCTGTCGCTGGGGCGGCGCGGCAAGATGGTGGGCATCGCCGAGCAGTATCAATACATCCTGCGCGACGAGAGCCTGCACCTGAATTTCGGTGTCGACGTCATCAACCAGATCAAGGTGGAGAACCCGCATCTCTGGACGGACGCCTTCCAGGAGGAAGTGCGCGGGATGATCCGCGGCGGCGCCGAACTGGAAGCCGCCTACGGCCGCGATACGATGCCGCGCGGCATGCTGGGGCTGAACTCTGGCCAGTGCGAAAGCTACATGCGCTTCATCGCCAATCGGCGCTGCGCGCAATTGGGCCTGGAGGCGGTGTTCGCACCGACCGAAAACCCGTTCCCCTGGATGAGCGAGGCCATGGACCTCGGCAAGGAGAAGAACTTCTTCGAGACCCGCGTCATCGAATACCAGAATGGCGGCGCGCTGAGCTGGGATTGAGAAATCTTCGACGGACTGCCCAAAAGCCGCCCGTCGAGGCGGCCTTACGGCACGAAGTAGAAGTTGACGAGGTGGAAAAACAATGGCGCGGCGTAGGTTACGGAGTCCATCCGGTCCAGCGCCCCGCCATGGCCCGAGATCATCGTGCCCCAGTCCTTGGCGCCCATGGACCGCTTGACGGCCGACAGCACCAGCCCGCCGCAGAAGCCCGCCAATACGATGGCCAAGGCCAGCCCGGCTGCCTGCAGCGGCGTAAACGGCGTTGCCCACCACAGGCATGCGCCTAGAAGCGTAGCCGTGGCGCCGCCACCGACGAAGCCTTCCCAGGTCTTGTTGGGGCTGACGACCGGCGCAATCGGGTGGCGGCCGAACAATTTGCCGAACACATATTGCAGCACGTCGCTCGCCTGGACCACGAAGATCAGGAAGAACAGCAGAAGCACGTTGCGCCCTTCGAACCCCGGTATCTTCAGCAGCAGCAGCGCCGGCGCATGGCTGATGCAATAGACGGTCAGCATCAGGGCCCATTGCACCTTGGCGCTGCGTTCCAGGAAACCGTCCGTTTCGTGCCGCAGAACGGCCAGTGCCGGGAGGGCCAGAAAGGCATAGACGGGGATGGCGATGGAAAAGAGCGTCTGCCAGTCGATCCCGATCAGGATGTATTGTAGCGGCAGGAACACGTAGAAGGCCGCCGCCAGCGCCGCATGATCGGCCGGCCGCGTCGGCGTCAGCGATATGAACTCGCGCAGGCAGTAGAAGGACGTCAGCGCGAACAGGACCAGCGTGACCGCCTTGCCGAAGAAGAACGCGATGGCCAGCACGGCGACCATCAACCACCAGGCGCGGATGCGCTTGTTGAGATTGTCCATCGTTGCGATGGCGCTGGCCCCGCTGGCCCGCTGCGCCAGCATCTGCCCGACCACCGTTGCCACCGCCAGAAGGATGACGAGGCCGAGAAGCAGCCAGAGAAGCGTCCTGTCCATCACCTGTCCTCCGCCAGCGCCACGACGGCGCCGCGTGCACGTTCGAGGAACGTGTCCTTGTCTTCGTTTTCGATCCGCTCCAGCGGCGCGCCGAACCGGACCCGGCACGAGATGGGGACCGGCAGGAACGCCCCGCGCGGAAAGGCGCGGGATAGGTTTTCCAGATAGACGGGTATCAGTTCCGCTTGCGGATAGGCCTGCGCCAGCCGGTAGAGGCCGCTCTTGAACGGTCCGGGCAGGCGCTCCGCGCCGCGCGTCCCCTCTGGAAAGAGAATGAGGGAGTGGCCTTTGGCAAGTTCCGCTTCCAGCGGAGCCAGAACGTCCGCGCCCCCACGCCTGTCCACCAGCACCGAGCCGAGAACGCCGAGCGAGATAAAGCGCGTGAGGCGATTGCGCCCCCAGTAATCCGCCGCCGCGACGGGATGGGTGCGCGGCCGGTAATGTTCCGGGATCGCAGCCCACAGAAGCACCGTATCCAGATGGCTGCCATGATTGGCGAAATAGATGCGCGAGCGGCCCGATGGCAGGGAGCCCACCCATTCCGGCCGCCCGCCCACCAGAAAGCGCGCCAGTCCGACGACGAGCGCTCCGATCATCGCGGCTGCCCGTGCAGCATCGCCGATATCCGGTGCAGCCGCCGGATGCAGGTGACGGCCGTGCCGAACAGGATCACCACCAGTGCGATCTGGATGGCGTAGAGGGTGCCTGCGAAGCTGATCTCGAAGAAGCCGACAACGCATCCCACCGTCAGCGCGGCCATGCGATGCTGCTTGGCCATCGGGCCGCGATAATCCTGCCCGAAACCGAGCGAGGCGCCGAAGGCCCGGATATAGGCCGTACCGACCGCGCCCAGCGCCGCCAGGTAGCCAAGCTCCGGCATCAGCGCCGCATAGCCGCAGCCGATCAGGAATGCGGCATCCTCCAGCCTGTCCGGCGCCTCGTTGTAGAGGGCCCCGGACGGAGAATGCCGCCCGCCCTCCACCGCAACCATGCCGTCCATCAGATTGCAGAGAAGGCGAAGCTGGATCATCAGGACGGCCAGCAGAAACAGCCAGGCATGCAGCGGCGCAAGCGACAGGGCGAAACCGCCGATCAGGGCAAAACCCATCCCCGCCACGGAAATCGTATTCGGCGTGACCGGTGTTTTCAGAAGCAGCCTGGCAAGCGAGCCGGCCCATGCCGTCTGCCGTGAGGCCAGCGGCCGCCTGTCGCCGGAATCATCAATCATCGGTAGCGCCCCTCCGCATCGACCCTCCCCTGACACTATCGTGATTCTACACGTGATTGACACCAGTGGTTCGGCCTCGATCGAGGAACGAATGCGCGGGATCGCCTGTTTTAGAACCGTGTCAAACAGGAGGCATCCATGACCCTTTCTCCACCCGTCGCATACCGGGACGATGTCGAGGACATTCTCGAGGGAGAGGACGAGACGGTCGCATCCATCAACAAGACATTCGATCATGTTCTGGAAACCACGGCGACCGACTATGGACGCGCCGTCCGTGCGGTGCATGCCAAGGCCCATGGCATCATCGAAGGGCGCATGACGGTGCTGGACGGCCTGCCGCCGGAGCTTGCGCAAGGCCTGTTCGCGACATCCGGAACCTATCCCGTCATCCTGCGCCTTTCCACCAATGCCGGTGACATACTGGACGACGCCATCTCCCTGCCGCGCGGTCTGGCGATGAAGGTCGTGGGTGTGAAGGGCGAGCGTCTGGCCGGTGCCGAGGGCGAGACGCAGGATTTCGTCATGGTCAACGGCAAGGTCTTCCAGGCCAAGACCGCAAACCAGTTCCTGCGCAGCCTGAAAGGGCTGGCGCTGACCACCGACAGGCTGGACGGCACGAAAAAGGCCGTGTCCACGATATTGCGCGGCGTCAGCGCAGCCTTGAAAACCCTTGGCGTCGAGAGCTCGGCGATCAACTCTTTGGGCGGGGCACCGAATGTCGATCCACTCGGCGAGACCTACTACAGCGTCACGCCGTTCAGGTATGGCGACTACATCGCCAAGTTCAGCCTGGCGCCGGTTTCCGACGACCTGCTGGAGTTGAAGGGCAATATCGTCGATACGGACGGACGGCCCGACGCCATCCGGGAGACCGTGCAAGCGGAAATGAAGACCCGCGCGCCGGTCTGGGAGTTTCGGGTGCAACTTTGCCGCGATCTCGACAAGCAGCCGGTCGAGGATTCGACCAAGGCGTGGACCGAGGACGAGGCTCCCTTCGTCACCGTTGCGCGCATAGAGGCCGGCCCGCAGGACAGCTGGTCGGATGACAAGGTGGCGTCGGTGGATGCCGGAATGCGCTTCAGCGTGTGGACCGGTCTGTCCGCGCACCGGCCCCTCGGCAACATCAACCGCGCCAGGCGCCTTGCGTATCTGCATTCGTCGGAATTCCGCCAGAAATACAATCGCTGCCCCATCCACGAGCCGACAAAGCTGTAGATTCTTCGTGAGTCCGTTGACGCACGGTTGATCGAAACGGTACGTCCCGTCCTATCGGGAACGGGATGTACTGACCGGCGTGGCCATTAGCTTATTCCTGCTGTTCGTTGTTTCAGGCGCAAGTTTCTGGCTGCTTCGTCTCGTGTCCGCACGGCTCGGTGCGGTGGCGGCACTCGTCCCGTTTGCGCTGTTCGTCTGGTACGGCGCCTACCTGCCCGGCATCGGCAGTGATTTCGAAGTTACCCAGACCATTGCCTGGGTGCCGGCGCTGAATGTCGATCTGGCGTTCCGGCTGGACGGTTTCTCCCTGCTGTTCACGCTGCTCGTCACCGGTATCGGTACGCTCGTCGTTCTCTATGCCAACGCCTATTTCGCCGATGCGCCGGCCCCACGCCGCGCCGGTTTCATCGCGCTGATACTCATGTTCATGGGGGCGATGCTGGGCACCGTATGGTCCGATAATCTCATCGGCCTCTATGTGTTCTGGGAGCTGACGAGCCTTTTCTCCTACTTCATCATCGGCTTCGACTCGAGCAAGAAGGATGCGCGCAAGGCGGCGCTGCAATCGCTCATCGTCACAGCCGGCGGCGGGCTTGCGCTTTTCGGCGGTATCCTCCTGATCGGGCTGGAACTCGACACTTGGTCTTTGTCGGAGATTGCCGTGCGGGGGCCGGAGCTGGCCGCCTCGCCACTGGCCCCGGCCATCCTGGCGCTGGTGCTGATCGGCGCGTTCACCAAGTCGGCACAGTTTCCCTTCCACTTCTGGCTGCCCAACGCCATGGCGGCGCCCACGCCGGCCTCTGCCTTCCTGCATTCGGCCACAATGGTGAAGCTGGGGGTCTATCTGCTGGCGCGGCTGGATGCGCCCCTGTCGTCCATGCCGGCCTTCGGACCGCTGCTCGTCGCCTTCGGCGGGCTGACCCTGCTCATCGCCGGCCTGCGCGCGCTGATGCAGGGCGGCTTCAAGGCGATTCTGGCGCAATCCACCGTCGGCTCGCTCGGCTTGCTGGTTCTGCTTATAGGCCTCGGGGGCGAAGCCGCCAGCGTCGCGGTGGTGACGTTTATCATTGCCCATGCCCTGTACAAGGCGGCGCTCTTCTTCTGTGCCGGCACGGCCATCCACGCCACGCACCAGCCCGATGTTCTGGCCATGCACCGGCTTGGCAAGGGCCTGCCGCTGACGGCAACCGCCTGCGTGCTCGCGGCTCTCGCGATGGCCGGCCTGCCGCCACTCTTCGCTTTCATCGCCAAGGAAACCATTTTCGAGGCGATGCTGGACGATGGCGCCAGCGCCATGCTTCTGGCGGCCGTGGTTGTGGGCAATGCCGCCTTCGTCATGATCGGCATGACGGCTGCCCTGCGCCCGTTTTTCATGGGATCGGGCGCGCCGTCGAAGATCCATCACGCGGAGTCGCCCGGCCTTGTCGCAGGACCGCTGGTCCTGGGGCTCGGCGGCGTCCTGTTGGGCCTGTTTCCGGGCATCGCCATGCCGCTGACGAATGCGGCGGCAACCGCCATTACAGGCGCGCCGGTCGATTTCCCCCTGTATGTCTGGCACGGCTTCACCCCGATGCTGATGCTCAGCCTTGCCGTGGTGGGGCTGGGAGCGGTCCTGTTTTTCGCCTGGCCGTTGGCGCTGCGCACGATCGGCCGAAGCCACCTATTGGCGACGCTTCTGGGCGATGCCGGCTACAATAGGGTTTTCAATGGTACGCTGGCCTTGGCCGGCGCCTGCACGCGCTTCCTGCAGAATGGCGACCAGCATCGCTATACCGCAACCGTCATAAGCACAGTTCTGGCCGTCGCCGCCGGGGCAATTGCCCTCAAAGCCCCCGCCCTGCAACTGGACCTGTCCCTGGATGGGTTCCGCCTCGCCCCGGCGGCCGTGCTGGTGCTGATGGTGGCAGGCGGCATCGTCGCCGCCAAGGTGCGTTCGCTGATGGCATCCGTCGTGTCCATGGGGATGATCGGCTTCGGCTCGGCGCTGATCTTCCTGATGAACGGCGCGCCGGACCTTGCCCTCACCCAGTTCTCGGTCGAGGTGCTGGTGGTGCTGATCCTGACGGCGCTTCTGCTTCGCATGCCCGCCCGCACCGCCGCCTCACGTACCATCGCCGAGCGCCGCCTGGATGCGGTCCTGTCCATCGCTTTCGCCGGCCTCGTCTTTACCGGCCTCGTCGCCATGACGGGCGCACCGCTGGACACGACCCTGTCGGAGTTCTACGGGCGGACCTCCTATGTGGAAGCCTATGGCCGCAACGTCGTCAATGTGATCCTGGTCGACTTCCGGGCGCTGGATACGATGGGCGAAATCGCCGTCATCGGCTTCGCCGCCATCGGCGTATGGGGCATGCTGCGCGTCCGCGCTACACGCAGCGGAAAGCGCCCCACATGAACTCGCTCATCCTGTCGGCGCTGTCGCGCATCCTTTTCGCCGTTATGTTCGGCGTCTCGCTGTTCATTCTCTATCGCGGACACAACTTTCCTGGTGGCGGCTTCGTCGGCGGGCTTGTCGCGGCTTGCGGCTTTGCCGTGCTGGCGCTGGCCAACGGCGCGGCGGCGGCGCGCCACGCGCTGCATTTCCACCCTATTGCCCTTGCCGGCTGCGGCCTCGTCATGGCGGTCGCCAGCGGATTGCCGGGCCTCGTCACCGACCGATCCTTCCTGACGCATTGGTGGCTGCATATCGGCAGCTTCCACACCGGTACGGCGCTGATCTTCGATATCGGCGTCTATCTGGTCGTCATCGGCGGCGTCATGGCCATGGTGCTGCGCTTCTACGAGGAAACGGACGCATGAACCTCACCTTCGCGCTGGCCATCTCCGCGCTGGCAGGCTGCGGTGTCTACATGCTCCTGTCGCGCCACGTCATCCGCATCATCATCGGTGTCGCCATCCTGTCGGCGGCGATCAACCTGGCGATCCTGTACAGCGGACGCATCGCCAGCGCCCTGCCGCCCGTCATTCCGGCCGATATCGCCGAGCTGGGCCTGGATACGGCCAATCCGCTGCCGCAGGCGCTGATCCTGACGGCGATCGTCATCGGATTTGCCCTCACGGCCTTCGCCTCGGCGCTGGCGCTGCAGTTGTTCCGATCCAACGCGACGCTCGATACGGACGACCTCGCCGATGCCGAACGCCTCGGCAATCCCTTCACCGACAAGGACGACCGGGCGTGAGCGGCTGGCTGATGGCAAATGCCGTCCTCTGGCCGGTTCTGGCACCCATCGCCACGGCCGGGCTTGCGGCCCTGTTCTGGAACTTCCGGAAAACCCAGAAGGCCGTGTCGTGCGCCGGCACGCTGCTGACCTTCGCTGCCGGGCTGTATCTCCTTGCGCGCGTCGATGCCGAGGGTGTCGTCGCCGTGCAGTTCGGCGCCTGGGCGGCCCCCTTCGGCATCACCTTCGTGGCCGACCGGCTTGCGGCGGCCATGGCGGCCATCACCGGGCTGATGGCTCTGGCCACGATGATCTTCGGCGCGGCCGACATCCGCCGTCGGGAAGAGCGCGCCGGCTTCCATCCGCTGTTTCACGGCATGCTGGCAGGGGTCAACGGTGCGTTCCTGACAGGGGATATCTTCAACCTCTATGTCTGGTTCGAGATCATGCTCATCACGGCGATGGGCCTTCTCGCCATCGGCCGCACACGGGCCCAACTGGACGGGGTCTTCAAATACGCGGTCCTGAACCTCTTCTCGACGCTGCTGTTCCTACTGGCCGTCGGAATGCTCTACGGTGTCGCCGGATCGCTCAACATGGCCGACATCGCCCTGCGCCTGCGGGAGCAGGAGCCGTCGCTGACGCTCGTCATCGTCGGCGTTCTCCTGTTCTGCGGCTTCGGCATCAAGGCGGGCTATTTCCCGCTCTTCTTCTGGCTGCCGGCCTCCTACCATACGGCGTCCGTCACGGTGGCGGCCATCTTCGCCGGCCTGCTCACCAAGGTCGGCGTCTATGCCTGCTTCCGCGTCTTCACGCTGGTCCTGCCCATGGAAACGTCCGGCCTTGCACCCGTCATGGCGTTCATCGCAGCCGGCACCATGCTGTTCGGCGTGTTCGGCGCGGCGGTGCAATGGGATGTGCGGCGCATCCTGGCGTTCCACATCGTCAGCCAGATCGGCTACATGCTGCTGGGGCTGGCGCTGGCCACCCCCGCAGCCCTTGCCGGCGGCATCTTCTACATCGTCCACCACATCATCGTTAAGGCCAATCTGTTCCTGCTAGCCGGGGCGATCCATCGCGGCTCCGGCAGTTTCGACCTGCGCAAGGGTGGCGGCCTTCTGAAAAGCCATCCCGCTCTGGCCGTCCTGTTTTTGATACCGGCGCTGTCGCTGGGTGGCATCCCGCCTCTGTCCGGCTTCTGGGCGAAGTTCATGGTCATCGACGCCAGCCTCGATGCCGGCGCCTGGTGGCTGGCTGGGCTGGCGCTCTTCGTCGGTTTGCTGACCCTCTATTCCATGAGCAAGATTTGGGCGGAGGGGTTCTGGAAACCGGCGCCGCAATGGCACAGGCGCAGGCGGACGATCCCGCCGGCATTCTATGCCGCGATCGCCCTTCTGGCCGGTCTTACCGTCGTCATCGGCCTGTTCGCCCAGCCCTTCGTTGCCTATGCGCAGGCTGCCGGGCAACAGCTCGCGGATCCGACGCCCTATATCGAGACGGTCTTGGGAATGAGGCTCGGCTGATGGCAAATTCCATGATCTCCCGCGCCGGTGCCGGCATGGTTCTTTCCGTCGTGTTCTGCCGCGAGTTGATCACCTCGTCCTATGCGGTGGCGCGCGCCGCTTTTGCCCGCGTTCCGCAAACGCGCTCGGCCATCGTGGCGGTTCCCGTCACGCTCAAAACGGACCTCGGCATCGCCACGCTCGCCAACATGGTTACCCTGACCCCGGGCACCTGCTCGCTGCATGTCAGCGACGATCGCAAATGGCTCTACGTCCACGCTCTCGACGCGCCCGATCCGGAAAGCGTCGTCAGTTCGATCGTCTCGACCTTCGAGGACCGGATACGGAAAATGGAGCCATGATCGAACAGCTCGACCAGATCCTCGACATCGTGGATGGCGTCCTGATCGCCGCCCTCGTCGTACCCCTGGCAATGACGTTCTGGCGCATGGCGCGTGGACCCGGCTTTGCCGACCGGTTCATCGCCGTCGACATGCTGACGGGCATCGCCATAGCGGTCGCCGCCCTGACCGCCAGCCTTTCAGGCCGGCGCGAGTTTCTCGACGTCGCCGTGGGCGTCGCGCTGATCTCCTTCGTGGCCACATGCGCCTTTGCCGCCTTCCTGGAGCGGAGACGCTGATGGAAACCACGCTGCTGCTCGCCGCCGTCATCTTCAAGCTCGTCGGGGTCGTCTTCATCTTCGGTGCTGCGGTGGGCCTGATCCGCTTCCGCGATCCGTTCCAGCGCATGCACGCGGCTACGAAGGCCGGCACGGTCGGCGCCATCTTCACCGTCCTCGGCACCATGTGTTCATTGCAGAGCGTCGGCCCGACGCTCATCGGCCTGTTCATCATCGCGTTTCTGCTTCTGACCGTCCCGGTGGCCGGGCATCTGCTGGGCCGGGCAGCCTACATGTCCGGCGGCAGCATCGACGGGCTGGACGGCGAAGACGCGCTGCGCGGTGTACTGGAGCGTCAAGATCTTCCGCTGGAAGATCGGATCACGCCCCAAACACGGCATCCTCAAGTAAATGTGAGCCGGGAAAGTTCGGATCGGTAATCGGAATCTGCAAGGATTGCTGTGCATTTCAGTCCTGGGAGGGGATTCTGTTGCCGCAATCCGCGTTATTCATCATGGCGCTTCTGCCGATCGCCATCGTTCTCGTTCTGCTTGTCATCATGCGGCGCTCGGCAAAGCTGTCGATGCTGGTGGCATATCTGGTGACCGTCGTTCTGGCGGTTGCGGTATGGGGGCTCGACTTTTCCGTCGTCGGCGGCGCAACCGTGAACGGCCTCGTCACCGCGCTGACACTGCTGTTCATCATCTTCGGCGCCATCCTCGTGCTGCAGACCGTGCAGGAAAGCGGCGCGGTCCGCGCGATCCGGCAGGGCTTTACCGATCTATCGCCCGACAGGCGCGTTCAGGCGGTCATCATCGCCTGGCTGTTCGGCTCCATGATCGAAGGCGCCTCCGGCTTCGGAACGCCGGCCGCCGTGGCAGCGCCCCTGCTGGTGGCCATCGGCTTCCCCGCGATGGCGGCGGTTCTGGTCACGCTCATCATCCAGTCGACGCCGGTATCCTTCGGTGCGGTCGGCACCCCGATGCTGGTTGGCGTTCATACGGGGCTGGCCAACAACGAAGGCGTCGCGGCCAGCATCGCCCCCATGGGCCTGCCGGAATACATCGTGCAGGTGGCGGCCAATGTGGCGCTGGTCCATGCGCTGGTCGGGTTCATCATCCCGCTGATCATGGTGGGCATGATGACGCGCTTCTTCGGCGAAAACCGGTCCTTCCGCGAAGGTTTCGCCATCTGGCCCTTCGCCCTGTTCGGCGGCTTTGCCTTCGCGGTGCCCTACTATCTTGTCGCACTGCTGCTGGGGCCGGAATTCCCGTCGCTCCTGGGTGGCCTTCTTGGCCTTCTGATCGTCATCCCCGCTGCCCGGCGCGGCTTCCTGCTGCCGAAGACCACCTTCGAGTTTCCCAAGCGCACAGGGTGGAACGAAAGCTGGTTCGGCTCCATGACATCGTCCGAGCTGGGAACCGCCAAAAGTGGCGAGGGCACTCAGATCGGCCTGTTGCGGGCATGGTCGCCCTATGTTGTCATCGCCGCGCTGCTGGTTGCCACGCGCACCATCGCCCCGCTGAAAGAGGCTCTGACATCGGCGGCGGCAACCCTGTCCCTCACCGACATCTTCGGCTCGGGCATCGAAGCCAGCGCTCAGCTTCTATATTCGCCGGGATCGATCATGATCCTGACGTCGCTTATCGCCTTCTTTATCTTCGGCATGAGCGGCAAGGCGTATGGCCGGGCGTGGAGCAATTCGGCGCGCACCATGGTGGCGGCAGCCCCGGCGCTGCTGATCGCCGTTCCGATGGTGCAGGTGTTCCTGAGCACCGGGCGCGGCGACCTTGAGTCCATGCCGCTGGTGCTGGCGGAAACCATCGCCACCGTCACCGGCTCTCTCTGGCCGCTCTTCGCACCGCTGATCGGCGCGATGGGCGCCTTCATCGCCGGCTCCAACACCGTGTCCAACATGATGTTCTCGCTGTTCCAGTTCTCGGCGGCGGAGCAGATCGGCCTGACCGGCCTTGGCACCATCGCGGTCGTCACGCTGCAGGCGGTGGGCGGCGCGGCCGGCAACATGATCTGCGTGCACAATGTGGTCGCAGCCAGCGCCGTGGTGGGCCTGACCGACCGGGAGGGCGACATCATCCGCATGACGTTGATCCCGATGGCCTATTACACGCTGCAGGCAGGCCTGATCGGCATGGCCCTCATCAGCGGCGGTATCTGGTGGGTGCTGGCGGCCGCCTGGCTTGCCGTCGTGCTGGTGGCGATGTTCGCCAATCGCGGTGCGCCACTGCACGTCAGCCGCGCTACCGCCTGACCGCCGTCTCATGCGTGGCCGGGCTTCGGCTCGGCCACCCTGTAGCCGACGCCCGGCTCCGTCATGATGATGGATGGGCTTGCCGGATCGGCCTCCAGCTTGGCCCGCAACTGGCCGATATAGACGCGCAGATACTGCACGTCGCTTTCATGCGCGACACCCCAGACATGCTTCAATATCTGCCTGTGGGTCAGCACCTTGCCCGCATGGCGCACCAGATAGGCCAGCAACGCAAATTCCCGCGGGGTAAGCTTTACCTCCGTTCCCGCGTTGGTCACGCGGTGGCGCGGCAGATCGATCACGAGATCGTCGAGCTGCAGGAGCGGCGCTTCCTCCGGACGCGTCGCGGTATGACGCAGCGCCGTCCGGATACGCGCCATGAGTTCGCCGATCCCGAACGGCTTGTTGACGAAATCGTCGGCGCCGAGGTCCAGTGCCTCGATCTTCTCGGCTTCCCGGTCGCGCGCGGACAGGATGACGATGGGCAGGGCCGTCCAGCCGCGGAGCTGTCCGATGACGGCCTTTCCGTCCATGTCGGGCAAACCCAGGTCCAGGATGACCAGGTCGGGGTGCTGCGTTGCCGCCAGAAGGACAGCCTGGCGCCCGGTGGTGGCGGCAACGACGTCGTAGCCGGCAGCCGTCAGCGTCGGCTGCAGAAATCGATGGATGGCCGGTTCGTCGTCCACCAGCAGAATCCGGACGCGGCTCATGGCGTATGCACCCTTTCGTCGATGGGCATGCGCAGCGCAAAGCGCGCGCCCGTGCCTGTCGGCTCCAACGTCGCGCTGCCGCCATGGGCCTGCATCACGCCGCGTGCGATGGCAAGGCCCAACCCCGCGCTCTCGCTGCCGTCGGCTGTACGCGTGGCGCCACCGCTGACGAATTTATCGAAGATGCGCTCGGCCATGTCCGGCGCGATTCCGGGCCCGTCGTCGGCAACGGTCATGATGATATCGCGCCCCTCATGCGTCGCCTGCAGCACGATGTGCGCAGTTTCACCGGCATGGCGTAACGCGTTGCCAAGGACATTGCCCACCGCCTGCTCGAGCAGGCTCTGGTCTGCGTAGGCCAGTGGCAGGCCGGGCGGCACGCAGACCAGCATGGTCTGCACAGCGCCGCGCCTGCGCGCGGCGGCAACCGCCCGGTTGAGGATATCGGCGATATCCACCCAGTCCCGGCGAAGATCGAGCGAGCCTGCCTCCAGCCGCGTGATCGCAAGGAGGTTGCGCACCATGCCATCCAGATGGCCGGCCTCGTCCCGGATCTGGCCAAGAAGGTCCGCCTGCGTGGCGGCATCCATATGGCTTCCGTAGTCCAGAAGGCTGGTCGCCGATCCAAGGATCGACGATAGCGGAGTGCGGAAATCATGGCTGATCGAGGCCAGCAGCGTATTGCGGATACGCTCCGTCTCGGCCTCGGCCTTCGCATCGCGGATCTCGGTCGACAGCCGCGCCCGGTGCAGGGCGGCGGCTACCTGCTCGCCCAGCGTCTGCAGCAGGATCTGCCCCTCCCCATCCAAAGGCGCTGTCGCAGGGTCGTGTTCGATGCCGAGAACGCCGACACGCCGGCCATCGGCATTGAGCGGATGGAAGAGCCAGTTGCATCCGGGCAAGGTCTCGGTGCCAGATCCCGCCGGTTCATCATGCTCGAAGGCCCATAAAGCGGCCATTCTGGACGGCATGTCCAACCTGTCTTCCGGCGGCCAGGCGGCGACAATGGAAATGCCGCCATCATCGTCCGGCCCAAGCAGGATGGTTGTACGCTCCAGCGCCGCATGAACCTCGTAGACGGCGGCCTCACCCACCGATTCCGGGTCGGGCAGCGCGGAAAGCCGCCGCGTAACCTGGTACAGCCGCCGCGCGGCCCGCGTGCGCCGCACGGCAGAGCGGTTCTGCTCGCGCAGGCGGCCGGCCAGCGTCGCCATGCTGACGGCGATGATCAGGAAGATCGCCAGCGCCAGAAACTCGTGCGGGCGCGCGATCGTCAGCGTTCCGGTCGGCTGGATAAAGACGAGATTGTAGGCCAGGAACGACAGCAACGAGGCGAAGATCGCCGGAAGGACACCGTGGCGGATGGCCGGAATGACGACGGCCAGAAGATACAGCATCGACAGGTTCGGCAAATCCACGACATGGCCGACGCCGACGCCTGCCAGCGTTGCCAGCAGCACGCAGGCCGCGGCGACGAGATAGCCTCCCGAAGGTCCAAGATCTGGTCGAACGAGGCGGCGGGGTACGGAGGCTGTCGGCGCGCTCGTCAACACGTGGACGGCAATGCCCTCGGCCCGCCCGACGAGCGCTTGCGCCAGGGTTGCCCGCGGCAACAACGCGGCAATGCCGGGCCGGCGCGCCTTGCCGACGACGATCTGGGTAACGTTCTGCACCCGCGCGAATTTCAGGATCGTGCCGGGAAGATCGGTGCCGACAAGGTTGACCGTCTGGGCCCCAAGGTCTGCCGCCAGCTTCATGGCTCCGTCTATGCAGCGGCGCTGCTCGTCGCTCCATTGGTGGCCGGGCCTGTCGATGGTGACGGCAAACCAGTGTGCCCCGAGAAGATCGGCAAGCCGCTTTGCCTCGCGCACCAGCCCCTCGGCCGCGACATCGCCGCCGATCGCCACCAGCAGGCGCTCACCGGCCGGCCAGGGCCCCTCGATGGCGCTTCCCTGCATACGCTCGATCAGGTCGCTGTCGACGCGCGAGGCAACCTGCCGCAACGCCAGTTCGCGCAGCGCCGTCAGATTGTTCGGCCGGAAGAAGCTCTGCTTGGCGCGGGTTGCCGTATCTTCCACATAGACCTTGCCCTCGCCCAGCCGCCGGATCAGCTCGTCCGAGGGAAGATCAACCAGCACGATCTCGTCCACCGCCTCTATGCGGCTGTCGGGCACCGTCTCCCGCACGCGAACCCCGGTAATGCGCTGAACCACATCGTTCAGGCTTTCGACGTGCTGGACATTCATCGTCGTCCAGACGTCGATGCCCGCCTTCAGGCAGTCCTGCACATCGCGCCACCGCTTCGGATGGCGGCTGCCCGGCACGTTGGAGTGCGCATACTCGTCAACCAGCAACAGTTGCGGCCGGCGCTTCAGGGCGGCATCCAGGTCGAATTCGGGTATCAGCCGCCCGCGATAGGCGATGCCCTTGCGCGGGATGATCTCCAGCCCCGCCAGCAGAGCCTCGGTCTCGGGCCTGCCATGCGTCTCGACCACACCGATGGCGACATCGCGCCCGGCAGCCACGGCGGCGCGTGCGGCCTGCAGCATCGCATAGGTCTTGCCGACGCCGGGTGCGGCGCCGAGAAAGATGCGCAACCGGCCGCGCCCCTCGCGCTCGGCATCGGCCAACAACGCGTCGGCCGATACCCTGGGCCCGTCATCATCCACCATCGCGGCCTGCCGCCATTTCGTCCAAAGCCAGATTGACCGATAGCACGTTCACGCGCGGCTCTCCCAGAAAGCCGAGGGTGCGGCCCTCCTGCGCGCGGTCGATCAGCCGTAGCACGTCTGTGCGCTCCATGCCCCGGGCCTCGGCGATGCGCGCCGCCTGCAGGCGCGCGTATTGCGGCGATACATGCGGGTCGAGCCCGCTTGCCGAAGTCGTCGCGGCATCGGCCGGGATGGTCGATACCCCGTACTGAGCCTGCAGTGCCGCGCTGTCGGCGCCGAGCCTTTCCTGCAGGCGCGCGCTGGCAGGACCGAGATTGCTGCCGCCGGAGGCCGAGGCGTCGTAGCCGCCGGCGGCCGCCGACGGCCTCGGATGCAGGTAGCCCGGGCCGCTGAAGGCTTGCCCGACAAGGGCGGAGCCGACGATACGCCCGTCGCGCTCCACCAGGCTGCCGGCCGCCTGCTGCGGAAAGACCGCGCCGGCAAAGCCCGTCATGGCGAGGGGGTAGACAAGTCCGAGCATCAGGGTGAACAGCGCGACAAGCGTCGCGGCGCTGCGAAGATTGGCAATCATGGCCCTGGCCTCCTTATGCCATGCCGATGGCCGTGACGGCCATGTCGATGAGTTTGATGCCGATGAACGGCGTCACGAGGCCTCCTGCACCGTAGATGGCCAGATTGCGCGCCAGCGCCGAGGAGGCGCTTGCCGCACGATAGGCCACGCCGCGCAGGGCAAGCGGTATCAGCGCTATGATGATCAGCGCGTTGAAGATCACCGCCGACAGGATGGCACTCTGCGGAGACGCCAGCCCCATGACGTTCAGCACCCCGAGTTCGGGAATCGCCGCAACGAAGAGGGCCGGAATGATGGCAAAGTACTTCGCCACATCGTTGGCGATCGAAAATGTCGTCAAGGCACCGCGCGTCATCAGCAACTGTTTGCCGATGCCCACGATCTCGATCAGCTTGGTGGGGTCGGAATCCAGATCCACCATGTTGCCGGCCTCGCGGGCTGCCTGCGTACCCGTCTGCATGGCCACGCCGACATCCGACTGCGCCAGCGCCGGAGCATCGTTGGTGCCGTCGCCGCACATCGCCACAAGCCGCCCCTGCCCCTGCTCGGCGCGGATATAGGCCAGCTTGTCCTGGGGCGTCGCCTCGGCGATGAAATCGTCGACGCCGGCTTCCGAAGCGATCGCGGCCGCGGTGACCGGGTTGTCGCCCGTCACCATGACCGTGCGGATGCCCATGCGGCGAAGCTCGGAAAACCGATCCTTGATGCCGGGCTTGACCACGTCCTTCAGGTGGATGACGCCGACGATGCGCGGCCCGTCGGCCAGCGCCAGCGGTGTGCCGCCCGAGCGCGCAATGCGCTCCACCGCCGCGTCGAAGCCATCGGGCGCGGGCATGGCCCCGGCCTCCTGCCCTACGAAGGCGCGGATGGCGTCGACCGCGCCCTTGCGAATGCGCCGTCCGTCCATATCGACGCCGGAAAGGCGGGTTGCCGCACTGAACGGGACGAAGCGAATTGCCGGATCGTCCGGGCGGTCGATCGCCACGTCATGAGCCTGCCGGGCCAGCGCCAGGATGGAGCGCCCCTCCGGCGTTTCGTCCGCAAGGCTGGCGAGGCTGGCAATCTGTGCCGCCTCGCGCGGCGATGCACCGCCCAAGGGCACGAACTCGGCCGCCATACGGTTGCCGAACGTGATCGTTCCCGTCTTGTCGAGAAGCAGGGTGTCGACATCGCCGGCTGCCTCCACCGCCTTGCCGGACATGGCCAGAACGTTGTGCCCCAGCAGCCTGTCCATCCCGGCGATACCGATGGCCGAAAGGAGCCCGCCGATGGTCGTCGGGATCAGGGTGACGAGCAGTGCGACAAGGACCGGAACGGAGACGAGGACGCCGGAATAGGAGGCAAACCCCGCCAATGTCACGACAGCCACCAGGAAAATCAGCGTCATGCCGACCAGAAGGATGGTCAGTGCCAGTTCATTCGGGCTCTTCTGGCGCTCCGCCCCTTCGACCAGCGCGATCATCCGGTCCAGGAAGGAAGAGCCGGGCGCAGCGGTGATCCGCACCACGATCCAGTCGGAGACCACGCTCGTGCCGCCGGTCACGGCCGAGCGGTCGCCGCCGGACTCGCGAATGACAGGTGCGGATTCCCCCGTCACCGCCGCTTCGTTGACCGAGGCGATGCCGTCGACGATCTCGCCGTCTCCGGGCACCAGCTCCCCGGCCTCCACAAGGACGTGATCGCCAGGCTTCAGGTCGAGCGCCGAGACCATGTCGAAGGCGGTTCTGTCGGCCGCATTGGCAAGGCGCTTCGCCATCGTATCGGTACGCGAGCGGCGAAGACTATCGGCCTGCGCCCGGCCGCGCCCTTCGGCTACAGCCTCGGCGAAATTGGCGAACAGAACGGTGAACCACAGCCAGGCAGCAATCTGCCCGGTGAAAGCGATGGCATTGCCGGCGCTTATGTCACGCAGGAGAAGCAGCGTCACCGCAAAGGCCACGACCTCTGTCACGAAGATGACGGGGTTGCGGATCAGCGCAGCCGGGTTCAGCTTGCGGAACGCTTCCAGCGCCGCCTGCATCAGAAGGTCCGGCTGGGCAATGGATATGCGAGCTCTTGAAGGCATTGTCGGGTGCTCCGTTGCGCCTTTGTCAGAAGGTCTTTCCGGCCGACATCTGGACCTGTTCGGCAATCGGGCCGAGCGCCAGCGCGGGAAAGAACTGCAAACCGCCAAGGATGAGGATGACGCCGGCCAGAAGGCCGGCAAACAGGAGGCCATGGGTTGGGAATGTGCCCGCCGAAGGGGCCAGCCTGGGCTTTGCCGCCAGCCGCCCTGCCATGGCGATGACCGGCACGACATAGGCGAACCGACCGAGAAGCATCGCCAGCGCCAGGGTGGTGTTCCACCACGTATTGTCGGCACCGAGCCCGGCAAAGGCCGAGCCGTTATTGCCCGCGGCGGAGGCGTAGGCGTAGTAGATTTCCGACAGGCCATGGGGGCCGCCATTGTTGAGCGTCGCCAGCGCGGTGGGCGTGACGGCGGCCAGGGCCGCAAAGCCCAGCATCGTCGCCGGCAGCACGATGATGGCGAGGACGGCCAGCTTCATGTCTCCGGCATCGATTTTCTTGCCGAGATATTCCGGCGTGCGGCCCACCATGAGGCCGGCGATGAAGACCGCGATGATGGCCATGACCAGCATGCCGTAAAGGCCGGAGCCGACACCGCCCGGCAGGATCTCGCCCAGCATGATCAGCGCCATGGGCACCATTCCGCCGATGGGGGTGAACGAGTCGTGCATGGCGTTGACGGCGCCATCCGACAGGCCGGTCGTGACGGCGGCAAACAGTGCCGAAGCCGCAATGCCGAAGCGGACCTCCTTGCCCTCCATGTTGCCGCCCGCCGGGTCCAGCCCGGCCGCGGCCAGCATGGGCGTTCCGGCACTTTCCGCGTAATAGGCGATGCCGATGCCGGCAAAGAGCAAAAAGCCCATGACGCCGACGAGCACACGCGCCTGCCGCTTGTCGTCGATCATGCGTCCGAAGGCGAAGACCAGGCCAAGCGAGACGACGAGCATCTGCCAGATGGTCAGGACATTGGTCAGCGGCGACGGATTCTCGAACGGATGGGCGGCGTTCGCGTTGAAGAAGCCGCCGCCATTGGTGCCGAGCTGCTTTATGGCAAGCTGCGACGCGACGGGGCCCCGCGCGATGACTTGCGTTCCGCCCTCCAGCGTGGTGGCCGACACGGAGCCGACCAGCGTCTGCGGCGTGCCCAGGTAGATCTGCGCCGCCGCCGTCACGATGGCGAGCGGCAGCAGCACGTAGAGGACTGCGCGGATGACGTCGACATAGAAGTTGCCGACGGTCGGGACGCTGCCGCGCGCAAAACTTCGCACCAAGGCGAGCGCCAGCGCGATGCCCGTCGCTGCGGACAGAAAATTCTGGACCGTCAGCCCGGCCATCTGGCTGAGATCGCTCATCGTGGCTTCGCCCGAATAGGACTGCCAGTTGGTATTGGTGACGAAGGACACCGCTGTGTTGAAGGCAAGGTCCGGGTCGAGCCCCGGAAAGAGCGATTGGTTGAACGGCAGCACGCCTTGCAGGCGCAACAGCGCGTACAGGGCAACAAACCCGACAAGGTTGAAGGCGATCATCGACAGCGCGAAGGCAAGCCAGCCCTGCTCTTTGGCCGGATCTATTCCGGCCATGCGATGAATGACGCCTTCGACTGGCGCGATAATGGGTGACATGAAGGTGCGCTCGCCCGCGAAGACACGGGCCATGGAGCGACCGAGAACAAGGGCCGAGATCACGCACAAGGCAAGGATGGCGATGATCTGCGCCCAACCGACAAGCGTCATGGTTTGGATTCCCGCAGAAGACTGGTTTGGATCAGAAGCGCTCGGGCCGCATCAGTGCGTAGCCCAGATAGACAGCGACGAAGATGGCGGTGATGCCGCCCACGATGAGGTCGAAGCTCGTCATTGCGATGCCAGCGCGCGGGCATAGTCCGCAAGGACGACGAAGGCGCCGATGCCGATGCCAAGGTAGAGAAGGTCCAACATTGCGGGCCCCTCCTTTCAGGGCCGCAATCCAAGTGAGCCATCGCGCATAAGTTTTCGATCCGGAAGCGCCCCCGCAACCATAAGGATTGCATAAGGGCCGCCGCGCTGGGTCCAACGCTTGACAAGCCCCGATGCCTCGCCTCCGATCTGCAACCTGTGGCTGATGGCCGAAACGGGAGGTATCGAATGCCTGCGAAACTCAGGACGCTTGTTCTCGTCTCCGCGATCACGGTCGCCATCGCCCGGCCATGGCCATCCAACGCCGCCTCGCCGGCGCCTGTGGAGGGGGATAACGGCATGGTCGTTACCGCCCAGCATTTGGCATCGCAGGTCGGTGTCGATGTGCTGCGGCAGGGCGGCAACGCGGTGGATGCGGCCATCGCCGTCGGCTATGCGCTGGCGGTCGTCTATCCCACGGCAGGCAATCTCGGCGGTGGCGGCTTCATGACGATCCGCCTTGCGGACGGCAAATCCACCTTTCTGGATTTCCGCGAGCGCGCACCGAAGGCAGCCACGCGCGACATGTATCTGGATGCGTCCGGCGAGCCGGTCCCCGGCGCCAGCACGGATACGTATCTTGCCATCGGCGTTCCCGGTTCGGTCGCCGGTTTCGAGGCCGCGCGCGAGACATACGGCACCTGGGAACGCGAGCGGCTGATCGCCCCGGCCCTGCGGCTTGCCCGGGAGGGCTTCGTGCTGGAGCCGGGCGACATCGCCTCCTTTGCCGACGGCAACGACATGCTGGCCCAGGACCCGGCCGCCGCCGGCATATTCCTTCGGGATGGCCAGCCGCTGCAGCTTGGCGACACGCTGGTTCAGAGCGACCTTGCCACCTCGCTGGAGGCCATCTCGCAGGGCGGCGCAGACGCGTTCTACAAGGGCGAGATCGCGGACCTGATCGTCAAGGCCAGCCAGGCGAACGGCGGCATCCTCGCCAAGCCCGATTTCGAAGAGTATCGCGTCCGCGAGCTCGAGCCTGTGGAATGCAGCTATCGCGGCTACGACATCGTGTCGTCACCGCCGCCCTCCTCCGGCGGCCTGGTCATCTGCGAGATCCTCAACGTGCTGGAGGGCTACCCGATCTCCTATCTCGGCTACGGCTCGGCCGAGACGACGCGGCTGATGGTAGAAGCGATGCGCCATGCCTTCGTGGACCGCAACACTGCCCTGGGCGATCCGGATTTCGTCGACAACCCGGTCGAGAAGCTGACCAGCAAGGCCTATGCGGAAGAAATCCGCGCCCGGATCGATCCCTACCGCGCCGGCGTCAGCGAGGATCTGCGACCTGCCGGGTCGAGCGAATCGACTGAGACCACGCATTACTCGATCATCGACAAGGACGGTAACGCGGTTGCCGTTACCTATACGCTGAACGGCTCGTTCGGCACGGGCAAGGTGGCCGAAGGAACGGGCATCCTCCTGAACAACGAGATGGACGACTTCACCTCAAAACCCGGCGTGCCGAACCTCTATGGCCTCGTCCAGGGCGAGGCCAATGCCATCGAGCCCGGCAAATCGCCTCTGTCGTCGATGAGCCCGACCATCGTTTCCCGCGACGGCAAGCCCTTCATGGTGATCGGCAGTCCCGGCGGCTCGCGCATCATCACCATCACCCTATCGGCGATCATGAACGTCATCGACCATGGCATGGATATCCAGCAGGCGATCGACGCGCCGCGCATCCATCACCAATGGCTGCCGGACAGCGTCGCCATGGAGCCCTACGCCCTGTCGCCGGATACGTTGAGGCTGCTGGCCGGCATGGGCTACCGTGTCGGCATCGACCCGGACTGGACCATCTGGGGCGAAGCGGCCGGCATTCTGGTGGGCGGACGCGACCTCGAGGAGATCGAGGCCGGCACCGGCACGGCGCGCTACTATGGCGCCATCGACAGCCGCGCCACGGCCGGCGCGGCCATCGGCTACTAGAAGGCCTGGCGGTACAGGCGCAGCGCATCCGCCTCGGTCACCTCGACGGGATTGTTGGCAAGAAGGCGCGTCTGCTTCATGGCGTCGGCCGCCAGCATGGGCAGGCTTTCCTCGCCGATACCGGCATCGCGCAGGCGGCGCGGTGCCCCGGAAGCATTCATCAGCGCCTCCATCGCGTCGACGAACCCTTGCGCCCGTTCCGCCACATCGCCGCGGGACGCCCCGCCGACCACATCATGCAGTTCGGCGTACAGCGGCGCCGCCGCCTGCATGTTGAAGGCCAGGACGGGGCCCAGCATCAACGCGTTGGACAGGCCGTGCGGAATGTGGAAATGCCCGCCCAGCGGATAGGCCAGCGCATGGACCGCGGCCACCGGCGCATTGGCGAAGGCCTGTCCGGCCAGGTTTGCCCCCAACAGCATGGCCTCGCGCGGCCGCCGGGCCTGCCCGTCGCGGCAGGCATCGGCAAGGTTGCCGGACAGAAGGCGCAGCGCCTCGCGCGCCAGCGCATCGGATAATGGATTTTTCCGATGGCGCGAGGTGTAGGCCTCGATCGCATGCACCATGGCGTCGATGCCGGTGGCGGCCGTATGAAGCGGCGGCAGCCCCACCGTCAGCTCCGCATCCAGAAGCACCAGATCCGCGTAGAGCTGGGCGGAAACGACACCCATCTTGGTCGTCTCGCCGGTGGTCAGAATGGTGATGTTGGTGGCCTCCGACCCGGTGCCCGCCGTGGTCGGCACCTGCGCCAATGGCACTCTGTGGCCGACCACCTTGTCGATGCCGTACATCTCGGCCAGCGGCTGGGAGGAACCGATCATCACGGCGGCCAGCTTGGCGACATCCATGGAAGACCCGCCGCCGAGGCCCACCACCAGGTCGCAACCCGCCGCCCGCGCCGCGTCGACGCAGGCCATCAGGACGGATTCCGGCGGGTCGGCGACGACGGCATCGAACACCGTGACGCGGAAGCCGGATTGATCCAGTGAGCGTTTGGCCGGCTCCAGCACACCGGCGCGGTGCAAGCCGGCATCGGTGACCAGCAGGAGGTTCCGCTCCGGCCGCCAGTCGGCCAGAATGGCGCCAAGACGGCGCGCGCCACCCCATTCGGCCAGCATCGACGGCACGGCGCGGAAGGAGAAGGGCAAGACGCCCTCCTCCGCCCGGATGGTGTCAGACGGCGCTGCAGACATATTTCATCTCGAGATACTCTTCTATTCCGTGGTGCGACCCTTCCCGGCCGAGCCCGGACTGTTTGACACCGCCGAACGGCGCGACCTCGTTGGAGATGATGCCGGTATTGTGCCCCACGATGCCGTATTCCAGGGCTTCGGCCACGCGCACCGAGCGCGAGAAATCCCGTGTGTAGAAATAGGCGGCAAGCCCGAAGATCGTGTCGTTCGCCATGCCGATCACCTGTTCCTCCGTCTCGAAGGGAAACAATGGCGCCAGCGGGCCGAACGTCTCTTCATGCGATACGCGCATGTCCTGCGTAACGCCGGTCAGGATACCCGGCTCGATGAACAGGCCGCCAAGCCGCTTGCCGCCGGACAGGAGCGTAGCGCCCTTGGAGACGGCGTCCTCTATATGCTCCTCCACCTTGCGGAGCGCCTTTTCCTCGATCAGTGGGCCGATGGCGACACCCGGTTCGGTGCCGTTGCCGACCTTGAGCGTGGCAACCTTTGCTGCCAGCTTCTCGGCGAACGCGTCGTAGACGCCCTTCTGCACGTAGATGCGGTTGGCGCAGACGCAGGTCTGCCCGGCATTGCGGTATTTGGACAGCATGGCGCCCTCCACCGCGGCATCCAGATCGGCATCGTCGAAGACGATGAAGGGTGCGTTGCCGCCAAGTTCCAGCGACATGCGCTTGATGGTCGGCGCACATTGCTCCATCAGCAGGCGCCCGACCTCGGTAGACCCCGTGAATGACAGCTTGCGCACGGTTTCGCTTGCGGTCAGCACCGCCCCGATCTCTCGGGCCTTGCCGGTCACGATCTGCAGCACGCCGGCCGGAATGCCCGCCCGCACCGCAAGCTCGCCCAGCGCCAAGGCCGTCAGCGGCGTCAGGTCTGCCGGGCGCACGATCATGCTGCAGCCGGCCGCCAGCGCGGGGGCCGCCTTGCGGGTGATCATCGCAGCCGGGAAATTCCATGGCGTGATCGCAGCGGTCACGCCGACCGGCTGGCGTATGACCGTGATCCGCCGGTCTGATGCCGGCGCCGGTATGGTCTCGCCGTAGACGCGCTTGGCCTCCTCGGCGAACCATTCCACGAAGGACGCCGCATAGGTGATCTCGCCCTTGGCCTCGGCCAGCGGCTTGCCCTGTTCCGCCGTCATGATGGCGGCAAGGTCGTCGGCATTGGCGATCATGAGATCGAACCATTTGCGCAGGATGGCGGCGCGCTCCTTTGCGGCCAGCGCCGCCCAGCCCTTCTGCGCCCTGGCGCTTGCTCCGATCGCGTCTTCGATTTCACCGGCCGACAGAACGGGAACATGCGCGACGGTGGACCCGTCGGCCGGGTTGGTCACCGCGATGGTCTCGCCGCCGGCCGCATCGCGCCAGGCGCCGTCCACAAGGCATTGCTGCTTCAGGAGACCGGGGTCTGAGAGCCGGAGGGAAGCCGCACCGGAATTGCTGGACGTCGACATGTTTGGAACCTGCGGTTTTATCGTTCGATACGACGGACACTAGTGCTATGGCGGCGGCGTTGAAAGTCAGGATCGCCAGGCGGCACGGGCAAATGCAGATTGCATATCTTTTGTCCACGCTCATCCGGTAATCAATTTTTCATCGCACCGGCCTTGATTTGAAAGGGCTGTCGCGACAATGATTATGTGTAGACATAAGCAATCGAAGATTGGGGTCCCCATGGTCGCACGATACGGAATTCTGGCAGGGCTTCTCGCATCGTTGGCGGCTGCGCCGGCAATGGCGCAGACCGACGTCAATCTCGGCTACTCCGGTTGGACGGGCTTTGCGCCGCTGACGCTGGCAAAAGAGGCCGGCATCTTCGAGAAGCACGGGCTGAATGTCACCCTGTCGAAGATCCCGCAGGCCAGCCGTCATCTTGCGATGGCCTCGGGCGACATTCAGTGCGCCGCAACCACGGTGGAAACCTGGGTCGCGTGGACGGCGAACGGCGTTCCGGCAACGCAGATCTTCCAGATGGACAAGTCCTACGGCGCCGATGGCATCGCGGTCCGCGGCGATGTCGCCGATTTCGCTGCCCTCAAGGGCAAGACGGTGGCCGCCTCCGCGCCTGGCACATCCCCCTACTTCCTGCTGGCCTGGATGCTGAAACAGAACGGCATGACGATGCGCGACGTGCGGATCGTCAACATGGAGCCGGGGCCCGCCGCGCAGGCCTTCGTTGCCGGTCAGAACGACGCCGCGATGACCTACGAGCCCTATCTGTCGACGGTGCGCGATGCGCCCGATTCCGGCAAGATCCTTGCGACGACGCTCGATTACCCGGCCGTCATGGACACGGTGGGCTGCACGCCGGCCTTCCTCCAGGAAAACCCCGAAGCCGGCAAGGCCCTGGCCGACAGCTACTTCGAGGCGCTGGAGATGATCGCGGCAGACCCTGACAAGGCCTATGAGATCATGGGTGCCGACGTGAACCAGACGGGCGAGCAGTTCGCGAATTCGGCCCAGTATCTGCGCTGGCAGGACAAGGCCGCCAATGCGACCTTCTTCGAAGGTGAGTTCAAGACATTCTCGCAGGCTGCGGCAGACCTGCTGCTGGAGATCGGCGTCATCCGTGAAAAGCCCGATGTCGCGACCCTCTACGACGATCAGTACATCAAGTAGTTGTATCTAGCGCCGTCAGGATCATGATGCTTCGTCCGTTCAAGCCGGTCGGCGCCACAACGCGCGTCGTCCTTGGCATATCCTTCTTCGTGGCCTTCGTTGCGCTCTGGGCGGTGGCAACGCTGGGTGGCTTCGTCTCGCGCACCTTCCTTGCCGATCCGCTGACCATGCTGGCGGATGGCTGGAACCTCCTGCAGCGCGGCTTCCTCTACGATATCGGCATGACGGTATGGCGCGTCGTCGGCGGCTTCGCCGTCGCCGCCGCGCTGGGCGTTCCGATCGGCATCGCGATGGGCGCCTACAAACCCATCGAGGCGCTGCTGGAGCCGTTCGTCTCCTTTGCCCGCTATCTGCCCGCTTCGGCCTTCGTGCCGCTGCTGATCCTGTGGGCGGGCATCGGCGAGACGCAGAAGCTTCTGGTCATCTTCATCGGCGCGTTCTTCCAGATCGTGCTGATGGTTGCGGGGTCGGTGGCCTCGACGCGGCAGGACCTTGTGGAGGCGGCCTATACGCTGGGCGCGCGCGACAGGGGTATCGTCGCGCGCGTGCTGATGCCGGCCAACGCCCCCGATATCGCAGAGATCCTCCGCCTGGTGCTGGGCTGGGCCTGGACCTACGTCATCGTGGCGGAGTTGATCGGCGCATCTTCCGGCATCGGCTACATGATCATCAACAGCCAGGCACTCATGGCAACGGGGCAGATCATCTTCGGCATCATCGTCATCGGGATCATCGGCCTCATCTCCGATTTCCTGTTCAAATCCTTTAACCGGTGGGTCTTCGCCTGGAGGTTCGCATGAGCGAACTGATCATCGACGGCGTCGGCCGCGTCTTCCCCGGCGTGCGGGGCGGTGCGCCGGTTACGGCGCTGCAGCCCACAAGCCTGACGGTGCCGGCCAACGACTTCGTCACGATTCTTGGCCCATCGGGCTGCGGCAAGTCCACGCTCCTGCGCATCGTTGCCGGGCTGGATCGGCCGACAAGCGGGCGCGTAACGCTGGATGGTGCCGAAATCCACGGACCGGGCCCCGACCGCGGCATGGTCTTCCAGTCCTACACGCTGTTTCCGTGGCTGACGGTGGAGCAGAACATCGGCTTCGGACTGCGCGAAAAAGGCGTGCCGGAAGCCGAGCGCCGCGAGATCGTTGCCCAGTATATCGCCGATGTCGGCCTGAAGGGCTTCGAAAACCACTGGCCGAAGCAGCTTTCGGGCGGCATGCAGCAGCGCACGGCCATCGCCCGCGCGCTGGCCAACGACCCCAAGATCCTGCTTCTGGACGAACCCTTCGGCGCGCTCGACAACCAGACGCGCGGCCTGATGCAGGAATTGCTTCTCGGCATCTGGGAGCGCGAGCACAAGATGGTCCTGTTCGTGACGCACGATATCGAGGAGGCAATCTTCGTCGGCTCTCGCGTCGTCACCATGTCGGCGCGCCCGGGCAGGATCAAGTCGATCATCCCCGTGGACCTGCCGCATCCGCGCCATTACACGGTGAAGTCGAGCCCCGAGTTTTCAAGCATGCGCGCCCGCCTGACCGAGGAGATCCGGCAGGAGGCCATCCTTGCCGCGGCTGAACGTTGAGCGCCCCGTCGCCCGGGTGATTGACAGAATGTCGACAGGCGGCTAAAGCTCGAATTGCAGACGAAGATATAAGACCATCTGCATGATGGTCTTCGCTCGTCCAAAACTTGCCCCGATCATTATGTGGATGTGTCTGTTACTCTGGGAGGAGTAGTAGCATGCACGGGAGCAAGTATGCCCTGCGGGGCATAGACGACGTTATTTCATTCATCGACAAGAGCGACGGTATCCGCGGGCGCGCCGGCCTTATCTGGTGGCTTGCGCTTGGCGGCCTGTTTCTCGATGCCTTCGCCAACTCGGCGCTCAGCGCCGGGCTCGGGCCGATGACGCGGGACATGGGGCTGGACGCACGCGAGGTCGCGCTGATGACGTCCTTCGCCTCCTGGGTCGCGATCGTGTTCAACCCGATCGGCGGCTGGATGGCCGACCGCTGGGGCCGCATGCGCCCTCTCGTCTTCGCCAAGCTCCTCGCCCTGGTCGGCGCCGTGCTGGTGGCGACGGCGCAGAGCTACGAGATGATCATCTTCGGCCGGTTCTTCGTCGGCGCGGCCTACGGCATCGACTTTGCTATCGCCATGGCCGTACTTGCCGAATTTACCCCGGCCCGGCTGCGCAGCCGCCTGAACACCTGGCAAGGCATCTGGTATCTTGCGGTGTGCACGAACATCCTTCTGGCAATGATGTTCTATAGTTGGGATGTGGGCGACACGATCTGGCGCTATTCCGTAGCGGCCACCGGCATCTTCGCCTTCGCGATCATGCTGCTGCAATTCGCCTTCATGGTGGAAAGCCCGATCTGGCTGGCGCGCAAGGAAAGGCTGGACGACGCCGCCAGGGCCATGAGCCGCATCTACGGCCTTACCTTCGCCGCGGCGCCGCTGGCCGAGCGCCTGCCGGTCGTCAACCAGGCGAAACGCGGTTTTCGCAACATCGCGCTGATCTTCCGGGGCGTCTACCTGCCGCGCACCGTCCTGGCCGCGACGGTTCAGATCGGCCAGTCTATCCAGTATTTCGCGGTCGGCTGGTATCTGCCGCTCATCAGCGCATCGCTGTTCGGCACCGATTTCATCAACGCCATGCTGGGGACGCTCGTCTTCAACGTCTTCGGCATCGTCGGCGGGTTCATGTCGCCGACCATCGGACGGATTCTCGGCCTGCGTCGCGCGTCGGCCATCGGCTTCGGCGCCGTCTTCTGCATGCTGGTCATCATGGGGCTGTTCCACGACACGATGCCGGTCTGGCTGGCGGTCATCGTGCCCTCGCTCTTCATCCTGTTTCACTCCGGCGGGCCCGGAGCCAACGGAAAGAGCCTGTCTTCCCTGTCCTTCCGCAGCGAGCTGCGTGCCGGCGCAAACGGCATCATCGGCGCGATGGGGGCCACCGGCGCGGCCATCGGCCTCCTCGTCTTTCCGATTTTCCGGGAGACGTATGGGCTGGGAACGACGTTCCTGATCCTGTCGGTGGTTCCGCTTATCGCCTGCATCATCTGCAGCGTCATTCGGTGGGACCCGACCCGCACCTCCGTCAATCCGGACAACGAGCCGGGTGCACCGCAGTTCGCCGGCGATTGAGGGAGGCCCGATGACGATGCTGCAGCAGGCCATACTGGCGATAGACGAAGGCACGTCCGGCACGCGGGCTGCCCTGGTGCGGGCGGATGGCGGGGTTACCACCCCCGCCTATGCGCCACTGAAAGTGACGACGCCGCGCCACGGCGTCGTCGAACAGGACGCCGATGCACTTCTGGAAACCACCTTGGCGATGTGCCGGAAGGTCGTCGCCGCGGCGCCGGCCGAAGGCGCCGAGATCGTCGCGCTGGCGCTGACGACGCAACGGGCGACGGGTGTTCTTTGGGACACCCACACCGGACGCTCTCTCGTTCCAGCCATGGTGTGGCAGGACACGCGCTTCTGCGAGGAGCTCAAGGCGCTTTCGCCGCGCTGGGATAAAGAGTTGATCGAGCGCGCCGGACGCCCCATCGGTGCGCGGGCCATCTACCTCTGGGCCGTGCGCCACATGCGCGACACGCCGTGCGTAGCGGAGGCTCTGAACCAAAAGCGCCTTGCCTTCGGCACGGTCGACAGTTGGCTTCTGTGGCATCTTTCCGAAGCGCGGAGGGTCGTGACGACGCCCACCAATGCCACCTCCTGCGGGGCCTATGACCTGCGCAAGCACAGCTACATCGGCGATTGGCTGGACGCCCAGGAGTTTCCGCAAGAGCTGCTGCCGACCCTTATGGAAGACGCGGACGAGTTCGGACATACACGCAGCGACCTGATCGGCATCCGCATCCCGATCATGGCGTCCATGGGCGACCAGCTCGCGGGTCTTGTCGGCCTTGGCTGCCATGACAGCGGCCAGGCCATGTGCGTCCATGGAACGGGTAGCTTCGTCGATCTCGTGATCGGCCAGGAGCGCCCGGCGCAGCCGGGCGCCGTCGAGGCGACGTTCACGATGACCGCCTGGCGCAAGGGTGGACGTTCGGACTTTGCGGTTGAGACCTACGCGGCAACCACCGGCTCCGCGCTCAACTGGCTTTGCGCCGACATGCGCTGGTTCGACGATGCACGTCAGATCAGCGCTCTGGCAGCCGAGGCCGGCGGGGCGCGCGGCATCTGCTTCATGCCGACGCTGACGGGGCTGCGACAGCCGGTCATGGTGCCGGCCGCGCGGGCCTCACTGACCGGGCTTTCCATGACCCATACGCGTGAAGAGCTGGCCTATGCGGTTCTGGAAGGCATCGCGCAGTCGGTCGTCTCATGTGTGGAAGCAGACGAGCTGGTGGCAGGCAAGCGCATGCATGAGCTGGTTGCGGGCGGCGGCCTTTCGTCGTCCGACCCGCTGCTGCGCATGCAGGCCGATCTTGGCGGCGTCCCCGTGCGTCGCATGCCCGACGCAGAGCGCGCCAGCCTGCGCGGCACGGCTTTCATGGCCGGCGCCCGCGGGCTCATGTGGAGCGATCTTTCTCAAGCCCGCTCCACCCTGCCGCCGGGCGAGACGTTCGAACCTTCTTTGTCGGAAGACGAGCGTCTGTCGCGGCGGGCGGGATGGCACGCAGCCATCTCGGACGAGATCGGCCGCACGCGAGCCGGCGCCTATGACAACCGCCTGCCCTTGCCCGGCAGTGGCGGGTGACACATCGATGAGGTCTCCCATGTTTCGACTTCCCGGCCGACGCGCCAGCCGCGACCGCGAAAACCTTGCCCGCACCGAGCCCCTGCGGCTTGTCCGCGCCGAGCAGGAAGACAGGCTTGCCGACGAGACGTTCGACATTCTCATCGTCGGGGGCGGCGTAACGGGATGCTATTGCGCCTTCGACGCGGCGCTGCGCGGCTATCGCGTGGCGCTGATCGAGAAAGACGACTTCGCGTCCGGCACCTCGTCCAAATCGTCCAAGATGGTTCATGGCGGTTTGCGCTACATCGAGCAGGGCAATCTGGGGTTGGTCCGCCATTCCCTGCTGGAGCGGCAGAGGCTGCGCCGCAATGCCGGGCATCTGGTGCAGCGGTTGCCATTCCTGTTCCCGATCCTGGAGCGTGACGGCATCTTCGATGCGCGGATGGCCAAGGCGTTCGAGGGCCTGCTCTGGAGTTACGACCTGGCCGGCGGGTGGCGCGAGGGCATCCTTCATCAGCGGCTAAGTGCTGCCGAGGTGCTGTCGCACTGCCCGACCTTCCGCGACGACCAGTTGCGCGGCGGCTTCATGTACTTCGATGCGCGGGTCGATGATGCGCGGCTGACGCTGGCGCTGGCACGGTCTGCCGCCCATCATGGTGCGGCCATCCTCAACCATGCGCGCGTCATGGAGCTGACGCGCAATGGCGGAAAGGCGGACGGCGCGGTCGTGGAAACCGAATCCGGCCGCGAGATCCGCGTGCGGGCGAAGGCCGTCATCATGGCGACGGGCGTCTGGATGCGCGACTGGATGGCAGCCGGCGAAGACGAGCGGCCGCTCCATGTCCGGCCCGCCAAGGGCGTGCATGTCGCCATTCCCTGGCTGAAGGTCCGCAACGACTGCACCGTGACGATCCCCGTTCCGGGGCGCAGCCGCCGGGCCACCATCACCCGGTGGGGCAACGTTTCCTATCTCGGCACCACGGACGAGGACTATAAGGGCAGCCTCGATGACGTTCATTGCACGCGTACCGAACTGGACTTCCTTCTGGAAGGCGCACGTTCGGCGTTGAAGACGGACATTGAGGTCAGCGACGTCGTCGGCAGCATCGCCGGCTGCCGACCGCTCGTTTCGTCTTCGCCGGGCGGCAGCACGATGGATGTCAAACGCGATCATACCGTGCATGTCGGCAAGGACGGTGTCGTTTCCATCGTCGGCGGCAAATTGACGACCGCCCGCCACATGGCCGCTCAGACAGTGGATGCCGTGGGCAGCGTGCTGGGCGAGAGGCGCAGATGCACCACCAAGAAAGCCTGGCTGCTTGGCGCGGCCGGCTACGACGCCCAGGCAATCGTCGCCTCCGGCGGCATGGCGGCCCATCTGGGAGAGCGCTACGGCACCGAAGCCCGCTTTGTCAGCGACCTTCTGGCCGATGACGCGGACCTCGCCGCGCCCATCGTCGAAGGACTTCCGTTCACGCAGGCCGAAGTCCTGTACGCCGTCCGGCACGAGATGGCGGCAACCGTGGACGATGTCCTGTCGCGGCGCATGCGGGCCCGCCTGATGGCGCGCGACGCCTCGGGCCGGGCGGCTGCCCGCGTCGGCGAGATCATCGGGCGGGAGCTGAAGCTTTCGTCCAACGAGATCGCCAGTCAGATCGCCGGATATGAAGCAGCGATCGCCAAAGAAAAATTCATACTTACGGGAGACTATTGATATGATGAGCAAGGAAGCGGTCCGCCGCGGATACAATCGTGGCAACTACGTCGTCGGCGCGCCGACGCAGCCGCATTATGCCAAGTCAATCGAGACGATCGGCGCTTCCGCTGGGCTTGCCCGCAATGCCGTGGAGGTTTCTGAGGCCGTTATTGCAGAGCTGCGGAGCGCGTCGGAGGAGGTCCTGACCACGCGCGACGATCTCGTCGTCAACACGCGTGACTGGTGGGCCGGCACCATGATCGCGGAAACGGACGGCACCCCAGCGGCAGTTGACGGCGTCTTCGTGCGCGTCTCGACGGTGGAGCAGGTGCAGGCCGTCACGATGATCGCCCATCGGCATCGCCTGCCACTGACCGTCTCTGCCGGCCGTAGCAATGTGACGGGCGCTGCCCTGCCGCTGCGCGGCGGCATCGTGCTGGACGTCTGCGACATGAACCGCCTGGTCGGGTTCGATGCGGACAGCCAGATCGTGGAGGTGGAAGCCGGGATGTTTGGCGACGTCTTCGAGGAGACGATCCAGAAATCCTACGGCATGACCATGGGCCACTGGCCGTCCTCCTTCGGCATCAGCACGGTGGGCGGCTGGGTGGCATGCCGTGGCGCGGGGCAGTTGTCCACGCGGTACGGCAAGATCGAGGACATGGTCTACGGGATGGATGTCGTTTTGGCCGATGGCACGCTGGTTACGCTGGGCGGCTATGCCCGCGCGGCCATCGGCCCGGATCTGCAACAGCTTTTCATCGGCTCGGAGGGTACGCTCGGCATCGTGGTGCGCGTCCGCCTGAAACTGCATCGCCTGCCCGACTACAGCCGCGCGATCGCCTACGGTTTCGACAGTTTCGCAACCGGTCTCGAAGCCTGTCGCCAGATCATGCAGGGCGGCGCCAACCCGGCCGCGTTACGCCTCTACGACGCGCTGGAAAGCGGCGTGCAGTTCGAGGAACCGGAGCTCAACGTGCTGCTGATCGCCGATGAAGGTGCGCCGGAAATCGTCGATGCCGTGATGGCCATCAGCGAGCGGGTCTGCGCCGGCCTTGGCCGCAAGCTGGATGGCGACGCCATCTTCGAACGGTGGCTGGACACGCGCTATCTGACCGGCAAGAGCGCCGAAGGGTTCAAGCGCAGCCCAGGCTTCGTGGCCGACACGCTGGAGATGACGGGCTGCTGGAAAGACCTCCCGAAGATCTACGACGAAGTCGTTGCGGCCATCAACGCCGTTCCGGGCACGTTGGCCGGCTCGGCGCACCAGTCGCATGCCTATATCGACGGGGCGTGCCTGTACTTCTCGCTGCGCGGCGACGTGGATGTCGAGCGCCGTGGCGCCTGGTATCGCGCTGCATGGGATGCAGCCAACGCCGTTCTCGTCCGGCATAATGCGGCACTCAGCCACCACCATGGCGTCGGGCTCTTGCGCGCGCCCTACATGCGCGACAGTCTCGGCAGCGCGTTTCCGATTCTGGAGGCGGTGAAATCTGCGCTCGATCCGGACAATCTGCTGAACCCGGGCAAGCTCGGCCTTTCGCCGGATATGCCGCGCGACGCGGAGAGGTAATCTTGGCCCTGGACAGAACCATCGGCGAACGACTGTTGCGCCATCCGGTCATCGCGACACTCTACGGCACGGAGCAGGTGGACACGTTCCTGGCCAGCCGTGCCGAGATCGGCATCGTGGCCAACATATCGCTGCGCCATGTCGCCGAGCTGGTGCGGACATTGACCCGGCGCAACAAGCTGATCGTGCTGAACATCGATAGCTGCGAGGGTTTGTCCCAGGACAAGGGGGCGATCGAGTTCCTGTCCGAAGCGGGGATATCGGTTCTTCTGTCCACAAGGGTCCCGACCATCCAGAAGGCCGCGCAATGCGGCCTTCTCACCATGCAGAAGGTGTTCGTCACGGACCGGTCCACCTGGCCGCGCAGCGTCAAGGCCGTCTCCCAGAGCAGCCCCAACCTCGTGCAACTGATGCCGGCGCCCATGCTGGCGCATATTCCGGCGGACGATCGGAAGCGGATGCCGCCCGCGGTGGCCTCCGGATTCATCTGCACGCAGGCCGACGCACAGGCCGCCTTGAAGCGGGGCGCGGTTGCGGTTTCCTCCAGCAATGCCGCGCTGTGGAACATGGAGCGGCCGGCATTGTGACAAAACCCGCACAGGCGGTGGACATCCGACATTGTGGCCGAAATTTGATATTCAAACTCTGCGGGTAGCCGCGTAAACAGGAGCGGAATTGTCCAGTTTCCTGCGCGGAGTACACCATGCGCCTCGTCCATCGATTGTCCATTCTGGCGGCTTCGGTCGCACTTCCCCTTTCGGCGCACGCACAATCCACCGTGACGCTCGATACGGTCGTGGTCGAGGGCGCTGGTGGCAGCGGCACGGGCGGCACGTTCGGCACGGCAACGGGCCCGGTCGATGGCTATGTCGCGACGCAGACGCAGACCGGCTCCAAGATTTCGACACCCCTGATCGAGCTGCCGCAATCCATCTCGGTCGTCACCACGCAGCAGATGGAAGATCGCGGCGTGCAGAATATCGGCGAAGCGCTCAACTACACGTCCGGTGTCGTGACGCAGCCCTTCGGCAACGACCCGCGCTTCTTCGCGCCCATCATTCGCGGCTTTGCGGCGACCGACAGCCTCTACATCAACGGTTTCCGCTTCATCCGCGACTTCGGCGCGCTGGCCTTCGAGCCCTACGGCTTCGAACGTATCGAGGTGTTGAAAGGCCCGGCCTCCGTCCTGTACGGACAGGGCGCACCCGGCGGCATCATCAACCTCGTGCAGAAGCGCCCGACCTTCACCGAGTTCCGCAACGTCGAGGCCGAGATCGGCAATAACAGCCGCTACGTCGCCAAGTTCGATGTCGGCGGCGTCTACAACGAGGATGTCAGCTATCGCATGGTCGGCCTTGGCCGCCTGTCGGAAACGCAGATGAACTACGTCGACGACGATCGCGTCTACCTTGCTCCGTCGATCAGCTTCCGTCCCGATGCCGACACCAGTTTCACGCTGATGGGCAGCCTGCAGTACGACAAGGCGGATTCGCCGGTCGGCCTGCCGCAGGCCGGCACGCTGGACGGCAACCCCTATGGTCGCATTCCGCCGAGCCTGTATCTGGGCGAGCCTGACTTCAACGATTCCGAAAGCTGGTTCGGCACCATCGGGTACGAGTTCAGCCATCGCTTCAACGAGGCGGTCGAGTTTCGCCAGAACGCCCAGTACACCCGGCTCGACTTTAACTACCAGAACCTCTATTTCTCCGGCCTTGGCGCCGACAATTTCACCGTTGCGCGCAGCCCCTCCGTACAGGACGAGCTGACCAACAGCTTCGGCATCGACAACCAGGTCGAAACCAGGTTCGAGACCGGCGCCCTGCAGCACACCGCGCTGATCGGGCTGGATTACCGGCAGAACAATCTGGACCGTTCGTCGAACTTCTCCGGCACAGCGCTGCCCATTAACGCCTTCGACCCGGTCTACGGCACGCCCGTCACCGTCAACCCGGACGGCGCCAACCTCACCAATGTCGACCTAAAGCAGACCGGCATCTATGCGCAGGATCAGATCCGTTTCGACCGTCTGGTCGTCACCGCCGGCCTGCGCCAGGACTGGTCGGACCTGTCCAATGCCGGCGGCAGCGTCGATGACGATGCGCTGACCGGGCGCGCCGGCGCGGTCTATCTGTTCGACAACGGTCTGGCACCCTTCATCAGCTACGCGACCTCGTTCAACCCGATCACCGGTGAAACCTCCGATGGCGCGCTGTTCAAGCCGTCGGAAGGCAAGCAGGTGGAAGGCGGCATCAAGTATCAGCCGGCGGGCTGGAACTCCTTCATCACCGCATCGCTGTACCAGATCGAGCAGACCAATGTGGTCGCCAACCAGGCCGTGCCGGATGGTGGATCGCTGGTGCGTGAAATCACCCAGACAGGCGAGATCCGCTCGCGCGGCTTCGAACTGGAGGCAACGGCAAGCCTGACCGACGGGCTGAGCCTCGTTGGCAACTACACCTACTCCGACGTCGAGATCACACAAGGCGACGATACCGTCGTGGCCGGCATCATCACCGCCACCACGACGGGCAATCGCCCGGCCAACGTGCCGGAACATGCGGCTGCCCTCTGGCTGGACTATGCGTTCCAGCCCGGGACGGTCCTCGAAGGTGTTTCGCTGGGTGGCGGTGTCCGCTATATCGGCTCGCGCTTCGGCAACAACGCCAACTCCATCGACCTGCCGTCCGCAACGCTTGTCGACCTTGCGATCCGCTACGAGAAAGATGATTTCAAGGCCGCTCTCAACGTCAACAACGTGGCCGATGAAGAGTATGTCGCAAGCTGCAATTTCGGCTGCTTCTACGGCGAAGGCCGCAGCGTCATCGCGTCTGTCGCCTACAAGTGGTGAGGTAAGGCATGACCGCCGCGCTTGACCGGCGCGGCTTCATGGCCGGCCTGGCAACCCTTGCCCTGGTGCCGCCCGGTGCGGCGGCAACCGTGCCCGGGCGCATCGCCGTACTGGACTGGGCGCTTCTGGAAACGATCCTGGCGCTCGGCGTTACGCCGGTCGCCGCCGTCGAGCTGGTTCTCTTCCGGCGTCTGGCGGTGGAGCCGGACGTCCCACAAAGCGTCATCGACCTCGGATTGCGCGGCTCGTTCAACCTCGAGCTTCTGTCGAGCGTCCACCCGGACCTCATCTACATTTCCCCCTTCAATGCCTGGGCCGAACCGCAGATCGCGCGGATCGCGCCCATACGCTCCTATCCCATCTTCGGCGGCGGGCAACGGCCGCTGGACCTTGTGGAAGCGGCGATGCAGGGCATGGGGGAAGATCTTCAGCGCACGCAAGCCGCGACATCCTATATCGCGGGCACGAAGGCGCTGATCGCAGCCAGCCGGCACAAGCTTGCGGTCCACGCCCAAAGGCCCGTCTATCTCGTCAATCTCGGCGATGCCCGGCATGTGCGGGTGTTCGGGCCGGATTCCCTGTTCGGCAGCGTCATGGCCGATATCGGTTTTACCAACGCCTTCACCGGCAACACGCGCTATGCCGCCTCCGCCCCCATCGGCATCGAGGCGATGGCAGAGCGGCCGGATGCCATCATCGTGGTCGTCGGCCCGGTGCCGCCGGACGCCGCGGCCGCCTTGCCGCACAGCGCCCTATGGAACGCCATTCCAGCGGTTGCGGCCGGGCGCGCCCATATCCTGCCCCCGATGAACGCCTTCGGCGGCCTGCCGACCGCCCGGCGGTTCACGCGGCTGTTCGAGGCGGCACTGTCCGGGACCTGGGGATGACGCGCAGCCCGGACGACACGCCGCTGACGCCCATGCCCTGGCTTGCCGCCGGGGCCCTGGCGCTTGCCCTGTTTCTGCTGGAGGCCGTGCCGGCATGGCGCGCCGCGCAAGCCGGCGGCTTCGAGGCAATCTTGTTTCATGCCACGGTGCTGCCGCGCGGTGCCATCGCACTTCTGGCGGGTGCGGCGCTGGGCCTGTCCGGCCTGCTGCTGCAACGTGTGTTGCGCAATCCCATCGCCGATCCTTCCACGCTCGGTGTCGCCGCGGGCGCGCAACTCGCCCTGACGCTGGCGACACTCTATCTGCCGGCTGCACTGGCCACGGGGCGCGAAGCGGTGGCCTTTGCCGGCGGAAGCCTGATGCTGGGGCTGATCGTGGCGCTCAACTGGCGGCGCAAGCTGGAGCCTGTCGGCACGGTGCTGAGCGGCCTGTTGCTGTCACTGGTCGTGGCCTCTCTCAGCGCGGCGCTGACGCTCGCCAATGGCGACTATGTCATATCGCTGTTCATTTGGGGCGGCGGGACACTGTCGCAGGAAAGCTGGTTGCCGTCGATCACGCTGGGCATCCGCCTGGCGGTCGGCGTGGTGCTTGCGGCACTGATGCTGCGGCCCTTGACGGTGCTGGGCCTTGCGGAGGAAAGCGCCCGCAGCCTGGGCGTCGGCGTCGGAGCCACACGCCTGGCCGCACTGGCGCTGGCCGTCTTTTTGGCAAGCTCCGTCACCGCGCTCGTCGGCATCATAGGCTTCATCGGCCTTGCCGCTCCGGCGCTGGCCAGGGCCTGCGGTGCGCGCACGCTGCGCCAGCAGCTTCTGCTTTCGCCGCTGGCCGGCGCATTGCTTCTGTCCATCGCCGACGGGCTGGTTCTCGCCATGACGACGGGTGGACGGGACCTTCTGCCAACGGGCGCGTTCACGGCGCTGATCGGCGGCCCGATCCTTCTGTGGGCCCTGCCCCGGCTGCGTCTTGGGCTGCAACCGGCCGACACCGGCATGGAGCGGCGCCGCAGCCCGCACCCGCAAGCCATGCTGGCCACACTGGCTCTCGTGCTTGTTGCCGTCATCGCCATATCCCTGTGCGTCGGGCGCACCGGTACCGGCTGGGCCTTTGCCACCGGCGACACGCTGTTTGAGCTTCTGCCATTCCGCGCACCGCGCCTTGCGGTCGCGGCAGGCAGCGGCGCACTGCTGGCGCTGTCCGGCTACCTCCTCCAGCGCATTACAGGCAACCCGATGGCAAGCCCGGAGGTGCTGGGCATCAGTTCCGGCGCCGGCCTCGGCCTCGCCGCCGTCCTGATCATGGTGGAGATGCCTTCGCCATCTCTGCGCTTTGCGGCAACGCTTTTCGGCTCCGCTTTGGCGTTACTGGCCATCCTGTATTTCGCGGCCCGCAATGCCGGGGGCCCGGAGCGGCTGCTGCTGGCCGGCGTCGCCCTCGGCAGTTGTACCGGCGCGGCGGTAACCGCCGTCATTTCCGATGGCGGGCCCGAGGCGATGCAGATGCTGGAATGGCTCAGCGGCGCGATCCAGTCGTCGACGCCGATGCAAGGCGTCGCCGCCGTCGCCAGTGCGCTTCTGCTGTTGCTGCCGCTGCCGTTCATCGCCCGGTGGTTGGCAATCCTGCCATTGGGGCGGGCGGGTGCAACCGCCCTCGGAATGCCGGCCGGGCGGGCCACAGGGTCCATGCTGGTGCTGGCCGCCCTCGCCTCCGCAGCCGCCACGCTGCATGTCGGCCCGCTATCCTTTGCCGGGTTGATCGGGCCGCATATCGCACGGCGCATGCGCTTTTCCCGGCCGCTGCAGGAGGCGGCCGCCGCATTGATGATCGGCGCGATCATGCTGGCGGGAGCCGACTGGCTGGCCCGCATGATCGGCTTTCCGTACCAGATGCCGGTAGGCCTCTTCGCGTCGCTGATCGGCGGGGTATATCTGGTGGCGCTGATAAGCCGAAGGTGAAGCGGACGCTTCATGGGACTCGCGCTACAATCCGCACATGAATCGAGAAATGCAGGAGGACACACCCATGCCGATGAAGGCTTCCGAATTGATGGTTTCGCCCATAACGACCATAAAGCCGGATATGCCCGTGGCCGATGTGGCGGCGATCCTTCTGGACAATGGGTTCAATTCGCTGCCGGTGGTCGACGATGCCGGCAACCTCATCGGCATCGTCACCACGACGGATCTGATCGTACGCCGCAGCATCGATACGCTGCTGCCGGCCAACTGGTGGTCATGGGATCGCAAGAACCCGCGCGAGATGCTGGAGCATTACATCCGCAGCCACGCCAATGTCGCCGGCGACATGATGTCGTCGAAGGTCCGCACCTTGCCGCTGGACGCCGATATGGCCGATATCGTTGCGGAGATGGTCGCCCGCAAGATCCGCTCCATCGTGATACTGGACAAGCTGCGCCCGGTCGGCATCGTCACCCGATCCGACATTCTGAAGGCGATACACAAGGCCGGGCGCCGCGCACCCGAACCGATCTCCGACGAGGAGATCCGCAGGCGCCTGATGGAAGATCTGAGGCGCCAGCCCTGGTTCTATCTGCGGGACGAGAACGTACGGGTGGAGGACGGGATCGTCTACTACAGCGGCAACCTGTCCAGCCAGCGCGAGCGTCTTGCCCTGCGTCTGGCGGCCGAAAGCATGGCCGAGGTGCGCGGCATCGAGGATGCCACCCGCGTGGACGTGTCCTGGAGCTGACGGTCCTTTGCGATGGACGGGACGGTCCGCCTTGATCTAAGCTCCCTCGCGGGAGAAACTGTCAGGGGAGCGTGCCGTTGGGAGGCGGCGCGGATCACACATCGTCTCCGGATCGAAACATGCACGCGAGATCGAGCTTGCCAGCCGCGGCCATGCAACGGGCCGGGACGGCTTCGTGGTGGAATCCTGGCAGCGCTGCCTGATACGGCACGGCCTGGACCCCGCAGCCGCCTGCGAAGCCGTCATCGTGCCGCAAACCCGGCTGAAGGAACATCGGCAGCAATCCGAAGAGCTCGTCCATATCGCGCGGTCCGGGCTGGAACGCCTCTATGCGCAGGTTGCCGGCCAGAATTACGTGCTGCTTCTGTCCGACATGCAGGGCGTGACGGTGGAGTTCATGGGCGATCCGCATTTCGACCATCGGCTGCGCCGCGCCGGGTTGTATCTTGGCTCCGAATGGCTTGAGGAGCGCGCCGGCACCTGCGCTATCGGCGCTTGCCTGGCCACCGGCGAAGCCCTGACCATCCATCAGGACGACCATTTCGACCTGACCCATACGCCGCTGTCCTGCACTGCCGCGCCGATCTACGATGGGCTGGGCGGCCTGGCCGCCGTCCTGGATATTTCCCTCTTGTCGTCACCGACGCCGAAGGTCAGCCAGAACCTGGCGCTGCACCTTGTCACGGCCACCGCCCGGCGGATCGAGCTGGCCAATCTGATGGCTTCGCAGCGGCGCAACTGGGTGCTGCGCTTTTCTCAATCGCCGGAGTTTCTGGACGTCGATCCGGATGCCGCCATCGCCGTGGATGCCGCCGGCCGCGTCTGCGGCATGACGCATCGCGGAGCCAGCCTTCTCGGCGCCAGCATCGGCCAGGCTGGCGCTGCCTTGCCGGGCCTGATCGGGGAAAGGCTCGACCGGTTCTTCCACATCGGAATAGACGGCCTGCCGGATCTGACGCGGGACAGGCCGGCCCACGAACGGCTGTTGCGCTGCCGCGACGGCAGCATCGTCTTCGCCCATGCGATAGAGCCGCCGACGCGGTGGAAATCGGCCGCCTCGCCCGCCCAGAGCGCCCCGCCGGCCCGGCAGGCGGCCGCCTCCGCGCTGGACGGCATAGGCGGCAGCGATGTGCGCATAGACAGGCTGCGCGCCGTGGCCCGGCAACTGGCCCCATCGACGCTGCCCATCCTGCTGCAGGGAGAAACCGGCACCGGCAAGGAGGTGCTGGCCGCCGCCATTCATGCCGCCTCCGGCCGCCAGGGGCGCTTCATCGCCATCAATTGCGCCGCCATCCCGGAGGGCCTGATCGAATCCGAGTTGTTCGGCCACGCCGCCGGCGCCTTCAGCGGGGCCGGCAAGGCGCGCCGCGGGCTGGTGGAAGAGGCCGATGGCGGAACGCTGTTTCTGGACGAGATCGGCGACATGCCGCTTGCCCTGCAGAGCCGTCTGCTGCGCGTGCTTTCGGAAAAGGTGGTGCAGCCCGTTGGTACATCCGACACAAGAAGCGTAGATATCCGCATCCTGTCGGCGACCAACCGAAACCTCGCCGACCTCGTTTCCGCCGGCCGGTTCAGGCAGGATCTTCTATACCGGCTCAACGCCGCCGCACTGGACCTTCCCCCATTGCGCGAGCGGACAGACTTCGACTGGCTGGTTACGCGGCTGCTGGGCCCGGCGGCACCACGCCTGTCCAATGCGGCACGAGAGGCACTGCGCCGACATGATTGGCCCGGCAATATCCGGGAGCTGGCTAACGCACTGGCCTATGCCGGCACTGTCGCAGAGGCCGGCGAAATCGGCATCGAAGATCTTCCGCCGTCCTTGGCGCAACGCGCTGGCGTCCATTCTGCCGCGCCACAGGACGAGGCGCAGCGCCTGTACGCCACACTGCGAGATACGGGCTGGAACATCTCTCTGGCATCGCGCTCCCTTGGTGTGGACCGAACGACCCTGCACCGCCGGATGCGGCGCCTTGGGGTAGCGCGGCCGCACTAGCGGCGCGTCGTGTTGCGCAACAGGTGTGGCGTCCTGCAACGGTTTTGCGATGCCGCCAGCGCAAAGAGCCCGCCTTCTCTGCCGGACAACGCTTTGGCATGCCGCTTGCAACGTCTTTGCGGCAATCGGGACCGGCTATAAGGGCCGGCCATCAAGCGGCAACGACCGCACTGAATTGGAGGAGATGACTATGCTGAACGACAGCCCCGCAACGCGGGTGGACAGCGTTCTTGCCAAGCTTGGAGCGGCGCTGGAGAAAGGCGATATCGACGCCGCCGTCAACCTGTTCCAGATGGACTGTTACTGGCGGGATCTCGTCGCCTTTACCTGGAACATCGATACGGCGGAGGGGCATGACGCGATCCGCGACATGCTGAAGGCCCAACTGCCCACCATCCAGCCGAGCGGCTTCGTGCAGGACAGCGAATGGGAAGCCTCGGAAAACGACGGCGTAACCGACGGATGGTTCGCGTTCGAGACGAAGGTGGGGCGCGGCGTGGGGCATGTGCGCATCCGCAGCGGGCTGATATGGACTCTGCTGACCACGCTGACCGAACTGAAGGGCCACGAGGAGCCGAAGGGGCTCAAGCGCCCCATGGGTGCGGAGCATGGGCACGACCGCAACCGCAAGAGCTGGGCCGAGCGCCGGGCAAAGGAAGTGGAGACCCTCGGGCGCCAGGTGCAGCCGGATGTCCTCATCATCGGTGGCGGGCAAGGCGGCATCGCGCTCGGCGCCCGGCTGCGGCAGCTCGGCGTGCCCACGTTGATCGTGGAGCGCAACGAGCGGCCGGGCGATAGCTGGCGCAAGCGATACAAGTCGCTGTGCCTGCACGACCCGGTCTGGTACGACCATCTGCCCTACATCCCCTTCCCCGACAACTGGCCAGTCTTCGCGCCCAAGGACAAGATCGGCGACTGGCTGGAAATGTACGCGAAGGTAATGGAGCTCAATTACTGGGGCTCCACCACGGCAAAGAGCGCCCGGTACGACGAAGCGGACGGCACCTGGACGGTCGTCGTGGAACGCGACGGACAGGAAACGACCCTCCGTCCCAGGCAGCTCGTTCTGGCCACGGGCATGTCCGGCAAGCCGAATATCCCACGCTTCGACGGCCAGGACCTGTTCCGGGGCGAGCAGCAGCATTCGTCGCAGCACCCCGGCCCGGATGCCTACAAGGGCAAACGCGTCGTCGTTGTCGGCTCCAACAATTCGGCGCACGATATCTGCGCCGCGCTTTGGGAAGCCGGCGCCGACGTAACCATGGTCCAGCGCTCGTCCACCCACATCGTCCGCTCGGACTCGCTGATGGAGCATGGGTTGGGCGATCTCTATTCCGAGCGCGCATTGGCCAACGGCGTCACCACCCGCAAGGCCGATCTGATCTTCGCCTCCATTCCCTACCGGATCCTGCACGAGTTCCAGATACCCATCTACGACAAGATCCGGCAGCAGGACGCCGATTTCTATGCGGCGCTGGAGAAGGCCGGCTTCATGCTGGATTTCGGCGCGGACGACTCCGGCCTCTTCATGAAATATCTGCGGCGCGGGTCCGGATATTACATCGATGTGGGCGCCTGCGATCTCGTCATCGACGGATCCATCAAGCTGAAGTCGGGCTCCGACGTGAGCCATCTGACAGAGGATGCGGTGGTGCTGAAGGACGGCACCGAACTGCCGGCCGATCTGGTCGTCTATGCCACCGGCTACGGATCGATGAATGGCTGGGCTGCGGACCTGATCTCGCAGGAGGTGGCCGATGCGGTCGGCAAGTGCTGGGGCCTTGGCTCCGCCACTCCGAAAGACCCCGGCCCATGGGAAGGCGAGCAGCGCAACATGTGGAAGCCCACCGCGCAGGAAGCCCTATGGTTCCACGGTGGAAATCTCCACCAGTCGCGGCACTACTCTCAATATCTGGCGCTGCAATTGAAGGCGCGTCAGATTGGCCTGGAAACGCCGGTATACGGCCTGCACCCTCCCCACCACGTCGCCTGACGCGGTGAAGCAGGTCATAGCCGCCTGCCGTGCCAAAGGGCGCGGCGGGCGGCTTTACCGCGCCTGGCGTGTCAGCCGGCCACGCCCTTGGAAATCGGCGCCTGGAAGGTCAGCCCCAGATCCCACGGAAAGAATATCCATGTGTCCTGCGACACTTCCGTAATGAAGGTATCTACCAGCGGGCGGCCCTTGGGTTTGGCGTAGACGGTGGCGAAATGGGCCTTGGGCAGCATCGAGCGCACCAGTGCCGCCGTCTTTCCGGTATCGGTCAGATCGTCGACGATCAGCACGCCGTCGCCGTCGTCGCCCGTCAGGTCCGGCGATATGCCCTTGAGCACCTTCAACTCGCCCTGTGTCTCGTAGTCGTGGTACGACGCCACGCATACGGTTTCGATCAGCCGCGTGCCAAGCTCGCGCGCGATGATGGCGGCCGGCACCAGCCCGCCGCGCGTGATGCAGACGATGGCCTTCCAGTCGTCACGCACCCCGGCCAGCCGCCAGGCGAGCGCGCGCGCATCGCGGTGAAACTGATCCCACGAAACGGGAAAGGACTTTTCGCTCGTCATGTCTGCATGGCTCCGATCTTTCCAAGGGCGATGCGATAGCCCGGTTGCGCGCCTACCGCAAGCACGGGCGGGACATCACGTGGAGCGGCTGGCCGCCAGGTCTGCCAGCATCGCCTCGACCTCGCTCCGCGCGCGCGAAAGCGCCTCGCCATCACGAGACCGCACGACAAGTTCGGTGCTGTAGCGCGCGCCGTCGAACTTTGGGTACGAGCCGATGACGACATCGGGATGCCGCTTCTGGATCTCGCCCAGCGGGCCGCCGATATCGCCCTCGCCGAAGGGGCATTCCACCGCCGCCGACAGCACGACCGGGCCTTGCGGCAGGCCGGCGACGATCTTTTCCAGCATGGCCTGGAAAACGGCCGGCACGCCGGCGAGCACATAGACATTGCCGATATGAAAGCCCGGCGCCACGGAAACGGGATTGTCGATCAGGCTGGCGCCCTCCGGCGTCCGGGCCATGCGCTTGCGCGCCTCGGTAAACTCCATTCCCCGCGCCTCGTAATGCTTCGCCATCAGGGCATAGGCCTGCGGGTGATAGCCGATCGGCGCCTCGAAGGCGGCGGCGATGGCATCGGCCGTCATGTCGTCATGGGTGGGGCCGATGCCGCCCGAGGTGAAGACATAGTCGTAGCGGGCGCGCAAGGCGTTGACGGCGGCGACGATCTCTTCCGGCTCGTCACCCACGATGCGAACCTCCTTGAGGTCGATGCCGGCCATCGTCATGACATCGGCCAGGTGCGCGATGTTCTTGTCCTTGGTCCGGCCGGACAGGAGTTCGTCTCCGATCGCAAGCATGGAAGCAGTCTGGGCCATCGCCGGAATTTCCTTTCCCGCCGGGTCAGGCGGTCAACCGCTGTAGACAGTGCGTCTCTGCATCCCGCCTAACGCATGTCTGTGCAATCACGTATCTATACGGCCAGCAACAACGGCCTCCGGGCCAACCGAAGGGAAGATGCATGACCAAGGTTCTGGTACTCTATTATTCCAGCTACGGCCATATCGAAGCCATGGCGCGCGCCGTGGCCGAAGGCGCTGCCAGCGCCGGTGCCGAAGTGGACATCAAGCGGGTTCCGGAAACCGCGCCGGCCGAAGTCGTCGCCGGCGCCGGCTTCATGACGGATTCGGCGCACCCGGAGGCAAAGCCCGAAGACCTTCCCGCATACGACGCCATCATCGTCGGTGCCCCCACCCGCTTCGGCAATCCGAGCTCTCAGATGCAGTCCTTCTGGGACAGGACGGGCGGCCTTTGGGCAGCCGGCAAGTTGTTCGGCAAGGTTGCCGGCGCCTTCACCTCGTCGGCGACCCAGCATGGCGGCAACGAGGCGACCCTTCTGTCGATGCACAAGACCTTCCTGCATCACGGCCTGGTTGTCGTCGGACTGCCCTATGCCTTCGCCGGACAGATGGCGCTGGATCAGATCGTCGGTGGGTCGCCCTACGGCGCAACGACCATCGCCGGTGGCGACGGTTCCCGGCAGCCCAGCGAAATCGAGCTGGAAGGCGCCCGCTTCCAGGGCCGCCATATCGCGGAGATCGCCGGCAAGATCGCCGGCTGAACGCACACCGCCGACACAAAGCAGAAAGGCCGGCACGCGCCGGCCTTTTTCATGCCTGCCGCACTCAGCCGCAGTCAGACGAATGGGTAGGCGTCGGGTTCGAAGCGCGGGGAACGGCTCGTGGATTCGTCCCGCTCCAATGCGTGCAGAAGATTTTCCAGGGCGCGATTGCTGTCCTGCAGCCGCAGAATCAGGCCGGATGCGCTTTCCGAAGCGAACCCTCTTTCGGAGATGAAATCCTCCGGCACGGCGCCGGAAAACGCAGGACGGTCACTGCCAGTCATGGTCGTCTCCCTCGCTTGCCCCCGACACCCTCTACTACTGATTGTAGAGGCCAATGCGGCGAAAACACAAGCACCGAAACCTGTCCTCGCGTCTTTTTTACAGGCCGCCGAATGATGACACTTTCATAAACCGATTATAATTTTTCTGGCCCATGTATATCCATGTTTCAGTTGCGCCGATCTACGTATAATTCCAGTGTTGTTCACTTCCGCGGCCTGCCCCTGCAGTGCCCCGTAATCAATTTTTAACCGCCGCAAGCTGTCCGGAGTTTTGTCGGCCATCAGACATTCGATGATGGGGTGCGACAACCTGTACAGGCCAATCGGTCCGATTGCATTACCAACGGATACAATTTGCGAGAGGTCGTCGGGCGTTTCCTTTTCAAAGGCAGAAATCGGTTGCGCTGTGGCGCGAGATTTCATAGAGCTTCGCCCGTCGGAGCGTAGCGCAGCCTGGTAGCGCACCTGAATGGGGTTCAGGGGGTCGGAGGTTCGAATCCTCTCGCTCCGACCATCCAAGCACTTGTACAGCCTGAAGACACGGGTCACAGACCGTACCTAAGACATGGGTGACAAGCTCGTGCCCTATGGTTGTCGCAGTGCGCAAGAACGCATTGCATCGTGCGCGCCACCGGTTCGTAACCGGATTGCTGTTTAACGCTTCCTGGGCAGTACCCAGGGCCGTTGCATAGCCTCACTTGTGCGTTCGTTTCTCCCCAATATCGGCTGAAGTCAGCCTAAGTCAGCTTAGCAACGACCGTTGAATGACACGTTAAATGATTTAGGTCATATCTTTCTCGGGCGGCAGTGCCGATGGCCTGAGGGATGTATGGGTAGGTTTCACGATCAGAGCGGACGGACCAGCGGTCCGCCGTCAGGGGATCAGACATCCTCCATTGTCCGCAGTGACGAGATCGGGCCGAACACGGCTGTGCGACTTGATGATCTCGAAGTCTGGAGGCCGGCCGGTGACGCTGCCGTGCCAGATACGGCCCATGGCGCTCCGTGGTCACGCTTCTGCGCTAGACAGATCGACATGCTTATCTGGCCGCTGGTATCTTCCGCGACGATCTTCATGACAACGCCATTCATTTCGACCCAACTGGCTGACACGCTTCAGAACGCGAGCTCGCACTCCCTCGGCACTATGTGCCTAGCACTCGGCGTCTTCGCCAATGCGTTGGTCATCACCGTGTTTGGAAACTCGATCGGGAAGGCGTTGTTCGGCCTTCGCGCATACCCCATCGATCCGCAGCGCAAGCAGGGTTTCGCCTGGAATCTGAACCGTGAATTCCGTGTCCTTTTCTTTGGACAAGCGTTCGGTATGCTCGTCATCGGGATCATCACGATGGTCATGAATTACAAGGAGGTGACGGCAAACCGCCCAGCCCGCTACGATCGCGGCTTTGCCAGGATGGACATGAACCCTATCCACGAGGGGCGCCGGAAGGCAGCAATGCTCTTCACGCTGGCGCTTTACGTCGGCGTCATGTGGCTGGCATTCGTACTAACCGAAGTATAAAGGCAGGACCAAAGGTCGTAGCGATGGGCCAATCCGCTGACTGACCAGCCGCGTTGATACCTGACGTGACAACGCGCGGGAGGCGCCAAGTTCAAAGGGCCTGCTTATCCCGACGCGAAGACCGACGGGGTCGCAAGCTATCCAGCGCATCGGCGTTTGCGCGTCCCCATTCGTAGAGTTTCTCGACAGGCTCGACGAAGCGCTGTCCAAGCTCGGTCAGCCTGTACTCCACCGCCGGCGGCACCGTGCCCTGCTCATGGCGCGTCAGAAGGCCGCTTTCCTCCATCTCGCGCAGCGTCTGGGTCAACATCTTCTTGGAGATGCCGGGCAGGCTGCGCAAAAGAACCCCGGTGCGCACCGTGCCGCCATGGCGCACATGAAGCGTATGCAGCACCATGCTGGTCCACTTGGTGGAAAAGAGTTCAAGCACTCGGCGCGGCGCGCAGTCCTCGCGCCATTCCTGGTCGGGCGTTCCCGGCTTCATGGGTAGATACCTTCTGGTTCCTACGTCCCCAAATGGTGCCGTCTGGACAGGTTCCGCAAGCCATCCTAGTTCCCGCTGCAACGTAGAGGATGATGGCATGACACAGACGGCATTGGTTGTAGGCGCAAGCGGGATCATCGGCAGCGCGACTGCCGACCTTCTCACAAGAGACGGCTGGATTGTCCATGGGCTTGCGAGGCGGCCGGTTGAGCAGACGGGCGTTCACCCTGTCCCGGTGGACCTTCAGGACGCCGCGGCAACGGCGAGCGCCCTGAATGGCCTTAAGCCCGACGCGGTCTTTATCACCACCTGGGCACGCCAGAACAGTGAGAAGGAGAATATCCGCGTCAACGCCGGTATGGTGCGCAACCTGCTGGACGCATTGCGGCCGAATGGATCCGTTCGTCACGTGGCACTGGTGACGGGCCTGAAGCACTACCTCGGCCCCTTCGAAGCCTACGGAAAAGGCTCCCTGCCCGAGACGCCCTTCCGCGAAACCCAGGAGCGGCTGGACGTCGCAAACTTCTACTATGCGCAGGAGGACGAGGTTTTTGAGGCTGCCCAACAGGACGGCTTCACCTGGAGCGTCCATCGTCCGCACACGGTCATCGGCAAAGCGGTCGGCAACGCCATGAACATGGGCACGACGCTGGCGGTCTACGCCACGCTGTGCCGCGAAACGGGACGCCCGTTCCGCTTCCCCGGGTCGGCTGCGCAATGGAACGGGCTGACCGACATGACCGGCGCCGGCCAACTTGCGCGCCATCTCGTGTGGGCGGCGACCACGCCCGCCGCGGCGAACGAGGCATTCAATGTCGTCAATGGCGATGTCTTCCGCTGGAGCTGGATGTGGGGCCGCATTGCCGATTGGTTCGGCCTTGCGCCAGCACCATTCGACGGGACGATCCTGCCGCTGGAGAAGCAGATGCAGGACGATGCGGCAGTCTGGCAGCGCATCGCGGAGCGTGATGGGCTGGTGGAGCCCGACCTCTCGCGCCTCGCCTCGCCCTGGCACACGGATGCGGACCTTGGCCGCCCCATCGAAGTGGTCACTGACATGAGCAAGAGCCGGCGTCTTGGCTTTCTCGACTACCGAGCCACCGACGACGCCTTCTTCGACCTTTTCCAGCGGCTTAGGTCTGATCGTCTTATTCCATAAAGGGTGCGCCCGTATCGACCGGGGCATTCAACGGAGCGGCGCACCATGACACTGCATGCCTTTTATCGAGCTTACATCGATTGTCTGAACCGCCAGGATTGGGATGAACTCGGGCAGTATGTATCCGACGATGCCAGACACAATGGTCGGCCGTTAGGGCTTCACGGTTACCGTGCGATGCTGATCCAGGATTTCGAGGACATCCCGGACCTGCGTTTCGTTATCGATCGTCTGGCGTGCGACCCTCCCCTTATCGGTGCCAGGCTAATGTTCGACTGCGCGCCAAGACGCGACTTCCTGGGCCTCAGGATCGATGGCCGACGCATCACCTTCGCGGAGAATGTATTTTACGAAGTAAAGGACGGAAAGATCGCCGACGTGTTCTCCGTCATCGATAAGGCCGCCATCGAAGATCAGATTGCCCGATAGCGCTGCTGGCAATGCCTACTAGCGAACCGCCAATCCCGGCAGTTCGCTAGCAGCCCGGCGGGGCGCCCCCCGTGTCATACGCGTGTAACAGAATGCGGTTATGCGGAGCCGACGAAACAACCCAAGGTTATATGCGTGGCCCAGGACGCGCTTTTCGATATTGCCGCGACGCTTGTTCGGGTGGCGCGGCCCGGCAAATCCCGCAAGAAGATCATCCGTCAGGTGCAGGCCGTCCATCCCGGCGCCAGCCGCAAGGATGTCGTCAAGGCCGCATTCTATGCGGTCTCCGCCTATGGCGACGACATGGCCCCCAGCATTCGCCGGACGTAAGAGCTGCCCAACCCGGCACGCTGCGCCATATTGCCCCTCACGACAAAAGCGGGGGCGGAAGATGAAGCGCGCATTCTGCATAGCGGCCATCGCGGCAGGCATCGTATCCGGCGTTATGGATGGCGCGATGGCGGCAAGCCGGATGTCGGCCGAACGGTTCGATAGCCCGGCCCTGTCGGCCGCTCTTCCGGCCCTTGTCTACCAGCCGGATGGCCCACCGCCGAGCGGCGGCTGGCCGGTGCTGTACCTTCTGCACGGACATGGCGGCGACGAAACGAGCTGGCGCGACCTCGGCGACATCCAGGCAACCCTGGACCGGATGATCGGATCCGGCGAGATCGACCCGTTATTGGTGGTCATGCCGGGCGTTGGCGATAGCTGGTATGTGGATTCGGCCGATGTCGGCGGCCCCGGCAATTACGAGACGGCGATAACGCGCGATCTGCTGCAGGCGGTGGAAACCCGGTACGAGGTGCGAAAGGATCGCGGCGGACGCGCCATAGCCGGCCTGTCGATGGGCGGCTACGGTGCGCTTCGCCTGGCCCTGGCCCACCCGCAGCTTTATGTGGCTTCCGTCGCGCTGTCGCCCGGCCTGTGGCAGAACATTCCGCAGGATCAGCTTGACCTTGCGCCGGAGGCGATGGCCCTCATCATCGACAGCACCTATTTCCACCACGCCGATCCGACTGACGTCACCGAGGGGGTGGATCTGCCGCCGGTGCCCCCTTACTTCGGCAAGGCTTACGGCTCCCCCTTCGACGGCCGGCGCTACAACAGCCTGAACGTTTTTACGCTGCTGGAAGACCGCCTGGAGGCCGGCGACACCCTGCCCGCGCTGTACGTGACGGTGGGCGACGACGACAGCCACAAGCTGTGGCGCGGAGCGATCGCCTTGTACGAAACCATGAAGGCCGATGATCGCCCCATCGAGTTCCGCATTACCGACGGCGACCACGTCTGGCCGCTGTGGAGCGTGACCATCCAGGATGGATTGCGCTTCATACAGGGGCAATGGGGCGGGTCCGCCCCACACTGACCGGGTTTCAGCCTGCCGCGTCGCTATCCTTGCGCGGCAGGGCATCCACATCCATCAGATGGCCGGAGCGGTTTACCTTGGTGCGCAGGTAACCCTCGTTCTGCCGTGTCACTTCGCCTTCTACCGACACGCGCTCATCCACCACAATGCCGCTGCCGCGCAGATAGGCGATCTTGGCGGGATTGTTGGTAAGCAGCCGGACAGAGCCGATGCCGAGTTGCCGCAGAATGGAGACCGCCGCCTCATAGCGCCGCTCGTCGCCACCGAAACCCAGTTCCGCGTCGGCGTCCACCGTATCCAGACCCTGATGCTGGAAACCATAGGCGCGCATCTTCGAGGCGATGCCGGTGCCGCGCCCTTCCTGATCCAGATACAAAAGAACGCCGCCGCCCAGCGCCTTCAGCTTTGCAAGGCCGCCGCGCAGTTGATCGCCGCAATCGCATTTCAGCGAGCCGAAAAGATCGCCCGTGATGCACGAGGAGTGAACCCGCACCGGGACGCTGCGGGAAAAATCGGGCTCCCCAACGATCAGCGCAAGCTGGTCGCGCTGTGCGAACCCACCCCGAAAGACGGTAAAGACGACATCGCCGATATCCTTCAATGGCACCGGCGTCCGGGCCACCTCGCGGAAGTCGAGCGCCGCGGTGGAGAACCCTTCCTGGATGTCTCCGGGCTCTACTTGCGCGCAGGCATCGAACAGCGATGGTCCCTCGCCGATCACGGCCACCAGAACCGCCGGCAACAGCAGCGCCAGCCGTGCCAGAGCTGCGGCCTCCTGCATCAGGGGTGTCGCCGCGCGCCACTCGGCAGGCGCATCGGCGCCCCGCATGTAACCGAGCTTGCAGATGCTGTCATGATCTCTTGCGCGGGCCGGTATCAGCGCACCCTGCGGAGCGTCGAGGTCAAGCACCGCTGCCCGTGGCGGCGTCAGGTACAGGCACGCATCGCCATCGGTCGCGGCCAGGAACGCCTCGTAGATGGATGGGCTGGCGGCATCCAGCGCCAGGACCGCGACCCGCGATCCTTCCTGCCGCAGAACCACCGGGCGGCCGGCACGCAACTCGGCTGCGCCACGCTCGGCACGAAGCGTGCCGGGCGAGCCGAATACCAGATTGCCGACATCACGTCCCGTAACGGGGGCCTTGTCGATATTCACGCAGGATGCCTCGCAGACTGCATTGTGGCCTTCGCTCCTATATGGCCCATCCGCACGCCGGATTCCAACACCTGACGTTCACTCCCGTCGAACGCTGTGTCACGCGGCCTTGCGCCTGGCTTCGCCACGCGCCCAGCCTTCCGTCACTTCGGCAGCATAGGCCGCAAAGCGCCCTTCTTCTATGGCCGCGCGGATACCGGCCATGAGTGACTGGTAATAGGCAAGGTTGTTCCATGTCAGCAGCATGCCGCCCAATGCCTCGCTGGTGCGCACCAGATGATGCAGATACGCCCTCGAGTAATCCCGCGTTGCAGGGCAATCCGATGTCTCGTCCAGCGGCGAAGCATCTTCGGCATGGACGGCGTTGCGAAGGTTGATACGCCCGTGCCGGGTGAAGGCCAGACCGTGCCGCCCGGCGCGCGTGGGCATGACGCAGTCGAACATGTCGATGCCACGTGCGACGCTTTTGACGATGTCGTCGGGCGTTCCAACGCCCATCAGATAGCGTGGCTTGTCCACCGGCAGCGAGGGAAGCGTCTCGTCCAGCGTTTCCAGCATGACGTCCTGCGGCTCGCCGACGGCGAGACCGCCGACCGCATAGCCCTTCAGGTTCATTGCGGCCAGCTCGGTTGCGGAGCGGATGCGAAGGTCCGGCTGGTCGCCGCCCTGCACGATCCCGAACATCGCCTTGCCCGGCTGGTTGCCGAAAGCGACGGCGCACCGCTCGGCCCACCGCAGCGACATTTCCATGGCGCGCTCGATCTCGCGCCGGTCCGCCGGCAAGCGCACGCATTCATCGAGCTGCATCTGGATATCGCTGTCGAGCAGGCCCTGAATCTCGATGGAGCGCTCGGGCGTCAGCTCATGGACAGAGCCGTCGACGTGGGAGCGAAAGGTCACGCCCTTCTCGGTCAGCTTGCGCAGCGAGGCCAGCGACATGACCTGGAAGCCGCCGCTGTCCGTCAGGATCGGCCACGGCCAGCGGGCAAATTCATGGAGCCCGCCCAGCCGGCCGACGCGCTCGGCGCCGGGCCGCAGCATCAGGTGATAGACATTGCCGAGGATGATGTCCGAGCCGAGGTCGCGGACCTGCGACAGGTACATGGCCTTAACGGTGCCGGCGGTGCCCACCGGCATGAAGGCGGGCGTCCGCACCGTGCCGCGCGGCATGGTGATTTCGCCGCGCCGCGCCTTGCCGTCGGTGTGGGTGAGAGTGAATGCGAACTCTTGGCTCATGCACGTTCCAGAAGGCAGGCGTCGCCGTAGGAATAGAAGCGGTAGCCTCCGGCGATCGCGTGTTCGTAAGCCGCCCGCATCCGTTCGAGCCCGCTGAAAGCGGAAACCAGCATGAACAGGGTGGAGCGCGGCAAATGGAAATTCGTCCATAGGGCATCCACGGCCCGGAAGCGATAGCCGGGCGTGATGAAGATGTCGGTCGCCTTGCGGAAGGGGTGCAATGTCCCGTCTTCGTCGGCGGCCGACTCCAGCAGGCGAAGCGACGTCGTGCCCACGGCCACGATCCGCCGGCCCTCTTTCCGGGCGGCGTTCAACCGGTCTGCCGTTGTAGCATCGATCTCGCCGATCTCGGCATGCATGCGATGTTGGGCGGTATCGTCGGCCTTTACGGGCAGGAACGTCCCTGCCCCGACATGCAGCGTCACGAATGCAGTCTCGACGCCGCGCTCCTGCAAGTGTGCCATCAGTTCCGGCGTGAAATGCAGCCCGGCTGTCGGGGCTGCCACGGCGCCTTCCTCCCGCGCATAGATCGTCTGGTAATCGGCGCTGTCCTGCGCGTCCACGGCGCGGCGCGCCGCGATATAGGGCGGTAGCGGCAGGATTCCGACTTCGGCGATGGCGGCATCGAGGGCCGCGCCGCTTCTGTCGAAGCGCAGGGTCACCTCTCCGCCGTCGCGCTTGTCGGCGATCGTGGCAGTCAGCGCGCCATCGCCGAACTCCAGCGTCTCGCCCGCATCGATACGCTTGGCGGGTTTGACGAAGGCGCGCCATTCATCGGCGCCAAGGCGCATATGCAACGTCACCTCGACCCGCGCCATGGTGTCGCCCCGCCGCCTGACGCCTGCCAGCCGCGCCGGGATCACCCGCGTATCGTTGAAGACGAGGCAATCACCCGGCCGCAGCAGGTCCGGCAGGTCGCCGACGCGCCTGTCCTCGAAGGCCCCATGAGAAGGCACGTGTAAAAGCTTTGCCGATTCGCGCGGAAGAGCGGGTCGCAGCGCGATCCGCTCTTCCGGAAGGTCGAAATCGAACAGATCGACCCGCATGTCCGTCGCCCTCGAAACTAGAGGTCGGCGGCGACGCGCATGGTCTTGATCGAATCGGGATCGCGCACCGGCTCGCCCCGCTTGATCGTGTCGATGACATCCATGCCCTCGACGACCTTGCCCCACACCGAATATTGCTTGTCGAGCCACGGTGCCCGGTCGAAGCAGATGAAGAACTGCGAGTTCGCGGAATTCGGATTGGCCGTGCGGGCTGCCGATACGGTGCCGCGCACATGCGGCTCGGACGAGAACTCGGCCTTCAGGTCCGGCTTGTCGGAGCCGCCCGTACCCGTTCCGGTCGGGTCGCCCGTCTGGGCCATGAAGCCATCGATGACGCGATGGAAAACGACACCGTCATAGAACCCTTCGCGGGCCAGTTCCTTGATGCGCGCAACGTGGTTGGGCGCCAGATCGGGCCGCAGTTCGATAACGACCTGCCCCTTGCTGGTTTCCAGTACGAGCGTGTCTTCGGGCTTTTCGAAGGTCATCGGCCTTCCTTTCGTTCAGAGTGTGCGCAGTGAATGCCCCATCGCGCAGGCAAGCACAACCGCCGGGAGCATTGCCCGCTGGTTCAGGACGCGTTGCCGACCGTTACCGACAGCATCTTGTCCGGGTCTGCGACGCTGCCGTTCTGGGCCTCGTCGCCCTTCTTGATCTGGTCGACGATTTCCATGCCCGAGACGACGTCGCCGACAACCGTGTACTGGCCATCCAGGAAGTCGCCATCCGCAAGCATGATGAAGAATTGCGAGTTCGCCGAATTGGGGTCCTGTGCGCGTGCCATGCCCACCGTGCCGCGATCGAAGGTCTCGTTGGAGAACTCGGCCTGCAGGTCCGGCAATTGCGAGCCGCCGGTGCCGGTGCCCGTCGGGTCGCCGGTCTGCGCCATGAAGCCGTCGATCACCCGGTGGAAGACGACACCATTGTAGAACCCTTCGGCGGCCAGCTTCTTGATCTGCTCCACATGATGGGGCGCAAGATCGGGGCGAAGCTGGATGACGAACGATCCCTTGTCGGTCGTCACGGTCAACTGGTTGTCCGGATCCGGTTGCTGTGCCGAGGCGGAAAAGGTGAAGGCGGATACGAGGATGCCGGCGATAAGGCCAAGGCGGGCAAGCAGCTTCATGAGGCAGACTCCGGAACTTCTGGAAATTTCGCTTTCAGGGCGGTTACGACATTGGCTGGCACGAATGCCGAAACGTCACCGCCCAGCCCTGCGATCTGGCGCACCAATGTGGCGGTTATGGGCCTGACAGGGGGTGAAGCCGGCAGGAAGAGCGTGTCGATGTCGGCGGCCATCGCGCCGTTCATGCCGGCCATTTCCATCTCGTAGTCGAGGTCGCTGCCGCTGCGCAGCCCGCGCAGCAGGACAGACGCCCCATTGGCGCGCGCGGCGTCGACGACGAGGCCCTCGAACGCGATCACCGCCAATCCAGGCATCTGGCTGCCCACCGCGTCGCGGATCATCGTGACGCGCTCGTCGAAGGTGAAGAGCGGCTTCTTGCCCGGATGCACGCCGATCGCCACGACGACTTCGTCGAACAGGCGCAGACCACGGCGGATGATATCCAGGTGACCGTTGGTTATCGGGTCGAACGACCCGGAGTACAGCGCGCGGCGCGGCTCGTTCATAGCTTCGTAACCCTCATCGCAGGCAAGGCCATCTCGTTAAAATTGGACATATCCGCGAAACCCCTTCGCGAGCAAATCGCGGGCAAACTGCAATCAGACAGGAACATGCATGCGGTTTCGCGGAAGGCGACGCAAGGCGATGGAACCAACGGCGGGTTAACCACGTTTTCCATGCAAATTCGGAGGCTTAGGAATGCTCATCTTCGCATTGTCCATGGCCATGGTCGTCACTCTGCTTACGGCCACCGCCATTACCATACACAACGAAGCGGAGAAGGCGCGCGTCAGAGCCTCCGTCCGCAAGAACCGCGTGATGTACTGATATAGGCAGCCCGCCTGCCGTATTGGAAAAGGGGCCGATCCCATGGACGGCCCCTTTTCCTTGTTCTGAATAGACTCAGCTCTCGCTCGCCGGCTCTCCGGGCTCATCGCCACCGCCGCTCTCGTCCAGCTCGGGTACTTCCTCACCCTGATCGGGTATCCGCTCCACCGATACGACACGCTCGCCATCGGCGGTGTTGAAGATCGTCACACCCTTCGTGGCGCGGCTGGCGATACGAATGCCGTCGACGGGCACGCGGATCATCTGGCCACGATCCGAAATCAGCAGAAGCTGGTCGCTGTCTTCCACCGGGAAACCGGCCACCAGCGGGCCGATATCGCCGATGCGCGATACGTCGGTGGCGCGGATGCCCTTGCCACCCCGCCCGATGGTACGGAAATCGTACGAAGACGAACGCTTGCCGAAGCCGAACTCGCTGATCGTCAGCACGAATTCTTCTGCCGCGCTCAGGAACGCATAGCGCTCCTGCGTCAGTGCAACCTCTTCCGTGGCCTCTTCGTCGGCGACAACCTCGCTGGCCGCCTCGCCCTCGACGGCGCGGCGCATGCGAAGATAGGTGGCCCGCTCGGCCGGCGTCGCATCCACGTGACGCATGATCGCCATGGAGATCAGGCGGTCTCCTTCGGCCAAAGACATGCCGCGCACGCCAACCGAGTTGCGGCCGGCAAACACGCGCACATCCGTGGTGGGGAAGCGGATGCACTGCCCCGATGCCGCCGTCAGCAGCACGTCGTCATCTTCCGAGCAGGTCGCGACCGCAAGGATCTCGTCGCCGGCCTCGTCCAGCTTCATGGCGATCTTGCCGTTGCGGTTGACCTGCACGAAGTCGGACAGCTTGTTGCGGCGCACGGTGCCGCGCGTCGTGGCAAACATGACGTTCAGCGCCTCGGCGGCCTCTTCGTCGTTCGGCAAGGGCAGGATCGAGGTGATCCGTTCGCCCTTTTCCAGCGGCAGCATGTTCACCAATGCCTTGCCGCGGGATTGCGGCGTCGCCAGCGGCAGGCGCCACACCTTTTCCTTGTAGACGATACCTCGCGACGAGAAGAACAGGACAGGCGTGTGCGTATTGGCAACGAACAGCCGGGTGACGGAATCCTCGTCACCCTTCAGCGCCATGCCCGAACGCCCCTTGCCGCCGCGGCGCTGGGCGCGATAGGTGGCCAGCGGCACACGCTTGATGTAGCCGCCATGGCTGACGGTCACGACCATCTCCTCGCGGGGGATCAGATCCTCGTCGTCGAGGTCGGCTGCGCCTTCGCTGAGCTCCGTGCGCCGGGGCGTTGCGAACTCGTCGCGTGCGGCGGCCAGCTCTGCCTTGACGATGTCCCGCACGCGCACGCGCGAAGAGAGAATGTCGAGATAATCGCTGATCTCTTCGCCGAGCTTGTTCAGCTCGTCGCCGATCTCATCGCGCCCGAGCGCCGTCAGGCGTTGCAGCCGCAGATCGAGGATCGCGCGCGACTGCGCTTCCGACAGGCGGTAGGTACCGGCTTCGGTGATCTTGTAGACCGGATCGTCGATCAGGCGGATCAGCGGCTCGACGTCGCGCGCGTCCCAGTCGCGGCTCATCAACTGCTCTCGCGCGGTGGCCGGGTCCGGCGCCTCGCGGATCAGCTTGATGATCGCATCGATATTGGCGACGGCGATGGCCAGACCAACCAACACGTGGGCCCGCTCGCGCGCCTTGCGCAGCAGGAACTTGGTGCGGCGGTTGACCACCTCTTCGCGGAAGGCGATGAAGGCCGACAGCATGTCGACCAGTGTCATCTGCTCGGGCTTGCCGCCGTTCAGCGCCACGATATTGGCGCCGAAAGACGTCTGCAGCGGCGTGAAGCGATAAAGCTGGTTCAACACCACGTCGGACGAGGCGTCACGCTTCAGTTCGATGACGACGCGATAGCCTTCGCGGTCGCTTTCGTCGCGGATGTCGGAGATGCCCTCGACCCGCTTTTCGCGGACCAGGTCGGCCATCTTCTCGATCATCGACGCCTTGTTGACCTGGTACGGCACCTCGGTGATGACGATGGCCTCGCGCTCGCCGCGCATGGTCTCGATATGCACCTTGCCGCGCATCAGGATGGAACCGCGCCCGGTGGCGTAAGCCGACTGGATGCCGGCCCGGCCAAGCACGATCGCGCCTGTCGGGAAGTCGGGCCCGGGGATGATCTCCATCAGCTCCGGCAGGGTGATGGCCGGATTGTCGATCATGGCGATACAGCCGTCCACGACCTCGCCCAGATTGTGCGGCGGCACGTTGGTTGCCATGCCGACGGCGATGCCGCCCGAGCCGTTGACCAGAAGATTGGGAATACGTGCCGGAAGAACCGTCGGCTCGAGCTCGCGGCCGTCGTAATTCTCCTGGAAGTTCACCGTCTCCTTGTCGATATCCTCGAGCAGGGTTTCCGACAGTTTTTCCAGGCGACACTCGGTGTACCGCATCGCGGCGGGCGGATCGCCGTCGATGGAACCGAAATTGCCCTGTCCGTCGATCAGCGGCGCCCGCAGGGAGAAATCCTGCGCCATGCGCACCAGCGCGTCGTAGATGGAGGCATCGCCGTGCGGGTGGAACTTGCCCATCACCTCGCCGACGACGCCCGCCGACTTGCGGTAGGGCCGGTTATGCACGAGCCCCATTTCGGACATGGCATAAAGCACGCGGCGATGCACCGGCTTCAGCCCGTCTCTCACATCGGGCAGAGCGCGGCTGACGATGACGCTCATCGCGTAATCGAGGTAGGAGCGCTGCATCTCCTCTATGATGGACACGGGCTCGATGCCGCTGGGGCGTTCCGCCGGCGGGTTATCCTTACGATCGTCTGCCAAGACGCTTCCTTGCCTACACTTCGATCTTGCGCGCTTATAGCCTGCGGCGCATCGGATTGGCAAATCCGCGATCCCGCATCGGCGGGGATTTCCAACGTTTTTTCAACAACTTATTGCCGCTTGCGTTAGATGATGAAAAAAATGCGCCCCATGGTTGTCGCACGCACCGCATCGAGCGTGCAGGATCGCACTCGCGCTGCCGGCGCGATTCTCGACTGAAGCATTTCCAGCCGAAGCGGAATCGCTTCGGCGTGGGGTAATGCGGCAAGACGAAAGAAGGGAGCTTTCCGGTGAACCCGTGTTCACCGGAAGCGCTGTAGGGGTGTTTTTCGATGGCGGATATGCTGCTGACCGGGTTCATCACCCTTATCGTCATCATCGATCCGCTCGGTCTCATTCCGCTGTTCCTGACACTCACGCCGGGCCGCACCCGGCTGGAGCGTCGGCGGATCGCGCTTCAGGCAAGCGTCATCGCCTTCGTCATCCTGGCCGTCTTCGCGCTGTTCGGGCTTGTCATCATCGAGGCGCTCGGCGTTTCGCTGGGCGCCTTCCGCGTGGCGGGCGGGCTGTTCCTGTTCACCATCGCCTTCGAGCTGGTGTTCGAGAAGCGGCAGCACCGCAAGGAGAAGAGCGCCGGAGAGGCCGTGCCTCACCCGGAAGACGCGGCCAATGTGGCGGCGTTTCCGCTTGCCATCCCGCTGATGGCAGGACCGGGGGCCATTTCGGCCGTCATCCTGTTGTCCGGCAATCTTCCGGGCTTTGTCGGGCAGAGCCTGCTGGTGCTGGTGATCGCGCTGGTCAGCGTCGCGACATTCCTGTTCCTGGCCGTGGCCGACCGGGTAGACCGGCTGATGGGCGTGACCGGCCGTGCGGTGGTAACGCGCCTGCTGGGTGTGCTGCTGGCGGCATTGGCCGTGCAGTTCGTGGCCGATGGCGTGCGCCAGCTCTTTGCGCTCTGACGACGGCGCAAGATCAGGGCTCGGATCGCGCGGCCTAAGGCCTCCGCTTGTGCCGGCCGCTATCGGTTCGCCTTTGCGTCGTCGTACCGGGCCCCTGCTCGCTCGATGTCGGGGCCATACGTCAGCGCCCATGAACACAAGGCCTCGAAAGGCTCGCGCAACGAATGGCCAAGTGGCGTGATCGTGTACTCCACACCGATCGGCGCGGTGGGCAACACTGTCCGCGTGACAAGCCCGTTGCGCTCCAACCGCTTCAGGGCGTCGGCCAGTGCCTTGTGCGTGATCCCGTTCAGACGACGCTTGATCTCGTTGAAACGCGCAGGCTTCGGGCATAGCACGGTAAGGATCAGGATTGTCCACTTGTCCGCAATCCGATCCAGGACGGGCCTGATGCGGACCATTTCGACGCATGCCTGCTCCGACAGACGCTCAAGCTCGGTATCGTCCCGCATATCTAGTCTCTTCAAAGTGCGTTCTTGTGATTAGATAGTCATCGTATATCTGGATGCCATCGCTGAGCAAGGAGACTATGCGATGGCAAGAATCGATAATAAGACCGCCCTCGTGGTCGGAGGCGCAAAGGGGATCGGCCTGGCGGTCGCCGAACGCCTATTGGCCGAAGGGGCAACCGTTTTCCTGACCGGACGACGGGATGACGAAGTTAGCGCTGCCGTGCTGAAACTGGGTGGAAACGTCCATGGGCTGGTTGCCGATGCCGGTGTGCCGGAGGACCTCGAGCGCATCGTCGGCACGGTTGTAGAAGCGCGGGGGCGCTTGGACTATCTGGTTCTGAACGCCGGCCTATCCGAACCGTCCTCGATCCTGGATGAGACCCCTGAGCATTTCGATCGGCATTTCGGGGTGAACGTCCGTGGCATGGTGTTTGGCCTGAAAGCGGCCTTGCCCGCGTTAACTCGCGGATCCTCGGTAATCCTGATGGGATCGATCGCAGACGGGATGGGTATCCCGCCCTACAGCACCTATGCGGCCACGAAGGCGGCAGTCCGCTCCTATGCCCGTTCCTGGGCCAGGGAACTCGCCCCCATGGGTATCCGCGTCAACGTGGTGGCGCCTGGCCCAACGGATACGGCCATGATGGCGGCAGTGCCGGAAGAGGGACGTGCGGCGCTGATCGCGCCAATCCCGCTGGGCCGAATGGCCCGCGCCGACGAGGTGGCGTCCGCGGCGTTTTTCCTCCTCAGCGATGAAGCGAGCTTCATCACGGGCGCGGAGCTCTGCGTCGATGGCGGTATGAGGCAGGTCTGAGACCCGGCGCCGACGGCATCCGCTTCCGGGCCCGTTGCGTCCGGAAGCGGATGGTCTGGTTTTCACCTCGCGATTGCCGGTTTCATGCAATCGCCGAGATGTTTCTGCTTTGTGGATGTAACGCCTTTCGAACCACGGTACCGGCGTCCTGTCCCGTCGCTCAGAACGGGATTTCGTCGTCCATGTCGCCGCCGCGGCCACCGCCGCCGCCGCCGCGCTCGTCATAGCCGCCACGGCCGCCGCCGCTGCCACCGTTTCCGCCGCGATCTTCGTAACCGCCACGGCTTGCGCCGCCGCCACCGCCACCGCGTTCGTAGCCGCCGCCTCCGCCACTGCCGCCTTCAAACGAGGCACCGCCCTCGCCGCGCCCGTCGAGCATCTGTAGCTCGCCGCGGAAACGCTGCAGAACCACCTCGGTCGTGTAACGCTTCTGGCCCTGCTGGTCTTCCCAGGACCGGGTCTGCAACTGACCCTCCAGATAAACCTTCGCGCCCTTCTTGAGGTACTGCTCGGCAACCTTGACGAGGTTTTCGTTGAAGATGACAACGTTGTGCCACTCGGTGCGCTCGCGCCGCTCGCCGGACTGGCGATCGCGCCAGGTTTCGGACGTGGCGATGCGCAGATTGACGACGGCGTCGCCGGAATTCAGGCGGCGTATCTCCGGGTCGGCTCCAAGATTGCCGACCAGAATGACCTTGTTGACGCTGCCTGCCATCGGGATACCTCAGTCTATGAAAATGAATTCGAACGGGGCGGACGCTAGACTATCGCACCGTCCGTTCCAAGCGGCCCGCGCCAGGAAATCCGCCGCGATCCACACCCGTTTGATGCGTGATTGACGCGAACAAAGAAAGAACATAGACAATGGGGCGTCAAGTCTTTTTGACAGATACGTCTTTCAACCCGCCGCCCCATGCCCGATATGGGTGGCACAGGAACCGTTTCCCCCACTATCGGCCGGCCAGATGAAAAACGTCATCTCCATTCGCGGTGCCCGCGAACATAACCTCAAGAACGTCGATCTCGACATCCCGCGCGACAAGCTGGTGGTGATGACGGGGCTTTCCGGCTCGGGCAAATCGTCCCTGGCTTTCGACACCATCTACGCCGAAGGGCAGCGCCGCTACGTGGAAAGTCTGTCGGCCTATGCCCGGCAGTTTCTGGAGATGATGCAGAAGCCGGATGTCGACCAGATCGACGGCCTGTCTCCGGCAATCTCCATCGAGCAGAAGACTACCTCGCGCAATCCGCGCTCCACGGTCGGCACCGTCACCGAAATCTATGACTATCTGCGCCTGCTCTTCGCGCGGGTCGGTGTGCCCTATTCGCCCGTCACCGGACTGCCCATCGAAAGCCAGACCGTAAGCCAGATGGTGGACCGCGTGATGGCGCAGGCCGAAGGCACGCGCTTCTTTCTGCTGGCGCCGATGGTGCGCGGCCGCAAGGGCGAATACCGGAAAGAGCTTGCCGAGCTGCAGAAAAAGGGTTTTCAGCGCGTTCGCATCGACGGCGAATTCTACGACATCGCCGACGCGCCGACCCTCGACAAAAAGTACAAGCACGATATCGACGTGGTGGTCGACCGCATCGTCGTGCGCGACGACATCCAGGCACGGTTGGCCGACTCGCTGGAAACCGCTCTCAAGCTGGCCGAAGGGCTGGCGGTCGCCGAGTTCGCCGACGAAAAGGACGAGCAGGGCAAGCCGCGCCAGCTCGTCTTTTCGGAAAAGTTCGCCTGTCCGGTATCCGGGTTCACCATCCCGGAGATCGAGCCGCGCCTGTTCTCCTTCAACAACCCGTTCGGCGCCTGCCCCGTCTGCGATGGGCTGGGCTCGCAGCGCGCCATCGACCCCAAGCTCATCGTACCGGACGAAAACCGCACGCTGAAGGCCGGCGCCATCGCGCCCTGGGCCAAATCCACCTCGCCCTATTACCTGCAGACGCTGGAAGCGCTGTCGCGGGAATACGAGTTCAAGCTGACCGACAAGTGGTCGGCCCTGCCGCAAAAGGCACAGGATGCCATCCTGCACGGTACGGGCAGCCACAAGATACAGTTCCGTTACAGCGACGGCCTGCGCTCCTACAATGCCACCAAGACTTTCGAGGGGATCGTTCCCAACCTGGAGCGGCGGTGGAAGGAAACCGACTCGGCCTGGTCCCGCGAGGAGATCGAGCGTTACATGTCGGCGACGCCCTGCCCGGCCTGCAACGGGTATCGCCTCAAGCCGGAAGCGCTCGCGGTCAAGATCGCCGAGCGCCATATCGGCGAAGTGACGGAGCTTTCCATTCGCGGTGCGGCCGACTGGTTCGAGGCGCTGCCGGACAAGCTGACCGCCAAGCAGAACGAGATTGCCGTCCGCATCCTCAAGGAAATCCGCGAGCGGTTGAAATTCCTGGTCGATGTCGGGCTCGATTACCTGACCCTGTCGCGCGCCTCCGGTACGCTGTCGGGCGGCGAAAGCCAGCGCATCCGCCTGGCCTCGCAGATCGGATCGGGCCTGACGGGCGTTCTCTACGTGCTGGACGAGCCGTCGATCGGCCTGCACCAGCGTGACAATGCGCGCCTTCTGGATACGCTGAAACATCTTCGCGATATCGGCAACACGGTGATCGTCGTCGAGCACGACGAGGATGCCGTGCTGACGGCGGATTACGTGGTGGATATCGGTCCCGCCGCCGGTGTGCATGGCGGCCAGGTGATCGCCGCCGGCACGCCCGCCGAGGTCATGGCCAACCCGAAATCGCTGACCGGGCAGTATCTTTCCGGCACCCTTGGCGTTCCGGTGCCCGACAAGCGCCGCAAGAAGCAGAAGGGCAAGGCGATCAAGGTCGTCGGGGCGCGCGGCAACAACCTCAAGAACGTTTCGGCGGAAGTGCCGATGGGGCTGTTCACCTGCGTGACGGGCGTTTCGGGTGGCGGCAAATCCACCTTCCTGATCGAAACCCTGTTCAAGGCAGCGGCACGCCGCATTTCCAATGCGCGGGACGTGCCGGCAGAGCATGACCGGGTCGAGGGGCTGGAGCTGCTCGACAAGGTCATCGATATCGATCAATCGCCCATCGGCCGCACGCCGCGTTCCAACCCCGCCACCTACACCGGGGCCTTCACGCCCATCCGCGACTGGTTCGCCGGCCTGCCCGAGGCCAAGGCGCGCGGATACCAGCCGGGGCGCTTTTCCTTCAACGTCAAGGGCGGCCGCTGCGAAGCCTGCCAAGGCGATGGCGTCATCAAGATCGAAATGCACTTCCTGCCGGATGTCTACGTGACGTGCGATGTCTGCCACGGCAAGCGCTACAACCGGGAAACGCTGGACGTAACCTTCAAGGAAAAGTCGATCGCCGACGTGCTCGACATGACGGTGGAAGAGGCTGTCGAGTTTTTTGCCGCCGTCCCGGCCGTGCGCGACAAGCTCGCCACGTTGAAGGAAGTGGGGCTCGGCTACATCAAGGTCGGCCAGCAGGCAACGACGCTTTCGGGCGGCGAGGCGCAGCGCGTCAAGCTGGCAAAAGAGCTTTCACGCCGCGCGACGGGCCGCACGCTTTATATACTGGACGAGCCGACGACGGGTCTGCATTTCCACGATGTGGCCAAGCTGTTGGAAGTGCTCCACTCCCTCGTGGATCAGGGCAACACCGTTGCCGTGATCGAGCATAATCTGGAGGTGATAAAGACCGCGGATTACCTGATCGATATCGGCCCCGAGGGCGGCGACGGCGGCGGCGAGATCGTCGCCACCGGAACGCCGGAGGATATCGTCACCGAGCCGCGCTCGTGGACAGGCCGCTTCCTGAAGGAGCTACTCCTGCGGCGGCCAGCCGGGAAGGCTGAAGCCGCAGAGTGAATGCAGCCGGGCGATAGCCTGGGGTACCAGCCCCGGCAGGTCTTCGGCGATCAGGCCCGGCCCGTACAGGCGCGCGGCAACGCCATGCAGCCACACGGCAATGCAGGCCGCCTCGAAGGGCGGCACGTCGTTGGCCAGTTGCGCACCGACCAGACCGGCGAGCACATCGCCGGTGCCGGCGGTGGCCAGGGCCGGCGTTCCCGTCGCGTTGATGGCGGCGCGGCCGTCCGGCGCGGCGATCACGGTATCGCTGCCTTTCAGCACCACCACCGCGCCGGACCGCGCGGCGGCCATGCGGGCCATATACGGCTTGCCGCGTTCCGGCTCCGCCGCGATGTCGGGAAACAGCCGTGCGAACTCGCCCATATGCGGTGTCAGCACCAGGCGGGCGGCGTTGGTGGCACCCAGCAGGAACAGGTCGGCCGCGTGGTCGCGAAAGGCTGTCAGGCCGTCGGCATCCAGCACCAGTGCGCGGCGCGCTTCCAGTATTGCGGCGGCATAGGCGCGCGCCTTGTCCGCGCTGCCGAAGCCCGGCCCCAGCACGAAGGCGTTCAGGCGCCCATCGGCCAGATGATCGGCCAGTTGGCCGACATCGTCGCAGCGGCGCAGCATGACGGCCGTCAGGTGCGCGGCATTCACCGCCATCGCGCTGCCTGCGGCGAACATCGTCACCAGCCCGGCGCCACCGCGCAAGGCGGCCATCGCGGCAAGGCGCGCCGCACCGGTATGGCTTGGGCCGCCGGAAAAGACGACGGCATGCCCACGCGCATATTTATGGTCCGCCTCGCCGGGCTTCAGCAGGCGATGACGCCATAGCGGCGGCTGGTTGGCAAAGGTTTGCGGCTGGATCTGGTGCAGAACGGTTGCGGGGATGCCGATATCGGCCACCGTCACCTTGCCGCAGAGGGCCGCGCCCGGCTGCAGCAGATGGCCGGGCTTGCGGCGGAAGAAGGTCACCGTCGCCTCGGCCTGTGGCGCACTCCCCAGTACCTGCCCCGTTTCGCCGGATACGCCGCTGGGAAGGTCGATGGACAGAACCCTCGCCTTCCCTTCGCCCAGCCGCCGCACCAGTTCGGCCGCCGCGCCGTCCAGCGGCCGCTGGAGCCCTGCGCCGAAAAGGCCGTCGATGACGAGGGCGAACTCACCCGGCAGGAACGCCTCCGGCGATTCGCTTTGCGACGCCCATTCCGACATTGCCCGGCCGGCGTCGTCGCCTTTTGCCGCGCCAGGCATGAACAGCCGGACGGACCGTCCGCGTGCGCGCAAATAGTGCGCCGCCAGCACGGCGTCGCCGCCATTGTTGCCCGTGCCGGCCAGCACGGCGATGGGGCCACTAGGCGCCATCGCATCTGCCCTATTGGCAACGGCGGCCGCCGCAGCCTGCATCAATGAGTAGCTGCAACCGCCTAATTTGGCAGCCATTTCATCTGCTTGCGCCATTTCTTTCGGCGTAAGCAGACAAATACCGCTAACATCCGCATCATGCCGGTTCATTTTTTGCGCACCTTGCCTATTCTTTTTGCAACAAATTGGTGAAACAACGGGCAGAACTGGCCTTCGGTACTGTAGCGTTCAGCAAGCCGACAGGATAGACAACCTTGAGCCCGCGTGCGCATTGGAGACGACCCGATGAAGAAGATTGAAGCGATCATCAAGCCTTTCAAGCTCGATGAGGTAAAGGAAGCGCTTCAAGATGTCGGCCTTCAGGGCATTACCGTCACGGAAGCCAAGGGCTTTGGCCGCCAGAAGGGCCACACGGAGCTGTACCGGGGCGCGGAATATGTCGTCGACTTTCTGCCCAAGGTGAAGATCGAGGTCGTGCTTGCGGACGAGTCCGTGGCGGCCGCCGTGGAGGCGATCCGCAAGGCCGCCCAGACCGGCCGCATCGGCGATGGCAAGATTTTCGTTTCCAATATCGAGGAAGCCGTTCGCATCCGCACCGGGGAAGTCGGCGTCGACGCGATCTGAGCTCCCGAGCTCGTCCAACATTCGAACATTCCAAACAGGAAGGACTAAAATGACTTCGGCCAATGATGTTTTGAAGCAGATCAAGGATAACGACGTCAAATTCGTCGACCTGCGCTTCACCGACCCGAAGGGCAAGCTGCAGCACGTCACGCTCGACATCGCAATCGTGGACGAAGATCTCTTCTCCGAAGGCACGATGTTCGACGGCTCGTCGATCGGCGGCTGGAAGGCCATCAACGAATCCGACATGGTTCTGATGCCGGATCCCGAGACGGCCCACATGGACCCCTTCTTCGCGCAGTCGACCATGTCGATCTACTGCGACATCCTCGACCCGATCTCGGGCGAGTCCTACAACCGCGATCCGCGCAGCACGGCCAAGAAGGCCGAGGCCTATCTGCAGCAGTCCGGTATCGGCGATACGGCGTTCTTCGGCCCGGAAGCCGAGTTCTTCATCTTCGACGACGTCCGCTACAAGGCCGACCCGTACAACACCGGCTTCAAGCTGGACTCGACCGAGCTGCCGTCCAACGACGACACTGAGTACGAGACCGGCAATCTCGGCCACCGTCCGCGCGTCAAGGGCGGCTACTTCCCCGTGCCTCCGGTCGATTCCTGCCAGGACATGCGCTCCGAGATGCTCACCGTGATGGCCGAAATGGGCGTCTCGGTCGAGAAGCATCACCACGAAGTGGCGGCAGCCCAGCACGAGCTCGGCATCAAGTTCGACACGCTCGTCCGCAACGCCGACAAGATGCAGATCTACAAGTATGTGATCCATCAGGTCGCCAACGCCTACGGCAAGACGGCCACGTTCATGCCGAAGCCGATCTTCGGCGACAACGGCTCGGGCATGCACGTCCACCAGTCGATCTGGAAGGGCGGCAAGCCGACCTTCGCCGGTAACGAGTATGCGGGCCTGTCCGAGACGGCGCTGTTCTACATCGGCGGCATCATCAAGCATGCCAAGTCGCTGAACGCATTCACCAACCCGTCCACCAACTCGTTCAAGCGTCTGGTGCCGGGCTACGAGGCACCGGTTCTGCTGGCCTATTCGGCACGCAACCGCTCGGCTTCCTGCCGTATCCCGTTCGGCCAGTCGCCGAAGGCCAAGCGCGTGGAAGTTCGCTTCCCCGACCCGACGGCAAACCCGTATCTCGCCTTCTCGGCCATGCTGATGGCCGGCCTCGACGGCATCAAGAACAAGATCCATCCGGGCTCGGCCATGGACAAGGATCTGTACGACCTGCCGCCGGAAGAGCTGAAGGAAATCCCGACCGTCTGCCGCTCGCTGCGTGAGGCGCTGGAAGCCCTCGACAGCGACCGCGACTACCTGAAGGCCGGCGGCGTGTTCGACGACGACCAGATCGATGCCTTCATCGAGCTCAAGATGGCTGAAGTGCTGCGCTTCGAAATGACGCCGCACCCGGTCGAGTTCGACATGTACTACTCGGTCTGATCGTCAGGCCTAGCTGAAGCATCAAAAGCCCCGGTCGCGCCTGCGTGGCCGGGGCTTTGTCATTCTCCGCCGAACACGCTCAGCAGCACCGCAAGGCCCAGGCCGGCATAGAACTGCAGGCTGGCATCGGCAAAAAAATCGATGATCGAAGACATCACACACCTCCCGTAGGGCCGGTCTTGCATGCCGGCTCGCTGAACGGCGAAGCGGGGCGCGTGTCCGCGCGGATGTCTGGCATTGGCTACACGAACGAGCAGCCTCCTTCGCCATCCATAAGTATAGCGCAACTGTTTGCTGAGGCAACTTTGGCTTCTACTGCGCGAAAACCCAGTTCAACGTATCGCGCCAGTCGACCATGCGGATCGGCGTGCCGTGGCTGCCTGTCTCGAACCCGACGAAGCGGATCGGGTAGCCCGGGAACGCGGCTGCAACCTCATCCGTGACATGGCGCTGCAAGTCGAAATCATAGACCTTGTCGGCCGAGCCATGGGCAATCAGCGTCGGCAGCGGCCGTCCACCCCGAGCCTTCATCGCGGCGCGGACATCGCCCGTCGAACTCTGCCCGCCCAGCAGGACAAGACCCGAAAGAAGGCTTGCCTGACGCCCCTCCGCGATCGACCAGCACAGCCGCCCGCCCATGGAGCCGCAGGCCACCACGATGCGCGCGGACGGATGGCGCGCGGCGATCTCCGCAACGAGGCCCGACGCCCGCTTCTGGTCCGCCTCGGCGAACAGGCCCGCGCTCATGGTCATGTACAGCCCACCGGAGCGTTGGGCGATGTTCTTGAGCCGGTTGAAATTGCCGCCGAACGTCCAGTCGTTCATGCCGAGGCGGCGGTCGCCGCCCTTGCCATGGATAAAAAGCACGACGAAGGCGGGATCGCGCCTGACGCCGGCCAGCGACACCTCGACCGGGCCGGCCTCGGTGTGCCAGGTTTCGTCGGTCTGGCGACGCGTCGGAGACAGGTCCACATAGTCGCGCCGCACCCGCCGTTCCGGAACCTGGTCGCGCCGGTCGATATCGATCTCTGCCGTATAGGGAACATCCAGGACGCGCCCGCCCTTCAGGCTGGCCGTGCCTTCCCGGTAGGCGAACAGCGCGTCCTTGTAAGGCGCGATGCTCTGGCCTGCCGCAGGCAGGCTGCCCGCCGGGATGGCCAAGGCCGCAAGGGCCAGCGCCGGCAGAAACGAGGAACGACGTCGTGGCACGGCTTCTCCGGGGAATCATCTGGCTTTCGGCCACAGAGTGGCGGCTGGGGCCGCGCTTGTCGAGACGCAGGGGCAGCCGACGAAAACCGTGGAAAAGCGCATGTTTCCAAGCTTTTGCCACCTGAAATAGCAGCGTTGCGCTTGTAGAACATTTCGTGAAAGTATACCCAGAGACATGCGGATGGAGGCGGGTGCGAAAGGTTTGGCATTGCGGCACGAAGGTGGGGCACGGATATGAGCGACGATCTGTTTTCCGGTTCCGCCGCGCGCGTCGTTCCAGTGTCTGACGCCTCCGCCCAGAAGCCGCGCGCGCCGCAGCGTGCCCCGCAGGCCCCATCCGACAGCGACTATACCGCCGCCGATATCGAGGTGCTGGAAGGGCTGGAACCTGTCCGTCGACGCCCGGGCATGTATGTCGGCGGCACGGACTCCAAGGCGCTTCACCACCTGTTCGCCGAAGTCATCGACAATTCGATGGACGAGGCGGTGGCCGGCCACGCCACCTTCATCGAGGTCGCGCTGGACACGCAGGGTTTCCTGTCCGTCACCGACAATGGGCGCGGCATTCCGGTGGACCCGCATCCCAAATACAAGGACAAGTCGGCACTCGAAGTCATCATGACCACGCTGCATGCCGGCGGCAAGTTCGACTCCAAGGTCTATGAAACCTCCGGTGGCCTGCATGGCGTCGGCGTATCGGTGGTCAATGCCCTGTCCGATGTGCTGGAGGTGGAGATCGCGCGCAACCGCCGGCTCTACCGGCAAAGCTATGCGCGCGGCGTTGCCACAAGCACCCTCCAGGAGGTCGGCGAGGTACAGAACCGTCGCGGTACGCGCGTGCGGTTCCGCCCGGACAGCCAGATCTTCGGCGAAGGGGCGACGTTCGATCCGGCACGGCTGTTCGCCATGGCGCGGTCCAAGGCCTATCTGTTCGGCGGGGTCGAAATCCGGTGGTCCTGCGATCCGGCCCTTCTGGGCGAAGCCGAAGTTCCGCCCAAGGCCACCTTCCACTTTCCCGGCGGCCTGAAGGACTACCTCGAGACGAGCATCGGCTCCGAGCATCGCGTGACGACGCAGGTGTTTTCCGGCCGCACGCAGAAGGCGTCCGGCCACGGCGCGGTGGAATGGGCGGTCTGCTGGACGGCAGCGGACGGCGCTGTCCGCTCCTACTGCAACACCATTCCCACGCCGGAGGGCGGCACGCACGAGGCCGGACTGCGCAGCGTCCTGCTGCGCGGCATCAAGGCCTTCGCGGAGGTGTCCGGCAACAAGCGGGCCAGCGTCATCACCGCCGAAGACATCATGGTGACGGCCTCGGCCATGTTGTCGGTCTTCATCCGCGAGCCGGAATTCGTCGGCCAGACCAAGGATCGCCTGGCCACCGGCGAAGCCCACCGCATCGTCGAGAACGCCATCCGCGACAGTTTCGACATCTGGCTTGCCAGCTCGCCGCAGGATGCCGCGCGCCTGATCGACTGGGTGGTCGAACGCGCCGACGAACGGCTTCGGCGGCGCGCCGAAAAGGAAGTCAGCCGCAAGACCGCAACGCGCAAGCTGCGGTTGCCGGGCAAGCTGGCCGACTGCTCGCAGAACGGCGCGGCGGGCGCCGAACTCTTCATCGTCGAGGGCGACTCGGCCGGCGGTTCGGCCAAGCAGGCACGTGACCGGACCCGTCAGGCCATTCTGCCGTTGCGCGGCAAGATATTGAACGTCGCCAGCGCCGGCCGCGAAAAGGTGGGCGCCAACCAGCAGCTCGCCGATCTTATCCTGGCGCTCGGCTGCGGGACGCGCGGCAAATACCGCGAGGGCGACCTGCGCTACGAGCGCGTCATCATCATGACCGACGCCGATGTGGACGGCGCGCATATCGCTTCGCTTCTCATCACATTCTTCTTCCAGGAAATGCCGGAGCTGATCCGCGGCGGGCACCTGTTCCTGGCCGTACCGCCGCTTTACAAGCTCAGTCAGGGCGGCAAGACGATCTATGCCCGCGACGATGCCGACCGAGAGCGGCTGATGCAGCGCGAGTTCAAGGGCAAGGGCAAGGTAGAGATCAGCCGGTTCAAAGGCCTTGGCGAGATGCTGCCCGGCCAGTTGAAGGAAACCACCATGGACCCGCGCAAGCGCACGCTGTTGCGGGTCGAAATGGACGACCTTCCGGAATCCGGAACCGCCGGCGCGGTGGAAGCCTTGATGGGAAACAAGCCCGAAGCCCGTTTCCGCTTCATTCAGGAGCGGGCCGCATTCGTCGAAGATCTGGACGTCTGATCATGAAATCACGCATTTTGCCCGCTTTCTCCCTTGCCTGCCTGCTGGCCATGCCGGCCTTTGCGCAGGAGGCCACACCTGACGCCGCCGAGCCGCAGCAGGCCGCGCCGTCGCAAACGGCCCCGCAGGCGGCAGCCGCCCTGGAACTGGATCAGCTCTCGCCCTACATCACCGATGTGCAGGTGCTGGGCCCCTGGGCCGACGGCGACAGGAATGGCGTCTGGCGTACGGCTTTGCTGCAGGCGGCCGGAGACCCGAACGGCAACCGCTTCTTCGTGCAGCAGATCTTGGAGAATGAAGGGCAGCTTTCGGTATTGACGACGACAGAGATCACGGAAATTGCCGGGCTCAACGGCGCCATCGTCAATTATCGCGCGGACGAGCCGTCGGAAGATGCCCCCTCCACGCTGTCTCTCTTCCTCGACATCGTACCGCTGGACGGCGAGATCGCCGAGACATACGAGCTGTTCGTCACTCCCGGCGAACCCTATACGTTCGGCCCGGCATCCAATTGAAGCCTGATCCGGTCATAGATCGCACTTAAGAAAAACCGGCAGATCGTGCCGGTTTTCCAATTGGCTTACCGTATTCCGCCGCTCTTAATGTTGCGACAACTTGACATTTGGGGCTTGCAGTTCTATGGCCGGTGCGAATGCATATGCCTTCCCCAACCTTGTCTTCGACCATTGAGATCAAGAGATTAAACCCCTTCATGCCATTTTCAGAGCTGGGACTTAGCGCCAAGGTTCTCGAGGCCGTCGAGAAAGCCGGATATTCGGAGCCCACGCCCATCCAGGCGCAGGCTATCCCGCATGCCCTGCAACGCCGCGACGTGCTGGGCATCGCCCAGACCGGAACGGGCAAGACGGCATCTTTCGTGCTGCCCATGCTGACCCTGCTGGAAAAGGGGCGCGCCCGGGCCCGTATGCCACGGACGCTGATCATCGAGCCGACGCGCGAGCTGGCGGCCCAGGTCGAGGAATCCTTCGAGAAATACGGCATCAACAGCCGGCTGAACGTCGCTCTGCTGATCGGCGGCGTCTCTTTCGAAGATCAGAACCGCAAGCTGGAGCGTGGCGTCGACGTATTGATCGCGACGCCGGGCCGGCTTCTCGATCATTTCGAGCGCGGCAAGCTTCTGATGACCGGCGTTGAGATCCTCGTCATCGACGAGGCGGACCGGATGCTCGACATGGGCTTCATTCCGGATATCGAGCGCATCTGCAAGATGATCCCTTTCACGCGGCAGACGCTTTTCTTCTCGGCCACGATGCCGCCGGAAATCACCCGTCTGGCCGACCAGTTCCTGCAGAACCCCGTGCGCGTCGAGGTGGCAAAGCCCGCCTCAACCGCGCTGACGGTGGAGCAGAAGCTTGTTGCCACCGCTTCCAAGGATTACGACAAGCGCGACCGGCTGCGTGGCCTGATCCGCGATGAGGGCGAGACCCTCACCAACGCGATCATCTTCTGCAACCGCAAACGCGATGTCTCCACCCTGTTCCGCTCGCTGGACAAGCACGGTTTCTCGGTTGGCGCCCTGCATGGCGACATGGACCAGCGCGCCCGCACGATGACGCTGCAGGCCTTCCGCGACAACAAGCTGACGCTGCTGGTGGCATCCGACGTTGCGGCGCGCGGTCTGGATATTCCCATGGTCAGCCACGTCTTCAACTTCGACGTGCCGACCCATGCGGAAGATTATGTCCACCGCATTGGCCGCACCGGCCGGGCCGGTCGGTCCGGCAAGGCATTCACGCTCGTCACGCGTGAGGACGGCAAGTACCTGGATGCCATCGAGAAGATGATCTCCAAGGATATCGAATGGCTCGATGGCGACCTGTCGACCGTTTCCGAAAGTGCGGACAGCGGCGATAAGCGCGGCAAGCGGGGCACCCGCAAGGCCAGCGGCTCATCCGAGCGTGGCCGTGGTTCCGGCAGCTCTTCCGAGCGCGGCCGTGGCAGGGGTGCGAAGCGCGACACGCCGGTGGACGAGCCTGCCGAGGCGCTGGACGCGCCGGTGGAGGCCTCTGAAGAGCCCGCCGCCAAGCCTGCAAAAGTCGAGCGTGGGGACAAGCCTGCCGAAAACGCACGCCGCAAGCCGGAGCCTGCTAACGCTCACGCCGCACCGCGCCCGCAGGAGCCGTCCCGTAATGGCCGCCACCGCGGCGGCAACGACCATGGCAACGAGCCGTCCCCGGTGGGCTTCGGCGAGGAGATCCCCGCCTTCATGCTGATCCGCACCGGCGCCTAAATCGGCCTGACAGGCTGAACGAATAAGCGGCAGGAGCCTTCCGGGCTCCTGCCTTTTTTGTCTTATCCGGCTTTCGCCGCTTCGGGCGCCTTGTCGACCATGCGGGCCAGTTGCGTGGCGATGACGGCGGCACCGTTGAGACGCTGTTCCGGCTTTGGCCAATCCCGCATGAAGACGATGGACTGATCGGGCCGGATCTTGGCGGACACGCCCTGCTCTCCGATGAAGCGCACGAGCGCCGCCGGATTGGCGAAGTTCTTGTCGCGGAACTGCACGACGACGCCCTTGGGCCCTGCATCCAGTTTCTCGACATTCGCCTTGCGGCACAGCGCCTTGATGAAGACCACCTTCAACAGATGGTCCACCTCTGGAGGTAGCGGGCCGAACCTGTCGATCAATTCGGCGCCGAATGCGTCGATCTCCTTGGCGTCGGCCAGATCCGCCAGCCGCCGATACAGGGTCATGCGCAATTGCAGGTCGGGGACGTAGCTTTCCGGAATCATGACCGCAGTGCCGAGCGTGATCTGCGGCGACCACATGCCGTTCGTCTCAGGCTCCTCGCCCTTCATCTCGGCGACGGCCTCTTCCAGCATCTGCTGGTAGAGCTCGAAACCGACTTCCTTGACGTGTCCGCTCTGCTCCTCGCCCAGGATGTTGCCGGCGCCGCGCTGGTCCAGATCGTGGCTGGCAAGCTGGAAGCCGGCGCCCAGCGTGTCCAGCGACTGCAGAACCTTCAATCGGCGGTCGGCGCCCGCCGTCGGCGTCTTGTTGGCCGGAATGGTCATGAGCGCATAGGCGCGCTGCTTGGAGCGGCCGACGCGCCCGCGCAACTGGTAAAGCTGCGCCAGGCCGAACATGTCCGCGCGATGCACGATCATGGTGTTGGCCGTCGGGATATCCAGGCCAGACTCCACGATGGTGGTGGACAGCAGCACATCGTACTGCCCCTCGTGGAAGGCATTCATGATGTCGTCGAGTTCGCCCGCCGGCATCTGCCCGTGCGCCACGGCCACCTTCAGCTCGGGGACCTGCTCGTCCAGAAATTCCTTGATACCGGCCAGGTCCGCCAGGCGCGGCGCGACATAGAAGCTCTGTCCGCCGCGATAGCGCTCGCGCAGCAGGGTTTCGCGCACGACGAGCGGATCGAAGGGCGAAACGAAAGTGCGTACGGCCATCCGGTCCACCGGCGGTGTCGTGATGAGGGACAGTTCGCGCACGCCGGTCAGCGCAAGCTGCAGCGTGCGCGGGATGGGCGTTGCCGACAGCGTCAGCACATGGATGTCGGACTTCAGTTCCTTCAGCCGTTCCTTGTGCTTGACGCCGAAATGCTGCTCCTCGTCGATGATCAGCAGACCGAGATTCTTGAAGTCGACGGACTTGCCCAAAAGGGCGTGCGTGCCGACGACGATGTCGACCGTACCTTCCTGGATGCCCTTCTTGGTGGCCGCCAGCTCCTTGCCGGTTACCAGCCGCGAGGCCTGCGACACGGTCAGCGGCAGGCCACGGAAACGCTCCATGAATGTCTTGTAGTGCTGGCGCGACAGAAGCGTCGTCGGAACCACCACCGCAACCTGCAAGCCGTTCATCGCGGCAATGAAGGCTGCCCGCAGCGCCACTTCCGTCTTGCCGAAGCCCACATCGCCGCAGACGAGGCGGTCCATCGGCCGGCCGGCGCCAAGATCGTCGGCCACCGCCTCGATGGCGCCCAACTGGTCATCCGTCTCCTCGTAGGGGAAACGCGCCTGGAATTCGTCCCACAACCCTTCGGGGGGCAACAGCTTGGGCGCGCCGCGCGTCTGGCGTACGGCAGCAATGCGAATGAGTTCACCCGCCATGTCCAGAAGCCGACGCTTGAGCTTGGCCTTGCGCGCCTGCCATGCGCCGCCGCCGAGCTTGTCCAGATTGGCTTCGGACCCCTCGCCGCCATAGCGCGACAGAAGCTCGATATTCTCGACCGGCAGGAACAGCCGGTCGTCTCCGGCGTAACGCAGCTCGACGCAATCATGGGGGGCGCCTGCCGCCTCGATCGTGCGCAGGCCGACGAAGCGCCCGATGCCGTGATCGACGTGGACGACGATGTCGCCCTCGGCAAGGCCAGACGCCTCGCTGATGAAGTCCGATCCGCGCTTGCGCCGCCGGGCGCGGCGGATCAGCCTGTCGCCGAGTATGTCCTGCTCGCCAACAACGGCGATGCGCTGGGTTTCGAAGCCGGCTTCCACGCCAAGGACGGCGGTGGCAACCGTGTTCCGGCCGATCTCCAGAGCTTGGCTCAGCGTGTCGACGGGCTTGATGTTGCCCAGACCATGCTCTTCCACGATCTGGGTGAGCCGGTCTCGCGATCCTTCCGTCCAGGCGGCCAGGATCACCTGCTTGCCGTCTGCCCGCAGCCGCGAGATATGGTCCACCGCCGCGGAAAACACATTGACGTCGCCGGCCTGCCGCTCTCCCGCGAAGGTGCGGCCGCGCGTCACGTCGAGGTTCAGCGTATCGGCGCCGCCGGCGTCGGTTTGCGCATAGGCCGACAGGCGCACGGGCGCGGATGCCGCGATCCGGTCGGTCAGCTCGTCCATCGGAAGGTACAATTCGTCCGGGGCGATCGGATTGTAGGGCACGCCCCCCGCACTCTCGGCGGCGATGGATCGACGCCGCGCCTCGTAATAATCGTCGATCAGCTTCCGGCGCTCGCCCGCGGCCTCGGTCAACAGATGGTCGAGTACGATCGGAAACCCGTCGACATAATCGAACACGGTCTCGAGACGCTCGTAAAAGAGCGGCAGCCAGTGTTCCATGCCGGCGAAGCGCTTGCCCTCGGAGATGGAGGCGTAAAGCCCATCCTCGCGCGAGGGCGCGCCGAACCTGCGCACGTAATTGCTGCGGAACCGCGAGATCGAGTCCTCGCGCAGCGAAACCTCCGACACCGGCGCAAGCTCGAATGTCTTGCGGGTGCCGGTACTGCGCTGCGTGGCAGGGTCGAAGCTGCGGATCGTCTCCAGCGTATCGCCGAAGAAATCCAGGCGCACCGGTTCGTCCTCGCCGGGGGCATACAGGTCCAGTATGCCGCCGCGCACCGCAAATTCGCCGGCCTCGCGCACGGTGGTGACGCGCTCGAACCCGCCGAGCTGCAGCGCATCCACGATCTGCTTCATCGGCACGCGGCCGCTGGCTTTGGCGCGGATCGTCTCTTCCATCAGCGTCGACAGCGGCGGCATGCGTTGCAGAAGGGCGTTCGCCGTCGTCAAAATCACGGCGCGGTGCGGCTGGGCGCGCAATTCGCCAATGGCCGTCATCGCAGCAAGGCGGGTGGCCGCCGTGCCCGAAGACGGGCCGACGCGGTCGTATGGAAGGCAGTCCCAGGCGGGAAGCGTCAGGACAGGAAGATCCGGTGCGACGAAGCGCAAGGCATCCTCGACCTCTCCCATGGAGCCGCCATCGCGCATGACGAAGACGATGGGCCGGTCACCGCCCCGGTGGCGGGCGATCTCGGCCAGAATGAAAGGTACATAGCCATCCAGCACGTTGCCGATGGTCAGCGCACCGTCCTTGGACAAGCGCTTCTTGAGATCGGCCGGCTGGCTCATTGGGCATCGCCTTCCGGCAGGGCATAGAAATCGCGGATGCGCCGGAACACCGGCGTATCGTACTCGGCCGGGGTCGCCTCCGTGCCCGTGATCCAGGAGAAGATTTCCCGGTCGGGCGCGTCGATCAGCGCTTCGTAGATGGTCAGTTCCTCGTCGCTCAGCCGGTCGATCTCGGCATCGGCGAAGCGGCCCAGCACCAGATCCATCTCGCGCGTGCCGCGATGCCAGGAGCGGAACAGCACCTTGCGCCTGCGCGGGTCGAGATCGCTGGATGTGCGGCCAATGCCTGTCATCGTTTTTCCTTGCGGCTCCTTGCGGTACGAGCGCGCACATATAGGGCATCGCGGACGCAAACGGATAGCCCGGAGCTTGCATCTGCGGCCTGCCGGCGTCATGGAAAGGCATGCGCCCTTCCGCCCTCGATCCTCTATTCGCGCCGATTACGACCCTGCCCGGCGTCGGGCCCAAGGTGGCTGCCGTCATGGCCGGCCTCGTCGCGCCCTCGGGCGGCGGGGATGCACGCGTCCGCGACCTTCTTTTTCATCTTCCTTCCGGTGTCGTCGACCGGCGAAGGCGCGTCGCCGTGGCCGATGCCCCGGAGGGGGAGATCGTCAGCCTGGCGCTGCGCGTGACGCGGCACTTCTTTCCCGGGGGCAAGGGCAGCAACCAGCCGGCCCGAATCCTGGCCAGCGACGAGACCGGAGAGATCACCCTCACCTATTTCCGGCCGAACCGCCCGTGGATCGAAAAGCTGCTGCCGCTGGATGCCGAACTTCTCGTCTCCGGCAAGGTCGAGCGTTTCAATGGCCGTCCGTCCATGGTGCATCCGGACTTCGTGGCGCCGCTGGACGAGGTGGAACACCTGGCACTGGTGGAACCCGTCTATCCGATGACGGCCGGCCTGTCGCCGCGCACGCTGCGCAAGGCTGTAGAGGCGGCGCTGACCGGCGTTCCGCCGCTGGACGAGTGGATAGAGCCGCATTCATTGGCGCGCCTGCGCTTTCCGTCCTTCGCCGAGGCCCTGCTGCAGATCCACAATCCTGAAACCCCCGCCCATGCCGAACCGGTGAGCCCGGCCTTCCAGCGCCTTGCCTATGACGAGTTCCTGGCCAGCCAGATGGCGCTGGCCTTGTCGCGCCAGCGCATGCGCAAGCTGCCCGGCCAGTGCCTTGGCGGCGATGGGGCGCTACGTGCGCGCGTTCTGGATGCGCTGCCGTTCAGGCTGACGGAAGCGCAAGGCACCGCGCTTGAGGAAATCTACGCCGATATGGGCGCGCCCGACAGGATGCTGCGCCTTCTGCAGGGCGATGTCGGCGCCGGCAAGACGGTCGTCGCGCTGATGGCGATGGCCGCCGCGCGCGAGTCCGGTGCCCAATCGGCGCTGCTGGCGCCAACGGAAATCCTTGCGCGCCAGCACTTTGCCGGGCTGGAGACAATCTGCGCCAAGGCCGGCCTGTCCATCGCGCTTCTGACGGGGCGCGACAATGGCAAGGCCCGCGAGCGCAAATTACAGGCCATCGCCGACGGGACAGTCGACATCGTGGTCGGAACGCACGCGCTGTTCCAGGCGGATGTCGTCTACGGCAATCTCGGCCTCGTCGTGGTGGACGAGCAGCATCGCTTCGGCGTCCATCAACGCCTGCAACTGACCCGCAAGGGCACCGCGCCCGATCTATTGGTCATGACCGCGACGCCGATCCCGCGCACGCTCGTGCTGGCGGCCTTCGGCGACATGGACGTGTCCCGGTTGACGGGCAAGCCGGCCGGCCGGCTTCCCATCACCACCGTTGCCGTCTCCACCGAGCGGATCGGCGAAATCGTGCAGCGCATCGGCAAGGCCATGGAGAGCGGCGACCGCGTCTATTGGGTCTGCCCGCTCGTCGAGGAATCGGAGAAAAGCGACCTTACCGCCGCGCAGGAGCGGCACGAAACGCTGAAAAGCTGGTTCGGCGACACGGTCGGGCTGGTCCATGGCCAGATGAGCGGCGACGAAAAAGACGCCGCGATGGCCGCCTTCAAGGCTGGCCACACTAAGCTGATTGTGGCGACGACGGTAATCGAGGTGGGCGTCGATGTGCCGGAAGCCTCCATCATCGTCATCGAGCATGCCGAGCGCTTCGGCCTTTCGCAGTTGCACCAGTTGCGCGGACGTGTCGGCCGTGGAACGCGCGCCTCGACCTGCGTTCTGCTTTATCGCGGGCCGCTTGGGCAGACGGCGCATGCCAGGCTGGCCATCATGCGGGAAACGGAAGACGGCTTCCGGATCGCAGAGGAAGATCTGCGCCTGAGGGGTGAAGGCGATATCCTCGGTACGCGCCAATCCGGCATGCAGAGCTTTCGCATCGCACGTCTGGACACACACTCCGCCCTCATGGAAATCGCCCGCGACGATGCACGCCTGCTTCTGACGCAGGACCCGGACTTGTCCTCGCCGCGCGGACAGGCCGTCCGCGCCCTCCTGTACCTGTTCGGCAAGGACGAGGCGGTGCGCCTTTTGCGCTCCGGCTGACTACTCCACCGTAACCGACTTGGCGAGGTTTCTGGGCTGGTCGACATCGGTGCCCATCTGCACCGCCGTATGATAGGCCAGCATCTGCAACGGCACCGCATAGACGATGGGCGTCAGGATTTCCGGCATGACCGGCAGTATCAGCGTGCGCAGGCCGCGCATGGCACCGGCTTCCGCGCCCGGCGCATCGGTGATCAGCAGAATACGCCCGCCGCGCGCCGCAACCTCCTGCATGTTGGACACCGTCTTGTCGAAGACGCGGTCATGCGGGGCGATCACCACTACGTCCATCGTCTCGTCGATCAGGGCGATCGGCCCGTGCTTCAGCTCACCCGCTGCATAACCTTCTGCGTGGATGTAGCTGATTTCCTTCAGCTTCAGCGCACCCTCAAGTGCCAGCGGGAAAGAGAATCCACGGCCCAGATACAGAGCGTGCCGCTTGCCGGCAAGCTCGTGACCGGACAGCTCGATCTCCGGCTCCAGTGCCAGCGCCTCGTTGACCAACCGCGGAACTTCCATCAACTGACGCGTCAATTCGAGTTCCTGCTCGGCATCGATCACGCCGCGCGCCACGCCGGCGCGGATGGCAAGGGCCGCCAGGGCCGTGAGCTGGCAGGTGAAGGCCTTGGTGGAGGCGACGCCGATCTCCGGTCCGGCAAGCGTCGGCCACACGACATCGGCCTCGCGGGCGATGGTGGATTCCGGCACATTCACGATAGCCGCGGCGCGTACGCCCTGCGACTTTGCGTACCGAAGCGAGGCCAGCGTATCGGCCGTCTCGCCGGACTGGGAAATGAAGAGCGCCAGATCGATGCCGCCCAGCGGGCTTTCGCGGTAGCGGAACTCGGAGGCGACATCGAGGTCGCAGGCGATACGCGCGTAGCGCTCGAAGTAATAGCGGCCCACCAGCGCCGCATAATAGCCCGTTCCGCAGGCCGACAGGGCGATCCGCCCCACCTTGGAAAAATCGATCTCCGCGCCGGCCGGCAGGCGCGTCCGTCCGCTGGCCATGTCGACGAAGGCGCCGAGGGTGTGGGAGATGACTTCCGGTTGCTCGAACATCTCCTTCTGCATGAAGTGGCGGTAGTTGCCCTTGTCGACATTGAAGCTCTTGCCCACCGCCTGACGCACCGGGCGGTCGACCGGCCGGTTTTCGGCGTCGAATATTTCGGCATTGTCGTGGCTGAGGACGACCCAGTCGCCGTCATTCAGGTAACGCACGGTATCGGTAAAGGGCGACAGGGCGATGGCATCGGAGCCGAGGAACATTTCACCCTCGCCGGAGCCGACGGCAAGCGGGCTACCGCGCCGTGCGCCGATCATGAGGTTTTCCTTGCCCTCGAACAGGAAAGCCAGGGCGAATGCGCCTTCCAGCCTGGGCAGGATGCGCGAAACGGCGTCGCGCGGCGCAGCGCCGTTCTTCAATTCGCGCGCCACCATCACGGCGACGATCTCGGTGTCGGTCTCGCTTTCGAAGGCGAAGCCGTCGGCAATCAGCTCGTTCTTGAGCTCGCGGAAATTCTCGATGATGCCGTTATGGACAACGCACACCGGCCCGGATGCATGCGGATGCGCATTCGCTTCCGTAGCCGCCCCATGCGTGGCCCAGCGCGTATGGCCGATGCCGATCGTTCCCGGCAAAGGCGCTTCGCCAAGCCGCCCCTCCAGATTGCGCAGCTTGCCTTCGGCACGACGACGATCCAGCCGACCGCCATCCAGCGTCGCGATGCCGGCCGAGTCGTATCCGCGATATTCGAGGCGCTTCAGCGAGTCGACGAGGCGCCCGGCCACGGGCTGGTTGCTGATGATGCCGATGATGCCGCACATGGGGATAGCTCCAGAAACCGACGCGGTACGTTTTGACGCAGCTTTAGCCGAAGCAGCGCGCGAAGGGTGTCAATTTTGATGTCCGTTCGTGTCGCCGCGCGAAGGCGCTCAACCGGACTGCTTTCCTGCCTTGCGCGCCGCCTTGGCCGCAGCGTTGCGCTGGCGGATCGCCAGGCCCCGCCCATCCTTCACCACCTGCCGCGCACGCCCGAAGGCCAGCGCATCGGCCGGCACGTCATCGGTCAGGACGCTTCCCGAGGCGACATAAGCCCCGTCGCCGATCGATATGGGGGCCACCAGCGACGAGTTGGAGCCGATGAAGGTCTCTGCGCCGATGTCGGTATGGTGCTTCAATGCGCCATCATAATTGCAGGTGATGGTGCCGGCGCCGATATTGGCCTGCGCTCCGACACGGGCGTCACCAATATAGGACAAATGGTTGATCTTCGCGCCGCGCTCGACCTTGGCATTCTTCGTTTCGCAGAAATTGCCCACCTTTGCCTCGTCCGCCAGCTCGGTACCGGGGCGCAGCCGCGCGAAGGGCCCGATCTGCGAATGGCCCGCAAGCGTGGCGCCCTCGATATGGCAGAAGGCGTGGATGGTGCATCCGGGCCCGACCGAGACGCCCGGGCCAAAAAAGACATTCGGCTCCAGGACGCAGTCGGCCGCGATCTGCGTATCGAAGGACAGGAAGACCGTGGCGGGGTCGATCATCGTCACCCCTGCTTCCATGACTTGGCGCCGCCGTCGCGCCTGCCATGCCGCCTCGACAGACGCCAGATCGGCGCGGTCGTTGACGCCCTGCAACTCGCTTTCCTCGGTCTCCATGGCAATGACGCGCTCGCCGGCCTCGCGCGCCAGCGCCACGATGTCGGTCAGGTAGTACTCGCCCTTGGCGTTCTGGTTGCCGATACGTCGCAGCAGAGGGGCGACACGTCGCCCGTCCAGCGCCATCAGCCCGCCATTGCAGAAGGTGATTTCCCGCTCTTGCGGCGATGCGTCCCTTTCCTCGCGGATGGCGACCAGCTCGCCGTTCTCGGTGACCAGTCGCCCGTAACCCGTTGGGTTTTTGGCATGGAAGCCGAAGACGACCACGCCCGCGCCGTCGGCCAGTTGTGCCCGCGCCTTGGCAAGGCTTTCGGGCGTCAGCAGCGGCGTATCGCCGAACAGGACGAGGATATCGTCGTAGCCATGGTCTATCTGCGGTTCGGCCGCAAGAACGGCATGCGCCGTACCGAGACGCTCGACCTGCCGGAAAGATTGAACGCCGCCGTGATAAATGGCGACAGCCGCTTCCACCGCCTCGGCATCCCGGCCTGTCACCAGCGCAATGGCATCCGCCCCCGCCTTTTGCGCGGCGGCCGCCACATGGCAGACGAGCGGCAATCCGGCCACCGGGTGCAGCACCTTGGCGCGGCCGGACTTCATCCGTGTACCTTCACCGGCAGCGAGGATGATGGTGAGGCAGGTTCTGGTCATGAGTATCCATTCGTCGGTCGGCGGCAGCATAGAATGGTTTAGCCGATCATCTGCAGCGCAGGGAAGGTTTCCAGCAGCCAGAACGCCATGGTTTGCATGCCGCCGGTCAGGAAGAGAATGCCGGTGACGACCAGAAGCCCGCCCATGGCCTTCTCGACAGTTCCGTAATAGGCGCGAAAGCGTCCGAGCCCGCGCAGGAACACGCCGGAAAACGCGGCCGCCAGAATGAACGGAATGCCGAGGCCCGCCGAATAGAAGCCGAGCAGCACCGCGCCCTGGCCCACCGTCTGTTGTGCGCCGGCCAGCCCCAGTATCGCGCCCAGTACCGGGCCGATGCATGGCGTCCACCCGAATGCGAAGGCAAGGCCCATCAGATAGGCGCCCCAGAAGCTGCGTGGCTTGTCCGGCGCCGCCACGCGCATCTCCCGCGACAGGAAGGAAAGCCGAAAGACGCCAAGGAAGTTGAGGCCCATGGCGATGATCGCGACGCCCGCCAGAACACCCAGCCAGTCGAGGTTTTGCCGCAGGATCTGGCCGATGCTGGAGGCGCCCGCGCCGAGCGCGATGAAGACGCTGGAGAAGCCGAGCACGAAAACCACCGCGCTGGCCACCACCCGGCCCTGTACGCGCGGCGCGGCCGTATGGCCGGCGCGAAGATCGTCGGCCGATACGCCCGCCATGTAGCACAGATAGGGCGGCACAAGGGGCAGCACGCAGGGTGAAAGGAACGAGAGCGCGCCGGCCAGCACGGCTGTTGGGTATGACAGTTCCAGCATCGGTACGCCGTCTTCCTTGGAATACGAGGCGTTCTTATCGCGCCTGCCCGCCCCGCGCAAACCGGTTTGCAGGCACGGCAAACTGGGCATTGACGCATCAGTCAGCCATGCATATGGTCCGCCCGTTTCCGCGACTCGTTTGACGCGTTGTGAGCGCGTAGCTCAGTTGGTAGAGCACGTGACTTTTAATCATGGGGTCCAGGGTTCGAATCCCTGCGCGCTCACCAAGAAACATAGGGGTTTCAGGCCCCTAACTCCCCTCACTGCAAACCCTTATGTTAGCACACCGGCGGCACAGCCTGATATCCGGTGGTGGCACGTTCCGTAAGCCGCAGTTGTCGTGCGAACCAGAGATAGAACTGCTATGATCTATTGCGAAATTGCTATGGTTTCGCTATAGAAAACTCATGAAAGTGGTCACCTACACCGCGCAAGCCCTTCGGTCCCTGTCAAGAATGCCTCACAACATCGCGACCCGCATTCAAACGAAGGTCGAGCAATTCGCAGCGGACCCGGCCTCGCTTGCGAACAACGTGAAAGCACTCAAGGGCGAACCATCGGGTACGTACCGCCTCCGCGTTGGTGACTATAGGGTGATCTTAAACGACCAAGGCGTTGTCCTTATCGTCATCAAGGTCGGCCATCGTCGCGACATTTACGAATGAGAGGAACGACCATGTCCGTCCAGTATATCACAACCCCGGCCGGCGAGACGCTCGCCGTGCTGCCCAAGTCCGAATACGAGGCCCTTATCGAGCGCCTGGAAGATATCGTCGACTTGGCTGCCGCCGCCGACGTCCTCGCAAGGATCAATAAGGGCGAGGAAGAATTGATCCCGGCTGCCGTAGTCAAGCGCATCGTCGACGGTGAGAGCAAGGTGCGGGTATGGCGCGAGCATCGCGGCATGAGCGTCACCGCCTTGGCGAAGGCCAGTGGGTTATCGCAAGCCTATGTGAGCCAGATAGAAAACGGCGCACGGGCCGCCCGCCCGGATAAAAGGGCGGCAATAGCCGAAGCTCTCAACTTGGCTGTCGACGACCTGTTCTAACGGCACTGCCGGGCCGCTTCGACAATCTGGCGGCTCGTAACCTCGACCGCGCCGGTCTCGACGGCTTGGCGGCGGATAACCTTGCCTCAATGCGCTGAAGGCGCAATCGGTGCGCAGCTTTCCCCGAGGATCAGCGCGGGCTGAAAGACGATATTGCGTGGCCCGGGCGGTGAACGCGCCTCTATCCGATCCACCAGCAAACGGAGCGCTTCCCGCGTCATGTCGGCGATGGGATGCTCCGTTCGTGTCAGCCGTGGCCGCAACCCACCGATCCCCGGGATGGTGTCCGTGGACGCAATGGACACATCGCGCGGGCACGACAGGCCAAGATCCGCCAGAGCCCGCATGACCCCAAGCGCCATGACACCGTTGGCGACATAGATGGCCGTTGGCGGCTCGGCCTCGGTCATGAGGTCGCGTGCGGCCGCATACGCAACCTCCTCGCGGAATGCGCCATCGCGGATGTGGCGGGGCTCCGGCGCCAGGCCGCGTTGCGCCATTCCTTCCAGCATGCCGTCGAGACGGCCGCGGCCCGTGGTCAAATGAAGCGGCCCGGTGATCGTGGCGATGCGCCTGTGACCGAGATCGAGCAGGTAGTTGGTTACCTGACGTGCGGCCGAGCAATTATCGATCGTCACCGTGTCGGATCGCTCATTTTCCACCACCCGCCCAAACAGGACCGTCGGCATCGTGCCGCCCTCTCCGTCGCGACCCTCGTTGCGGCCGGCCGGCTCTATCGGAACCCATACGAGCCCGTCGCAGGACAAGGCACGCACCCGGGACAGAATCCGCTTTTCATTTTCCGGCTTCTCGTCGCTGTTGAACAGCACCAGCGAATAGCCCCATTCGGTCACGGCTGCCTCGGCAGCACAAACGAACCGCGCGAAGAACGGGTTGGCAAGGTCGGCAACCACCAGGGCAATAAGCTGGCTGCGGCCCCGCTTCAGGTTACGGGCCGCAGACATCGGCGCATAGTCGAGTTCCTTAACCGCCGCCATCACCCGTGCCTTCAGGGCAACGCTGACATAGGCCGAGCCGTTGACCACGGCCGACACCGTTGCGGTCGAAACGCCGGCGGCTTTGGCGACATCGCGTATAGTGGCCAAAATCACAATTCCAGTTAATCGTTTCGCCGGATCATTTCGAAGTAGCAGCACTCTGTCTAGGCCGTGTGGCGGTATTTCGCAGCGACGCATCTTGCAATTGCCGATTAAATGGGGAACGCTGGCAAAACGGTTAGTCGTTGTTCGCCGGGAGGGCGACGCGAGTTCGAGTGCCGTTGGGAGGATCAAATGAAACATCCGGTTACGGCTGCGGTCGCCGCATGCCTTGCCATGACGCTCGTGCCGGCTGCCGCTCAGGATCGGCCGCTTCTCGGGATCGTGTCGATCTCCGCCACGGAAGCAAACAATGTTCGCTACATCGCGGGCGCCACTGCCGCTGCGGAGAAGGCCGGCTGGGAGGTCTCGGTCATCGATGCCGCCGGCAGCGCGGATCAGGCCAACTCCGCGATCCAGAACTTTGCCGGCCGTGGGGCCACCGCAATCATAGACATGGTCTTCCCCTATTCGTCCATCGGAGCGGGGCTGGCCGCTGCGCGCGATGCGGATATACCGGTGGTCACGTGGGGCGGAGGGCTAGGCAGTTCCGTTGCGGCAACCAACGGCTCCGGGGCGCCGATCGCCCAGCCGGTGATTGAGAAGATGATCGCCGATCTCGGCGGCGAGGGAAACCTTCTTGCGCTGACATATCGCACCGGCGAGGTCTGCCGTAACCGCGAGGTGCTGCTGGACGAGATGCTCGCCGATCATCCGGGAATTACTGTCACCAAGAACGAGGTGCGTATTCCCGGCTATTTTGAGGACGGCGCACAGTATGCCAACGCATGGCTGGCCTCCAACCCGCCAGGGGATGGAAAGCTGGCGATATGGGGCTGCTGGGACGACCCCGCCATCGGGGCCATCGGGGCCTTGCGGCAGCAGGGCCGTGACGACGTCGAGGTGTATGGCGTCAATGGCAACGCACAGGCCATCGAAAATATCCGCAACGGACATATGACGGCGACCGCCTGGGAGGACAGTTTCACCGAAGGTCAGCGGATGGTGGAGCTGTTGCAGGAGATCAAGGCCGCCGGCAGCGCTTGGCAACCCAAGGCGGTGGAAGTGCCAGCCGTGCTGGTGACGCAGGAAACCGTGGAAGCCTTCGTCGCAGAGCACCCCGAGGCCCTCGGACAATAATGTTGAAGGACGGACGCCTGTCTTGCGACCTTGCTTCCGGCGAGAGCCGCGAGGTGTTCCTGGAGGCACTGGACATCACCAAATCCTTTGGCGGTGTCCAGGCGCTGAAAGGTGTTTCGCTGACCCTTAAAGCCGGCGAGGTGCATGGACTCGTCGGGGCGAACGGGGCGGGAAAATCCACCCTGATACGCATTCTGGCAGGCCTGAACCAACCGGATGAAGGGCGGATTACCGTCGACGGCCAGCCCGTCTTCATCGGCTCGCCGCAGCATTCTACCGAGCTTGGCATGACGTTCATTCATCAGGAGTTGGCTTTCGTACCGGGCATGACGGTCCTGCAGAACATCATGCTGGGTGTGCCCAAGCGCAGCCGCTTCGGCATAGTCGACTGGCGCGCCATTGCAACTGAGGTTGCCCCGGTCGCGCGGCGTGTGGGCCTGACTGCACCGCTGTCGTCCAGCGTCAGGGGCCTCAGCGTCGCCGAGAAGTGGCTCATCAACATCTGCCGGGCACTGGTGCGCAAGGCCCGGCTGATCGTCATGGACGAGCCGACTGCTTCGCTGTCGGCATCCGAGGCGGAGTCGCTGCTGCGCATCGTGGAGGATCTGTCGGCCTCGGGCGTCTCGGTGCTCTATGTCTCACACCGGCTGGATGAAATCCTGCGTCTTTGCCATCGCGTTACGGCATTCCGCGATGGCCGGTCGATCGCGACCATGGATCGCGCCGGCCTGACCCGACCGATCCTGGTGGAGGCGATCGTCGGCAGCACGGTCCAGAACACACGCAAGGTGGAAGCCGCGCCAACACGTGGCGAGGTCGTGCTTGCCGTCGAGGGACTTACGCGCCTGCCGCGCGTGCGCGATATCGCCCTTACGTTGCACCGGAGTGAAATCCTGGGCATCGGGGGGCTCGTCGGCGCCGGGCGCACCGAGCTGGCACGCCTTCTGTATGGCGCCGACCGCTGCGACGCCGGACAAATGATGCTTGCCGGACGTCCATTTGCGCCGCGGCGTCCTGCCGACGCGGTGCGCGCCGGCCTTGGCCTCGTGCCGGAGGAACGCCGTAGCGAGGGGTTGATCCTCAGCAAAAGCGTCGCCTTCAACCTTCATCTGTCGAGCTTGTCGCGGATCGTGACAAGCTCTGCGGTTCCCCTTGTCAGCAACCGAAAGCGGAGCCGGCTTTCGGCGAAGATGATCGCCGACCTGTCGATCCGCACGCCCGGCGCGCAGCCACCGGTCGGCCGGCTCAGCGGCGGCAACCAGCAGAAGGTCGTGATCGGGCGCTGGCTGCTTCGCGCACCTCAGGTGCTGATCCTCGATGAACCGACGCGCGGGGTCGACGTCGGCGCCCGCGCCGAAATCCATCGTCTTATCCGGGCGCTTGCCCGCGATGGCATGGCGGTGCTGGTGATCTCGTCCGAGCCGGACGAACTGCCCGATCTCTGCGACCGGGTTCTGGTGATGGCGGAAGGACGGATCGTCCAGGAACTCACCGGCGAGGCCATAAGCCGGAGCGCCATAATCGAGGCAAGTTACGCCGAAGGCCTGCACGCTGGAGTTCGACCATCATGAGCAATGCCGTTTCCGCAAGAAGGCGCCTGTCGCCACGTGCCAAAGCCGCACTTGGACTGTTTGCACGCTACGCCACCATCATCGGCCTCGTAGCGATGATCGCAGCTTTTTCCATCCTGTCCCCCCGCGCCTTTCCCACGGTGTCCAACTTCACCAACGTTCTCAACCAGGCATCGCTGGCGATGATTATCGCCGCGGGGCTGACCCTGGCAGTCGTGGTGGGGGAACTGGATTTGTCGATCGGCTTTGCAGCCAGCCTGCACGGCATCCTCGTCACCGGGCTCATCGTATCGAACAAGTTGCCCATCCCGGTCGCCGTGGTCATCGTGCTTGCGGCAGGCGCCCTGATCGGGCTGGTCAACGGGCTGATCGTAACGAAGGTGAAGGTGAACTCCGTCATCGCCACGCTCGGTGTCGGGACCATCCTTACCGGCCTTGCCTTTGCCTACTCGGCCGGCGTTCCAATCGTCTCGGGCGTGCCCGAGGCGTTCCTGCAACTGTCGCTCGGCCGGTGGCTGTTCGGTATTCCCAACAACATCGTCGTGATGGCCATCGTGGTCGGAAGCCTCTGGATACTGGTCGAGCGCAGCGCGCTCGGCCAGGAAATCCAGGCCGTCGGCGGCAACCCGGCCGCCGCCCGGCTGGCCGGCATCGACGTGGACAGGATCAAGATCCTCGGCTTCGTCATCTCGGGGGTCTGTGCCGCCCTGACCGGCATCCTTTTGGCATCCCGCCTGGGCAGCGGCACCGCAAGCGCGGCCGACAGCTATCTGCTTACCGCATTCGCGGCTGTTTTCCTCGGGTCCGCAACGTTGCGTGACGGGGAATTCCATGTGCTGGGCACGCTGATCGGCGCGTTGATCATCGCTTTCGGGTTCAATGGCCTCAACATCTTCGGTGCCCCGACCTATTCGCAATACGTGCTGCAAGGCGCGATCCTGATTGTCGCTGTCGGGCTATCCAGCCTTGGCCGCTCCGCCGCGGAGAGCTGATGTCCATGTCCACCACCCGCCCCGTTCCGACCTGGAATGTCCACGTCATCGAGTTTGCCCGATCAAAGGATCAGCTCGTTGCCGGGCTCGTCCACGATGCCTACGACGAAGGCCGTATCGATGTGCCCTTTTCATTCGTGTTGGCGCGCCATGGCGCGCATGTCGCCCTCATCGATACCGGCTTCATGAAGGAAGGCAGCGGCCAGGCGATGAGCGAGAAATTCGGCGTGCCGTTCTGGATTTCGCCGCTGCGCATGCTGGGCGAACTCGGCGTCGCCCCGGACGCCGTTACCGATATCGTCCTCAGCCACGCACATTTCGACCATATGGGTTCGATCCACCAGTTCCCGCGCGCCCGGATCCATATCCAGAAGCGCGAACTCCTGTCCTGGATCGAGGCTCTGGCCATGCCGCGGCAGTTCGGCTACCTCACCGAGATCATCAATCCCGACGATCTGCGAAATGCCTTCGATGCCTCGCTCGAGCATCGGTTGAACCTCGTCGATGGCGACCTGGATAACCTGCTGCCAGGCCTGCATCTGAGGCTCGGGGAAGGCCATACGGTCGGCCAGCAATTCGTGGTCCTGGAAACGCAGCGCGGCCGGCTGGTCATATCCGGCGACTGCGTCTATTCGCAGCGGAACATCTGCGGACACAATCACGACGGTGTCTATGTGCCGCTGGCGAACGCGACCGGCAGCGTATGGGATCAGTTGCGCACATTCGACCGCATCAACAAGGAGATCGAGGGCGATCTCAGCCGGCTCGTCATTCTCCACGACATGCAGCGATGGTCGCACCTGCCGGTCGAAATGGAAGTCGAAGGCTTTCGCATCGCCAGGGCCTCCTGAACGCACGCAACCCTGAACGGTCCCTTGTGGCAATTGACGCAAACGCGCCCTACCGAAGGCTCTGTTCCCATGCGGCAACCAGCAACGAGGCAAGAAGCGTCAGGCAGGGCAGCGCGTGACGCAGTTCACGCTGCCTGAACAGCACGATCAATATGGCGGCCGATAGCGCTACACCGAGGCCCAGGCCGATCATGCGGCTGGCCGGTAGCAGGATCAGCACCCCGATCACGACCTGGATTGCGCCGTTGACGAGGTGGAACCAGCGCGGAAAACCCCAGCGGAAGAAGGCTGCGCGCATGGATTCCGGCCCGTACAGGTTCACCAGCCCATTGGCGATGAAAAAGGTCGCGATGATCCATCCGAGCACGACCCCCAGCATGCACCTCTCCGCCGTTCAATGCCCGTAAAATCATGACACAAGCGGAGTGCGGCGGATAGATCGCCGCATGTCTCGGCGCCTGTCATGAAACCGTTGCGTGACGCGGATAGACGACCCACGACACCGAGCTACAACGCCGCCCGCCGTCCGACCCGGCCTGCGGCGGGGTCGCGGTGTTCAGGCGGTTGCTAGCGGTATGTCCCAGGCAGAGCTTGGCCACAGGGCCCGGAACCGCGTCGTATCCAGCTCCGCGTTGCGCATGGCGGACTCCAGCGCCGAGGGCGGCGCATCGATCGCCTCGTCCGTTAGCTGGAACGTGCCCCAATGATGGCCGGCGGCAAAGCTGGCGTTGCACAGCTTGAAGCCCTCGACGGCGTCTTCGGGGTTCTGATGCTGCGCACGCATGAACCAGCGGGGCTCATAGGCGCCGATGGGCAAGCATGCCAGGCGAAACCCCGTGAACTTACGGGCGGCGTCGCGGTAGTTGATGCCGGAATGAAAGCCGGTATCGCCGATATGATACAGATTGCCGGCCGGATGGGTGATCGCGAAAGCGCTCCAGAGTGCCATGCGCCTGTCGCCGATGCCCCGCGCCGACCAATGATGCGCCGGTTCGCAATGCACCGTCACCGGCCCGAACGCAAAGGATTGCCCCCAATCCATGACGGTGATCCGCATATCGGGCACATGGCGCAATACGATCACGTCATTGCCCAGCGGCGTCGCCACCAGCGGGTCATGCGTGGCTTTCAGGCGCGCCAGCGTATCCACGTCCAGATGGTCGTAGTGGTTATGCGTCAGCAGCACGAGGTCGATGGGCGGCAGATCCTCGAAGCGGATGCCGGGAGGGTTCACCCGCTTTGGCCCTGCGAAGCCGACCGGCGATGCACGGTCCGAATAGACGGGGTCTGTCAGAATGTTCAACCCGGCCATCTGGATCAGATAGGTCGCATGGCCGATCAGCGTCACCCGCATCGCGCCTTCGGCCAATCGGTCTGCCGGCGTTGCGAACTGCGGTTCCGAAGGCCACCGCTCCGGCCAGCGGGCGCGCGCTCCATTCAGCTTCCAGCGCAGCAGGTTGCCGAGTCCGCCCGGCTCCTCGCCGCCGGGGTTGAAGAACCGCGTTCCGTCGAAATGGTCGGAGACCGGGCCACCGTAATATCGGTTGGCCGCCTGCGCCTTGCGCGTCGCCAGGCCAGCGGCTCCTGCCACGGCGCCAACCGCCGCCATGGTTTTCAACAGGCGGCGGCGGTTCACGTGCAGCCCCTTAGAAGAGGTCGAGGGAGAATGTCTTGGAAATGCCGATGCCGAAATAGAGCTGGTCGCGGCTGCCCGCCTCGACGATGGGCGAATCCGCAGCGTCGCCGACGAGGCGGTCGTAGCCGAACTCCCCGTTCAGGAACCAGGTCGGGCGGACTTCGAACCGCGATTCCGCGCGAAGGCCGACCGTCTTGAAGCCGCCCGACGCCTCATAGGCCTCGAGCCGGCCCCCGGTCGCGAGGCTTTCCTCGGGCGAGACGGAGAAGTAGGTCTCGGCATAGTCGCTGGAGGCCAGCGTAGCATTGGGCCCGAGCTTCAACGTCAGCAGCTCGGTCGGGCGGAAGATGGCGTTGGCGCCGAAACCACCGACGAAACCTTCGGCTTCGTTGAAGGCATAGCGCGCCTCACCGTAGACTTCCGCTCCATAGGCGGCGCTTAAATCCCAACCATAGCCGAGCCGCAGGCCGAGCTCGTAGGTGGCGTCGAGATCGCGCAAGCCGGAAAGCTGGGGCGCGTCGGAGGCCTTGCGCTCGCCGACGTAACCGAAGGACGGCCCGATGCTCAGGCCGGAATCCAGCCCGCCGCCGAATTCGATCAGGCCCGGAATGTTCAGGTAGTGGACGCGGATGGTCGGGCTGGCCACGACCTCGTACTTGTTGGCGCCTTCGAAGTTGGGGCGGGCAAGCGGCCCGACGCCGAGCTCGATGACGATATCCGTACCGGGCGCCGGCGCGTTGGCCGTAACCGGCGCTTCCTGAGCTTGCGCGGCGCCGATGCCGGCCAATACGCTGCATGCCATCAGCTGTGCGATGAAGTTGCGCATGTCCCTCGACCCTCGAACGCAATGAACCTTGCCGGCACAATTGTCAGTTATCCGGAATGGATCAAGTGGGCGTCGGCGCATCGCCGGGGCATTATGGCTATTGGGCAACTATGGTGCACCGCGCGATGCTTAGCGCACCTGATCCAGAAGACGCTTCAATTCCAGCAGTTCCAGAAGCACCTGGTTTAGCCGCGCGGCGGCATCCGGCGGCAGGGCGCTGCCGCCCATCACGTCGCGATCGCGCCGGAGCAGGTTGGAAAGCCCGCTTTTCTGGCGTTCTGCCTGCGGCTCCAGATCGCGCGGGGGCGCTTCCGCGACATGGCCGGCCTGCGGAGCCGGCATCGAATCCAGGCCCTGCGTATCCCCGGCGCCAATGGCGATCACGAAGCGGTTACTGTTTTCCTTGAGGATCTTCTGGACACCCTTGATCGTGTATCCCTTGACGTACAGGAGATACCGGATGCCGCGCAGCAGATCGATGTCGTCGGGGCGATAATAGCGTCGGCCCCCGCCTCGCTTCATGGGCTTGATCTGCGGAAATCGCGTTTCCCAGAAACGAAGCACATGCTGCGGCAGGTCGAGGTCTTCTGCGACCTCGCTGATCGTGCGGAATGCGTCGGCGCTCTTGTCAACCATGGTCGGCGCGGCCCTTTATTCGGCGGCCTTGAGGACGCCTTCCTCGGTGCGCGCCATATGGGCGGCCAGTATACGCTCTTTCATCACGTTGGACGGTTTGAACACCGTGACGCGGCGCGGAGAAATGGGCACCTCTTCGCCGGTCTTGGGGTTGCGACCGACACGCTCGTTCTTGTCGCGCACCAGAAACGAGCCGAAGGAAGATATCTTCACGCTCTCGCCACGGGCGATCGTGGCGCAGATTTCCTCGAGGATGGATTCGACCAGATAGGCCGATTCCGTCCGGGAAAGTCCGATCTTCCGAAACACCGCTTCAGCCAGATCGGCGCGCGTGACCGTCCTGTCGCTCATATCTACCCCTCGATCTGAAAAACCGCGGAAGAGGGCACCCCCTGCCCGTCCGCTGCGGACCTATGGTCGAACCATACCGAATAGCCGAATGAAATCAAGGATATTCAAGACCACCGGATGATGGAAGCACCCCAGGTGAAGCCACCGCCCATCGCCTCGATGAGGACGAGGTCGCCCTTTTCGATGCGTCCGTCGCGTACCGCAAGGTCCAGCGCAAGCGGGATAGAGGCGGCCGATGTGTTGCCATGATTCTCGACCGTCATGACCACTTTTTCCGGCGCGATGCCCAGCTTTCTGGCCGATGCGTCGATGATGCGGCGGTTGGCCTGATGCGGTACGAACCAGTCGATATCGTCGGGCCCGATGGCAAGAGCCTGGAAAGAATCGTCGATGACATCGGTGATCATGCCCACCGCATGCTTGAAGACCTCCCGGCCCTCCATGCGCAGCTTGCCGACCGTACCGGTGGTCGAGGGGCCGCCATCGACGAAAAGCTTTTCCTTGTGCTGGCCATCCGACCGCAGCTTGGACACGAGGATGCCCTCGTCGGCCAGGTCTCCGTTGCCCTGCACCGCTTCCAGCACCACGGCGCCCGCCCCGTCGCCGAACAGGACGCAGGTCGTGCGATCGGTCCAGTCAAGGATGCGAGAAAAGGTTTCCGAGCCGATCACCAGCGCGCGTCGCGCCATGCCGGACCGCAGATAAAGATCGGCCGTGGTGACGGCGTAGACGAACCCGCTGCATACGGCCTGCAGGTCGAAGGCGAAACCGTGGTCGATGCCCAGCCGGTGCTGCACCTGCACGGACGACGCCGGGAATGTGTTGTCCGGTGTCGCCGTGGCCAGGATGATGAGATCGATGTCGGAGGGCTGCAGCCCAGCCGCATCCAGTGCACGCCGCGCGGCCTTCTCGCCCATCGAGGCTGTCGTGTCTTCGGGCGCGGCGATATGGCGATTGGCTATGCCCGTGCGCTGGCGGATCCACTCGTCCGACGTCTCGACGACGCCCTCGAAGTCGCGGTTGGCCATGATGCGGTCGGGCAGATAGGAGCCGGTGCCGCGAACGACGGATCGTAGAACAGTCATTGGGCGCGCTCCGCGGCTTGGTCCGAAGGCGCTACGGACGCAGTCAGGCCCAGGTTGAAAATTTCCAGATCCCTGGCGATCTTCCGGACGAGATCGGCCGTCGCCATGGCATGCGCGATGTCCATCGCCGCGGCTGTACCCTCCGCGTCGGAGCCGCCATGGCTCTTGATGACGATGCCGTTCAGCCCCAGGAACACCCCGCCGTTCACCTTGCGCGGATCCAGCTTTTCCCGCAGGCGGGCGAATGCGCCGCGCGCCAGGAAATAGCCAAGCCGCGACAGCAACGTCCGGCTGAGCGAATCGCGCAGGTAGGAGGCCACCTGCTTGACCGTGCCTTCGGCCGTCTTCAGGGCGACGTTGCCGGTAAAGCCCTCGGTCACCACCACGTCCACCGTACCGCGCCCAAGGTCGTTGCCTTCAACGAAGCCGTGATAGCTGAGGTCCTCGATCGTGCTTTCGCGCAGGAGGCGCCCGGCTTCGCGGATCTCATCCTGGCCCTTCACCTCTTCCACGCCGATGTTGAGCAGGCCGATCGTCGGGCGCTGGATGGCCAGCACGGCGCGTGCCATGGCGGCGCCCATGACCGAAAAGTCCACCAGTTGCTGCGCGTCGGCGCCGATGGTGGCGCCGACGTCGAGGACGATGCTCTCGCCCTTGATGGTCGGCCAGATGCAGGCGATCGCCGGTCGCTCGATATTGGCCATGGTGCGCAGGCAGAACTTGGCCATCGCCATGAGGGCGCCGGTGTTGCCGGCCGAAACGGCAACATCCGCCTCGCCTGTCTTGACCGCGTCGATTGCCCGCCACATCGACGATTTGTAGCGTCCCTGCCGCAGTGCCTGCGACGGCTTGTCGTCCATGCGGACGGAAACTTCGCAGTGGTGGAATGTCGAGACGGCCTTCAGCCGAGGATATTTTTCCAGCTCGGGCAGCACTTCCTCTTCGCGCCCGAACAGCACGAAGCGCATATCCGGATGCCGCTCGAGGGCGATGTCCGCGCCAGCCAGGATGACGGATGGGCCATGGTCGCCCCCCATGACATCCACCGCGATGCGGATTCCAGCATTGGAACTCAAGTCTCGATACCTTCCATCGCGGCACTTCGCGGCCAGTGGGCCGCGGCGCGCCAAAATATCCAAATGTTAGCGGACAGCAACAGCCTCAATCGTTTTCTTCGGGCTTCGCCGCCTTCAATCCCTTAAGCCCCGCAAAGGGCGATGGCGCGCGCGCGTCGGGCTCCGGATCGGTGTCGAAAGCCTCGAAAGCGGCTCCATCCTCGCGCGGGTAAGGCTCCAGCGCCAGGGCGAGCTGCTCGACAAGCGCTGCCCCGAGATCGATCCGGTCGCCGCTGAAAGTTTCGGGAATATCGTCTCCTTCGGGATCGAGATGAATCTCTCCATCCTCGCCGGAGTCGATTCGCGCCAACCTGGAATGCTCCGGCAGGAAGACGAGGTCCAGATGCTGGTCGATCCGCTCTTCCACCGGCTCCAGCGTCACCACGGAAGCCTGCCGCACCACGGCCGACATCGTGCCCCTGACGCTGATACCGTCCCGCCGCCAGGGCGCAACCGTCAGGTCCGCCTTCAGCGTATCGACCGACAGAATCCCCAGAAACGCAGCCAGTGCCGTGCGCTCGCGGTCGGATGCCTCGAAGATTATCCGGTTGCCCGTCCGCGGCAAACTGCGGACGACGACCGTCAGATCGAGGCCGTGTTGGCCCGCATCAACCACCGGTTTTTCACCCTTCATTTTTGCCGCTCCTGCCCGGATCGACCGGCCATTGGCCGGCAAGGATCTCGGTTCGATCGATTGCCGCATATAGGTGTGACGTGTCGAGAATGTGAGCGGCCCAGAAGGCGATGTGCGCATCGGACAAGGCTTCGCCGCCGCCCAGCTTCTCGCCCGCCAGGGCCGCCGCAAGAGCGTCGCGGTCGGCGCGGTCCAGCGGACCGCCAAGCGCACGAACCCTCTGGTAGAAAAGCCCCGCCAGCTTGCGCATGCGTTTGGGCACGGTCATGTAGCCTATGCCGATCTCGCGCATGGAGTGGTCCATGTCGGTCATGAACCGGTCCACCACATCCTGCGCCAACGGCTGCAGCGCGGGCTCGCTTCCGCAGCGGCGCAAAAACAGGAACATCTCGATGGCAAGGGCGTCGAACCGCCCCATCACCGTATCGGGAAGGCCCCCCGCCTCGAAGAAACGCGGAGCGCGGGCGCGCGCGACGACCCCGTCATAGAGTTGCTCGACGATCGCCTTGTTGCGGCGCTTGCGGCGGAAACGTTCAAGCATCCCTTCTCATCCGGCAGGTCTCGGTGCGGACAGGCGTTCGCATGGCCGGACGACAATTGCAACGTCGACGCCGCGCAATCGCCCTGTTCCAATTGGATACACGTTGCTCTAAATGTGCGTCACCGGCGCCCTTGGCGCCCATGCACGTATGGATGCCTTTGCGCGTCGACAGCAGGGAGACGAACCGCGTGACCAGACTTGCCCCTCCCATCCGACCGTTGCTGGCTGCATTGGGGATGGCGTCCGCCCTCGCCCTTGCAGGCTGCCAGACGGCGGAGGTTTACAATCAGGGCTATATAATCGACGAACAGGCCCTGTCGCTGGTGCCGGTCGGCTCCAGCCGCGAGCAGGTGCTGCTGGCGCTCGGATCGCCGTCCACCACCGCGATCTTCGACAACGAGGTGTTCTACTACATCTCGCAGAAGCGCGTTCGCCAGTTTGCCTTCATGCAGCCGAGCCTGGTGGATCAGCGCATCCTGGCCGTCTACTTCAACAAGGACAATCGCGTCGACCGCATCGCCAATTACGGCCTGCAGAACGGCGAATTGTTCGATTTCGTGACGCGCACGACGCCCACCGGCGGACGCGACGCCAGCTTCCTGGGCTCGATCCTGTCCGAGCAGCCGGATCCATCGGCCATCCAGCGCACGCTGCAGCGCGACCAGCCGGGCTCCATGTAAGGGTCTGGCTTACGAGCCTCGATACAAGAACGGCCACCCATCGGGTGGCCGTTTCGCATAATGGGCCTCTGTCTGCCGCAGGCCCGGAATGCTCAATCCCTGGTTTCGATCTCTCGACCGCGGCCTTCCCCACGGGCGCGGCGCGACACACGATCCAGCACTGCATTGACAAGGCGCGGCTCGTCTTCCGAGTAGAAGGCCTTGGCGATGTCCACATACTCGGTCACGATGACCGCCACGGGCACGTCCTTGCGCTCGATGACCTCATAGGAGCCGGCACGCAGGATGGCGCGCAGGGTGGCGTCCAGCCGCGACAGCGGCCAATCGGCCGTCAGGGACGAATGGATCAGCGGGTCGATGCTCTTCTGCGCCCGCACCACGCCGGATACGATATCGCGAAACCAGGCCGCGTCTGCCTCGCGATACGTATCGCCATCGAGTTCGCGCCCAAGCCGGAACGACTCGTATTCGGCCACGGTCTCGACCAGGCCGGTGCCACCCACATCCATCTGGTACAAAGCCTGCACCGCCGCCAGCCGGGCAGCGCCGCGCTTGTTGGCCTGGCGGATGGGGCGCGGGGTTTCTTCGGACATGCTCACAACCCCATGCGGTTGCGCAGATCGATCATCGTCAGCGCCGCCGCAGCCGCCGAGGCGCCCTTGTTCTTGCGCGACACCATGGCCCTGTCGAGCGCCTGCTCTTCGTTCTCGACGGTGAGGATCCCGTTGCCGATGGCAACGCCTTCCATCGACAGGTCCATCAAGGCGCGGCTGGACTCGTTGGCGACGATCTCGAAATGATAGGTCTCGCCCCGGATGACGCAGCCGAGAGCCACGAAACCGTCATAGGACTTGCCACCGGTATCTTCCCCGGCGAGGGCGAAAGTGATCGCACCGGGGATTTCGAGCGCCCCCGGAACCGTGACGACATCACAGGTCGCACCCGCACGCTCGATCTCGCCGCGAGCCCCCTCGATGAGGTGGTCGGCCAGATGGTCGTAGAAGCGTGCCTCGACGATGAGGAGGTGCGGTGCCTGAGCCATGTCTTTCGAATATCCCGATGTCAGAAAACTGGGGAGAACGCCCCGTGTGCGTGCAGGAGAGCCGACCGTCAATCGCCGTGCATACCGGAGTTGGCCCCGAACAGGCGTTCCGCATAGCGCGCAATCTGGTCGACCTCAAGATTGACGATGTCACCTTTTTGTCTTTCGCCCCAGGTGGTCACCTCCAGCGAATGGCGGATCAGGAGCACGTCGAACACATCGTCGTCGACGCCGTTGACCGTCAGCGAGGTGCCATCCATGCAGACCGAACCCTTGACGGCAATGAACCGCTTGAGCTCCGGCGACACGCGAACGCGAAAGCGGGTCGCCTCTCCCTCGGTCTCCACGGCGACGATTTCGCCGGTTCCGTCGACATGGCCGGACACGAGATGCCCGCCGAGTTCATCGCCCACTCGAAGCGCCCGCTCCAGGTTGATGCGTGTTCCTTCATCCCAGGCGCGGGCCGTCGTCAGCCGCAGGGCCTCCTCCCAAGCCTCGACCTCGAACCAGCGCGTGTTCGACTCTTCCGGCGACAGCGCGGTGACTGTCAGGCACACGCCGGAGCACGCGATAGAGGCGCCGATATCGATGCCGGCGGGATCATAGGCCGTCTCGACGCGGAAGGCCCGCCCTTCATCCAGGGTGCGAACGGCGGCAACCCGCCCGACATCGGTGACGATACCGGTAAACATCGGCTTTCATATCCTCTCATATTCGCGCCAGACGTCGCATCCAAAACGCTCTTCGCGCGTCAGGCGCATGGCGGACAGATGATCATCGCGCACCGGAGAAACAACCCGCCCCGGCCCCAGCACCATCGGCGCCCGCACCACGACGATCCTGTCGGCAAGGCCGGCATCCAGAACCGACCGGCCGAGCCGTTCTCCCGCCTCGAACAGCACGGACGATACACGCCGCTCGCCCAGGTGGCGCAGCAGAGCCTCCGGCCCCTCGCCCTCCGCCAGCGTAATGAATTCGCATCCCGCTTCGCGGAAGGCGTCACGCCGCTCGTTGGGAACGCCCTCTCGAATGGCGAGGATGGTGGGGACCTGTCCTGCGGTGGATACCAGCTTTGCGTCGATCCGTGTGCGAAGCGCAGGGTCGTAGACGACACGGATGGGCGAGCGGCCCTCGAGGCCTGGCAGCCTGCAGGTCAGCATCGGATCGTCGCTGGCCACCGTGCCCACCCCCACCAGGATGACGTCCGAGCGCGCGCGCACCAGATGCGTCTGCGCGTTGGCGATGGACGAGGTGATCTGCGCCGGGCGGTGGCCGGCCCGGGCAATGCCGCCATCGGCGGACACCGCCACCTTGACCGTCAGCAGCGGGCGGCCTGTCAGCATGCGCGTCATGAACCCGGCCAGCGGATCGCGCGCATGGGCCGCGCCGACCTTTTCCACCACATCCACGCCGCCGGCCCGCAGCATGGCGAAACCGCGTCCGTCCACCCGCCCATCGGGATCGCCCAGGGCAACCACCACGCGCCTGACGCCGGCACGCAGCAATGCGCTGGCGCAGGGCGGCGTCAGGCCATGGTGCGAGCATGGCTCCAGCGTGACATAGACAGTGGCGCCACGCGCCGCATCGCCGGCTTCCGACAGGGCAACGACTTCGGCATGCGGCCGCCCGCCACCGGCCGTCACGCCGCGCCCCACCACGCGTGGTTCGCCGGCCCCGTCGAAGCGCACGATCAGGGCGCCGACCGAGGGGTTGGAGCCCGTAACGCCGACATGACGTTGCGACAGGCGGATTGCCGCCGCCATGAAGCGTTCGTCATCCTGCGTGTTCGGCGCAATGGCCATATCAGTCCTTGTCGTCGGAAACCGTCGGCGGTGACGCGAGCTCGCTGATCAGCGTCTCGAAGTCGCGCGCTTCCCTGAAATCCCGGTAGACGGAGGCAAAGCGCACATAGGCGACATCGTCCACCCCGCGCAGCGCTTCCATGACGAGGCGGCCGATCTCTTCGGAGGCGACATCCCCGTCGCTGGTGGATTCGAGCTGGCGGACGATACCGGAGATCATCCTGTCCACCCGCTCCTGGTCCACCGAGCGCTTGCGCAGCGCCGTTTCAACCGAGCGCGCCAGCTTGTCCCTGTCGAAGGGCACGCGCCGGCCCGATCGCTTCACCACCACCAGATCGCGTAGCTGCACCCGCTCGAAGGTTGTGAAACGGCCGCTGCAATCGGGGCAGATCCGGCGCCGCCTGATGGCGGCGCCTTCCTCGGCTGGCCGGGAATCCTTGACCTGCGTTTCCTGCGATCCGCAGAAGGGGCAGCGCATGGATCAGCCGAGCGTCGGGTAGATCGGGAAGCGTTCGGTAAGGGCAAGCACCTTGGTCTTCACCGCCGCCTCGACCGCCGCGTTGCCCTCCGGGTCGTTGGAGCGCTTCAGGCCGTCCAGCACCTCGACGATGAGCTGCCCGACCTCGCGGAACTCGGCCGTGCCGAAGCCGCGCGTCGTCGCGGCCGGGGTGCCAAGCCGAACGCCGGAGGTGATGGTGGGCTTTTCCGGATCGTTCGGAACGCCGTTCTTGTTGCAGGTGATGCCGGCGCGGCCCAGGGCCACTTCCGACACCTTGCCCGTCAGCATCTTGGGCCGCAGGTCCACCAGCATCAGGTGCGTATCGGTGCCGCCCGAAACGATATCGAGACCGCCTTCCCGCAACGTCTCGGCCAGAACCTTGGCGTTTTCCGCAACGGCCTTCATGTAGCTCTTGTATTCCGGTGCAAGCGCCTCCTTGAAGGCCACCGCCTTGCCGGCGATCACATGCATCAGCGGCCCGCCCTGGAGCCCGGGGAAGATCGCCGAATTGATCTTCTTGGCGATGTCCTCGTTATTCGTCAGCACCAGTCCACCGCGCGGGCCGCGCAGGGTCTTGTGCGTGGTGGAGGTGACGACATCGGCATGCGGGAACGGGCTCGGATGCTCTCCTGCGGCGACGAGGCCGGCAAAATGCGCCATGTCGACCCACAGGAACGCCCCGACCGCGTCGGCAATGGCGCGGAAGCGCGCGAAATCGATACGACGCGAATAGGCAGAGCCGCCGGCCACGATGATGCGCGGCTTATGCTCTTCCGCCAGCGCGGCCACCTGATCGTAGTCGATCAGGCCGGTTTCCACGTCGAGGCCGTACTGCACGGCGTTGAACCAGCGCCCCGAAAGGTTGGGCTTTGCGCCATGCGTCAGGTGGCCACCGGCATCGAGGCTCATGCCGAGGATGGTTTCGCCCGGCTTGGACAGCGCCATCAGAACGGCCTGGTTGGCCTGGCTGCCGGAATTGGGCTGCACATTGGCGAAGCCGCAGCCGAACAGCTCACGCGCCCGGTCGATGGCCAGTTGCTCGGCGATGTCGACATACTCGCAACCGCCATAGTAGCGACGGCCGGGATAGCCCTCGGCATACTTGTTGGTCAGAACGGATCCCTGCGCCTCCAGCACCGCGCGGGAGACGATGTTTTCCGAGGCGATCAACTCGATCTCGTGGCTCTGGCGGCTGAGTTCGCCCTTCATCGCGGCGAAGAGCTCCGGATCGACGGACGCGATACCTTCGTTGAAGAAGGCGTCATGACGATGCGACGGTTGCTGCGCGTAAGCCTGCGACATTCCTGATGCTCCGATTTGACCGGCCGGGGCTGCCTTTGCCCTGCGGCGATGGGGTGCCGTCTATCACGGAAGGTTAACGCACGCCACCAAATCTATCCGGTGCACAAACGACAAAAGCCGGCAGCTGTGCGCCGCCGGCTCCTGTCAAATCCGACCGGGCACAAGGGTCAGTAGCTGATGCCCGTGGAAACCTGCTCGCCCGGCTGGTAGGCCACCGGACGCACGTCCGACATGGCAAGCTGCTCGGAACCGTCGCGACGGTAGATATCGTCGCGGAACTGCACGACCGTCGGGTCGGTCGCCCAGGCCGTGAGGTAAGTGAAGGTCAGCGGCACCGGATCGACGAGGTTTACGTCCTTGCGCTCGCGCCGCGCGATGACCTGCTCCATCGTGGCGCGGTCCCAGCCGGGCGTATTCTTGGCCAGCCAGACGATCAGGTCGCGGACGTTCTGCACACGGACGCAGCCGGACGATTCGAAGCGCATGAGCTGCGAGAACACGCTCTGCTGCGGCGTATCGTGCATGTACACCGAATGCTGGTTCGGGAAGTTGATCTTCACCGAGGACATCGCGTTGTTCTTTCCCGGATTCTGCCGGAACAGATAGCGGGTCGCCTCTTCCGTGTTCCAGTCGATCTGCGACGGCGGAATGACGCTGCCATCGCCGGCATAGATGAAGATGTCGTTCCGCTCCAGGTAGGTCGGGTCCTTCCGCATCAGCGGAATGATGTCCTTGCGCACGATGGAAGTCGGCGCATGCCAGTACGGGTTCATGTTGAGATTGGTGATCCGCGACTTCAAAAGCGGGGTCTGCCGGTCGATCTTGCCGACAACCGCCGTGTGGCGCTGCACGACGCGGCCGCCCTCGACAGCCTCGATCGACGCCGCCGGGATATTCACCATGACGAAGCGCGGCGCGTCGTAGCTTTCGGCCTGAAGGCGCTGCAGGTTCACCTGCAACTGGCTGAGGCGCACGCTGGTCGGCACGTTCATGGCCTTGAACGTATGCTCGGAAACGACACCGTCGGACGGCAGGCCGTGCCGGGTCTGGAAGCGCTTGACCGCCGCGTCGACATAGGTGTCGAACGAAGCGGACTGCCCGGCCGAGCGCGGCAGATCGCCCGAAATGGCAAGGCGCTCGCGCAGGGCCATGACGGCGGGATGCTCGACACCCAGCTTCAGCACCTGGCCTTCCGGCACCATCGGCCAGCCGCCGGCCATCGAAATCTGGTTATAGGCGGCAATGGCCTGCTGCATGGCAGCCGCCGTGTTGGGCGAGAAAACCGGCTGGTTGGACCGCACGGAGGCGACATTGGCCGACCGGGTGTCGAACTGGTCGTTCCAGCCGCCACGGTTGGGGGCCATGAGCACGTCCTGCAAGGCCGACTGGGCCAGTGCCGAGCCCGGAAGGGCGGCAAGCCCCGCAACCGTTGCCGCACCGGCAACGACGCTGCGACGCGTGAATCTTGCACGTCCGAACCTGGAAATCGCATCCATGATGAGCACCCCCTGCAACCTGAGCCGGCCTTTGAGCCGAAATCCCTACCATGCGCATGGTAAATCAATTGGAAATCCGGCAGGCTGAGCCCTTGCCGCAAGAATTTCCTGCAAGCCATGTCAATATGGCCAAACCGTGGAAACGGAAAGGGAATCCGTTGCCACCCGCCACATTTGCCAATGTACGACAAGGCGCTGCGACAGAAGTGTCACAGCGCCCTGATGCCTGTTCGAAAGATATGCCCGGTTACAGGCGATACATGATGGTGTCGTTCCAGAACCTGTCGAGCCGCTGCAGCGACCGATTCATCTTCTGGAATTCCTGCTCGCCGAGGCCGCCCACCTTGTCGATGGACACGATGTGCCGATCGTAGAGTTCGGCCACGGTTTCGGCGATCGCAAGCCCCTCGGGCGTCAGCGAAATGCGCACGGCGCGCTTGTCGCTGGCCGACTTCTGATGGTCGATGAAACCGAGCTCCACCAGCTTCTTCAGATTGTAGGAGACATTCGACCCCAGGTAGAACCCGCGTGAGCGCAGCTCCCCCGCGGTCAGGATGCTATCCCCGATATTGAAGAGCAGAAGGGCCTGCACCGCATTGATATCGGTGCGTCCGGCGCGGTCGAACTCGTCCTTGACGACATCCAGCAGACGCCGGTGCAGCCGCTCCACCAGTTGCAGTGTTTCGAGGTAGAGCGTCTTCAGCGGAGCATCGTCCTCCGACGCTCCCTCCCTTTGGGCCGCCGCTGCCTGGGCGTTCCTCTGGTTACTCATGAATGGTGCTCCGGTCCTTGTACAGGTAGCCGCACATGACGGCACGATGGGCCGGAGCCTCGCGCGGGGCGCCTAAACGGCTGCTTAATGGGCAGAGTCAACGAAACCTTAAATACCGGTTCCGGCGCAATCGCGCTTAACAAGACGTTTACGAATGCGCCGGAGCCGCCCCGTTGCGCGCGCTCCGCGACCGGGCACGCCGGGCCACGAGATCGGCAATCCTGAGCAGCAGAATAAGCGAAAGTCCGACGCCATGGGCAACGGCGATCGGCCAGTTGACCGAAAACTCCACCGGGCGACCGATGACCAGCCCAGCCTCGATCAAGGCCACCAGCCCCCACAGGACGGCGCCCCAGGAACCGGCAAGCCAGAGGCCCAGACCGGCAAACGGGTACAGCACGGCAAAGGTGCATGCCGCCATGCGCCAGCCCAGCGGCATCAGATCGAAGCGCCACAATGGCGCGTCATACACGCCGGCAAGGCGCACCCAATAATAGGCGCCGGCGGCAAAAAACGCAATTGCTACAATTCGATATATGAATATGCTAATGTTTCGGATTAGGCTGCTGGATGGATTCGCTTGGGGGGTCGAACGCTTCATGCAGTGATTGTGCGCGTGCCGGCGCCGCTTGTGAAGGCGCAAACGGGTACGGCGCGCCTGTACTTTGCGGAATGGTTCCAATTTGCGCCCTCGTGTTCTAGAACGCCGCCAGAGTTCGAAAGGGTTACCGCATGACCGGCCGAGAGCATCGTGACACCACACGCGCCATAGACGCAGCCACGGGCGGCCGGCGCATGCGACGGCTTCGCCAGAACGAATGGTCGCGCCGGCTGGTCCGCGAGACGCGGCTGGCACCGGCAGACCTGATCTGGCCGATCTTCGTTCGGGATGGCGACGGCGCCCCGGAGCCTGTCGCCTCGATGCCGGGCGTGCACCGCCATAGCGTGGCCGGTGCGGTGGAAGCTGCGCGCCAGGCACGAGATCTCGGCATTCCGGTGCTGGCGCTTTTTCCATTCAACGAGGGGGGCTGCCGCGACGAGAACGGCAGCGAGGCGCTGAACCCGGACAATCTCGTCTGCCGCGCCACCCGGGCCATCAAGACGGCCGTGCCGGAAGTCGGCATCCTGTGCGACGTTGCGCTGGACCCTTATACGAGCCACGGCCATGACGGCATCGTGCACAATGGACGCATCGACAACGACCGCTCGGTCGAGGTTCTGTGCCGCCAGGCGATCGTGCAGGCCGAGGCCGGCTGCGACATCGTCGGCCCGTCCGACATGATGGACGGGCGGGTGGCGCTGATCCGGCAGGCGCTGGACGATACCGGGCTGCAGGATACGATGATCATGTCCTACGCGGCCAAATACGCGTCGGTCTTCTACTCCACATTCCGCGATGCGGTCGGCTCGTCCGGCGTTCTGAAGGGCGACAAGCGCACCTACCAGATGGATATGGGCAATTGCGCGGAGGCGCTGCGCGAGGCCGCGCAGGATATCGACGAAGGCGCCGACATGATCATGGTGAAGCCCGGTTTGCCCTATCTCGACGTGCTGACGCGCCTTGTGCAGGAGTTCAACATACCCTGTTTCGCCTATCAGACATCGGGCGAGTACTCGATGATGATGGCCGCCGCCGAACGCGGCTGGCTGGACGGCGATGCCGCCATGATGGAAGTTCTGACGGCCTATAAACGCGCCGGCGCGGCCGGCATCCTCACCTATTTCGCGCCGCGTGCGGCGACAGCGCTGGCCTGAGACTTGCGAAGGGCGTGCGGCAGGGCCATCTGCAAGGGGTCACAGCGATGAAAGAGACGAGACCGCTTATGAGCCAGACCGCCGACGTGAATACCAATCAGGCGATCGTCAACGATGTACGGGCCTATCGCGGCGTGCGTACCCGGCGCATCTTTTCCTTTCTGGTCGACTACGCGATCGTGCTGGCACTGGCCGTACCCGCGGCGATCGTCGTTGCCATACTGGGGCTGCTGACGCTCGGTCTCGGCTGGGCGCTCTACGCGGTGATGCTGCCGCTGATCGCCATTCTCTACATTGGCTTCACGATGGGCGGCCGTGCACAGGCAACGCTTGGCATGCGCCTTTTCGATATCCGCGTGGCGCGGCTCGACGGGCAGGCGGTAGACCCCGTTCTGGCGGTGCTTCACGGTGTGCTGTTCTGGGCCAGCGTGTCGCTTCTGACACCGCTTGTGCTTCTGGTGTCGCTGTTCACCCGGCACAAGGAGCTGCTGCACGACTACCTGCTCGGTACCGTCGTCGTCAGAAATCACTGATTGTTCGCCGCGTGTCCGACGCGCCACTTCCCTACTGCCCGGCTTTGGGTAAGATATGGCAGGCAACCGGCGCATCCGGCGCTCGGTATCGGTTCGGTGAGAGATGACAGCGCATCATCCGCAAACGCCGCAGTTTTTCCTGACGTCCCCATCCGTTTGCCCGTATCTACCCGGACAACTCGAACGCAAGGTCTTCACGCATCTCGTCGGCACGCGTGCCGGAGAGTTGCTGGATCTGTTGACGCAGGGCGGTTTCCGGCGCAGTCAGAACATCGCCTACAGGCCTGCCTGTGAGCGGTGCCGCGCCTGCATTTCCGTTCGCATCCTCGTGGACGAGTTTCGCCCCACGCAATCCATGCGCCGGGTGATGCGCAACAACCGCGATCTCATCGGCCGGATGGATTCCGCCTCGGCCAGCAGCGAGCAGTATTCGCTGTTCCGCCGCTATCTGGATACGCGCCATGCCCAGGGCGGCATGTCGGAAATGTCGGTGCTGGACTACTCGATGATGATCGAGGACAGCCAGGTCGATACCCAGTTGATCCAGTATCGCAGGCGGGGGCCGGACTCGGCTTTCTCGCGCTCGTCCGATGGCGCACTGGTGGGCGTGGCCCTGACCGACGTGATGGCCGACGGTCTGTCGATGGTCTACTCGTTCTACGAGCCCGCCGAGATCGACCGCAGCCTCGGCACCTACATGATCGTCGATCATGTGGAGCGCGCCCGCGCCCTGGGCCTTCCCTATGTCTATCTCGGCTATTGGGTCGAGGGGTCCGAGAAGATGGGCTACAAGATCCGCTTCCAGCCACAGGAGCATCTGCGCCCCGCCGGCTGGGAACGGTATATGCCGCCCGAGGTCTAGCGCGTTACTCCGAAGCGCGCAGCATATCGAGATAGTCCTGCCGGCTCGCCTCGCGCGGGTTGGTCTGGTGCGTATGATCCTTCAAGGCGCCATCGGCAACGGCATCGAACATGTCCGGCCCGACGCCCAGTTGCGACAGGCCGGTCGGCAGGCCGAGGCGCGCCGACAGGGCAGCAAAGGCCGGAATGACGGCATCCTCCCCCGGAAGGCCCATGACGGCCGCCAGCCGCGCAAACTTGCCGTCGGCGCTTACGCTGTCCGCACCGCGGTTGAAAGCCAGCACCGCGGGAAGGAAGATCGCGTTCAGCGTGCCGTGGTGCAGCTTCGGGTTCAACCCGCCCAGCGCATGGCTGAGGCTGTGGACGCAGCCAAGCCCCTTCTGGAAGGCCATGGCCCCCATCATCGATGCAGCCATCATGTCGCGGCGGGCGGCGCGGTCCTGCGGAGACTCGGTCGCGCGGACGATGGCGCCGTAGCCGAGCCGCAGTCCCTCCAGCGCGATGCCGTCGGCCGGCGGGTTGTAGGCTGCCGAAAGATAGGTTTCCACGCAATGCGACAGGGCATCCATGCCCGTCGCCGCCGTCAGCCCGGCCGGAAGCGTTACCGTCAGGTCAGGATCGCAGATGGCACGGCGCGGGATAAGGTAGGGCGACAGCAGCCCGACCTTGCGCCCATCATCGAGAATGATGATCGCGCCCCGCCCCACTTCGCTGCCGGTACCTGCCGTCGTCGGCACCGCCACCACGGGCGCAGTGCGCGCCGTAATGCGCGCCGCACCGCCGGCGATCACGGCATAATCCTTCAGCGGGCCGTCATGGGTGGCCGCGATGGCAACACCCTTTGCCAGGTCGATGGCCGAGCCGCCACCGATGGCGACGATGCCGTCCGCCCCGCTTTCCAGATAGGCGGCGGCTGCCGCCCTGACGGCGGCCTCCGTCGGGTTGCCGGGCGTTTCGTCGAAGATGCCGGCGGTCTTTTCTGCAAGGCTGGCAAGCGCCTTGTCCAGAAGGCCGGCCTGGCGCACCCCCTTATCCGTCACGACAAGCGGACGCTCTATCCCCAATGCCGCAAGTTCCTGCGCCAAAAGGCCAACCGCGCCCTCCGCAAATTGTATCTGCGTCAGGTAATTGATCAGCGCCATCCGGTTTCCTCCCTCGGTTGGCTTATCGGGTTTTGCGCAGTCGCCTGGAAAATCCGTCAACTACCGGAGAAGCGACCGCTTTTCGGGAATCCCTTGGGCACCAGCCGCCCGGCCTGTGCGCGGTCGCCGCGCCATTCCAGAAGCTCGGCCTCGCCACGCACGAAAAGACGGCCGCCGCCATCGGTCCATGTCAGCCCATCTGCCATCCGGAAGACCTTGGCGTCGGCAAGGCCGCCATCCTTGTAGCGTTGCAGGCGCACACCCTTGCCACGCGCCATGTCCGGCACCTGCGACAGCGGGAACACCAGCAATTTGCGGTTTTCGCCGACAACGGCGACGCTGTCGCCATCCACCGGCACGGCCAGCGCCAACCGTCCCTTGGCGGTGACGTTCAGGATCTGCTTGCCGCGCCGCATACCGGAGACGAGGTCGCCCTCGCCCACGATGAAACCATTGCCGTCATCGGCAACAACCAGCCGGCGCGCACTTGGATTGGCGACGAAACCGGTGACGATGTCCTGATCGTCTTCCAGTTCGATGGCCAGCCGGATCGGGTCGCCATGGCCCCGCCCGCCCGGCAGCTTGTCGGCCGCCAGCGTGAACGCCCGCCCGTTGGTGGACAGGAAGACGAGCTTGTCGGTCGTATGGGCGGCAAACGCCATCTTCAGCTTGTCGCCCTCCCGGAAGGTCAGGGTGGACGTATCGGCCATGTGGCCACGCATCGCCCGCAGGAAGCCCTTCTGCGACAGGACGATGGTTACCGGCTCGCGCTCGATCATCGCCTCGGCGATCACGTCCGCATCGTGGTTGGGCGCCTCCGCAAACAAAGTGCGCCGGCGCCCGATCGCCGTCTTCTTGGAGAAGGTCTCGCGAACCTCGCGGATCTCCTCGCCGATGGCCGACCATTGAAGTTCGGCAGACGCCATCAACGCTTCCTTGCGCGCCTTCTCCTCGCTCAGCGAGTCGAACTCGCGCCGCAGTTCCATCTCTTCCAGCTTGCGCAAAGACCGCAGGCGCAGGTTGAGGACGGCTTCGGCCTGGACATCCGTCAACTCGAAGGTGCGCATCAGCTCGGCCTTCGGCTCGTCCTCCTCGCGGATGATCCGGATCACCTCGTCGATGTTCAGGAAGACGACCAGATAGCCGGACACGATCTCGAGCCTGCGGGCTATCTGCCCAAGGCGGAAGGCGGTGCGCCGCTGCAGCACTTCGCGTCGATGGGCAAGCCATTCCACCAGCACGTCGCGCAACGACATGACCCGGGGTACCTTGCCGCCGGACAGGACGTTCATGTTCAGCGGAATGCGGCTTTCCAGGTCGGTCAGGCGGAACAGCGATTCCATCAGCAGTTCCGGGTCGACGGTGCGCGAGCGCGGCTCGAGGACGATGCGCACGTCCTCGGCGGATTCATCGCGCACATCGGCCAGCAGCGGCAGCTTGCGGGCGGTCAGAAGGTCGGCGATCTTTTCGATCAGCCGCGATTTCTGCACCATGTAGGGGATCTGCGTAACGACCACGACATATGAGCCGCGCCCGGTGTCTTCCTTGTCCCAACGGGCACGCACCCGGAAAGAGCCCCGGCCGGTGGCATAGGCTTCGCGGATGGCGGCTGCATCTTCCACGACGACGCCGCCCGTGGGGAAGTCCGGCCCCTGCACGAAACGCAGAAGCGCTTCCACGGGCGCGTCGGGCGTTTCGATAAGCTTTAACGCCGCATCGCAGATCTCGGCCACGTTGTGCGGCGGTATCGACGTTGCCATGCCCACGGCGATGCCGGACGCGCCATTGGCAAGAAGGTTCGGGAACGCGCCCGGCAGGACGATCGGTTCCTGGTCTTCCTCGTTGTAGGTGGGGCGGAAATCCACGGCGTCTTCATCGATGCCGCGCAGAAGCAGCGTCGCGACATCCGTCATCCGCGCTTCGGTGTAGCGCATGGCGGCGGCGCTATCGCCATCGACATTGCCGAAATTGCCCTGCCCGTCGATCAGCGGATAGCGGATCGCGAAATCCTGCGACAGGCGGACCAGCGCATCGTAGATGGAGGCATCACCGTGCGGATGGAACTTGCCCATCACATCGCCGACGATGCGCGCGCACTTCTTGTAGCCTTGGCCCGGATCCAGCCGCAGCACCCGCATGGCGTGCACGATGCGGCGGTGCACGGGCTTCAGCCCGTCGCGCACATCGGGCAAGGCGCGCCCCATGATGGTTGACAAGGCATAGGCCAGATAGCGCTCTTCCAGCGCGGTCTTCAGATCTACCGGTTCGATGTCGCCGCCGCCGGCGGGCGGTTCAACGCTTTTGCCCATGGTTTCCGGCCTAGCCGAAGGACATGAAAAGAACAAGCGATGAACAGAGCTTATCCAAGGCTTTGCGCGGTCGGGACGCTTTTTGCAGACACCATGGATTGCCTTCCGTCGCGCCTGCGCCATAAACCGGGCAGAAAGTCGAGATTCGACACATATTGCCGGACCGCGCTGACGCGGCGGCCGTTTGATGAGGTTGCAATCGATGATGCATTTCCGCACCCGTGGCATAATGGCCGGCCTGATCGTCGGACTGATGAGTTCGACGGCGGCGCATGCCGCGGATGGCGAGGCTTTCGCCCAGCGCCTGAAGACCCTTCTGGCGCCGCAGGGCGTCACGCTCAACTATACGGGCGTCTCGGAAAGCGGCAGCGATGTCGTCCTGCAGGGCGCGTCGATCGCCAGTGAAGGCGAGTCGCTGGACCTTGGCGACCTGACCTTCGAGAATGTCGACGGCACCGCCGAGGATGGCTTCACGGCCGATCGAGTCGGTCTGCGCGATGTCGACCGCACCGAAAGCGACAGCCGCCTGCAGGTGACGGGCATGGAAGTCGAGGGGCTGCGCCTTGCCGGCACCGCCGCCGCGACAGACCCGGCCCTGCCCAGCAACATCCAGATCGACCGTGCCGGCTTCGATGCCATCACCATGCAGCATCAGGGCAAGGACGTGCTGACGGTCGGCACGACCGAACTGACGAGCCAGCAAGGCTCGGCCGGGGGAATCTCCGGGACGTTCGACGTCAGCGAATTCAGCTTCGACACCACGGTCGAGCCGGAGTCGGAAGGTGCCCGCACCATGGCCGCCATCGGCTATCCGCAGATTCACGGCAGCATGAGCGGACAGGCCGAGTGGAACCCCGCCGACGGCCTCCTGAAGCTCGATCCGCTGAAAGTCGTCTGGGACGATGCAGCCGAACTGGAGTTCGCTTACACCATAACCGGTTACACGCCCGCCTTCATTCAGCAGCTTAGCCAGCTCCAACAGCAGATGGCGGCCAACCCGGAGGGCAGCGACTCTACCGGCATGGCCATGCTGGGCCTGATTTCGCAGCTCTATCTCAACAATGCCCGGCTGGCGATCACCGACAATTCGCTGACCAACAAGCTGCTCGACCATTATGCCCAGCGTAACGGCCAGACCCGCGACCAGCTCGTGCAGCAGTTGCAGGCAATGCTGCCGTCCATGCTTGCCTATATCCAGAACCCGGCCTTCCAGACCAAGGTGCAGGAGGCGGTCTCCGCTTACCTCACCAACCCCGAGAACCTGTCCATCGTGGTCGCGCCGCAGACACCGGTTCCGGCAACCCAGGTCATGGGAGCGGCAATGGGCGCGCCGCAGACGCTGCCGGAGGTTCTGAACCTCGACATCACCGCAAACCAGTAACCCTAAAAACACCAAGAACCCGGCTTCGCCTGTGGCGAAGCCGGGTTTTTTATCGCTCGAATGTCAGATGGCGGCCGGCTCAGGCTTTGGGCTGCGGCGTGGTGCGGATTGCCAGCTCACGTAGCTGCGCCGTCGACGCTTCCGAAGGCGCGTTCATCAGAAGATCGTAAGCCTGCTGGTTCATCGGGAACATGGTGATCTCGCGCAGGTTGCGCACGCCGCACAACAGCATCACGATCCGGTCCACGCCGGCCGCCATGCCGCCATGCGGCGGGGCGCCGTACTGGAAGGCCCGGTACAGGCCGCCGAACCGGTCTTCCACGTCCTGACGCGAATATCCGGCAATCTCGAACGCCTTCACCATGGTTTCCGGCAGATGGTTGCGGATACCGCCCGAGGCGATTTCAAAGCCGTTGCAGACGATGTCGTACTGGAAGGCCTTGATGGTCAGCGGCTCCTGCCCTTCCAGTGCCTCGATGCCACCCTGCGGCATGGAGAACGGGTTGTGCGAGAAGTCGATCTTCTTTTCCTCTTCCTGCCACTCGTAGAAGGGGAAATCGATGATCCACGCCAGCTCGAAGCGGTCGCGGTCCACAAGGTTCAGTTCTTCGCCGACGCGCGTGCGCGCAGCCCCGGCGAAATCGACGAACTTCTTCGGCTGCCCCGCCACGAAGAAGCAGGCGTCGCCGGCTTCCAGCCCCATGGCCTGGCGCACCGCTTCGGTCCGCTCTTCGCCGATATTCTTGGCCAGCGGGCCGGCGCCGGCCACCTTGCCGTCTTCTTCGCGCCAGAAGATGTAGCCCAGGCCCGGCTGTCCCTCGCCCTGCGCCCAGCTGTTCATGCGGTCGCAGAAGGCGCGCGAGCCACCGGTGCGCGCCGGAATCGCCCAGACCTCGACCGAGGGGGCGGAGGCGATCATGTTTGCGAACACCTTGAAGCCCGACCCGGCGAAATGCTCGGTCACGGCCTGCATCTCGATAGGGTTGCGCAGATCCGGCTTGTCGCTGCCGTATTTGCGCATCGCCTCGTCGTAGGGGATGCGGCGGAACTCCTGCGAGACCGGCTTGCCCTCGGAGAATTCCTCGAAGATGCCGCGGATCACCGGCTCCATCGTCTGGAAGATGTCTTCCTGCGTGACGAAGCTCATTTCCAGGTCGAGCTGGTAGAACTCGCCCGGCAGCCGGTCGGCGCGCGGATCCTCGTCGCGGAAGCACGGGGCAATCTGGAAGTAGCGGTCGAAGCCGCTCATCATGATGAGCTGCTTGTACTGCTGCGGCGCCTGCGGCAGCGCATAGAACTTGCCCTGGTGGATGCGCGACGGCACCAGGAAGTCGCGTGCGCCCTCCGGCGAGGACGCCGTCAGGATCGGCGTCGAGAATTCGGTGAAGCTGGCCTCGCCCATGCGGCGGCGCATGGCGGCGATGATCTGCGTGCGGCGCATGATGTTCCGGTGCAGCGTCTCGCGCCGCAGGTCGAGGAAGCGGAACTTCAGCCGCGTATCTTCCGGATAATCCGGCTCTCCGAATACGGGGAGCGGCAGCTCCCGCGCCTTGCTGAGCACCTCGATCTCGGCGGCGAACACTTCAACCTCGCCGGTCGGCAGCTTGGCGTTGACCGTCTCGGGCGAGCGCGCCTTGACCGCGCCGTCGACGCGGATCACCCATTCGCTGCGCACGGTTTCGGCCGTTGCGAAGGCCGGCGAGTCCGGGTCCACCACGATCTGCGTGATGCCGTAATGATCGCGCAGGTCGATGAACAGCAGTCCCCCATGGTCCCGAACGCGGTGGACCCAGCCCGACAGGCGGGCGGTGCTTCCGACGTCGGCGGCCCGGAGGGCCGCGCATGTGTGGCTGCGATAGCGATGCATGGTCTCTTTCTTCCCGGCGCCGCCACAGGCCGCGCCCAATCCTGTCCCGGGTGTCGGGCGTTCAATTCGCGCGGAAAAGCGCATGGCGCGCCTGTCCTGTCAAGATTTTCGCGCCCCCTGCCGCAGAACGCGGTTCAAAGGCGGCGGCCGTTGATCTATGAAGACCTCATGGAGCCCATCACCACCTCATCCGCCCTTGCCGAAGCCTGCGACGCCCTTGCCCGGGCGCAATTCGTGACCGTGGACACCGAGTTCATCCGGGAAACGACCTTCTGGCCCGAACTGTGCCTCATCCAGATGGCCAGCGACGAGCACGCCGTGCTGGTGGACCCGCTGGCCGAGGGGATGGACCTTGCCCCCTTCTTTGCGTTGATGGCCGACACCGCCGTCGTCAAGGTGTTCCATGCCGCGCGCCAGGACGTCGAGATCATCTACAAGCTCGGCAACATCATACCGGCGCCCCTGTTCGATACGCAGGTCGCCGCCATGGTGTGCGGCTTCGGCGAGGCGATCGCCTACGACCAGCTCGTCGCCCGGACCACCGAAGGGCGAATCGACAAGACTTCGCGCTTCACCGATTGGCGCGCCCGCCCGCTGTCCCCCAGCCAGCTTCAATACGCCCTCGCCGACGTTACCTATCTGCGCGACGCCTATCGCTATCTGACCGCGATGATCGACAGGCAGGATCGCCGCGAGTGGCTGGACGGCGAAATGGCCATCCTGACGGCGCCGGAAACCTACGATCTGCACCCCGACCTTGCCTATACGCGGGTGAAGATGCGGGTGAAGAAGCCCATCGAGCTGGCCGTACTCAAGGAAGTGGCCGCCTGGCGCGAGCGTGAAGCGCGCCTGAAGAACCTGCCGCGCGGCCGCGTGCTGAAGGACGATGCCCTACAGGAGATCGCCCAGCAGCAACCGCGCACCGAAGAAGCGCTCGGTCGCCTGCGCACCATTCCGCGCGGCTATGAGCGTTCGTCGGCCGGACGTGAGATCCTGGCCGGCGTCCAGCGGGCCCTTGCCATTCCCAAGGCCGAACTGCCGGCATTGCCGCGCCCGCCGGCCCTGCCCGAGGGTACGGGTGCGGCGGTCGAGTTTCTGAAGGTCCTGTTGAAGATCGTGACCGAGGAAGAAGGCGTCGCCGCCAAGATCCTCGTCAGCGGCGACGACCTCGAAAAGCTGGCGGTCCACGGCGAGGCCGCACAGATCGAAGCGCTGTCCGGCTGGCGCCGGGAGATATTCGGCAAGCGCGCGCTGGAGCTTCTTTCGGGCCAATCCGCGCTGGTGTACCGAAACCGCAAGGTTGAAATCGTCCCCATGCCCGACGCCTGAACCAGCGGCCCGGGATTACCGCTTTTGCGGTATCTTGACAGGTGCGACGTTTCGTCATTCTCTGAAGTGGTCTACTGGTCCAACCAGTCCATCAGAGGGCTCCATGGGTGCTGCCGGGCATACGCTGCAGCTGTCCGACCTGCCGATCTTCCGCGAGGGGATCGTGCGAAAGCCCATTCGCGAAGTCATTGCCGATAAGCTGTCGACCCTCGTTGCCAGCGGCATATTGCAGGTCGGCGACACGCTGCCCGGCGAGCGCGACCTGGCATTGGCGCTCAATGTCAGCCGCGAGGCCGTGCGCGGCGCCATACAAACCCTTGCCGCGCGCGGTATCCTCGAAGTCAGCCATGGCGCTCGCACCCGTGTTCTCAGCGCCGATGTCGGCCCCGTCACGGTGGGTCTGGCGCTGGCGCGCGCCATCGACGCCTACGATATCGACAATGTCCATGCGGCGCGCACTCTGGTGGAGCAGAAGCTCGTTGCCGATGTCGCGCACATGGCCAACCGCCGGCTCTGCCGCACCCTGCGCGACCTTTTGCAGGCGCAGGCCGGCATGCTGGACGACCCCGTCCGCTTTCTGATCTGCGACCGCGAATTCCATGTGGCGATCTACCGGGCGCCGGGCAACCGGCTTCTGGCCGACTTCGCCACCGACCTCTACACCTACATGATGGAGTACCGGCGCCGGGCCATCGGCCAACCCGATGCGATCGGCCGCAGCTACGCCGAGCACGAGGCCATCGTCTCCGCCATCGAGGCCGGAGACGCGAATGCGGCGGTGTCGGCTTTCGCCGTCCATACCGGCCGCATCTACACCACGACGCGCTTCGTGATGGAGGGGCAGGCACCCCCGATCATTGGCAGCGCCCCAGCCGGCAAAGACCGGCGGCGGCGCAAAGCCTGACACTTCGGAAAATCCAACATTTCGTTCGGGAGGAGAACACGAAATGGAACGCAGAACAGTCTTGAAGCTCGCCATCGGCGGCGCCGTCATGGCAGGCACCGGTTTCTCGGCCTTTACCTCGGCCATCGCCCAGGGCAAGGACATCGTCTACCTGACGCCCGGCCTCGACCTGCCCTTCTGGCGCTATCTGTCCAAAGGCATCGAAAGCGCGGTGAAGGCCAAGGGTTACGGCTTCCAGGCGCTTGATTCCCACAACAGCGCGCAGACCCAGTTGCAGAACGCGCAGGATTCCATCACGCGCGGCGTGGGTGGCATCATCATTTCGCCCACCGATTCCTCGACCGCGCCCAGCGTGCTGCAACTTGCCCAGCGCGCCGGCATACCGGTGGTCATTGCCGATATCGGCACCAATAGCGGCGAGTATGCCTCGTTCATCATCTCCGACAATTATCGCGGCGCGCACGACGTGGGCACCGCGCTGGCAGCGGCATTGAAGGAAAAGGGCTGGGAGGGCGGCGACGTCGCCATCGTCGCCATTTCGCAGGCCCGCAAGAACGGCCAGGCACGCACCCAGGGCTTCCTCGACGGGCTGAAGGAAGGCGGCTTCACGGGCCGCGAGGCCGGCATGCAGCAGATGCAGTCTTATACGACCGACGAGACCTTCAAGTTTACACAGGATATCCTGACCGCCAATCCCGGCTTGCGCGGGCTGTTCATCCAGACCGACCAGCCGGCCATGGGCGCCCTGCGCGCCATCAAGGCGGCGCGCAAGGACGGCGAAGTGCTGGTAGCGGCCTTCGACGGTATCCCGGACTTCGTCCCCCTGCTGGAATCGGGCGACCTCGTCGTGTCCGGCATGCAGCAGCCTTACCTGATGGGCGTGCGTTCGGGCGAAGCGATGATCGACGTCCTGGACGGCAAGACGCCCGAAAAGGAAATCACCGTTCCCATCCTTGCGATCACAAGCAAGAACATCGCCCAGGAGCTGCCGACGGTGAAGGAAACCGTCTTCGCAAACGAAGTCTGATACCCGCCAGATCCGGCAGGCCGTGTCGCGGCCCGGCCTGCCGGCCTCATGGTTCGACCTTCGGAGATGCGACGTGGTGGATGCGGATAAGGCGCACGGAGATATCCTTCTCAGCGCGCGCGGACTGACCAAGACTTTCGAGCGCACACGCGCCCTTGCCGGAGCCGACTTCGAGCTGCGGGAGGGCGAGGTGCATGGGTTGCTGGGTGCCAACGGGGCGGGCAAATCGACGCTGTCGAAGGTGATCTCCGGGCACATCATGGCCGACGCCGGCGACATCACCTATCGCGGCCATGACATCCACATGCGCAGCACCCGCGATGCGCTGCAGGCCGGCATCGCCATCGTCATGCAGGAAACCAGCCTCGTGCCGGACCTGACGGTGCTGGAAAACATGTTCCTGCCAGAGCTCGCACGCCCCGGCCGCCTCGATTACCGTGCCTTGCGCGCCCAAGGAGAAGTCATTCTCGATGCGCTCGGCCAGCGAGAAGGGCTGCCGTTCGACAGGGAGGTGCGAACCCTTTCTTCGGCGCAGAAGCAGCTTGTCGAGATTGCCAAGGCACTCGGTGTCCGCGCCAAGCTCATCATTTTCGACGAGCCGACAGCGGCGCTCAGCCCGGGCGAGGTGGAACGCCTGTTCGAGGTCATGGAGCGCCTTCGTGCATCGGGCCGCGGCCTCGTCTTCGTATCGCATCGGCTGGAAGAGGTCTTCTCCATCACCGACCGCGTCACCGTGATGCGCGAGGGGCGCACCGTCATGAATGCGCGGCCCACCGCCAGCCTCAGCCAGGGAGAGCTGATCCGGGCGATGGTGGGTAGCGAGTTGCAGTCGATCTATCACCGCGAGGGCGCAGCGCTGCCACCGGCTGGCGGCGAACCCGCGCTCGAAGTCCGCAACCTGAGGTCCGCACCGCTTGTGCGCGACGTGTCGTTTGCCGTCCGCAAGGGCGAAATTCTGGGGCTCGGCGGGCTTGTCGGCGCCGGCCGCTCCGAAACGATCGAGGCCATCTTCGGCCTGCGCAAGCGCGATGGCGGCACCGTCATGCTGGAGGGCAAGCCCCTGCCCGCCGACCGGCCCGACAAGGCCATGCGGGCCGGGCTGGGATTCGTGGCAGAGGACAGGCGCAGCCAGAACATCGTTCCGGATTTTTCCGTGCGCGAAAACCTTCTTCTTGCCCATCTCGGCGCCCATCGCGGCTTTTTCTGCAATTACCGCGCCCGCGACAAGCAGGTGTCGCGGCTTCTGGCCAGTCTGGGCCTGCCCGAAGAGCGGCTCATGGATGCCTCCATGCTGAACTTCTCGGGCGGCATGCAGCAGAAGGTGATCATCGCCCGCTGGCTGCTTCTGGAGCCGCGCGTGCTTATTCTGGACGAACCGACCAAGGGCGTCGATATCGGCACCCGGGCCGGCATCTATGCCATGCTCCGCGAGGTTGCCGCGCAAGGCGTTGCGCTGGTGATCGTATCGTCCGATTTCGAAGAGTTGCTCGGCCTTGCCGACCGGGTCGTCGTCATCAGCGATGGGCGTTCCATCGCAGACGTGCCCAGCGCCATGCTGGACGAGGAAAAACTCACGCTTCTGGCCGCGCCGCGAACGTCCATGGCGCGCAACACAGAGCTTCTGCAGAATCTTGCCCGCCAGCATGGCGGCGCGGGCTTCTGGGCCCTCATGGAAGATGACAGCCTGATCTGCCTGAATGCCGTGGTGGAAAACGCAAACGCCGACCCCGGCTTTCGCAGTGGCGAGGCGCGCCGCTTCGCCCAGACGCATATTCCTTCGGCCCTTGCCCGGCGCGACGCAGGCTTCGTTACCGATACGGCCAGCGGCCGCGCAACGCTGCTGACGCAGATGCGCAGTGCGCGCGGGCATGACTTCGGCTGGGTGGGCATCAGCCTGCCGGACGGCGCGCCCCTGCCCGCACCGGAAACTATTCGCAGCCACATCGACGCGATGGCGAAAACGCTTTGAGGTTTTTGGACATGACCGCAGATACCGCTTCTCAGAGATCGAGCCCCGGTCGCTCCATCGGCCGCCGGCTGATCGGCCGACTCGAAGTGCGCATGACGCTGCTGGCGTTGCTGATCGCCTTCTGCCTGTCGTTCATGTCTCCGTACTTCCTGACGCAATCCAACATCTTCAACATGCTGGACCAGTCCGTCGTCATCGGCATCGTGGCCGTGGGCATGACCTTCGTGATCCTGACCGGCGGCATCGATCTGTCCGTCGGGTCCGTCGCCGGACTGACGGGCATCATCCTGGGCCTCGCCCTGCGCGAGATGCCGATCGTGCCGGCAATTGCACTGGCGGTCGCCGCAGGCGGCTTCATCGGACTTGTGTCCGGCCTGCTCATCAACGTCTTCGGCCTTGCCGCCTTCGTGGTGACGCTGGGGGTCATGGCCATCGGCCGCAGCCTTGCCTACATCCTGTCCGGACAGACGGCCATCTCGACCATTCCGGATGCCATGCAGTCCATCGTCTACACCACCGTGCTCGGTGTGCCGACCAACGTCATCTTCCTGCTGGCGCTCTACCTCGCCGCCTTCCTGTATCTCACCTACACCAAGGGCGGGCGCACCATCTATGCGGTCGGCTCCAACAAGGAGGCCGCACGGGCAGCCGGCCTGAGCGTTCTTTTCTATGCCGTCCTGCCTTACGTGATTTCCGGGGCGCTTTCGGCCGTCGCGATCACCTTCTCCATCGCGCAGCTTCTGTCGGCCGACCCGCTGATGGGCAATGCGATGGAACTCGACGCCATCGCGGCGGTCGTCATCGGGGGCGCCAGCCTCTATGGCGGACGCGGCTCGATCATCGGCACCCTGTTCGGCGTGTTCATCATGGTGATGATCCGCAATGGGCTGAACCTGATGGGCGTTTCGCCCTTCTGGCAAGGAACCGCAATCGGCACGATCATCATCGTCGCCCTCCTGGCCGAACGCCTTGTCAGCTCGAAGGTCAATCCATGACGCAGCAACCCACCATGTCCGTTCGCCGGTTCGGAACGGACGAGCCCGCACCGCGACCCCGCATCCTCACCGCCGGCCAACTCACGGCCGAGCTGGACGCCGGAAACCTGCGGCATATCCGCTTTAATGGCGTGGAGCTGATCCGGGCGATATCCTTCATCGTGCGGGACAGGAACTGGGGCACCTACAACCCGGCGATCGAAAACCTCATCGTCGACGAGACTGCCGATGGATTCAGCGTCACCTACGACGCGCTCGCACGGGACGCGGCGCAGGCCTTCCGCTACAGCGCGCGGATTTCAGCCACGCCGGCCGGTCAGTTGACCTTCAGTGCCGATGGCTCGGCCGATACCGACTTCATCACCAATCGCACCGGCTTCGTGGTGCTGCATCCCATCGTCGGCGTCGCCGGCCGTGCGGTGCGGATCGAGCATGCCGACGGGACGATCGAAGACGGCGTCTTCCCGCAATTGATTGACCCCGTACAGCCGATGATGAACCTGCGCGCCCTGACGCATGAGGCAGCGCCCGGCCTGTCCGTCACCTGCCGGATGGAAGGCGACGTCTATGAGATGGAAGACCAGCGCAACTGGACCGACGCTTCCTACAAGACCTATGTGCGCCCCCTTGCGCTGCCATGGCCCTACACGCTGGACAAGGGCGAACATATCGCACAGGCCGTGACGCTGACGGTCGACGGCGCATCGGCGGCGAAGAAGGCGGATAGGGCCGAAGAGCGCGTGTCCATCGGCAGGCAAGCCGGCACCATGCCGTCCATCGGCTATGGCCTTGACCCCTCGGAAATCGAAGCGGTGCGCGGGCAAGCCGATGTGCTGTCGACGATCCGGCCGGGACAGATCATCTGTCATTACAATGCGGCGCTCGGCCATGACGCGGCCACCCTCGGTGCCTTGGTGGACACCGCGCGTTTGCTGGGAGGCGAAATCTGGCTGGAGGCGGTCATCCAGTCGGTTGACGGCTTCGAAGCCGAATTGGTGGCGCTCGGCCGCAGCGTGGACGCTTTGGGGCGGCCGTTCGCCACTGTTCTTGTCTCGCCGGCGCCCGATCTCAAGTGCACGCTGCCAGGCAGCGTATGGCCCGATGCGCCACCGCCCCGCCGGATGTTCGAGGCGGCGCGGCTGGCCTTTCCGGGCGCACGCATCGGCGGCGGCATGTTCAGCTACTTCACCGAGATGAACCGCAAGCGCCCGCCGGCCGATCTTCTGGACCTCGTCAGCTTTACCACCACGGCGACCCTGCATGCGGGCGATGACCATTCGATCATGGAAGGCCTGGAGTCCCTTCCCGCCATCGCCGACAGTGCACGGGCCATTGCTGCGGGCAAACCGATCGCCGTCGGCCCCAGCGCCATCGGCATGCGCATGAACCCCTATGGGGATGCGCCAATGGCCAACCCGGCCAATATCCGGCAGGCGATGAACTTCAACGACCCGCGCCAGCGCGGCCTGCTCGGTGCCGCATGGATGCTGGGCTATATCGCGCGGCTTGCCGAGGGCGGCGCAAGCGCCGTAAGCCTGGGAGGCGCAACCGGCCCGTTCGGCCTGGTGGCGACGCCCCGGGACTGGCCCCAGCCATGGTACGATCAGGCCGGCGGCCTGTTCCCAGTGTTCCACGTGCTGCGCGGCCTTGCCGCCCTGCATGGGCTGCCGCGCCTTTCCATTTCGCATGGCGACACCGTAGAGGCCCTCGCCGTGCAAGACGGCGAGGAAACGATCCTGTGGATCGCCAACCGGACCGGCGAGGACTGCGAAGTGTCTGTGCCGGAGGGGTTTCGATCCTGCGCGATGTTGGACGAGGAGAGCTTTGCGGTCGCAAGTCAGGACGTGCGCTCACTCCAATCGCTGCGCAAGCCATTCACCGGAACACGTATCAGCCTGCGCCCTTATGCCGTCGCCATACTTGCAGGCCGTCCGCAAAAGTCGGAATAGCCCGCAGCATGATCACCGCCCAGGAATGAATAGCTGGCGTGAGGAGGCATTTTCAGGCTGTCAGCCGCAGAACCTCCAGATAATTGCGCAGGCGATTTTCCTCGAGCGCAATGATCATGTCGTTATCTGCGAAGGGTTCGAGCTTGTCGGCGATGTCGTTGCGGAACGGGTGGTTATGGGCGACGAGGATACCGAGCCCGAAAACAGCCTTTACGCAATGAAAATCAAAGGCGCCGCCCTCTTCATCGATAAAGTCTTCCACGGCAGTCAGCACGCCGTTCCGCGCCCCCCCTTCCGCTTTTGCCCAGGCAAATACGCCGTTGCCCCGAAACCCCCAAGGCTGCAATGACGGATCGTCCATTACCACGCCAGCTTCCCAATCATGGGGATGGGTGAAAGCTTCCGGTATGGAGCTCGGATCGTAATAGCAATCGCGGCGGGCGCACGGCCAACAGACATCATGCAGAAAGGCCAGCATCGGCTTTCGATCCTGTCGACTGCGTTTCCGAATGGCCCGCAATTCATTGATGACGGTGTACCAATTGTGGTCTCCGTCGATAAACCATGCGTCGATGCCGGCAATCTGAGGGATACCGTCCAGGCTGCGGCTATGAACGAAGGTGGCTTGGTCACCCCAGCTCTGGCGCGCCTTCACGATCGCGTTCATGTCGCTGTCGAGCGAATGGACTCGCCCGCCCACCGACTGGGCGTAGTCGATAAGCAGGCCGGTATTTCCGCCATGCTCGAGACCGATCTCGGCAATTGCCTTGGCCCCTACGGCAGACAGTATGGGTAGGGTCAGCGATGAGAATTCGGCCATTGAATGGATCAGCAGATTTTTCATTTTATGCGGCCTGTGACGAAACGCGTCAGGTAACGTGCATTCTTCGCGCCCAGGACAGCCGAGACTGCCAAGCGGGCAGCGACGCGCAGGGAAGGCCTGACATCGCCGCTGGCCGAGGGCTCCGGGGGCGTGGGCGGGGCATTGTGCGACGGGGGACGCCACCAGTTCGAGATCGGACTATGCCGGGATGCCCCGATCTCCCGTGCATGCGGAATTTTGCCGATTGTCCCGTACTCGCCCGGGGTCGGATTGACCGCGATATTGCCCATCACCTCGGCGGCGAGGTCGGTAACAACAGAGGTGTCCATCTCGCCTGAAAAGGGTTTCACGTCTTGGAGAAAGGTGCGGATTCCGCGCTGAACGTGGCGCACGTAGATATCCCTGGACATGTCTTCCGGATCGCGGTCATGGAGCACCGGGCTGAAGAGCCCATCCGGGCCTCTACGCTCCATTCGTATGGCAGACGGCGACGCATCCGAGAAAAACAGCTCCAGCACTTCCACCGCGCCCATCAGACGCTCGGTCCTGTCAGAGGGCTGACCGTGCAGGAACAGTGATCCGTCGATCAGGTCGGTGTGGTAGGCGTGCGCATGGGTGCCGCAGTAAATGCCATGCAGACGCTGGCCGAGAATGCTTTCGATCGCCCTGTGGGAGTTGAGGCCCCAGCCAACATCCACGATGGCAACGGCATCGATCGGCGTCGCGCCGATGACCGAGCGTAGGTAATCCCTGTAGACGTCGGTCTCGTCGCCGACGAGCGCCTCCCATGGAACCTCGCGCTCCAGGTGTCGCACAAATTCGTCCCAGTCATTTGTAACGAAGTTAGTGATGTTCGCGACGTCGGCCAGGTTCAATCTCTGCAACTCGACATGCAGATCGTAGACGGCTTCATGCCGCCTCGGAAAAAGCATGGGCAGCACCCACCATTCCTTGCGCGTCAGCAGCGGCACGAGGCACATGCGGCGTGAGGAATAGACGACGTCGTAACTGCAGGCATCGAAACCATAAGCGGTCAGATAATCCGCGATCGCGAAGCCGTCCCTCGTCAGGAGGAGCAGTTTCCTGATGCCGTGCCTCGCTACAACCTCTTCGATGCGCTTGATCAACCCAAGCGCAACCAGGCCCCCATAGAAGTAGCTGACGGCTTTGCACTCGTCGAACGGCAGACCGAGATAGCCGTGCGCATGGCGATGCGCGAGGGCGCCCAAAACCACAGCACCCTCAGGCGTCTTGGCGCGATCGATCAGATGTATCGAATGCAGGTTCAGGCGCGTATCGGTGAACAATTCATGCAGGTTGGTCGTCATGTGGATGGCGGCAAGACCCGCCTTCGTAGCCTGGACGAAATCAGACTGCCAATTGTCGCCGAAGTGGATCATACGGCCGGGCTCTACGCCGCACTGCTGCGCCGCGATAGGAAAGATCTTTCCGTTGTATTTTCCGATGTTCTGCTGACGATGATCGGACGACGACATTACGAAGTCGACGAAAATTCCATTGCACTCGAGGAGATGACGGATAACGTCCGACGACAAATACATGTCGCTGACGGCGATCGTGATCTTCCCCAGCCGCTTAGCCGCCTTGTAGATCGCAACTCCCCGTGGACTTGGCCGCAGAAGGCTACGCTCCACGTCGATCTCGCGTTCGATTCCGCGAAGGGTTTCAGTCTCGCTCAGGCCGAAACTTTCGTAAATTTCGCCGATGCTGGTTTCTTCGGAGCCGAACCGGGATCGGCCGCGCGATCGCGCATCGATCTCGGCCTGAATCCGACGCTCCGCGAAACCACCTATCCCATATCGCCGTTCGATGATGTGGAACACATCATGCGGACTGGCAACCAGCCGGTGTAGGAGTGTATCGAAAACGTCGAACGAGATGGCCTGAAAGGGCGCCAGCGTCCGCTCGATCGATTCAGCGGAGAACAATCCGCCAAGAGAATTGATTTGCAACATGATAATTGTTCATCGTATTACCAATAACTAATAAATTCATAGGATATATGTAGAGGTAATGCAACGTCGCCTGGCTGCGCCGAGCGTAATTTTTCGTCGCTCCGATCTATCGAAGCGCACACCAGGGGTTTTTCAGAGAACCTCGATACGCAAGGTGCGCTCCACAACCTTGGCGAACTGCTGGAAACGCGCGCGCGGCCTTTCCCCCACAAGGTCCGCAAGGTTCGCCGGCACGGCAAGCGTGAAGCCACCGCGCGGATCCTGTACCCAGCGCAATTGGCCCAGCACGCCCGGAATGCCGGCCGTGAGCAGGAACACGACCCGGAACAGCGAGGCCAGCACCCGCGCACGCTGCAGCATGCGCGGCGGGATCAGCCTTTCCAGGTCGGGCATCATGCCCTGCTCGAAATGGCCCTCGTAGCGGAAGTAGTTCGTCAGCCCCAAAAACGTGCGGCCGGCATGGTCCAGGGCGGGCAGCGCCGCATGTACCGTGAAGGACAGCGCCTGCCCGCCCCGATAGTCCGGGTGGGCGCGCCAGCTCACATCGGCCAAAAGGCAGGCGGCGTCGCGCAGGCGCTCGTCCTCGGGCGTTTCGTCGATGCCCAGGGCGTGGAACGTGTCGGAGGCGAAGCGGACCAGCTCTTCGTTGTGGATCGGCGAGCGGGAGCGCAGGATCGACAGCTCCCGCGCCGTGACCAGCAGCGCATCCTTCTCCACTTCGGCCTCGGGTAGAAGCGCGTGGAGATACCCTTCGCGCACGCCATAGGCCGATACCACGATGTCCATGGGCTTCAGATTGGCAATGACCGATTGCAGCGTGACGGCGCCATAGGGAAGAAGCGAGCGACGGCTGCGCGATACGGCCTCGATACCCGGCAGTTTCTCTGGATCGCCGGTCGCCACCTTGTCGAGGAAGTCGGCAAGCTCGGCCACGGCGACCCGATAGCCCTGCATGACCTGCAATGGATATCGCGTCTGTTCCATGTGCAGCTTGGCAAGGTTACGCCAGGTGCCGCCAACGGCGTAGAAGCTCTTGCCCTCGCAGGCGCCCGCCAGCGCCGAGCCGCCGATCTCCCCGTCGGCGATGGCGCGTGCCTTGGCGATATCGCCGCCGGACAGGTCGCGCAGGCGCAGGCCGCCGAGCGGCGTCGTCAAGCCGGTGCCGAACCGCCCGGACGACACCTCGACCAGCTCCAGGCTGCCCCCGCCCAGATCGCCCACGATGCCGTTGGGCGCGAAGAAGCCGGCGACCACACCTTCGGCGGCGTAGCGGGCTTCGTCAGCGCCGGACAGGATGATGATGTCGCGGCCGATCGCGCCTGTCGCCGCCTCGATGAATTCCGCCCCGTTGGACGCCTCGCGCGCCGCCGCCGTCGCCAGCGGGTAGATTTCCGTGCAGCCCGCCAGCTCTGCCAGCGCACGAAACCGCGTCAGTGCGGCAAGCGCACTGGCAACGCTTTTGTCGTCGAGCCGGCCCGTGCGGGCCAGGCCCTTGCCCAGCCCGCTCAGGACCTTTTCGTTGAAAAGCTGCACCGGCGCGCGGCTGTTGCCCTCATAGATGACGAGGCGCACCGAGTTGGAGCCGATGTCGACGACCGCCACGGGCAATCGCCCGGCAATACGGCCCTGGCCTGTAAGATCAATCGAAACGGGAGTGCTCCGCGCGTTGCCTTGCAATGAGCTTGGGCGCATTCGACTTCAGGGCCTTGCCGCGCCCGGACAGGCTCGGATTGGTCATGAAGTAGCGCTGCGCGTCGAAGGGCTGTTCGCCGACCGACGCGCTGATGCGCCGCGAAGTTCCGTCCGACAGGACGGACCAACTCTGCTGGTTGTCGAGAATATTGCCGAGCATGATCTGCGACAGAACCTGGCTGTGCACGGTCGGGGTTGCCATCGGAATCATCGTTTCCACCCGCCGGTCGAGGTTGCGTGGCATCAGGTCGGCCGAGCTCATGTAGACGATGGCCTTTTCCGATGGCAACCCATGGCCGTTGCCGAAACAGTAGATTCGGCTGTGTTCCAGGAAGCGGCCCACGATGGATTTGACGCGTATGTTGTCGGAAAGGCCCGGTACGCGCGGCCGCAGGCAGCAGATGCCCCGCACGATCAGGTCGATCTCCACGCCGGCCTGACTGGCGCGATACAGCGCGTCGATGATCTTCGGGTCGACGAGCGAGTTCATCTTCATCCAGATCTGGCCGCTGCGCCCGGCGCGCTGGTGCTGCACCTCTTCCTCGATATGCTGGATGATGCGCTGGCGCAGGTTCAGCGGCGAGACGGCAAGCTTGCGCAGTTCCGTCGGCTCCGCATAGCCGGTGATGTAGTTGAAGATCATCGACACGTCGTGTGCGATGTCCGGGTCGGCCGTGAAGTAGGACAGGTCGGTATAGATGCGCGCGGTGATCGGGTGGTAGTTTCCCGTGCCCATATGCACGAACGACACCATCCGCCCTTCCTCGCGCCGCACGACGAGCGACAGCTTGGAGTGGGTCTTCTTCTCGATAAAGCCGAACACCACCTGCACGCCGGCCCGCTCCAGGTCGCGCGCCCATTTGATGTTCGCCTCTTCGTCGAAGCGGGCCTTCAGCTCCACGAGCGCCGTGACCGACTTGCCGGCCTCGGCCGCGTCGATGAGCGCGCGCACGATGGGCGAGTCGTTGGAGGTGCGGTACAGGGTCTGCTTGATCGCGACCACATTCGGGTCCGATGCCGCCTGACGCAGGAACTGCACCACCACGTCGAAGGATTCGTAGGGGTGATGGACGACGATGTCCTTCTCGCGGATGGCGGCGAAGCAGTCGCCATTATGCTCGCGGATACGCTCCGGGAACCGCGGTATGTAGGGCTCGAACTTCAGGTCCTCGCGCGGCAGCTTCACGATCTGCGACACGGCGTCGAGCGCCAGCATGCCATCCATCACCGAGACGCGGTTTTCGGCCACGGCCAGTTCGGTGGCAACGAAGTTGCGCAGGCTCTCGGGCATCACCGAATCGAACTCGATGCGGATCACCGAGCCGCGCCGCCGCCGCTTGAGCGCGGATTCGAACAGGCGGACGAGGTCTTCCGCCTCTTCCTCCACTTCGATATCGGAATCGCGGATCAGGCGGAACGTGCCCTGCCCGCGCACCCTGTAGCCGGGGAACAGCCGCCCGATGAAAAGCGCGACGACGCTTTCCAGCGGCACGAAGCGGTTTTCGCCGGCCGGCGTCACCGGCATCTCGATAAAGCGCTGCAAGGCGACCGGCAGGCGCAGAAGCGCGTTCATGCGGTGGGAATCGCGCTCGCGGACCAGCGACAGCGCCATCGAGAATCCCAGATTGGGAATGAAGGGAAACGGGTGCGCCGGATCGATCGACAGCGGCGTCAGCACCGGAAAGATGGTCTCGTCGAAATGGCGCTCCAGCCATTCGCGGTCGGGTTTCTTCAACTCTCCGGCGGCGACGATGTTGATGCGCTCGGCCTTCAGCGCCTTGACCAGATCCGCAAGCGTCGCCTGCTGCGCGGATTGAAGAAGCTCGACCTCGTCCAGGACCCTGTCAAGCTGCTCCTGCGGCAGAAGCCCGTCGGCGCTGCGCACCGGTATCTTCTCACGCACCTGGCCCGCCAGCCCGGCCACGCGCACCATGAAGAACTCGTCCAGATTGTCGGCCGAGATCGACAGGAAGCGCAGCCGCTCCAGCAGCGGATGCTTGGTGTTTTCCGCCTCTTCGAGCACGCGGCGGTTGAACTGCAGCCACGAGAACTCGCGGTTCACGAAGCGGTCGGCCGGCAATTCGTCGGCGGCGGGCGGATTGTCGATTCGCGGGGCGACCGGAACGACGCCGATCGCTTCCATCAGCGGACGGTCCGGCATCATGGCAGGTGACATCCCGTCCGCGCCGGCATGAGCTGCGGTTACCACCGCGGTCGCTGCCAGGTTACCGACGAGCCCGTCCACTACGGCGGCTGCCGCCACCTCCGCACGCTCGACATCCGCCTTGGCGATGGCCGGCTCCTTGCGCTTGCGAGGGGCCGCCCGCCGTGCGGGCTGCTCTGCCGTTGCGCCGGTTTTGCTACGGGTGGTCTTGCCGCTCATCTCGCTCACTCGATTCTTCCCGCCGTCATCTTAGGACAAAACTGCTAGGCGCATAGCCGCGTGCGGCGACGCTTTGATGACGGTCAGGCCTCTCCATCCTCGAGCACTGAGGCAACCATCGCCCGGGTGATACGGCGCCCGCTGGCGAGGCTTTCCCGGTCCAACCGTGCAACCAGTGCCTCGGCAGAGGCGATGGAACGCTCCATCCGCGACAGGATATAGGCCAGGAGCTTCGGGTCGACATCCATCTGGCGGTCGGCGAACAGCTTTACCAACACGCCGTGCAGCAGCATGTCGTCGGGCGCCCCTAGCTCTATCTGGGTTGCCGCCCGAAGCCTCGAAGCCAGGTCCGGCAGGCGAAGGTGCAGAAGCGGAGCAGGCGTGCGGCTGGTCAACAGCACATGGCCAAGGCCGGCCCGCGCGGCGTTGACGATGGCGAATATCTCTTCCTCCGCCATGTCGGTCCGATCGACATCGTCGATCACGCGCACGAAGCCCGATTGCGGCTCGAAGACGTCTCCGGCCCTGGCATGGCGGCCGCCGGACATTGCCGCGAATGCCTCGGCGATGTGCGTCTTGCCGCTCCCCACGGGCCCGGCGATCAACAGCACCGGGTGCGGCCAGGCCGGCCATGAGTCGATGGCCTCGATGGCGAGTTGGTTGGCATCGCTTTCGATCAGGTCCGCGCGGTCGAAGGACGCGTTGTGCGGCAGCTCGAACGGAAGTTGACGTGTCGTGCTCATGCTTCGCCTCCGTCCCCGGCCTCACCCCGGGGCGAGAATTCGCTGCGGATGGCAGCGGACAGGTTCAGGCTTTCCACCACGGGCGCCGGTTGCTGCTCGATGGTGCGCCCGTAATAGACATCGCTTTCAAGATATTTGCCGAGCGCGAAGCGCACCAGCACGCCCACGGCCGCTGCCGCCGGCACGGCGATCAGCAGGCCGACGAAGCCGAACATCGCGCCGAAGGCGAAGAGGGCGAACATCAGCCAGACGGGATGCAGGCCGACCGAAGCCCCCACAAGCTTCGGCTGCAATATGTTGCCCTCGATGAACTGCCCGGTCAGGAACACGCCGGCCGTCGCCGCCACCCAGACCCAGTCGGGCCAGAACTGCACCAGTGCAACGCCGATGGCCACGACCAGCCCCAGCGCCGAGCCGACATAGGGAATGAAGGAGATCATCCCTGCGAAGAAGCCGATCAACAACCCGAAATTGAGACCGACGAGCGTCAGGCCGACGGCGTAGTAGGTGCCGAGGATCAGGCACAGGCTGCCCTGCCCGCGCACGAACCCGGCCACCGAGCGGTCCACCTCGCGCGCGAGGCGGCGCACGGTGCCCAGATGCTGGCGCGGAACCCAGGCGTCGATCTTGTCGATCATGCGGTCCCAGTCGAGCAACAGATAGAAGGCGACCACCGGCGTGACGACGAAGAGCGACAGGAAGTTGACCAGCGCGAGGCTCGACGTCCACAACTGCCCCACGAAGGAGGTGAAGAAGGCGGTGCTCTGCCGCACGATGTCGGAGAAATCCTGGCTGAGACTCTGCTCCTGGTCTTGGAACAGCCAGGACAGCGGCCCGGTGCGCGCCTCGATGGCCAGCACCTGAAGGCGCTGCAGATAATGCGGCAGGTTGAAGACGAAGGCGGTGATCTGGCTGGAGATGACCGGCACGACCACCAGGATCAACGCGATGATCAGCACGACGAACAGCACCAGTATGACCAGCGAGGCCGTCAGCCGCGACAGGCCACGCCGGGTGAACCAGTCGGCGATCGGATCGAGGAAATAGGCCAGCACCATGCCCAGCACGAAGGGCAGCAGGATGGAGCTGAACAGCCAGATGAAGGCCAGCACCACCGCGGCGGCGATGCCCCAGAACATGGCCTGACGCCGGAGAAGCCGGCTGCGATCCTTTACCATTGGCTCGTGCTGCTCTTTCCCCGGCGGATGCGGCCCCGCGGCCGTCTGGCTTCAAAGACGAGATAGGCAGCCGCCGGACAAGGGGTCAAGGGATGCCGAGCCGCATTATCCCGCCTTTTCCGTACGTTTTGCACTTGTTTCCCATCCCCGCTTCTGTCAACCGAACGGCAAAGACGAAGGTTTCGAGACAATGACCGACCAGAAGACCAACGGCCTCACCTATCGCGACGCGGGCGTGGACATCGATGCCGGCAACGAACTCGTCCAGCGCATCAAGCCGCTGGTCAAGTCTACCCGGCGTCCCGGCGCGGATGGCGAGATCGGCGGGTTCGGCGGCCTTTTCGACCTGAAGGCGGCGGGCTTTTCCGATCCTGTGCTCGTTGCCGCCAATGACGGCGTCGGCACCAAGCTGAAGATCGCCATCGATACCGGCCTTCACGATACGATCGGCATCGACCTCGTGGCGATGTGCGTCAACGATCTGGTCGTGCAGGGGGCCGAGCCTCTCTTCTTCCTGGACTATTTCGCCACCGGCCGGCTCGACCCGGCGCAGGGCGAAGCCATCGTTGCCGGCATCGCCGAAGGGTGCCGCCAGGCGGGGTGCGCGCTCATCGGCGGCGAGACGGCGGAGATGCCCGGCCTCTACGCCGAGAAGGATTACGACCTTGCGGGCTTTGCCGTCGGCGCGGCGGAACGCGGGCAGTTGCTGCCCTCGGCCGGCCTTGCCGATGGTGACATGATCCTCGGCCTCGCCTCCTCCGGCATCCACTCCAACGGCTACTCGCTGGTACGCCGCATCGTGGAGCGGAGCGGCGCCGCCTACGACGCGCCCGCCCCCTTCGACGACAGCCGCACGCTTGCGGCCGCGTTGATCGAGCCGACACGCATCTATGTAAAGCCGCTGCTCGCCGCCATCCGCGAGACCGGCGGCATCAAGGCGCTGGCGCACATCACCGGCGGCGGCTTCCCGGAAAACATCCCGCGCGTTCTGCCCGAGCACCTGCGCGCCGACATCGACCTTGACGCCTTCAAGGTGCCGGCGGTGTTCCAATGGCTGGCGCAGCAGGGCGGTGTTTCCGAGCCCGAAATGCTCCGCACCTTCAACTGCGGCATCGGCATGATCGTCGTCGTGCCGGCGGCGGATGCGGCAACGGTCGGCGCCGTGCTTCAGCGCGAAGGCGAAACGGTGGTGCCACTGGGCCGTATCCTCGGGCGGCATGCCGGCCCGGCAGTCACATTCAACGGAAGCCTGTCGCTGTGACGCAGAGGAAGCGCATCGCCGTGCTTGTTTCAGGGCGCGGCTCCAATATGGAAGCCCTGATCGAGGCATCCAAAGCTGCCGATTTCCCGGGAGAGATCGTGCTGGTTCTGTCCAACCGGCCCGAGGCCAAGGGGCTTCAGGCGGCTGCGGCTGCCGGAATTGATACCCTGGCGCTCGACCACAAGGCCTATCCCGATCGGGCGGCGCACGAGGCGGCGGTTGCGCAAGCCCTGGATGCCGCGCGGCCGGACGTCATCTGCCTTGCCGGATACATGCGCCTTTTGGGTCGCGATTTCGTGGAACGGTTTCTTGGGCGGATGATCAATATTCACCCCTCCCTGCTGCCTCTGTTTCCGGGCCTGCATACGCATGAGCGAGCCATTGAGGCAGGCATGCGGGTGCACGGATGCACCGTCCATTTCGTGACGGAAGAGATGGACGGCGGCCCCATCATCGCGCAGGCGGCCGTACCGATCGTGCCCGGCGACGACGCCGATACGCTGTCGTCCCGCCTGCTTCGTGCCGAGCATCGCCTGTATCCGCACGCGCTTGCCATGGTGCTGCGCGGCGATGTCGCCTATCGCGACGGCAAGGCCGAGCTGACCTCCGGCAACATCGGCGCGAGCGACGAGATACTCGTCAGCCCGGCCTGAGCCCCTGGCGCCTCAGGCCGGGCGCACCCATACCCGCGTATCGTGGAAGGCCGCGCCGCCAAAGGGCGGTGGCGCATCTGCGCCTGTCAGCACGTTAATGCCCTCGCCCCGCTCGAATGCGCTGTTGGGCCAGAGCCCTTCATGAACCAGCACGCCGGACCGCACCGTATCGCTTGCCTTGACCGGCATCGTCACATCGCCCCGCCCGTTGCCCACCACGACGCGCTGCCCGTCGGCAAGGCCGAGGCGATCGAGATCGTCGGGGTGCATCATCAGTTCCGGACGCCCTTCCTTCTGCTGTGAGCCTTTCGTCTCCGCGAAGGTCGAGTTCAGAAACTGCCGCGCCGGCGACGTGGCCAGGCGGAACGGATGTTTCTCATCCGCTTCCTCGATCAGCGTCACATGGTCGGGGAAGTCCGGAAGCCTGTGATAGTCGCCAAGCAGGCCCATGCGCTCGTTCGGCTGGGTTCCGGGGCGCATGCCCGTCCAGTCCGGGCTGAAACGAAACTTTCCGTCCGCCCAGCCGAAGCCGTCAATGAAATGCGCCTTCTCGAAGGCCGGCTGCACATCCAGCCACTGCTTGTCTTCCAATTCCGCCAGCCCGCCGGAATAGCCGCTTGTCTTCAGCATCCGGTCGATATGCTCGCGCTCGGTCAGGCCAAAGCCCGGGCGGTCTGCGACGCCAAGCCGCTTCGCCAGTTCCTCGATCACGAAGTGGTTGCTGCGGACCGTATCCGGCCCGTCGATCAGCTTGGGCCCAAGCAGGATGTGGCTCTGGCCACCGCCGCGATAGATGTCGTCATGCTCCAGAAACATCGTTGCCGGCAGCACAAGGTCGGCCAGCTTCGCGGTATCGGTCATGAACTGCTCGTGCACGGCGACGAAGTGATCGTCGCGCATCAGCCCTTCATGCACCAGCCGCTGCTCCGGGCAGACATTGGCCGGATTGGTGTTCTGCACCAGCATCGCCGTAACCGGCGGGCCACCCTGCAGGGCAGCCGCATCGCCCGTCAAAACACGGCCGAACTGGGTCTGGTCGAGGTGGCGGATCGACGGGTCTTCGTAGGAGCCGCCCTCAACGAAACTCTTGTTGAGCCCGAATATGCCGCCATTCGTATGGAAGGCCCCGCCGCCTTCATGCTGCCAGTGTCCGAACACGGCAGGCACGCAGGAAGCGGCGTGCATCGCCACCGCGCCATTGCGCTGGCGTGTGAACCCGTAGCCGAGGCGAAAATAGGTACGCGGCGTATGGCCAATCAGTGCGCCAAACGCCTCGATTTCCTCGACGCTCAACCCGGTGATGCCCGCTGCCCATTCCGGCGTACGCGACCGTAGATGCGCTTCCAGTCCCGCCGGATCGTCGGTCATGCGCTCAAGGTAGGCGCGGTCGGCCGTTCCGTCCCGGAACCCGATATGCATCAGTGCACAAGCCAGCGCCGCATCGGTGCCGGGCCGCAGCTTCAACGCCATGTCCGCCTGCTTCATCGTGGCGTTGTCGTAGATGTCGACCACCACGATCTTCGCGCCGCGCTCCTTGCGGCCGCGTATCGCATGGGTCATCACGTTGACCTGCGTTGCCACCGCATTGGTGCCCCAGATGACGATGCAATCGGCCTTGGCCATCTCGCGCGGGTCGACGCCCGACAGCGCCCCGGTGCCGGCATACCAGCCCGTCCAGGCCGTGTTGACGCATATGGAGCCGAACTCGCCGGAGTAGCGTTTGGCATGCCGCAGGCGGTTGATGCCGTCGCGCTGCACCAGCCCCATGGTACCCGCATAGTAGAACGGCCAGACCGCCTCGGAGCCGTATCGTGCCTCTGCCTTCACGAAGGCGTCGGCAACGATGTCGAGCGCGTCGCTCCAGGCGATGGGGCGCCAATTGCCCTCGCCCTTGGCGCCCACGCGCTGCAGGGGCAGCATCAGGCGGTCGGGGTTGTGCACGCGTTCCGCGTAGCGGGCAACCTTGGCGCAGATGACGCCCGCCGTATAGCTGTTGGCATCCGAACCGCGCACGCGCCCTATGGTGCGACTGTCGATCAGGTCCACCTCGAGCGCGCAGGTGGACGGGCAATCGTGCGGGCAGGCCGTATGGCCCTTGGCGATGGGAAGCGGCTTGTTCATGCGCCCCTTATATCAAAGCACGCAGCCGCTTTCCTCATTCAAATTGGCGATCCGAGACATCCGGATCGCTCATGTGTCGTGGCGCTACTCAGACGGCCCTGCTGTACCGGGCGATCTCCTCCGGCGTCAGTGCCGGATAGTCCGTGTAGCCATGCTCGTCGCCGCCATAGAAGGTGCTTTCGTCCCATTCGGCCAGGGGCGCCCCCAGCTCCAGGCGGCGGACAAGATCCGGATTGGAGATGAACGGCCGGCCGAAACAGGCCATGTCGATTTCGCCTGCGTCGACCCGCTCCAGGGCCAGCTCGCGCGTGTAGCCGTTATTGGCCATGTAGAGACCGGAAAAATGGTCCTTCAGGCTCCAGGGCTTGAAGCGGTTGACATCGCGGTCGCCCCGCGTGGCGCCTTCGATGACATGCAGGTAGACGAGCTTGCGGCGCGACAGCTCTTCCACGTAGGGCACGAACACCTTCGCCGGATCGCTATCGATCAGATCGTTGGCCGGGCTCACCGGCGATATCCGGATACCGGTGCGCTCGGGGCCCCAGATCTCGGTTACCGCGTCGACCACCTCTAGCGGGAAACACAACCGGTTTTCAACGGAGCCGCCATAGGCATCGGTGCGCTTGTTGGCGCCGTCGCGCAGGAACTGGTCCAGAAGATAGCCATTGGCCGAATGGATCTCGACGCCATCGAACCCGGCAATTTTGGCCTGCCTGGCGGCATGCCTGTAATCGTCCACAACGCGCGGCAATTCGGAAATATCCAGCGCGCGCGGCGTTACCATGTCCTGCATGCCGGCCTCGGTGAAGCTCTGGCCATTCGCCTTGACCGCGGAGGGCGCCACGGGCAAAGCGCCACCGGGCTGCAGGTCGGGGTGGGACACGCGTCCGACATGCCAGAGCTGAAGGTAGATGTGGCCGCCGGCCTCGTGGACGGCATCCGTCACCTTGCGCCACCCGACAACCTGGGAATCGGTCCAGATTCCCGGTGTCCAAGCATAACCACGGCCCTCGGCGGAAATGTTGGTCGCCTCTGCGATGATCAGCCCTGTACCGGCGCGCTGGCGATAATAGTCGATATGCATGTCTTGCGGCACGCCGTCCGGCGTTGCCCGCGAGCGCGTCAGCGGCGCCATGGCGACACGGTTCTGCAGGCGCACGGGACCGAGATCGACCGGCTCGAATAGCTTGTGATGGCTCACGGATATTCCCCTCTTCATTGATCCGGAACGAACACGCTTCCGGCGGGCAGAGTTCCTCGATATGGCTACGGCAAACTCCTGGCGCGTCCGGCAAACCATGAACGGAGCGTTCGCAAAAGCGAGACAAGGCGGCAAGCACTTGAATTATCGACACGCATTCCATGCGGGAAATTTCGCCGATGTGCACAAGCACGCGCTTCTGGCCCGGCTTGTGGAAAGCTTCAAGCGCAAGGACAAGGCGTTCCGCGTCTACGATACCCATGCCGGTATCGGTGTTTACGACCTGGCATCCGAGGCGGCATTGCGCACCGGCGAGGCAAAGGCCGGCATCGACCTCTTCATGGCAAGCGACGCGCGATCGCACCCGCTTCTGGCCGCCTACGCCGATGCGGTCGAAACGGTCGACAGTCGGCCCGGCCACAGGGCCTATCCCGGCTCGCCGATGCTGATCCGTCGTCTGCTGCGCCCCCAGGACAGGCTTTCGGCCTACGAACTGCACCCGGAGGACGCAAGGACACTGGCCGATAATTTCGCCGGCGACGTGCAGGTAAAGGCTATTCATCTGGACGGCTGGCTTGCGCTCGGCGCGCATCTGCCGCCCAAGGAAAAGCGCGGAATGGTGCTGATCGACCCTCCCTTCGAGGAGGCGGGCGAGTTCCGGCGCATCGTGGAGCATCTGCAAAAGGCCGTTCGCCGCTGGGCGGGCGGGACGTTCGCGGTATGGTATCCCATCAAGCGAAAGTCGGACGTTGCCCAATTCCACGAGGCGCTGTTGGACAGCCTCATACCGGATATTCTGGCGCTCGATTTCCTGCGCGAGGATTTTGGTGCCGAAGACAGGCTCGGCGGCTCCGGACTGGTGGTCATAAACCCGCCCTACGGCTTCGCGCAGGAAGCCCAAACCATAATGGAAGTGTTGCTGCCTGTCCTCTCCACTTCGTCCACGGCGCATTGTGGCATCAATGTGCTGGCGGCGGAGCGCATATGAGCTATGTTACCAGCAGTTGCATATCTCATACCGCCTGAGGGGACGAAACAGTCATGAAGCTCGGTATTCTGGCCGCGACAAGCGTGATGGCCAGCCTTGCGGCGGGGGCCGCTCAGGCCGCCGATTATTTTCGCGCAGTGCCGGAGGCACAGACGGCCGTCGTGGTTCGCAGCAACCTGCCCGCGTGCAACGATCCGCGCGTCCTTGCGAAGATCGAGGATCAGTTCGAGTACGGTGCACCCAACGTACAGGGACGTCCGCTGGCCGTGATGGAGTTTGCCGGACTCCAGGAGAAGGCATACTTCCCCGCCATCGGGCTGCGCACCGTCGAGCGCCGCTATTGCCAGGGGCAGGCCCTGGTGACCGGCGGCGACTACAAGGGCGGCACCACGGCCAACAACGTCTACTACGTCATCGAATACCCGATGGGCTTCGCTGGTGTGGGTTGGCGCGCGGAAGGCTGCTTCCTCGGCTATGATGCCTGGCGCGTCTATGGCGCAAACTGCCAATCGCTGCGTCGCTTCTGACGCAGCCCCTGCATCGGGAATCATCATGCGACTTATGTATTCCAAGCCTTCGCCCTATGCATCGAAGGTCCGCCTGGCCGCGCACCATTGCGACCTCATGCTGGAGCTCGTCCCTACGGATACCGGCTCCGCGCCGGCCGAACTGATCGAGGCGAACGCGCTGGGCAAGATCCCGGTTCTGATTCTCGACGACGGAACCTCCGTGCATGACAGCAAGGTCATCTGCGAATATTTCGACAGGCTGAGCGGAAATCTCCTGATACCGCAGACCATGGAAGCATGGCTGCAGGCCAAGCGCACGGAGTCGCTGATCGACGGCGCCACCGAATGTGCGCAGCTGCGTCTCTATGAAGTCCGCTACCGGCCGGAGGAGATGCGCTACCAGCCGATGATGGACAAGCAGTGGGGCCGTGCGATGCGTGCCCTGAAAGTGCTGGACGGCGAAGTTGCCGCCCTGCCCGATCAGCCGAATATCGCTCATTTTGCGCTGGCCGCAGATCTCGGATGGTTGTCCCTCCGTTTCGGCGGTGAATGGGAAGGTGAGAACCCCAATCTTGTCCGCTGGCTGGAGGAGTTCGCAAAGTCCTATCCGGCGTTCGAGGAATTGAAGCCTATGGCGTGACCGAACGTAGGGCGAAACTGGCTTGATGGACGGAGCCGTTTCGCCTATCGTCCGGAGCGCCCCCGGGTGTTTGCGCACCCGGGGACTGACACTAACTTGCTAGAATTGTTACCCGGAGCTTGGCCTGCCAGCCACTCCGGGTTTTTCTAACATGTAGTGTGATCACACTCCTCATCGAGGGCAAGCCTGTTGCCTCAGCCTTGGAGGCTCATCGTCCAAGGCAGCGTTGGGCTGGCGCAACGCTTTTCTGCTTCGCCCCGATGCCGGCGGCCCATAGAACAAGCCGACGCAATCCCCTTTAGCGAAACGGCGCATCGATTCCTATATCGAATATCTGAATGATTATTTTTCGGGCCACTTGATCGAGGCTTGTAGCGCCGCTATCTTCAGAAGTGCCCCCGGGTGCTGTTACACCCGAGGGCTTTTCACTACCTGACCAGAATAATCACCCGGAGCTTGGCCTGCCAGCCGCTCCGGGTTTTTCTGATGTGTAGCGTGATCACGAACGGTAGAACCATCGCTCTCACTCCTGATCGAGGACAAGCCTGTTGCCTCAGCCTTGGAGGCTCATCGTCCAAGGCAGCGTTGGGCTGGCGCAACGCTTTTCTGCTTCGCCCCGATGCCGGCCGCCCATAGCACAAGCCGACGTAATCGCCTTTAGCGAAACGGCGCATCGATTCCTATATCGAATATCTGAATGATTATTTTTTGGGCCACTTGATCGAGGCTTGTAGCGCCGCTATCTTCAGAAGTGGCCCCCAGGTGCTCTAACACCCGAGGGCCTTTCACTACACTGTCAGAAATATTATCCGGAGCTTGGCCAGCCAGCCGCTCCGGGTTTTTCTGATGCGCAGCGTGATTACGATCGGTAGAACCATCGCTCTCACTCCTGATCGAGGACAAGCCTGTTGCCTCAGCCTTGGAGGCTCATCGTCCAAGGCAGCGTCGGGCTGGCGCAACGCTTTTCTGCTTCGCCCCGATGCCGGCCGCCCATAGGACGCGCCGACGCAATCGCCTTTAGCGAAAAGGTGCTAGGATTCCTATATCTGATATGAGTTAGTCGACCGGTCGACTTGATGCAGGACCGGAAGCCGATTATTGTCAGGAGTGTCCCCGAGCGACGCACCCGGGGACGTTGCACTACTTAATGAGAAGCATGATCCGGAGCTTGGCCTGCCAGCCGCTCCGGGTCTTTCTCACGTGTAGCGTGATCACGATTGGTAGAACCATCGCTCTCACTCCTCATCGAGGACAAGCCTGTTGCCTCAGCCTTGGAGGCTCATCGTCCAAGGCAGCGTCGGGCTGGCGCAACGCTTTACTGCTTTGCCCCGATGCCGCGCTCGTAGCAGGCAAAATACAGGAGGTCGATTGCCGTCCTGCAACTTTATTCCTATAAAGCTAATCGGCCCGATGGGGAGCTGGCACTCCCACACCGGGCCTAACCGTAACGCTCTTTCACGGAGTTCAGAGCATCATGGCTAATCCATCCTCTAACATATTTCCTCCACCGTCTGCATCATTCCTTCCGCCCTTGGAAGGCTGATGCACGTCCGGTTCAAGACCGGCGAATGGAGGCTTATCCCCGGACGTCTCATCGAGACGGAAGACGGCTATCTCCTGCCGGTGGATGCATTCACGGGCATTGCCCACAGAATCGTTCCCGAAGACCTGCTTTTCGTCGCGCGCAAGCTGGTGAAGACAGCAGCTCAACGGCGTTGGCAGATCCGCCAGTCGCAACTCAACCGGATGCGGCTTGAGCTCGCAAGGGAGTGCATCCAGCACGCCCTCGCGGATTGGGAAGTGAACTACTATTAGAGGTTGGCGGTGGGGCGGTTTCGTCCGCGCTTCCGCCCCCTCGCCCAAGGCGAGCGGCCAGGCCCGCCGTCAGCCCTGCGGCGGCGGCACGCTGGAATCGTCTCGGCAATCTTTCAGCCAGACATCGTAGACCGGATGCTCCACGGCATTCAGGCCCGGTGAATCCGCAAACATCCACCCGGTAAAGATACGCCGGATTTCACGCTCCAGGGTAATCTCGTCCACCTCTACGAAGCTGTCGGTCTTGGGCGCTTCGTCCGGCGAACGGCTGTAGCAGACGCGCGGCGTAACCTGCAGGGTGCCGAACTGCACAGTCTCGTTCACATAGGCGTCGAAACTGGTGATCCGGCCCGTAATCTTGTCGAGCCCCGAAAACACGGCAACGCGGTTTTCCAGCCGTGCTGCGTCAGCCGGTATCGCAGCCACGACGACAGCCACGGCAGCGAATGCCGTTCGCTTGCAGAAGGTGGAAAGGCTCACGGCTGCCAGGCGTCGTAATCGCCGGTAACGCGCGGGCGCTCCGCCGTGTTGAGAAGCGATCCCTTGGGGCGGTAGGCCAGCCCGGTGCCCGTCAGGTTTTGCTGATGCGGCTTCTGCCACGCGCGCGGCTGATAATCTTCCTGCGAGGGCGGGGTATCCACACGGAAATGCATCCAGCCGTGCCAGCCGGTTCCGATGGCCGTTGCCTCGACGGGGCCATTGAAGACGACCCACCGACGCGACCCGTCGGCATTCTGGTAGAAGACGTTGCCGCGCTCATCCTCGCCCACGCGCTTGCCGAAGCGCCAGGTGTAAAAGCGGGTTCCGATGGTCTGGCCGTGCCACCAGGTGAACGTTTCCAGGAGCCAGTCTTTCAACTTCATCGCGTCATTCCCGGTTTGCCGGGCGTGCCCGGCCTTGCCTGATCTGCATATGCGCCGACACGGCACAAATGTCCAATCAATCCAGCCCCAGCCGCGCCTTGACCAGGTCGTTCACGGCCTGAGGATTGGCTTTGCCGCCCGTCGCTCTCATCACCTGCCCGACAAACCAGCCAGCCAGCGTCGGCTTGGCCCTGGCCTGCTCGACCTTGTCCGGATTGGCCGCGATCACCTCGTCCACGGCCTTCTCGATCGCGCCCGTATCCGTCACCTGCTTCAGGCCCCGGCTTTCCACGAGCTCGCGCGGGTCGCCGCCCTCCGTCCAGACGATCTCGAACAGGTCCTTGGCGATCTTGCCGGAAATGACCCCTTCGCGGATCAGGTCCAGCACGGCACCCATCTGCGCGGCGCTAACCGGAGTCTGGTCGATGGAAAGCCCATTCTTGTTGAGCGCGCCCAGAAGATCGTTGATCACCCAGTTCGCCGCCTGCTTGGCGTCGCGCCCTTCGGCAACCTGCTCGAAAAAGTCGGCAATCGCCTTTTCCGACACGAGGATGGACGCGTCGTAGGCCGAGAGGCCTCCGGCGATCAGGCGTGCGCGCTTGTCGTCCGGCAGTTCGGGCAGCTTTTCACCCAGCGCCGCTACGAACGCGTCGTCGAACTCCAGCGGCAGAAGATCCGGGTCCGGGAAGTAGCGGTAGTCGTGCGCGTCTTCCTTGGTGCGCATCGATCGCGTTTCGCCCTTGGCCGGGTCGAAGAGGCGCGTTTCCTGCTCCACCGTCCCGCCATCCTCGATCAGGGCAATCTGCCGACGAGCCTCGGTTTCGACGGCCTGTCCGACGAAGCGGATGGAATTGACGTTCTTGATCTCGCACCGCATCCCGAACTCGCCCCCCGGACGGCGCACCGACACGTTGACGTCGGCGCGCATGGAGCCCTGATCCATGTTGCCGTCGCAGGTGCCGAGATAGCGCAGAAGCGTACGAAGCTTGGTCAGGTAGGCGCGTGCCTCTTCCGCCGAGCGGATATCGGGCTTGGAGACGATCTCCATCAGCGCGACGCCCGAGCGGTTCAGGTCCACGTAGGACATGGTGGGATGCTGGTCGTGCATCGACTTGCCGGCATCCTGCTCGAGGTGCAGGCGCTCGATGCCCACCTCGATCTCCTCGAACTCGCCTTTCGAATCCGGCCCAACGGACACCTTGACGATGCCTTCGCCGACGATCGGCTGTTGGAACTGCGATATCTGGTAGCCCTGCGGCAGATCGGGATAGAAGTAGTTCTTCCGATCGAAGACCGAGCGATTGTTGATCTTCGCCTTCAGGCCGATTCCGGTACGAACGGCCTGCCGGACGCACTCCTCGTTGATGACCGGCAGCATGCCGGGCATCGCCGCGTCGACCAGGCTGACATTCTCGTTCGGCCCGGCGCCGAAGGTGGTGGAGGCACCGGAAAACAGCTTCGCCTCGGACAGGACCTGGGCGTGGACTTCCATTCCGACGATGATTTCCCAATCGCCGGTGGCGCCGGAAATAAACTTCTTCGGATCGGGTATGCGCGTATCGACGATGGTCATTCAACTATCTCGTATCGTTCGACGCAGCCGCATGACGGCGCATCCTGTCTTGCCGGAAAGATTCGCCTACCACCATCTGGCAGGCGTGAAACGTCCCGCCGCCTGCTCGATCACCGAGGCCGTCGCAAACAGCGTCTCTTCGTCGAAGGGGCGGCCGATCAACTGCAGCGCCAGCGGCGTGCCCTGCCCCGACAGCCCTGCCGGCACGGCGATGCCCGGCAGGCCCGCCATGTTGACCGTAACGGTGAACACGTCGTTCAGGTACATCTTGACCGGGTCGGAATTCATCTCTTCGTCGCCGATGGCGAAGGCCGCGCTGGGCGTTGCCGGCGTCAGCAGCGCATCCACGCCATCCGCGAAGACGGTCTCGAAATCCCGCTTGATCAGCGTGCGGATTTTCTGCGCTTTCAGGTAATAGGCGTCGTAGTAGCCCGCCGACAGCACATAGGTGCCGATCAGGATGCGGCGCTTGACCTCCGCCCCAAAGCCGGCCGCCCGCGTGTTCTCGTACAGCGAGGCGATGTCCTTGCCGGGCACGCGCAGGCCGTAGCGCACGCCATCATAACGCGCCAGGTTGGACGACGCCTCTGCCGGAGCCACGATGTAATAGGCCGGCAGGGCATATTTCGTATGGGGCAGCGACACGTCCACGATGTCCGCGCCAGCATCGCGCAGCCACGCAATGCCCTGTTGCCAAAGCGCCTCGATCTCTTCCGGCATGCCGTCCACGCGGTACTCGCGCGGGATGCCGATGCGCATTCCCTTCACCGACCGGCCGACCGAAGCCTCGTAATCCGGAACGGGCCGGTCCACCGAGGTGGTGTCCTTGTCGTCCACCGAGGCCATCGATTTCAGCAAAATGGCGGCATCGCGGACATCGCGCGCGATGGGGCCGGCCTGATCCAGCGACGAGGCGAAAGCCACCGTACCCCAGCGCGAGCAGCGGCCATAGGTGGGCTTGATTCCGACCGTTCCGGTGAAGGCAGCCGGCTGGCGGATGGAGCCGCCGGTATCGGTGGCCGTCGCGCCGGCGCACAGATGCGCAGCGACGGCCGCGGCCGAACCACCGGACGACCCGCCGGGAACGAGGTTCCGGTTGGAGCCCTCGGCGCGCCAGGGGTTGACCACCGGGCCGTAATGGCTGGTCTCGTTGGACGAGCCCATGGCGAACTCGTCCATGTTGAGTTTGCCGAGCATTACCGCGCCATCGGCCCACAGATTGGCCGTGACGGTGGATTCGTAGCGGGGGCGAAAGCCGTCCAGGATATGGCTGGCCGCCTGGGTGTGCTCGCCCTCGGTGGCGAACAGGTCCTTGACGCCGAGGGGGATACCCTCCAGCGCGCCGGCCGTGCCGGCTGCCAACCGCGCGTCCGAGGCCTGCGCCATGCCCCGCGCCTTGTCGGCGGTAACGCTGACATAGGCGTTGAAGGCCGGGTTCGCGGCTTCGATCGCGGCGAGATAGGCGTCGGTCAGCTCGACGGCGGACAGGCTGCGCGCCTTCAGCGCATCGCGCGCTTCTGCAATGGTAAGGCTTGTCGGTTCGGTCATCGTGATATCGCAGTTCTTGAAAGCGTGGACGGGCGGTTGACTGGCCTACTCGACCACTTTCGGCACGACGAAATAATTGTCTTCGGACGCGGGCGCATTGGCGAGGATGTCGGCCACCTTGTTGCCGTCCGTCACGCTATCCTGCCGCTTCTTCATGGCCATGGGCGTCACCGAGGTCATCGGCTCCACGCCCTCGACATCCACTTCGCCCAGTTGCTCGACGAAGCCGAGAATGGCGTTCAACTCGCCCTGCATCGAATCGAGCTGGTCTTCGGAAACGGCGATGCGCGCCAGGCGGGCGACGCGACGGACGGTTTCTTTATCGACGGACACGGGTACGGCCTTCCAAACAGGGATGACGAGGTTTGCCCCGTCGCTATATCGGGCCGGGCGTCCGGGGGCAACGGTGCCACCCGAACGCACTTTGGCTGCAGGGCGTCAAACCTCGAAGGGCACGCCGATCCGCGGCTTGAGGACGCGCGATGCGTCCTCGTCCATGGCTTCCTCGAAACGCTCGGTGCCCTGGTCGAGCGGCGGGAACGTGCCCCAATGGATCGGCACGATCTTCTGGAAGGTGAAGTAGCGGCGGCAGGCAAGCGCCGCGACGGCCGCGCCCATGGTGAAGCGATCGCCCATCGGCACCAGGCCGATCTGCGGGTGATGCAACTCCTGGATCAGGGCCATGTCGCCGAAGATGTCGGTATCGCCCATGTGATAGATGCTGGGCCCGTCGGAAAAATGGAAGACCAGCCCGTTCGGCATTCCAAGATAGGTTACCTGCCCGTCCTCCTCGACATTGCCGGAAGAGTGGAATGCCTGGGTGAAGGTGACGGAAAAGTCGTCGAAGCGGAGTGTGCCGCCGGTATTGCCGGGCTCCACGTTTGCAACGCCCTTTCCGGCCAGCCAGCTTGCCAGCTCGAAATTGCCGATCACGCGCGCATCGGTCTGCCGGGCTATTTCCAGCGTATCGCCAACATGGTCGGAATGACCGTGCGTCAGCGCGATATGCGTGACGCCCTTTGCCACCTCGGCGACATCGCCGGTGAAGTGGCGATTCCCCGTCAGGAACGGATCGACGAGAATCGTGCTCGATCCGGCCTCGATCCGGAAGGCCGAATGGCCGTAATAGGTCAGTCTCATGCTAGAAGCGCTCCGCGTGCGTGATACGCCATATGTGACGCCACACCCCGGAGGATCAAGAACCGATGGCCATCGTGGAAATTGCGGATCTTTCCGCCCTTCTGCCCGCCGGAACCGTGGTTGCCGGGCTCGACCTCGGCACCAAGACCATCGGCCTTGCCGTGTCGGACCTCGGCCTGCGGTTCGCCACGCCGCGCCCCGTGCTGGCCCGCGTGAAGTTCACCCAGGATGCGGTGGCCCTGCGCAAGGCGCTGGACGAAGCCCGCTGCGGCGCCATCGTGCTGGGGCTGCCGCTCAACATGGATGGCAGCGAAGGGCCGCGTGTCCAGTCGACACGGGCGTTCGCGCGCAATTACAGCCGGCTGGACGAGAGGCCCATCGCCTTCTGGGACGAGCGGCTTTCCACCGTCGCGGCCGAGCGCGGCATGATCGAGGCCGACCTGTCGCGCCGCAAGCGCGCCGCGAAGATCGATTCGGCGGCGGCTGCCTTCATCCTGCAAGGTGCGCTCGACAGGCTGGCCGGGCTGGCCTATGAGCAGGACTCGATATGAGCCCAGCACAGACCACCCCCGCCCCGACGCGCCGGCACCTGACCGGGATCGCGCAGCTTTCGCTGCCGGAAATCCACCATTTGCTCGATCTCGCCGACAGCGAGATCGCCGTCAGCCGCTCGCGCGACAAGAAGAAGTCCGCCCTGAAGGGGCGTACGCAGATCAACCTCTTCTTCGAAGCGTCCACCCGCACGCAATCGTCGTTCGAGCTGGCAGGCAAACGCCTCGGCGCCGACGTCATGAACATGTCGGTGGCCAATTCCTCGGTGAAGAAGGGTGAAACCCTCGTCGATACGGCAATGACGCTGAATGCGATGCGGCCCGATATCCTCGTGGTGCGCCATCACGCAGCCGGCGCGGTGGCGCTGCTGGCACAGAAGGTCGATTGCTCCGTCGTCAATGCCGGCGACGGTGCACACGAGCATCCGACGCAGGCGCTTCTGGACGCGCTCACCATCCGGCGTAGAAAAGGCCGTGTCGCCGGACTGTCCGTCGCCATCTGCGGCGACGTTCTGCACAGCCGCGTCGCACGGTCCAACATCCTGCTTCTCAACGCATTGGGCGCCGAAGTCCGCGTGGTTGGCCCATCCACCCTGATGCCATCCGGCATCGAGGACATGGGTGTCAGCGTCCACCGCAACATGGCCGAGGGCCTGCGCGACGTCGACGTGGTGATGATGTTGCGCCTTCAGCGCGAGCGCATGGAGGGTGCGTTCGTGCCCTCTGTCCGCGAATATTTCCGGCATTTCGGACTGGACGCCGAAAAGCTTTCGCTGGCACGGCCCGATGCGCTTGTCATGCATCCCGGCCCCATGAACCGCGGTGTGGAAATCGCCTCCGGCATTGCCGACGGGCCGCAAAGCGTGATCGAGGAACAGGTGGAAATGGGCGTCGCCGTGCGCATGGCCGTCATGGAATGGCTGGCCGGAAACGACGGAGACAATGCATGAGAACCCGCCCGCTCGTCATTGAAAATGCAAGGATAATCGACCCGTCGCGCAATCTGGACGAGGTCGGCGCGATCATCGTTCGGGACGGCGTGGTGGCGGCCTGCGGGCGCGATGCCCTGAATGCCGGCCATCCCGACGGCGCCGATGTCATCGACGCGCGCGGCCTTCTTGCCATGCCGGGCCTTGTGGATGCCCGGGTGTTCATCGGCGAACCGGGTTTCGAGCATCGCGAGACGATCCATTCGGTCGGAGAGGCTGCGGCGGCCGGAGGCGTCACCTCCATCCTGACCATGCCGGACACAAACCCGGTAATCGACGAGGTTGCGCTGGCGCAGTTCGTCATGCGCACCGCGCGCGAGACATGCGCCGTCAACGTGTTTCCCTCCGCCGCACTGACGCGCGGCCTGCTGGGCCAGGAAATGTCGGAGATCGGCATTCTTACCGAGGCCGGGGTCCATACATTCACCGAGGGGCGCCGCACCCTGTCCAATCCGGCGCTGATCCGCCGCATCATGACTTATGTGCGCGATTTCGACGCCTTGTTCTGCCACGAGACACAGGATGAGGCGCTGACCGGCTCGGGCGTGATGAACGAAGGGCTGCTCGCCTCATGGCTGGGCTTGCCGGGCATCCCGCGCGAGGCCGAAACCATACCGCTGGAACGCGACCTGCGGTTGGCCGCGCTGACGGGCGTTCGATATCACGCGGCGCAGCTTTCGTGCGGCCTGTCGGTGGATGCCATGCGCCTCGCCAAGGACAAGGGCGTGTCGGCGACCGCGGGCGTCTCCATCAACCACTTGACGCTGAACGAAAACGATATCGGTGAGTATCGCACCTTCTTCCGCCTGTCGCCGCCACTGCGCCGCGAGGAAGACAGGCAGGCCATGGTGGATGCGCTGGTCGACGGTACGCTGGACATTATCGTTTCCTCGCACGATCCGCAGGATGCCGACGTGAAGCGCCGCCCCTTTGCCGAGGCAGCGGCCGGCGCCATCGGCCTGGAAAGCCTTTTGCCTGCGGCCTTGCGGCTGTATCACTCCGGCGCAGTGCCCCTGATGCGCCTGCTTTCCGCCTTGACAATCGGTCCGGCGCGGCTGCTGAAGCTGGATGGCGGTACGCTGGCGCCGGGCAAGCCGGCCGACATCGCCCTCGTCGATCTGGACCGGCCTTTCATCTTCGGCCCCGGCGATATCCGCTCGTTGCAGAAAAACACCGCATTCGAAAATGCCCGCTTCCAGGGCCGTGCCGTCTGTACCATCGTCGGCGGAAAGGTCGTCTATCGATTGGCGGAGGATGATGCATGATAGCGATGCCGGGGGACCTGTCCGTACAGACCGCGTTACTGGCCGCATGCATCGGCTATCTATGCGGCAGCATACCCTTCGGCCTCGTGCTGGCACGGGCCTTCGGCTTTGGGGATATCCGCAAGATCGGCTCCGGCAATATCGGCGCCACCAATGCCTTAAGAACCGGCAACAAGCCATTGGCCGCGCTGACTTTGGCCGGCGATATCCTCAAGGGCACAGTCCCCGTCCTGGTGTGCTGGCGCTGGGGTGTCGAGGCTGCCTGCACGGCGGGCCTTTTTGCCTTTCTCGGCCATCTCTTTCCCGTCTGGCTGGGTTTCAAGGGTGGCAAGGGTGTCGCCACCTATATCGGCATTCTGCTGGGCCTTGCCCCCTTGGGCGTCGCCATCTTTGTGGCCGTCTGGCTCGGGATGGCGCTGCTGTTTCGCTATTCATCGCTGGCGGCCCTGACGGCGACACTCGTCGTTCCGGTCGCCCTCTGGCTGCTGGGATATGACATCATAGCGGGTCTGGCAGCACTTCTGACCGTACTGGTTTACCTGAAGCATCATGCCAACATCCGCCGCCTTGCCTCTGGAACCGAAGCGAAAATTGGTTCGAAGGGCTGAACGCAATGCCCTCGGATGCGGTCCTTCCGGATGAAGAGAAGCTGGCCCGCCTGCAACTCGCGCGCGGACGGGGCATCGGGCCTGCAAGCTTCAAGGCGCTGATCGCCGCGCATGGCGATGCCGTAAGCGCGGTACGGGCGATCTCGGACCGGGGCGGCAACGCCGGCCGCCGCTTCCAGCCGGCAGACCGTGCGCAGGCCGAAACGGAAATCGAGAAGGCCACGCGCTTCGGCGCACGCATCCTCTTTCATGGCGAGGCCGATTATCCGCCTGCTCTGGCGCGGCTGACGCCGCCGCCACCCGTGTTGACGGTGATGGGCGATGCAGCCCTGCCGAAGCGGCGGGCGCTTGCCATCGTCGGCGCACGCAATGCTTCTCTGGCCGGCAGCCGCCTCGCGCGCAGCCTTGCAGAGGCCGCGGGCCAGGCCGGGCTGTCGGTCGTGTCCGGCCTGGCGCGCGGGATAGACGCCGCAGCGCATGAGGGCAGCCTTGCCACCGGCACGGCAGGCATCTTCGCCGGCGGGCTCGACAGGCCGTATCCCCCCGAGAACAAGCCGCTCATGCGGCGGATCCTCGATCATGGCGGGTGCCTGATATCGGAAATGCCATTCGGCTGGACGGCCCGTGCGGCCGATTTTCCACGCCGCAACAGGCTGGTGGCCGGGCTCGCGGATGGCTTACTGGTGGTTGAGGCCGCCTTGCGTTCCGGCTCTCTCATCAGCGCCCGCCTGGCGCAGGAGATGGGACGGCCGGTGATGGCTGTTCCCGGCTCTCCGCTCGACGCTCGGGCGGCGGGGCCGAACCTTCTGATCCGCCAGGGCGCGGTTTTGATACGCGACGGAGCCGACCTCGCCGAGGCGCTCGGGCTGGAGGCTGGGCCACAAACCGGCCTTTGCAGCGCGATCGGCGTCGAGGGCGTTGTGGCCGCAGAAGACAGCATCGTTGTCGATGCTCTGGGCACGGCACCGGTGACCGTGGACGAGCTGGTGGCGCATACGGGCAGCTCCGCGCGCCGCATCCAGCAGTTGTTGATGGAGCTGGATCTGGCGGGCCGGTTGCAGCGTCATGCCGGTGGTCGGGTATCGCTTTACCGTTGATCTGCCGGCCGGCGGATTCCACTGTCGGACTTGACCGGCGCAACCGCGCTGTCCATGTGAGCGCAGCACCATGATTCGGGCGGGGTGGTGGAATCGGCCGCCCCGCAACAAACATCCGGGACACATTGCCTATGGACGTCGTCATCGTCGAATCGCCGGCCAAAGCGAAGACGATCAACAAGTATCTTGGAAGCGACTACAAGGTATTCGCTTCGTTCGGGCATGTGCGCGACCTGCCGCCCAAGGACGGCTCCGTGCGTCCGGACGACGACTTTTTCATGGAATGGGAAGTCGACAAGCCGAGCCAGAAGCGGTTGAGCGAAATCGCCCAGGCGGTCAAAAGCGCGGATGGCGTCATCCTCGCCACCGACCCCGACCGCGAGGGCGAGGCCATTTCCTGGCATGTGCTGGAGGTTTTGCGGCAGAAGCGCGTCATCGGCCAGAAGCCGGTACGCCGCGTCGTCTTCAACGCCATCACCAAGCAGGCCGTGCTGGAAGCCATGGCCAACCCGCGCGAGATCGACGCGCCGCTGGTGGACGCCTATCTGGCGCGCCGCGCGCTGGACTACCTCGTCGGCTTTACCCTTTCGCCCGTATTGTGGCGCAAATTGCCGGGCGCACGGTCGGCCGGCCGTGTGCAGTCGGTGGCGCTGCGCCTCGTCTGTGACCGCGAATCCGAGATCGAGCGCTTCAAGCCGGAAGAATACTGGAAAATCCTCGCCCGGCTCGAAACACCACGCTCCGAAGGCTTCACCGCGCGGCTGACCGGTTTCGACGGCAAGAAGCTTGACAGGCTGGGCGTCAACAATGGCGAGCTGGCGGGCAAGATCGGCTCCATGCTGGAGGGGGCAAGCTTCCGCGCCACGGGTGTCGAAGCCAAGCCCACGAAGCGCAATCCCGGCCCGCCCTTCACCACCTCGACGCTGCAGCAGGCAGCCTCCGCCAAGCTCGGCTTCTCGGCATCGCGCACGATGCAGGTGGCGCAGCGCCTGTACGAAGGCATGGATATTGGTGGCGAGACCGTCGGTCTCATCACCTATATGCGTACGGACGGCGTCCAGATGGCGCCGGAGGCGGTCACCGCCGCGCGCAAGGCGATCGCCTCCACCTTCGGCGAGCGGTATCTGCCAGAGAAGCCACGCTTCTATTCCACCAAGGCCAAGAACGCGCAGGAAGCGCACGAGGCGATCCGCCCCACCAGCTTCGACCGCCATCCGAAGGATATGGAGCGGTTTCTGGACAGGGATCAGGCGCGGCTCTACGAACTCGTCTGGAAGCGGGCCATCGCCAGCCAGATGGCGTCGGCCGAGATCGAGCGCACCACGGTCGACATCCTGGCCGAGAACGGCGGCAGCAAGGCCAATCTGCGCGCCACCGGCTCGGTCATCCGGTTCGACGGCTTTATCGGAGCCTATATCGACCACCGGGACGACAGCCGCCCCACGGCGGACGCGCAGGATGACGACGATGAGTCGGCGCGCCTGCCGGAAGTGCGCGAGGGCGAAGACCTCAAGCGCCTCGGCATCGATTCCAGCCAGCACTTCACCGAGCCGCCCCCGCGCTACTCGGAAGCATCGCTGATCAAGAAGATGGAAGAGCTCGGCATCGGCCGGCCGTCCACCTATGCGGCCACGTTGCAGACGCTGGAGGACCGCGAATACATCGTGCAGGATAAGCGTAAGCTGCTGCCGGACTCCAAAGGCCGGCTGGTGACGGCCTTCCTGCACAACTTCTTCGACAAGTATGTCGAGTATGACTTCACCGCCGACCTGGAAGGCAAGCTCGACCAGATCTCCGCGGGAGAGCTGTCGTGGAAGGATGTGCTGCGCGAGTTCTGGCGCGACTTCTCCTCGCATGTCGACCAGACCAAGGAGCTGCGCGTCACCGACGTGCTCGACGCGCTGAACGAGGAACTGGCGCCGCTGGTCTTCCCGGAGCGGGAAGATGGCGGAGACCCGCGCATCTGCCCCCGTTGCGGCAATGGCAAGCTGTCGTTGAAGCTCGGCCGCTTCGGCGCCTTCGTGGGCTGCTCCAACTATCCGGAATGCGGCTTCACGCGGCAGCTTGGCACCCATATGTCGGCCGAGGCGGCCGACACCACCAATGACCCGCAGGAATTGGGCACCGACCCGGTCACGGGCGAGGCGATCACGCTTCGCAACGGGCGTTTCGGACCGTATGTCCAGCGTGGCGATGGCAAGGAAGCCAAACGTTCGTCCCTTCCGAAAGGCTGGGTGCCGGCCGAACTCGACCTCGACAAGGCATTGAAGCTCATCAACCTGCCGCGCGAAGTCGGAACCCACCCGGAAAGCGGCAAACCCATCCTGGCCGGCCTTGGCCGCTATGGTCCGTTCCTGCAGCATGACGGGGCATACGCCAACCTCGAATCCATCGAGGACGTATTCTCCGTCGGCCTCAACCGCGCCGTCACCGTGCTGGCTGAAAAGAAGGAGCGCGGCGGACGCGGGCGCTCGACGCCGGCCGCCATCGCGACGCTTGGCGAGCATCCTGCCATCGGCGGTCCCATCACCGTGCGTGACGGGCGCTTCGGCCCCTATGTCAATGCCGGCAAGGTGAACGCCACCCTGCCCAAGGGCAAGGATCCTGCCAGCGTCACGCTGGAAGAGGCGATCCAGCTTTTGAACGAGCGTGCCGAGAAGACCGGCGCAAAGGTAAAGAAGGCGCCGGCCAAGAAGGCGGCGTCGCCGAAGACCAAGGCCAAGGCTGCGGCCAAGCCCCGCGCCAAGGCAAAGGCCGGCGCGAAGGCGAAGGCGGATAAGGAGTAGCATGGCGCGTCGCCCGAAGGGAGAATCCCGGCAGCCGGACAAGGGCCGGCCGGACCTTACCCGCGAGGAAGTCTTGCGCTTCATTGCGGAAAACCCCACCCGGGCGACGAAGCGCGATATCGCCAAGGCCTTCGGCATCAAGGGCGACATGCGCGCCGCGCTGAAGGACATACTGAACGATCTTCAGGCCGAGGGTCTTCTGGAAGGCGGACGCAAGAGCTACTCGACGCCGGGCGCGCGGCCGGCGATCGGCGTACTCGACGTGCGCAGCCGCGACGACGAGGGAGGGCTTCTTGCCGATCCGGTCTCGTGGAACGAGGACGAACTTGGCGAGACGCCTCGTTTCCGCCTGCGCCAGCCAAGCAGCGGCCCGGCAGCCGGCGTCGGCGACAGGGTTTTGGCGCATCTAGACTATGACGCAGACGGTGGACCATCGGCGCGGGTGATCCGCGTTCTGGATCGCCGCAAGGCGCTGGCACTGGGCGTATTCCGCAGCCGCCGTGGCGGCGGTGGCCGTGTCGAACCGGTGGAACGCCAGCAGCCCGAATTCATGGTGGCTGCCGACGATGTGAAGGGCGCCCGCGACGGAGACCTGGTGGAGGTGGAGCCGCACCGCGTCCACAAGGCCGGCCTGCCAACGGCAAGCGTGGTCGACGTCCTGGGCGCGCTCGGCACCGAAAAGGCCATCTCGGCTATCGCCCTTCATGCGCATGGTATTCCGCATGTCTTCCCCAAGGCGGTGATGGACGAGGCCGAGAAAGCCGGCGCGGCTGACATGGACCACCGGGAGGATTGGCGTGCGCTGCCGCTGGTGACCATCGACCCGCGCGACGCCAAGGATCATGACGACGCCGTGCACGCCGTGCCCGACACCGACCCGGCCAATCCCGGCGGGCATGTGGTGACGGTCGCCATCGCCGACGTGTCCTGGTACGTGCGGCCGGGCACGAAACTGGATGCCGAAGCGCGGTTGCGCGGCAATTCCGTCTACTTTCCCGACAGGGTCGTGCCGATGCTGCCCGAGCGCATCTCGAACGATCTTTGCTCGCTGCGCGAAGGGGTAGACCGACCGGCCATCGCGGTGCGCATGGTGTTCCGCAGCGATGGCGGCAAAGTCAGTCATCGCTTCCACCGCATCATGATGCGCAGCCACGCCAAGCTGGCCTACGAGGATGCGCAGGCCGCCATCGACGGCGCCCCCGGCGACGTCCCCGCAGAGCTTGTCTCCACTGTGCTGCGGCCGCTGTGGAACGCCTATGCGGCGCTGTCCGACGCGCGCCGGCGCCGCCAGCCGCTGGAACTGGACCTGCCGGAGCGCAAGCTGAAACTGCGCCCGGACGGCAAGGTGGACCGCGTGATCGTGCCGGAGCGGCTGGATGCGCACCGCCTGATCGAAGAGATGATGATCCAGGCCAACGTGGCTGCCGCCGAAACGCTGGAGAACGCGCGCCAGGCACTGATCTACCGCGGCCACGATTCCCCGTCCCTGGCGCGGCTGGAATCGCTGCGCGAGTTTTTGCGCTCATTGGAGATTCCGCTGGCGAAAAGCGGCGCCCTGCGCCCCTCGCACTTCAACGAGATCCTGGCGCAGGTGCGCGATACGGAGCACGAGAGCCTCGTCAACGAGGTGGTTTTGCGCTCGCAGAGCCAGGCGGCCTACACGCCGGAGAATATCGGCCATTTCGGCCTGAACCTGATGCGCTACGCGCATTTTACGTCGCCGATCCGCCGCTACGCGGATTTGATCGTGCACCGCGCGCTGGTCACCGCACTCGGCCTCGGGCAAGGCGGCCTCAGCCGCCAGGACGAGGAAAGCCTGGAGGCGACGGCCGAAGAGATTTCGAAGGCCGAGCGCCGTGCCATGGCGGCCGAGCGTGATACGGTCGACAGGCTGATCGCCCATCATCTGGCCGACCATCTGGGCGACAGCTTCGACGGGCGCATCACCGGCGTCACGCGGGCCGGCCTGTTCGTGCAGTTGCCGACCTTCGGCGCGGACGGTTTCGTACCGATGGGCAGCCTTGGCAATGATTACTACCATTACGACGAAACGGGCCATATGATCGTCGGACAACGCACCCAGCTCGGTTACAGGCTGGGCGACGCGGTAGAAGTCCGGCTGGTGGAGGCCATCCCCCTGGCCGGGTCCATGCGCTTCCAGATGCTGAGCGAGCCCAGGAAGTTGCCGGGGTCGACCGCGTCGCACCACAAGGCGCGCGGACGCATGAAGCGGCCGGGCGGCAGAAGCGGCCCTCCCCATGGCCGCAGAAGGAGGGGTTGATGACGGTACGGCAGGAAACCCGACTGGAACTCGGCGGCAAGGCCGGGCAGCGGGATCTCGTCACCGCGCTGAAGCGCGGATTCCTGTGCCGTTGCCCCAATTGCGGCAAGGGCCGCCTGTTCAAGAGCTTCCTGCGCAGCGTCGATGCCTGCGCGCAATGCGGCGAAACCTACCATCACCATCGCGCCGACGATCTGCCGCCCTATCTGACGATCTTCATCGTCGGGCATGTGGTGGTTGCCCTGTTCATGGGGGTCGAAGAAATCGGCGACCTGCCATTGTGGGCGCATCTGGCCATCTGGGTTCCACTCACCACCGTCTTCACCCTTGCCCTGCTGCAGCCGATCAAGGGCGCCACGATCGGCCTGCAATGGGCCCTGCGCATGCACGGCTTCGGCGGCGAAGACGAGACGACGCACCACTGATCGCCATGGACGCGCCCGCCCGGATCAAACCCGCCATCCATGACGCCGCATCGCTGTTCGTCATCGACGCAAGCGGTAGCGAACCGCGCGTCCTGGCCGGGCGCCGGGCCTCGGGCCATGTCTTCATGGCCGGCAAGACTGTGTTTCCGGGCGGCCGTGTCGACAGGGACGACAGCCGGCTGGCGCGTCGCTACGAGATTTCCCCGCCGGCATGTGCGCGGCTGCTGGCCGGCGTGCGCCGTGGCTTCACCGCCAACCGCGCCACCGCGATAGCCCTTGCCGCTATCCGCGAAGGCTACGAAGAGGCCGGCATCATGATCGGCAGGCCGGGAACGTTCCGCGCACCCTGCCCGGCCTGGGCCGCCTTCGAGGAGCGCGCCATCCAACCCGCGCCCGACCTTCTGACGCCCGTGGCACGCGCCATCACGCCGCCGGGCCAGAAGCGCCGTTTCGACGCGCGCTTCTTTGCCGTGGATGCACGCCATATCGCATGGCGTACCGAGGCCGACGCGCTGCCGACCGACGAGCTGGACGACGTGGCCTGGATGAGTTTTGAGGAATTGCAGCGCCAGCCGCTGGCGGAAATCACGCAACTGATACTTTCCGGCCTTATACGGCGCATCGCAGACGGCAATCTGTTCGATTCGTCGGCTCCGATGGTCGTGCATCGCCGGCAGCCGAACGGCTTTCAAACCATTTTCGTCTGAGCGGCGGGACATCATGGATCACAATTCAGGGCGGCCATCGACGGGGCCGGACGAGGTTACCGACTGGCTCGGCGCCGCCGCCGCCATCGCCTCGATCACGGCGGTTGGCATAGCCCTGGGCCTCGGACTGCCACTCTTGAGCGTCATCCTGGAACGGCGCGGCGTGTCGTCCACCATGATCGGCCTCAACACCGCCGTGGCCGGCCTCGCCTCGCTGATCGCAACGCCCCTGACAACGCCGCTGGCCCGGCGCTTCGGCGTGCGGCAAACCATGATGGCTTGCATCGTCGCCGCATCGGCCTCGGCGCTCGGCTTCTATTACTTCACCTCGCTGGCGGCCTGGTTTCCGCTGCGGCTGGTGTTCCATTTCGCCGTCACGACGATGTTCGTCCTTTCGGAATTCTGGATCAACACGGCCGCGCCCCCGAAGCGGCGCGGGCTCGTGCTTGGCATCTACGCGACATGTCTGGCGCTGGGTTTTGCCGGCGGACCGTTCATCTTCTCGCAGGTCGGCTCGCAGGGCCTGACGCCCTTCGCACTGGGGGCCGGAATCATCCTGGCGGCGGCGATCCCGCTGATCGCGGCGTGGCGCCGCGAGCCGCCACTTGAGAAATCCCACCGCGATGCCGGCTTCCGCCGCCATATCTTTTCCGTGCCGGCCGCCACCGCGGCCGTGCTGGTATTCGGCGCGGTGGAAGCCGGAGGCTTTGCCCTCTTCCCCATCTTCGGCAGCCGGCTCGGCATGGACGAGGCGTCGGCGGCACAGCTTTTGACGGCGGTCGGGCTTGGCAGCGTCGCCCTGCAGATACCCATCGGCCTCGTGAGCGACCGCGTGCGGGACAGGCGGCACCTGCTGCTTCTGTTCGCCCTCGTCGGGCTTGCCGGCTCGCTCGCCCTGCCCTTCCTGTCGTTGAACTGGTGGGCCATGGCGGCGGTGCTTTTCGTGTGGGGCGGCGTCGTGGCCGGGCTCTACACGGTGGGGCTGGCGCATCTGGGCTCGCGCCTGTCCGGCGCGGACCTGGCGTCTGCCAATGCGGCCTTCATCTTCTGCTATTCGATCGGCATGCTGGTCGGCCCGCAATGGATCGGCGGCGCCATGGACATATTCGGCAGCAGCGGATTCGCGTGGTCCATCGCATCCATGTTCGCGGCCTATTTCGTTTTCATGGCGTTCCGACTGGCGAAAACAAGCGGAAGAACTTGACTTCGCAGCCTTTACGAGTAGTGTCCGCCGCAAATGCCGGCGGTGGGTGCACCGTTCTGCCGGTTCACCAATTCCCAAACGGATAGACCGCAATGGCCAAGGCAACCACGATCAAGATCAAGCTGCTCAGCACCGCTGACACCGGCTATTTCTACGTCACGACGAAGAACAGCCGTACGATGACCGAGAAGATGGTCAAGACCAAGTACGATCCGGTCGCGCGCAAGCACGTCGAGTTCCGCGAAGCGAAGATCAAGTAATCTTCTACGCGCCAGGGGCTCTGCCCTCATTGCATTGGGCCCGGCTTTGCCGGGCCTTTTCTGTTTATGCGGCGTCGCCCAGGAACTGCTTGATCGTATCGATGAAGTGCGTGACGGAGATGGGCTTGGAAATATAGGCCTCGCAACCGCCCTGCCGGATTCGCTCCTCGTCGCCCTTCATGGCGAATGCCGTAACGGCAATCACGGGAATCGACTTCAATGCGTCATCGGCCTTGAGCTTGCGGGTCACATCGAGACCTGAAATCTCCGGTAGCTGAATGTCCATCAGGATCAGGTCGGGCCGGTGCTCTCTCGCCAGATCCATCGCCGCCAGCCCGCTGCGCGTATGCACCGTCTTGTAGCCATTGGCTTCGATCAGGTCGCGGAAGAGCTTCATGTTCAGCTCATTGTCTTCGACGATCATCACTGTCTTGGACATCCGCAATACTCCAAAGTCCGGCCGATTTTGCGGACAGGCAGACTTCTCCCGCATCCTCGCATCGAGTCGTAGAACGATATCATTTAAGAATTGAGAATCGAGAACAACGCAAATTGTCGGACGCTTCTTCATGCTTGATTCACACGGCCGAAAGCCGCGCACCATGGCCCCGGAGGCAGCCGAAAGCCTGTCCATAGAAGGACTGTCTTTCCTGGCGCAGAACGAAGACGAATTTCTTCGTTTTCTGGCGCTGTCCGGGCTGACGGTGGGCGAGTTGCGGCAGGCGGCGCAAAGCAAGGCCTTTCTGGCCGGAGTCCTGGATTACATCCTCGGCAACGAAAAGACGCTTCTTGCCTTCGCGGCCCATGCCGACGTCTCGCCCGACAGCGTCGGGGCGGCCCGCAGCGCGCTTGCCCCGGTCTTTGGAACTTCCGATTGAGATGGCTTCGCGCAAGCCCCTGACAGCCGGCCCCCTCGTCTGCGATATCGACCGGCATCATGATCACCTGCTCGTTCTCGACATCGACGAGGTGGTGCTTCAGTTCATCGACCCGTTCGTCGCCCTGCTGGCCGAGGTGGGGGCTCATTTGAAGCCCGATTCCTTCCGGCTGACGGGTCAGGTCCGGTCGCAATCCACCGGGGCGGCCCTGGGCGGCGAGGAGCTGAAAGGGCTCATGCACCGTCTGTACGAAGAGCAGGCCGTGCGGCAGATGCCGGTTGCCGGTGTCGTCGACGCGCTTGAGCGGCTCGCCGGCCAGGCGGACATCGTCTTTCTGACGGCCATGGCGCCGCACTGGCACCAGACGCGCAGGCTGCATCTCGACGCATCCGGCCTGCCCTATCCGATGATCGCCACCGAAAGGGACAAGGGCGCGGTCATCTGCGAATTGCAGGAGCGCTGGCAAGGGACGATCGTCTTCGTGGACGACCTGCCCTCGAACCTTGAAAAAGTCCGCCGGAGCGCGCCGCAGACCCGGCTTCTTCATCTTATGGCCAGCAGCCTGTTCTGGCCTTATCTTCCCGGCCTGCCCCAGGGCGTCACCAGCGCCCGGACATGGCAGGAGGCAGAGGATCGTATCGGCCGCATTCTTTCGGGAGAATGACCCATTGAGCGATGAAGGCGCATTCTGCCGCGACTGCCTGAGGGCGCAGCCGGCCGGAACGCGTCGCTGCATCGCCTGCGGAAGCCCGCGCGTGCTGCGCCACCCCGAGCTGAATGCCCTGTCCATCGCCCATATCGATTGCGACGCATTCTACGCGACGGTGGAAAAACGCGACCGGCCCGACCTTGCCGACAAACCTGTCATCATCGGTGGACGCAGGCGCGGCGTGGTGCTGACCTGCTGCTACAACGCCCGCATCTACGGGGTGCGCTCGGCGATGCCGATGTTCAAGGCGCTGGAACTCTGCCCGCATGCGGTGGTGCTGAAGCCCGACATGGCCAAGTACAGGCAGGTCGGCCTTGCCGTCCGCGAGCGGATGCGTGACCTGACCCCCTTGGTGGAACCCCTGTCCATCGACGAGGCGTTCCTGGATCTCAGCGGCACCGAATTGCTGCATAAGGCCACGCCGGCCCTGTCGCTGGCGCGCCTTGCCGATGCCGTGGAACGCGAATTGGGGATCAGCGTGTCAGTCGGCCTGTCGCACAACAAGTTCCTGGCCAAGCTTGCGTCGGACATGCAGAAACCACGGGGCTTTTCGGTTATCGGCAAGGCGGAGACGGCGCATCTTCTGGCCGGCCGCAAGGTGACGTCGATCTGGGGTGTGGGCTCGGCCACGGCGCGCAGCCTGGCGGCGGACGGCATCGTCATGATCGGGCAATTGCAGGAGATGGAGCTGGAAACTCTCATACGCCGCTACGGCGTCATGGGCCAACGCCTGTGGCGGCTCTCACGCGGGATCGACGACCGGCGCGTCGACCCGACCGGCGAGGCGAAGAGCATCTCCGCCGAGACGACGTTCGACAAGGATCTATCCCGGCCCGAAGAGCTGCTGCCGATCCTGCGCACGCTCTGCGAGCGGGTCGCACACAGGCTGAAGCAGACCGACCTTGCCGGCACGACCGTCGTATTGAAGCTGAAGACGGCAGACTTCCGCACACGGACGCGCAATCGCAAGCTTGCGGACCCGACCCGCCTTGCCGACCGGCTTTTCGCGACAGGGCGCGAGCTTCTGCAGCGTGAGTTGGACGGAACGCGTTTCCGCCTGCTCGGCATCGGCTGCAACGAGTTTGCACCTGCGGTGCACGCAGACCCACCCGACATGCTGGACCCTGGCCTGCAAAAGCGCGCCAAGGCAGAAGCCGCGCTCGATTCGCTGCGTGGGCGCTTCGGCGATCGCTCCATCGAGACCGGCTACACGTTTCGGCCGCAGTCCCGCGCCAAGGATGGCACGTGAACCGAGAGTGAGTATGACGATGACCCGATCCCGCGCGCTGGTAGCATCCGCCGTCCTTTTCGTTGCGCCGCAGGCGCTGGCCGGCGAGGCCGAAATCAAGGCGGCGGTGGATGCTGCGGCACGCACGATCATGCAGCAGCATGACGTGCCGGGACTTGCCATCGCCGTCACCCAAAACGGCGAACGCCATCTCTTCAATTACGGCGTTGCCGCACGCGACTCCGGCCTGCCCGTCACCGACGATACGATTTTCGAGATCGGCTCGGTCAGCAAGACATTCACCGCCGCGCTCGGCGGCGTTGCCATGCACAAGGGGCTGATGAAGGCGGAAGACCCTGCCGGTGGTTTTCTGCCGTGGCTGGGGGATAGCGCGCTGGCCCGGACCCCGGTGATGAACCTTGCCACCTATACGGCCGGCGGCCTGCCTTTGCAGTTTCCAGATAGCGTGACCGACGATGCGTCGATGCAGGCGTGGTTTGCCGGGTCGAAGCCAAAGGGCGCGCCGGGCCACAGCCGCCAATATTCCAACCCCAGCATCGGCCTGTACGGCGCGGCGGTGGCCGCCGCCATGGACGGCGACTTCGCCGCGCTGATGCAGCGGGAGGTTATCCAGCCGCTGGAGCTGCAAAGCACCTTCACCCATGTGCCGGATGAGCGCATGGACGATTACGCATGGGGCCTCAACCGCGATGGCCGGCAGGTGCGCGTCAATCCCGGTGCGCTGGATACGCAGGCCTACGGCATCAAGACGACCGCATCCGATCTTGCGCTGTTTCTGGAAGCCCAGATGGACGCCGGCAGCCTCGACGGCGGGCTGGCGCAGACGCACAAACCGCAGTTCCAGGTCGGGCCGATGCTGCAGGCCTATGGGTGGGAAATCTACGAAGACCCGGCCGATCTGGATGCGCTGCTGGCTGGCAACTCGACCGACATGGCCATGAAGGCGCAGGACGCCCGTCCGCTGGACACCGAGCCGCCCCTGCCCCACGCGCTCTACAACAAGACCGGCTCCACCGCCGGTTTTGGGGCCTATGCCGTATTCCTGCCGGATCGGCAGGCGGGTATCGCCATTCTGGCAAATCGCAACTACCCGAATGCCGACCGCATCCGGGCCGCCCATACGATCCTGCAGGCGATGGGCGCCATCGACTGATGCTCAGCTAAGTTCCACATCCAGAACGCCGGGCGCGGCCTTGATCGCGCCGGCCATCTGCGGCGAAACACGGAACCGGCCGGGCAGCAGCAACTCGACCTCCCGCTCGCCATTGTCCTGCACCAGCACGAGGGAAACCTCGCTGTCGCCGCCGGCCGCCAGATGGCTGCGGAAGCTGGCCAGCGGGCGCGCATCGCGCATGAATATCTTCATGGCCTTCTGCATGCGGGCCGCCTGCACTTCCAGGCTTTCCACCCCCTGCGCCCGCAACGACATGCCCTCGGGCCGCTCCTCCGCCGATACGGAGACGATGACCGATGCCCCAGCCTCCAGCATGTCGCGGAAGTTCACCAGCATTTCGGTAAACAGGACGATCTCGAACTGGCCGGTCGGATCCGACAATTGCACGATGCCGATCTTGCCGCCGGTGCGTGTCTTGCGCTCCTGACGGCTTGTAACCGTACCAGCCACGCGGCCCGCCGTTGCGCCCTTGCGCACCGATGCCGTCAACTCGGCATAGGATTGCACGTTCAACCGCTTCAACGCGGCCTTGTACTCGTCCAGCGGGTGGGCCGACAGATAGAAGCCGATCGACTGGAACTCGCGCAGCAGGCGTTCCGCCGTCGTCCACAAGGGCGCGTCCTTCAAGGTCAGCGGCTCCGGCTCGCCGCTGCCGCCGAACATATCGTGCTGGCCGCTGAGCCGGCCTTCATTGACCATGATCGCATAGGCCGACAGGCGCTCGATGTTACCGCACAGCCGCGCCCGGTCGTGGCCGAAGCAATCCAGCGCGCCGGCGGTGATCAGGCATTCCAGTGTCCGCTTGTTGACGATCTTCGGATCGATCCGGGCGCAGAAATCCTCGAGCGATCGGAAGGGCCCGTTGGCACGCTCGGCAACGATATGGTCCACCGCGTACTCGCCGACACCCTTGATGGCGGCCAGCGAATAGAAGATGCGCCCCTTCTCCACCTCGAAGGGGCGGAACGACGTCTGCACCGACGGCGCCACCACCTCTATGCCGAGGCGTTTGGCATCGTTGCGGAAGTCGTTGAGCTTGTCGGTGTTGTTCATATCCAGCGTCATCGACGCGGCCAGGAACTCAGTCGGGTAATTCGCCTTCAGATAGGCCGTATGATAGGCGACAAGGGCGTAGGCGGCGGCGTGGCTCTTGTTGAAGCCGTAATCGGCAAACTTGGCCAGAAGGTCGAAGATCGTGTTGGCCTGCCCCTTGGGGATGCCACCCTCGATACAGCCTTCCACGAAGCGTTCGCGCTGCTTGTCCATTTCGGCGCGGATCTTCTTGCCCATGGCGCGGCGCAGAAGATCGGCTTCGCCCAGCGTGTAGCCTGCCAGAACCTGGGCGATCTGCATCACCTGTTCCTGGTAGACGATCACGCCCTGCGTCTCGCGCAGGATCGGCTCGATCTTCGGGTGGATGATCTCCACCTCTTCTTCCTTGTGCTTGCGCGCGTTGTAGACCGGGATGTTCTCCATCGGCCCCGGCCGGTACAGCGCCACCAGCGCGATGATATCCTCGAAGCAGTCGGGGCGCATGCCGATGAGCGCCTTGCGCATGCCCACCGATTCCACCTGGAACACGCCGACGGTTTCGCCGCGCGCCAGCATCTCGTAGGTCAGCGTGTCGTCCAGCGGGATGGTGCCAAGATCGATATCCACGCCCTGCCGCGCGATGAGCTGGACCGCGGTCTGCAGGGTCGTCAGCGTCTTCAGGCCCAGAAAGTCGAACTTGACGAGCCCGGCCTGCTCCACCCACTTCATGTTGTACTGCGTCACCGGCATGTCGGAGCGCGGATCGCGGTACATCGGCACAAGTTGCGACAAGGGCCTGTCGCCGATCACGATGCCGGCGGCGTGGGTGGACGCGTGGCGGTAAAGCCCCTCCAGTTTCAGCGCGATGGCGATCAGCCGGTCGACCACCTCTTCCTTTTCGCGCGCTTCCTGAAGGCGCGGCTCTTCCTCCAGCGCCTGCGCCAGCGTCACCGGATTGGCGGGGTTTGCCGGCACGAGCTTGCACAGCTTGTCGACATGGCCGTAGCTCATCTCCAACACGCGGCCGACATCGCGCAGGACAGCGCGCGCCTGCATCGAACCGAAGGTGATGATCTGTGCCACCTGATCGCGCCCGTACTTCGCCTGCACGTAGCGGATCACCTCTTCGCGCCGGTCCTGGCAGAAGTCGATGTCGAAATCCGGCATCGAGACGCGGTCCGGATTGAGGAAGCGCTCGAAGAGCAACGAGAAGCGCAGAGGGTCGAGGTCGGTGATGGTCAACGAATAGGCGACGAGCGAGCCCGCGCCGGAACCGCGCCCCGGCCCCACTGGGATGCCGTTGGCCTTGGCCCATTTGATGAAGTCCGCCACGATCAGGAAGTAGCCCGGAAACTTCATCCTTTCGATGATGGACAGCTCGAAGGCCAGCCGGTCGCGGTAATCCTGCTCGCTCTGCCCGGCCGCCGGCCCGTGCGACTGCAAGCGCCGTTCCAGCCCCTCCTCCGCCTGGCGGCGCAGCTCGGCCGCCTCGGCGTCTATGGCCGATTCCGCCGGCTCGTCCCCGGTGGTGAAACGCGGCAGGATCGGCTTTCGCGTCGTTGGACGGAACGAGCACCGCCTGGCGATCTCGATCGTATTGTCGATCGCCTCCGGCAGGTCGGCAAACAGCGCCGCCATCTGGTCCTGCGTCTTCAGGCAATGGTCGGACGACAGCCGCCGCCTGTCTTCGTGGCTGACCAGCCGGTTGCTGGCGACGGCGATCAGCGCGTCATGGGCGTCGAAATCTTCGGCGCAGAAGAAGAACGGCTCGTTGGTGGCCACCAGCGGCAACCCCATCTCGTAGGCGAGATCGAGTGTCGCCGGCTCGGTCCGCCGGCCGCGTCCGCCATGGCGCTGCAGTTCCACATACAGGCGGTCGCCGAAGGCGCCGCGCAATACTTCCAGCCGCTGGCGGGCCACCGCCATGCGGCCGGCCGCCAGCGCCGTGCCGATAGGCCCGAGAGGGCCGCCCGTCAGGCAGATGATGCCGTCCGCCTTTTCCGCTATCCAGTCGGCCAGCACATGCGGGCGCTGGTCCCCCTCGTGCCGCAGATAGGCCATGGATACGATCTCGACGAGGTTCTCGTAGCCGGCATCGTCCATTGCGATCAGCACAAGCGGCGCGGTCGCATTGTCCTTGTCGCGGGCAGAATCGGCGTCGCCATCCTGAAAATCGACGTCGAGCTGGCAGCCGATGATGGGCTGGATACCAGCCTTGGCGGCTTTCTCCGAGAATTCGAGTGCGCCGAACAGATTGTTTGTGTCGGCGATGCCGATGGCCGGGGCATTGTCGCCCTTGGCATGCTTGACGATCTGGTCGAGCCGCAAGGCGCCTTCCAGCAGCGAATAGGCGCTATGCACCCGGAGGTGGATGAACCTGAGCGGTCGTGCGGGGTTGCCCGTCGATTCGGCCATCGTCGTCTCCTGCGGGTGAAATCCGGGTCGGCGGCGATCCGCCTTCCGTACCGCCCGATATTAGCCCGGACGGGTTTTGGAGTCTTCCCTCGGCGACCTGACCGCCGAGGTCATCCCCGGCAAATATGCCGGGCGCGTGTGTCACAGAGCGTGGATGACAAGCGAGAAGCCAAGCACGAAACCCGAGATCGCCGTCAGAGAGAGAACTTCACGAACGATGGTCATGTCATGATCCTTTCCGTTTTTGTTCGCTATTTGTTCTCTTTTTGATCCCGCCCGTCAAGGCTTAAGCGCTCGGGATGCGTGTTAAGGTTAAGAAGGCTCAGGCAGCGAAGCCGTCGAAAGGCACGATCCGCCCGTCCGCAAGGGTCACGACGCGGTCCATGCGCTTGGCCAACTCGTGGTTGTGCGTAGCGATCAGCGCCGCCACGCCGGACTGCCGCACCAGTGCGGTGAGCGCGTCGAAGACGTAATGCGACGTCACCGGATCGAGATTGCCGGTGGGCTCATCCGCCAACAGGACGTACGGATTGTTGGCCACGGCCCGCGCGATGGCGACGCGCTGCTGCTCGCCGCCGGACAGTTCCGCGGGTCGATGCTCGGCACGCTTGCCGATGCGCAGATAGCCGAGAAGCTGTTCGGCGCGTTCGGCGGCCTTGCGCCGCGGCAGGCCGGCGATCATCTGCGGCAGCATGACGTTTTCGAGCGCCGAGAACTCGGGCAGCAGATGGTGGAACTGGTAGACGAAGCCGATGGCATTGCGCCTTGCGCTCGTCCGCTCGGCGTCGGAAAGCCCGCCGCAGGCCTGCCCGCCAATATACACCTCTCCGCCGTCAGGCCGCTCCAGAAGGCCGGCGATATGCAGCAGCGTCGACTTGCCCGCGCCCGACGGCGCAACAAGGGCCACCATCTCGCCCGGCACCATGGCGAAGTCGGCCTTGTCCAGGATGATGAGCTCGTTTTCGCCCTGCGTGTAGCGGCGCTCGACGGCGTCGAGCCTCAGCATGGTATCGGTCATTCGTAACGCAGCGCCTCTACGGGATCGAGCCGGGATGCCTGCCAGGACGGCAGCAAGGTGGCCAGGAAAGACATGCCGACAGCCATCGCGACCACGGTCACCACCTCTCCCACCTGGACTTCCGCCGGCAGGCGGCTGAGGAAGTAGAACTCCGGATTGAAGATCGTCGTGCCCGATATCCACGAGAAGAACTGGCGCAGATTCTCGATGTTGAGGCAGAACACGACGCCCAGGACCAGCCCCGCCAGCGTACCGGCAACACCGATGGACGCGCCGGTGATCAGGAAGACGCGCATGATCGCCCCCTTGGTGGCGCCCATGGTCCGCAGGATGGCGATGGCGCTGCCCTTGTCCTTCACCAGCATGAACAGGCCGGAGATGATATTCAGCGCGGCAACCAGCACGATCAGCGTCAGGATGATGAACATCACGTTCCGCTCTACCTGCAGGGCCGAGAAGAAGCTGGCGTTCTGCTGCTGCCAGGTCACCGTATAGCCGGGGCGCCCGGCCGCCTGCTCTATCGGCCCCTGAAGGGAAACCACCGCATCGGGGTTGGCAACGAATATCTCGATCTGCTGTGCCTGGTCTTCACTGTTGAAGAAAAGCTGTGCTTCCGACAACGGCATGTAGACATAGGCCGCGTCGTACTCCGACAGGCCGATCTCGAAGATCGCCGAAATCGGATAGGCCTTCACGCGGGGTGTGTTGCCGAAGGGGGTAACATCGCCTTCCGGCGAAACGAGGGTGATCATGTCGCCGGGCGACAGGCCGAGGGATGAGGCCAGACGGCTGCCGACGGCGACGCCGCCGCTGTCGTCGAACCCGTCCAGCGTGCCGCCGCGTATATTGTCAGCGATGGGCGCAAGCTTTTTCAGGTCGGCTTCGCGCACACCCTTCACCAGCGCTCCTGTGCCGGCCGAGTTGGCCCCGCTGGCCAGCACCTGCCCCTGCACCAGCGGCATGGTGAACTGGACACCGGAAACGCCGTCGATGCGCTGCGCCACCGTATCGAAATCGCGCAGCGGCGTATCGATGGGCATCAGGATCACATGGCCGTTGACGCCGAGGATGCGCGTCAGAAGCTCGGTACGGAAACCGTTCATCACCGACATCACAATGATCAGGGCGGCCACGCCCAGCATGATGCCGACAAAGGAGAAACCGGCGATCACCGAGACGCCGGCATCGCGCCGGCGCGCCCGCAGGTACCGCCCCGCGATCATCCATTCGAAGCGCGAGAAAGGGCGCGTGCCGCCGGCCGCGCCCGGCAGATCGCCGGCAGGCACGGTCATGCGGACAGCCGCGCGACGAGGTTGGCCAGCGTTACCGTCTCCCGCTCGCCGGTGGCGCGATGCTTGATCTCCACCTCGCCGGCCTTGGCGCCGCGCGGTCCGACGATGACCTGCAGCGGAAGGCCGATCAGGTCCATCGTGGCGAACTTGGCGCCGGCCCGCGTATCCTGGTCGTCGTAGAGGACGTCGAACCCGGCGCGGCCAAGTTCGCGGTAGAGGCCCTCGCACGCCGTGTCGCAATCGGCGTCGCCCGGCTTCATGTTGATGAGGCCGACATCGAAGGGCGCGACGCCCTTCGGCCAGATGATGCCTGCTTCGTCGTGCGAGGCTTCGATGATGGCGGCCACGAGCCTGCTGGGGCCGATGCCGTAGGAGCCCATGTGCACCGGCGCGTCCTTGCCGTCCGGCCCGGTGACGAAGGCTTTCATCGGCTCGGAATATTTCGTGCCGAAATGGAAGATATGCCCCACCTCGATGCCGCGTGCCGCAACCCGCTCGGCCTCGGGAAGCGCATCCCAGGCGGCCTGGTCGTGCATCTCCTCGGTGGCGGCGTAGGGCGTGGTCCACTCGCGGACGATCTCGGCAAGCTCCGTCTTGTCGGAAAAGTCGACGTCGTGTGCCGGCACCTTCATGTCGAGATAGTCGCGCTGGCAGAACACCTCGCTTTCGCCGGTGGAGGCCAGAATGATGAACTCGTGGCTCAGCTCTCCGCCGATGGGGCCGGTATCGGCCCGCATGGGGATGGCCTTCAGGCCGCAGCGCTCGAAGGTGCGCAGATACGCCACGAACATGCGGTCATAGGCGACCTTCGCCGATTCGTAGTCGACGTCGAAGGAGTAGGCATCCTTCATCAGGAACTCGCGGGAGCGCATGACGCCGAAGCGCGGGCGCACCTCGTCGCGGAACTTCCATTGTACGTGGTACAGGTTGAGCGGCAGATCCTTGTAGGAGCGCACATAGGACCGGAAGATGTCGGTGACCATCTCCTCGTTGGTCGGGCCGAACAGAAGATCGCGCTCGTGCCGATCGGTGATCCGCAGCATCTCCTTGCCGTAATCGTCGTAGCGGCCGCTTTCGCGCCAGAGGTCCGCCGACTGGATCGTCGGCATCAGAATCTCGATCGCACCGGAGCGGTTCTGCTCTTCGCGGATAATGTCGCAGACCTTGTCCAGAACCTTCTTGCCGAGCGGCAGCCACGAATAGAGGCCCGCTGCCTGCTGGCGGATCATGCCGGCCCTGAGCATCAGCCGGTGGGAAACGATCTCGGCTTCCTTCGGTGTCTCTTTGAGGATGGGAAGAAAATAGCTGGAGAGACGCATGATGCCCCGAAAGGTATTGGATGGCCGGAAAAATGAACCGACTTCTTATCCTCAGTTCGAAGGCTTGCAAAGCGCGATCAGAGTAACGCCCCATCGCAATCCGGCTTCGCACAACCCCCTGCCATCTACGAAGGCGATTTGTTCAAAAAAGTGACACGAATCGCAAAATTTCTGATGACAGACATTAAACTCTTGTAATATGGTTTCTCCAATACCAAGGCACCGGAGACGGTGTCGCATTCGCGGTCTAGTCTTGGGAGGACGTGATCTCCGGCGCGCTCAATGCGCTGCCCCGGTTTCAAGACCCGGTGTGAGATCCAGACCTGCAACTAAAATGCGAGGCGAAAGCCTCGCATTTTTTTTGCCCTCGCCTCAGCCGATCATGTGCCCGGAATGATGTGCGGCAGGCTGTTGAAGGTGAAACCGTACACTTCGGTGACAAGGTAGAACGCGGCGAAGATGGCAGCCGAAACGATACTCGTGATGATTGCCTTGAAGCCCAGCCGCGGGTCGGCCGGCGCGCTGTGAGTCGTGCCGAGGACGATGTCCTCGTTCTCGGCCTGAGACTTCACCCCGATGGGCAGAATAGCGAAAAGCACCGTCCACCAGATCACGAAATAGATGGCTACCGCCGTCAGGATACCCATCAGCGGACCTCTTCCAGTTCGATGAGTGTGCCTAGAAAATCGGCAGGGTGCAAAAACAGGACAGGGTTGCCATGGGCACCGATGCGCGGCTTGCCGTCGCCGAGGACACGGGCCCCCTTGGCCACCAGCTCGTCGGCGGCCGCCGCGATATCGTCGACCTCGTAGCAGATGTGATGGATGCCGCCGCGGCTGTTTTTCTGGAGGAAGCCGGCGATGGGCGACGTAGCGTCCAGCGGCTCCATCAACTCGATGCGGGTGTTCGGCAGATCGGCAAAAACCAGCCGCACGCCGTGCTCCGGCAATACCTGCTCGGCAGACAGGGTGGCGCCCAACGTATCGCGATACAACGCGATGGCGGCTGCCAGGTCGGGCACGGCGATGGCGACGTGGTTCAGGCGTCCGATCAACTTATCCCCCGATCACGAAGACCGTCACGAGCGGCTTCTTGCCCCAGGCGTCGTTGGCTTCGCCCCGGATCGCGCGGCGCACGGCTTCACGAACCAGTGCAAAATCCTTGCGGCGCGCCTTGGGAATGCTTTCGACTGCGCCTGCGGCGGCATCCACCAGCGCCTCTTCCATGTCTTCGCCCTCGAAATCCGCTTTCGGCAGGCCGATCATCGACAATTCGGGGTCGCCACGCAATTCCAGCCGCGCGTTGAGCTGGACGACGACCGAGACATGCCCCGCATAGGACAGCTTGCGGCGCTCGCCGATACCCATCTCGTCCTGGGTGCCAACCAGGAAGCCGTCCTTGTAGATGCGCCCGACGGGCACTTCGTCGATCACTTCGGCAAAGCCGGGCGCCAGGCGGACCATCTGCCCGTTGCGCAGCGAGACGACGTTGCGCACGCCGAGGTCGCGGGCAAGCTGGGCATGCGCCTCCAGGTGCTGTGCCTCGCCATGCGCGGGCACCGCGATCGATGGGCGGATCCACTCGTACATCTGGCGCAGTTCGGTGCGGCGCGGATGGCCCGATACGTGGACCAGCTTGTCGTGATCCTCCACCACTTGCACGCCCAGCTCGACCAGATTGTTCTTGATCTCGTTGATGGCCTTCTCGTTGCCGGGAATGGCCCGGGACGAGAAGATGACCATGTCGCCCTTCGAAAGGGCGACGGACGGATGCTCGTCACGCGCAAGGCGGGCCAACGCGGCCCGCGCCTCACCCTGGCTGCCCGTCAGCACGATGACGGCCTTCTCGCGCGGGATGTAGCCGAAATCCTGCTCCGACAGGAACGGCGGCAACTTGTCCATATAGCCGAGCTCGCTGGCGACATCGGCCATACGCTTCATGGACCGGCCCATCAGCAGCACCTGCCGCCCCGCCTCGGCCGAAGCCTCCGCAATGGAGCGGATACGCCCGATATTGGACGAGAAGGTCGTCAGGGCCACACGCCCCTCGGCCGCCTTGATGATTTGCGCGAGGCTGCGGTTGACGTCCTGCTCGCTCGGCGAAACGCCTTCGCGCATGGCGTTGGTGGAATCGCAGATGAGGGCCAGAACGCCCTCGTCGCCGATGGCGCGCAACCGCGCCTCGTCGGTCGGCTTGCCGAGCGCCGGCGTCAGGTCGATCTTCCAGTCGCCGGTATGGACAACGGTGCCGAGCGGCGTGCGGATCGCCAGCGCCACCGGCTCCGGGATGGAGTGCGTCACGTTGACGGCCTCGATCTCGAAGGGGCCGACTTTGAACCGGTCGCCGGCGGAAAAGACGTTCACCGGAACCTTGGCGGCCCCCGCCTCGCCCTCGCGCTTGGCCTCCAGCAACGCCGCGGTGAAGGGCGTTGCATAGACCGGCGCCTTCAGGCGCGGCCACAGATCCAGCAAACCGCCGAAGTGATCTTCGTGCGCATGCGTGATGATAATGGCCTTGAGGTTGTGGCGCTGGCTTTCCAGAAACCGGATATCGGGGAAGATAAGGTCGACCCCGGGCTGTTCCGGCCCGGCAAAGGCGACGCCGCAATCCACGGCGATCCACTCCCGGTTGTTTTCCGGCCCATAGCCGTAAAGGGCGAGATTCATGCCGATCTCGCCGATGCCGCCCAGCGGCACGAATACAAGTTGACTCACGTTTCGTTCACTTCCGTCATGGCGCAGCCATCCTGGCGCGCGTTGTCATTCTGCCCGTTGGACGGCGGGCCACCGAAACTCTCAAAAGCCGGCCGCAGGCGGCCATGGGGGCGCGCGCCAGCTTCGTCAGCGCGCCTTATCGCAGATTATGCCCGCCATGTCCTCCCCCAGCAGGAACACATCGCCGGCCGAGTGCGTCTCGAGCGCGCCATCGTCGCGCTTCAGCACCAGCCGCCCTTCGGGATCCAGCGCATGGAAGATACCGTCGATGGAGCGGTCCGGAAGGTTGACGCGGATCGCCTGCCCCAGCCCGCGCGCATGCTCCAGCCAGCCCGCCCGAATCTCGGAAAAGCCGCGCCCGCCCTTCCATAGCGCAAGAACCGTCTCGACCTCGCCGGCGATGGCGCGGAACACATCTTCGAGATTGCCCGTGAAACCGTGGTCCGACAGCGTGGTCACGCCATAGGGCTGGCCATCGGGAGCAGCCGCGACGTTGATGCCGGCTCCGATAACGACGGCCTGCCGGCCATCGGCCAGCCGCTCGCTTTCGATCAGGATGCCGACGCATTTGCGGCCATCGAGCAGGATGTCATTCGGCCATTTGATGCGGACGGCATCGGGCTCGATACCGCGTAGGGCCGAAAGGGCTCTTGCAAGTCCAAGCGCGATCACCAGCGGCAGTTGCCCGAGACTGGCCAGCGGGGCGGCATCCACCAGCAGCAGGCTGGCATAGAGATTGCCGCGCTCCGAAACCCAGCTCCGCCCCCTACGGCCGCGCCCTTGGGTCTGGCGCAGGGCGGTGACCCAAAGCTGCCCCGGGTCGCCGGCGCGCACGGCTTCCATGGCGATGGAGTTGGTGGAACTCACCTCCTCCAGCGCCAGGCGACGTGCCCGGCGCGATGCAGCGTCAGCCGCTGTCAAAAGAAGGTCCGGGCCGCTGCCTGTGCCGCCGCGAACAGCGGTGCGGCCAGAAAGATGTAGGCCGGGAAGATGAACAGCGTGGCAAGCCCCGTGACCACGCGCAGCTCCGTCGGCATCGCTATGAAGGCTTCCGCCGGCTCGTCCACCCACATCACCTTGACGACGCGTAGATAGTAGAACAAGCCCACGGTGGACGCGACGACGCCGATGATCGCCAGCGGGATCAGGCCGGCGCCGACCGCCGCCATGAACACGTAGTACTTGCCCCAGAAGCCCAGCAACGGAGGCAGACCGGCAAGCGACAGCATCAGCACGGTCATGGCCAGCGCCATCATGGGATGGGTCCGCGACAGGCCCGCGAGATCGTCGACATTCTCCACCATGCCGTCCTTGCGGCGCATGGAAAGGATGACGCCGAACGTGCCGAGCGTCATCGCCATATAGGTGGCCATGTAGATCATCACGCCGGTCACGCCCGCCTCGTCGGCCGCGGCAAGGCCCACCAGCGCGTAGCCCATATGGCCGATCGAGGAATAGGCCATCAGGCGCTTGATGTTGCGCTGGCCGATGGCGGCGAAGGCGCCCAGCACCATCGAGGCGATGGACACGAACACCAGGATCTGCTGCCAGTCGGCGGCGAGCGGCAGGAAGCTCTGCACGGTGAAGCGCGTCAGCAGCGCCATGGCCGCCACCTTGGGCGCGGCCGCGAAGAAGGCGGTCACCGGGGTCGGTGCGCCCTCATAGACGTCCGGCGTCCACATGTGGAAGGGCACGGCCGAAATTTTGAAGGCAAGGCCCGCGATAACGAAGACGAGGCCGACCAGCAGTCCGAAGGACCGGCCCTCGGCCGTCAGGGCCGCCGCGATTTCCACGAAGCCGATCTGCCCGGTGAATCCGTAGACCAGCGAAGCGCCGTACAGCAACATGCCGGACGACAGGGCGCCAAGCACGAAGTACTTTAGCCCGGCCTCGGAGGAGCGGACATTGTCGCGGTTGATCGCGGCGATGACGTATAGCGCCAGCGACTGCAATTCGAGGCCGAGGTAAAGGGCGATGAGATCGCCCGCCGACACCATGACCATCATGCCGACCGTGGCCAGCATGATGAGCACCGGAAACTCGAAACGGTCGAACCGCTCGTTCTTGGCGAAGCTCATGGTCATCAGCACCGCGGCTGCCGAACCCAGCAGCACGAGCACCTTCATGAAGCGGGCAAAGGGATCGACGATCAGCGAACCGCCAAAGGCGACGCCTTCGGGCGTTACCGCCAGAAGCCAGAGCGCGGTTCCGAGGATGACGGCAACCGCCAGCGACATGACCAGCCGCCCGCTGCGCTCGCCGACGAAGGTGCCGACCATCAACAGAACCATGGCGCCGACCGACAGGATCAGCTCCGGCCCCACGATGGGAAGACTTTGGGCGATGAATTCGTGCATCGACATGAGATGTTCGCCTGTCCGTCCTTACTGCACCGAGGCGACCGCCGAAACGGCCTCGATGGCGGAATGATAACCGTTCAGCAACTGCTCTACGGAAGCAGCCGTGACGTTGAAGACCGGCATCGGGTAGACGCCGAAGAAGATGACCAGGGCAACCAGCGGATACAGCATCGCCTTTTCGCGCCGCGACAGGTCGAGGATGTTCTGCAGGTTCTCCTTGTCGAGCGTGCCGAAAACCACCCGGCGGTACACCCAGAGGGCATAGGCCGCCGACAGGATCACGCCCGTCGCCGCGAAGATCGCAACCCAGCTATTTGCCTGGTACACGCCGATCAGCGTCAAAAACTCGCCGACGAAGCCGCTGGTGCCCGGCAGGCCGACATTGGCCATGGTCAGGATCAGGAACACCGTCGCATAGGCCGGCATGCGGTTGACGAGACCGCCATAGGCGGAAATCTCGCGGGTGTGCATGCGGTCATAGATGACACCGACGCACAGGAACAGCGCGCCCGAGATCAGGCCGTGCGACAGCATCTGGAAGATCGCGCCCTCCACGCCCTGCGCATTGCCGGCGAAGATGCCCATGGTCACGAAGCCCATATGGGCTACCGACGAATAGGCGATCAGCTTCTTGATGTCGTCCTGCATCAGCGCCACGAGCGACGTGTAGATGATCGCGATCACCGACAGCGTATAGACGAGCGGCGCAAAATCGGCCGAGGCCAGCGGAAACATCGGCAGCGAGAAGCGTATGAAGCCATAGCCGCCGAGTTTCAGCAGGATGCCCGCCAGGATGACCGAGCCGGCCGTGGGCGCCTCGACGTGCGCATCGGGCAGCCACGTATGCACCGGCCACATCGGCATCTTCACCGCGAAGGACGCGAAGAAGGCCAGCCAGAGCCATGTCTGCATGCCGGCGGGGAAGTCATGCGCAAGCAGATCCGGGATCGCGGTGCTGCCCGCCGTCCAGTACATCGCCATCAGCGCCACCAGCATCAGCACCGAGCCGAGGAAGGTGTAGAGGAAGAACTTGTAGCTGGCATAGACGCGCCGCTTGCCGCCCCATACGCCGATGATCAGGAACATCGGGATGAGGCTGCCTTCGAAGAAGACATAGAACAGCACGATATCCAGCGCGCAGAAGACGCCGATGACCAGCGTTTCCAGCACAAGGAAGGCGATCATGTAATCCTTGACGCGCGAGGTCACGCTTTCCCAGCTCGCCAGGATGCAGATCGGCATCAGGAAGGTGGTGAGGATGACGAACAGCATCGAGATGCCGTCCACGCCCATATAATAGGAAATCCCGCCGACGCCGAGCCAGTCCGCACGCTCGACGAACTGGAAGCCGGCCTGCGTATCGTCGAAGCCGATCCAGATGCCGAGCGACAGCACGAAGGTGAACAGCGTCGTCAGAAGCGCGACGTTGCGGATGTTGCGCCGCGCCAGCGCGCTGTCGTCGCGGATGAAGAAGATCAGCGCGGCGCCGACGAGCGGCAGGAAGGTGACGGTCGAGAGGATCGGCCAACCGGACATCAGTTCATTCCCCCGAACATCATGAAGGTGACGAGCGCCGCGACGCCGATCAGCATGATGAACGCATAGTGGTAAAGGTAGCCGGTCTGCAGCCGGACGACGCGGTTGGTGACATCGACGACGCGCGCCGAAATGCCGTTGGGTCCGTAGCCGTCGATGATCTTGCCGTCGCCCGTCTTCCAGAGGAAGCGGCCGATGGCCTTGGCCGACCGTACGAAGAGGAAGTCATAGAGCTCGTCGAAGTACCACTTGTTCAAGAGGAACTTGTAGAGCCCCGGATTGCGCGCGGCGATCTGCGCCGGGCGCTGCGGCTGGCGGATATAGAACAGCCAGGCCAGCACGAAGCCGATGACCATCGCGATGGTGGGCGACCAGATCACAAGCCCGGGCACCTCGTGCATCTCGTGCAGGATGTGGTTGTTCGGACCGGTGAAGATCGCGCCGTGCCAGAAGGCGTCGTAGCTGCCGCCCATGAAGAACGGATAGAACACGATGCCCGCCAGGAGCGCGCCGGCCGCCAGCACGAACAGCGGAACCGTCATGATGGGGGGAGACTCGTGCACGTGGTGCATCACTTCGTGGCTGGCGCGCGGCTTGCCGTGGAAGGTCATGAAGATGAGCCGCCAGGAATAGAAGCTCGTCATCAGGGCCGCTACCACCAGCATGATGTAGCCATACATGGCGAAGCTGTTGTGCCCCGCAAAGGCGCTTTCGATGATCGCGTCCTTGGAATAGTAGCCCGCCGTGAAGGGAAAGCCCGTCAGCGCCAGCGTACCGATGACCATCATCCAGTAGGTCAGCGGGATATGCTTGCGCAGGCCGCCCATGTTGCGCATGTCCTGCTCGTCCGAGACGGCGTGGATGACCGAGCCGGCCCCAAGGAACAGAAGCGCCTTGAAAAAGGCGTGCGTGAACAGGTGGAACACCGCCGCGCCATAGGCGCCGACGCCCAGCGCCACGAACATGTAGCCGAGCTGCGAGCACGTGGAATAGGCGATGACGCGCTTGATGTCGTTCTGCACCATGCCGACCGTCGCCGCGAAGAACGCGGTGGTGGCGCCGATGAAGGTCACGAAGGTCAGGGCGCTTGGCGCCAGCTCGAACACCGGCGACATGCGCGCCAGCATGAAGACACCCGCCGTCACCATGGTGGCGGCGTGGATCAGCGCGGAAACGGGGGTCGGGCCTTCCATGGCGTCCGGCAGCCAGGTGTGCAGGCCAAGCTGCGCCGACTTGCCCATGGCGCCCATGAACAGAAGCAGGCAGATGACGGTCATCGCCCCGCCATAGGTGAAGCCCCAGCTTCCGAAATGGAACATGATGTCGGTGGCTGCCGGCGTCGCAGTGGCTGCTGCGGCGGCTTCCGCACCATGCTCCGCAACCGGACCGGCCATGCCGATGGCGTTGGTGAAGATGGTGTCGAGCTGCACCGAGCCGAAGACGACGAACAGGCCGAAGATGCCCAGCAGAAAGCCGAAGTCGCCGACGCGGTTGACCACGAAGGCCTTCATTGCCGCCTTGTTGGCCGAGGGCTTCTTGTACCAGAAGCCGATCAGCAGGTACGAGGCCAGACCGACGCCTTCCCAGCCGAAGAACATCTGCACCAGATTGTTGGCCGTCACCAGCATCAGCATGGCGAAGGTGAACAGCGACAGATAGGCAAAGAAGCGCGGGCGGTGCGGATCGTGGTGCATGTACCCGATGGAATAGACATGCACGAGCGCCGAAACGGTGTTGATCACCACCAGCATGATGAGCGTCAGCCGATCGATGCGCAGCGACCAGTCGAAGCTCAGCGAGCCCGACTGCACCCATTGCAGCAACGTGATGCGGATGGGCTCGCCGTCGCCCATGCCGAAAGTGATGAAGCCCACCCACGACAGCGTGGCTGCCAGGATGACCAGCCCGCTGGTGACGTATTCGGATGCCTTGGCCCCGATCGCGCGGCCGAAGAGGCCGGCGATGAGAAAGCCCAGAAGCGGCAGTAGGACGATTGCCTGATACATGTGTGGTGCCCGCCTCAGCCTTTCATCGTGCTGACGTCATCCACGGCGATGGAGCCGCGGTTACGGAAGAAGGTGACCAGGATCGCCAGGCCGATTGCGGCCTCCGCGGCCGCGACCGTCAGGATGAACAGCGCGAACACCTGGCCGGCCAGATCGTTGAGAAAGGCCGAGAACGCCACGAGATTGATGTTGACCGAAAGCAGGATCAGCTCGATCGACATCAGGATCGTGATGATGTTCTTGCGGTTCATGAAAATGCCGAACACCCCGATAACGAAGAGGATGGCGCCGACAGTGAGATAATGTCCGAGACCGACTTCCATTGTACTGTCCTCAGATTCCCTTGCCGCTCTCGACCTTGCGGATTTCGATGGATGTCTCCGGGGTGCGGCGCACCTGCTCCGGGATCGACTGCCGCTTGATGCCTTCCTTGTGACGCAGCGTCAGCACGATCGCACCGATCATGGCGACGAACAGCACCAGGCCGGCCATCTGGAAGAAGAAGATGTAGCGGGTGTAAAGAACCTGCCCGAGCGCCTCGATGTTGGACACCTGATCGATCGGCGGGATCGGCATCACCGTGTTGCCGGCAAGCTCGGGGTTGAAGTAGCTGCCCGTCACCGCGATCACCAGCTGCGCCAGGATGATAAGGCCCACCAGCGCGCCGATAGGCGCATATTTCAACGCCCCGCGCTTCACCTGCCCGATGTCGAGATCGAGCATCATGACGACGAACAGGAACAGGATCGCCACCGCGCCGACATAGACGACGATGAGGATCAGCGCCAGGAACTCCGCCCCGGTCAGCAGGAACAGCCCTGCCGCGCTCACGAAGGTGAGGATCAGGAAGAGCACCGAGTGAACCGGGTTGCGGGAAAACACAACCATGAGCGCGGCGCCGACGGTGATCAGCGCGAATATGTAGAAGAAGAGTGCCTGAAGGCCCAGCATCCTCGGGCTCCTTTGGTCGTCCGGCGGAACCACGCCGTAGCGGCGCGGCATCGAGTTTCAAATCTTGTGCGCGAAAGGGGCGGCTTACCGCCCTTCCCGCTCAGCGGTATGGCGCATCGATGGCGATGTTGCGGGCGATCTCCCGCTCCCAGCGGTCGCCGTTCGCCAAAAGCTTTTCCTTGTCGTAGTAGAGCTCTTCGCGCGTTTCGGTCGAGAACTCGAAATTCGGCCCTTCCACGATGGCGTCGACAGGGCACGCCTCCTGGCAGAAGCCGCAATAGATGCACTTCACCATGTCGATGTCGTAGCGCACCGTGCGGCGGGTGCCGTCATTGCGGCGGGGGCCCGCCTCGATGGTGATGGCCTGGGCCGGGCAGATGGCCTCGCAGAGCTTGCAGGCGATGCACCGCTCTTCCCCGTTGGGATAGCGGCGCAAGGCGTGCTCGCCCCGGAAGCGCGCGCTGACCGGGCCCTTCTCGTAGGGGTAGTTCAGCGTCGCCTTGGGCGCGAAGAAATACCGCATCGAAAGGCCGAAAGCCTTCACGAACTCGATCAGGAAAAGCGACTTGATGTTGTGTGCGAGTGCGCTCATGACGCGGCCCACCCCGTGACCTGGAGAACGAAGGCGACGACGACGACCGAAGCCAGCGAGATCGGCAGGAAGACCTTCCAGCCAAGCCGCATCAACTGGTCGTAACGGTAACGCGGCACGAAGGCCTTCACCATCGCGAAGAGGAAGAAGCAGAAGGCGACTTTCAGCAGGAACCAGATGACACCCGGCACCCAGGTGAAGGGCGCGAAGTCGAACGGAGGCAGCCAGCCGCCAAGGAAGAGGATCGTCATCAGCGAGCACATCAGGGTGATGGCCGCGTACTCGCCCAGCATGAACATCATGTACGGGGTGGAGCCGTACTCGACCATGAAGCCTGCAACCAGCTCCGATTCCGCTTCCGGAAGGTCGAAGGGCGGGCGGTTCGTCTCGGCCAAGGCCGAGATGAAGAAGATGACGAACATCGGGAACAGCGCCAGCCAGTGCCAGTCGAGGAAGCTGCCGGGCAAGCCGAGCATGGTTCCAAGGCCCGTATTCTGTGCCAGGACGATATCGGTCAGGTTCAGCGAGCCGACGCAGAGAAGCACCGTCACGATGACGAAGCCGATGGAGACCTCGTAGGACACCATCTGCGCAGCCGAGCGCAGGGCGCCCAGGAACGCGTATTTGGAGTTGGAAGCCCAGCCACCCATGATGACGCCATAAACCTCCAGCGAGGAAATGGCGAAGATGTAGAGAATGCCGATATTGATATTGGCGATCACCCATCCGTCCGCCACAGGCACGACGGCAAAGGTGGCCAGGGCCAGCGTCACCGCGACAAGCGGCGCAAGCAGGAAGACGATCTTGTCGGATGCCGCCGGAACCGTCGGCTCCTTGAGCACGAACTTCAACAGATCCGCGAAGGACTGGAACAGGCCGAAGGGCCCGACGACGTTCGGCCCGCGCCGCATCTGGACGGCAGCCCAGATCTTGCGGTCGGCCAGAAGGATGTAGGCGATCAGGACAAGCAGAACCACCAGGAAGAGGAGGCTCTGTCCCAGGATCACGATGGCCGGCCAGACATAGGTTCCGAAGAATTCCATAACTTAACTCGTCCTACTCGGCCGCTTCGACATGCGCTTCCTGGGCCAGGCGGGAGCATTCCGCCATGATCTTGGAAGCGCGTGCGATCGGATTGGTCAGGTAGAAATCGGAAACGGCGGCCGTGAAGGCGCCCCCTCCGAGATTGGCCGATGCTGCATCGGCAAGCTTTGCCAGAACCGACTGATCGGCAACGATCTTTTCTTCCCGGGAAAGGTGCGGATGGGCCGCGTGAAGGTCGGCGCGCAGCGCATTGAGGGAGTCGTATGGCAGCGTCCGGCCCAGCACCGCGGACAGTGCGCGGAAGATGGCCCAATCCTCGCGCGCATCGCCGGGCGGGAAAGCAGCCCTCTGCCCAACCTGCACGCGCCCCTCGAGGTTGACGTAGGTGCCCGACTTTTCCGTGTAGGCAGCCGCCGGCAGGATGACGTCGGCGCGGTGCGCGCCGCGGTCGCCATGCGTGCCGATGTAGACGACGAAGGGGCCCGCCGCCACATCGATTTCGTCCGCGCCGAGATTGAACAGGATGTCGACGCCGCCGGATGCCATCTCGGCCGCCTTGCGACCGCCCTTGCCCGGCACGAAGCCGATATCCAGGCCGCCGACGCGCGATGCCGCCGTGGCCAGGACGTTGAAGCCCGCCCATGCGCCGCCGGTTGCCCCGACGTCGCGGGCCAGCGCAGCCGCCGCCGCCAGGACGCCCGCGCCGTTATCGCCCGAAAGCGCACCGGAGCCGACGATGATCATCGGCCGCTCGGCCTTGGACAGGACGTCGTAGAAGGCGCCATTGTCGGACTTCAGGCCCGTCAAGGTATCGACGCCTGCGCCGAGATACGTTGCACCGTAGCGAAGATCGGCATTCTGCCCGATCATGCCGATGGTGAAATTGCCCTGCCGCCAGCGTTTGCGGATGCGCGCGTTGAGAACGGACGCCTCGAACCGCGGATTGACGCCGATCAGCAGAAGCGCGTCGGCTTCCTCGATACCGGTGATACCGCTGTTGAAGACATAGGAAGCGCGGCCATGGGCCGGGTCCAGGGCGACACCATCCTGCCTGCAGTCGAGGTTGGTGCTGCCGAGAGCACCCATCAGGCCCTTGAGGGCCCACATGTCTTCCACGGCGGCGAGATCGCCTGCAATGGCGCCGATGCGCTCGCCCGGAACGCCGTCCAGCCTTGCGCGGATTTCTGCGAAGGCCTCCGGCCAGCTTACGGCCTGAAGCCGTCCGTCGCGGCGGACATAGGGCCGGTCCAGGCGCTGGGTGCGCAGGCCATCCCAGACGAAGCGGGTCTTGTCGGAGATCCACTCCTCGTTGATGTCGTCATTGGCGCGGGGCAGGATGCGCATCACCTCGCGGCCGCGCGTATCCACCCGGATGGCCGAACCGACGGCATCCATCACGTCGACCGACTCGGTCTTGGTCAGTTCCCACGGGCGCGCCTGGAAGGCATAGGGCCGAGAGGTGAGCGCGCCGACCGGGCAAAGGTCGATGACGTTGCCCTGCAACTCGGACGTCATCGCATGTTCGAGATAGGTGGTGATCTCGGCATCCTCGCCACGGCCGATCAGCCCCAGCTCGGAGATGCCGGCAACCTCGGTCGTGAAGCGGACGCAGCGCGTGCAATGGATGCAGCGCGTCATGATCGTCTTGACCAGCGGGCCGATATACTTGTCTTCGACGGCGCGCTTGTTTTCGCGGTAGCGCGAGGAATCGACGCCGAAGGCCATCGCCTGGTCCTGCAGGTCGCATTCGCCGCCCTGGTCGCAGATCGGGCAATCCAGCGGATGGTTGATGAGGAGAAACTCCATCACCCCTTCGCGCGCCTTCTTGACCATCGGCGTATTGGTGAAGATTTCCGGCGTTTCGCCGTTCGGCCCGGGGCGCAGGTCGCGCACGCCCATGGCGCAGGACGCGGCAGGCTTGGGCGGCCCACCCTTCACTTCCACCAGACACATGCGGCAATTGCCGGCGACCGACAGCCGCTCGTGGAAGCAGAAGCGTGGAATTTCCGCACCCGCCTCTTCCGCCGCCTGCAGCAGCGTATAGTGGTCGGGTACTTCGATTTCCGTTCCGTCGACTTTGATCTTTGCCATCTGCTTCTTCTCAAGTCCCGAGCCGTTGCCGGCAATCCGACGGGGCTGCGCGATCGCCGCCCCCAAACGCCATGCTACTCAGCCGCTTCAAGGATCGGGCTTGGACCCCTTTCGGCATTACGGGTAAATTCGTCGATACGCCGCTCGATCTCCGGCCGGAAATTGCGGATCAGCCCCTGGATGGGCCATGCCGCCGCGTCGCCGAGCGCACAGATCGTGTGGCCTTCCACCTGCTTGGTGATGTCGAGCAGCATGTCGATCTCGCGCTTCTGCGCGTTGCCGACGACCATCCGTTCCATCAGCCGCCACATCCAGCCGGTGCCCTCGCGGCACGGCGTGCACTGGCCGCAGCTTTCGTGCTTGAAGAAATAGGACAGCCGCGCAATGGCCCGCACGATATCGGTGCTGCGATCCATCACGATGACGGCGGCAGTACCGAACGAGGATTTGACGCCGCGCAATCCATCGAAATCCATCGGGCAGTCGATGATGTCCTCGGCCTTCACGACAGGACAGGACGCGCCCCCCGGAATGACGGCCAGAAGGTTGTCCCAGCCACCACGGACGCCGCCGGCATGCTTTTCGATGAGCTCGCGGAAGGTGATGCCCATCGCCTCTTCCACGGTGCAGGGCCGCTCGACATGGCCCGAAACCATGAACAGCTTGGTGCCGACATTGTTCGGACGGCCGATGCCGGCGAACCAGGCGCCGCCGCGCCGCAGGATCGTGGGGGCCACGGCCACGGACTCGACGTTGTTGACGGTCGTCGGGCAGCCGTACAGGCCCATATTGGCCGGGAAAGGCGGCTTCAGCCGTGGCTGGCCCTTCTTGCCCTCGAGGCTCTCCAAAAGGGCGGTCTCTTCGCCGCAGATATAGGCGCCGGCGCCATGATGGACGACGATATCGAAGTCCCAGCCGCATTTGTTGCCAAGGCCCAGAAGCCCGGCGTCATAGCACTCGTCGATCGCGAGCTGCAGCGCCTCGCGCTCGCGGATATATTCGCCGCGAACATAGATGTAGGCCTTGTGCGCGCCCATCGCGAAGCCGGCGATGACGCATCCTTCGATCAGCGTGAACGGATCGTTCCGCATGATCTCGCGATCCTTGCAGGTACCCGGCTCCGACTCATCGGCATTGATGACGAGGTAGTGCGGACGCTCGCCCACTTCCTTGGGCATGAACGACCATTTCAACCCGGTGGGGAAGCCTGCGCCCCCACGGCCGCGAAGGCCGGAGGCTTTCATCTCGTTGATGATCCAGTCCCGGCCCTTGTCGATGATGTCCTTGGTGCCGTCGAAGTGCCCGCGCGCCATGGCGCCTTTCAGGCTCTTGTCGCGCAAGCCGTAGATATTGGTGAAGATTCGGTCCTGATCCTGCAGCATCGTTCAGCCCTCACTCACCCTTCTCGGCCAGCCGCGCGTGGGCCTGCTCGATCCAGCCGCCGCGAACAGCACGCCCGCCAAGCCCCAGCCGCTTGTCGACCCAGGCGAGTTCGCCCTCGGTCCAGCCGGCAACCTGGCCCAGACGATACACGCCGATCTCGTTCAGTGCCGCCTCGATCTTCGGGCCGACGCCATTCAGTATCTTGAGGTCGTCGGCATCGGCCGGCACGTCGGACAGAAGGCCCGCCGGCGCGCCCGGCCCCTCGGCCGCACCAATCGCCGCCGGGGCATCGCCACCGTCGACGGCGGCTTTGCCTGCATCGGATTCCTTGCGGGCAGCACCGGTTTCGCCCTGCTGCGTACCGCCGGTCGTGCCACCGCCGCCATTGGTGGCCGGGTCGGCGCTCGCGGCCTCTTCGACAGCGGGGCTGGTCTTTGCCGAATCCGGCGCCGGGCCCTTGATGGTCGGGTCCGTCTCTTCGGCATGGGTGTCGACACGCGCTGCCTCGGATGGAGCAACGCTTGCCCCCTCGCCCGTCGCCGCCGAACCGGAGGCCGGGCCGGACGGCTTTGCATCGCCGATATCGGCATCGTCGTCGAAGCTGTTCAATGTCGTCGCGCCGCCGATCGGGGCAGACAGGTGCCTGTCGATCTGCGGACCGACCGGCACCGAAGCGCCATCGCCCGCAGCGAAGGCGTCGATGATCTCTTCCAGCCGCTCGGGCGTCAGGTCTTCGTAGGTATCCTTGAAAATCATGACCATCGGAGCGTTGACGCAGGCGCCAAGGCACTCGACCTCTTCCCAGGACAGGGTGCCGTCGGCATTGGGCTGGAACTGGTCGGGATGGATGCGGCGCTTGCACACATCCTTCAGCGCGTCGGATCCCCGCAGCATGCAGGGCGTGGTGCCGCACACCTGGATATGCGCCCGCGTGCCCACCGGGGCCAACTGGAACTGGGTATAGAAGGTCGCAACCTCGAGAACCCGGATCAGCGGCATCGACAGCCTGACGGCGACATGCTCGATCGCGGCCTTCGTGACCCAGCCTTCCTGCTCCTGCGCGCGCATCAGCAGCGGGATCACCGCCGACTGCTGCCGGCCTTCGGGATACTTGCGGATCGTCTTTTCCGCCCAGCCCTCGTTCTCCGAGGAGAAGGAGAAACTCTGGGGTTGGACGGAATCTTCCGCGAGACGCCTGACGGACATCGGACCTCTACTTCAGAACGGTTACAACGTTCCATGTTGCGGCGCGTTCTATCATAGAACGCGCAAAACGCCAGCGGTCGAGACCGCATGGCCGGGTATGAAAACAGGCCGCCGCACGGATCCGCGCGGCAGTCGGCGAAGCTGTCAGCGATCGACCTCGCCGAAGACGATATCGCAAGAGCCGAGAATGGCCGACACGTCGGCCAGCATGTGCTTGCGGCACAGGAAATCCATAGCCTGAAGATGCGAGAAGCCGGGGGCCTTGATCTTGCAGCGGTAGGGCTTGTTGGTTCCGTCTGCCACCAGATACACGCCGAACTCGCCCTTGGGCGCTTCGACGGCCGCGAAAACCTCGCCTTCGGGCACGTGGAAGCCCTCGGTATAAAGCTTGAAGTGATGGATGAGCGCTTCCATCGAGCGCTTCATCTCGCCACGCTTGGGCGGCACCAGCTTGCCGTCGACGGCCGATACCGGCCCAACGCGGTCGCTGCCGGCAAGGCGCTCGATGCACTGCTTCATGATGTAGGTGGACTGGCGCATCTCTTCCATGCGGATGAGGTAGCGGTCGTAGCAATCGCCGTTCTTGCCGATCGGAATGTCGAAATCCATCTCGTCGTAGCATTCATAGGGCTGGCTTTTGCGCAGATCCCATGCCGCGCCCGATCCGCGCACCATGACGCCCGAGAATCCCCACGCCCACGCATCGTCGAGATCCACCACGCCGATGTCGACATTGCGCTGCTTGAAGATGCGGTTGCCGGTCAACAGTTCGTCGATGTCGTCGACGCGCTTGAGGAACGGATCGCACCATGCGCCGATATCGTCCACCAGTTCCGGCGGAATATCCTGATGGACGCCGCCCGGCCGGAAATACGCCGCATGGAGGCGCGCGCCGCAGGCCCTCTCATAGAAGACCATCAGCTTCTCGCGCTCCTCGAAGCCCCAGAGCGGCGGTGTCAGCGCGCCGACGTCCATGGCCTGGGTGGTCACGTTGAGAAGATGCGAAAGGATACGCCCGATCTCGCTGTAGAGAACGCGGATCAACTGCCCGCGCGTCGGCACGGCAACGCCGGCCAGCCGCTCTACGGCCAGGCAGAAGGCATGCTCCTGGTTCATCGGCGCGACATAGTCGAGCCGGTCGAAATAGGGGATCGCCTGCAGGTAGGTCTTGGTTTCGATCAGCTTTTCGGTGCCGCGATGAAGCAGGCCGATATGCGGATCGACCCGCTCGACGACTTCGCCGTCGAGTTCCAGCACCAGTCGCAGCACGCCGTGCGCGGCAGGATGCTGCGGTCCGAAGTTGATATTGAAGTTTCTGACGTCGATCTCAGCCATGTTACGATCCCTGACCCGCCGCGAAGGCGGCCATCACTTCGGCCCCGGTGAGTTTGCGCGTATCGTTGCGGAAGTCGTAGAGCGCCGGCTTCTCGTCGATGAAAATCTCTTCCACAAAGCGGAACGAGCTGATGTCGTCGAATGCCTGCATCGATACCATCGTCTCGCTTCCGTCGCGCAGGCGCCAGAACAGGCTGGTGCCGCACTCCTGGCAGAAGACGCGCTCGCCCCACTCCGAAGACGCGAAGGCCTTGAGGGACGACTCGTCCTCCACCTGCACGCTGTCACCGCATGGAACGGCCATGAACATGCCGGCCGTCCATTTCCGGCACATGCTGCAATGGCAGACATCCATCTCGTGCTTGCGCGGCGTCGCGGTGAAGCGCACCGCTCCACACAGGCAACCACCGGTCAACGCCACGGGGTTGGAGGCAGTCTCGCCCATCTCAGTTCGCCTTCTCGTCGCCGGGAAGGACGTATTCCGGCCCTTCCCACGGGGACAGGAAGTCGAAATTGCGGAACTCCTGGCGCAGCTCCACCGGCTCGTAGACGACGCGCTTCAACTCTTCGTCGTAATGCACTTCGACGAAGCCGGTCAGCGGGAAATCCTTGCGCAGCGGATGCCCCTCGAACCCGTAGTCCGTCAGAAGACGGCGCAGGTCCGGATGGCCCGAGAACAGGATGCCATACATGTCGAAGGCTTCGCGCTCGTACCAGTCGGCGCCGGGAAACACACCGGTAGCCGACGGGACCGATTCATCTTCCTCGAGGCGCAGCTTCACGCGGATGCGCTGGTTATGCCGCGGAGACAGAAGATGATAGACGACCTCGAAGCGCTCTGCGCGCTGCGGGTAATCGACACCGCAAATGTCGGTAAAGTTCTTGAACAGGCAGGACGGATCGTCGCGAAGGAATGTCAGTACGGAAACGATGTCGGCGGGGGCAACCCGCAACGTCAGCTCTCCGAAGGCAACCTTGCTTTCGACGATCCTGTTACCGATCTGCGATTCCGCGAGATATTGGGCCAGCTCTTCCATCGGTCCAGACCCTCAACGCTCGATCGTGCCGGTGCGGCGGATCTTCTTCTGCAGCAGCAGCACGCCATACAGAAGAGCCTCGGCCGTCGGCGGGCAGCCGGGCACGTAGATATCCACGGGCACCACCCGGTCGCAGCCACGCACGACCGAATAGGAGTAGTGATAGTACCCGCCGCCATTGGCGCAGGATCCCATCGAGATCACGTAACGCGGCTCGGGCATCTGGTCGTAGACCTTGCGCAGCGCAGGCGCCATCTTGTTGGTCAGCGTGCCCGCCACGATCATCACGTCGGACTGGCGCGGGCTGGCGCGCGGCGCAAAGCCGAAGCGCTCGGCGTCGTAGCGCGGCATCGACATCTGCATCATCTCGACAGCGCAGCAGGCCAGGCCGAACGTCATCCACATCAGGGAGCCGGTTCGTGCCCATTGAACGAGGTCTTCGGTCGAGGTGACCAGGAAGCCCTTGTCCGCAAGCTCGTTGTTGACGTCCGTCACGAAGGGATCGGACGCCGGGGCGACGGTCAGGTTGGACCGTTCGAGAACGCCGGAGGAACTGTCGTTCAATCCCATTCGAGGGCGCCTTTCTTCCATTCATAGACAAAGCCGACGGTCAGCACGCCGAGGAATACCATCATGGACCAGAAGCCGGCCCATCCGAGGTCGCCGAACGAAGCCGCCCACGGGAACAGGAAGGCCACTTCCAGGTCGAAGATGATGAACAGGATCGAGACCAGGTAGAAGCGGACGTCGAACTTCATGCGCGAGTCGTCGAAGGCGTTGAAGCCGCACTCGTAGGCGGACAGCTTCTCGTCGTCCGGCGCCTTGAACGCCAGCAGGAACGGCGACACCAAGAGGGCGACTCCGATCAGCAGCGCCACGCCCACGAAGATGACGATCGGCAAATAAGAGGCGAGAAGTTCGTTCAACGGGATCAACCTTCCGAACCGCGACCGCAGGGAGCACTCAAGGCTCCGTACGACACAAGCATTTCGACGCTGACGTCTGACATATGCGGATGCGATGCCGATTCAACCGCCTGGTCGATCCCGCACCGCAGCGCGATGGCGGACGATTAGACCCTTCCTAAACTTGGCGCAAGTGACAGAGTCATCAAGCTTTTGGATCATGTCGACGCAGCGGTCGAATAGGCTTCCTTCCGCGACGCATCGCGATCGTGGAGACGGAATAAAGGGAGGGTCTTGGGAAGAGAAAATGGCGCGAGTGACGGGGCTCGAACCCGCGACCTCCGGCGTGACAGGCCGGCACTCTAACCGACTGAGCTACACCCGCGCTTTGCGCCGTCGACTGCTTGTGTCGGCGGCGTGAGCGGTCGTTTAAGGGACCCCTGCCCCCCTGTCAAGCGGATCGCGAACCGTTCGAAACATTCTTCCGCCGACGACGACATTTCAATGACTTAGGATGGGACGTCGATCGGGTGCCCACCGACGAATCGAAGCGCGCGAACGAATCGTCGTGCGGCTTCTGCGGGCCGGAAAAGATCGGCTTGCAAATCAGCGGACGAACCGGTAGGCAGTCGCTCCAGACGCAGCCTTACCGGGCGCGCGGGCGATTAGCTCAGTTGGTAGAGCGCCTCGTTTACACCGAGGATGTCGGGAGTTCGAGTCTCTCATCGCCCACCATCCGCCTCTTCCGGCGTCTGATTCCACTTCGACTAGTCCGCAGCTCGTTCCCACCGCGATACCATGTCGCGCGGGTGCGCCCATTGAGCTTACATGGCGGCGCCGTGGCTGCGGCCTGCGTGCGCCGCAGCACGCCCTATGGCGCCATCGCTAAGGCGCGCCCTGCCCTGGAGTCGGGCCGCGCTCAAGGAAGGTGGACAGGGTTATGTAACTGCGGACAGACCGGACGCCCTCCAGGCTTTGAATTTCCATCAGGAAACTCTCCAGCCCTTCGGTATCGGCGGCACGCACCTTGATCAGCACGCAGCCGTCGCCCGCCACGGTGTGCAACTCTTCAACCTCGGGCCGATCCGCAAACTTCAGCAACTGCCGCGTTGCGCTGTAGCTGCTCGTATCGACCACCAGAAAGGTCAACAGCGTGCGGCCGAGCTTGCAGCCATCCAGCACGGCGACCGTGCCCTTGATGACGCCGTCCCGCTTCAGGCGCTTCACCCTGTCATGCACGGCGGGCGCGGAGAGATTCACGATCCCGCTGAGTTCCGCATAGCTGCGAGAGGCATCCTCCGCCAGGGCGCCTAATATCTTTCGGTCGATCCGGTCCAGCTCGGCGGGATGATGCCGAACCTGCCGAATGACATCTGTTTCTTTATCGGATACGCTCATAATGGCTTTCTATCCAGATGATATGTCTCCTATCTCCGTTACAACCGAACACGGTTCGGCGTCCAGCTCGCTTTAACGGAGACATTCATGCCAGTCGCACTCTTCGCGCTGGCGATCGGCGCATTCGGCATCGGACTGACCGAATTCGTCGTCGCCGGAATCCTGCCCCAGATCGCCCGGGATTTTGGCGTGGGAATTCCTCAAGCCGGCCTGATGGCCACCATCTATGCCCTGGGCGTGTTCGTCGGCGCCCCGATCCTGACGGTGCTGGGATCGCGCGTCCCGCGAAAGACGATGCTGATCGTGCTGTCGATCATCTTCACCCTCGGCAATGTCGTGACCGCTCTGGCGCCGAACCTGACCGTTGCGCTTGCGGGCCGCGTGCTGACGGCCTTCAATCACGGCACCTTCTTCGGCATCGGCTCCATCATCGCCGCATCGCTGGTGGCAAAGGACAAGCAGGCCAGCGCCATTGCGTTCATGTTCTCCGGCCTGACCTTCGCCAATCTCTTCGGCGTACCCGCCGGAACGTGGCTGGCGCAAATGTACGACTGGCGGCTGGCGTTCTGGCTGGCGGCCGGGATCGGTGTCGCGACTATGCTGAGCGTGGCGATACTCGTGCCGACGATCAAGGCCGGCAAGGCCATAGAACTGAAATCAGAACTGCGGGCCTTCGTCGACCCGCAGGTTTTGCTTGCCATGGCGATCACCGTCTTCGGCCCTGCCGCGTTCTTCACCTCCATCACATACATCGCGCCGATGACGATGGAATTGGCCGGGTTTACGGAGGCCGGCGTCGCGCGGATCATGATTCTGTTCGGCCTGGGCCTGGCCGTTGGCAACTGGTTTGGCGGGCGCTTTGCCGACCGGTCCCTGTTCGGAACTCTGTTCGTTACGCTGGCCGCGCAGGCTGCCGTTCTATTCGTCTTCTGGCTGAAGGCGGACAATGGCGTCGTTGCCTGCGTCTCGGTCTTCCTGATGGCGGCGTTCGGTTTCGCCACCTGCTCCCCCATCCAGAAGCTGGTGATGGATCGGGCCGCCAGCGCCGGCGCTCCGACGATGGCCGCATCGGTGAATATCGGGATGTTCAATCTGGGCAACGCCATCGGCGCGTGGCTTGGCGGGGCCACCATCGCAGCCGGGCTGGGCCTTGCCTCGCCAAACTGGGCAGGCGCCGTGCTGTCGCTGATCGCCCTTTCGCTGGCGGTGATCGCCTGGGCCACGGCACAGGCGCCCGACTACGCGGCACGGGTCGAGACAAACTCGGGACGCTGCAACGCGTAAGAGCCGATGGGGTTTCGTGCCGATCCGGCAATCCGGAGCGGACACGGAAAAGGGGTGGACGCCAAAGGCACCCACCCCTTTTGGCCGGCCTTAGGGCCGGCAAAACTTTCGCAGTCGCAGCTTAGCGATTGTTGACTGCATCCTTCAGGCCCTTGCCGGGCGTGAACTTCGGCACGTTGCGTGCCGGAATGTCGACTTCCGCGCCCGTGGACGGGTTGCGGCCCTTGCTGGCTTCGCGACGCGAAACCGAGAAGGTGCCAAAGCCGACGAGACGCAGGTCGTCACCGCCCGAGAGCGCACCCTCGATCGAGGTGAAGACGGCGTCGACCGCTTCGGTCGCCTGTGCCTTGCTGAGACCGGCCTTTTCAGCCACGGCCGAAACGAGTTCATTCTTGTTCATCAGTATCCTCCTGACTACGGCGCACCGCACCGGTTGGGTGCAGACGATGGTCAAAAGCGCCACATCATTCAAGCTATGCAAGCCCCGAAAGCCCGGAAAACTGGCCTTTTCGCACAAAAAATGCCGCCCGAAGGCGGCATTTTTCCACTTTGTGTCGCAAATGCGGCCTAGTGAGCCGTTGTTGCGGCCGTATCGTCGGCATTATCGACCGCCGGAAGGGGGTGGGCCGACTCATCCCAATCGATAGGTTCGGGCTGGCGCACCAGCGCATGCTTGAGCACCTCGCCGATGCGGGACACAGGCACGATCTCCAGATTGTTCTTCACATTATCTGGAATATCGACCAGATCCTTGGCGTTGTCCTCCGGGATCAGGACCTTCTTGATCCCGCCCCGCAGCGCGGCCAGAAGCTTTTCCTTGAGCCCGCCGATTGGCAGCACGCGACCGCGCAACGTGATCTCGCCCGTCATGGCGATATCGCGGCGCACCGGAATGCCCGTCATCACCGAGATGATGGACGTTGCCATCGCCACGCCGGCCGACGGACCATCCTTGGGCGTTGCACCTTCCGGTACGTGCACGTGGATGTCGCGACGGTCGAAGAGCGGCGGCTCGATCCCGTAATCGACCGCACGGCTGCGCACATAGGATGCGGCAGCGGAGATCGATTCCTTCATCACGTCGCGCAGGTTGCCCGTCACCGTCATGCGGCCCTTGCCGGGCATCATGACGCCTTCGATGGTCAACAGCTCGCCGCCAACCTCCGTCCAGGCCAGACCGGTCACGACGCCGATCTGATCGTCGGCCTCAACCTCGCCATAGCGGTAGCGCGGCACACCGAGATAGTCGGAGATGTTCGCGGCCGTCACGTCCACCCGCTTGGTTTCACCCTTCAGGATCAGGGTCACCGCCTTACGGGCGAGCGTCATGACCTCCCGCTCATAGGAGCGCACACCGGCCTCACGGGTGTAGCGGCGGGCGATCTCGTGGAGAGCGTCGTCGCTGACCGAGAACTCGTTCGGCTGCAGGGCGTGGTCGCGGATGGCCTTGGGCAGCAGATGCCGCTTGGCGATCTCGACCTTCTCGTCCTCGGTGTAGCCCGCGATGCGGATGATCTCCATCCGGTCCATCAGCGGCCCGGGGATGTTGAGCGTGTTGGCCGTCGTCACGAACATCACCGACGACAGGTCGAACTCGACCTCCAAGTAATGATCCATGAAGGTGGAGTTCTGCTCCGGATCCAGCACCTCGAGCAGCGCCGAAGACGGATCGCCCCGATAATCCTGGCCGAGCTTGTCGATCTCGTCGAGCAGGAACAGCGGATTGGCCTTCTTCGCCTTCTTCATCGACTGCACGACCTTGCCGGGCATGGAGCCGATATAGGTGCGCCTGTGGCCGCGGATCTCGGCCTCGTCACGGACGCCGCCCAGGGCCACACGCACATACTCACGGCCCGTCGCCTTGGCGATGGACTTGGCAAGCGACGTCTTGCCGACGCCCGGAGGCCCGACGAGGCACAGGATGGGCCCCTTCAACTTGGTCTGACGGCTCTGCACCGCGAGATACTCGACGATGCGCTCCTTGACCTTGTCGAGGCCGTAATGCTCTGCGTCTAGCAGGGCCTCGGCCTTCTTGAGGTCGATCTTGGCGCGCGAGAACTTGCCCCAGGGCAGACCCAGCAGCCAATCCAGATAGTTGCGGACAACCGTCGCCTCGGCCGACATCGGGCTCATCTGCCGCAGCTTCTTCAGCTCGGCATTGGCCTTCTCCTTGGCCTCCTTCGAAAGGCGCGTCTTCTTGATGCGCTCCTCGATCTCGGCCATCTCGTCGCGGCCTTCCTCGCCGTCGCCGAGCTCCTTCTGGATGGCCTTCATCTGCTCGTTCAGATAGTACTCGCGCTGCGTCTTCTCCATCTGCCGCTTGACGCGAGAGCGGATGCGCTTTTCCACCTGCAGGACGGAAATCTCCGACTCCATGAAGGAGAGCGCCTTTTCAAGCCGCTCGCGCGTGCCGACCAGGGTCAGCATCTCCTGCTTTTCGGAGATCTTGATGGCCAGATGCGAAGCGACCGTATCGGCCAGCTTGGAATAATCGTCGATCTGGCCAGCCGCACCAACGACTTCCGGCGAGATCTTCTTGTTCAGCTTTACGTAATTCTCGAACTCCGAGATCACCGAGCGCGCCAGCGCCTCGATCTCGACCGGGTCTTCCGCGCGGGGCGGCACGATGCTGGCCACCGCCTCGTGCCAATCGGCACGGTCGGTGAAGCGATCGATATGCGCGCGCGAAATCCCCTCCACCAGAACCTTCACGGTCCCGTCGGGGAGTTTCAGAAGCTGCAGGACATTGGCCAGCGTGCCGATCTCGTAGATGGCGTCGGGCGCCGGGTCTTCGTCGGTCGCATTGCGCTGCGTCGCAAGCAGGATCTGCTTGTCCGCACCCATCACCTCTTCGAGAGCCTTGATGGATTTCTCGCGCCCCACGAACAGCGGCACGATCATGTGCGGGAATACGACGATGTCCCGCAGGGGGAGCACCGGGTACAGGGTCTCGGGAGAGCCGGCTTGTACCGTTTGATCGATGGACATCAACTATCCTTTCTGCGGGCAAAGCCGCCTTGGGCCAGCCTGCCGGGCCTTCGTCGAAGCACCTGGCGCACCGCCCATTACCAATCTCAATGTGGTCTCAAACCCACCGACATTCAAGCATCATGCTGCCTTGCAAAATCGCCTTGCATCGGGGGCATGAAACGCAACAGGCCCGCGCCGCTGGACGCGACGCGGGCCTGCCGGATCAAGGGGGCGCCTCTGCCCGTACAGGGCGGTGGATCGCCGCAAACGTCTGCGTCAGGCGCTGACGTTCTCCTTCTCGTCCTTACGGTCCGCGTAGATGTACAAGGGCCGGGCATTGCCGTCGATGACATCTTCCGAGATGACGACTTCCCGCACGCCTTCCAGCGTCGGCAGGTCGAACATCGTGTCCAGCAGCATGGCTTCCATGATGGAGCGCAGGCCGCGTGCGCCGGTCTTGCGCTCGATGGCCTTGCGGGCGATCGCCTTGAGCGCGTCCTCGTGGAAGGACAGCTCGACATTCTCCATCTCGAACAGCCGCTGATACTGCTTCACCAGCGCGTTCTTGGGCTGCACCAGGATCTGCACGAGAGCGACCTCGTCGAGATCCTCCAGCGTTGCCAGAACGGGCAGACGGCCGACGAATTCGGGGATGAGACCGAACTTCAGCAGATCTTCCGGCTCGACCTGACGGAACAGCTCGCCCGTGCGCCGGTCTTCCGGCGACAGGACGTTGGCGCTGAACCCGATCGACGTCTTTCGGCCCCTGTCCGAAATGATGCGATCCAACCCGGCGAAGGCGCCGCCGCAGATGAACAGGATGTTCGCGGTATCGACCTGGAGGAATTCCTGCTGCGGATGCTTCCGGCCGCCCTGCGGCGGTACGGAGGCGACCGTTCCTTCCATGATCTTCAGAAGGGCCTGCTGCACGCCCTCGCCCGACACGTCGCGCGTGATGGACGGGTTGTCGGACTTGCGGCTGATCTTGTCGATCTCGTCGATATAGACGATGCCGCGCTGTGCCCGCTCGACATTGTAGTCGGCAGACTGGAGCAGCTTGAGGATGATGTTCTCGACATCCTCGCCCACATAGCCGGCTTCCGTCAGCGTGGTGGCGTCGGCCATGGTGAAGGGCACATCCAGGATGCGCGCCAGCGTCTGGGCAAGCAACGTCTTGCCGCAGCCGGTGGGGCCGATCAGCAGGATGTTCGACTTCGCCAATTCGACGTCGTTGTTCTTTGCCGCATGGGCCAGCCGCTTGTAGTGGTTGTGCACCGCCACAGACAGGACCTTCTTCGCGAAGGACTGGCCGATGACGTAATCGTCCAGAACCGCGATGATCTCCTGAGGCGTGGGCACGCCCTCGCGCGACTTCACCATGGAAGATTTGTTCTCTTCCCGGATGATGTCCATGCACAGCTCGACGCATTCGTCGCAGATGAAGACCGTCGGCCCCGCAATGAGCTTGCGGACTTCATGCTGGCTCTTTCCGCAGAAAGAGCAATAGAGCGTGTTCTTGGAGTCGCCGCCGCTGATCTTGCTCATGTTCCGTTCCTTCCGCTCGGGAACCGCCTTTGCGGCGGTTCCGCCGGTGGGCTGCAGAGGAAAGCTATTCGCTTCTCCAGATGCCCACAATATGACCTTCGGGCCCAATCCGTATTCCAATGGGCGAATGTGACAGTTTTGCTCGAACCCAAACTAGCCGGGTCAGCTTGACCGACCCTTGCTTCGCGTTCCGCCGTCACTGCCCGCTGGAAAGTGCGGTCTCGAGCGCATCGCGCGATGAGTAGACCTTGTCGATGAGACCGAAGGCCTGGGCTTCCTCCGCCGTCATGAAATGGTCACGGTCGAGCGTCCGGTCAATGGTCTCGTAATCCTGGCCGGTATGCTCGACGTAAACCTCGTTGAGGCGACGCTTCAGCTTGATGATGTCCTGGGCGTGGCGCTCGATGTCCGACGCCTGGCCCGAGAAGCCGCCCGAGGGCTGGTGCACCATGATGCGCGCGTTCGGCGTCGCGAAGCGCATGTCCTTGTGGCCGGCACACAGAAGCAGCGAACCCATCGAGGCCGCCTGCCCGACGCACAGCGTCGATACGGCAGGCTTGATGAACTGCATCGTGTCGTAGATGGCCATGCCGCTCGTCACCACGCCGCCCGGCGAGTTGATGTAGAGGGCGATTTCCTTCTTGGGGTTTTCCGCCTCGAGGAAGAGGAGCTGCGCGCAGATCAGCGTCGCCATCGAATCCTCGATGGGGCCGGTCACGAAGATGATGCGCTCCTTCAGGAGACGGGAGAAAATGTCATAGGCCCGTTCGCCGCGATTGGTCTGCTCGACCACCATCGGTACCAGGTTCAGCGCGGTTTCGATTGGATGCTTCATGAAATTTGGCTTCCGTCTACGTTGTCGCCGCCCGGCGATCATGACCGGGAAGCCAGAATCACGACGGGGAGCGTCTCCTCCTGTAGATAGGGCCGAAGCTGCACCTTGTGCAAGACGCCCCGCCCCCTGCGCCGGGCCCTGGCATGACGTCCTTGTGAATAGTCGTGATCGCCCCCGGGTTGGACTGGCTGGCGGCAATTCGGCAGCAAGGCGCATTCGAACCGGCAATGAGGGAGGCGATATTGCTGTCGCGAGACTATCGAGACATTATCGCAGGGGGGCTGCTGATGGCAGCCGGCGTGTGGATGGCGCTGTATGCGCAAGGCACGCTCGACCTTGGCAGCGTGCGCCGGATGGGTCCGGGCATGTTCCCCGTCGCCATCGGCATCATTCTGGCGCTGTTCGGCATCGCCATCATGATACCGGCCTTCTTCCGGCAAGGCACATTCGAAGAGATCGAGATCCGCTCCACGCTCGCCGTGCTAAGCAGCATCGCGGCCTTTGCGATGGTGATCCGGCCCTATGGCCTTATCCCGGCCATCGCCGCGCTCGTCGTCGTCGCCACGCTTGCCGAGCGCACCTTCAGGCCGGTGTCCATCCTGGCCAGCATCGTTGTCATGGCGACGCTCGCCTGGCTGATCTTCAAGGCAGGGCTGGGCCTGCCGCTGAACATGGCTCGGTGGCCGCACTGATGGATCAGCTCTACGGTAACGTCGCCCTGGGCCTGTCCACGGCCCTCAGCCTCAACAATCTTTTCTACTGCTTCGTCGGCGTCTTCCTCGGTACCGTCGTCGGGGTCATCCCCGGCCTCGGCGCGCTGGCCGCCATCTCGATGCTGTTTCCCATCACCTTCCATCTCGACGCGACAGCGGCGCTGATTATGCTTGCCGGCATCTGGTACGGCACCAGCTATGGCGGCAACACGGCGTCTATCCTGCTGAATATTCCCGGCACGCCGGCAAATGCAGTCACCTGCCTCGACGGCTATCCGATGACGAAGCAGGGGCGCGGCGGCGTCGCGCTGCTGATGACGACGGTGGCCTCCTTCGTCGGCGGAACCATCGGCATCATCCTGATGATGCTGTTTGCACCCACCATCGCGGCCTATGCCTTGTCCTTCGGGTCGGCCGATTACTTCGCGCTGATGGTGCTGGGGCTCGTCGCCGCCTCGACCATTTCCGACGGCTCCGCAATGAAGGGCCTGGCCATGGTGGTGCTTGGCATCGCCTTCGGCTGCGTTGGCATGGACATCTATTCCGGCGGCCAGCGCTTCACCTTCGGCTGGCTCGAACTTGCCGACGGCATCAGCCTGGTGGCGCTGGCCATGGGCCTGTTCGGCGTATCGGAGATTATCGTCGGCATCCGCAACGTGTCGGCCAACGCCATCGATCGCTCCAGCGTGACGCTGAGGGCGATGAAACCCACGAAAGACGACTGGCGCCGCTCCATCGGCCCCATGGCACGCGGCACCGGCATCGGCTCCTTCTTCGGGACGCTGCCCGGCACGGGCCCCTCGGTTGCTGCCTTCATGGCCTATGCCGTGGAGAAGCGGGTGGCCAAGGACAGGTCGCGTTTCGGCAAGGGCGCCATCGAGGGCATCATGGCTCCCGAATCGGCGAACAATTCCGCCGACCAGACGTCTTTCATCCCGACGCTCGCCTTGGGCATCCCGGGCAGCCCCACCATGGCGTTGATGCTGGGGGCGCTGATCATCCACGGCATAGCGCCGGGCCCGCAGTTGATGACCGAACAGGCCAGCCTGTTCTGGGGCCTGATCATGAGCTTCTGGATCGGCAATCTCTTGCTGGTGGTGCTGAACGTGCCGTTGATCGGCTTGTGGGTACGGCTGCTGCTGATCCCCTATCACCTGCTGTACCCGGCCGTGCTGATGTTCATCTGTATCGGCGTCTACACGGTGAACAACAATCCGTTCGATGTGTGGCTGGTGGTCTTCTTCGGCGGCCTCGGGTACGTCATGCGCCTTCTGGATCTGCCGACAGCCCCGCTGCTGCTGGGCTTCGTGCTCGGCCCGCTGATGGAAGAGCATTTCCGACGCGCCATGCTGATCTCGCGCGGAAATTTGATGACCTTCATTGAGCGGCCGATCAGCGGCACGGTCCTGGCCGTCACCGGACTCATCCTCATCTGGAGCGCCTGGGCGGCCTATGCGGTCTACCGCCGAGAGCGCAGGCTGCAGGCAGCCGAGGCATAAGAGAAAAGGGATAAGGCCCGACACACGGGCCACCCCGCAGACATGAAAAAGGGCCGCTTCGTTTCCGAAGCGGCCCTTTTCGTTGCAGACAGAGGCTTGCGCGACGCCGTCAGGCGGCGGCGCTCGTCTCTTCTTCGTCTTCCTTCATCAGCTCTTCGCGGCTGACGGTCTTGTCCGTCACCTTGACCGAGCCGAGCAGGTGGTCGACGACCTTCTCTTCGTAGATCGGCGCACGCAGGCTCTGGATCGCTTCCGGCGTCTTGCGGAAGTAGTCGTAGACCTGCTGCTCCTGGCCAGGATACTGGCGGACCTGCTCGAACAAAGCGCGCTGCAGCTCTTCGTCAGAAATGGTCACGCCGGCCTTCTCGCCGATCTCGGACAGGACGAGACCCAGACGAACGCGACGCTCGGCCAGCTTGCGATAATCCTCGCGGGCCTTCTCCTCGGTCGTGTCCTCATCCTCGAAGGTCTTGCCGCTCTGCTCGAGCTCGCGGCTGACCTGCGACCAGATGTTGTTGAATTCGGCTTCCACGAGCTTTTCCGGCAGCGGGAAATCGTAATCCTTATCGAGGGCGTCCAGAAGCTGGCGCTTGACCTTCTGGCGCGTCATGGCGCCGAACTGGCTTTCGATCTGGCCACGCACGATCTCGCGCAGCTTCTCGATGGACTCAAGGCCCATCTGCTTGGCGAGCTCGTCGTTCAGCTCCAGCTCGCCGGGGGCGGCGATGGCCTTCACCTTGACGTCGAAGACGGCTTCCTTGCCGGCCAGATGCGCCGCGCCGTAATCTTCGGGGAAGGACACCTTCACCTCGCGCTCGTCACCGGCCTTGGCGCCGATGAGCTGGTCTTCGAAACCGGGGATGAACTGGCCCGAGCCGATGACAAGGTTGGAATCTTCCGCCGAGCCGCCCTGGAAGGCCTCGCCGTCGATCTTGCCGACGAAGTCCATGGTGACGCGGTCGCCGTTTTCGGCCGCACCGTCCTTGTCGGCATAGGTGCGGGCGTTCTCGGCGATGCGCTTGACCTGCTCTTCGACTTCCTCGTCCGCCACCTCGACCACCGGCCGTTCGATGGCGATGTCCGACGTATCCTTGACGTCGAAGGTCGGCAGCGTCTCGTAGCGCAGGGTGAAGCGGAAGTCGGTGCCGCCGCCGAGAACCTTCTCGGCTTCGCCCTCGTCTTCGCTCATCGCGACCTCGGGCTGCATGGCAGACCGTTCGTTGCGGTCGGCAATGACCTTGCGCGGCGTCTCGTTGATGATCTGGTTGACGATCTCGGCCATCAGCGAACGGCCATAGGTCTTGCGCAGGTGGGACACCGGCACCTTGCCGGGCCGGAAGCCCTTGAGGCGCACCTGATCCTTCGCTTCAAACAGCCGGGTCTGGAGCCGTGCCTCGAGGTCCGCGGCCGGCACGACGACTTCGATCTCGCGCGTAAGGCCCTCGGCCTTGGTTTCCGTTACCTGCATTCTAAACCCTTCGATTTCAGGTTGTCCGACGGAAGACCGCCGAAGTCGATTTCAATTCCGATGCGAGAAACTCTAGGAGCTGGTGCGGGTGGAGGGACTCGAACCCCCACACCATAGGCGCTAGAACCTAAATCTAGTGCGTCTACCAATTCCGCCACACCCGCACAGCGCCTTGGCTCATCGCGTAGCGCGCGTCTCTATATCACTGCCAGATTTGACGTCAAACAGGAAACGCCGCAGCGACGCCGTAGCCGGCCGTGTTGCGTTGCACCATCCGCAAGGCTGCTATGCGAAACCGGCTCTGGTGATGCACGGAGCGCTCAGCTACATTCCAACCATCGAAGCAACGGACCACACGGACCTAAAGCTTCAATCGATTTAAACTCTAATACAGTCAAAGGCTGTTGGGTCACATGAACATCGTTCGCTCCTACGCCAGCTGGCGCCGTTACCGCGAAACCTGCACGGAACTGAACCGTCTCTCGCAGCGTGAACTTGCCGATCTTGGCATCTCCCGCGCGGATATTCCTTCCATCGCGAAGGCAGCGACCCGCTGAACTTGAAATTACCAGTTTTCGCCGCGGCTTCTCCTCCCAATAGCCGCTGCGAATAGAACCTGCGAACTCCTCCTCCCAAATCGCAGGTTTCCAAACGACACCCGCCGGTCCTCCCCCGGCGGGTGTTGTCGTTTTCGGGGGTAATGCTGTAGAGCATTCGCCATGGCACACAGACCCATCCACATCGTCGGCGGCGGCCTCGCCGGTTCGGAAGCCGCCTGGCAGATCGCCGAGGCAGGAATTCCCGTCATCCTCCACGAAATGCGCGGCGTGCGCGGCACCGATGCGCACAAGACGGACGACCTCGCAGAGCTCGTCTGCTCCAACTCGTTCCGCTCCGACGACGCCGAGGGCAATGCCGTCGGCGTGCTGCATGCAGAGCTGCGCCTGGCCGGCAGCCTGATCATGCGCGCCGCGGATGCCAACCAGGTTCCCGCCGGCAGCGCCCTCGCCGTCGACCGCGACGGATTCGCCCGCGCGGTGACGCAGGCGCTGGAAGCCCATCCGCTGGTGGAGATTCGCCGCGAAGAAATCACCGGCCTGCCGCCCGCCGAATGGGGCAGCGCCATCGTGGCCACCGGGCCCCTGACCGCCCCGGGCCTGGCAGAGGCGATCGCACGGGAAACCGGGGCGGATTCGCTCGCCTTCTTCGATGCCATCGCGCCCATCGTCCATTTCGAATCGATCGACCTGGACAAGGCCTGGTTTCAAAGCCGCTATGACAAGGTCGGGCCCGGCGGCACCGGCAAGGATTACATCAACTGCCCGCTCGACAAGCCGACCTACGAGGCATTCGTCGCCGCCCTGATAGAGGGCGACAAGACCGAGTTCCGCGAGTGGGAGGGGACACCCTATTTCGACGGCTGCCTGCCCATCGAGGTCATGGCCGAACGCGGGCCGGAGACGCTGCGCCACGGCCCGATGAAGCCGATGGGGCTGACGAACGCGCATCAACCGGACATCAAGGCCTATGCCGTGGTGCAGCTACGGCAGGATAATGCGCTCGGCACGCTCTACAATATGGTCGGATTCCAGACCAAGCTGAAATACGCCGAGCAGGCCCGCATCTTCCGCATGATCCCCGGCCTCGAGGCAGCGGAGTTCGCACGGTTGGGCGGCCTGCATCGCAATACCTATCTGAACTCGCCTGTCGTGCTGGATGGCACGCTGCGCCTCAAGGCGCGGCCCGATCTGCGCTTCGCGGGCCAGATAACCGGATGCGAAGGCTATGTCGAATCGACAAGCGTCGGCCTGATGGCCGGGCGCTTCGCCATTGCGGAGGCTCTTGGCCGCGCGCCAACCCCGCCGCCGGTGACGACCGCCATGGGCGCGCTGCTGAACCATATTACCGGCGGGCATATCAGCACCGACGAAGAGCCCGGCAAACGCTCGTTCCAGCCGATGAACGTCAATTTCGGGTTGTTTCCGCCGATGGAGGCGCCGAAGATCGAGGGCAAGCGCCTTCGAGGCAAGGAAAAGACCGTCGCCAAGAAGAAGGCGATGGCAGCGCGCGCTTTGTCCGACTTCGGCGCGTGGAACGCCGCGCATGCCCTGGCCGAGGCGAGCTAAGCCCGGCCGCTACTCCCAGTCGGCGGCGCGGAGCAGAATGGTCATCCGGCCGACTTGCGGCCGGCCGTCCACCACGCGCAGAAACTTTACATCGTAGAGCAGGGTTTCGCCCGACGCGGCAGTCAACATGCCGCGCGCGGGCACAGAGGGTTGTGCCGCGATCGCCTCGATGATGGGCGCCATCGCAAACCGCACCGGCGCCCCGCCGGAAGGTTCCAGCACGAGATCGCCCCCATCGAAGCGAGCGGCAAAGTCCAGGCTGGCGTTGCCTGCGTCCTGGCCAAGGGCCACATCGGCCAGCGCAAGATCGAACCCCTGTGTCGGCAAGGCCGGCGCGGCCGGCGCGTTATAGTCGCTGAACGAGGCGACCGGGGCCGCCGGTTGCCGGGCCGGCATCTGTGAGGTAACCGCCGCCGCGCCCCAGGGACCGAAAAGCGAGGCTGCCAGCGCAACTGCCGGCAGCCCTAAGAACCAGCGTGGATCGCCGCGCAAAGCCGGCACGATTTGCATGACGCCGAGGATGGCGCAAACCAGGCAGAACAGCGCCGAATAATACAGCTCCAGCGTCCAACTGCGCGCCGACTCGGACGTGATCGCCATCGTGAACAGCACGAGGGGCACGGGCAATGCCAAGGGCCAGAACCGCCGAACGGCGCGCACCGGCATCGGCGCCTGCGTCCCGCCGAACGGCTGCGACAGGAAGCGCACGAAGGCAAGATCCAGCAGAAGAACCGGCACGATCCACACCATGTCGCGCGCAGCCAGGTCTGCGGTCACGACCACCCTGATGGCGTAAAGATGCAGCACCACAAGCGCAGCGATCAGAAGGGGGACCGCCACAAAGGTCAGGAAACCACGGACCAGCCCCTCCAGGCGGGCGGACGGAAGGTTTTTCCCCGCATCCGGAAAAAGACCCAGCGTCGCCATGGGGCCAACCAGCAACAGCGCCGTCGCATAGACATGGGCATAGGTTTCCCAGCCCGGCCCGATGCCGAACAGGAGCCGGAACAGCTCCACCAGCAGCACCATGCCGGATACGAAGGCCAGCACGGCAACGAAGGCAAGGCCGAAAGCAGCAAAGCTGCGCAGCACGAAGGTCCACAGGCCGACCGGCTCAGACCTGCGGATAAACGGCACGGCGAACAAGAAAAGCAGCGATGCCAGTTGGAGAACCCAGGACGCATCCTCGAACGGCTCATGAAACCAGGCGATGCAGCCGGCCACCACGCCCGCCGTGGCCGCGGCGGCTTGCGTAACCGTGCGGGAACGCCCCGCGGCGGACAGGGCCGACGCCACGCCCACCGACCAGAGCACCGCAACGGACAGGGCCGCAAGAATATGGCGCTGCTGGCTGCCGGACAGCGCGCCATAGCCGGCAATCCAGGCATTGGCCAGTATGGCGGCTGCAAGCAGGCATAAGACCGTGAATGGAAACCGCGACACGGCCCCGCCGGCAGCGCTGAGGATGCGCGATGGCAGCGCCGTCAGGAATGCGGCCCGGCCGCCGTGCCGCATGGACACCATGTCTGCCCCTTCCAGAATGCCTGTTCAGGCGCGCATGGCCCGCCAATAGCTCCACAAGCGCTGCATCGCCGCAAACCGGGACTCGACATAGGGCAGACCGCCTCTGCGTTCCACCATGCGCAGGGCTGCCCCATTGGCAAGGGCCGGCAGAAAGGCGGGCCTGATCGCAGGCGGTATTTGCGAAAGGCGGCCTGTTACGGCCTTGAGATGGTCCTGTGCATAGGCCGCCAGCGCCAGCCGCGCGGCCTGCAACCCATCCGGCCCGGACGCCCATCCGGCATGGTCCGCGCCGGCGGCGGATAGAAGATCGCCGGGAACGTAGTTCTGCCCCAGCCGTCGCAACTGGGGCTCGCGGCGCAGAAGTCCGGCGGCAAGCGTTGCAACCCCGGCATGGCCGGCGGCATCCGCAACGACCGTGTCGGGCCTGCCGCCCAGTATCATGGCCGCAAGCATGATGATCGTGGATGCCGTTTCACCGGCATAGGCCTCGAACTCGGCCTGCGCGGGCATGGGGTCGTCGTAGAGGTCGAAGATGCGTGCTTCGAGGTAACGTTCAAAGGCATCGCGCGGCAGGTCGTATCGCTGGATCGTGTCCAGCAGCGCATGCGCAACCGGCGCGCCCTGCCCTTCATCCTGCGGATTTGCCAATCGGTCCCGCCACCATTGCAGGCGGATCTCTCCCGGCAGGGGTTGGCTCACCTGGGCGCGGATGCGCCCCGTCTCGATATCGAAGGCATAGAGAGCCGCCAGCGCATTCCGGCGGTCATCGGGCGCATAGGCCAGCGATACCGCGCGGTCTGCGTCGCTTTCGTCGACCAGCCTGCGGCATTCGGCGAAGTCGGCGGCAAGGCCCTCGTCCAAGGTCAGTCCACCGCGACGAGGGCCGCACCGACCGGTCGCCCCTCGAGAAGCATGATGTTGTAGGTGCGCACCGCCGCCCCGGTCGACATGGCGTCGCAGGACATGCCGGCGGCGTTGAAGCGGGCCGCCAAGGCGGCCGGGACGCGCCTTATGTCGGCCCCGGTACCGAAAAGCATGAAGCGGATTTCCGATTCTTCCAGCGCCTTCAAAAGCCGCTCGCCCGAAAAAGGCGCCTGCGCCGTCCCAGTCCAACCGTAAAGGCCGGACGGCAGGCACAGGAGAGAACCGCGATGCGACATGCCTCCGAAGCGGAAGCCGCCATTGCCGTAAGCGTCGATGGGCACCTGCCGCGGCAGATGCGCATCCCGGGTTTCGGCGGTTTCCTGCGCCAAGCTCAGGCTTCCTTTGCCGCGCCGGCGGAGGCGGACTCGGCCTTGTCCATGGCGGCCTTTTCCGGCCGAAGCTTGAAGTAGATCAGCATCGGGCCGGCGATGAAGACCGACGAGTACACGCCCACGATAACGCCGACGATCATCGGCGCAACGAAGTTGCGGATCACGTCGCCGCCGAAGAAGTACAGCGCGACGAGCGCGAGGATCATGGTGGCGCCCGTCATGATCGTACGGTTCAACGTTTCATTCAGCGACAGGTCGATCAGCGTATCCAGCGGCATCTTTTTGTACTTGCGCAAATTCTCGCGCATGCGGTCGAAGACGACGATGGTGTCGTTGAGCGAGTAGCCGACGATGGTCAGCACCGCGGCGATACTGGTGAGGTTGAACTCGGCCCGCATCAACACGAAGAAGCCGATGGTCATGATCACGTCGTGCGCCGTCGACACGATGGCGCCGATGGCGAACTGCCATTCGAACCGCACCCAGACATAGACCATGATGCCAAACATGGCGCCGAGAATGCCCAGCACGGCTGCGATGGCCAGCTCGTTGGAGACGGATGGACCGACGACTTCCACCCGCTGGAAGTCGTAATCCGCCGACAAGGCAGCGCGCACGGCGTTGATGCTGGTCTGTGGCGTTTCCTGGTCGGCGCTCTGCGCCCCGAAGCGGATCAGCACATCGCGCGCGGAGCCGAACTCCTGCACCTGCGCCTCGCCTTCGATGATGGGCACAAGCGCCGCGCGGATGGCGCCGACATCGGCCTCAGGTCCCTTGGACTGCGCCTCGATGACCGTGCCGCCGGTAAAGTCGATGCCGTAATTGAGACCCATCGTGGCCAAGCCACCCACCGAGGCGATCGACAGGATGAGCGTTATGGCGAAGCCAATGCGACGCACCGCCATGAAGCGCACATTCGTCTTCTCCGGGACGAAGGTGAAGAAGCCGCGATGCACTTCCTTGGGGCGACGATGCTTGACCCAATAGGCGACCAGCCAGCGCGTCAGCGTGATGGCGGTGAAGATGGTGGTGAGGATGCCCAGCGCCAGGGTAACGGCGAAGCCCCGCACCGGACCGGAGCCGAGGAAGAACAACACCGCCGCCGCGATGAGCGACGTTATGTTGGCGTCCATGATCGTGCCGAACGCCTTGTGGAAGCCGGCGTCGATCGACTGGATCACCGAGCGGCCCTGTTTTCGCTCTTCCAGTATTCGCTCGTAGATGAGCACGTTGGAATCCACGGCCATGCCCATGGTGAGCACGATGCCCGCGATGCCCGGCAGTGTCAGCGTTGCCCCCAGGAATGACAGGAGGGCCACCAGCAGGATGATGTTGATGATCAGCGCGATGTTGGCGATGAGGCCGAGAAAGCCATAGGCCGCAAACATGAACACGATCACGAAGATGCCGCCGATAATGCCGGCCATCTGGCCGGCGGCGACGGAATCCGCGCCGAGGCCGGGGCCGACGGTGCGCTCTTCCAGGATGTTCAGATTGGCCGGAAGCGCGCCGGCGCGCAGCAGCACGGAAAGATCGTTGGCCGTCTGCACGGTGAAATTGCCGGAGATCTGTGCCTGCCCGCCCAGGATCGGCTCGCGGATATTGGGCGCCGACAGCACCTTGTCGTCGAGAACGATGGCGAAGGGGCGCCCGACATTCTGCTGGGTCACCGCGCCGAAGCGCTGCGCCCCGCGCGAATCGAAGCGGATGTTGACGACGGCCGCGTTGGTCTGCTGGTCGAAGCCGGCCTGCGCATCCGTCAGGTTTTCACCCGACACCATCACCTGGCGCTGCACCAGAATGGGCATCGCCGGATTGTCTGTGGTGTAGAGCAGCTCCGATCCGGCGGGCGCCGGCTGCTGCCCGGCGGCAACGGCCTCGGCGGAATGCTGCAGATCGACCAGGCGGAAGGTCAGCTGCGCGGTCTGGTTCAACAATGCCTTCAGGCGCGCCGGATCCTGCAGGCCCGGCACCTGCACCATGATTCGATCAACGCCCTGGCGCTGGATGACGGGCTCCGTCGTACCGAGTTCGTCGACGCGGCGGCGCACGACCTCGATCGACTGCGAAACGGCGGTCGACAGACGATGGTTGATTCCCTGCTCGGTCAGGGTCAGGCGGAATGTGCCGGATTGCGGCTCGGCAAGATCGACCTCGGTGATCGTGCCGCCGGCCATCATGCCGGACGAGACCGGGTCGGTCAGGGGGCGCAGCGCGGTGCGTGCCGCGGCAGCCTGCGCCGGATCGCGCAGGCGGAACTCGACGCCGCCATTCACTTCGCGCAGGTCGGTAAAGCCGACATTGCCATTGCGCAGTTGCAACTGCGCGTCGTCGCGCACGGAGTTGAGGCGCGCCGTTACCAGCGATGCACGGTCGATTTCCAGGAGGATGTAGGAGCCGCCCTGAAGGTCGAGACCAAGGGTCATCGGCCTGTCGGGCAGCCAGCCCGGCATGGCCTCCAACTGGCGCTGGGTCAGGATGTTGGGAAGGGCGAAAAGAACGCCCATCGCAACGACCAACCAGATGAGAATGGATTTCCAGCGCGAGAAGTAGAGCATGGCCGTTCCGGGAAAGGGCTTTAAGCCGCCTGCGCGGCGCACACCGTATCAATGATTTGCTGAACGCAAGCGCCCGGGGTCGAAAACCCGGGCTGTTCAGCCGCTTGTGAGGCGGAACAAAGGCTATTTCGTGTTGGCCGCCGCCGGCTCGCCCTTCACGCGGACGTCGCCGATGGTCGACTGAAGCACGCGGATCTTGACCTGCTCGGAAATCTGCACCTCGAGCTCGCCATTGTCGAGAACCTTGGTCACCTTGCCGATGATGCCGCCGCCCGTCACCACCGTATCGCCACGGCGAACATTGCGCAGCATCTCGTCACGCTTCTTCATCTGGCGGCGCTGCGGCCGAATGATGAGGAAGTACATGATGGCGAAGACGGCCACGAAGGGCAGGATGGTGATGAGCAGGCTTTCCGTTCCGCCGGCGGCACCTGCGGTCTGGGCGTAAGCCGGGGATACGAACATGGTAGCTCCTGGTTGATCAGTGTTCGAGGGTCTTTACGAAGTGGCCGCAATATACGAACGGTCGGTCCGAATGCAATAAGGCTGCGTCATAGACCCATCGCGTCGGCGTGATGAGCGCCGCAACCGGGTGCCAGCAGGGAGAGCGCAATCATGGATATCCATCGGCAACAGGATCTCGAATCGACGCTGTCGCGCATCGCGGCCGCGCTGGAGAGGATCGCACCTGCCCCGGACCGCGCCCCCGATCTTTCCACTGCGGACTGTTTCGTGTTCGAGCCGCCGATGACGCTGCGCCCGGTGCGGCAGGTAAGCCGCGTGCCGATATCGCTTCTGACCGGTATCGACCGCGCCCGCGACATCCTGCTAACCAATACGAAGCGCTTTGCCGAAGGCCTGCCCGCCAACAATGCGCTTCTGTGGGGCGCGCGCGGCATGGGCAAATCGTCTCTGGTCAAGGCGGCGCATGCCGAGGTGAACGCCCTGGTGCCGCAAGCCGCCCTGAAGCTGATCGAGATCCACCGCGAGGACATCGATCACCTGCCGGCGTTGATGGGTTTCCTGCGCGAAAGCCCTTACCGGATCGTCCTGTTCTGCGACGACCTGTCGTTCGATCATGACGACACCAGCTACAAATCGCTGAAGGCGGTGCTGGATGGCGGCGTCGAGGGCAGGCCCCGCAACGTCGTCTTCTATTCCACGTCGAATCGCCGGCATCTTCTGCCGCGCTCGATGATGGAGAACGAGCAGTCCACGGCGATCTCGCCCGGCGAGGCCGTCGAAGAGAAGGTCTCCCTGTCCGATCGCTTCGGCCTGTGGATCGGCTTCCATGCCTGCTCGCAGGACGAGTATCTGGCCATGGTGGACGGCTATCTGGCTGCCTATGCGGTTTCGCACGACGCGCAGGATGCAAGGCGCGCCGCGCTGGAATGGTATACGACGCGGGGCAGCCGGTCCGGGCGCGTGGCCTGGCAGTTCGTGCAGGATTACGCGGCAGAGCGCGGGCACGTAATCGATTGACGATCTGCGGACGCAAAAAGGCCCGGCTCGGGACGACGAGCCGGGCCGACACTCCAACTGACGCAGTACGCTACTGGAGGTAGGTCATCGGGTTGACCGGGGACGAGTCCTTGCGCACTTCGAAGTGCAGCATGGGCGCGTCCGTATCGCCGGTCATACCCGCCTTTGCGATATCCTGCCCGCGACGCACATTTGCGCCCCGCTCGACCAGGATTTCATCGGCATGGCCGTAGACGGTGACCAGGCCGTTGTCGTGTTTGACAAGAACCGTCTTGCCGAATTCCTTGAGGCCCTCGCCGGCATAGATGACGACGCCGTTCTCGGCGGCCTTGACGGGCGTGCCGCGCGGCACGGAAATGTTGAGGCCGTCATTGCGGCGGCTGCCGACCTTGTCGCCGAAGCTCTTCACGACCCGGCCCTGCACCGGCCAGCGGAACTGCGAGATGCCGGTGGATTCGGGCGCCAGAGCCGCCGTCTGCTGCTCTGTCTGTTCCTCCACCGTGGTGCTTGCCACGGCGGCCGGCTGGCTCTGCTGCGGCTGGCTGGCTGGCGGCGTCTGCGCCGGCGTTGCGCTGGCCTGCACCGGAGCCGTTTGCACGGGCGTCGTTGCGGGTGCCGCGCTGGGCGTCACGTGCGCCGCCTGCTCCTGCAGTGTGGTAGGCGGCGTGCCCAGCGAAGCGACGCGGGTATTGGCGGCACCGGTGTTGGCGCCGGCGGGAAGCTGCAGCACCTGGCCGATGCGGATATTGTCGGAGCTCAGGCCGTTTGCCGCGCGCAAATCGGCCACGCTGACGCCGGCCCGCCGTGCGATGCCGCCGAGCGAGTCACCGGATTCCACCGTGATCCCGCCACCCGAAGGCGCACGGGATGCGGTCTGGACCGGGGCTGCGCTTTGCGCGGCAGCCGGCGCGGCCGACGGAGGCGGCAGTTCGGAGCGGCTGACGGGCGATCCGGCAGATGGCTGCGGCGTATAGGTGGCGCCGCCGCCCTGCTGGGCCGGATAGGCACCGTATGCGGGCTGCTGCGGCGCCTGGGCATAAGCCGGCTGCTGTGGCGCACTCTGCGGAATGGCTCCCGTGTAGAAGCTGTCCTGCAGGCGTGTCGCGTCACTGCTGCAACCGGCGACGGCTGTTGTGACGGCCAGCAGACCGGCAATGCGCATGAGCTTGCCACGTGTCACTTTCAATTCGCCGAATGTCATTTCCGTCCCCGTGCCAACGCCATCACAGTGGACACATAAGAGCGCGTTAATCTTACCGCGTGGTTAAGCCCGACAATTGATTACGAGGAAATTTGTTCAACTTCGGGAGAGGAGCGTAAAAAACGCGCCTCAGAGGGCCGCTGCCCTGCCCGCCTTCAACGGCTGCCACCACACGGTCCCGACGACCGCGTCCTCCAGCCTGCTGCCCGCCTTTTCATGGCGTACCAGCCGTTGCATGCCGCTGCCCGGCCCGACGGCGCACAGCAGGACCCCGTGCGAGGCGAGTTGCTCCACCAACGGCTTCGGCACGCCCGGCACGGCGGCGTGCACGATGATGCGATCGTAGGGGCCGCCTTCGGCATGGCCGCGTGCGCCGTCATCATGAATGAAGGTGATATTTTCGAAGCCCAGTGCCTTCGCCCGCTCGCTCGCGTCCAGATAGAGGGTGCGATATCGCTCGATCGTGGTGACGCGTGCGCCCAGCCGCGCCAGAAGCGCGCTGCAATAGCCGCTGCCGGTGCCGATCTCCAGAATACGGCTGTCCGGCTGTACTTTCAGCGCCATCAGGCAGCGCACCGTCAGTTCGGCGCTGGGCATCGTCTCTCCGCAGGGCAGCGGAAAGGACTGTGCGGCATAGAGGTCGCCCCGCACGCCCGGCAAAAAGGCGCGCCGTGGCACGGTTTCCAACGCCGACAGCATCCGCCCGTCGGCCCCAAGGCGCGACCGCATGGACAGGAGAAAAGCCGCAAGCTGCTCGCGGTCGGCCTCCGTGCCGGGGCGCGCGCCGCGCGTCTCAGACAAAGAGGTTCTCCATCTCGCGCCGCATCGCGTGGTCGGTGAGGTCCAGTTGCAGCGGCGTCACCGAGATGCGGCCATCGCGAATGGCGCCGATGTCGGAGTGCTCCATGTCGGCCCCCGCCTCGCGCCCGAACTTCAGCCAATAATACGGGAAGCCGCGCCCGTCGCGCCGCTCTTCAAGGCCCAGGCTGTAATCCAGCTTGCCCTGGCGCGTGACGGACACGCCGGCCACCGCCTCGGGCTGCACCGGCGGGAAGTTGACGTTGACCAGCGTTCCCGGACGGAACGGTACGGACAACAGCTTGCGGATCACGTCCGGGGCATGGCGCTCGGCCGTCTCCCACAGGGTTTCCCTGTCGGAGCCGGGCGTGAAGGCCTGGCTGAGTGCGACCGAACGCAAGCCCAGCATGGTGCCTTCGATTGCACCCGCGACCGTGCCCGAATACGTCACGTCGTCGCACAGGTTCTGGCCCGCATTGACGCCGGACAGGACAAGGTCCGGCGGCGCCGGCATCAGATGCTTGGCCGCCATGATGACGCAGTCGGTGGGCGTGCCGGACAAGGCAAACCGCCGTTCGGAGATGCGCCGCAAACGCAGCGGGGAAGACAGCGTCAACGAATGCGACAGCCCGCTCTGGTCCGTTTCCGGGGCGACGATCCACACCTCGTCGGAGAGCTCTGCGGCAATCCGCTCCAGGACGGCCAGTCCCTCGGCGTGGATGCCGTCATCGTTGGTCAGCAGTATTCTCATGAGCCTCAGGCGTCTTTCTCGATCCGTTCCAGGCCGCCCATATAGGGGCGCAATGCTTCAGGAATAATGATGCCGCCATCTGCCGTCTGATAATTTTCCATGACGGCGATGAGCGCGCGCCCGACGGCGGTTCCGGAGCCGTTCAGGGTGTGTACGTAGCGCGGCGGCTGCTTTTCGCCGGATGGGCGGTAGCGCGCCTGCATGCGGCGTGCCTGGAAATCGCCGCAGACGGAGCAGGACGAGATTTCGCGGAACGTGTCCTGCCCGGGCAGCCATACCTCGATGTCGTAGGTCTTGCGGGACGAAAAGCCCATGTCGCCTGTGCACAGCGTGACGACGCGGTAATGCAGGCCAAGCATCTGCAGCACCCGCTCGGCGCACTCGGTCATGCGCTCCAGTTCGGCGCCGGAGTTTTCCGGCGTCGTCACCGAGACGAGTTCGGCCTTGTAGAACTGGTGCTGCCGGAGCATGCCCTTGGTGTCGCGCCCGGCAGAGCCCGCCTCGGAGCGGAAGGACGGCGTCAGGGCCGTCACGCGCAGCGGCAGCGCGGCCTCGTCCAGGATCTGCTCCCGTACGAGGTTGGTCAGCGATACCTCTGCCGTGGGGATCAGCCAGCGGCCGTCGGTCGTATTGAACAGATCTTCCGAGAATTTCGGCAGCTGCCCGGTGCCGAACAGGGCTTCGTCCCGCACCAGCAACGGCGGCGACACTTCCTGGTAGCCGAAATTGCCGGTGGAGTTGTCCAGCATGAACTGGCCGAGTGCACGTTCGAGCCGAGCCAGCTTGCCCCGCAACACGGTAAAGCGGGCCCCCGACATACGGGCCGCCGCCTCGAAATCCATCAGGCCGAGCGCCTCGCCGAGGTCGTAATGCTCCAGCGGGGTGAAGTCGAACACCGGCTTGTCGCCCACGCGGCGCACTTCGACATTGTCGGATTCATCCGTGCCTACCGGCACGTCTTCCAGCGGAATGTTGGGAACCTGCGACAGCACGTCCTGCAGGTTGGCGTCGAGGCGGCGCTCCGTCTCCTCGCCCTCCTGAACCGCGCCCTTGATATCGGCCACTTCGCGCATCAGCGCATCGGCCCGCGCAGCGTCGCCCGCGCCTTTGGCCTTGCCGATTTCCTTGGAGACGTCGTTGCGGCGCCCCTGCAGGTCCTGCAGGCGGCGCAGATGATCGCGCCGCGCCTCGTCGAGACGGAGGATCTCGGCGGACAGCGGCGCCGCGCCCCTGTTCTTCAAAGCCGCGTCGAGAGCCTCGGGATTGTCCCGTATCCACTTGATGTCCAGCATATCGCCCCACCGATCGCCCGATTAATCGAGAAGGTGGAGCCGATGGCCGTCACATCAGCTCTGCGCCTCCCTTTCGGCAAGGCGTTCGGCACGCTTCTTCTCGATCATCCGGGCCGTAATGATGGAAATCTCGTAGAGAATGATGGTCGGTATCGCAAGGCCGATCTGGGACAGCGGATCGGGCGGCGTGATGACCGCCGCGACGATGAAGGCGATGACGATGGCCCATTTGCGCTTCGACGCAAGGCCAGCGGCCGAGACGATGCCCGAGCGCACCAGCAGCGACGACACGACCGGCAACTGGAACACGAGCCCGAAGGCGAAGATGAGCGTCATGATGAGCGACAGGTATTCCGACACGCGCGGCAACAGCGCGATGGTGGCCTGCCCGCCGCCGCCGGCCTGCTGCATGGACAGGAAGAACCACATGACCATCGGCGTGAAGAAGAAATAAACCAGCGCGGCACCGATCAGGAACAGGATGGGCGTCGCGACCAGGAACGGCAGGAAGGCCTCTCGCTCGTCACGGTAGAGGCCCGGCGCCACGAATTTGTAGAGCTGCATGGCGATAAGCGGAAACGCCAGGAAGAGGCCGCCGAAGGCCGCGATCTTGACCTGAGTGAAGAAGAATTCCTGCGGCGCGGTGTAGATGAGTTCGACCTTGCTCGCGTCCAGGCCGGCCCATGCCGTGCCGATCTGGTACGGGATGACGAGCAGGTTGAATATCTGCTTGGCGAAGGCGAAGCAGAACAGGAACGCAATGAAAAACCCGACGAGGCTCCAGATCAGGCGCCGCCGCAGCTCGATCAGATGCTCGATCAGCGGTGCCGAGGAGGCCTCGATCTCTTCCTGCCCGCTCTTCATGCGACCTCTCCGGCATTGCGTCTTTGCTCGCCCGAACCACCAGGCGCCGCATCGGTGGCGGCTGTTGTGAGCGGCGCCGCATCGGTTGCGGCTGCTGTCGGCGGCGTTGCATCAGTGGCGGTGGCCACCGGCGCAGGCTCCGCAATCGGCGATGCCGCCGCCGGCTCGGCAGGCGTAACCGCTGCGGCCGGATCGGCATCGTCCATGGGCCGCGCGCCGGCGTCGGCCGACGGAACCTTGGGCTGCGGGGCCTGCGTCGCCGCCTTGAGGGACGAGCGAATCTCGTCGCCGACCGACTTCATCGGGTTCATGGCCTTGCGGATGTCGTTGCGGGGATCGAGCTTCTTCAGGTCGCTCGCAGCCTTGCGCACATCGTCCATCTCGGCCTCACGCAAAGCATCGTCGAACTGCTTGCGGAAATCGCCCGCCATCCGCCGCAACTGTGTGGTGACGCGGCCGAAGGTTCGGAGCATGCCCGGCAGATCCTTCGGGCCCACCACGACAATAAGGACGACTGCTATGACCAGCAGTTCCAGCCAACCGACTTCAAACATGGGGCGCCTAACGTAGCGGAGTATGCGTGACCGGTCGGCGGGCCGAAGCCCGCCGAAAGCGCGGAATTAGATACGCGTCTTTTCAGCCGTGGTATCGCGGTGGAGGATCTCGCCCTCCTGGTGCTCCAGGTTACGGCGCTCCTGCACCGCTTCGGGCGTGTCCTCGTCGGCCATGCCCTTCTTGAAGCTCTTGATGCCCTTGGCCACGTCGCCCATCAACTCGGGGATCTTGCCACGGCCGAACAGAAGCAAGACGACCGCAAGGACGATCAACCAATGCCAGATGCTGAGACTGCCCATTCTGCTCTCCTGGATGCGATTTCGAATGCCCCGCCGCCCGGCATGGCCTGACAACTTCAAACACCATTATCCATCGCAGATCAACGCGAGATGGTGGCCAACGCGGACATAATCCCTGACGGCGCGATGAAATTCCCGTTTACGGTGCGATCATGGCCAATAAACGACGCAGCGTCAGGCAACTGCCTCGACAAGCCCTTGATATTCCGACCAAACTTCGGCGACGTCGACAGGCGTGGCTGACGGCTGGCCGATCAGCGCCATGGCATGCGCGGCACGGCGTGCCGCCTGCCCCGCCAGCACGGGCACAGCGCCCGCCACGGCGCGCATCTCGGCCATGTCGCCATTGCAATGCAGAACGATATCACAGCCGGCCTCTATCGCCTGCCCTGCCGATTCTGCGATCGGCGCGCGGAGCGCCTTCATCGAGATATCATCTGTCATCAACAGTCCGTCGAACCCTATGGTGCCGCGGATCGTATCCGCGATGACCGTGGGCGACAGCGTTGCAGGCCTTGCCCGGTCGATCGCCTCATAAAGGATATGGGCCGTCATGGCGGCCGGCAGGTCGGACAGGGCCTTGAACGGCCGCATGTCCACGGCCTCCAGCACCGCTCGGTCGGCATGCACATGCGGAAGGTCGTAATGACTGTCCACCTGGACACGGCCATGGCCCGGCAGATGCTTCATGACGGGAAGCACGCCCAGCGACAGCGCGCCCTCTGCCATTGCGCGGCCAAGCGCCGCGACGGCATCCGGATCGGCGGACAGCGCCCTGTCGCCGATAACGCTGTGCGCGCCGTCGAAGGCGACGTCCAGGCACGGGATACAGTCTGCATTGATGCCGTAGCGCCGCAGGTCCGCGGCCAGAAGACGGCCATGCGCCCGCGCGGCGGCAATCCCGGCCTGCCTGTCTTTGTCATAGACACGCCCGAGAGCCTGCCCGGCCGGCAGCGGATGGGCCAAGGGCGGCTTCAGCCGCCGCACCCGTCCGCCTTCCTGGTCGATGAAGATCGGCAGTTCCTGCCCGTCGCCGAACTCCTGCAGGCTGGCGCAAAGAGCCGTCAGTTGCCCGACGCTTTCGACGTTGCGGCCGAACAGGATGAAACCCCACGGGCGCTCATCGGCAAAGAATACGCGCTCGTCCGGCGTCAGCGCGGTTCCGGAGCAGCCGGATATCCAGGCTTTCCTGTGCATCCGCGTCAGCGTGTCACGAAGCATTCGGCCCCGGCGCGCTGCAACCGGCTGCAGACCTGCTCCGCTTCCGCGTAACTCGGCGCTTCGGCCCGGACGCGGTAGAAGGTTCCGCGATTCTCCACTGCCGCACTCTGAATGCTGAGCCGCGACCCGGACAGGATGTTGGCGTAGCGCAGCGAAGCGTCTCGCAGGGCCTGGCGCGCCTGCGCCTCGCTCGGCTGGGCCGAGAGCTGGACATAGAAGCCCGATCCGGTCGGCGCCGCCGGCATCTGGGCTGGCCGGGGCTCCGGCGCCAGCGCCGTCACCGTCGAAGCAGCGGAGGCCGATGGGCCCGGGGTCGCTGCCGGACGGCGCGCGGGCGCCGGCGTCGGCACGACGCTGACTTCCGGCGGCAGGGCCTCGGCGGCGGCTGGCGGCTCCACGGGAAGCGGCTGGGCCGCCGGCATGGAAGTCGGCAAAGAGACCTGGCCGGAGGCAAGCGCATCACGCTCGGCCGTGGCAGAGGCGATCAGCGCGGCCATCGGGTCTTCGTCGGCCGGTGCCTGGCCGGCAGACGGGACGCTTTCGGCTGCTGCTGCCGCCGCCATCGGCGCCGCTGCCCCGACGATGGTTCCGTCCGGGCGCACCTCGACCGTACGCACGCGGCGCGGCTCCAGCACGCCTGTCCGCCCCTCGGCCGATGCGGTGGCACCGTCGCCGTCGCCGTCGCCGGCAAGCGCTGCCATCCGGGCATCGAGATCCTCGTCGTTCAGCGGTATCTGGCTCTGGCCGATGGCCACACCCGGCAATTCGAACGCATCTTCGGCGGAGATATCGACAGGCTCTTCCTCGGAGGTGATCAGCGCCTCCTGCGTCGGAGCCGACGCGCCCTGCCCGGTGGCACGCTGGTAGACGGCCTTGTTCTGATTCGGAATTTCGCGTCCGCCCGGATCTTCCGGCCGTGTCTTGTAGGGCTGGGTATCGGCTGCGACCACCAGCGGCTCGCCGCTGCCGGCTCCGCCGCCGAACAGGCTGTTCCAGGCGACGGCGGCGGCGATGCTGATCAGCGCGACGCCGGCCACACCGGAAACGAAGGTAGCGCCGCGCTTGACGCCGCCCACTGCGGCAGGGCCGGGCCGGCGGTTGCGGCGACGGGC